>NZ_JBRIIJ010000001.1:0-1853992 GCF_056934385.1 Haloarcula sp. H-hyl2 | reverse complement strand
CCCAACCCACTGTGACAATACAAAAGTTTCGGCAGTCACTAAAGCTCTCTCGTGATCACGAAAGGCGCGCAGCGCCTTTCGGACGACAGCGAGCCGCGGGAGCTGAGAACGCGGGGGCTTTCTGGCTCTCAGAACTCTCTACTGCTGAAGAAAACACAACTCTCACTCACGAATCGTCTGCGCGGAAAACGGGATGTCCACACTGGGTCGTCGGAGTCAGTACTCGTGGAGCGGTTGCTGGCGGATCTTCGAGCGAAGTTCGGCCAGCGAGGGGTCGTCGTCGCCGACGAACTGCTGACAGACCGCGTGGACCTCCTGGCGGGTGATCTTGACGTTGCCCTCCTCGATGACGTCGGCCGGGCGGTCCCGGAGTTCGCGGATGGTCCCGACCGCGAGCAGGAACGGGATGGCCCACGCCGAGAGGCGGTTGCCCCGCGTCTCGGGCATGGCGTCGAGCCAGTTCTGTGCGCCGTCGAGGTAGCCCTCGGCGCGCTCGGTGACGGCCTCGATGACCGGGACGAGCGCGGCCGTGTGGCCCGTGTCGCCGACGTCGCTGTGGTCCAGCCCCTGCTCGTGCAGCAGCTCCAGCGGGAGGTAGACGTTGTTTTCCTCCTCCATGTCCGTCGCGGCGTCCTTGGCGACGTTGACGAGCTGGAGCAACAGGGCGAACGAGCGCGCGTTGGCCTCCATCTGTTGGACCTGCTCGTCGGTGGCCTCGTGGGAGACCAGGCCGGTGACGAGTGTGCCGACGGTGCCGGCGGCGTACCAGCAGTACTCTTCGAGTTCTTCGAGCGTCTGGATTCGGAGCCCACCAGCGTCGGCGTAGCGGTCGACGAACATCGCCATCCCGTCGACGAGTTCGCGGACCGGGCCACGGATCGTCTCGGGCGAGCGCCCTTCGAGGGACCGGAACACGTCGACGACGCGGCCGGCGTTGTCGACGACCCGCCAGTCGTCGTTTTTCGACTCCGGGATCCACTCGTCTGCGGCCTCCCGGAAGGTACGGATGGTCGTGTCAGTCTCCGGGTCGAGGACGCGGCTGTAGGTCCGGAGGAGTTCTGCCTGCACGCCCGGCGGGACGTGCCCGGCGTCCTCGATGGTATCCGCGACACGACAGAGGAGGTACCCGACACAGATATCGCGTGCCATCGGCTCTTCTAACTCCGCGATCGTCAGACTGAACGTTCGCGACACCCGGTGGACGGCGTCGTAGCACCACTCGATGTCTTCCTGTGACGACCGGTCAGTGTGGTTCTGAGACATTCCCGACATCCGCGGTAGGGCATACTGTGATAAAAATGGGACGGCTATGGATTCCGGTCGGCAGGAGAGCGCCACGCCTAAGCGCCGCTGGTCCCTAGGGCGGCTATGCGAACACGCTACAGGAGGAGTCGTCGATGAACGACAGCGTGGTGCTCGGGGCGACCATCGCCGCCGTCGTCATCGTCCCCGGCCTGGCCAACGGGTTCCTGAGCTCGCTGGGCTATCCGCTGGTCGGCAGCGCCGTCTGGGCGCTGGGTTACGGTCTCGGCGTCGTCCTCATCTGGTACGAGTGGATCCGTCCACTCGACATCAGCGCGCCCGAGGGCGTCGGGCGCTCCGAAGAGGAATCGTCACACGAGCAGTCCTGATCGCGCAGAAACGAACATACTACAGCAGTAGTAGGCATCCAGAAACGTTATCCCGGTCGTTGAGACACACAGTTGTATGACAGACCAGTCGCTCGGCGAGGGTGCACCGGGATACGGGGCCCGCGCTGGCTGGAGCCGCGAGCAAGCCGCGAAGATCGAACGCACCGACGACACTGTTGCGCCCATCGTCTACCCGCCCGAGGACGACCAGATTCCGGAGGTCCATATCTGGGACACCTGGTTCCTGCGCAACCGGAACGGCACCCTGGCCGAGGTCGACGGCTACCGGGTCTGTTTCTCGCTGACCGCGCCCTCGGACCTGCTGCCGGGCAAGCGCCACGACGTCGCGACCATCCGGTGTTTCTACTCCGACGACGGCAAGAACTGGCACAACGCCGGCCCGGTCTTCGAGAACGCGCTGGGCCAGCGCCAGTGGGCCGGCTCGGCACTGTACGACGACGACGGCTCGGTCTATCTCTTCTACACGGCGGCCGGCGAGGACGGCGCCGAGGACCTTACATACGGCCAGCGCATCGTCGGCGCCAGCGGCGGTCGGATCCACACCGACGACGGCTTCGAACTCCGTGGTCCCTGGACACATCACGAACTGCTCCACCCCGACGGCGAGCGTTACGAGCGCGAGGACCAGTCCCGCGCGATGATCTACACCTTCCGTGACCCGTGGTTCTTCGAGGATCCCGAGACCGGCGAGACGTGGCTGCTGTTCGAGGCCAACTCGCCCGTCCCCGAGGGGAGCGACGCCTGCGGCGGCGACGCAGAACTCCAGGGGTTCAACGGGAGCGTCGGCATCGCCCGCTCGCCGTCCGGTGACCCCCTGGAGTGGGAACTCGAAGACCCGCTGCTGGACGCCGTCGGCGTCAACCAGGAACTCGAACGGCCCCACATCGTCTACCGCGACGGCCTGTACTACCTCTTTATCTCCAGTCACCTCCACACCTTCGCCCCCGGCCTCGACGGCTTCGACGCGCTGTATGGCTTCGTCGCCGAGGAACTCCGGGGCGATTACGTCCCGCTGAACGAGTCGGGACTGGTCGTGACCAACCCCGCGAACGCCCCGTTCCAGTCCTATTCGTGGATGGCGTTCCCCCACGACGAGGAGGTGCTCGTCCAGAGCTTCTTCAACTACTACGAGTTCGCCGGCGACACCTTAGACGAGATCGCACACCTCCCCGAGTCCGAGCAGATGCGCCGCTTCGGCGGCACGCTCGGCCCGACCGTCCGACTCGACGTTGACGGGAACCGGACACGAATCATCGGGACGCTGGGCCACTGGCACATCCCGATGGTCGGCGAGGAACTGCCGCCGACGGATCGTGAACTCATCCGGCGCGGGCAGGCGAGCGACCGCGGCGGCTACGGGCAGTAGCCCGGCTCGACTCTGCCCCCCTCAGAGCTTTTGTCGTCTCAGTGCGTCTACCGTGTACGAGTCGACAATGCGCGGAGACGACGCCACCGTTCCGGACCCACAGCACTCGCTCGTGGTCGTCGGTCACGGCGGCGTCACGGGGCTGGCGGCGGGACTGGGGCGGGTCCCCGGCATCACGTCACTGTCCGAGCCACCCACCGACGACGGCCAGATGGCGGCGGTGACGGTCCTGCTCACGGATTTCGCCGACGGGACGACGCCACCCGTCGAGTGGCTGGACCGTCTGACGGTCGGCGCAGGGCTCTCGCTGGCGGTCGTCGCCGCCCCGACCTCTGCGGCCGCGCTCGACCCGACGGTCGCGAGGGAGGCCGCACGGCTCCGGAGCGCGGTCGACGCGCTGCTCGTCGTGCCGCCGGACGTCCACCGTCGGGGGATCCGTGCGACCGTCACGACGCTCGCGGATCTGATCATCCGGCCGGGCGTCATCAACCTCGATCTGGCTGACGTCCGGACCGTACTCCAGGCGGGGCCGACCGCCGCCGTGGGGACGGGGACCGGGACCGATAGCGGGGACACCGCGAGCGACGCCGCGGCGGCGGTGCGAGCGGCGCTGGACGCCCCATACGCCGACGTGGGGTCGCCCGGTGCCGTCCTGGTCAATCTGGTCGGCGGGCCTGACCTGACGCTCGCGTCGGCGGTCGACGCCGTCGACGGCATCCAGCGGTCGATCCCGGTCGACGCGGTGCTCATCTGGGGCGTCGCGGTCGAGCCGTCGCTGTCGGCGGTCCACGCACAGGTGATCGCCAGCAGCGACGCCGCACCGGCCTTCGAGGCGGTGCTGGCCGAGGCGCGCGAACCAGCCCCCGGCGAGAACTGTCCGCGGTGTGGCGGCCACGTCGCCGCCTACACGCTCGGGGACAGCCAGACGGTCGCGTGTGACGACTGTGGCTTCTCGGGGACGTCGACGAGACTCTGAGGCGAACAGCTATCGCGCTGGGTTACGTCCTGTGGGCATGAGTCGGTGGTCGTCGTGGTGAGGATGGTTCTCGTCGTGGTCCTGGTGGGATTCGTCTTCGTGGGGTTACCGTTCGTCTTCGGGGGAGTCGTCATCGCTCGGCAGGGATTCGACGCGCTCCGACGTCGGCGAGCGTTCCGGGCGGCCCCGCGCCGTGCTGTCGCCAGCCTTCAGGCGGGCGATCTGGTCACGGTGTCGGGCACCACAGTGGCCGACCGTGAGACCATCGCTGGCGCGTTCACCGGCGCGACGGCGGTGGCTGCAGACTACGATCTCCGGGAGTGGACCTCGCTCGGCGACGGCAGCTACCAGACCATCCACGAGGACCGGCAGACGGTTCCCTTCCGACTCGACGACGGCGAGGACGCCGTACTCGTCGACGCACCGGGTGACTGCCTGGATATCAGCGGCCGGCACGCCGAGACGGTCACCGTCGATGCCGGCGAGGAACTCCCGGACCGTGTCCGCCGATACGTCGAGCGGACGCCGGATCTCGATGCCGGCGAGGGTGTCGACGTCGGGCCGATCACGGTCGGCCAGGAGCGGCGCCACTACGGCGAGCGAACTATCAGACCGGGAGACCCCGTCGTCGTGTTCGGACGCGTCGAGCGCGACCCCGAGGCCGACTGGGGCGACAGCCTCGTGGTGCGGCCCACGACCGACGCGGACGGTCTGGTGACCGACTACTCGATCGAGGACGTGTCGACCCGGAGTCTGACGAGCGTCGTCGGACACCTGCTGCTTGGCGGGCTTCTGGCACTCGGACCCGTCGCCGTGCTCGGCGTGATGCTCGTGGAGATCGTCACGAGCTGACTACCGTGGCGCCACGCGGTCGGAACCGAGCGTGGTCCAGACGCCATCTAGCTCCCAGATGTCCAGCGAGGCCACCGTCGCCCGGCCGCCCTCGGCCTGCAGTGAGATGCCCGTCGCGTCCTCACGGGTCGGATAGACCCGGCTGGTCAGGCAGTGGCGTTCGTTAGCGAACACCTCGACGACGGAGCCGTCGACGAACACGCGCAGCGACAGCGGCGAGTCGTACGGCGTGACTCGCATCCGCTGGGTGGCGCTGGTCGCCCGCTCGTCGAGGCTTGCCGTCGAGCGGTCGACGGTCACCTCGCTGTCTCGGGAATACCGGATCGGGGTGTACTCCTCGCGGTCGGGCGTCTCCAGGACCGACAGTTCGAGCGCGTCGGCGTCGTCCAGCCGCACCGTCGCGCGGAGTTCGAACTGCTGGCTGTCGACGTCGAGCGACCGGCGGTCGCCGTCCAGTCGGAGCACGTCGTGGCCGACGTTTTCGCCCCGCAACTCGCGGAGTTCGGGCGCCGGCCGCTGACAGAGCCCGCCGTCGTCGGCCAGGGTCAACTCCCGTGGGAGCGACATCGTCCCCGACCAGCCGGCATCCCACTGGGCGCTGACGTCTCGCGCCTCCGGGAGCCACCCCCAGGTGAGGATCCGGCCGTCGTCGAGCCACATCGACTGGGGGGCGTAGAAGTCGCCGTGGTCGAGTTTGTCCCGGCGTTCGGCGTCGAACTCGCCGTCTTCGTAGGTACCCAAGAAATAGACGACGTCCTCGTAGTTCGAGATGTGCAGGAGCTGCTTGTTACCGAAGTCGAGCAGTTCGGGACACTCCCAGACGGTCCCGGCCGTGTCCCGGTCACCGGCCAGGATCGGGCCCCGGTACTCCCAGTCCCGGAGGTCGTCGGACTCGTACAGCAGCGCCGCACCGCCGCCGTCCTCGATGCCGGCCCCGATGAGCTGGTACCAGGTACCGTCCTCGCGCCAGACGCAGTGGTCGCGGAACTCCCCGTCCCAGTCCTCTGTCGAGAGGACCTGTGGCTCGCGCGGGACCTCCTGGATGATCGGGTTCTCGGGGTCTTTGGTCCATGTACGGAGGCCCTCGTCGTCGGCGGTCGCCATACACGGCAGCTGGAGTTTCCCGCGACCGCCGGTGTACAGCACCGTCGCTGTGCCGTCGTCGTCGACCGCACAGCCCGACCAGCAGCCGTCCCGGTCCGGGCCGTCGGGCGAGGGCGCGAGCGCCACAGGTTCGTCCTCCCAGTGGACGAGGTCGTCGCTGACCGCGTGGCCCCAGTGGATGGTGCCGTGGAACGGGCCAGCGGGGTTGTACTGGTAGAAGAGGTGATAGCGCCCGTTCCAGTGGATGAGGCCGTTCGGGTCGTTGAGCCAGTTGGCCGGCGATGTAACGTGATAGCGCGGACGGTGGGAGTCGGCGGCGAGGTGGCCTCGCATCCGTTCGAACGCCTCGGTGTCCTTGGGGCGACCAAGAAGCGGCGAGCGCTCGTCGCTGGCGAGTTGTCGGAGAGCGTTGCCTACGAGGGTCTCCCGGTTCCGTCGACAGATGTCGTGGGTCGGATGGAGAAAGGAGACGGCCGAGCCGATGCCGACGACCTGCCCGTCACCGGGGTGCCAGACGATAGTCGACAGCTGTGAGACCACGTCGGTGTCTGCCCGGGCCGTACTCGCCAGCACGTCGCCACGCGCCGGCGTGACCGATTCGTACCGGGTGTAGGGGACAGTGACCCCTGGCCCACGGGTGTGGATCCTGAGCGTGTCGAACTCCTCGTGGAGCGGATGGTCCTCGTAGAGGGCCTTCCACAGTGGTCCGGTCGGTTCGGAGATCTCCTCCCAGCCGCTCTCGTCGGGCGCGACGGAGTCGAACCCGAGCGACTCGACTGCGCCCATCGCGCCGAGCGTGAGCAGGAGTCCGCCGCCATCCCGGACAAACGACTGTAGCATCCGCGCGGCCTCGGGCGGGAGTGCATCCGCATCGAACTCGTCGTCCCGGTGCCACCAGAGCACGTCGTAGGCGTCCGGGTCGACGTCCGCGAGCGGGCGGCGTTCGACCGTCCCGGCCGCATCCCCACACCAGTCGTACGCGGCTGTCTGCTCACCCGAGCAGGAGTCGACGTAGAGGCAGCCGATCCGCAGCGATTCGACCATTGGCGGAGAATCCTTCTCTCAAATATAAAAACATTCGGTAATTGTTTCTGCGGGTTTCTGAACGATTCCGCCAGCTTCGCTCACTTCTCGATGACCGACTGCGTGCTCTCCCCGGCGGTGTGTGCGTCGGTGTCGGTGGATGTGGGGCTGTCCTCGGACTGGTTGATGTCGGGGGTGACGTGGTCCGTCTCGTGAGCGCTCTCCTCGTCGAGTTCGGCTCTGGCGCGCTCGATGCGGTCCTCGACGGCGTCCAGTTCCGTCTGGAGGTGTTCGACGGCGTCCGGATAACAGTCCCGGGCAGTCGTCAGTGCCTCCTCGAACGCGTCGTGAGCGACCGCGAACTCTTCGAGGGCAGCCTCGTACTGGCCGGCAGCGGCGTACCAGTCACCGGCCTCGGTCGCGTCGCTGGCGATGGACCGACGGGCCGCGGTCAGGTTCTCCGCAACGATTCCGAGGTGTTCTCTGATCCTGTCCGGGTCGCCGGCGAACCGCCGCGTCTCGGCTCCCCAGTCGAGTCTGAGTGCGGTCCGGTAGCGTTCGAGCGCCTCGGCCCAGTAGGCTGTGGCATCCTCGGTGTCGTCGGCCGCCTGTGCGTCTGCAACTGCCGCCTCGGCGTTCTTGAGCGGTGCCTCCGCGAGTTGCTCGAGGATATCCCGCAGTTGTTCTCGCTCCGACTGGACCGCCGACACCTCCGGGACGTGTTCGTGGGGGTGAGACAGCAGCGTCTCGTACTCCCCGATGGCTCGCTCGAAGATGTCGTAGGCGTCCTCGTACTCCTGGGCTCGCCAGTGGGCTTCACCCTGGTCGAGCAACTGATGAACGTAGCTCCGTCGGACCCGGGAATCGACCTCGATCGTCCGTGCCGAGACCGTCTCGACACGCTGTTGCATCGCCTGTGCGGCCCGTGTCGACGGGACTCCCGACACCGTCGCCTTCGCCTCTTCGAGCCGATCCATGGCGGTCTCGGTCGCTGTCCGGGCCGCTTCGATATCGCCCGCTTCGCGGTAGTCGCTCGCTTCGACGAGCGACGACCTGACGGCTTCCAGTACCGTCTCTGCGTGGACCCAGGCCTGCGAGACGTTCTCCAGGAAGGTCGTCACGTCGTCGAGTCCGTCGGTCCCACAGTGGAGTGTCAGCGTCGCGCCGCCCGTTCGCGTGATCGTGACCGTCCCGTGGCGGAGTCGGGTACTGCTATCGACCTGTTCGATCTCCGAGTGCGGGACGGAGAACTCCTTATCGTGGTCGTCGTCGACGCCGCCGACGAGGATCAGTACCCGCCGATCGGTGACGACAGCGACGGTCCGGTAGCCGCTCCCTGGACGGACCTCGTCGATGTGGGTGTCCGATTCGAAACTGACCCCGTATTTCGCGTTCGTGAGGACGAACTGCGGTGTTTCCCCGTCTTCGATGGCCGCAGTTGCCGGCGCCTCCAGTAGATAGCCCGAGGACAGGAACCCACCCTGTCCGGTACTGGTGAGGACATCCGGCAGTTCGCCCTCTGAATTATCTAAAATGATAATGTTCCCCATCAATCGTCTCTACGAATGCTCTCTACTTGATTTTCTCTTATCTATCCTGATATTCGCCGGCAGTGTTTTTCCCCGACCGGCAAAAATTCTACCTGAGGGGGCGGGGAACTATCCGTGAACGGTAGGCTCGGATACTGACGCGTCTGCTCGCTGGCAGACGTCTGTCTGACTGCCATTTAGGTGCCACGTTCTCGTATCTCAGGGCATGTCTCGGCGACGCGCGGACCGGACCGGCGACCGTTCACGGAACCGACCTGGACGAGCGAGCAGCCACTCGTTGGTCCGTATCGATGTGGACGTGTTCGAGACGATCGCCAGTACCGAGGGGCTAGACCAGTGTGGGGACCGGCCACGGATCGAGCGGTGGCTCGATTGCTGGGGCGACCCCTGAAACGAAGCGTGCGCTACCGTCGCCGTCAGCTGTTCTCGACGAGTCGTGCGGCGATCCGCTGGGCGCCGATGGTCGGCGCACAGTCCGGCTGGTCTGCAGCCGTCGCCTCGACCTCCCGATCGAGTTCGTCGCTGAGACGCGCCTCGAACTCCTCGACGATGCCGGGGATACAGGCCATCCCGCCAGTCAGCACGATCGGTTGATCGAGCGCGAGCTGGTAGACCTTCATGTAGTCGTTGGCCAGTTCCGGCAGGAACGTGTTGGCGAGTTCGTCGACGGCCTCGTCCAGATACTCGTTGACGGCGTCCATCACCGACCGCTCGATGGTGAACTCGTGGGAGCCGCCACCGGGCTGTTGAATGATATCGGTGAAGGGCTCGAAGTCGACGAAGTCGGCGTGTTCCTCCTTGTACTCGCGGGCGGTCTGGGTGTCGATGTTGACCCGGCCCTGGGTCTCCTCCTCGACGTAGTTCGCGATCATCCGGTCGACCTCGTTGCCGGTCACCGCGCCCGTCGTGAACGGCGCGAGCTGTTCGCCCCGCCGGTAGGCAGAGGCTTCGAGGTTCGTCGAGCCCATATTTACTGCGACGAAGATCTCGTCGATCGCCTCCAGTTCGTCACCGAACGCGGGGATCGAGCCACACAGCGACTCGGGGTAGCTCTCGACCAGCGCCTTCCCGATCGAGGAGTCCTCGATGACCGACCGGAGGTTCTCCAGGCCGGCCGGGTTGTCGATCGTCGGGATCGCGTAGACGACGCCGCTGTCCTCGGGGATGTCGTTCTCCTCGATGAGCGCCTCGAAGAACGTCTTGGTCATCTCGGCGCGGTCGGCGTCCTCGGGGAGCCCCGACCGGAGCATGTACTGGACGCGGTCCGGATACTCGCGGGCGGCCTCCTCGCCGTAGAGGATCTTCTCCTCGCCGGTGAGGGCGTCCTCGTAGGTCGCCATGCAGGTCAGGGTCTTGATGATGCGGTTCTCGCCCTCCTCGTCCGGAAGCGCGATGACCGTCCGGGTACTGCCGAGCTTGACGCCGATCGGTACTGTGCCGCCGTCGGCCCAGCTCTCTGGCTCCGCGTCGTCCCCCGTTTCTGCGTCGTCCTCACTCATGTCCGATAGGCTGTTCTCCCCCGTGTGGTATATAACCTCACCTCAAGAATCAGACCTGATAGCTTCCCCGCCCCGCGATCAGGTCATCGCGGTCAGCTTCGCGATGTAGACCAGGCTGAGCATGTGGTCGTCGACGTCGAGTTCGTCGCCCTCGTTGGTCGTCGCCTCCTCGATACCCAGCAGATAGTCCGAGAGGTCCGCAGAGACGTCCTCGGTGATCCAGTCGACCGATTCGTAGTACGCCAGCGCGCTGTCGGCGCCCTGATAGCCCGAGTGCAACAATAGGAACTCCAGCCACTCGAAGACGACGAACTCGGCGGCGTAGGTCTCGGGGAGCGACTCCAGATACGGCTTCTCCAGGTCGTCGCCGCCCAGGAACGGGAGCAACTCCCGATACAGCCCCGACCGGAAGGAGTTCCCGCTGAGGCTCTCCGCGTCGGCTTCGTCGAGACCGATGTCGAGGTTCGACGGGTCGGGCAACTCCTCGTCGCCCATTCCGTTGTCCTGCTCGCCGCGCTTGCGGGCCATCTCCCGCAGTTCGTCGAGGTCGTAGTCGCGCGGATTGATGGTCATTGTACACACGTTTCAGCTACTGAGACATAAAAGTTCCACCCTGTCTGACTGCCGTCAGACGCCCGCTCGGGGCCGCTACCCCGAGAATACGCCGTCGTGTCCGAGTTCGGGCATTGATAATCGGGGGCGTATTTTTATAGTGGGCGGGCGACGAGTTCCCCCTACTTCGAGATGACGAGACCAGCAGAGGCCGGCCCGGCGCGCGTCTGTGTGACCAACGCGAAGGGCGGGACCGGAAAGACGACCGTGGCGATCAACGTCGCCGGTGCGCTGAACGACAGGGGTCGGGACGTCCTCTTCGTCGACCTCGACCCGCAGGGCAACGCGACGGAGGGCCTGGGACTGGTCGACGAGTACGACGCCCAGCCCCCGACGCTGTTCGACGCGCTCACCGGCGACCCGGACCTCCTGTCGGAACTGGTAGTCGAACACGAGGAGATGGACGTCGTCCCGTCGAGCATCGACATGCTCCAGGCGGAACACGAGTTGACCATCGCCGACCTCATCGCCAGAGTGCGGACACAGGGCCGGGACGTCGACCCGGAGACGCTGGCGTCGTTCGCCATCAACGTCTCGCCCGAGATGGTTTCGGGCAGCCACGCGCTCGATACGCTGGACCGGGCGCTGGCGACGGTCACCGACTACGACTACGTCATCATCGACTCCCCGCCGTTCTACGGGAAACTGACCGACACCGGCGTCTACGCCGCCCAGCACATCCTCGTGCCGGCGCTGACGGAGGCGACCTCCGAACGGGCCATCGAACTGCTGATGGACCAGATGGCGGCCATGGAGCGCCAGACCGACATCACCGTCGAGATGCTCGGCGTCGTCGCCAACCGGGTCGAGACGACCGCCGAGGACGAGACGATGCTGGAGTGGTTCAACATGGCCTTCCCGGACAGTCCGGTCTGGGAGGTCCGGAAACGCGTCGCCCTCCAGCGGGCGTTCAGCGCCGGCAACTCGGTGTTCGCCGCCGACGAGCACTGTGATATGGCTGCGGTGTTCGAGGAGATCGCTGCGGCGTTCGACAGGACATTCGGCTACACAGAGGTGACAGCATGAGTGACGACGACCGTATGGACCGTGCCGAACGCATCCGGAAGATGCGCGAAGGGGACCGGGAGACAGACAGTGACGAGGAGAGCGAGGCGTCGACGGACGAGTCGTCGGCCGAGGAGACGGTAGACGAGACCCAGACGGTCGACGCGACCGACGAGACGACGACGGAGGACACGACGACAGTGGCCGGAACGACACAGACCGACGAGACACAGGCGACAGCGGACCCGACCGCGGAGTCGGCGGGCTGGTTCGACGACGATTCTGGTACTGCCAGTGGGGGCGAGGCGGCCGGAGGCTCGGACGACGACGGGCAACAGTCCCAGGCCGACGCCCTCTCGGCCGCCGAACGGGCCGCACAGTCGGCCGCACAGATCTCGGGTGGCGACGCGGCCGCACCCGGCGGCGAGCAACCCGGCGACGTCTCGGCGACGGCGACGGCCATGCAGGGGCCCACTGGAGTCCAACTGCCCGACCAGCAATTGCTGGAAGAGGCGATGCAAACGGGGCAGACGACTCGTGCCGAGGGCGGCGCCCGCGCGGCCGCCGTCGGTCAGGAGACCTCCCAGAGCGAGGAACTGGTCCGTGTCCTGGAGTTCACGCTCTCGGGGGAGCACTACTGTCTGGACATCGAGTACGTCGAAGAGATCGTCAAACGCGACACGATCACGCGGGTGCCGAACACCCCCGACTACGTCGAGGGCGTGGTCGACCTCCGCGGGCAGATCACCACGATCCTCGACCCAACGGCGATGATGGACGTCGACGACGAGGGCTCGCAGGACCTCATCGTCGTCTTCGACCCCGAGATGTCCGAGGACCAGGGCGCAATCGGCTGGGTCGTCGACGAGGTCCGCCAGGTCGCACCCATCACCGAGGACCAGGTCAACGACCCGCCGGTCGACGCCGAGTACATCAACGGCGTCGTCGACCGGGACGACCAGGAGCAGTTCGTCATCTGGATCGAACCCGACGACGCGCTCGAACAGGCGACGCTCGAAGACGACGAGTAGCCCGCTAGTCGCCGCTCATTCTCCGTCGTCACGCCTGTGGACGGCATCCTCGACGTCGTCGGGGACCGACTCGTCGACAGCCACGTCCAGTTCTTCGCGGACCAGGTCGACCGCGTTCTCGACGGCACCGACGCTTCCCAGGTAGCCGGCGCCGACGGTGGTCTTCAGTGCCAGTGCCGGCCGCCCGGTCAGCACCGTCGGGCCGACCTTCGCCACGGCGTCGTCGCCGACCGAGACGAGCCAGCCGGGGACGTCGAAGGAGTAGCGCGTGAGTCGCGGCTCGAAGCCGCCCCGACCGTCGCGTCGGTGGTCGACGAGCGCGGCGATGTTGCTGCCGGCGACGCGGGCCTCGCGGATCGCCGCGGACGCACTCGCGGGGACTGCCTCGCCGTCGCTGTCGACGACGCGCGCGGCGTCGCCGACGGCGAAGGTCCGGTCGCCCAGCCGGAGGTCGGCCCGGACGACCGGGCGCTCGTCCCGCATCGCCTCGGTCCCGGTGATACCGCCGGTCCAGACGAACTGGTCGTAGGCGAGGGTCTCGCCGGTCTCCAGGGAGACCACGTCGTCGTCGGCCTGTGCGACCTGGACGCCGGTCCGGACGGTGACGCCGGCGTCGACAAGCGCGTCGTGGACGGCCGTCTGGAACGCCTCGGGGAACGACGGCGCCACGTCGGCCTCCTGTTCGAGCAGGACGACCTCGACGTCGGTGTCCTCCTCGTCCCGGAGCGCGGCCAGTTCGCCGGCCACCTGGACACCGGAGAGACCCGCACCGCCGACGACGACACGGCCCGCCGACAGGTCCAGGAACGCCTCGCGGATCTCGCGGGCGTGGTCGAGTCGCTTCAGCGGCGTCGCGTGGGCGCGCACGCCGGGGAGGTCGTAGAAGGCCGTCTGTGCGCCAAGACACACCGCACCGACGTCGTAGGAGAGCGTCTCTGTGCCGTCCAGCGTGGCCGTCCCGGCGTCGGGATCGACGTCGGTGACCGCGGCCTGCCGGACCTCGCAGTCGAGTACCGCGTCGAGGTCGACCGAGATCTCGTCGGCCAGCGATGGGCGCCGGACGACCCGGTGGAGTTCGTGCTGGACGAGGTGGGTGGCGTCCTCGTCGACGACGACGAGGTCGACGTCCTCGGGGAGGGTCCGTTCGAGTTTCCGGGCGAGTGTCAGGCCGGCGTAGCCAGCGCCGAGTACAGCGACACGCATGGACGCCGGTTCGGTCCCGACGCTGATAATCCTGTTCAGAACAGTGCCGCGTCCTCGTCGAGGACCCGAGCGGGACCACCGACGTCCCAGACGCGGGTGTCGACACCGCAGTCGGCGATGGCCGACTCGACCCGGTCGACGTGGTCGGCGGTGGTGTTGACGTAGACGCTCGCGCCGGTGTCGACGGAGAAGTACACCGGCACGTCCTGCTCGGTCCGGAGCTCACGGACCGTATTGAAGATCTCGATGGTCCGGGGCTGCCAGTACACCCAGCCGGCGGGGCCGGTCATCGTCGTCGCGGCCAGCGACAGCGAGTCGTGCTCGGCCAGTTCGAACGCACGGTCGAAGTCGCCATCGTAGAGCGCGTCCCGCATGTCCGAGATCTGCTGGTGGATGTGGGCCATCCGTGCCTGGAACATGTGGCTCTCTGCGGCCTCCTCGTGGGCGGCCTCGGTCTCCTTGTAGGAGGGGACCATCCCAGCGACGATACGGAGATCCTGGCCCAGATCCGTCTCGATGCGTTCGCTGCGACAGTCGGTGTCGTTCATCCCGGTCCGGAGGTGCGAGAACCCCCCCGTGACTGCGCGAGCGGCCGACGACGAGCCTCGACGGGCGACTGTCGAGATCTCCGGGCGGCTCATCTCCAGGCCGGCCGCCTCGACCAGCGCCATCGCCGCCGCGGCGAACCCGGACGAAGAGGAGCCAAAGCCGATGTTCGTCGGGAAGTTGTTCGTCGACTCCAGGCGCACGCCGTGGTCGATCCCCGCCAACTCCCGGACGTGGTCGACGACGGCGTCGATACGTTCGGCCCCGCGCCCGTCGACCGCCTCGCCGTCGATGACGTAGGTGTCCGACGACCGGTCGGGGTCGAACTCGGCGGTGGTCTTGGAGTTGCTCGGCGCCGTACAGACCGAGATGCTATCGTGATAGGGGAGCCGCAGCTCCTCGTCACGCATCCCGTGGTACTTGACCAACCCCTGGATCGGGTGGGCCTTCGCGGTCGCTTTCATACCTCACCCTTCCGGGCCGGTCACTTTGCTATTGCGAACCGCCCTCGCCTACTCCTGTTCCTCGATCTCGGCGTCGGGGGCGTTCGTCTTGACGCTCCGGATCCCCTGCTTGGCTTTGTCTTTGCTGGCGTAGCCCTCACCGCTGTCGGCGATGATGTTCCCGTTGTCGTGGCGCAGGCGCCACCGCCAGTCCTCGGCCTTGTCGGTGTAGAGTTCGAAGGTCGCTGACATCGTCACCGAGTGCCACTCCCGTCCGTCACATGAATCTATGGGCCGTCTACAGAGTCTGCGAGCCCGACCGATTATATTTGACCACTCCCAAATTAAATTCACAAGATATTTGAACGAATGAATTACTGTCGATGGTATGAAGCGCAGACAGCTACTCGCAGGAATCGGGAGCTCCGCGTTCGCCGCGGGACTGGCCGGCTGCTCACAGGGGCTCGGGAGCGGTTCGAGCGACGGGCCGACGCCGACACCGACGCCCGAGTTCGAGGTCGACAGCGAGGCACCGCCACGGCTGGAACTACTCTCCGTCTCGTTCCCCGGCGACGTGACGTTCGGGGACAGGTTCGAGGGGGAGATCGTCTTCGCGAACACTGGGGGCGCCCCCCTCGAAGAGAACGCCGTCGTCGAACTGGCGCCGGTTACACTCGACGAGGGCGGTCAGACCGCCGAACTCAACGCCGAGGAACTGAAGTCCGGCAAGACCCGGTCACACAGCATCGGGCAGTTCACCGCCGATGTCGCCGGTGAGTACGAACTCACTCCGGGATCGGGCGTCGACGCGATCAACGACGAGTTCGACGCGACCCTGGAGGTCGCACCAGGGACAGCGGAGCTGGATACCGAGATCGAGAGCGCTGACGGACTGCGGTTCACTGTCACGGACGTCAGCTACGAACAGGCGCTCCTGTTCCCGAAGAGCAACAGCGTGGACGGTATCCGGAGTACGCTCTCGGATCGCGTCGTCGCCGTTCCCCGCGTGACCGTCGCGAACGCGAGTAGCGAGGGGAGACAGCTCTCGAAGGGGCTCTTCGAGATGGAAGACGGCAGTTCGATCGTGGATATCGACGCGAAGTACATCGAGGGCCCGGAACTGACCCGGGCCCGGGTCAACCCCGGCGAGTCCGTCGAGGGCTGGGTGGCCTACGCGGTGCCACGGGACGCCGTCGGATCGCTGTCGCTGGGGCTGAACGTCGGTTCGACGAAGACGCCACCGGACGTCGAGGCCTCACTCGGCCCGGCGACCGGGGTCCCCGAGTTCGAGGTCGCCGACACGACGCTCCCCGAGCAGTTCAAGAGCGGGCCACAGGAGTACAAGATCGAAATCGAGAATACCGGAGATGCTGCCGGCCGGTTCCGCGGCGTGATGCAGTACCTCTTCACCGAGGATCCTGGCGTGTTCAGTACCTACCAGGCCGACACCTGGTACAACTGGAACAAGGGCGTCTCTGCTGAGATCCCGGCTGGCGAGACGCGGACGATCAGCCGTGTTACGAGGTACGACGGTTCGGTCACGGTCGACTATCGACTCAAGCCCTTCGGCTACGGGTGGACCGTCGAAGCGACGGACTAATCTCCCGTATAGACTAGATAACGATTACCACACTCCCGGTAGACGCACTATGCGCTGTCACCGGTGTGGCGTCGATACGTCCGTCGAGAAACACACCGTCGACGGGTTCGTGGGCTATCTCTGTCCGGAGTGTCGGGATACCTGGGAGCGCCTCGTCGACTGATCAGTACTCGGGGTTCTCCTCACGGACGCCCTCGCGCTTGTTGACCAGCCGTGCGAGGGTAAAGAGGGCGTCCGAGAGCCGGTTCAGGTAGATGATCGCCGTCTCGTTGACGCCCGCTTCCTCTGCAGCCAGCGAGACCGACCGCCGTTCTGCCCGCCGACAGACTGCCCGTGCGTGGTGGAGCTTCGCGCCCGGTTCCGAGCCTGAGGGGAGAATGAACGACTCCAGTGGGTCCAGTTCCTCGTTGGCGTCGTCGATGAGCGCTTCCACCTCGTCGACGTGGGCCTCGGTGAGCCGCGGGTCGCCGTCCTCGGGCTGGGGGTTCGCGAAGTCGGCCTGGACGATGTGGAGGTGGTTCTGGACCGCCCGGAGTTTCTCGTCGATGTCGTCGTACCCCGTCGGGCGGACCACCCCGACCAGCGCGTTCACCTCGTCGACGGTGCCGTAGGCCTCGATGCGACGGCTGTCCTTCGAGACCCGCTCCATGTTGCGGAGGTCGGTCTGGCCCTGATCGCCGCGGCCGGTATAGATGGTCATAGTCGGGACTGGGGATGCCACGCTCTTATAGGCGCGGTCGGTGCCGTCTCACAGCCGCCGCTCGACCTCGGAGAGCACCGACGGCGGGAGGTCGAGTCGCGCGAGGAACGCCTCGCGCTGGTCGGCGTCGCCGTGGCCCGCGACGAAGCCGTTGAGCCGCGCCGCGACGGTCGAATCGACCAGGTCGTCCCCGTAGACGTCGACCAGTTCGTCGCCCAGCACCGGCGTCGACCGGAGTTCGTACTTCTGGTGATAGTCCTCCGCCAGATAGAACTCCCCGAGGTCTTCGATGGGGGTCTGGACGGACTTGCCGGTCCGCTCGGCCAGCGCGTCCCGTGACTGCTCGGCGACCGCCCGCTGGTCGTCGTCGTGGACCAGGACGACACCGCGGTACTGGCGCTTGTGTGCCGTCGAGAACGGGTCGTGGCTCCGCCAGGCCACGTCCAGCAGGTCGCTGTAGGCGAGTTCGTCGGGGTCGTACTCGATCTGGACCACTTCGGTGTGGTCCCCGAGCGAGTAGTAACTCGGCGACGGCTCCGTGCCGCCGGCGTAGCCGACACGGGTCCTGACGACGCCCGTCATCGCACCGAAGCGCGCATCGGGCCCCCAGAAGCAACCGAGTCCGAACGTCGCCGTCCGCGTCTCGCTGGGCGACAACGCGTCCTCGTCGGGACCGAGTGGGGCCGGCCGGTCGGTGTCTGCCATGACTACAGGGAGGGTCCCGGTCGGGTTCTATCCTTCGCTCGGGCGCCCAAACCGGGAGTTTCAATTACACCGACACGGAACGGACAGCTATGAGCCTCGAACTCGAACACTACTGCCCCAAGTGTGACCAGTACCGCGATTTCTGGAAGGTCGCCAGTACGACGATGCACCTGGGCACCAAGGTCAAGTGGCACTGCCCCGAGTGTGACTACGGTTTCGTCCGGATCGACGGCGAGGTCGACACCGCACAGGTCGCGTAGCCGATTTCCCCCGACTGCGCGGCCGGACTGTCCCCTTCTCCATCCATCTATATCGCTATTGAGCCGTCTTAGCAGTGGTTTTATCGGGTCTCGTCGACGCTCCGTGTGAGGACATGAAATCCGACACCGCTCCCGACTGGGTCGTCGACGACGCCCAGCAGCCCGCGGCGCCCGACGTGGAACTGCGCTCGACGGTCGTCCACTACAGCGACGGACCGGACCGCTGTACGATCCACCCACCGGAGGCATCGGGTGTCGCCCGACTCTCGACGTGGCTTAGCGCCGACCGGTCGGCGTTCGTCGACCCCGTGGCGATGCGCTGACCGGGATTTTATATCCGTAGACGATGAGATACGGGTAATGAGTATCGAGGTACTTCTGGTCGACGAAGACCGCGACGTGCTGGAGATCGTCGAGACGTTCCTGGGCCAGGAAGACGGGTTCGAGGTCACTGGGGAGACCGATCCCGAAGCGGCGCTGGACCGCATCGGATCGGAGGGGTACGACGCCATCGTGAGTGACTACAAGATGCCGAAACTCGACGGGCTAGAGCTCTGTACCGCCCTTCGGGACCGGGGGAACGACGTGCCGTTCCTGCTGTTTACCGCACGGGAACTGGAGGATCTGGAGGGGGCTGCTGCCGACGCCGGCGTCACGAACATCGTCCAGAAGGGGACCGGCACCGAACAGTACAGCGTCCTCGCCGATCACATCCGCGAGGTCGTCTAGACGTCCGTCCGCGGGAGCCGTAACTGGACGGCCGTCCCGTCGTCCCCGGTCTCGAACTCGACCGTTCCGCCGTAGGAGTTCGTCACCCAGATGACGAGCCACAGCCCCAGCCCGCTCCCGTGGGTCAACTGGGTGATCGGCTCGTCGCCGGTCAGCACTTCGAGTTCGTGGTCGGGGATCCCCGGTCCGTCGTCGACGACGGTGACGGTGACTGTCTCGGCGGCGGTGGCAACGTCGAGGCGGACCGACGGATCGGGGCCGCCGTGTTCGACGGCGTTCTCCAGCAGTTCTTCGAGCACCCGGCGCAAGCGACCATCGGCGGCGGCCGCCGACTGCGCTGGCAACGTCGTGTCGATGTCGACGTCGTACTGGTCGCCGATGGTATCCGCCAGGGAGGAGGCGACGGCCGGGATGTCGACCGGGTCCTTGCCGGCGTCGTCACGGCGAACCGACCGCTCGATCTGTCGTGCCCGGTCGCTGAGGGAGGCGACCTCCTCGGCCTTGCGCTGTAATCGACCCAGCAACGCCGACAGTGTCTCGTCCTCGACCCGCTCGCCGACCTCGTCGGCCAGGCCCAGCACGACCGTCAGGTCGTTCCGGAGGTTGTGACGCAACACCCGGTTGAGGACCTCCAATCGCCGCTCGCGCTCACGCTGTTCGGTGATATCGGTGTAGATACCGAACCCGTGGGCAGTCTCGCCGTCCTGGCGGCTGTACGGGACACCTCGGAACAGGAAGTCACGCGCACCGTTGGCGGTCTGGCGGCGGACCTCCGCCTGGACTGTCTCGCCGGCCTCGCCTAACTCGTCGAGTCGGACGGCCTCCTCGTGGACCTCCTCACCGGGCGGGAGGATGAACTCGTTGAGGTTCGCCCCGAGGACGTCGCCCCGGTCGAACCCGAAGACGTCGGTGAAGGCAGTGTTGAGCGACTGGACGATAGGTTCGCCGTCGACGAACTCGCTTTCGACGACCGCGTCCGGGAGGTTGTCGAACAGGTAGGTAAAGCGATTCTGCTCCTCCTGGAGCTGTTCGCGGGCCTGTTTGAGTTCCGTGAGATCTCTGACGACGCCGATGGTCCCGCGGAAGCTCTCACCGTCGACGAGTGAGACTTCGATCTCGGCCGGAAGATGGTCTCCCCGGGCCGTCGTCAACGCGGTCTCGATCTTGATCCCGTCCGCGCCGCTCTCGTGGAGGTCCCGGATCCCGCGCTCGAAGGTCGCGACCGCCCGGTCGTCGAGAACACTGACTGGGTGCTCGCCCAGCATCTCCTCGGCGTCGAAGCCGAGCCACTCGGCCAGCGGATCCGTGACGAGCTGGAACCGTCCTTCGGTGTCGAGGACGTACACCATGTCCCGGACGTTCTCGACGACCGTCTGGTATCGCAGCAGGTCCTGCTCGCGGTCGACACGGTCCAGCGCGGCCGCCGCGTTCGAGGCCAGGATTTCGGCGACCGAGGCGTCGGTGTCGTTGAAGCCGTCGGGGTCGTTGGTCCCGATGCTCATGACGCCGTGCTCGCCCATCGGAACGTACATCGCTCCCGTGACGGGGACCTCGCCGTCGACGAGGTCGCTGTCCTCGAACTCGCCGAAGTCGTCGACGCGGACGGTCTCGCCCCGCTGGAACGCTCGGCCGGGGAGTCCCTCGTCGGCACCGTACTCCGGCCGTCGCGGTGACTTGTCGGATGCAGTGACGACGTCCAGTGTCCCTCGCTCCGCGTCGTGCAGGCGGACCAGGTTCATGTCGAACCCGAGGTCGCGTTTGGCTGCTTCCACGACCGTCTCGGCCACCTCGTCGGGTCTGTGGGCCTGCATCAGTGCGCGGGTCGTATCCAGCAGTCCCGAGAGGGCCTCGTCGCGGCGTCGCTGGTCCGTGATATCGTGGAAGTACACCGAGAGGCCGTCGTCGGACGGGTAGACGGTGACCTGGAACCACTTGTCGATGGGTGGATAGAACGCTTCGAAGGTCGTCCGTTCCTGGGTGTCCATCGCCCTGTGGTACTGCCGGTAGAACTTCGAGTCGACAGCGTCGGGGAAGACGTCCCAGAGGTTCTCACCCAGGACCGCCTCGGCCTCACGGTCGAGGACCACCTCGGCGCGGCTGTTGAAGTACGTCAGCTCCCAGGTGTCGTCGACGGCGAAGAACGCGTCGCCGACTCGCTGGAGGATCTGCTCGGTCCGCTCGCGGGCCAGTTCGAGTTCCCGTTCGCGCTCCTTCCGCTCGGTGATATCCCTGATGACGCCGGCGGTCCCGACGAACTCCTCGTCCTCCCACAGCAACGTCATGTGGTCCTCCGCCGGGAAGCTCTCGCCGTCCGCTCGCTGGAGTGCGAGGTCGAAGGTCGCTTCGTCGTCGAGGTCGCCGAACAGCATCTCCCGGACGACCGTCTCGGCCCGTTCGACGACCTCGTCGGTCTTGATGACGCTGGTGTGCGAGCCCAGTAGCGCCGCCTCCGAGTAGCCCGTCAGGTCGAGCATCGCGTCGTTGACGAACTCGAAGTGGCCCTCGCTGTCGAGCGCGTAGACGCCGTCGTCGACCGCTTCGATGATGTCCTCGTAGCGTTCCAGTTCGTGCTGGCGCTGCCGGCGCTCCAACTCGCGGCTCACCCACTGGACGAGCACCTCGATGAACGTCCGCTCGGCGTCGGTGAACGGCTCCGGGCGGGGGTCGTCGTCGGCAAAGCACAGGGTCCCGTAGAGTTCGCCGTCGACGTGGATCGCACCGCCCAGATAGCAGGCGATGCCACTGGTCTGGAATGGAACGCTGTCCTCCCATCCTTCGGCAGCCGCGTCACGGATGCCGAGCATCTCACCGTTCTCGACGACACGCCGGCAGTAGGTGTGGTCGAGGTCGACCTCGACTCCCTCCTGAACGATGTCGTGATCGCCGACGAGTACCTGGACCTCGTAGTCGCCGTCCTCGATCTGGCTCAGATAGCCGAGCGAGAGGCCGAGTCGGTCCGCACCGAGTTCGAGGACACGCTCGATCGTCTCACGTTGGCTGAGGCCGTCGTTGGCCGCCAGCCGGGCCAGTTCCTGGAGGGATTCGTTGTTGGCCCGGAGCATCTGCTCGCGCTGGCGTTGCTCCGTGATGTCGGTCGCGATGGCGACCAACCGCGGGGCCTGGACGTCCCGTTCCTCGACGACACCACTGGTGTAGATCCATCTGACGTCGCCGTCGACGAGCGCGCGGAACTCCGCTTCGAACTGCTCGTCAGTCTCGCGTGCCGCCTCGAACGCGCGCGCCAGGTCGTCCCGGTCCTCGGGGTGGACGAACTCGTGGAACTCCTCGACCGTCCCCCCGAACGCGTCCGGCGTCGTCTCGAACAGGGCCGCCGTCGCGTCGTCCCACTTGATCTCGCCGGTCCCGAGGTTCCACTCGTAGACACCGGTGTCTGTCCCGTCCAGGGCGAGGTCGAGGCGGCGGTTGGTCTCCTTGAGCGTCTCCTCTCGCTCTTTCCGATCGGAGATGTCCCGCACGACGCCAGTACAGTACCAGGTCCCGCCGTACTCGAAGTCGCCGAAGGAGACCCCGACAGTCAGTTCCGTGCCGGAGGCAGTTAGCAGCGGTAGCTCGAGATAGTCCCAGTCGATGGTCCGGTCGCCGCTCTCGACGTACTGGGCGAGCCCGTCGAGATGAGGCGTCTCCAGATGGTCGGGGATCAGCTTCACGAACGGCTCGCCGATCAACGCCTCGCGCTCGTAGCCGGTCATCTCCACGAGCGAGTCGTTCGCGTAGACGATCCGACTCTCGGCGTCGATGCTGACGACCGCGTCGTTGATGCTCCCCGCGATGGCGTCGAACGACGACTCGAACGTCACTGGGAGGTTCTCGTCCGGTCGCTGTCCGTCGCGATGTGTCCGGATCCGTTCGTCGACGTCGGCCTCGCTCCGTGGGACGTACTCGGTGACGTCGCGGCGTGTCGCCGTGGCCGCTACACTCCCGTCCGGCGTCGCCGTACAGAGGAGAACCGGGACCGTTTCGTCGACCCGACGAACCGCTTCGAGGACGTCCAGGCCACTCTCCGGCCCGTCGAGCCTGTATTCACAGACGATAACCTCTGGTTGGTGGGCGTCGAGTATCTCCAACGCCGCATCCTGCGACGTAACGGCTCGGACCTCCTCGGCAGCGAGTATGGGTGCCCCGTCGTCCGACGGCCGGACGTGCAGGACATCGACTTCCTCCGACATACTGCGATTACAACCGTAGGAACGGCGCGAGACACATATACTCCCCGGCCTCGTTATCAGCCGCGAAATACTGCCCACAGTATTTTGGCCCCACTCGTGGCGATACGCCCGCTGTGACGACATTCGGGACAGTCCGCGTCGATAAACTGAATGTCGCGATAGCAAACCACCGTCCGCCGGACAGATAGTTTACGTCTGTCCGGGAACAAGCCTCGAATATGTCACTGAAACAGCTCTCTATCTGTGTGTTCCTCGTGCTCTCCCTGACGGTGCCAGTGCAGGGAACGACGGTTGCACAGGCAGACGCCACAGAGCGACTCACTGTCGCTGCCGACGGGAGCGCCGAGTTTCGGACGATCGGTAGAGCACTTGCGGCCGCCGACGACGGCGATACCGTCGAAGTACGGCCGGGTATCTACCGTGAACGGGTGCGCGTGGCTGATGACGTGACGCTGGTCGCCCCGGACGGTGCGATACTCGACGGTGGCCGCTTCAGCGACAGCGCGGCGCTGTACCTGGATCGATCGAGTGACGCGACCATCCGCGGATTCACGGTCCGCTACTACACGGTCGGTGTCTGGGCCAACGGGACGGCGGGCGACTGGACTGTCTCGGAGGTCACGGTGATCGGCGGTACTGTCGGTATCGAGGCCAGCAACTCGACCGGAGCGTGGGCTGTCGAGAACACGACCGTCGCTGCGACCGGTGACGACGCTCTCTACGCTGCCCGGTCCAGCGGTGACTGGACGATCACGGACAGTCGATTCGCCTCGCCGGACGGCGACGGCATCGACGCGGCACGGACCCGTGGCGACTGGCGCGTTTCGGACGTGGTAGTCACCCAACCCGCCACCGACGGCATCGACGCGACCGGCACGAGCGGCGACTGGACGGTCACGACAGCCCGGATCAGCGACGCCGAACGGGGGCTCAAAGCGATCCGGTCGACCGGCGACTGGCGCGCCGAGGCGCTGACCGTCCGTGAGAGTTCTATCGGCGTCACGGCCCCGCGTTCATCGGGTGCCTGGACCGTCACGGGTGCCGACATCAGGACCAGCGGAGTCGCTGTGTTCGCCGGCCGGACGACCGGCGCCTGGAGTATCGCGGACAGTCGCCTCGGCGGCGGTATCCGCGGCGTCTACGCCTTCGGGACGAGCGGCCCGTGGACCGTTCGGAATGCGGTGGTCACGACGGCCGACTCGCCGGACGCGGTCGGCGTCGACACGCGCGAGGCGACTGGCGACTGGCAGACCCAGAACGTCTCGACCCGGACCGCGACGGCGTAGGAAAGACCGCTCCTAGGGAGAATCGCTGTCGGTTCCGGGTCGATGGGCCGGGGAGAGCGGTGGCGTTAGCGCCTCCCGGGCGGGTGACGCCTCACCGTCTGATGTCGACTGTCTCGCTCGCCGCAGCGATCAGTCGTTCGATCCTGTCACGCAGCCCCCTGAACTCCCGTTCGAAATTTGTCGAGCGTGCGCGTGCCGATTTGCTATAGCGGATATTGGTTTACTATCCGACGGATGGAAACAGCACATTGAAACCGACCCGTCTGAGATAGAGCCGTATGGAGCTGCTGGGTCGACTGCGTGGGGCGGGCGACGACAGAACCAGAGTCGGGTTGTTCGTCGACGGGCCGAACGTCCTCCGATCGGAGTTCGACGTGGACCTCGACGACGTTCGATTGCTGGCCGAGTCCTACGGCGCGTTGGCGACGACACGGCTGTATCTGGACGAGAACGCCTCGCCGGGCCTCATCCAGGCGGGCGAGGCCCGCGGGTTCGAGGTCGTCACGACCAGCGGTGACGTCGACGTACGGCTTGCAGTGGACGCGACGGCGGCGGCCGTCGACGACCGCATCGACGTGCTCGTGATCGCCTCACGGGATACGGATTTCAAGCCAGCACTGGAGGTCGCTGCCCGGGAGGGCGTCCGGACCGTCGCCGTCGCACCGGGCGAACACGGCCGCTCGGACGCACTGCAGAACGCTGCCCAGGATGCGCTGTCGCTCGACGGCGACGTCGAATAGGTTTTACCGGGCGCGTGCCGACCCGGCTACATGGACATCGACGAGACGCCCGTCCTGGACAACCATCTGCATCTCGACCCCGTCCAGGGGCGCAATACCGAGGCAGCTGCCGAGTTCGCCGACCACGGTGGGACCCACCTGCTCGTGTTGAACAAGCCGTCCTGGCACCTCGTCGAGGCGGCCACCGACGCGGACGCGTTCCGCGAGACGTTCGACCTGACCGTCGAGGCCGTCGCGGACGCGACGGACGTCCTTCCCGGTCGTGCCTGGCCGGTCCTGGGTGTGCATCCGGCACTGATCTCGAAACTCGTCGAGGACGGCTACACGCCCGCGGAAGCCCGTGACATCATGCAGACCGGGCTCGACATCGCCGCCGAGTACGTCACCGACGGGCCGGCGCTGGCGATCAAGTCCGGCCGCCCACACTACGAGGTCGAGGATGCGGTCTGGGAGGCCTCGAACGAGGTGATGCGCCACGGCTTCGCGCTCGCGGCCGAGGGGGAGTTCGCCATCCAACTCCATACCGAGGGTGGCGAAGAGTTCGAGGCGGTCGCACAGTGGGCCGAGGCCGAGGGGATGGACCGTCAGCAGGTCGTCAAACACTACTCGGGTGGCCGACTCCGAGGGCCGACGAAGTCCGTGCTCGCGGACAAAGACGAGATCGAGATCGCTATCGAGGAGGGCGACCCGTTCCTGCTGGAGACGGACTACATAGACGACCCGGACCGACCCGGCGCCGTACTGGGGCCGAAGACGGTCCCGCGCCGTGTGCGGTGGCTACTGGAGAACGGACACGAGCAGGCGGTCAGGACCGCCTGTGTGGAGACGCCCAAGGAGGTCTACGGGATCGACACGGAAGCGACGCTCGCGGAGTAACTCAGCCGAACTTCCCGGTGATGTAGTCCTCGACGCGCTGGCTCTCGGGATTCTCGAAGATCTTGTTGGTGTCGTCGAACTCGACGAGTTCGCCACCCGTGAGGAAGACCGCCGTCTTGTCGGAGATACGGGCGGCCTGTTGCATGTTGTGGGTGACGATGACCACGGTGTACTCGGTGGCCAGTTCCTCGATAAGGTCCTCGATCTGGGAGGTGGCGATGGGGTCCAGCGCGGAGGCGGGTTCGTCCATCAGGACGACCTCCGGATCGACGGCGATGGCTCGCGCGATACAGAGCCGCTGCTGTTGCCCGCCGGAGAGGTCGAGTGCCGACTCGTCGAGGCGGTCCTTGACCTCGTCCCACAGTGCCGCTTTCTTCAGGGACTCCTCGACGACGGCGTCGATGTCCTCGGTCTTGTCCTGGATCCGCAGGCCGTAGGCGACGTTGTCGTAGATGCTCTTGGGGAAGGGGTTGGGATGCTGGAACACCATCCCGATCCGCCGGCGAAGCGCGACGGGGTCGACGTCGGCGTCGTAGACGTTCTTGCCCTTGAAGGTGAGCTCACCCTCGACGCGAGCGATATCGATGAGGTCGTTCATGCGGTTGATACACCGCAGGAACGTCGACTTCCCACAGCCCGAGGGGCCGATCATCGCGGTCACCTGGTTCTCGGGAATCTTCAGGCTGATGTCCTGCAGTGCCTGGGTCTCGCCGTAGAAGACGTCCAGGTTCCGGGACTCGATGACCGTCCCGGCCGCGGTGGGTTGTTCGCGGGCACGCTCGTCGAGACCGCCCGTGCCGGGCTCGGTCTCGACGAACCCGCTGTCGTCCGATTCTGTCTCCGTGTCGCTCGCCATGTTCTGTGTCATTAGTCAGCCTCCTGTTGGTATTTGTTGCGCACGAGGATCGCGACGGAGTTCATCGTCAGCAGGACGATGAGCAGCGTCACGACCCCGGCCGCGACGACTCCGTACCGGAAGTCCGCAGAGGGTTGGAACGCCCAGGCATAGATCTGCATCGGCATCGCGGAGAGTTTGCTCAGTATCCCCGACGGTGGGGTGAACTTCGTCGTCGCCACACCGACGATGATCAGCGGCGCGGTTTCGCCGATAGCACGGCCCAGTGCCAGGATCGTCCCGGTCAGGATCCCCGGGAGCGACCGCGGCAGGACGACGTTCCGGATCGTCTGCCAGCGGGTCGCTCCCATCCCGTAGGACGCTTGCCGGAGCGAGTCCGGCACCGAGCGGATCGCCTCCTGTGCCGAGATGACGACGATCGGGAGGATCAACAGTGAGAGCGTCATCGACGCCGTCAGCACCGTCCCGACGCCGAACCCGCCGTAGGTCACCGGGCCGAACTGAGCGTTGATGTTGACGAAGACACCCAGGCCCAGGAGCCCGTAGACGACCGACGGGACGCCGGCCAGGTTCGAGATGTTGACGTTGATGATCCGGGTGAGCGAACCGACCAGTCCGCTCGACGGAGCGTACTCCTCCAGGTAGATCGCCGTCCCGACGCCGAAGACGAACGTGAAGACGCTGACCAGCGAGATCAGGAACACCGAACCGATGATCGCCGGGTAGAGGCCCGCTTCGGCGGCGTTCGTGATCGCCGGTGGACTGGTGAGGAACTGCCAGTCGAGCCACGGCGAGGGCTGTGTCGCGCCGATGGTCGTCACGACAGTCTCGCCGAGCAGGAAGCCGACGACCGCGACGACGGGCAGCGCGAACGCGGCCCACCGATCGCGCTGGCGGACGGTATTGGCCGCCGCGAAGCCGACCGGGAGGCCGAACATCACGAGGCCGATGAGCCAGACGGAGCGTGTGATCGCCGGTACCGTGTCGATCACTGGGACGCCGGCGATCGCCAGGACCGGGAGCGCGGCGCCGGCGAGGGCGCTCCGGCGGCGGTCGAGACCGAGTCGCTCGTGGGAGAGGACGGCGACGACGCCCGATGCCGGCAGGAGCAGCGAAAGGAAGTAGATGCCCGGACCGCCCAGCATCGCGCCGACGCCCGACAGGGGACCGAGTGCGAGGGTCCCGACGATCGGTCCGAGGACGACGGTCCCGAGCATCCCCAGGCCGACCCAGGTTGCCCCCCGGTCGTACTGGCCGTAGACGAACAGGCCGAGCGTGGGCCCGACGACGGTCAGGAAGTACGCGAACCAGATAGCCGGCGAGGCGATGATATCGAGGATGATGACGGCGGCGACGGTCAGCATGAGGCCGCCAAGTGTCAGACTGAACAGTTCGAACGCACCGGCGACGACCGACGGTCGCGTCCTGGCGTACAGCCCGAAGCCCAACAGCGGGACCAGCAGCGTCCCGGTGTAGGTCAGGTACCACTCGATGCCGGCGCTGTCCAGGCCCAGTGCGTCCCAGAAGACGTAGGCCAGCAACACGCCCAGCGCGAGGATACCGACGATGGACGCGACGAAGGCGACGGTTTTGAAGACGATACCCTTGATCCGGCTGACCTCGCCGAACTCCGACGGTGTCTGTGTCTCTGTCGCCATTACTCGTAGACCTCCCGGTAGCGACTCGCGACGATGTTGCTCACGATGTTCATCGACAGCGTGATGACGAACAGCGTGATCCCGATGGCGAACAGTGACTTGTACGCCGTCGAGCCACCGGTGAGGTCACCACCCACGATCTGGACCATCGAGGCGGTCATCGTCGCGGAACTCTCGGCGTACAGCCCCAGGATGTCGCCCGGTGCGACGTAGGGCACGCCGAACGCGGACCTGACTGGTGGGATGTCCGGGGGCTGAGACCCGGCAGCGACCACGACGGCCATCGTCTCGCCGATAGCCCTGGAGATCGCGAGGATGAACGACGACGCGATACCGGAGACCGCCGCCGGCACGACGATAGTCACCGAGACGTTGAACTTCGTCGCGCCGAGGCCGTAGCCGGCCTGACGCAGCGAGTCCGGCACCGAACTCATCGCGTCTTCACTGATCGAGGAGACCATCGGGATGATCATGATGCCGACGACGATCGACGCCGAGAGCGCGTTGAAGAGCCCGAGCGTCGGGAGTCCAAGCCCCAGCGTCGCGTTGACCGTGTTGATGAGAACGTTCAGTGCGGGTGTGATGTAGACGAGCGCGAAGTACCCGTAGACGACCGTGGGGACGCCGGCCAGCACTTCGAGCATCGGTTTCAGGATCGATCGCGTGCGCTCGCTCGCGTACTCGCTGAGATAGATCGCGGTCAACAGACCGATCGGCAGCGCGAGGATCGCCGCGCCGAACGTGATGAGGAACGTTCCCAGCACGAGGGGTAACACGCCAAAGGAGATGGGTTCGAGGTTCGGCTGGAACGTCGTCCCCGTCAGGAAGTCCATGATGGGGTACGCCGCGAAGAAGTCCGCGGCGTCGAGCACCAGGACTGCGACGATACTGACGGTCGTAAGGACAGACAGCACAGCACAGCCCGCCAGGGCATACTTGTAGGCCGACTCCCGGACCGTCCTGAATCCCCGGTCTCCCGATAGGTCCGGGGTCTGTCCCTCGTTGCTCATCGTGCTCGTTGGCTCCTATATCGGGTCGTGGCAAAAAGGACTCGAAGTGTATCCATAGTTCTATTGTGTCTGTATAGCTGGCTATGATTCGACCGGCAGCGGCGGTGGCTTACTGGACCTCGTCGATGACGCTGTTGAGCGCGTCCAGTTCGGACTGCATGGCCTCCTCGGTCTTGGGGACGTAGCCGACCTCGTCGGCGATGAGCGAGGAGTTGGCGCTCTGCTCGACGTAGTAGCGGGCGAACTCCGCGACGTGTTCCTCCGCGAGTGCTCCTTTCCTCGGGTAGGTGAACAGCGGGCGCGAGAGCGGCGTGTAGGATCCGTCTTTGGCGTTCTGGAGGGACGGCTCGACGCAGCCGTTGCCGTCGTCGATAGCGAGTGCCTTCACCGCGTCGGTGTTGCTCTGGTAGTACGCGAAGCCGAAGTAGCCGATACCGTTCTCGGACTGCTGGACGCCCTGGAGGATGATGTTGTCCTGTTCGGTGGCCTCGTAGTCGCTGGTGTGGTTGGCCTCCTCGCCGAGGATAGCCTCGTTGAAGTAGTCGAAGGTCCCCGAGGTGTCGGCAGCGCCAAAGCGGTTGATCGGCTGGTCGGGCCAGCTACTGTCGACGTCCGACCAGTTCGAGGCGCCGTCCGCTTCCCAGATCTGGCGTAGCTGTTCGGGGGTCATGCAGTCGACCCAGTCGTTCTCGTTGTTGACGATGACCGTCACCGCGTCGGTCGCGATGTTGATCTCGTGGTACTCGACGTCGTTCTCCGAGCAGAGGTCCTCCTCTTCGGCCTTGATGGGGCGCGAGGCGTTGTTGAAATCCGAGTTGCCGACACAGAAGTGGTTACTGAAGCCACCACCCGAACCCGTCGGCGAGACGCTGATGTCGACGTCGCTGTGCTCCTGCTGGAACCGGTTGGCGACGGCGACCGCGACGGGGTAGACCGTACTGCTTCCCGTGATCGTGATCTCGCCCGAGAGGCCGCTCGATCCGTCACCGGAACTCCCACCGTCGCCACCGCTCCCCGAGGGCCCTTCCGTACAGCCGGCCAGGGCGAGCGCACCGGCGGCGCCAGCACTTGTCAGAAATGTACGACGCGAGATGCCGCGAGTCGGTGAGTCCGTCATCGTCGGTATGGAGACTAGGGATGAGTAAGTACGCTACTATGATTGCTATATCTGGGTACCCACTCTATATAGCCATACGTATGAGAAATTGTGATATTTAGCACTAATTCACAGTTATAGTACCATTAAGCGGCCGCTGGAGACTGAATTCGGGAGAATTGGTGCATGGATTGTCTGTCGCGAACGCGCCGCCCGTGGACCCGGCTCAGTCCATCCAGAACGGCCGAATGTGGCCGTGAGCGGGGTCGTGGCGCTATTTATCGGTCTGCTGATGGCAGTATATAGATTGAGATGGGTTTATGGTGGGCTAGGGACGATATCGAGGTACATGGAGACACGCAAGGTGCAGGTGACCGGCGGCTCGACGTACACCGTCTCGCTCCCGAAAGACTGGGCCACGGAGAACGGCGTCAGTGCGGGCAGTGTCGTCGAGTTCCACGCGGAGGACGATCTCCTGCTGCTGGCGCCCCAGCGCGACGACGACCGCGTCGAGGGGACACTCGACGTCAGCGGGCTGGACAACCGTCACGAACTCACGCGCGCGGTGATGACGATGTACGTCAGCGGGTTCGACGTCATCCGACTGGAGGCAAATCGCATCACGGCCGAGCAACGACGGATCGTCCGTGACGCGACACAGGGGCTGGTGGGCCTGGAGGTCATCGAGGAGACGACCGACCGCGTCGTCTTGCAGGACCTGCTGGACTCCTCGGAACTGTCGGTCCACAACGCCATCACCCGGATGCGCCTGGTCTCGCTGACGATGCTCTCCGACGCCGTCGAGGCGCTCATCGAGGACGACGACGACCTCGCTCAGGACATCATCCAGCGCGACGACGACGTCGACCGACTCTGGTACATGGTCTCGCGGGTGTTCCGGACCGTCCTCCGGAACCCGACGGCGGCCAACGAGATCGGCTTCCCCCGCGAGACGGTCTTCGACTACCAGTCCAGTGCCCGACAACTGGAACGGATCGCCGACCACGCGACGAAGATCGCCGGCCTCTCCCGCGAGATCGGCGAGGTCACCGGCGAGACAGCGGAACTGCTCCGGGAACTCGAATCCGAGGCGACGACGGTCTCGGAGACCGCGATGGACGCGCTCCTGGCCGACGAGAGCGACGAGGCCGTCGAACTGGCCAACGACGCCAGGGCACTGATCCCCGGTGTCGACGAGACGGCCCGCGAGGTCGACAGCCAGGTCAGGGAACTGGACCCCCAGAGCGCACAGATCCTCGGCCGTGTCGTCGACTCGCTGTCCCGGACCGCGGACTACGGTGGGAACATCGCCGAGAGCGCCCTGCAGAAAGCCGCGCCGCGGCCTTAATCGTAGAGGCGTTCGAGCGCTTCTCTCGCGCCGGTCTCGGTCTTGAAGTATCGCCGGTCTCCGTCGGGTGTCCGAACCGCGTAGTCGTAGGTATCGCTCTCCGGGTGGTACCAGCGGTCTGCATGCCGGGTGAGAGTCTCGTGGCCACCGTCGGCGGCAGAGGTGGCGGCCGTCTCCGGGACGCCGTCGGTCGCAGCGACGAGGAGGTCTCTATCGACCGGATAGTCGCGGGGGATACCCGTCGTGACGTCCTCGTTCCGACTCGCTTTCAGCGCCTCGCGCATCAGGATGCCCTGCGTGTTGACGACAGGTTCGCCGTCGCCGGGGTACTGCTGGTCGTAGCTCCCGTCGGCGTTCATCGTCCAGCGCTTGCGGTTGTCCGACAGCATCAGTTCGAGGACGAACTTCAGTTGCCGGCGGATGTCGGGGTCCTCGACCGGTGTGACGGCTTCGACCCGGCTGTCGAGGTTACGCGTCATCCAGTCTGCGCTGCCGATGTAGTACTCGGGTGTGCCGCCGCCTTCGACGGTCTCGCCGGGTGCTGGCGCACCGTTCCGGAAGTAGAAGATACGCGAGTGTTCGAGGAACCGTCCGACGACCGAGTGGACGCTGACGGTCTCGCTCACGTGCTCCAGCCCGGGACGGAGTCGACAGATGTCCCGGACGACGAGGTCGATTTCGACACCCGCCATCGCGGCCCGGTACAGCTCTTCGACCATCTCGGTGTCTTCGAGGCCGTTGACCTTCACGACGATGCGAGCAGGTCGGCCGGCCTGGGCGTGTGCGGCTTCCCGGCGGATACAGCGGGTGAACTCCCGGCGCATCGTCACCGGCGCGATCAGGAGCTTACGGAACTCCTCGTCCAGGCCCGGGCCAGTAAAGGAGTTGAACAGCGTCACCAGGTCCTGCCCGATGTCGCGGTCCGCCGTCAGCAGGCCCAGGTCGACGTATCCCTTCGCGGTCTCTGAGTGGTAGTTCCCGGTGCCGACGTGGGAGTACAGTTCCACGCTGTCGCCCTCCTCGCGGACGACCAGCGCCGTCTTGGTGTGGGTCTTCAGTCCGATGGTGCCGTAGGCGACGTGGATGCCGTTCTCCTCGAGCCGTCGCACCCATTCGAGGTTGTTCTGTTCGTCGAAGCGGGCCTTCAGTTCCACCATCACCGCGACCTGTTTGCCGTTCTCGGCGGCGTCGATGAGCGACTGGATCACCTGGGAGTCGCTGGCGGTCCGGTAGATGGCTGCTTTCACCGCCAGCACGTCCGGGTCTGTCGCGGCTTCCGAGAGGAACCGCTGGACGGTGGTCCCGAAGTCGTGGTAGGGATGGTGCAACAGGATGTCGCCACGGTCGATGTGGTCGAAGATGTGGCCGTTCGGGTCGTCGTCGTCCTCGAACGGAGAGCGGTCGCCGTCGTCGAGTCGCGGGTGGGGCTGTGGCGCCCAGGGTTCGAGTTTGAGCTCCGGCCGGTCCAGCTCGGTCAGGGAGATGAACTCACGGTAGTCCAGCGGCCCGGCCAGGTCGTAGATCTCCCGTTCGTCGAGGTCGAGCTGTCGCTTGAGGGTCGTCCGGATACGGGGATGAGCGTCGCGTTCGATCTCCATCCGGACGACGGTCGCGAACCGGCGCTGTTCGAGCACCTCCTCGATCATCTCGATGAGGTCCTCGGCGACCTCCTCGTCGCGCCGAACCTCGGCGTTGCGGGTCAGCCGGAACAGTGCCGAATCGACGACGTCGACGTTGGGCAACAGCAGGTCGAGGTTCTGCTCGATGACGTCCTCGACGAGGACGTAGCGGCTCTCGTCACCGATCTGGACGAGTCGTGGCCGGTTGGGCGGGATCTTCACGCGCGTGAACGTCGGCTCCTCGGTCTCGGGTTTTCTGGTCAGTACCGCGAGCGAGAGCGACCGGTTCGAGATGAACGGAAACGGGTGGGCCGGGTCGAACGACAGCGGGGTTAGCGTCGGCAACACGGACTCCTCGAAGTACTCACGCATCCGTGACTGCTCGCCGTCGCTCAGGTCCTCGTAGTCCAGGATGTGGATTCCCGCGTCGGCCAGTGTCGGCCGGAGCATCGACCGGTAACAGTCGGCCTGTTTCTCCAGCATCGGCCCGAGCGTCTCGTGGACTTCTGCCCACTGTTCCTGTGGCGTCCGTCCGTCGGCGGTTTTCTCGGTGATGCCGGCCTCGATCTGCTGTTTCAGCCCGCCGACACGCTTCATCACGAACTCGTCCAGGTTTCGGGTGACGATGGCCAGAAACCGCACGCGCTCCAACAGCGGGTTGCGCTCGTCCAGTGCCTCGTGCATGACCCGGCGCTGGAACGAGAGTTCGCTCAGCTCGCGGTTGAGATACAGCGAGGGGTCCTGCAGGTCGATGTCCCTGTCGGGTTCGAACGGCTGTGGCAGGTCCTCGGCCATGTCACTGCGGAACCGGCTGGCGGCGAGGGTCGACGATACTGTCCTCGGAGCGGCTCTGGTAGGTTTTAGGCGGGTCGACGGTGATCAGTTCGTCGGCGGTGGTGTCGTAGGCGGTCAGCTGGCCGCCGTAGACACAGCCGGTGTCGAGGCCGACGGCCCAGTCGGAGACCAGCGGCTCGGAGAGGACGGTGTGGCCGAAGAAGACACGGGGCGCTTCGCGGCGCGTCTCGAACCAGTAGGGACGGTCGTAGCTCCCGTCCGGGACGAGCGACCGGTTGTTCAGCAGTTCCGTCAGGTCGTGTTCGACGAGTGGTTTCCGGTGGTCGACGCCGCCGTGGACGACCATCGCATCGTCCCAGGAGATGATCACCGGCAGCGACTCGATGAACGCCAGGTCGGCCTCGGTGAGCGCGTCGATGGACTTGCGACCGTCGATGAGTTTCTGTTCGTTGTTCCCGCGGACGCTCAAGAGATTCTCGCGCTCGCGGACCAGGTCGACGACGCCCTTGCTGTCGGGCCCTTTCCTGACCAGATCGCCGACGATGACGACCAGTTCGTCGTCGGCCGGGGCCAGTTCCGCGAGCAGTCGTTCGAGGGTCCCACGACAGCCATGGACGTCGCCGACGACGTAGATGGTCGCCCACTGACTGCTGTCGATGCGTGTGTGCTGTGCGTCGATAGTCGGATTGAGCGTTGGCGTCGAAACCATGTGGGAACTCCCGCCCGAGGGGGCGCTTGCCCGTAGTTGGATAGAATCCACTTAACGGGTTTATAATAGCGATATATATCCGTATAGACGGCTACGTTGGCGATCCGTGAGGGCCGAACGGCGCGACTGACTGCTGTCGCTGGTCGCTCGGGAGACGCGAAAAAACGGTCGCTGTGTTACTCGACGACGACGGCGTTGACCTGCCCGTCCTGTCCGGGGCGGGACGTGACGCGGGCCTGGCCCTCGGTGGTGTCGATGATGGCGCCCTTGGTGATGATGTTCCGCCGGGCGTAGTTGGGGTTCGAGGGGTTCTCGACGACGTTCTCGATGGTCGCCTCGTGGGTCGTCGCCCCGTCGGCGACGCTGGCGATGTCGGTCGTGACGGCGCGGACCTTCTGTGTGTTGCCGCGCGAGTCGACGACCTTCAGTTTCGGCTCGCCGACCTGGGTCTCGGTCGATTCGGTGCCCAGTTCGTGCTTCTTCTTCTTGTGGTTGGGCCGTCGTCGGCCACCCGTCCGCTTGCGTGGGGAGCGTCCCTGGTCTTTCATACTCCAGAGATAACCCAGGGTACACTTGAACCGTTCGATGCCGACTCGGGACCGTAACCGGTATGGCTGCCCCGGTCCCCGCAGGGAACGATGAGTCTGAAGACGGCCGTCGCGGCCCCGTTCCGCCAGCGCGGGACCGACCGCATGGGGGAAAGCGAGTTCGTGGTCGCGCTCTCGCTGGACCGGGACTGGTTCTCGCCAGATCAGGCCAAGACGCTGGTCGACGTCGCCGAGGGTGAGGGGTTCGTCGACCGGGACGGCGACGACCTCGTCGTCCAGTTCGATCCGGGCACGGTCGAGGTGCCCGACGGCTTCGTCCCCTCCGAGGACGTCCTCCAGTCGCGGTCGACGTTCGAGCGACTCCTCGACGCCGTGGTCGCGACCGGTGTCGAGAAGCGAACGGCCGTGGGCGACATCAACGCACTCCAGTCCGACGCTGGCCTCACGCTGGAGGCGGCGGCAGTCCTGTACGCCCACGGCAAGGGTGTCGACGTGACCGATCTCGCGGCCGAAGTACGGGAGGAACTCTGATGGTCGAGGACACGATCACCGACGGGAAACGTATCGGGCAGCTACTGGCGTCGGAACTCACCGGCCTCGAACGGGGTCCCCTCGCCGACGTCGCCGTGGCCGAGGCCGATCCCGACGTCGAACCGACCGCCGACGGGGCGTTCGCCTATCGGGTCACGCGTGGCGACGAGACGATCGGGACGGTCCGCGTGACGCCCTCGACAGCACGACTGGAACTGACGACGACGGTCCGGCCCGACGTTCCCGACCACGCGGCAGTCACCGTCGAACAGTCCGATTCGGGGACGGTCCTTGTCGCCCACAGTGGCGCCGCTGTCAAGCAACTCGTCGACGTGATCGCGGCGACCGACGAGGATTAGGCTCGGCCCGGTTCCGCCAGTACCTGCGAGGTCCAGGCGATGAAGCCGGTGAGGACGAGCGCCGAGCCGACGAACGCCAGTCCAGCGGCGGCCAGCATCACGGGGAGCATGAATCCGATCGGTTGCCCGAGCGCCATCACGATGGGGGCGACCACGATCAACAGCGCACCGGCGGCCACCGCCTGTCGCTGTCTACGGGTCAGTTCGATCCCCAGCTGGAAGCGGCTCCCCGACGGTTCGGGGGCTGCAAGCCCGAGACAGAACAGCGGGACGGCGACGAACACGAGTGTGGCAGCGACGGCGTTCGCCCAGAGTGCCCACTGCCCCGACGTCGGTGCGACGGAGAGGCCTGCCCCGACGAACAGCAACGCCAGCCCGCCGACGAGTCCGACAGGGCGGAGCCGCGGGTTCTCGATCGCTTCCCCGATGTCAGGTAGGGTGTCGGCGACGTGGCCGACGTCCAGGGGCGTGTCCATACCGGCGGTATATTGATTATCTCACAAATATCCGCCCCTCTGATTATCATGTCTGATATCGGTCCCGAAGGCAGAAGGAAACGTTTGTACTCCCCCCTCGCGGGACCGTACGTATGCAGTTCTTCGAGCGCCTCGGCGACCGTATCGACGCCGTCGACAGCGTGGTTTCGGTCGGTCTCGACCCCGATCCCGACCGCCTGCCCGACGCCGTCGCGGACGCCGACCTCCCCCGGTTCCAGTTCAATCGCCGTATCATCGACGCGACCCACGACCACGCCGCCTGCTACAAGCCCAACGCCGCCTTCTACGAGGACCCGGACGGTTGGCGTGCACTCCGGGAGACCATCGCGTACGCACATGGGAAGGATGTCCCCGTCCTGCTGGACGCCAAACGCGCCGACATCGGCAACACTGCCCGTCAGTACGCCCGGATTCTCGACGACGACGAAGGGCCTGCCGTCGACGCCATCACCGTCAACCCCTTCCTCGGACGGGACTCCCTGGAGCCGTTCCTCCAGTGCGAGGACAAGGGGATCTTCGTCCTCGGCCGGACCTCCAACCCCGGCGGCGCGGATCTCCAGAATCTCGAACTGGCCTCCGGCGAACCGCTCTACGAGCGCGTGGTCCACCTCGCCGACCTCTGGAACGACAACGGCAACGTCGGCCTCGTGGTGGGTGCGACGGCCCCCGAGGAACTCGAATCCATCCGCGAACTGGTGCCGGACATCCCCTTCCTCGTCCCCGGCGTGGGCGCCCAGGGCGGTGACGCGGAGGCAGCCGTCGAACACGGCCTCGCCGACGGTGTCGGCCTGGTCAACTCCTCGCGGGGAATCATCTTCGCCGGGGAGGAGGCCGCCGCGCGTGGCGCCGACGACGCCTTCTTCGACGCGGCCGGCGCGGCAGCGAAGCAACTCAAGAACCGGCTGAACCAGTACCGCTGACGCCTCGCTATCAGAACCGGTAGGTGTCGACGCCGTCCGGGAGGTTCTCGGGGTCGACCCGGTCACCGGGTCCGCCGACCTCCGCGCTACACTCGACACAGAGCCCGGTCTGGCGGTCCCAGTGGCGCTCACAGACCAGGCGGCCACAGCGGTCACAGGTGTGTTCGACGTCCGGCCGCTCGCAGATCTCGCAGAGACCGGCGACGCTCATGCTAACCGGTAGCACGGCGAGACGCTTGAACCCTCTGGCGGTGTCGGAGGCGAGACGCTTACGGTGCTCTGGGCCGAACGGACAGCCGTGCAGTACGACCGGCTCATCACGGGCGTCGCCGCGGTGTTCGCCGTCCTGACGGGCATGCTCACGGTGGTCGGGATACTCGTCAATCCCGCAGTGCTCTTCCTGGCGCTGATGTTCGGCGCGACCACGTACTTCATGTACTACCACGCCAGCGGCAAGATGGCCGCGAGCGTCTACGAGCGCGTCGAGAAGCGGGCCGCCCGGAACGCCGGGGGCGCACGGCGCGGCGGCTTCGGTGCCGGGCCACGGGAGGAGTGGACCCCACCACGTGACGGCAGTCGGTTCCGGGACGTCGCCCGCGAGGCGCGTCGGCGAGCGAACGGTCGCGGACGCGGACGACGGCAGCGCCAGGCGACCCAGCAGCGCCAGCGCACCCGCGCTGGAGGCGGCCCCAGCACCGCCGAGGCCTACCAGCGACTGGACCTCGATCCGGGCGCCGACGAGAACGCGGTCAAGGCCGCCTACCGGGAGAAAGTCAAGGAGGTCCACCCGGACACCGATTCGGGGACCGAGGCGGAGTTCAAACGGGTCAAGGCGGCCTACGAACAGTTGACCGACGATTAGTACCGCAACGGCCAAGCGCGTCCGTCCGCCACGATGGCGTATGTCCGAGGAGACGCCGCCGCTGGCGGTCGATATCGACGGGACGCTCACCGACGACCAGCGGGCGCTGGACCCGCGGGTGATCCCGGTCCTGCGGCACTGGCCCGAGCGCGTCGTCGTCGCCACCGGGAAGGCCATGCCGTTTCCGATCGCCCTCTGTGAGTTCCTGGGTATCGAACGGACCGTGATCGCCGAGAACGGCGGCGTCGTCTTCGTCGAGGCGACCGATTCGCTGGCACTCGTCGGCGACAAGGCGGCGGCCGACGCCGTCGCACAGGCATACCGCGAGCAGGGGTACGACCTCGGCTTTGGCGCCGTCGACCTGGCCAACCGCTGGCGCGAGACGGAGGTCGTGGTCCAGATCGACCAGCCGCTGGCACCCCTGGAGGCGCTGGCCGACGAGTATGGTCTCGTCGTCCTCGATACGGGCTACGCCTACCACGTCACCGACCCCAGCGCCGACAAGGGGACCGGACTGGCGGCGGTCTGTGCGGACCTGAACCGCCGACCCGAGGAGTTCCTGGCCGTGGGTGACTCCGAGAACGACGCCCAGTTGTTCGACGTGGCCGGGGAGGCGGTCGCGGTCGCCAACGCCGACGCGACCGCAAAAGACCGGGCCGACCGCGTGACCGACGGTCACTTCGCCGACGGTTTCCTCGAAGCGACTGCGCCCTATCGCGAGGAATCCGTCTGAGGGCTAGCCGCTCCAGCTACCGGCGAGGTCGTCGCTGGTGCGGTCGCGCCAGGTGCCGACGGCCGCGTCGCACTCCGGAGTGGTCTCGACGTGGTCGACGAAGCCGGCATCGGGCGAGGTGAACGTCGCGCCACAGAACGGACAGCGGTGTGGATCGTCCCAGGATTCGCTCGTTGCCATACCCGATTCTGGCTCGAACTGACACTTCAACTGAAACGGTAGCACGGAGTCCCCTTCCTCAAGCGCAAGCGAAGCGAGCGGTAGGGAGTGGAGGAGCGCGTTCGCATCGGCTAGAAACATTAACTAATAAGTAGCCACCATATCACATTGAACGTGTGGCAGACGACTACGTGCGTCGGACCGCAATCACGCGCCTCTCGGTACATGGTGAGCAACGCGAGTTGCTTGAGGAAACCATCTCCGAGTGGAAGCGCGGCTGCCAGATCGCCACAGACATGGCGTGGGGCAAGTGCAACGCCAAAAGCGACGTCCAACCCCTCGCCTACGACACCGTGCGAGACGAAACCGACCTCGGGAGTCAGCACGCGATCCTCGCCACCCACCAAGCCGCCCAAGCCATCACTGGCTGTCTCGAACGCCGGTCAAAAGGCAAGCAGGTCAGCAAGCCGACCTTCACTGCACCTACGGTGAGGTACGACACTCGGACCATGACGCTGTTTGATGACGACACAGTGTCCCTCTCCACCACGGAGAGTCGTGTCCGGTGTGAACTTGCTCTGCCCGACGCCGACGATGGCTACCAACGCCAGTACTTCGACTCGGATACGTGGAGCGTCACGGAAAGTTCACTCACCGCCCGCGACGGCGACTACTTTTTACACATTGGGTTCCGCCGACACAAGACCGATACCGAGCGCAACACCGCCGAGGACGGAACGGTCCTCGGGGTTGACCTCGGTATCGAAAACCTCGCCGTCACCAGCACTGCCTACTTTTTCAGCGGACGGGAGTTGACCCATGACCTCCGCAAGTTCGAGAAGATACGCGCCGGGCTCCAACAGACCGGGACGCGAAGCGCCCACCGGACACTCGAACAGTCGAGTGGCCGCGAGCTTCGGTACGTTCGTGACGTACTTCACCGGGCGTCAAACGCCATAGTGAACGAAGCACTCCGGTACGACTGTGACGTGATAGCGTTCGAGGACTTGACGGACATCCGCGACCGCACTGGCGCATCGTGGGGACACAAGTGGGCGTTCCGAACGCTGTACGAGCAAGTGGAGTACAAAGCCGAGGCGGAAGGAATCTCGGTGAAACAAGTCGGATCGGCGTACACGTCGACACGGTGCGCCGAGTGTGGATTCACGGCAAACGAGAACCGCCCGACTCGCACCGACTTCCGGTGTGTGAACTGCGGGTCGGAGGCGAACGCGGACTACAACGCGGCGAAGAACATCGGGATGCGGTATGTCCGTCGGGGCCAACAGTCGTCTCGGCGGACGGGCAACAGTCAGCTTGCCCTGAAGTCTGGAACTGTGACGCTGAGTGGCGGATTTACCGCCCACCCAGACGGGTTCGAGGCCGAGGACACGGACAAGCCCCACCCTCCACGAGCGAACCCGTCAGGGTGAGCGAAGTAGGGTGGGGTAGTTGACTGACCTAGTATTCTCATGTCGGAATTAGAACAACCCTCTTATATGCCGACTACATCGACTCCGGTAATGGCAATCCAGCAACCGACTGCAACCGACGCGTACCGCTGTCCCGACTGTCACGGCGAGATCGCCTTCGCCGACGGCTCCTGGGGATGCACCGACTGTACCTACGTCCCACGACACAGCGCGGACTGAACCGCGACTGACGACGACGTTTCCTGTGCGTGACACACCCATACAGTCCGCTCAATAGCCGGTAACGGCCCACAAACCCGGGGAAGGCTTTTATCTCGCCCTCTGTTACGGTCGCGCATGAGCCCCGACCGGGCCGTCCTCGAACGCGCCATCGACCGCGGCGAAGAGGAGGGCGGCAGCGTCGAGTTCAAAGAACGGCTCACGGAGAACCTCCACCTCTCGGAGGGTCGCCTGGAGTCACTGGCTGCCCAGCTGCGTCACCGCGTCCTCTCGGGCGACGGCGAGGCGACCTACGTCGTCGGCGTCACCGACGACGGCGGCATCGCCGGTATCTCGCCGGCTGAGTTCTCCGAGTCGATGGACGTGCTGAGCCTGCTGGCCGAGGAGGCTGGCGCCCACATCGAGGAGGTCCAGACGTGGGGCGTCGACGGCGTCGCCGACGACGAACGCGACGGCGAGTCACCGGACGGCATCGTCGGCGTCGCCACCGTCCGTGAGGGTGCGGTCCTCCAGGACGACGACCACATCGTCGTCGGTACCGCCGGTCACGTCGACCACGGCAAGTCCACGCTCGTCGGCTCGCTCGTTACGGGTGAGGCCGACGACGGCGAGGGGACCACGCGCGGGTTCCTGGACGTCCAGCCCCACGAGGTCGAACGCGGCCTCTCGGCGGACCTCTCGTATGGCGTCTACGGCTTCGACGAGGACGGACCGATCCGGATGGACAACCCCCACCGCAAGACCGACCGGGCTCGTGTCGTCGAGGAGTCCGACCGGCTGGTGAGCTTCGTCGACACCGTCGGCCACGAACCCTGGCTCCGCACGACGATCCGTGGGCTGGTCGGGCAGAAACTCGACTACGGCCTGCTGACGGTCGCGGCCGACGACGGCGTGACCGACACCACACGCGAGCACCTGGGCATCCTGCTGGCGACGGATCTGCCGACTATCGTCGCCATCACGAAGGCCGACATCGTCACCGACGAGCGGGTCGCCGAGGTCGAACGCGAGGTCGAGCGGGCGCTGCGCGAGGTCGACAAGACGCCGCTGCGGGTCGAACGCCACGGTGTCCAGACGGCCATCGAAGAGATCTCCGAGACCGTCGTGCCGGTCCTGACGACCAGCGCGGTCACCCAGGAGGGCCTCGACGACCTCGACGCCATGTTCGAGGCCCTGCCCAAGACCGCCGGCGAGGTCGGCGAGTTCCGAATGTACATCGACCGCACCTACAACGTTCAGGGCGTCGGTGCGGTCGCCTCGGGCACCATCAAGTCCGGCGAGGTCGAGGCCGGCGACGAACTCCTGCTCGGGCCGATGCAGGACGGCGCCTTCCGCGAGGTAGAGGTCCGTTCCATCGAGATGCACTACCACCGCGTCGACGAGGCAAAAGCGGGCCGTATCGTCGGTATCGCTCTGAAAGGTGTTCGCGAGGCCGACATCCAGCGCGGGATGGTCCTGCTGCCGAGAGATGCCGACCCGACACCGGTCCGGGAGTTCGAGGCCGAGGTGATGGTGCTGAACCATCCGACCCGCATCGGCGACGGCTACGAGCCGGTCATCCACCTCGAAACGATCAGCGAGGCCGGTGTCTTCCACCCCGAGGACGGCCAGTTGCTCCCCGGCGACGCCGGAAAGACACGCGTCCGGTTCAAGTTCCGGTCGTATCTGGTCGAGGAGGGCCAGAAGTTCGTCTTCCGCGAGGGCCGCTCGAAGGGTGTCGGGACCGTCACCGACGTGACGCCGGCGGAGTAGCTACTCCCCGAAGAGCGCGTGGAGGACGCGTGATTCAGCTTTCCTGAGATGTTCCGCGGCCGTACTCGGCGCACAGTCCAGCGTGTCGGCGACGGCCTCGTGGCTCGCTTCGCGGGGGACGTCGTAGTAGCCCAGCGAGAGCGCCGTCTCGACCGCCTCGCGCTGGCGCTCGCTGAGGTGGGTCTCGACGGCCGCCGAGAGGCGCCCCAGGCCGCCGACCCGCTCGATGGTCACGTCGATGGGGTCCGGAACGGTCTCGACGGCGGCCTGTAACTCGGCGTCGGGGCCGAACAGCGAGAACGACACCGTCCCGTCGGCGTTGTACTCGACGGGCGGGACGACCACGAGCGTGCTCCGGTCGAGCGGGCCGAACAGATCCTGGAGCGATTCGGTGGTCTCGTCCTCGATGTAGGCGTAGAACGCGTCGTCGCCCGCACGGGCCGTCTCGAAGTCGACGACTGGTGGGACCTCCGCGACCGCGGCGACGAACGCGTCGTGGTCGCCGACGACGTAGTGGAGGATGCCGAACGCCTCGCCCGTGAAGTTCCACTGCAGCGCCGTCGCTCGCTCGACGAACGGCGCGTTCGCCATGACGTCGTACATCGGGTGGATAGCGGCCTCGTCGCCGTCCGCGGTGATCCGGACCCGGACGTGTTGCATACCAGCCAGTTCACGGTCCCGGTATAAACCTCCCGGGCCAGTCCGGCAGTAGAGCGAGGATCCTGTGACGACTACGAACTAGTATGCGCGTGTTCATCACCGGCAGCACCGGCGTGGTCGGTCGTCGACTCGTCGCCGAACTCACAGCCCAGGGACACGACCCCGTCGGCCTGGTCCGGGACGACGCCGGCGCCGAGACCGTCCGCGAGGCCGGCGGACGCCCCGTCCGGGGCGACGTGCTGGAACCGGGGACCCTCCAGGAGGCGATGCCCCAGCGGATCGACGCCGCCGTCCACGCGGCCACGAAGATCCCGACCGACCAGCAGCCCAGCGACGAGGACTGGGCACTGAACGACCGGGTCCGACGCGAGGGCGCACGGAACCTCGTCGACGCCGCGACCGACGCCGGCGTCGAGCAGGTCCAGTTCCCGAGCGTGGTCTGGCTGGCCCGACAGCCCGACGGGTCGGCCTTCGACGCGACCGACGACCGGCACCCCACCCGGACCACGCAGTCCGCGGCCGACGTCGAGGACTTCCTGGATGCTGCCGGTGCGGAGCACGGCTTCGACGTCGCCATCCTCCGACTTGGCTACCTCTACAGCCACGACTCGGCACACCTCAGCCAGTTCGCCGACGGACTGCTCGATGGGGATCTCCCCATCGTCGGCCGCGGACTGTTCGGCCGCCGCGACGCGACGCTCTCGTGGCTCCACGCCGACGACGCGGCGACGGCGTTCGCGGCGGCCATCGAGCACGGTGTCGGTGGCACTTACCACGTCGTCGACGAAGAACCGATCACGCTGGCCCGGTTCCTCCGCGCGCTCGCCGAACGGCTCGACGCCCCCGAGCCGAGTCGCGTCCCGGCCTGGCTCGCCCGGTGGTTCGTCGGGGCCGACGCAGTCCGCCTGCTCTCGCGGTCGATGCCGACGAGCAACGACCGGTTCCGTGCGGCGACCGACTGGGAGCCACAGTACAGGACCTACAGGAAGGGGCTCGATCAGATCCTCGACCAGTGGACGGCAGCAGGGCGTTTCGAGACGCTGGCGAACGAGCCGACTGTCACGGCCGATTGAGATTCCCCTGTGACCACCCGTCGACTGGCCGTCGCTGCCGTCGCTATCGCCGCGACGGCCATCTCGACGACGGTGACCGACGGGCTGAGGACCGTTCTCGCTGTGACGGCACTCCGCCGCGAGCGGGGCTAGCAGCGCCGGTTAGGTACCGCCTATTTTACTGGCGGTCACCAACCGTCGAACGACTAGCATGAATCTTCTCCTCTTCGGGGCCACGGGCCGCGCTGGACGCCACATCCTCGACCTCGCCCTGGCCGACGACCACCAGGTGACCGCCTTCGTCCGTGATCCGTCCCGGCTGCCGCTCGGCGTCTCGGTCATCGAGGGCGACGTCACCGACGCCGACGCTGTCGCTGCTGCCGTCCCCGGCCACGACGCCGTCGTGAGCGCCCTCGGACCGGACGATGGCGACGACACGGCTGCGCTGACCGACGGACTCGGAAACATCGTCGACGCGATGGAGGCAGTCGACGTCGATCGACTCGTCGCCGTCAGTGCCGCCGGAATCCTCCAGGCGACGCCTCGACACCTCCGGCTCGACACCCCCGAGTTCCCCGTTCGGCTCCGAGATCTCGCGGCCGCCCACAGGACCGTCTACGAACGGCTCAGTGACTCCTCGCTCGACTGGACGCTGGTCTGTCCGCCGTTCATGCCCGACGGCGCGCCGACCAACCACTACCGGACGGAGACGGCGTACCTCCCCGACGGCGGCCAGTCGGTCTCGGCTGGCGACGTCGCTGCCTGTGTCTACGAGATCCTCCGTTCGGACAGTCACCACCGCGAACGGGTCGGTATCGCCTACTGATAGGGAGTAGCGTCGCAATCCATAGATCTCGCCGAGGAGATCGGATCCCGGCTCCCGGTCGGAGTGTGGATTTCGCCGACCGGCTACGCTACTCCCTATGACCGTCGAACCCGAAGCTCTCGGCGAGGACGTCCTCGCTGGTCTCCCCGACGACGTGAGTGTCCCCACCGACGACGTCGATAGTGACCTGTGCCGGTGCGAACAGTTCGACCGGCAGTTCCGCGAAGTCCCAGTCGACGTCGTCGAAGACGCCAGCCAGCGGGCGGCCGTACTCGCCGGCGGCGACGGACGCGACCTCGTCGAACCGGTCGAACGACTCGTCGACGGTCAGGTGTACCTCCGCGCCGTAGGCCAGCGCGTCGGTCGTCCGGGCCATCGCCGTCTCCTCGTCGCCGGCGACCGGTGCGACCGGAGCGCTGGCGTTGGCCGACAGCACGGAGACCGGGTCGAACCCGAGTTCGGCCAGCCGGAACACTGCGAGTTCGGCCGCCCGTGCCGCGGCGACGACGCTGCCGGTGACGCTGGCGGTCGCGAACGTCGGCAGGAAGACGCCGGTCTCGGGGACGCCCGTCCGTTCGGCGACGGCCTCCGCGACGGCCTCGTCGGGCAACTCGTCGGATTCGACCGCCAGGACGGCGAAGTCCGCCTCCTCACGGTAGCCGATCCGTCCGAAGATGTCCTCCTCGGCGACGAGTGCACGGGCGGGCCCGCTGCCGAGCCCCTCGAAGTCCTCGGTCGCGAGCTCCCAGCCTCCCTTCTGGGAGCACAGCAGGGCCAGCGCCGGGTGATCGGTCGACAGTTCGACGTGTGTCAGCGGCGCGCCGTCGACACTCCCCATCGTGGACTGGACTGTCGCCAGCCCGGCGGTCTGTATCTCTGCGAGTAGAAGTCCGGCCTCGACCGCGCCGGGGATCTCGACCCCGAAGTCGAGTACGGCGGCGTCCCCCTCCAGGGCGTGGACGTCGATCGTCAGCTCCTCGGCGAAATCGATGGCCTCGTCGATCAGTTCGGTGGCCATCCGGTTGAGACTCTCCATACCGCCAGCCTTGCGGGGGACGGGTAAACAGCTTCCCCCTCGGATCGATCAGTCGACGACGACGAGCTCGGCGTCGTCCTCCTCGACGGGGACCAGTTCGTCGTCGGCCTCGGGGACGAGGACGATCTCGCCTTCCTCGCCGGCGACGAGGACGATCTCGCCGCCGTGGCCGGTGTCGTCGTCGGTCGTGGCTGGCGGCAGCCCACGTGCTGTGATTGCTTCGGCAGCCACTGTCCCGGGTGCCGCACGGACGCGCTCGCGTTCCCCGGTGGTCTCCTCGGGCGGTTCCAGCTCTATCGGGTCGCCGGCGAGTGCCGCCGCGGCGACCGTCCCAGGGGCGGGTCGGATCAGTCGGGTGGTGTCGGTCATATCCAGCACTCCTTACGAGTAGATTCGTCCGGAACCAACGTAAATAGCGACGGCTGTTCTCGCCGCCTGGGAACCGCTCTGTCCGCGGATTCTCACGTTTCGGGCTCACTCGCGGCCGCACGTCCCAGTTGCTCCTCGACGGCGTCGACCTTCTCGCTCGCCCGCTGCTGGACCGTCCGCTTGTCGTCGATCTTCAGGAAGGTCTCGACCCGGTCGCTCTGCTCGCCGACGGCCTCGTGGGCGGCGTGGGCGGCCGCGAACAGTTCATCGGAGTCTTCGGCCTCGATGATCGTCCCCATCGGCGTTGTCTGGTAGTCGACGTCGAAGTCCTCCAGCGCCGCGACAGCGTCGGCGACGTACGGCGCCATACTATCCTCGACGACCGGTGCGACGGACAGGAAGCCGATACAGGTCATGGGGGGATGGTCGAACGCGGCGGTCCTAACACTGTTGTTCGCTAGCGCTCACTTCACTTCGGCGTCGAGGTGGGTCTTGTACGCGTCTCGAATCCGCTTCGGTGTCCGGTACCCCCACCACTCGCCGAACAGCGTCGTACCGATAAACAGTGCGACGAACACTGCTGCGATCGACTTCGAGTCCGTTGCGTCCACGACATCGAGGGTGCGGTGGAACCAGAACAGATCCGTCCACGGCGACGTCTGATGGATGTGTCTGAGTTGCTCGGTCGCCACGGGACTGACCTGGTGGAGGTCCGGCAGCATCGCCCACCCACCGCCGACCAGTGTCAGCGTCCGTGGGTACCACGACGCCGGGACGAACAGCGTGACGAGGAGCGTGGTCACCGCTGCACCGAACGCGAAGTGAGCGATGGCCATGGACATGACTCTCCGTAAGCACGGTGGAGGGATAAGGATTACAGACCGTCGAGGCGTTCGCTACGCTCGCCAGATTGTTCGTCGTAGAACTGCGCTGGTTGGGAGTGAGCAATCGCGGGGCGATTGCGATCCTCGACGGACTCTAGTGATCGTCGGCATTTTTCGATAGATACGACTGAGATGGCAGGAGAGATCATGAACAGGTCTCTCTCAGAACGACGACTGTGCGAGATTACATTTATATGTGGCGGCCAATATTGCGAATCTCAATGGCTCTAAACGCGATTTTGTGTGGCTGTTTCACTCCACCCACCGCTTCTCTACGTATTCCTTAAACGCGATTAGAGTACTTTGTTGGCCTTTTAGATTGGTTAGAGCGGGTTTCTTTGGCAGTCTACCTAACTATACAAAACTTCTGAGGATCACTACCGTCCGTCGGTGTTTGAACCGGACCCAGACGGTCCTGCTCGTCTCACTGTGTTCGACTGCGCGGGCTGCGACTTCCAGGGCTCAAATCCCAGTACTGCATTCACCGCATACAGGACGCGGCGCGACGAGACGCGCCGCTTGAACGTTGAATTTTGGAGAAGTGCGCTGGCTGGGATTTGAACCCAGGTTGTGACCATGGCAAGGTCACGTGATACCACTACACTACCAGCGCTCACTGCGTTCGCCCTGACCCTCGCGGCCGTTCCACGCCCGCTCGGTACCAGCGCGCACTGCGCCTCTCTGCATCCCAATCTGGCGAGGGTGATAGTAAAAAGCCTTCCGCTTTCCGGGGAAAACCGTGCGAAGTGAGGGCATCCGACGCCCGGATTTACCGGGGTGATCGTGGGGCTCGCTCACGTGGGGAGGACTTTCGGAAGCGGCAAACAACTGGTAAGCGATTCCTGTGTGAACGGCAGTGATGGACCATGTGAACGCGTCTCAACGCGCGCGTGAAGCGGGGTATTTTTAAGCCCGGGAAGGGGACGTATCGGCACAGTCTAGTGGCGCGACGTGGAAGCGTCACGGCATGACGACCAGCGTACTCGTGCCGTCTTCGCTCACACGCGAAGCCGAGGACAAACGCGAGGCGACTCGCAAACTCGGATACGTGGCCCGTGCGGCCACGGTGTTCCGGGTCGACCGGCTGACCGTCTTTCCCGACCCCGACGGGGCGGGAAAGTTCGAAGACGGGTTCGTCGAAACCGTGCTGCGGTACGCCGCGACACCGCCACACCTCCGAAAGGAGATGTGGGGCAAGCGGGACGAACTGGAGTACGTCGGCGTCCTGCCGCCGCTCCGCGTGCGTTCACAGACCGGCTCCGGATCCGAGGGTTCGGGGTCGTTAAGACAGGGAATCGTGACCGAGGTCGGAGCTGATGGGCGCGTACGGGTCAATTGCGGACTGCAACACCCGATCTCCCTCCCCGTTCCGGACGGTATGGAACCGGGAGCAGGGGAGCGCGTGACCGTCAGGGTCTCTTCGCGACGGCCGGTCCGGGCGAAACTCGTCGACGCCCCCACCACGGGGTTCGACGTCGTTTCCGCGGACCTCGATACGGCACTCTCGCGTGACGACGCCGGGCTCACTATCGCGTCATCGCGATACGGTGAGCCGGTTTCGACGGCGCGGCTCGGCCAGGTGGTCGAGCGACGCGACGCCGCGGGCGGCATGACAGTCGCCTTCGGCGCACCCGAGCGCGGGTTACCGTCGATACTCGACGTGGACCCGGACGCCGCCGGGGGAGACCACACCGACGATCCAGCAGGGTTCGACCTCTGGCTGAATACGGTTCCGAACCAGGGCAGCGAGGTCGTGCGAACGGAAGAAGCACTGTTCGCCTCTCTCGCCTGTCTGACCCTCACGGAGTAAACGAATGCCACAACCAAGCAGACCACGCAAGGGCTCGATGGGCTTTGGCCCGCGCAAGCGCTCGACGAGCGAGACGCCTCGCTTCAACAGCTGGCCGTCCGACGACGGGCAGCCGGGCGTCCAGGGGTTCGCCGGCTACAAGGCGGGCATGACACACGTCGTGCTCGTCAACGACGAACCCAACTCCCCCCGCGAGGGGATGGAGGAGACCGTCCCGGTGACGGTCGTCGAGACGCCGCCGATGCGCGCTGTCGCCCTGCGAGCCTACGAGGATACGCCGTACGGTAAGCGTCCGCTGACGGAGGTCTGGACCGACGAGTTCCACTCGGAGCTCGACCGGACCCTGGACCTGCCGGAGGACCACGACCCGGACGCTGCAGAGGAACAGGTACGCGACGCACTCGAGGCCGGTGAGCTGGGAGACGTCCGTCTCATCACGCACACCGTCCCCGACGACGTCCCGAACGTCCCCAAGAAGAAGCCCGACGTGATGGAGACTCGCGTCGGCGGCGGCTCCCTCTCGGACCGCCTGGACCACGCGCTCGACCTCGTCGCCGACGGCGGCGAGCACTCGATGAACGACGTCTTCCGCGCCGGTGAGTACACCGACGTGGCAGCCGTCACCACCGGGAAGGGGACCCAGGGTCCCGTCAAGCGCTGGGGCGTCCAGAAGCGGAAGGGCAAACACGCCCGCCAGGGATGGCGCCGACGGATCGGCAACCTCGGTCCGTGGAACCCATCCCGCGTGCGCTCGACGGTCCCCCAGCAGGGGCAGACCGGCTACCACCAGCGCACCGAGCTGAACAAGCGCGTCATCGACATCGGCGAGGGCGACGAGCCCAGTGTCGACGGCGGGTTCGTCAACTACGGCGAGGTCGACGGCCACTACACGCTCGTGAAGGGCTCGGTGCCCGGTCCGGACCAGCGACTGGTTCGCTTCCGGCCCGCAGTGCGTCCGAACGACCAGCCGCGCCTCGACCCCGAGGTGCGCTACGTCTCCACGGAATCGAACCAGGGATAATCTATGCAGGTAACACGCTACGACCTGGACGGCGACGCCGACGGTGAGGTCGACCTGCCGGACGTCTTCGAGACGCCGGTTCGGACCGACCTCATCCAGAAGGCAGTCACCGCCGCACAGGCAAACCGGAAACAGGACTACGGTGCCGACGAGTACGCCGGCCTCCGCACGCCGGCCGAGTCGTTCGGTAGCGGCCGCGGCCAGGCACACGTCCCCAAACAGGACGGCCGTGCTCGCCGCGTCCCGCAGGCGGTCAAGGGCCGTCCGGCTCACCCGCCCAAGTCCGAGAAGGACCGTTCGACCGACATCAACGACAAGGAGCGCCAGTTCGCCATCCGTTCGGCACTGGCCGCCACTGCGGACGCCGAACTCGTCGCCGAGCGCGGCCACGAGTTCGACCGCGACGAGGTGCCCGTCGTCGTCTCCGACGACTTCGAGGACCTCGTGAAGACCCAGGAGGTCGTCTCGCTGCTGGAAGCACTCGACGTCCACGCGGACATCGAGCGCGCAGACGAGACCAAGATCAAGGCCGGACAGGGGAAGATGCGCGGCCGGAAGTACCGCCGCCCCGCCTCGATCCTGTTCGTGACCAGCGAGGAACCGTCGACGGCCGCCCGCAACCTCGCGGGCGCCGACGTCGCGACGGCCAGCGAGGTCAACGCCGAGGACCTCGCGCCCGGCGCACAGCCCGGTCGACTCACGATCTTCACCGAATCCGCACTCGCGGAGGTGGCTGACAGATGAGCTGGGACGTCATCAAGTTCCCCCACGTCACGGAGAAGGCCATGAACGACATGGACTTCCAGAACAAGCTCCAGTTCATCGTCGACGACACGGCGACCAAGACGGACGTCGCTGACGCCGTCGAGACACAGTACGAGGTCACCGTCGTCGACGTCAACACACAGAACACGATGGACGGCGAGAAGAAGGCCGTCGTTCGCCTCTCCGAGGACGACGACGCCCAGGAAGTCGCCTCCAGGATCGGGGTGTTCTAACGATGGGACGACGAATTCAGGGACAACGACGCGGTCGCGGGTCGTCCACGTTCCGGGCGCCCTCGCACCGCTACAAGGCTGACCTCCAGCACCGCAAGGTCGAAGACGGCGACGTCGTCGCCGGAACGGTCGTGGACATCGAACACGACCCCGCCCGCTCGGCGCCCGTCGCGGCCGTCGAGTTCGAGGACGGCGACCGCCGGCTCGTGCTGGCGCCGGAAGGCGTCGGCGTGGGCGACGAACTGCAGGTCGGCGTCAGCGCCGAGATCGCCCCCGGGAACACGCTCCCGCTCGCGGAGATCCCCGAGGGTGTTCCGGTCTGTAACGTCGAGTCCAGCCCCGGCGACGGTGGGCGCTTCGCCCGCGCGTCCGGAGTCAACGCCACGCTGCTGACTCACGACCGCAACGTCGCGGTCGTCAAGCTCCCCTCCGGGGAGATGAAGCGCCTGGACCCGCAGTGCCGTGCCACCGTCGGCGTCGTCGCCGGTGGCGGTCGGACTGACAAGCCGATGGTCAAGGCCGGGAACAAGTACCACAAGATGAAAGCACGCGGGACCAAGTGGCCCAACGTCCGCGGTGTGGCGATGAACGCCGTCGACCACCCCTTCGGTGGCGGTGGCCGCCAGCACCCCGGCAAGCCCAAGTCGATCTCGCGTAACGCCCCGCCGGGCCGGAAGGTCGGGGATATCGCCTCGAAACGCACAGGTCGAGGTGGCAACGAATGAGTTCAGAGTATCAAATCGGCCACGAAGGTGAGTTCACCTTCCGCGGCCACACGCTCGACGAGCTGCAGGAGATGGAGCTCGACGAAGTCGCGGAACTGCTTCCCGCACGCCAGCGGCGAACTATCGAACGCGGTCTGACCGAGGAAAAGCAGAAGCTCCTCGAGAAGGCGCGCGAGGCCGACGAGGAGGAAACGGCGAACAACCCGATCCGTACGCACCTGCGGGACATGCCGATCGTCCCCGCGATGGTCGGGCTGACCTTCGCCGTCCACAACGGCCAGAGCTTCGAGCGAGTGACCGTCGAGCCGGAGATGCTCGGCCACTACCTCGGTGAGTTCCAGCTCACCCGCACCGACGTCGAACACGGGCAGGCCGGTATCGGCGCGACACGCTCCTCGAAGTTCGTACCGCTCAAGTAATCATGGGAATCAGCTACTCAGTCGACGCCGACCCGGACACCACCGCGAAAGCCATGCTCCGGGAGCGGCAGATGAGCCACAAGCACAGCAAGGCCATCGCCCGAGAGATCAAGGGCAAGACGGCCGGCGAGGCTGTCGAGTACCTCGAAGCGGTTATCGAGGGCGACCAGCCCGTCCCGTTCAAACAGCACAACTCGGGCGTCGGCCACAAGCGAAAGGTCGACGGCTGGGACGCCGGGCGCTACCCGGAGAAGGCCAGTAAGGCGTTCCTCGATCTGCTCGAGAACGCCGTCGGCAACGCCGACCACCAGGGCTTCGATGGCGAGTCGATGCAGATCATGCACGTCGCCGCCCACAAGGTCGGTGAACAGCAGGGTCGCAAGCCCCGCGCGATGGGGCGTGCGAGCGCCTGGAACACGCCGCAGGTCGACGTCGAACTCATCCTCGAGGAGGTCGAGGAATAATGGCGGACGAACAGCAGTTCATCGACGACGGCCTCCAGCGGACCCAGATCGACGAGTTCTTCGCCGAAGAACTGGGCCGTGCCGGCTACGGCGGCATGGACGTCGCCAAGACGCCGATGGGGACCCAGATCGTCCTCAAGGCCGAGAAGCCAGGGATGGTCATCGGCAAGGGCGGGAAGAACATCCGGAAGATCACGACCGAACTGGAAGACCGGTTCAACCTGGACGACCCGCAGATCGACGTTCAGGAGGTCGAGGAGCCGGACCTGAACGCCCGCATCGTCGCGGACCGTCTGGCCAACGCACTCGAGCGTGGTTGGTACTTCCGCAAGGCGGGCCACACGACCATCGACCGCATCATGGAGGCCGGCGCACTCGGCGCCGAGATCGTCCTCTCCGGGAAGGTCACGGGCGCCCGCTCGCGCGTGGAGAAGTTCAACCGTGGCTACGTCAAGCACAACGGTGAACCCGCAGAGGAGATCGTCGACTCCGGTGTCGGCGTCGCGGTGATGAAGCTGGGCACCATCGGTGTCCGGGTCAAGATCATCCCGCCGAACGCCCAGCTCCCCGACGACTTCGAGATCTACGAGGACGTCGAGGTCGAGGACTACGTCGTCGAGACCGAGGGCGACTCCGTCGAGGAACTCCTCGAAGGCGAGCCCGACGACGCCGACGCGGCACCCGCCGCCGAGGCCGACGCTGACGACGACACCGACTCCGAGGCCGCCGACGCGGCCGTCGACGAGGAGGTCGTCGAGGAAGCGGTCGACGTGCCCACTGACGACGACGTCGAGGACATCGACGTCGACGACATCGAGGCGGCCGTCGACGAGGAACTCGACGAGGAGACCGAAGCCGAAGCGGAAGAGCTGATGGACGAGATGGACGAGGAAGCCGACGATTCGAGCGACGAGGAGGCTGACGACGAATGACCGTCCTGCACGTCACCGAGATCCGCGACATGACTCCCGCAGAGCGGGAGGCAGAACTCGATGACCTCCAGACGGAACTGCTGAACGCCCGTGCCGTGAAGGCAGCGGGTGGCGCGCCGGAGAATCCGGGGCGCATCAAGGAACTGAAGAAGGCCATCGCGCGCATCAAGACGGTGCAGCGCGAAGAAGGCGACCTTCAGGAGAGCGAATAATGCCACTGACACCCGAGACGCTCCCACGACACGAACTTGTCGGCCTCGACGTCGAGGTCGTCGCGGCGTCCAACCCGGACGTCATTGGTATCAGCGGCAGCGTCGTCATGGAGACGACACAGCTGCTGACCATCGAGGGAGTCGACCGGGTGTGGCACGTGCCGAAGGACGCGGCGACGTTCGCGTTCGACATCGACGGACAGACCGTCCGTGTCGAGGGCGACCGACTCGTCGCCCGTCCCGCTCGACGCACAGAAACTTCAGGTGATTCACAATGGCGCTAGGACTGAACGTACAGGAACCGGAGGAGACCTGTACCGACCAGAACTGTCCGTTCCACGGGGAACTCTCCGTGCGAGGGCAGACGCTGAACGGTACAGTAGCCTCCACTGACATGGAGAAGACCGTCGTCGTCGAGCGCGAGTACGACGTGAAGGTGCCCAAGTACGACCGCTTCATGAAGCGGCGTAGCCGGATCCCGGCACACGCACCCGAGTGTCTCGACCTCGCGGAGGGCGAGACGGTCACGATCGCAGAGTGTCGACCACTCTCGAAGACAAAGAGCCACGTCGTCGTTGGCGTGGTCGAGGACGAACAGGACGGTGACAACTGATGGAAGCACTGAACGCTGACGTCACGCAGGGCCTCGAGAAGGGGTCACTGATCACGTGTGCCGACAACACCGGCGCACGACAGCTCAAGGTGATCTCGGTCCACGGGTACTCCGGGACCAAGAACCGCCACCCGAAGGCGGGCCTGGGCGACAAGATCACGGTCTCGGTCACCAAGGGGACGCCGGAGATGCGTCGCCAGGTGCTCGAAGCCGTGGTCATCCGCCAGCGCAAACCCATCCGTCGACCGGACGGTACGCGCGTGAAGTTCCAGGACAACGCGGCTGTCATCGTCGACGAGAACGAGGACCCCCGCGGGACCGAGCTCAAGGGCCCGATCGCGCGTGAGGTCGCAGAACGATTCGGTAGTGTCGCCTCGGCGGCGACGATGATCGTATAGAACCATGAGCGAGAAACCAGACAAACAGCGAACGAGTCAACGACGCGCGCCGCTGCACGAGAAGCACAAGCAGGTGCGGGCCACGCTCTCGGACGACCTCCGCGAGGAGTACGACCAGCGCAACGTCCGCGTCAACGCCGGTGACACGGTGGAAGTGCTTCGCGGCGACGACGCCGGCGAAGAGGGCGAAGTGCTCAACGTGGACCTGGCCGACGCCACGATCCACGTCGAGGACGTCACCCTCGAGAAGGTCGACGGCGAGGAGGTTCCCCGTCCGCTCGACACCTCGAACGTTCGGGTCACGGACCTGGACCTCGAGGACGACAGGCGGCAGTCGCGTCTCGAATCGGAGGACGACACAGCATGAGTAACCACCAGAAGCGCCTCTCGGTGCCAAACAGCTGGCCCGTAGAGCGCAAGACAGCGACGTTCACGGTCAAGGCCGGTGCCGGCCCGCACGGTGAGTCGGGGGTCCCCCTGCTCATCGTCCTGCGGGACGTGCTGGGCTACGCCGACAACCGCAAGGAAGCGCGCTACGCGCTCAACGAGGACAACGTCCTCATCAACGGCACGCCCGTCTCCGACGAGGAGCGCCCCGTCGGGATGTTCGACATCCTGGCCTTCACCGAACGAGATGAGTACTACCGCGTGTTCCCCGGCGAGGGCGGTCGCCTCGCGCTGACTGCCATCGACGGGGACGCCGCCGACTCGAAGCTCGGCAAGATCGTCACCAAGACCCACGTCTCCGGTGGCGACGTCCAGCTCGGGCTCCACGACGGGCAGACGCTCGTCGTCGAGGACGGCGACGAATACAGCGGCGGCGACTCCATCGTCGTCGACAACGAATCCGGCGAGGTCGTCGCCCACTTCGAGTACGAGGAGGGCGCACTCGTGACCGCCGTCGACGGCGGTCACGCGGGCGAGATCGGCACGGTCGAGGAGATCCAGGTCACGCCCGGCTCCTCGCAGAACAACGTGCTCGTCGATCAGGATGACGGTGGCTTCGAGACGGTCGAAGAGTACGTCGTCGTCATCGACGAGAACTTCACAGGCGACGATGACGACGGAGGTGACGACGAATGAGCTCCGAGAGCGAGTCGGCCGACTTCCACGAGATGCGCGAACCGCGTGTCGAGAAGGTTGTCGTCCACATGGGTATCGGTCACGGTGGCCGTGACCTCGCAAACGCCGAGGACATCATCACGGAGATCACCGGCCAGACGCCCGTTCGGACGAAGGCAAAGCGGACCGTCGGCGAGTTCGACATCCGTGAGGGCGACCCCATCGGCGCGAAGGTCACCCTTCGCGACGACGACGCCCACGAGTTCCTCGCGACGGCACTGCCGCTCGCGGACCTCGCGTCGGCGCAGTTCGACGACACCGGCAACTTCAGCTTCGGCGTCGAGGAACACACGGAGTTCCCGAGCCAGGAGTACGACCCGAGCATCGGGATCTACGGGCTGGACGTGACGGTCAACCTCGTCCGCCCCGGCTACCGCGTCGCCAAGCGCGACAAGGCGTCGCGCTCGATCCCGTCGAACCATCGACTCAACCCCGAGGACGCGACGGCGTTCGTCGAGTCGACCTTTGACGTGGAGGTGAGCGAATGAGCGAAAGTGAAACACAGGACGAGCCCGAGACAGAGCGAACTGGCCAGCTCGAGTCCTGCCAGCGCTGCGGGCGCGAACAGGGACTCGTCGGCAAGTACGACATCTGGCTGTGCCGCCAGTGCTTCCGCGAGATCTCGCGGGGAATGGGCTTCAAGAAGTACAACTAACGATGACAGGTAACGACCCATTCGCCAGTGCGCTGTCGGCTATCGATAACGCCGAGAGCGTCGGGCATCTGGAGCAGACAGTATCACCCGCCTCGAACGAGATCGGCTCCGTCCTCGAGGTCTTCTACGACCGCGGGTACATCGACGGGTTCAGCTTCGTCGACGACGGCAAAGCAGGCAAGTTCGAGGTCGAACTGAAAGGCGCCATCAACGAATGTGGCCCGGTCAAGCCCCGCTACTCCGCTGGGGCCGACGAGTTCGAGAAGTGGGAGAAGCGGTTCCTCCCCGCCCGTGACTACGGGACACTCGTCGTCACGACCAGCCACGGCGTCATGAGCCACTACGAGGCCCGCGAAGCGGGCGTCGGTGGCCAAGTAATCGCGTACGTCTACTAACAATGACACGAGTAGCACTGGAGATTCCGGCAGACGTGACCGCCGAGATGGACCATCTCGACCTCACCGTCGAGGGTCCGAACGGCAGCGTCACGCGACGGCTCTGGTATCCCGACATCGACGTCTCGGTCGACGATGACGAGGTCGTCATCACGTCCGAGGAAGAAGACGCAAAGACCAACTCGACGGTCGGGACCTTCGAGAGCCACATCGAGAACATGTTCCACGGCGTGACCGAGGGCTGGGAGTACGAGATGGAGGTCTTCTACTCCCACTTCCCGATGCAGGTCGACGTCGAGGGTGACGAGGTCGTCATCGAGAACTTCCTCGGCGAGAAGGCCGCCCGTCGCACGACGGTCCACGGCGACACCGAGGTCCAGATCGACGGCGAGGAACTCACCCTCTCCGGCCCCGACATCGAGGCCGTCGGCCAGACCGCCGCGGACATCGAACAGCTCACCCGCGTCAACGACAAGGACGTCCGGGTGTTCCAGGACGGGGTGTACATCACCCAGAAACCGAACCGAGGTGACGCCTGATGGCAGACGACGAACTCACCGAGCTCACGGACATCAGTGGTGTCGGCGAGGCCAAGGCCGAATCGCTCCGTGAGGCCGGCTTCGAGACGGTCGACGACGTCCGCGGTGCCGACCAGTCGGCACTCGCAGAGGTCAACGGCATCGGGAACGCGCTCGCTGCGCGGATCAAAGCCGACGTCGGTGGCCTGGAAGTCGAGGACGAGACCGAGGCCGAAGTCGAGGAGGAAGGCGACGAGGAAGCGGTCGACGAGGACGTGGAGACGGAACTCCAGCCCCGTGGACTCGCAGACAAGACGCCGGAGCTCGACGACGAGGCGGCACGCCTGCTGACCCAGCGCCGTCGGGTCGGCAAGCCGAAGTTCAACCGACAGGACCACCACAAGAAGAACCGCGTCCCGACCTCGTGGCGCCGCCCCCGTGGCCAGCTCTCGAAGCAGCGCCGTGGGATCAAGGGCAAGGGCGACACGGTCGAGGCCGGCTTCCGGTCCCCGACCGCGGTTCGTGGTAAGCACCCCTCGGGCTTCGAGGAAGTGCGCGTCCACAACGTCGACGACCTCGACGGTGTCGACGGTGACGTCGAGGCGGTCCGGATCGCCTCGAAGGTCGGCGCCCGCAAGCGCGAGCGCATCGAAGAAGCAGCCGAGGACGCGGGCATCCGCGTGCTCAACCCCACCTACGTCGAAGTGGAGGTATCAGAATGACTGACCTCTCCGCACAGAAGCGACTGGCAGCAGACGTCCTCGACGTCGGGAAGAACCGCGTCTGGTTCAACCCCGAGCGACAGGGCGACATCGCCGACGCGATCACTCGCGAGGACGTTCGCGAACTGGTCGACGAAGGCGCCATCCAGGCGAAGGACGCGAAGGGCAACTCCCGTGGCCGCGCCCGGGAGCGCCAGGAGAAACGCGCCTACGGCCACCAGAAGGGAGCCGGTTCCCGGAAGGGGAAGGCCGGCGCACGGCAGAACGAGAAGGACGCATGGGAGTCGCGCATCCGCGCACAGCGCGAGAAGCTGCGCGAACTCCGCGACGACGGTACGCTCTCGAGCTCGCAGTACCGCGACCTGTACGACAAGGCCGGCGGTGGCGAGTTCGACAGCGTTGCCGACCTCGAACGATACATCGACGCAAACCACGGTGACGCATAATGGCGACAGGACCACGATACAAGGTGCCGATGCGGCGACGCCGCGAGGCCCGTACCGATTACCATCAGCGGTTGCGCCTGCTGAAATCCGGCAAGCCCCGCCTCGTTGCTCGAAAGAGCAACAAGCACGTCAGGGCGCAGCTGGTGACGGTCGGCCCAGACGGTGACCGCACGCTCGCGTCCGCACACTCCAGCGACCTCGAAGAGTACGGCTGGGAGGCCCCGACGGGCAACATGCCCTCGGCGTACCTCACCGGTCTGCTCGCCGGGCTGCGCGCGCTGGAAGCGGACGTCGAGGAAGCGGTGCTCGACATCGGCCTCAACACCCCGACCCCCGGAAGCAAAGTTTTCGCAATACAGGAAGGCGCAATCGACGCCGGCCTCGAAGTCCCGCACAACGACGACGTCCTCGCCGACTGGCAGCGCACGCGCGGTGCCCACATCGCCGAGTACGCCGAGCAGCTGGACGACCCGCTGTACAGTGGCGACTTCGACGCGGCAGACCTCCCGGAACACTTCGACGAAGTTCGGGAGACACTACTGGAAGGTGACATCGAACTATGAGTGCTGACAACGGCTGGGAACCCCGGACACGCCTGGGCAAGAAGGTTGCCGAGGGCGAGATCGACTCCATGCAGGAGGCGCTGAACTCGGGGCTTCCCCTGAAAGAATCGGAAGTCGTCGACCAGCTCGTTCCCGATCTGGAAGACGAGGTGCTGGACATCAACATGGTCCAGCGGATGACTGACTCCGGCCGGCGTGTGAAGTTCCGCTGTGTCGTCGCCGTCGGCAACCGCGACGGCCTGATCGGCTACGCAGAGGGGCGTGACGATCAGGTCGGCGGTGCCATCCAGAAGGCGATCGACATCGGCAAGCTGAACCTCATCGACGTCTCCCGGTCCTGTGGGTCCTGGGAGTGTGGCTGTGGCCGTCCGCACACGGTCGCGCTGCGCACCAAGGGCAAGGCCGGCAGCGTCGAGGTCGAGCTCCAGCCAGCCCCGCGCGGGCTGGGCCTGGCGGGCGGGGAGACCGTCCGCAAGGTGCTCGAACTCGCCGGTATCGAGGACATCTGGACTCGCTCGAGCGGGAACACCCGCACGACGGTCAACTTCGCGAAAGCGACGTTCAACGCGCTGCAGAACACGGCCGAAGCCCGTGTCCCCCAGCGTACCTTCGAGAAGCGAGAGGTGATCGAGTGATGCACGCGCTCGTCCAGCTCCGTGGTGACGTCAACATGCACACCGACGTCCACGACACGCTGAAGATGCTGAACATCCACCACGTGAACCACTGTACGCTCGTCCCCGAGACGGACACGTACAACGGCATGGTGACGAAGGTCAACGACTTCGTCGCCTACGGCGAGCCCAGCCAGGAGACACTCGAACTGCTCCTGGAGACGCGTGCCGAACCCGAGGAGGGTGACGCCGACGTCGACGACGAGTGGGTCGCCGAGCACACCGAGTACGACGACATCGCCGGGCTCGCGTGGGCACTCATCTCCGAGGAGACGACGCTGCAGGAGCAGGGTCTCTCCCCGACGCTCCGTCTGCACCCGCCACGTGGCGGCCACGACGGCGTCAAACACCCCGTCAAGGAGGGCGGTGAACTCGGGAAACACGACACCGAGGGGATCGACGAACTCCTGGAGGCGATGCGATAATGACGAGCAAGAAACGACGACAGCGCGGCTCGCGCACACACGGTGGCGGCTCGCACAAGAACCGCCGCGGTGCCGGTCACCGCGGTGGCCGCGGTGCGGCCGGCCGCGACAAGCACGAGATGCACAACTACCCGCCGCTGGGAAAGAGCGGGTTCAAGCGGCCCCAGAAGGTCCAGGAAGACGTCGAGACGATCGACGTCCGCGAACTCGACGAGGACGCTCCGTTGCTGGCCGCCGAGGGCGTCGCCGAACAGGACGGTGACACCTACCACATCGACGTCCGCGAGGTCGTCGAGGACGGCCACGACGTCGACGCCGTGAAAGTACTGGGTGCCGGCCAGGTCCGCAACGAACTCAGCCTCGTCGCGGACGACTTCTCCGAGGGCGCTCGCGAGAAGATCGAAGCCGCCGGCGGCGAGACCGAACTGACCGAGCGCGGTCAGGAACGCCAATCCCAGAAGACTGATAAAGAGAGCGACGAGGAGTAATTCGATATGTCCTGGAAGGATACCGCCGAACCACTGCTCGTCCGGATGCCGGCAGTCCGCCGGCCGGAGGGGCACGTCCCGTTCAAACGGAAGTTGCTGTGGACAGCCGGCGTGCTCGTCCTCTACTTCTTCCTGACGAACGTGAAGCTGTTCGGACTGGACATCGACGCCAGTCAGAACATCTTCGGTCGTTTCGGGTCCATCCTTGCCTCCGGGCAGGGGAGCATCATGCAGCTGGGTATCGGGCCCATCGTCACGGCGTCCATCGTCCTGCAGTTGCTCGGTGGTGCCGACTTACTGGGGCTGAACACCCAGGAGGACCCGCGTGACCAGATCCTCTACCAGGGACTCCAGAAGCTACTGGTGATCGTGATGATCTGTCTGACCGGCCTGCCGATGGTCTTCGCCGGGAACTTCCTGCCGCCGGACACGGCGGTCGCGAGTTCGCTCGGCGTCGGCACGACGGCCGTTCAGGGGCTCATCTTCGCCCAGATCTTCGTCGGCGGTGTCCTCATCCTGTTCATGGACGAGGTCATCTCCAAGTGGGGCGTTGGCTCCGGTATCGGGCTGTTCATCGTCGCTGGTGTGAGCCAGCGACTGCTCGGTGGACTGCTCTCGACGCCGTTCATCGGCAACCAGAGCGGTATCATCCACACCTGGTACCTGTTTGCGACCGGCGAACTCGCGATCGGGCCAGTACTGGCACCGAGCGGGATTCAGACGCTCCTGACCGGCCAGGGACAGATCCTGGCCCTGGTCACGACCGTCCTGATCTTCGCGGTGGTCGTCTACGCCGAGTCGGTGCGCGTCGAGATTCCGCTCTCGAACGCCCGCGTGAAGGGCGCGCGTGGTCGCTTCCCCGTGAAGCTCATCTACGCCAGCGTCCTGCCGATGATCCTCGTCCGGGCGCTGCAGGCTAACATCCAGTTCCTCGGGCGGATCCTCTGTTCGCAGCTCGGACAGGGGGGCCTGCCCGCCTTCGTGGGGACCTACAGTAACAACTGCGGGGCGCCGACTGGTGGCCTGTTCTACTACATGGCCCCGATCCAGGCGCCCTCCGACTGGATGTGGTGGCTCGAAGCCGCGACCCAGCCGATCTGGCAGATCCTCATCCGCGTCGGGATCGACCTGACGTTCATGCTGATCGGCGGTGCGATCTTCGCCATCTTCTGGGTGGAGACCACCGACATGGGTCCGGAGGCGACCGCCAAGCAGATCCACAACTCCGGGATGCAGATCCCCGGGTTCCGACAGAACGTCGGTGTCATCGAGAAGGTGCTGGAACGCTACATCCCGCAGGTCACCATCATCGGCGGTGCCCTGGTCGGGCTGCTGGCCGTCCTGGCCAACATGATGGGCACCATCGGTGGTGTCTCCGGTACCGGGCTGCTGCTGACGGTCTCGATCACGTACAAGCTGTACGAGGAGATCGCAGAGGAGCAGCTCATGGAGATGCACCCGATGATGCGCCAGATGTTCGGCTGAACGGCACTGCGATCACTCTCCCTTCTCGCTGTCGCCTGCCGGTGAGTCGCAGGCTCGTCGATCGATACCCATTCCAGGCCGTGAATCGAAGGCTCGGCCGATGAATCAGTCCCTCGCGATCGAGACGGACGCCCTCCACAAAGCGTACGGGTCGACAGTAGCCGTCGACGAACTGGATCTCGCGGTCGAACCCGGGACGGTCTACGGCTTTCTCGGGCCGAACGGTGCCGGCAAGACGACCACGATGGAGATTCTCACCGGACTCGTCGAGCCGACGGGCGGGCAGGCGGCAGTCGGCGGTGTCGACTGTGGGAACCGCCCGGAACTGGTCGAACAGATCGGCCTGCTGCCCGAGCAGCCGCCGCTGTACGACGATCTCTCGGGCCGTGAGCAGTTGCAGTTCGCTGCCGACGTCAGGTCGGTGGCGTGGGACGACATCGACGACCACGCGCTGTCGCTGGCCGATCGGCTCGGGCTCGAAGCCGACCTCGATCAGCGTGTCGACGGCTACTCGAAGGGGATGCGCCAGAAGCTCGCGTTCGTCCAGGCGGTCCAGCACGGGCCGTCGGTGGTCTTCCTCGACGAGCCGACGAGTGGGCTGGACCCACGGGCGGCCAAGGCGCTGCGCGAACTCGTCGAGGAACTGGCCGACGACGGGACGACGGTGTTCCTCTCGACGCATATCCTCCCGGTCGTCGAGGCGGTCGCCGATATCGTCGGCGTGCTCCACGAGGGACGACTCGTCGCCGAAGGTCCGCCGGCGGAACTGGGTGGGTCGGTGCCGGTTGGGGCTGACGAGAACGACGGTGACGCGCTCGAGGACGTCTTCCTGGAGCTGACCAGCGAACAGCCGACGGCCGACCGATGACCGAGCGAGAGCGACACGCGGCGCGGGCCATCGCCGAGACGGAGTTCCGGTGTCGGCTGCGGGCCCTGCGGAACGACCCCCGGAAGCTCGTCGCGACGGCGATCCTGCTCCTCCTGGTGGGCGTGGTGCTCCCGCTACTGGGGTTCGGGCAGGTGAGCAGCCTCGGTCGGGCACTGGCGGCACGGGCGCCGCCGATCGGCCGACTGGGTGTCGTCGTCACCACGCTGGTAGGTGGAGGAACGTATCTCGGTGTTGCGTCGGTGGTCGACCGCGGTGGTCTCGGGCGGGTCGCGCCACTGGTCCGGACGGCGACGACTCCACGAGCCGTCGTGCTCGGGCGAGCGGGTAGTGACGTGCTCGTGGGGAGTCTCTTCGTGGTCCCGTTCAGCACGGTCGTCCTGCTGGCGTTGCTGTACGGTGCCGGTGGGCCCGTCGTCCCGGTAGTCGTGTTCGTCGGGCTCGTCCCAGTGCTCCTCGCGTCGGTGCTCGTCGGGCGTGCTGTCGGGTCGACTGGGCGACTCCTCGCCCGCCGGCTCGGCATCGGTGGGTGGACGCGGGTCGTGCTCGGGCTGGCAGCAGCCGGTGTGGTGTTCGTCGGCGTCCAGGTCGTCACACGCGGTTTCGTCTCCGACAGTTCCGGGGGTCAGTTGACCCGGGCTATGGTTCCAGGAGCCCCGGCGCAGGCGTACGGTCGACTGCTCGCCGCTCCGTTCGGCGGTACCGTCACCGGCGTCGGGCTAGCGGTGGCAACAGCGGTCGCGGTGACCGGTGCTGTCACGGGCCGACTCGCGGTCACGGCCGAGCGACGCCTGCTCGTGACCGACGACGAGCGGGACGGGTCGCTGTCGACGAGCGGCCGCGTGCCGGCACCGTTCGAGTGGTATCCGGCGACACGCATCGGCTGGCGGTACCTGCTCAGAGCCCGTCGGAACCCCGGCACGCTGAGTCATCTGTTTCCGGTCGCGCTCGGGGTGTTCAGCTTTCTGGCCAGCATGGTCGCCGATCCGAGCCTGCTCGAATCACTTGGGGCCGGGACTGTCTACGTCGTCGCGGTCGTGCTCACCGGGGCCACGTTCGGGCTGAACCCGCTGGGCGACGAGCGTGACCAGCTACCGCTGTTGCTGTCGAGTGCACCGTCGACGGCGGTGCTCCTCCGTGGCCGGATCGTCGCGGGGATGACCGTCGCCACGGCGCTCGTGGTGGCCGTCGGCGTCCCGCTGGACAGCTACGTCGGCGAGCCACAGCGGGCACTCCTGCGGGCCGGGTTCACGCTGGTGCTGTGCCTGTGTGCCGCCGGGACCGCTCTGGGATTCGGCGCTGTCGTCCCGACGTTCGAGCGTCGCGAGTACATGAACGTCGAGCGAGCCCATCCCTCGATGCTCGTCCTCTTTGGCTACCTCGCAGGCGCTGTCGTCGTCACTGTCGTCGGGTTCGCACTCCTCGCCTGGACGGTCCAGGGCGGCCTCTCGGCCCTCGTGGCAGGACTCTGGGTGGTCTATCTCCTCGTCGTTGGCGGCATCGGACTCGGCGGCTACGTCCACGCGGTTCGGCGGTTCGATCGCTTCACCCTGGACCGGCTGTGAGACCGTTCACCGGGCGAGTCGATGGCTGGTGATTTATGTTCGGGTGGGGCGACAGTCCAGGCGTATGGTCCCCACGAGCGGCGCTTTGCGGACGGTATCGCCTGTACGGGTCGCCGAGACAGTTGTCGCGGCCGCCGGGGGGTGGCCTCGATGAGCCTCGATATCGGCGACGCGATCTCGAATGCGCTCGAACGGACGACGGAGCGAAACGGCCTCGTGCTGGTCGGCGTGTTCGCGCTCTTCCAGCTCGTCAACACCGTCGTCGGGCAGTCGTTCGCCACTGCGTACTTCCAGTTTCTCCAGGGGCGGTTCGAGTCGATGCCCGGTGGCGGCCCCGGGATGAGTCCAGGGATGGACAGTGGCGTGTTTCCGTTCGGGCCAGTGGGCGCAGCGGAGATGCCCCTCTCGCTCCCGATTCCGCTTCCCGTCGCGGCACTGTTGATGCTGGCGCTCGCGGTCGTCGTCGAGGGGCTCCGGGTCGTCGCGATCCGGGTCGTCGCCAGCGACGAGCGGGATTCGTTCCCGGACGCGGCGACCGACGGGCTCGGGCTGGCGACGCTGAACGCGTTCGTCGCGAGTATCATCGTCGGCGTTCTCGTCGGGATCGGGTCCGTCTTCCTACTCGTCCCGGGGCTCTTCCTGGCGGTGTCGTTTTACTTCGTCCGGCCGGCCATCGCGCTGGAGGACGTCAACGCCGTCGAGGCACTCTCGCGGGCGTGGGAGGTCGCCAGCGGGGAGCGGATCGAACTGTTCCTGTTGCTGGTCGTGGTCTGGCTGCTGTCGCTGCTGGCCTCGGTCCCGTCGGCGATCCTCGGTGTCGTCAGTCCCCTGGCCGGCGCAGTAGTCGGGGTGGTCGTGGGTGCGGTCGTCCTGGTGTTCAGCATCGGCGTGGCGACCGACGCGTTCCTGCAACTGCGCGAAGAGAGCGACGAGATCGGAGCGGTGTCGGCGGATTCGGAGTTCTTCGAGAATACCGGAGAGCGGTGAGTGTTACTCTCGGCTCGGACCGGGACAGGCGGCAGCGGAGTACCTGCACGTCGGGGACCTTCCCGGCCCGGTAGGGCTACAGCTGCTAGGATGATACGGTCGGAGGCAGCGTCTCTGGGCCTGAACACCGTCGTACTATCGACTGTCTGTCGTGGATCAGTAGCCAACAGTATCAGTCGTCCGCGTGGCCGACGGTACAGTCCAGGCCGTCCGCGCCGAGGCTGATCGACGCGCTGTCGTAGCGCAAGCGGAAGGTCTTGCGGTGGTGGCCGTCGCTGTCGTACTGCATCTCGGTGGTCACCAGGCCGACCTCCTGGAGGCGGTTGAGGCGGCGATAGACCGTCGGCCGTGAGCTGTGACACTCGGCGACGATCTCGCGGGCGGCCTTCGCTTCTTCGCTGATGGCGGTGATGATCGCGCGTGCATGGTCGTCGTCGAGCAGTGCGAGCAGTTCCTCCGCCTGGATCGACTCTTCGGGAGCGGGCGCGTTCGTCGCCCGCGAGCGTGGTGGGTGTGCCTGTGCCATGGGTCTCACTCCGTTGACTCCGAGCGGCCGACAGAGAGCAGTGCGTCGGTGAGGTAGCCGCCGAGGTCGGCCAGTGCGTTCAGGACGTGTAGCGAGACCAGGCCGAGGACGATACCCAGGCCGGCCAGTCCGAGCGCTTCGGGGAGCGTCGTGACGGTGTAGCTCCCGGTCTGGTAGGCCATCGAGGGGGCGTCGTACACCAGGGGTGCGGCGAGCAACGACGCGACCACGGAGCCCACCGTCACGACGGCGACGAACGCGACCAGTCCGAACGCGAACTTCAGGAGGACCACGACCAGACTCGTCCAGGTCGTCGGGTCGACGAGGAACCGCTTGCAGGCCTGGACGACGTCTGTATCAGGGTCTTCGATGTTGCGATGGAGAGCCGAGAGTGCCGTCGGCGTCGCCGTCTCGCGGTCCAGCAGCGCCGTCGAGAGCCGGGCCTCGAACCAGGCAGCCGCAGTCACGGCCAGCAGGGTCAGTCCGAGCACCGGGATGCCGACCAGCGTGAACGAGAGGCTCAGGCCGGTCGAGATACCGGTCGTCGTCCCGACGAAGTACGCCAGGCCGAGCGGGAACGCCAGTAGGAGATAGGCCAGTCGCTTGTAGGTGCCAGCGTCGAAGGGGACGCTGCAGAACTGTACGAGTAGATCGGTGAACCGCTGGGAGGGTCGTGCAGTCATCGTCACAGTTCCACGGTAGACAGGAGCGACAGTATAAGGGGACAACGGGCTGGCGAACCTGCAGCCGGCCGGTACTTTTATCTACTAGAATCGAACGTCCGGTAGATCGCGAGCAACCCGAGCGTATGCGAGAGGGTGATTCCTAGCAGTGCCTGCGCGTCGGTCAGCGACACCAGGGGGGAGAGCACCGTGGTGAACAGGTACGGAATCACGGCGATCGCGAGGATGCCGACCGAGAGCGCGCGCATGGTCGGGCTGTCGTTGCGCTGGTATCCTCGGAAGGCCAGGCCGGCGACGACGAGTCCCAGGACTGCCGTGACCAGCGAACTCCCCGTCGCGAGGAGATCGAGCCAGGTCATCGGCCACCTCCGTAGACGACCACGAGGATGGTGAGCAGGCCGGCCGATTCCAGCAGCGACGTCGTGAGAATCCGGACCGCCGAGGGGACGGCGACGACGTTCCCGACGACGAACCGGATGACCATCGGCGCCGGCGCCAGCAGGAACATCCCGACAGCGAGAAACAGGATCGGCATCGCCCGGGACCGCCGGTAGCCCTGGACGAACCGGTAGGTCACGAGGACCGAGAGGATCGTCGCGACGAGGAACGTCGCCAGTGCCAGCAACCCGACGACAGTGGTCCCACCCTCGACTGTGATCTGTGAGTGGGCGTCCGTGGCGAGTGTGGTCCCGAGTAGCGTCATCCTGTGAACTCCTCGTACAGTCTGGTGAAGCGGTCGGCCGCCGGTTCGCGTCTGTCGACCTCGATGGTGACCCCGTCGTCGTGGAACCGTATCTCGACCCGTTCCAGCCGTGCGGTGTAGGTCTTGTAGTGGTTCCCACCGGGGTCCAGCTGTTGCTGGGCCTCCAGGAGGTCACGCTCCTCTAATCGTTCGATACGCCGGTAGATCGTCGAGTCGTCGGCACCACAGAGTTCACTCAGCGCTTGCGCTGACTGTCCCTCCTCACGGGTCGCGACGAGGATCGTCCGCGCGTACTCGTCGTCGAGTAGCGAGAGGAGTTCCTCGTCGACGTCGCCGTCGACCGCGACCTCACCGGCGACCGAGGGCATCGTCCGTGATTGCAGGGTGGGCCATATTAACTCCTGCCCAGTGTCTCAGCGTCGTCGTTCTCGCCATACTTTTTGTCGTGCCCGACCGACGACCTGCCACCGTCGTATGCCTGCCCGCTCCTCACTCCGCGCTGCCCTCCCGTCGTTGCGGTCCCGCCTGCTCGCGCCCGTCCGTGGCCGAACGTACCGCCGCGGGCTGTACCTCCTGCTCTCGTTCCCGCTCGGCAACGCGTACTTCGTCGTCCTGCTGACCGGTATCGTCACCGGGGCCTCGACACTGATCGTACTCGTCGGGCTCCCGCTGCTGCTGGCGGTACTGGTCCTCGTGCGCGGGCTGGGCTGGTTCGAGCGTCGGCTGGTCGCCAACCTGCTCGACGTGGACGTCCCCGACCCGGAGTACGCCTTCCTGGATGGGGGCCTCCGGGAGCGGGCCGTCGGGCTGGTGACGGACCGCCACACATGGACGGAACTGGTGTACCTGTTCAGCATGTTCGGCTTCGGCATGGGCTCGTTCGTCTTCCTGGTCTCGTCGCTGACGATGTCGCTGACGATCCTGGCGACGCCGCTGTACTACGACCGGGCGCCGGGACGGGTCGGCGTGTTCCCCGGCGACCCGATCGAACTCGCACAGTCGCTGTACGTCCCCTGGGGCGACCTGCTTGTCGGGGCGAACGTCGGTATCACCGTTTCCCAGTGGGCCGTCGACTCGCTGCCGGACGCCCTGCTGATGTCGGCCGTCGGCGTGGTCCTGCTCGGTGTGACGCTGAACCTGATCGATGGGATCGGCTGGCTGTGGGGACAGTACGCCAGGCTGTTGCTCTCCGCAGAGTTCCACCCCCTGACGTGGCTCACCCAGCGGCTGCGGTGACCTGGAACGCAACGAATAGGTGGCCGGCGACGGCAGCGTCGCGTATGTCCTCCACGAACGCGGCCACCGAGGTGGCGAGCCGCTACCACCGGCTCGAACGGCCCACCAGCGGCGCACTGGCACTGACGGTCGGTGTCGCCAGCGCAGCGGCACTGTTCTTGCTCCCGCTCCTGCAGGGACTGGTCGTGATGGTCGGCCTGCTGGCGCTGGTCCGGCTCCCTCTGTTCCGGAGCAGCGGGACGACACGCCTGGTGACCGATGCCCTACCCGAACAGGTCCGAGCGGAGTTCACGGGAGCGACTCCGCCGGTGCTCTCCTTCCAGTGGGGGCCGGCCGACAGTGTCCGAGAGACGGCCGACGGGGCCGTCTACGAGTTCTCGTATCTGTTCGGGCTCCGCTCGGTCACGATGGCCGTGACCGTCGCGGAAGGTGACACCGACGGGCCGCTCGAACTGGCCGTGACGGTCGACGACCGACCGTGGGCGACCTACACGGTCGCAATCGACAGATCTGGCCGAGAGACCTCCATCGACATCTCGTGGGACTCGGACCGCCGGTTCGGGCTGACCCGGCTCCCACAGTGGTACCTGGCCGAGCGCTACCGCGAGGACGCCCTGGCTGCCCAGGGGTACACCGTCGTCGAGCGCGACGCCGTGCTGTCGGTGTAGCTCAGCCGAGATCGAACTGTTCTGCGGCGGTCTCCATGTCCTTGTCGCCCCGGCCCGAGAGGTTGACGAGGATCGTCTCGTGATTGCCCTCCGCTGCGAGTTGCTTCGCCATCGCGATGCCGTGGCTGGACTCCAGGGCTGGGATGATTCCCTCTTCCTCGGCGAGCTCGCGGAACGCAGCGAGCGCCTCGTCGTCGGTGATCGCCCGGTACTCACAGCGCCCGACGGCACGGAACATGGCGTGTTCCGGCCCGACACCGGGGTAGTCCAGTCCCGCCGAGACGGAGTGGACGTCCACGTCCTCGTCGATGACCCGCGTCTTCATCCCGTGGATAACGTCGTCGTCACCGGCCGCCAGCGGCGCGGCGTGCCGGTCGGAGTCACCCCCTTCGCCGCCGCCTTCACCGCCGTAGAAGTCGACGTCGTCGTCACGGAACGCGTGGAACAGGCCGATAGCGTTGGAGCCACCGCCGACACAGGCGACGGCGGCGTCCGGGAGGTCGCCCGTTCGCTCCTGGAACTGCGAGCGGGCCTCGCGGCCGATGACTGCCTGGAAGTCACGGACCATCCGCGGGAACGGGTCCGGGCCGACGACGCTCCCGACGAGGTAGTGGGTCTCCTCGATGTTGTGTGCGAAGTCCTCCAGGGCGGCGTCGACGGCGTCCGCGAGGCCAGATCCGCCGCGAGTGACCTCGTTGACCTCCGCGCCCATCAGTCGCATGCGGAAGACGTTCATGCGCTGTCGCTCGACGTCCTTCTTGCCCATATAGATCTCCGTGTCCAGGTTCAGCAAGGCCCCGGCCATCGCCGTCGCGGTGCCGTGCTGGCCCGCGCCGGTCTCGGCGATCAAGCGCCCTTTACCGGCCTTCTTCGCTAGCAGTGCCTGACCGAGCGTGTTGTTGATCTTGTGCGCCCCGCCGTGGAGGAGGTCCTCGCGCTTGAAGTAGATCTCCGCGCCGTAGCGTTCCGAGAGGTTCTCGGCGTGGTACAGCGGCGTCGGACGGCCAGCGTAGTCCTCAAGCAGCGCCCGGAGCTCGGCCTGGAACTCGTCGCTGTCTTTGATATCGTCGTAGGCTCCCGCGAGCTGTTCGAGCGGTTCTTCGAGCATCTCGGGCACGTGCCGACCACCGTAGCCGTCGAAGTCTCCGTCTGACATACGTGCCTGGTATCACCCCCCATTATAAAAAGTTGGACCCGCGTCCACTGCCGACCGGCCGTTCGTCACAGCGCCATAACTACCTACAACTGTTTCTCGAAGTGGACGAGTTCGTACTCGCCCTCCATCGAGCGATCGACGGCCTCGTACCCCTCCTGTCGGTAGAATTCGACGGCAGCCGACTGGCGCACCGCTGTCGTCGCGAGTAGCACCTCGAAGCCGTTCTCGGTGGCGTGGGTCTCTAGCCGGTGGAGCAGCGACCGGCCGATGCCCTGCTGCTGGTGGGTCGGTGCGACCCGCATCCGGTGGAGTTCCGCGGCGCCGGGGACGGTCCGCTCGTCGGCGTGGCCGACCTCGTTGGGGAGGTAGCCACCCATCGCGACGACAGCGCCGTCGAAGGTCCTCGGCGGGTCCTGGTCGCCGCTTGCGCCGTCGTCGACGGTCCCGACGAGGAACGCGCCGCCACCCTCGACGTATCGACCCGCGACGTCTCTGAGGTCGTCGGTGCCAGGGATGTCCGACGGATCGGTGCCCGACGCACGCATCGCCCACTCGTGGAGGTCCCAGACTGCGTCTGCGTCCCGCTCGTCGTAGCAGCGGAACCGGGGTGTGGCTGGCATCTGTCTGGCTATACTCGGGACAGCCGGGGTTTCATACTACCGGCTATACACACGTGCCGATTGTTGCCACCCCGGGTAGCAACATCCGTCACGAAGGGGATCGCCTGCAGTATCAGCGTGTCGATCAGGTCAGCTTGTAGACGCGGGCCTCGTAGGGTCGCAGGGAGACGGTATCGAGCCCCTCGTCGACCGGGTAGTTGGCGACCAGCAACTCGCTCTCCTGGGCGGTGAGGTCCGCCGGAAGCTCGACTGTCGGTTCCTCCTCGGACCAGTTCAGCACGGTCAGCAATGTGTCCTCCCCGAGCGTGCGCGTGTGTGCGAACACCGATGGGTCCTCCGGGAACAACAGTTCGAAGTCGCCGCCGTAGACGACGACGTCGTGTTCGGACCGGAGGTCGATCAGCGTCCGGTAGTAGTGGAAGATCGAGTCCGGGTCCTCGCGGGCAGCGGCGGCGTTGATCTCGTCGTAGTTGTCGTTGACCTTGATCCAGGGGTCGCCGTCGGTGAAGCCCGCGTTCTCGGCGTCGCGCCACTGCATCGGCGTGCGCCCGTTGTCGCGGCTGCGTGACCTGACGAGTTCGCTCAGTTCCTCGAAACTGGCGTCGTGATCGGTCATCAGTTCCTCCGTGTGGTTGATGGCCTCGACGTCGCGCATCTCGTCCTTGGACTCCCAGTCGACGCTGGTCATGCCCAGTTCCTCGCCCTGGTAGATGAACGGCGACCCACGCAGGGTAAAGAGGTAGGTCGCAAGCAGCTTTGCGGACTTCTCGCGGTACTCGCCGTCGTCACCCCAGCGGGAGACGGTCCGTGGATGGTCGTGGTTGCCGAGATAGAGACTCTCCCAGCCGTGGCCTTCGAGTTCGGTCTGCCACTCCTCGACGACCGATTTGAGGTCGCGCAGGTCCCACGCCAGGAGTTCGTCCTGGGGGGCCTCGGCGTCGGCAAGTCCGTCGAGATCGACGTCGCTCGCGTCCCACTTGCCCGCGCCGTAGGGGATCTCGATGTGCTCGAACTGGACGACCTGGCGCAGGCCGTCGCCGTCGGCACCGAGGTACTGCTTGGCGTCGTGGACGTCGACGCCGACGGCCTCGGCGATGGTGAGGACGTCGTACTTCGAGAGGACCTGATCGTAACACTCCCGGATGTAGACGTGGACGCCGGGGCCGTTCAGGAAGTGGTCGCTCCCGACCCACCCCTCTTCCATGTCGCTGTCGGGATAGCCGGGAGTCTTGGCGATGTGGTTGAACGCGTCCAGGCGGAAGCCGTCGATGCCCTTCTCCAGCCACCACTCGGTGACGTTGTACAGTGCCCGGCGGACGTACTCGTTGCGCCAGTTGAGGTCACACTGCTTGGTGTCGAACAGGTGCAGGTAGTACTCCTCGCGCTGGGGGTCCCACTCCCAGGCCGACCCCGCGAAGATCGAGCCCCAGTTGTTCGGCGGTTCGCGGTCCCGCGGCCCCGGGCTGTCCGTCGCGTCCGCTCCGTCGACCTCTTTCCCTGGGTGCCAGTGGTAGAAGTCGCCGTAGGGTTCCTCCTCTCGCCGGGACTTCTGGAACCACTCGTGCTCGTCGCTGCTGTGGTTCAACACCAGGTCCATGATGAGCTTCATGTCCCTGGCGTGGAGTTCGTCGCGCAACCGCTCCCAGTCGTCCATCGTGCCGAACTCCGCGAAGATACTGTAGTAGTCCCGGATGTCGTAGCCGTTGTCGGCCTGTGGTGAGTCGTACACTGGACAGAGCCAGACGACGTCGACGCCGAGTTCGTCGAGGTACTCTATCTTCTCGATGACACCGGGGATATCGCCGATGCCGTCCCCATCGGAGTCGTTGAAACTCTTTGGATAGATCTGATAGACGACGGCCTCCTTCCACCACGCGCTGTCGATGGGCCCCGCGGACCCTGCCCTGTCAGTCTCTGGCATACTTCCCAGAGGGCGAGGATCGCTATTGAATCAACCGACCGATTATCACGGTTGAAAGCCACCGACTCAGGCCCGACGGACACACTCGCGGACGATCTTGTAAACCCGGTCCGGCTCCTCGACGTTCTCCAGCCTGATGCTCCCGAGACCCAGGTTCATCGTGATCGTCCCGAACCCCAGGGCCTTCTGGAACCGGTTCTGGCTGAGCCGGTGGCTCCTGACCTGCTCGAACCGGACCCCCTTCGAGCGGGTCCGAAAGAGGAACTGGTACTCGCGTTCGACACGGTCCCGCGTGACCACGTACGTCGTCTTGACCAGGACGATGGTCCGGATCAGCAGTCTGACCGCGACGAGTACCGTCACCAGTAACACCACCAGTCCGACGGTGTTCGTCACCTCGGGGTCCCCCAGGAGTTCGGGCCGTTGCTGGAGGACGACGACCACGGCGAGTCCGAGGACGAGGAACACCGCCAGTCGCAGCAAGGTGGGTTTCGTCGTCGGGTTCGTCCGCAGGAGTTCGCCGTTGTCGGCCTGTTCGCCACCGTCCGTTCTCCGTTCGTGCATGGTTAGATCACTCCGAGCGTCGTCGTGACGACCGAGCCCGCGACGTACAGCACCGGCGACAGCGCGACGGCGACGACCGTCGTCGCCGCGTCTGTCCGGTCGGTCTGATGGTTGATCCGCGCTCCCAGATACAGCGAGAGGAGGTAGTACAGCGTCGTGAGACAGAGGATCGCGACGACCCATCGTCCCTGTGCGGACAGCGGGCCGGCGACGAGTTCCTCCGGGCGACCACCGGGGAGTTCCAGGTCCGAGCCCAGCAGGTCGATCACCAGGTAGACGAACGCTGCCTGGGCGTTCCGGACCAGTGTGCGTGCGGCCGCGAGTCCCTCGGTGTTGGTCAGGTACCAGACGCCCGAGAACAGCACGACCAGGTACGCACTCGTCGTGTAGACGACGGTGTGGACACTCTGGACGAGCCCGCGTGCACCGCCCGTGAGTACGATCCCGAGGTGGAAGGTCACGAGCGTGATCCCGGTCGCGACAGTGATGAACGCGCAGTTCCGGACGAACCCCACGAGTACCGCCCAGCTGGCGGCCGGATTCCCGCCGAGTGACCCGGCCAGGGCGGCGAAGGCAGTGGGCGGGGAGCCGGCCTGTTGCAGTCCGACACCGGCGACCGTCAGCGGGAGCGCGTACAACACGAGATTGGCGACGTAGACGCCCACGAGCGACACCAGCTCTCGGAGCGTCGCGGCGGTCGACTCGGCGTAGGCACTCCGCTGGAACGCGACGAAGCGCCGGGGACGGAACACCGCGTCGAAGGCCGACCTGACGACCGATTCGACACCCCGAACGACCATACGTTGGTGTTTATGAATACGTATTTAGACGTTTGTGTCCCGGCAGGCTTGTGGTACCCTTTTTGTAGCAATACCGCAAACACCTTCGACAGTGCGTCATGGCCGACACATCCGACACGCCACTGGTTGCTGTCACCGCGCTGTCTGCACTGTGGATCGACGGGCTCGCCGTCGGGTACCTCCTCGAACTCGCGTCCCCGGTCCAGTTGCTCGTGGGCTGCTGGGCGCTCTCGTTTCCCCTGCTTCCGCTCGTCGTCGCCGACGGCGAGGGGACGGGGGCGCTCTCCTGGCCGTTGATCGTCGCGCTGGAACTGCCGGTGGTCAACGTCCTCGCGGGGCTCGGGTACGCGCTCGGTCGCCATCGGTCCGTCAGGCCCGCCGACGAGGGGGTGCTCGGTCACGGCGGCTGCTACGGGCTGGGCATCGTCTTCGCCGGTCTTTCGCTCGTGGTCGCGCCGTTCCTGACGGGACCGCTCGCGCTGGGCTGTGGCTACCGTATCCGCTCGACCTACCATCGGCGCCAGGGATCGCTGCTGCTGGCCGTCGCCGGGACGCTCATGCTCGCCGGGCTCCTGACGAACGTCGTGCTCTTCCTGTTCGTCCGCCCGGGACCGGTCCTCTGAGCCCCTACGCGGAGGTATCGATGTAGAGTGACGTCTCGTAGTGGTCGCCGTCGACGGCGACGTAGTGGCGACCGGACAGTTCCGACCGACAGCTCTCGGCTGAGCAGTCGAGTGCCTCTCTGAACCCCAGTTCTGCGAGCAGTCGCTCGTAGGCCTCCGACAGCGGGAGCGTCTCCGTGTACTGCTCCCTGGTCCGGGCGGTGTCGAAGGTCCGGCGCGTCGCCTCGTCGAGCGACGTGCGCGAGAAGCGCGCCTCCACGAGGGCGGCGTCGGCGACCCGTTCGAAAGCCGTCGCGCTGGACGCGACGCGGGTGGCCGTCGCCGTGTGCTCGGGTTCGACCAGCGTCTCCTGGCTGACCTCGACGGACAGGACGGTGTCGTGGATCCGAACGTACTCGTGCTCGGGTGTCGGTGCCAGTTCGCTCTCGGCCCGGTCGAGGAACCGATAGACGTAGCCGCCCTGCTCGACGGCGTCCCAGGGGGCACCGCCGTCGTACTCGCGGGCTCTGGCGGCGAAGTAGGCCGGCATGACGGCGTTCTGGTCGTGCGGTGGGAGTTGCTCGCGGGGTGTGGCCGCGGGGGTCGACTCGTCCTCGGCGTCGCCCACCCAGGACAGGCGCAGCACCGACCGCTCGATCCGCTCACTGCCGGTGACGATGTCGTGTAGCTGGTAGTATGCACCGTCGTGTTCGGTGTACTCGTCGTCGGGGATCGCGGGATAGCCGTACGTCCTGTACTGACCGCCGGTGACGGCCGCACGCCAGGCCTCGCGCCGGACGGTCGAATACGGATCGTCCCGGTCGGCGGGACGCCAGAGGGCCCGGTCAACCAGGTCCCCGTTCAGGCCGGTGAGCCGGAGCGTGTACTCGACCGTCGGCTCGTCGCCGCCCGTCAGGGAGCCACAGCCCGCCAGCGACCCGAGGCCGGCCGCTGTCGTCGCCAGGAACGCACGCCGGTTGGTGGAGGGCATCAGTCTCGGCTTGGAGCGGCGTCGTGTAAACTGTATGGATAGCGACCAGAACGTTCAGTAGCGTGTCGCCCGATGACAGCGTATGCACACTGCGTCCAGAGGGCTGGCGGCCACGCCCCACTCGGAACCGAGACGGGCTCGCCCGCGGCCGACGGCAGCCACGGACACAGCAGGTGGGCGATGAGCGACGTGTCGGCCCGGAACGTCGTGTTGATCACCGTCGACTCTCTGCGAGCGGACGCGCTGGGTGGCGACGGTGTCTCGCCCGTCCTCGACGACCTCGCCGACGACGGTGTCGTCTTCGAGAACGCCGTCGCACACGGAAACTGGACGCCCTTCTCGTTCCCCAGTATCCACGGGTCGCGACCGGTGTTCGCCGAGGGGCCGGCCATCGGCGTCGCCGAGACGCCGACACTGGCCGAGCGGGTCTCGGAGGCCGGGCTCGCGACCGGCGGGTTCAACGCCGCTAACGGGTTCCTCACGGATCACTGGGGGTACGACCGCGGGTTCGACGCGTTCGAGCCCTTCGTCGACAGCAGCGGCTACAGCAAGTACCTGGCCGCACATCCGACCGTCCAGGCGTGGGTCCAGCTCGGCCTCTCGCCGTTCAGACGGGCGGCGTCGAAGCTCCGCGGTGGCGACGACGACCGCCCGTTCGCAGACGCCGCCAGACTGAGCGATCTAGAGGACCACGCTGTCCGGTTCGTCGAGCGGACCGACGAGCGGTTCTTCCTGTGGATCCACTACATGGACACGCACACGCCGTACGTTCCGGCGCCGCGGCACCTCCGAGAGGTCTCTGACAAGCGACTCGGCGTCGCCCGAATGCTGGGCTCCCATCTCCGAACCGGACTGGGCTGGGACGTCGACGAGGGACGGCTCGCGACGCTGCGAACACTGTACGACGGGACGGTCCGCCAGGTCGACGCGAGTGTCGGCCGCCTGCTCGATACGCTCGACGCCGAGGGGGTCGCCGACGAGACGGCCGTCGTGGTCGCCGGCGATCACGGCGAGGAGTTCCTGGAACACGGTCACCTCGCCCACTACCCGAAGCTCTACCGCGAACTCGCCGAGGTGCCGTACTTCGTCACCGTCCCCGGCGGCCCGAGCCGTCGGGTGACCGAGCCCGTGGGACTGGACTCCGTCGCGCCGACCGTCTGTGATCTCCTCGACATCGACCCCGCGCCCGAGTGGCGCGGGCAGTCGGTCGTCCCCGCCTTCGCGGGCGACCCGCTGGATCACGGACCGATCGTCTCGGTCGCGGTCCGTGGCGAGACTGTCACGAGTCAGCCGATCCCGCGCCACCGCGACGACGGCGAACTTCTGGTCAGCGTCCGCGACGAGCGCTGGACCTATATCGAACACACCGAGTCCGGGCACCACGAACTGTACGACCGACAGACGGACCCATCGGAGCACGAGAACCTCTCTGAATCCAAACAGGAGGGGCAGGGATACGACGATGTCGTCGACCGGCTGTCGGCGATCGTTTCCGAGCACGTGGACGGTCTCGGGGACGGTACAACCGAAGACGGTCCCGCGGAGAGCGAGGAGATAGCGGCACGTTTACAAGCCTTGGGATACCAATAGTTCCCGATGGCGATGGCCACACGGTCGTCCATCCGGAATCCCCGGCTGGTTCGGTTTGCCCTCGTGGGCCTCGCAGCCGCGTCGATACAGACCGCGTTGCTCTGGCTCTTCCTGGAGTTCGGTAACTTACACTACCTCGTCGGCGCGGTCGTCGCGATCGAGATCACGATCGTGATCCAGTACGTGCTGAACAACGCCTGGACGTTCAGCCACGCCAAGCACACCTCGCGCTGGGAGTACCTCGTGGGAATGAGCAAGACGAACGTCGTCCGCGGCTCGGCGATCCCCCTCCAGGTCGGCTTGCTGTACGTTCTCGTCGACTGGGGTGCGGCCATCCCGGTCGTCGCAAACGCCGCGGCAATCGGGGTGACCGGCATCTACCGCTACGCACTCGACTCGCGGTGGACGTGGGGCTGACCTGAGCACGACCGTTTTATCTGGCAGGGTCCCGGACAGCCGATATGAACGAGACGGTCCGGCTGGGTGTCGACGTCGGCGGGACCTTCACCGACGTCGTCCTCGCCACCGACACCGGCCTCACGACGGCGAAAGTCCCGTCCACGACGCCACAGCACGAGGGCGTCCTCGACGGCATCGCCGTGGCCTGTCGATCCGCCGGCATCGACCCGTCGGCGGTCGACCAGTTCCGGCACGCCACGACCGTCGCGACGAACGCCCTGCTTGAGGAGACCGGTGCCGAGACGGCGCTCGTCACGACCGAGGGGTTCGCCGACGTGCTGGCGATCGGCCGCCAGAACCGCCCGTCGCTGTACGACCAGACCGCACAGCGACCGGACCCGCTCGTGCCGGCCGAGCGACGGTACGAACTCGACGAGCGGGCGACGACCGAGGGGATCGAGGAGTCGGTCGATACCGACGCCGTCCGGGATCTGGCTGCCGACATCGAGGCAGACGCCGTCGCGGTCTCGCTGCTCCACGCCTACGCGTACCCGACCAACGAGCGAGCGGTCGCAGAGACGCTGCGAGACGAACTCGACGTCCCAGTCTCGGCGAGCCACGAGGTGCTGGGGGAGTTCCGGGAGTACGAGCGGACGGCGACGACCGTCGCCGACGCCGTGTTGACGCCGGTCATCGACGACTACGTGGGCCGCCTGGTCGACGGTGCGGCCGAACGGGGGCTCCCCGACCCACGCATCATGCAGTCCAACGGCGGCATCACCGACGCCGAGACGGTCCGGCACGACGCCGTGACCACGGCGCTCTCGGGGCCGGCGGCCGGCGTCGTCGGCGCCAGCGCCTTCGAGCCAGCGGACGCCGACGGGGTGATCACCTTCGACATGGGCGGGACCTCCAGCGACGTCTCGCTGGTCCGTGACGGTGCGGTCGAGCGGACGACCGACGCCGACGTGGGCGGCCACCCGGTCCGGGTCCCGATGGTCGACGTCGAGACGGTCGGCGCCGGCGGTGGCTCTATCGCCTGGGTCGACGCCGGCGGCGCGCTCCGTGTCGGCCCCCAGTCCGCTGGTGCAGACCCTGGGCCGGCCTGCTACGGTCAGGGCGGCACCGACCCGACGGTGACCGACGCCGCGCTGGTGCTTGGCTATCTGGGCGCGGACACCACGCTGGGCGAGGACCTGACACTGGACGTCGATGCGGCGACCGAGGCACTTCGGGGTCTCGCCACGGAGGCGGGCCTGGACGGCCCAATCGAAGCCGCCCGCGGCGTCTACGAGGTCGCCACGGCGGCGATGACTCGCGCCGTCCGGAGCGTCACGGTCGAGCGGGGCCACGACCCCCGGAACTTCGCGCTGGCGGCCTTCGGCGGCGCCGGACCGATGCACGCTGCCGCCCTGGCCAACGGCCTGGACGTCTCGACGGTGGTCGTCCCGCGAGCCAGCGGCGTCCTCTCGGCCCGCGGACTGCTGGCGGCCGACGAACGCCACGACGCCGCCCGAACCTACCGCGGCGAACTGGCCGACGTCGACCCCGAGGCCGTCACGGACGTGCTCGACGACCTGGAAGCGGCGGTGCTGGCGGACACCACCGACCCCGAGGCCGCCACGGTCCGATACCAGGCCGACTGTCGCTACGTCGGCCAGAGCTACGAACTCGGCGTCGATGTCGGTGACTTCGACCGGGCCAGCGTCGCCGCGCGCTTCCACGCCGTCCACGACCAGGCCCGTGGGTACAAACTCCCCGAGGAACCCGTGGAACTGGTCACGCTCCGGGCGACGGCGACCGTCGCGCACGAGATGCCGACCGTGACACACGAGGCGTCCGGCGACCCGGTCACCGACCACCGGGAGGTCCGGTTCGAGGCCGCCCACGAGACGCCGGTGCTGGACTGGAACGCGCTCGGCGCGGGCCACAGCAGACCGGGGCCGGCCATCGTCACGGGCGGCGAGAGCACGGTCGTCGTCCCACCGTCCTGGCGGCTGACCGTCGACGAACAGGGGACGCTCACGATGGAGGCACAATGACCGACCATGTTTTTCGTCCTCGGGTGCCGTCGCTACGCTCCGGCACCACTCGTCGAAAAACATGGGTGAAAAAGACCGGCCGCTCGGCAGTGGCCTCGCGGCCGGGCCACAGAGTGAGGAACACAGATGACTGATCACGACCTCGACGCCATCGAACTGGAGATACTGCGCACACAACTGGAGAGCGTCGCCGAGGAGATGGGCCAGGTCCTCATCCGTGGGGCGTTCTCGCCGAACATCACCGAGCGCCAAGACTGCTCGACGGCGCTGTTCGACGCCGACGGCGACCTCGTGGCCCAGGCCGAGCACATCCCGGTCCATCTCGGGGCGATGCCCGAGGCTGTCGACGCGGTGCTGGCACACGATCCAGAACCCGGCGACGTCTTCGTCCTCAACGACCCCTTCGAGGGCGGGACCCACCTTCCGGACGTGACGCTCGTCTCACCCATCCCGGCGGACGGCGACATCGTGGGGTACGCCGTCTCGCGGGCCCACCACGCCGACGTCGGCGGGATGGCACCCGGGAGTATGCCGGCGGGTGCCCGCGAGATCCACCAGGAGGGAGTCCGCATCCCGCCGACGCGACTCGTCGCCGGCGGGCAGGAGCGCGAGGGCGTCCTCGGGTTGCTCCTGGCGAACGTCCGTAACCCCGCCCAGCGACGCGCCGACCTCCGGGCCCAGCGCGGGGCCAACGAACGCGGTCGAGAACGTGTCCGTGACCTGCTGGCCGACCACGGTGACCGCCTGCTATCGGCCTTCGACGCCGTGCAGGACTACTCCCGTCAGCGCGTCGAGGCGGAACTCAGCGAGATGCCCGACGGCACCTACACCGCACGGGACGTCATGGAGGGCGACGGCGTCGTCGACACCGACATCCCCATCGAAGTCACGGTCACCATCGACGGCGCGCAGCTGGCCGTGGACTTCGCCGGGACCGCACCACAGGTCGACGGCAACATCAACGCGCCGCTGTCGGTCGCCAAGAGCGCCGTCTACTTCGTCGTCCGGTCGGTCACCGACCCCGACGTCCCGCCCAACGAGGGGTGTTACGACCCCGTGCGTGTCCACGCGCCGCCGGGGTCGCTCGTCAATCCCGAGCCCCCGGCGGCGGTGGTCGGTGGCAACGTCGAGACGAGCCAGCGGGTCGCGGACGTGGTCTTCCGAGCGCTGGCGGACGCGGTCCCCGAGCGGGTCCCGGCGGCCGGCCAGGGGACGATGAACAACGTCGTCGTCGGCGCCACGGAGTTCAGCTACTACGAGACGGTCGGTGGCGGGATGGGCGCGAGCAGCGACGCCGACGGCCTCTCGGGCGTCCAGGTCGGGATGACCAACACGTTGAACACGCCCGTGGAGGCCCTTGAGGCCGCCTACCCGATCCAGGTCGAGGAGTACAGCCTCCGGACCGGGAGCGGCGGTGCCGGCCGACACACCGGCGGCGACGGCGTGGTCCGGGCGTTCACCATCGAGACCGACGCGACCGTCTCGCTGCTGACCGAACGCCGCCGGCACGCCCCCTGGGGGCTCGACGGCGGGGCCGACGGTGAACCAGGCCGAAACTATATCGACGGCGAGTCGGTTCCAGCGAAGGTTACACGCGAGGTCGCTGCGGGGACGACTGTCCGTATAGAGACACCCGGTGGCGGCGGCCACGGGGACCCGGTGGAGTGAGCCTCGCTTTCCTTCGAAGCCCGTGATTTGTGGTACCATCTAGCACTTGACTGGTCCGATTCCTGAAATCCGGAATTTGAACGGTCCAGACCCAACGATAACGATTTATATGGATTAATACAGTGGAAAATCTTTAGTCACGGCCCCCCAATTGCCAGAGTACGGCACCACTGCTGGGGCCGAGGATTTCACTATGACAGATAACGAACTAATCTGGCGAATCGCAGGCGGTTCCGGTGACGGGATCGACTCGACGAGTCAGAACTTCGCGAAGGCCCTGATGCGATCGGGACTTCACGTGTTCACACATCGTCACTACCCGTCGCGCATCCGGGGCGGCCACACGTACGTGGAAGTACGGGCGAAAGACGAACCGGTACAGTCTCGCGGTGACGGCTACAACTTCCTGCTGGCGCTGGGCGACTCGTTCGCACGGAACCCCCAGGAAGAGGCCTACTACGGCAAGGAAGAGCTGAAACCGCTGTACGAGAACTTCGACGACCTCCGCGAGGGCGGCGTCCTGCTGTACGACGAGGGCCTGCTCGACGAGGAGGACGTCGACGAGATCGACCTCGAAGAAGCAGCCGAGGAGAACGGCTGGCACGTCGTCCCGATGGATCTCCGTGGCATCGCCAAGGAACACGGCCGCGAGATCATGCGGAACACGGCCGGAATCGGCGCGACTGCCGCCATCCTCGACATCGGAACCGCGGAGTTCGAGGAACTCATCAAGCAGAACATGTCCGGGGACATGCAGGAGGCCAACCTCAACGTCCTGCAGGACGCCTACGAGGCGGCCGCCGAACTGGACATCGACCACGACATCGAGGTCCCCGAGAACTCCCACGACGAGGAGCAGGTTATTCTCTCGGGCTCTAACGCTATCTCCTACGGTGCTCTCGACGAGGGCTGTCGGTTCATCTCCGGGTATCCGATGACCCCGTGGACCGACGTGTTCACCATCATGTCCCAGCACCTGCCGGAGTTCGGCGGTATCTCCGAGCAGGTCGAGGACGAGATCGCCGCGGCGGCACTGGCGCTCGGTGCGTCCCACGCCGGCGTGAAGGCCATGTCCGGGTCGTCCGGCGGTGGCTTCGCGCTGATGTCCGAGCCGCTCGGACTGGCGGAGATGACCGAGACACCGATCGTGCTGGTCGAAGCGATGCGTGCCGGCCCCTCGACCGGGATGCCGACCAAGCCCGAACAGGCCGACCTGGAACACGTCCTGTACACCTCGCAGGGCGACTCGGCCCGCGTCGTCTTCGCTCCGGCGAACATCAAGGAATGTTACACGCAGACGCGTGCTGCCTTCCGGATCGCCTACGAGTACCAGATCCCGGCGATCGTCGTCTACGACCAGAAGATCCAGGGCGAACTCCGGAACCTGCCGGCCAGTCACTTCGACGAGGAGGCCAACGCCGACCCCGGGTCGGTGCTCACCGAAGACGAGATTCAGGACGCGGCACACCACTCCTCGGGCAAGTTCCAGCGGTTCCTCCACGAACCGGAGGACGGCTCGAACGTCAGCCCGCGGTCGGTCCCCGGCCAGAAGGACGGTCGCTACCTCGCGACCGGCAACGAGCACAACCCATCGGGCCACATCAGCGAGGACCCCGAGAACCGTATCGCCCAGATGGAGCGTCGGCTGAACAAGCTCGACGACATCCGAGCCGACCTCGACGAGAACGCCGGCCACCAGACCTACTACGGCCCGGACGAGGCCGACTACGGCATCCTGGTCTGGGGCAGCCAGCAGGACACGGTCTTCGAGGCCGTCGACCGCCTCAACGAGAACGGCCACAGCGTGAAGGCCCTGGGCGTCTCGGACATGATGCCCTACCCCGTCGAGGAGGTCAGCGACTGGCTCGACTCCGTCGACGAGGCACTCGTCGTCGAGATGAACGCCACGGCACAGTTCCGCGGGCTCACGCAGAAGGAGATCGGCAAGTACGGCGACAAGCTGTCGAGCCTCCTGAAGTACAACGGCAACCCCTTCGAACCCGCCGAGATCGTCGACGGGTTCGAGTCCAGTATCAACGGCGAGGACCTCGCCGCTTCGAACATGAAGTACCTCCCCGCAGCAGGTGACTAACCATGAGTGCATTCAGTGCAATCGGTGACGACCGCGAGATCGACCGAGACGAGTTCACACCCGGGATCGAACCCCAGGCGACCTGGTGTCCCGGCTGTGGCGACTTCGGCGTCCTCAAGGCGCTGAAACAGGCCATGCCCGAGGTCGGGCGCAACCCCGACGAAGTCGCGCTGTTCACCGGGATCGGTTGTTCCGGCAAGCTCAACAGCTACTTCAACAGCTACGGCTTCCACACCATCCACGGCCGCTCGCTGCCCGTCGCACGGGCCGCGAAACTGGCCAACCCCGAACTGGAGGTCATCGCCGCCGGCGGTGACGGTGACGGCTACGGCATCGGTGGGAACCACCTCATCCACACGGCCCGCGAGAACCACGATATGACCTACATCGTGTTCAACAACGAGATCTTCGGGCTCACGAAGGGCCAGACCTCGCCGACCTCGCCGAAGGGCCACAAGTCCAAGACCCAGCCCCACGGCTCGGCGAAGTCGCCCATCCGACCGCTCAGCCAGTCGCTCAACGCAGGTGCGACCTACATCGCCCGGACGGCCGCGGTCAACCCCAACCAGGCCAAGGAGATCATCGCCGAGGCCATCGAACACGACGGCTTCGCGCACATCGACTTCCTGACCCAGTGTCCGACCTGGAACAAGGACGCGAAACACTACGTGCCCTACACGGACGTCCAGCAGTCCGACGACTACGACTTCGACCTCTCGGACCGGGCTGAGGCCGCCGAGATGATGCGACAGACCGAGGAGAAGCTCTACGAGGGCGAAGTACTCACCGGTCGCATGTACGTCGAGGACGCTCGCCCCTCCTACGGCGAGGAGAAGCGCCAGATCGGCGAGATGCCCGAGGAACCGCTCGCCGAACGGTACTTCGACGAGGACGCCGAGTGGGAGCGGACCTACGACAAGCTGCTCCAGCATCACAAATAACCCCGGACCCGCCAGCGGCGGCGAACTCGGGTTTGTGGTTCGGAAGATATTTTTTTACGGACCGAAAAGAGAACCCTATGAGCGCCGAGTCTACGGAGCGTCGAATCCTCTCCGTCCTCGAGGAGGATGCACAGGCGTCCTACGCCGAGATCGCCGACAGGGCGGAGGTCTCGAAGCCGACCGTGCGAAAGTACATCAAGAAACTCGAGGAGGAGGGCGTCATCGTGGGGTACTCCGCCGACATCGACCCGAAGAAACTCGCGGGCCAGTCGATCGCGATGGTCGGTATCGACGTCGCCAGCGACTGCTACGTCGAGGCGACCCGACAGCTCAAGGAGATTCCGGGGCTGGAGGAACTGTACACGTCGAGTGGCGATCACATGCTGATGGCCGAACTCCGTGCCAGCGACGGCGACTCGCTGGCGGCCGTCATCGAGGAGGAGATCCTCAGTATCGACGGTGTCACGGCCGCCCACCCCTCGTTTCTGCAGGAACGACTGAAGTGACGGGTTTTTAGACGCTCCGGCGTCGACAGACTGGTATGCTTTCTCGGTTGGTGCTCGGAACCGGGTCTACCGCGCTCGCCCTGCTCGAGGAGATGCGAGACAGCAGCGAGGAGCTGGCCGTGGTGACCGACGACGAGCACCAGGCGTCTGCGCTCCGTGAGGACGGCGTCGCCGTCCAGGTAGCCGACCAGACGGACCCCGCGACACTGGCTGGGCTCGATATCGACCCGGACACCGTCGCCATCGCGAGCGACGACCCGGCCCGGAACCTGGCGGCGGCCAGCGCCGTCGCCGACGAGTTCCCGGCGGCCTTCACGCTGGCGTACGCCGGCACCGACCCCACGGCGGATCAACTCACGGCGCTGGCTGGCAGCGTCGACCGGGTCGTCGACCCCGCGGCGGCGATTACCGACCGGCTCGAGGAGGTCGTCGGTGGCGAGAGCACCCGCGTCCGACAGCTCCAGCGGGTGCTCAGAGACCTCGACTCCATCGCCATCGTCACGCACGACAACCCGGACCCGGACGCCATCGCCAGTGCCGTCGCGCTGGGACTGCTCGCCGAGCGGGCTGACTGTGCGTCGACGATCTGTTACTACGGGTCGATCTCCCACCAGGAGAACCGCGCGTTCGTGAACCTGCTGGAGTACGACCTCGTCCAGCTCGATCCGGACTCGCCCGCCGATCTGGAGGCCTACGAGGGGTTCGCGCTCGTCGATCACTCCCGGCCCGGCGTCAACGACCAGCTCCCGGCCGACCTCGACGTCGATATCGTCATCGATCACCATCCACCCCGTGCGCCCGTCGAGGCCCAGTTTGTCGACCTCCGGAGCGGTGTCGGTGCGACCAGCACGCTGCTCGTGGACTACCTCCAGCAGTTCGGCGTCGACATCCCCGAGGCGGTCGCGACCGGGTTGCTGTTCGGCATTCGCGTCGATACCAGGGACTTCCAGCGCGAGGTGTCGGCCGTCGACTTCGAGGCGGCGGCACACCTCGTTCCCCGGTCGGACATGACCGTCCTCCAGCGCATCGAGGACCCGAGCGTGAGCGCCGAGACGCTCTCGGTCATCGCTAGCGCCATCACCAACCGCACCATGGAGGGGTCGGTCCTGCTCAGTTGCGTCGGGAAACTCTCGGACAGAGACGCGCTGGCACAGGCTGCCGACAGGCTGCTGGACATGGAGGACGTCCAGACGACGCTGGTCTACGGTGTCATCGACGGCACTATCTACGCGTCGGCCCGGGCCCGCGGAGCCGATATCGACCTCGGCGAGGTACTCAGAGACGCGTTCGGGCAGATCGGCTCGGCCGGTGGACACGCCGACATGGCCGGGGCACAGATCACACTGGGCGTTCTGGAGTCGGTCGACGACCGGCAGGAGTCGCTCTACGAGATCGTCACCTCGGTCGTCAACGATCGGTTCCTCGACGCCGTCGAGTCCCGCTCCCACCGGTTGCTCGGCACCGTCTACGCCAACTCGACGTACGGGCCCGAGGCGGTCGTCGGTCCCACGGTCGAACCCGAGTCCGAGGGTCCCGACGCGACCGACGAGGGCGAGTCGGCCTCCGAGGTCGACTCGCCGTAGGCGAGACTTTTTGTTCGCGCGTGGCGAACCTCCGCTGATGGGTCAGTCCGGACAGCCGAGCGTACGGGAGTACATGACCCGGGACGTCTCGACGGTCGATCTCGACGACACGGTCGCGACTGTCGCCCGCCGGATCGCCGAGAGCGACGGCTTCAACGGCTTCCCGGTCACCGACGGGCGCCGGGTCGAGGGGTTCGTCAGCGCGCGTGACCTGCTGCTCGCGGAGGATTACGAGCCCATGTTCCGCGTGATGAGTGAGGACATCGTCGTCGCACACCCCGATATGGCGATCCAGGACGCTGCGCGGGTCATCCTCCGGTCGGGGCTCCAGAAGCTCCCGGTCGTCGACGATGCCGGCCACCTCGTCGGCATCATCTCGAACGCCGACGTCGTCCGCTCACAGATCGAGCGCGCGACCCCCGACAAGGTGGACAACCTCACACAGACGCTGGAGCGTATCCACGGTGTCACCGCCCACGAGGAACGCCGCGAGGTCGCGCTCGCGGACCTGACACCGACACAGACGACCGTCTACGCCGACGAACTGGAGGGGCGGATGTACGAACTCGAACACGGGCTGGCCGAACCGCTCGTCGTCATCGACAACGACGGCCAGCTCCTGCTGGCCGACGGGCACCACCGCGTGAAAGCCGCCCAGCGGGCCGGTGTCGAAGAGATGGACGCCTACGTCATCGTCCTCGACGAGCCGGTCTCGCTCGGGATGGCCGAGACGGCCGCCGAGTCGGGACTGGAACGCATCGACGACATCGACGTGGTCGACTACGCCCACCACCCGCTCGTCGAGACGACACAGCGACTGCAAAACGAGTAGCGCGAGGTATTCAGGGCAGGTCGACCGACCGGAACAGCGTAAAGCCCAGCCACGGAGCCACGACGAACCAGCCCAGCAGTCCGACGATGGCGAACCCGGCGGTTGCGGTGACGTAGCCCAGCGGCTCGTTGGGGGCCGCAAGCGGCACGATGGCGCCCTCTTCGAACGTGCCGAACACCAGCCGCGTGTAGGCGACACCCGGATTCAGCTGGCCGAACGCGTAGTACCACGATGGCTTGGGTGGCTGTGGGTACTCAAGATACTCTGTCGGCGCCAGGATGAGCGCGAAGTGCTGTGCGAGCGGCCAGATGACGCCAAAGAGCAGCATACTGCCCGCGATTCCGGCGACCGCTCTTGTCTCGGTCTTGACGCTGGCAGAGATCGTCAGTCCGATCCCGACGGCGACGACCGCGTAGACGAGCGACCAGCCCAGCACGCCAAGGAACCCGACGAGCGCGAACCCATCGAACACGAGCGCCGAGAAGAGCCACGCGGCTGTCAGACAGACTGCAAACGGCAGTGCCACCAGCAGCGTCCGGCTGACGAGCTTTCCGAGGTAGGCGTCGAACCGGGAGTTCGGGAGCCCGAGCAGGAACCGGACGCTGCCGGTCTTGCGCTCGGTGACGATAGCCCCGTAGCTCCCGACAAGTGCGACCAGTGGCAGGAGGACGACCTGGATCGCCGCGATGAACATCAGGACTGCCCTGACTTCGGGTGTCGTCCCCCCACCGAGAGTCATGAGGAAGGCGGTCACCGCGACGCCGACGGTCGACAGCAGCATGAGGGCGGCGACGGTCCAGCCCATCTTCGAGCGACGCAGGTGGAGTAGGTCGCCGCGCGCGACGTCCTGCCAGGTCATGCCGGGCCCTCCGTGGCGGCCGAGAAGACGTCGCCCAGCGACGGCTCCCGGACGGCGAAGTCGTCGAAGCCGACGCCGCCGCGAGCCACCCGGTCGAGCACGGAGACCTTGGTCTGGCCGCCGCTGCAGGTGACGGTCAGCTCGCCCTCGTTCGCGCTCACGCGGGAGACGCCCTCGATCGTCCGCAGGTCCTCGACGAGGTCCGCTGGTGTCGCTTCGACGTAGATCGACAGCGTGGTGTCGGCGTCGAGTTCCTGCCGGAGAGCCGAGACGGGTCCTTCCTGGACGAGCGAGCCGTGCTGGAGGATACCGACGCGGTCGGCGACGGCCTCGACCTGGGCCATGATGTGACTGGAGAACAGCACCGTCGCGCCGCGGTCGGCCTCCTCCCGGACGACGCGGCGGAGCATCCGCGCGCCGTTCGGGTCCAGGCCGGTCGTGGGTTCGTCGAGGACCAGTAATCGCGGCCCGCCGACCAGTGCCATCGCCAGTGCGAGGCGCTGTCGCAGCCCCTTCGAGAGGTCGCCGGCCGGGCGGTCGCGTGCGTCCCCTTCGAGTTCGACCCGGTCGAGCAACCGCTCGGGATCGTCGGTCGCTTCCTTGGTGCTGATTGCCTGGTCGAGGTGCTCGGAGGGTGTCAACTGCTGGTAGACGCCGTAGCCCTCCAGGAGCGTCCCGGTCTCCTGGCGGACGGCCACGCTGTGTTCCTGGGCGTCCAGGTCGAACACCGAGACGCTGCCACTCGTGGGCTGCATGAAGCCCAGCAGCACGTTGATCGTCGTCGACTTCCCGGCGCCGTTGGGCCCGAGGAAGCCGTACACTTCACCGTCGCCGACCTCCAGGGAGAGGTCGTCGACAGCGGTCACGTCACCGAAGCGTTTGGTCAGGTTGTGTATCCGGAGGAGGGTCATACGACGGGGTGTTACCTCCTTGTATCCTGTCCGTCGAATTAAAGCTACTGTCGTGGTCCGGTGTCCCTGACCTCCGTCTCGGTGTTGCGTGAGACGACGATGACCAGGCCGAGCAGGATCCCCAGCCCGACGCCGACCGTGGCGACGCCGTAGATAGCGACACCGAGTGGCGTCGGCGGGAGTGTGATCACCCCGAACAGTTCGGGTTCGAGGTCATCCGGGCGGATCGAGCCCAGGACGAAGCCCATCACACCGGCCAGGGCGACGATGATACCGTACAACCAGACGACGACGCGTTCGCCGGACCGGCCGGCCGGCTCCTCTGTCATGGACAGATGTAGGGAGTCAGGACGATTAGCCTTTTTCACTTCGGCCCCGTAGTCGTGGTATGTCCCAGAAGGAGTTGTTGTTCGTCGTCCTCTCGGGTATCGCCGTGATGATGTTCGTCACCGCTATCGTCCTGGTCGCCGGCGCCTGACGGCGCTGGCGGTCGAGGCGAAACAGCGAACCGATCTCGAAAAAGCAGAACCGCCGAACCGCTCAGTTCTCGGACTCGTCGGCAGGCTGGCCGCCGTCGGTCCGGACTGCGTCTTCTTCCTGTCCGCCGTCCATGATTGCGGTCTCGAGCTGGTCGTCGAACCACTGGAACTCGCGGTCGAGCATGCCGTCGCGTTCGAGGTTCCACGGGTCACCGTCCGTGACTCGCGGCCCTTCGAGCCAGGACTGGACGACGTTCCAGACGAAGATGAGCTGCCCGACCAGCAGGATGACCGCACCCACCGTCGCGAGCAGGTGGAACGTTTCGATCTGGACCAGCGGCGCGATGGCACCGTTAATCTCGTAGGTGGCGTAGCGACGAGGCATCCCGAGGTAGCCAAGCGCCAGCATGGCGAAGAAGGTCAGGTTGGTCCCGACCATCGAGAGCCAGAAGTGGGCCTTCCCGAGCGTCCGCTGGTACATCCGCCCAGTGAAGATCGGGAACCAGTAGTAGATACCAGCGAAGGCGGCGAAACCGATCGCACCCATCACGACGTAGTGGAAGTGACCGACGACGTAGTAGGTGTCGTGCAGGATGAGGTCGACGGGCACCGCGGCGAGGAAGACGCCGGTGACACCGCCGATGATGAAGTTCGCGACGAAGCCGATAGAGAACAGCATCGGCGAGGTGAGCCGCAGGCGGCCGTTCCACATCGTCGTGATCCAGTTGAACGTCTTGACGGCGCTGGGAATCGCGATGGCCAGCGAGACGGCCATGAACGAGGCCCGAAGCCGGGGGTCCATCCCGGTCGAGAACATGTGGTGGGCCCAGACGCCAAAGGAGAGCACACCGATCGCCAGCGTCGAGTAGACGACGAACTTGAAGCCGAACAGTTTCCGGCCCGAGAACTTCGGCAGGATGAGGCTGACCAGCCCCATCGGCGGGAGCACGAGGATGTAGACTTCGGGGTGGCCGAAGAACCAGAAGAGGTGTTGCCACAGCAGCGGGCCACCGCCCTCGACGGCGAAGAACGTCGTCGCGAGGTTCCGATCGAGCAGGAGCATGACGAGTGCGCTCCCAAGCAGCGGGAACGCGAACAGGATGAGCGCCGACTGGGTGAGGATGGTCCACGAGAAGATGTCCAGGTTCGCCCAGGAGACGTCCTCGGCGCGCTCGGTGAAGATGGTCGCGATGAAGTTGATCGCACCCATCGTGGCCGCGACCCCCGAGAGGTGCAGTCCCAGCAGCATCAGGTCGACGCCGGGGTTGGTCTGCTCGACCGATAGCGGCGTGTACATCGTCCAAGCGGTCTGGGCCGGTTCGATCATGTTCTCGGTGACCGGTGCGAGGAAGAAGCCGGCCCAGATGAGCAGTGCGGCCGGTGGGAGCAGCCAGAACGCGATGGCGTTGATCCGGGGGAACGCCATGTCGTCGGCCCCGATCAGCAGCGGGATGAAGTAGTTCGCGAAGGCCGCGATGATCGGCGTCCCGAACAGGAACAGCATCGTGATACCGTGACTCGTCAGGATAGAGTTGTACGCGCTCGCTCCGAGCAACGCCCCCGACGGCGTCACGAGCTGGAGCCGGATGAGCATCGCCATGATGCCACCGACGGCGAAGGCGATGATCGCGTACAGCCCGTAGAGGAGGCCGATGTCCTTGTGGTCGACCGTCGTCAGCCAGCGGATGACTCCCGTTGGCTTCTCCCGGCGGACGACGGTGATGTCTTCCCCGGTGGCTGTCCCACCGGCCAGCGGTGTGTACGACCGCCAGTTCTCGATGCGCGTCAAGAGCGCGGCGATGCCGACGAGGAGGACGGCCATCAACCCCGTCAGCACTAGATCTCCTGCTGCCATGGTCGCCTCTCAGGACTGGGAGATAATGAAAGGGACGATTCCCTTTCAAACACCACCCGAATATGTCGGGGACAGGACGGGGACTGGACGGTGGCGTAGCTCCCCAACCGGGTCGAGAACGGCGTGAGAATACGGGCCGCTTACTCCGCCGATTCCGCTGCCTCTTCGGCCTTCTCGGCGTCTTCGACAGCCCTGCCGGCGTAGTACGTCAGCACGGCCAGCAGGAAGAACATCGTGATCATCAGTGCGAACTGGAGCCCCGAGAACACCGGATCGGTACCGAAGGCCGGGACGACGGCGAACGCCAGGATGAAGAACGCGAGGATCCCGAGCGGGATGACGTTGACCGTCAGGTCGAGTAGGGTGTCCTTTTCGAACCCGAACAGTGCCATGTATGGATGTGGCTTAGCGAAGGCCGGTAAATAGACTGTTGGTTTCGCTCAGACCGCAGTCTGCTCCATGATGGAGCCGACCCCACCCATCGCAGCCATCACCACGCCGGCGACGACGACGGCGACGAGTCGCGTGAATAGCGGCCCCTCGCCGATGTTCGAGACGACGAGTTCGGCCATCGGGAGCTGTGTGACGGCGATCAGTGCGGCGATGGCCGCCAGCACGACGCCGACACCGACGAGCGTCGGCCACGGTCGGTCGACGTACCCGGATTCGGTGAGGATGCCAGCGATACTCCCGCCAAAGAGGATGAGGCCGAAGACGGCCACCGGGAACAGCCCGACGAACACGCCGACCTCCGAGAGTGCCAGCCCGAGCGCGACGAACAGCGGCCACGGACTGGCGGTCGGGTACTGGTCGCTCAACCCTGGTTCCTCTTCCATACCCGCAGTTACGGCTCACCGGTCATATGTTCGTCGGAGTCGAGTCCTGTGGGAACAGCTATACTGTCCGTCCGCGCGAGTTCCCGTCATGGGAGCGGAACCAGACGACGAACCGAACGCGGAATATCTCGGTGTCGGGATCGCTATCGGCGCAGGATTGGGTGTGGCGCTCGGGATCGTACTGGACAACCTCGCGCTGGGAATCGCGATCGGGTTGAGCATCGGTATCGCAGTCGGTGCCGGACTGTCGGCCCGGTAGTCTCACAGGCTACACGCCGCCCGTCTGACGGGGCACAAACTATTTGTCCGTAATGTGGCTTGGTAGGGGTAATGAGTAGCCGTACGGTCGATCAGGTCGACGAGTGGGACCCGGTGTCGTTCCGCGGGGGCTATGCGGGGCTCCGGACACTCGCAGACCGGGAGTTCTCCGGCGTGGTGTTGGCAGGGCCGGCGCGCCTGTTCATGTTGAACGGGACGGTCGTCGGGATTCTCGGCGGCGACATCGAGCAGTTCGAGGACGCCGACGGGACGGCACGCGAGGCCCCCCACGAGGCGCTGCCGTTGCTCGCCGTGATGGAGGCGCAAGGCCAGGACGCACAGGGCCAGTACTACACCGAGGATACCTCCATCTCCGAGGTCGATTCGACGCTGTCGAGCGGGAGCTTTACTGGCTACGTCGAACTCTCCGAGAACGTCCTCTCCGGTGACTACTACGTCGTCTACCACCAGGGTCGGTCGATGAGCGTCGCCTGGGTCGGCTCGTCCGGCCGGCTGATCACAGACGACGAGGCGTTCGAGCAGGCCGACGGCGAGGTCGGCATCTACGAGGTCTTCCCCGCGGACATCGACCCGGTCGAGATTCCGGACGCGGGCGGCAGTGAGTCGACCGACGACGTGATGAGCGGCGGTGGAGCCGGCGACGGGAGCGACACATCTGCGGACCGGGACACAGAGCGGTCGACCGGCAGTGGGGCCGACTCGTCGGGGCAGCAGGCGACAGCCGAGCGGTCCGACAGCGAGCAGCGCTCCTCGACCACCGACGATCGTTCGCCAGAGGAGTGGGCACGGGCGACGAGAGACGTGCCCGAGGACACGTCCACGACAGAATCTACGGACGCACGAGCGACAGACGAGAGGGAAGACACCACACCGACAGAGACACAGCGCGACCAGCCGACCGGGGGCCCCCCTGGATCCAAGAGTATCGGTGGCCGCGAGACCGGAACCGGGAGTCGGGACCGGCGGGAGTCTTCTGGGTCCCCCGAGCGCGAGGAGACCCGACCCGTCGAGAGCGACACCAACGGCGGTGACGCTTCCGCTCCGGACCGGCAAGACGACCAGCGACGGGACGACGAGCCCGAGCGACGACACCACGAGTCCGAGACCACCGGTGAGAGCGGTCGAGAGGTCGACGAGGCGCCGACAGATACAGCGTCACGGCGACGTGAGGACCGAGCCGGAGCGGCTCCCGACCAGTCGTCGACGACGACCGAGACGGTGGAGCCAGCCGCGACAGGAGACGACCCCGAACCAGCCAGTGAACTGACTGGATCGGACCAGTCAGACGCGACCGAGACGAGGACACCGGCCGACGACGAGAGCGACGGCGGGGTCCCGGATTTCGAGACGCGCTCGATCCCGTCGCTGGACCCGGAGCGCTCGACACAGCTCGCCGGCGCGACGTCGAACAACCGCGACCGGCCCGCCCAGGAGACACAGCGCCCCGAGTCGCAGGACGTCGACCGGCGACAGACCGACACGACAGCGAACGCCCAGTCGGAGACGCCGGCTCGGAGTCAGGCCGACGAGTCAGAGACACCGCCACAGCACCAGTCCGAGCGCTCCGAGCCATCGACAGGACAGGCCGAACCGTCCTCGCCGCGACAGCCCGACCAGACCGGGTCGTCGTCCCAACGGCAGTCCGACCAGCCAGCATCGTCCGAGCGACAGGCAGCGCGGACGGAGTCCGCAGAGCCACGCCGACGCGACCAGCAGTCACCGCGTTCGACCGAGGCTGTCAAGGGCACGCCCGACCAGTCGAGTCCGCCAGCCGGTACCGACAGGCGAGCGGACCAGTCGGCGGGGTCGGACGAGTCCGCGTCGACGGACCGCCGGTCGAGGAGTGACGACCGGATCCGGGAACTCCGCCGGGAACTGGACGAACGGACCGCCGAACTCTCCAGACTGGAGTCGGAACTCTCGACGCTGGAGGGCGAGGCCGAGGATCTGCGAGCCGAGCGGGACAGCTTGCAGTCACAGCTCCGCGAGGCGAACGAGGAGATCGCCCGTCTCGAGGAGCGGGTCTCCTCGCTCCGTGGTCAGCTCCCCGACCAGGTGACCGGGACGGACCCGAGCCAGCGGTTGCGACCGGACGAGGCACTGCGCGGGACGAACCTCTTCGTCCGCTACGACTCCAAGAGCGCGGCGACACTCGCGGACGCTCGTGACGGGAGCGCAGATCCCGAGGACGTCGACGCGAACCTCCGGATCCAGTACCACACGCAGTTCGAGGCCGAGGGTACCACCGTCGACGGCCGGCCGTTCCACGAGTTCCTCACCGGCTGTCTGGAGTACCAGTTCGTCGCGTGGCTCGTCAGGAGGCTCCTCTACGAGATCCGCGACACGGGCCACAGTACGGAGATGGAGGTCGTCTACAACGCCCTCCCGAACATCGACCGGATCGAACTCAACGGTCAGGTCTCGATCACCTACGTCGAGGACGGCGAGGAACACCGCGAACAGGAGCGATACGACGTGGTCGTCCGCGACCGGATGGGCAACCCGCTCATCGTCGCGAACATCAACGACCGCAAACAGCCCGCCACGAGAGAGCAGATGACCGATCTGATCACGACGACGGAGAAGCTCGGCAACACCAGTCGCTCGCTGGCGGCGGCGTTCCTGGTCACCAAGAGTTTCTTCGACCCGGAGGCCCTGGAGACGGCCGAGGAGGCCACTGCCAGTGGGCTGTTCAGCCGGAGCAAGCGGGCCAGCTTCGTGAACCTCTCGCGGTCGGACGGCTATCACCTCTGTCTGCTCGAGGCGCGCGAAGGGGAGTTCAATATGGCCGTCCCGGAGCTCTAGTTCGAGAGCAACACAGAACAGGGTCGCCCGGGCTATCGAACCCGCGAGATCAGCCTTCGATTTCGGCCGCGTCTTCGATCTTCATTCCTTCGAGCTTCTCGATGATCTCGTCGATCTTCTCGTCCAAGTCGTCGACGAACTCGCCCGTCTGCTCGGTCGTGATCGCACCCTGACTGGAGGGCTCGATGAGGTTCTCCTCTTCGAGGACCCGCAGCGAGTAGCGAACCTTGTGGTGGGGGTAGCCAGTCTCGTTGGACATCTTCACGATCCCGATAGGCTCGTTCTCGATGACCATGCGGAGCACCTGTAGGTGGCGTTCCAGCATGTCGACTTCCTTCTCAAGCCTGTCTATCATGGCAATTGTTAACTTGTGGTAGCAGGATTTAAAAGTTACCCTCGGACCGCCCGCTTTGCCGGATTTTCGGGTTCACACGGCAGTGTCTTAAAAGCGTCGTAACGATTCACATGGGAGACGCCACCACTGGTCGACGCTCGGACGAGCCCCGAGAGGGACCGTAATCGGTTTATCACGCAGGCCAAAACGTCCGAGCGATGACCGTAACCATCGTCGGCTCACAACTCGGCGACGAGGGGAAAGGCGGCATCGTCGACCTGTACGGCGACGACGCGGACGTCGTCGCGCGCTATCAGGGCGGCGACAACGCCGGCCACACCGTCGTCCACGAGGGCGAGGAGTACAAGCTCTCGCTCGTGCCGAGTGGAGCCATCCGTGGCAAAGTCGGCGTCCTCGGCAACGGGTGCGTCGTCAATCCGCGAACGCTGTTCGACGAGATCGACACACTACAGGACCGCGGCCTCGACCCGGACGTGCGCGTCGCCGAACGCGCCCACGTCATCCTGCCGTTCCACCGAGTTCTGGACGGCATCGAGGAGGACGTCAAGAGCGAGACCGATCTGGAAGCCGCCACGACCGGTCGGGGTATCGGCCCCACCTACGAGGACAAGGCCGGGCGACGCGGGGTCCGGGTCGGCGACCTGCTCGACCCCGACGTCCTGCGGGACCGCCTGGAGTACGTCGTCCCGCAGAAACGGGCACTGCTGGAGGACGTCTACGGGATCGACGTCACGGAACTGGACGAGCCGGACGCCTTCGATATCGACGCGATCTTCACGGAGTTCCGCGAGTTCGGCCGCCGGCTCGAAGCGAGCGACATGACGGTCAACGCCGGGCAGTTCCTCTCGGCGGCGATGGCCGACGGGGAGAACGTCATGCTGGAGGGCGCACAGGGGACCTCTATCGACATCGATCACGGCATCTACCCCTACGTCACCTCCTCGAACCCGACAGCGGGCGGTGCCTGCACCGGCACCGGTCTCGGCCCGACGGTCGTCGGCGACGGGGAGGTCGTCGGTATCGTCAAGGCCTACCTCTCGCGTGTCGGGACCGGCCCGCTTCCGACCGAACTCGGTGGCGTCGAGGGACACACCCCTGGGTACGACCCGGACGACCCCGGTCCGGACGCCGAACTGGCCGAGTACATCCGCGAGGAGGGTGGCGAGTACGGGACTGTTACCGGTCGACCGCGCCGGGTCGGCTGGCTCGACATGCCGATGCTTCGCCACGCGGAGCGGGCATCCGGATTCACCGGCCTCGCCGTCAACCATCTCGACGTGCTCGCCGGCCTCGACGAGGTAAAGGTTGGCCACTCCTACACCCTCGACGGCGAGGAGATGCTCTCGATGCCCGCCACCACCGAACAGTGGGGCGAGTGCGAAGCGAACTTCCGGACCTTCGAGGGTTGGCCCGAAGTCGATTGGGCGGCCGTCGCCGACGAGGGCTACGACGCTCTGCCCGAGAACGCACGGACCTACGTGGAGTACATCGAGGACGAACTCGACACGCCGGTCTACGCCATCGGCGTGGGCCCTGGCCGTGGCGAGACCATCGTCCGCGAACGCCCCTTCTGATCGCGGCTCACTCCTCTGCGAGTAGATCGGCTTCGTACCGTGTGACCGCCGCCAGTACCGCGTCCTTGTCCTCGCCGGAGACGCCAGCCTCGGCCAGTGTCTCGTCGAGCAGTTCGACCGCACGGGCGATGTCATCCTCGGAGAACGGGACGTGCAGGTGTGCTTCCCGGACCGGTGTCGCGTCGTACGTCTCGGGCCCCCCAGCGGCCTCACAGAGGTGGTCGGTCTGTGTCCGTCTGAGCAGTTCCATGTCGGCACCCTCGAAGTACGGTCCGAGTTGTTCGTCGGCGACGAGGCGGTCGTAGAACGCGTCGACGACGGCCGCGATCCCGTCACGACCACCGAGTCGGTCGTACAGTGTGGTCTCGCTCATGATCCTGTGCTGGTCTCCCACCGAGATAAGGCCGCTGGATACAGCAACGCTGTTCGTTCGATGGCTACCCACCCGGAGAGAGCGGCAGACTTTTGCGAGGGCCGGCCCTGGCTCCGGGCATGAAAGAGGACCTGATGGACATCATCTGCTGTCCGCTCGACAAGCACGACCTGGACCTGGACGTCGACGAGCGTGACGGCGAGGAGATCCTGGCCGGCACGCTGGTCTGTACCGAGTGTGGCGAGACCTTCCCCATCGAGGACGGTATCCCCAACCTGCTGCCCCCGGACATGCGCGACGAAGCACCGGCCTGAACCTTTTTCTTCCGTCACCGCGCAGTCGTACCCGTGCCGGACCCGTTGCCGATCCACATCAACCGCGAGGAGATACACGGGTTGGAGGTCCCCACGGACTACGAGTCGACCGGTGGGTTCGACATCCGACTGATCAACCACGGTGAACCCACCCACGTCCACCTGCATCTCGACAGCGACCTCTCGTCGGTGGCCTCGCTGGCGGCGACGAACCACTACGTCGAGCGCGAGTCCGAACGACTCGTCCGTGTCGAGGTGACCGGCGCGGGGTCTGTCCGGGGGAATCTCAAGGTGGTGAGCGGCTACGGCGCTCAGACCCGACTCGTCGAGATCTCGCTGGTCGAACCCGACGAGACCGAAGAGACGGTCCAGGTCGGCGAGGAACTGTCGCAACCGAAACCAAAGCCGGATCCGGAACCAGGCGGGCTGCCGGCCTCGGTCGGCACGTTCCCGGTGATGGTTCTGGCGACGCTGGCCCTGCTCACGGCGCTGGGTGCGGTCGCGCTGTTCCAGAACACGGTCGTCTTCGTCGGCGCGGCGGTCGTCGTCGTCGGCGTGTTGATCGCGCTGTACAGTCTGCTGGCCTGATGGTCACTCGTCGTTTCCGGTCGGGACGCCGCCGAGGTTCCCCTCGTCGCCGAGGCGTTTCGCACGAAGGAACCGAGTCCGGTAGCGGTTGGCACCTTCGTAGATGTCCGCCTCGCGGATGTCGGCGACCTCGCCGTCCGCGACTGCGTCGATGATGGCTTCGATCTGTTCTTTCTCGCTTGGGGTCAACTCGAACTCGTAGGTCTGGGGCTCCTCGGACTCCATCTTCGTCCACTGGCGCGCGGCCGTGATGACGACCGAGCAGGGTTCCCGACAGGGGAATACCCCGCTCCCACCGTCGACATCCAGGTCTGTCTCCTCGTCGTACTGCCACTCGCGACGCTTGAGACACTGGGAGTCGTCACAGCAGGCCTCGGCGACCCAGTTGACGTGCTCGTAGCCGTCGCCGCGGTCCCAGGTCTTGACGACGCCGTAGATGCCGGTCTGGCGCTGGGTGGTCTCGTGCCAGTGGGTCACGTCCAGGGCGCCCTGTCGCTCCCGATACCAGTTCTCGACGGTCGCGGGATAGAAGGTGTGGACTGCAGTGACGAGTTCGTCTGGACCGAGGTCCGAGAGGGCCCAGCCACGCTGGAGCGTCGGGGCCGTCTTGAGCGGCCGGTATCGGCCCCGCTCGTCGTGTTTCGCCAGGTCGCGAGCCGCGAGCGGTCCCTCGTATCTCTCTAGATCGGCCGGGTCCGCGTCGCGGTCCTCTTCGTGGCGGAGGTCGTAGACGCGCTGGCCGTCCGCGTCGACTGTGACGGTGATCGCGAGTTCTCCCCAGGTGGTCGTCACTCCGTCGCCGAGGCGGTCGTAGCGCTCGGGCACCGACGTCTCGTCGGCACCTTCGAGCCAGCGCAGGAAGGCCCAGCGTGGCTCGGCCTGGGGGGCGGTCGCGTGCCAGAAGTACCAGTTCGTCACGTGGTCCGCGACCTGCTGGGCCACGTCGGCGAGGTCCCCGGCGGCGCCCTCGGCGGTCGTCCCGTCGGCCGTCGAGAGCGTGAAGCTGTCGTCGTCGACCTGCGCCTCGATGCCGTCGAAGTCGACGCCGTCGACGGCGGCGTCGGCGAACGCCTCGACGTGGGTGTCGTCCATATCCGCCGGGTAGGAGTCGGACCGCAAAAAGGCGCCCGTTCCGGGCCTGGTCGATTACCGGCCTCAGTCGCCGGCCGCCGGGTCGGCGCCGCGGGTCCGGTCACGTACCTGGTCGATGGCACGCTCGACGTCGGCGCCAGCGTCGGCGGCCCGTTCGAGGACCACGTCGGCAAGCAGTGGTTCGGTGCCGACTGCACCTGCGTACCAGATGTCGTGGCCGTCGACCGCCGCCGGGACGTCGTAGCCGTCGCGGTAGTCCTCACAGAGGCCCATGTCCTCGGGGATGTCCTCCTGGGTGTGGTAGCCGTCGGCGATGAACAGTGGGACCACGACGATATCGTCGACCTCGAAGAAGTCGGTCACGTCGTCGACTTCGGGGTCCTCGTCCATGAACAGCGCCTGGACCTCGTCGAAGCGGTCCATCTCGCGGATGCGGTCGGCGTGGTACTCGATGGCCTTCGCGGAGTTCTCGTTGCGCTCGGTGCCGTGGCCCACGACGGCCAGTCCGAACCCGTCACCGACGTCCGGGTCGCCGGTGACGGATTTGGCCCGCTGGACGATGACGTCGCTCATCGAGTCGTGGGTCCCGACCGGGCCACAGTAGTGGACCGTCTGGTCGGTGTCGCTGGCCGTCAGCGTCGCGTGGGTCGCGCTGGTGCCGTCCGAGTCCCACAGTTCGGGGTCCCACTCCTCCAAGCGGAACTCTCTGGGGATGACCTGCTCGGTGAAGTAGCCCTCGGAGATGAACAGCGGCACCAGGTACACTTCGTCGGCGTCGACGGTCCGCAGCCCCTCGCGGAAGGCCGGTTCCTCCTTCCAGAAGGACTCCCGGACCTCGCTGAACGCGCCGGTCGCGCGGATGGTGTCCGCGTGGGTGAACGTCGGCGTGCTCGACTCGGCGTTGAGATGCGAGCCGTGGGCTGCGATGACGAGCGCTTGTTCCATACCGCCGTGTTGGGCCGAGCTGTCCTTAGGGGCTTCGTTGCCCGTCCCACGGTATCGTCTCCCGGTCTGGACACCTTTTTGCTGTCCCGGCCCGCCCTCTGAACCATGTCACTCGCAGCCGAGACCCGCGACGCGGTCCGGGCGCGCCCGTTCCTCTACGACGCGCTCCAGGCCGGCGTCGTCAACTACACGGCCGCTGCACGCACGCTCGATGTCGACGGCGAGACCGAGGCGGTCGCGACGGCACTGCGTCGGTTCGCCGAGGAACTGCCCGGCCACGAACCACCGACCGCGGACGCCCGTGTCTCGATGGAGAGCGGTCTGGGCCCCACCGACGGCGAGGGACCGCTCCTGCGAGTCGGCGGCCAATCCCTCGCCAGCGGTGGCGGGTCGCTCACGGGCATCGTCGCCACCGGTGACGTCTCGCCGGCGGTTCTGGCCGAGGTGCTGGGACGGCTCCGGGCCGCCGATATCGAGGTCGAGGCGGCCGGCACCGCCGGGGAATCGTTGATCGTGGCGGTGGGCCGCCGAGACGGCCCCGACGCTCTCAGAGTCGTCGAAGCTGTCGTCGACTAGTCGGCCCACTCCGCCAGCGTGACGTTGTGGTCGTCCGGTCGCCACGCGAGTTCGACGGCGTCGTCCGGCATCGCCGCGACCGTGAACGATTCACCCGCGGCCAGTCGGCTCCCGACGCCCGTACAGCGTGCGCTCAGGGCGAGGGCGCCGTCGGTCGGCGTCGCGCCACGGAGTCGCACCTCGTCGGCCGGGATCGCGGTCCCACTCTCGTGGTGCACACGCACGAGGGTCGCACCGACCGTCGGGTTGCAGTCGGCGGTCGCGCCGTCGCCATCGGCGCCGGTGATCGTCACGGCGACCGCCGGTCCGGTGTCCTCGACCGTCTCGCCGATGTCGAAGGCGAACATCGCCAGACCGAGTGCGAAGACGACGGCCACCACGACCAGCAGGAGGTTGGTGGTCACTGCAGTGGTTCCACGCCGGTCGCTGCTCCCCCCGGAAGTCACGGCCGGTAATTTGTCAACCCCTCACATATCGGTTCCGGCTCCCGCGTGGTTCCGACGGGTTGAAACGAGCGGACGGAGTGCACTCGGGTAATGACGATCCGCGTGACGAACACGCTGACCGGCGAGAAAGAGCCCTTCGAGCCACAGGACCCCGACTCCGTGCTGCTGTACTACTGTGGCCTGACGACCTCGGACCCGCCACATCTGGGCCACGCCCGCGGCTGGGTCCACGTCGACGTCATGTGCCGCTGGCTCGAACAGGTCGGCTACGACGTCCGTCACGTCGAGAACTTCACCGACGTCAACGAGAAGATCGTCGCCCGCGTCGGCGAGGACGGGGACAGCGAGGCCGACGTGGCCCGGCACTACGTCTCACAGGTCATCGAGGACATGCGCTCGCTCAACCTCGATCGCGCCGAGGTGTACCCGCGGGTCTCAGAGCACGTCCCCGAGATCATCGACCTCGTCGAGCGACTCGTCGAGGGCGGCTACGCCTACGAGGCCGACGGCTCGGTCTACTTCGACGTCACGAGCTTCGAGGAGTACGGGAAGCTCTCGAACCAGACCGTCGAGGACATCGAATCCCAGGACGAGGACGCCGAGACGGAGAAGCGCCACCCTGCGGACTTCGCGCTCTGGAAGGCCGGCGGCGTCGACCCCGCGGACATCGCCGAGCATCAGCACCCTGAAGCCGCACCCGCCGAGGAGGCCTGTACGACGGCCCAGACCTGGGATTCGCCGTGGGGCGAGGGCCGGCCGGGCTGGCACATCGAATGCTCGGCGATGTCGATGACCCACCTCGACGAGACCATCGACGTCCACGTCGGCGGCCAGGACCTCGTGTTCCCCCACCACGAGAACGAGGTCGCCCAGAGCGAGGCCGCGACCGGCCAGCAGTTTGCCAGGTACTGGCTCCACGTCCGCCTGCTCGAAACCGACGACGAGAAGATGTCCTCCTCGCTGGGCAACTACTTCACCGTTGGCGACGCCGTCGCGGCGTTCGGCCCCGACGTCCTCCGGACGTTCCTGCTGTCGACGGCCTACACCTCGCGGGCCACCTACAGCGACGAGACGATCGCCGAGGCCCAGGAGCGCTGGGACCGCCTGGAACGTGGCTACGAGCGGGCCGTCGCGGCCTGCGACAGCGTCGACGCCTACGCGAAGACCGTCGACGAGGCCCTGCGTGGGGCCGTCGACGCGGCCGAGGCCGACTTCGAAGCCGCGATGAACGACGACTTCAACACACGGGAGGCGATGACGGCGCTGCTGGACCTGACTGCCGCGGTCCACACCCACGTCGACAGCCACGATGCCTACGACTATCGCGGTCTCCGCCGGGCGGTCGAGGCCTTCGAGACGTTCGGCGGGGACGTGCTGGGACTCGGCTTCGGGAGCGAGCAGGACAGCGACGTCACCGTCGCCGAGGACCTCGTCGAACTCGTTCTGGACGTCCGCGAACAGGAACGGGCGGCGGGCAACTACGAACGGGCCGACGACCTCCGGGACGAACTCGAAGCGCTCGGCGTCGAGGTCCAGGACACCGACGACGGGCCGACGTTCCGGCTCTGAGCGAGCCACGTCCGGGGCAGCGACTGCCCTCCCCACCGTGACAGTACTAGTTTAAGCTCTTCTCCGGCGAATTATCCGGTATGGTGGGATTACCGACGAAACCCTGGTTCGTGACGCTCGTCCTCTCGACGCTCCTCGTGATCGCCGCTGGGACGGGTACGACCGTCGCACAGAGCGGGCAGCCAGCGTGGGCGGACGACCTCTACGACGACTTCGACGCCATGGTCCCGGCGTACAACGATCAGGTCGACCCCGACGACTACGGGCCGCTTGCGGGCCAGCTTCGGAACGAGCGCGTGAACATGGTCGTCACGGATACCGACGGCTCGCAGGCGACCGCGTCGTTCGAACTCGACGCGGACCTGCAGATCCAGGACCAGCGCCCCGAGACGCGGTCGGACGCGACGCTGAAGCTGTCGACTGACCGCGATACCATGACGCAGATACTGAACTCCGAGACGCCGTCGGCCGACTTCCAGGCGGCGGTCGCTGACGGCGATATCCGCATCGACGGCATCGGCCCGGTCAACGCGATGAAGTGGTTCCTCATCAACGTCATCGCCGACCTCCTCCGCTGAGACCACCGGTCTCGGGGGTACGCTTTTTTGTCGGGCGGCGCGATTGCCAGGGCATGAAGGCCGCTGCCGTCGCCGGGGCGCTGTTGACCATCGTCGGACTCGTCGCGTACGTGGTCGGCGTCCTGGTTCCCTATCCGGGCCGTGCGTTCTCGCTGACCGCTGTGATGGTGGGCCTAACCGTGCTCTCCGTCGGTCGGATCCCCGACCAGGAGGGAGCGTGATCTCGGCCGTCGTCTACGCCGATGGCCAGCCCGTGGAGTACGACGACCTTGCTGCCGCACGTCGGGCTGTCGGCACCACGTGGGTCCACGTCTCCGAAGCGACGGCCGCGGACCTCGACAGCGTCCGGACGGCGTTCGATCTGCATCCACTCACGATCGAGGACATCCAGAGCCAGACACGGGCAAAGACCGAGGAGTTCTCGACGTACACCTTCGTCCTGCTGAAGATCGCGACGCTCACGCCCGGCGAGACGACCTTCGAGAAGGAGGTCGCGACCAGCCCCGTCGGCATCTTCGTCGGGGGCGACTGGGTCGTCACCGTCGCGACGGGTCCCGCGACGCCGGTCCAGCGGGTCCTCGACGCCGTCGCGCGTGGCGACGAGCGACTGCTCCAGCGGGGCCCGGACTTCACCGCCTACCGCGTTATCGATGTCGTCGTCGACGGCTACTTCGACCTGCTCGACGGCATCGAGACCGATATCGAGGAGATCGAGGAGGAGGTGACCGTCTCGACGGATATCGAGACCTTAGAGAAGATCAACGACGTCCGCCGCGACCTGCTCTCCTTTCGGAAGATCGCCTGGCCGACGCGGGAGGCCGTCGGCGTCCTCGCCCGCGGTGACCCGGCACAGATCCAGCCCGAGACTGAGAAGTACTTCCGGGACGCCTACGACCACCTCGTCCAGATCGTCGACCTCACGGAGACCTACCGGGATCTCGTGGCGGGCGCGCGGGACATCTATCTCAACACGCTCTCGCAGTCGACCAACGAGGTGATGAAGGTACTGACGGTGGTCGCGACCATCTTCATCCCGCTGACGTTCGTCGTCGGTGTCTACGGGATGAACTTCGCGGGGGGTCCGTACAACATGCCCGAACTGGGCTGGACGTTCGGCTATCCGGCGACGATGCTCGGGATGTTGCTCATCACTGCCGTCATGCTCGTGCACTTCCGGCGCCGGGGTTACCTATAACGCCAGCGGGACGAGCAACACCCCCATGAGATTCGCCCGGCGCGCGCCGAAGTACGGCGGGATGTGACCGACGAGTGTCGCCAGGCCGAATGCGCCAACGCCGAGGCCACCGGCGAAGACGTACGACAGCACGAGCAGTCCGGCGAGCACCGAAAGCGAGAGTCGCGCTGGATCGAGTCGACCGACCGTCCGCAGGTACCGGTCGCCGAGGACGGGGACGAGTACGGCGCCCGCGAGTGCGGCGACCGCGACGGCCACCACCAGTGCCGGTAACGCCAGTGGGGCACCCACACGGTCCAGCGCGACCAGCACGCCCGTCCGTGGGGTCCCCAGTGCCACCAGCGCGAACAGTGCGAAGACGGCCGTCGCCGTGTTGACGCCGCTGGTCGTGACGGTGAACGCGCGAGGACCACGCCCGCTCGTCACCCCCAGTGCCAGCGTGGCCGCGATGGCGCTGGACACCCCAGGGAGATAGCCGACGGCAGCCCCACAGAGCGTCCCGACCGCCGCCAGTCGGCCGATGGTGCGCGGTGAGACCGTCACCGCAGGATCTGTCTGCGGTGGCACGCCAGTCCCCTCGATGGCGTCGAGCAACACCGGTGCGCCAAACAGCCCGGCGAACAGCGGGACGAGGACGTCGGCGACCGGGAGCATCGAGTCGACGGGCGCGTCGAGGACGGCCAGTCCCAGCGCACCGCTGGCAGCGAGCGAGCAGGCAGCACCGGCGACACTCCGCACGCTCGGTTCGGTGACGACGAGCAGTGTCGCCACGCCCGCCAGAACCAGCGGGAGGTGTGCTACGACGACAGGGTACGCCCGCTCCATGATCACGGTCACCGGAACGGCGAGTGGCACGGCCAGCAGCACCGCGAGCGCGCTGCCAAGCGCGGAGAGCCGCAATGCCTCGCGCCCGCGTCCCTCGATGACCAGTTGATGCCCAGGGAGCGCGTTGGCCGCCATCGCCGGGTCCGGGACGCCAAGCGCCAATGCCGGGACGATATCGAGGAAGGTGTGGGTGACACCTGCGGCGAGCATCGTCGCACCGACGGCGACCGCCGGGCCGGGCACCTCGCTCGCGACCGCTGCCAACAAAAGCGCGAACGTGTTGGCGTGAAGTCCCGGCACCAGCCCACTGACGGTCCCGAGTCCGACCCCGGCAGCGACGGCGGCGAGCAACGGGACGGTCGCGACCGACGGGTCGGTGGTGGATGACGCGAGCACGCTCGTGCCTGGCCCCGTCCCGGTACTTGAACCTCGGGTCGGTCGTCGACCGTCGTGAGCGACAGCGCTGTCGCTGGCCGGGTTACGTCGCGCAAAGAAAGGGTGCTGTCGTGTCCGACTTAGCCGAAGAGTTCGCCGAGGCCCTCGCCGCTGGCCTCGTCGTCCTCGTCGTCATCGTCGTCGCCACCGTCGTCGGCGGCTTCCTCGGCCTCGTCGCCACCGTCGTCGGCGGCGTCATCGTCGTCGCCAGCGGCAGGTGCCGCGGCGCCACCGCTTGCCGGGACGGGTGCGGCGGAGGCCTGTTCGACGGCCTCCTCGATGTCGACGTCCTCGAGCGCGGCGATGAGTGCCTTGACACGGGACTCCTCGACGCTCACACCGGCGGCTTCGAGCACGTCGGTGAGGTTGCTCTGGTTGATCTCTTCGCCCGATTCGTTCAGGATGAGTGCAGCGTAAACGTATTCCATTGGTATCGTTGTGAGTTAGAACATCGCTCCGAGCGCGTCGCCGGCGTCCTCGTCGTCATCGTCGTCGTCCTCGGCCTCGTCGGCCGCGGCGTCTTCGTCGGCGTCGTCCTCGGATGCGGTGTCGTCTTGGTCGTCAGCCGATTCCTCTGTGTCCGCGGTCTCCACGTCGACGTCCTGGAGCTCCTCGGGCAGTGCCTCGGGGTCCTCGATCTGTGCGGCGAGCGAACGGACCTGTGCGTCGGCCTTGGACACGAGGTCGGGGACGACCTCGGGGTCCTCGATGGCTGCCTGGAGCGCGAGGCTCTTGGCGTTGGCGCGAGCCGACTGCAACAGCGTCGGGGCCGTTTCGGCGGTCGGATACTCGGCGTTGACCGAGAGGTTGAACGCCTGCCCGGCGGCCGCCTTGATGTCGCTCTCGTAGGCCTCGACGTCGAGTTCGAGCTCCTCGGGCTCGAAGAGGACGCCGTCGGCAAAGACCGCACGGAGGTCGAGCCCGACTTCCTTGGGCTCGATCCCGAGTTCGCTCAGGACGTTCGCGAGGTCCTGGGAGACCTCCTCGCCGGTCTCCAGGACGGTCGAGTCCGAGAGTACCTGGATCGACCCCTCCTGGATGCGCGCGTCGGCACCGACGCTCTGGAGTTCACCGACGAACGGCCCCGGGTCGACACCGGTGTCCCCTTCCGGGATGACGATGTCGTTGGGCGCGATCTCGCCGGCACCGATCGGTGCGGGCGTCTTCGACGCTTCCAGGGACTTGAACAGTGAGAACGGGTTGTTGTTGGTCCCGATGAGACCGACCTGTCCGGAGACGTAGTCGGTGAGCTCTTCGAGGCCGGCGTCGACCTCGTCCAGCGCGCGCGAAAGCAGGGTGTTCCGAGCGACCCGAAGCTCCGCGGTGCCGTGCAGGTCACGGCGCATGTCCTGGAGCTGGCGGGACGGGATCCCGGCGATGTTGACGACGCCGACGCTCTCGTAGGATTCGATCATCCCGACGATGTCGTCGACCTCGTCCTGTTTCCACTGCGGGATCGTCTCGGTCTTCCGTTCACCTTCGGCGCTCATCTCAGGCCACCTCCACGGCGGGGCCCATCGTGGTCTTGACGAAGACCGTGTCGATGTTCATCGGCCCCTTCTCGAGGTCGGCGTGCAGGCGGCGCAGGATGACGTCGATGTTGTCGGCGATGTCCTCGGCGGACATGTCCTGTGCACCGACGCGGGTGTGGAACGTACGGCGCTCCCCGCTGCGTAGTTGCACGGTGTTTTTCATGCGGTTGATGACCTCGACGACGTCGTCGTCGGGGTCGAGCGGTTCCGGCATCTTCCCGCGCGGGCCCAGGACGGTCCCGAGGTATCGCCCGATGTCCTGCATCATGCCCTTCTCTGCGATGAAGAAGTCAGTGTCATCAGCGAGATCCTTGGCGGCGTCGTCGTCGCCACCAAGCTCCTCGAGTTCGTCGTGGTCGAGTACGTCGTCGGCTGCCTCCTCGGCACGAAGGGCTGTCTCACCCTCGGCGAAGACCACAATGGTGGTCTCCTGGCCGGTACCGGCAGGAAGAACGACGGACTCGTCGACGCGGTTCGACGGGTCGTTAAGATCTAGGTCGCGCAGGTTGATCGCGAGGTCCACCGTCTCGCGGAAATTCCGCTGGGGTGCATCCTCGAGTGCGCGAGAGACTGCTTGCTCTATTTCTTGATCTGCCATTGTTCACCTCCGTAGTGCGCCAAGTGGCTTCTACGGGTCAGTGAAACAGGCGGATGCCTGTCTCGTCCGGGTAGAGGCCAATGCGACACTTAAAAGCGTCGAACCGCCCTTCCCGGTCAATTTATGCGTCGATGGTGCTACCACCCTACAATGCATCTGCGGACGACGTTCGTCGTGACGCTCGCCGCAGTTGCGCTCGTGCTCTCGGCCGTGGTCTTCGTCGGTTTCTCGCTACACAAGGAGACGGTCACAGCACAGGAGCGGACCACGCTCAACACGTCCGCGGAGACCGTCGCCCACGATATCGACACTAGATTGGGGGAGAAACAGTCGACGGTCGCGCTCTGGGCCAGCAACGACGCCATCGCCGCCCACGGAACGTCGGCCCAGCGCGACGCGGTCGCGACGTTCCGTCGTGAGACGGCCTTCGAGGGGGTGTCGGTCGTCGCTGCCAACGGGACGATGGTCGCCATCGACTCGGCGGGACTCCCGTCGGATCAGCGGCGTGAACTGGTCGGGAGTGACTTCAGTTCCAGGCCGTACGTCCAGGCTGGACTCGACGGCCAGCAGTACATCAGCGACCCCTTCGGCGCCGAGAGCGGGAACTTCATCGTCACTATCTCGGCACCGGTCAGACGGAACGGCGACGTCGTCGGTACGCTCAACGGTGCGTTCCACCTTACCGCGACGAACTTCTTCGAGTCGTCGACGGCGCTGCTCCCGCGAGAGCAGGCCATGACTGTCCGCGCTGCTGACGGGTCGAAACTGTACACGGACCCGCTCTCGGCCGCGGACCGTCTCACCGCGACTGCGACCGTCGACCGAACCGGCTGGACGGTTTCGGTCGCTGTCGACAGAGCGACCGTCGAGCGGCCACTCAGGCAGGCGACGACCTACCAGTTCGGGGCGCTCGTCCTGACACTCTTCGCCGTCGGCGTCCTCGGTATCTGGGCCTCGCGACTGACGATCCGACAGATCGACAAACTCCTCGCGGGGTTCGACGCACTCGAAGCGGGCAACTACGGGACGAAAGTCGATCTGGGGACGACGACAGAGTGGCAACGGATCGCCCGGCGCTTTGGCGAACTCGCCGCGACACTGGACCGCCGGACCTCCCAGATGTTCGTCTTCAACCGCGTGTTCAGACACAACCTCCGTAACGACATGTCGGTCATCCTGCTGTCGGCCGAACGCATCCTCGACGCCGAGGAGGTGTCCGAAGCCGTCGAGCGTTCGGCGGGGCGGATCCAGACCCGCGCCGAATCGTTCATGGAAATGAGCGAACACGCACGGGCGATCCAGGAGGAGTTACTGAGCGGGAACTCGACGGGTCCGGAACGGGTCGATGCGACGACTATCGCCGACGAAACCGCCACGACGCTGCGCGAGGAGTTCCCCGAGGCCACTGTCGAGACGGACCTCCCGGACGAGACGGTTGTCTACGGAAAGAGTGCCCTCGCACCGCTGTTACAGGAACTCGGCCGGAACGCGCTCGCACACAACGACTGGCCGACCGCCGATCGTCGCGTCGAACTGGCGGTCACGCACGGCACGGAGACGGCGACCATCGCCGTCACGGACAACGGGCCCGGTCTCCCGGACGTCGAGCAGGCGCTCCTGACGGGGTTACAGACCGAGACACCCACCTCTCACAGCAACGGACTCGGACTCTGGCTCGTCAAGTGGCTCGTCGACTCGCTGGGTGGCGAGATCTCGGTCTCGACGGACACCGAGCGCGGGACGACCGTTACGGTCACGTTGCCGCTTGCGGACGCCCGGTTCGAGGACTATCGTAACAATTGAAACGATTTACACACCGATCGCACTGCCGTCGTGCGATCGGGTGTGCAGTGACTTTCAATGGCTACTATAGTTCGACGGGTCACTACCCAGCCTGGCGACCTGGGCGCATCGCTCCGAACACGAAGAGAGACCCGCAGAAATCGTCTTTCGAGCCGTCTGCCTCGAAGCGGCTTAGGCCGCCGCTTCTTCGGCGAACACGTCGTCGTACTCGCCTGCGTCGATCTTCTCTTTGAACTCGCGGGGGTTCTCGCCTTCGATGGTGACGCCCAGCGAGGTGCAGGTCCCGACGACCTCTTTCGCCGCGTTCTTCAGGTCGTACGCGAGCAGGTCCGGGTGTTTCTGCTCGGCGATCTGTTTAATCTGGTCGACCGAGAGGTCGGCGACGAACTCCTCGTGGGGTTCGCCGCTGCCCGTCTCGAAGCCGGCCTCGTCCTTGATGAGTTCGGCCGTCGGCGGGACACCGACCTCGATGCTGAACGAGCCGTCGTCCTCGTACTCGATCGTGACAGGGACCTCGGTCCCGTCGAACGCTTCCGTCTGGTCGTTGATCTCCTGAACAACTGCCTGCACGTCCACGGGTGTCGGGCCGAGTTCCGGACCGAGCGGCGGGCCGGGGTTGGCCTGGCCACCGGGAACGAGTACTTCGATAGTTCCAGCCATGTATGGCCAATTTTTCGCTGCGGCTTAAAGGATTGCGTTTCAGCGACACCTGCGTGACCGTTCCACATGGATCCCTACGCGCCCCAGTCGTGTTTGACTGGTGATGGGAAAGCGACAGAGACACCCCAGTACCACGATTGATTCTGCTCGCCGGCCCGACGACCGTCCTCAGGCGAAGCTCACGCCGTTCATCGCGAGGAAGTCACCGGCGTCTTTGATCTCGACTGGCGAACCGATAATCCGGACCTGGTTCCCTTCTTCCCGGACTGTGAGAGTGAACCGCCGCTCTAGTTCCTCACGGATGCCGTTCAGCGCACCCGCTGGCAAGAGGATCTGAGTGCTGTCGCGGAACCGGTTCGCGTCTGCCATTATCGACTCTGACGGTGGGCGCCGTATAGGTGTAACGAATTACATGTGCAAATTATAAGGACGGTTTGTCGGACGACGGGGCGGACCAGGGAAGAAAGCCTTATTCGGTGTGAGGGGCCGACGTACACACGATGGGGCTCGAAGAGGAGATCCAGGAACTGGAGGACGAAATCGCCAGTACGCCCTACAACAAGTCGACAGAGGCTCATATCGGCCGGTTGAAGTCCAAACTCGCCGAGAAGAAAGAGAAGCTCGAGCAACAGTCCTCCTCCGGCGGTGGGGGCGGCTACGGCGTCGAGAAGCACGGCGACGCCACGGTCGCACTGGTCGGGTTCCCCAGTGTCGGCAAGTCGACACTGTTGAACGCGCTTACGAACGCCGACTCCGAGACGGGTGCCTACGAGTTCACGACGCTGGACGTCCACCCCGGCATGTTGAAACACAAGGGTGCGAACATCCAGATCCTCGACGTTCCCGGACTTATCGAGGGCGCTGCCGGCGGTCGTGGTGGCGGCCAGGAGGTCCTCTCGGTCGTCCGGACGGCCGATCTCATCGTGTTCCTGATCTCCGTCTTCGAAATCGACCAGTACGACCGCCTCGCAGCGGAACTCTACAAGAACAAGATTCGCCTCGATCGGGAGCCACCGCGTGTCACTATCCGCAAGAAAGCGAAGGACGGTCTCAGCGTCAACAGTTCGGTCGATCTGGATCTCGACGAGGAGACGATCAAATCCGTCCTCCGGGAACACGGCTACGTCAACGCCGACGTCACCATCGGCGAGCAGGTCGACCTCGACCGACTCATCGACGGCGTGATGGACAACCGCGTCTATCTGCCCTCGATCACCGTCGTCAACAAGGCCGATCTCATCGAGCCAGACTATCTCCCGACCGTCGAATCGGAACTCGAGGAGCGAGACATCGATCCCGACGACGCCATCTTCATCAGTGCGGAGGAGGAGCGCGGCCTCGATGGGCTCACCGAGCGGATCTGGGACGAACTCGGCCTGATCCGCATCTACATGGACAAGCCCGGACGGGGTGTCGACTACGAGGAACCGCTCATCCTGCGGGCGGGTGACACCGTCGGTGACGCCTGCGAGAAACTCGGCGGGAGCTTCGACGAGCGGTTCCGGTTCGCCCGCGTGACGGGACCGAGTGCGAAACACGACGAACAGCAGGTCGGCCGTGGACACGAACTCGCCGACGAGGACGTGCTCCGGATCGTCGCACGGAAGTGAGGCGCCAGTCGCTACTTAGTTTAACCCATTGCGCGTGCTCGCTCGCGTGGCGAAGACGCAGACTTATCCCTCCGTACCACTGCGTGCCAGTATGGAGTCCGACGCGAGTAGGCCCGGCGGTCGTCTCGGTGCGCGGCGACGACTGCTGGTGGTCGTCCTCGCCGGTCTCGCTCCCTGGACCGTTCTGGTCATCGGCGGGGAACTCACACTCGTGTTCACGTTCGGGCTGTTCAACACCAACCCACCGACAGTGGTCTCCATCTACGACTACTTCTACCGGTTCACCCAGGGGTTGCCGGCCTTCATCGAGGCCTGGCGGACAGGCGTCGTCCTCTATCTCTTCGGTCTACTCAGTGCTATCTCCGGTGTGGTCTGGCGGGAGGATGAGCGGATCACCGCGCTGTCGCTCGCCGGCGCCGGGCTGTCACAGATCAGTGTCTTCCTCGGGTTCAACCGTCGCATCGGCTACGTGGCCCTCCCCGTGGGGACGGTCCTCCTCCTTGCGATTGTCTGGTGGTACTACTGGCCACTGCTGACCGCTGACGAGGGAGGGACTGTTGCCCGGTAGCCTTTTCGCCGCGCCGCCCTACGGTCCGGATATGCTGACACTTGACCATACGATGATGCGTGTCGAGGATCTCGAGGCGTCGCTCGACTGGTACCAGACCTACCTCGACTACGAGGAGAAGGGTCGCTGGGAGGCCGAGACCTTCACGAACGTCTTCCTCGGCCCCGAGGATGCCCACGACCAGGGTGCCCTGCTGGAACTCACGTACAACCACGACGGGCGCACGTACACGATGGGCGACGCGTGGGGACACATCGCCGTCCGGTGTGACGACGTCTACGACGCCTACGAGGAGCTGATGGAGGCGGGCGTCGAGGACTACCGAGACCCGGACTCCTGTGGTGGGTCCTACGCGTTCGTCACGGACCCCGACGGCCACGAGGTCGAGATCGTCGAACGCGATCACGGGGCCAAGTGGTCGCTGGACCACACGATGATCCGTGTCGAAGACGCCGACGAGGCGATCGGCTGGTACGTCCGGAAACTGGACTACGACCTCACCCGACGCGCCGAGTTCGACGACTTCGCGCTCTACTTCGTCGAGCCGAGCGCGGCGCCCCCGGAGGCGATGTCCGTCGAACTCACGTACAACTACGACGGCCGGTCCTACGAGATGGGCGACGCCTGGGGCCACCTCGCCGTGCGGACCGACGACCTCCACGACACCTGGGAGACGCTGATGGATCGCCACGCAGCCGACTACCGCGATCCCGAGAGCTGTGGCGACCGGTACGCGTTCACGAAAGACGCCGACGGCCACGAAGTCGAGATCGTCACCGACTGAGATAACCGTCTAAAGATATTCTGTCGTCGTCGGGCTCTGAGATCTTGCTGGGCAGTAATCATATCCATTTTACACTTGTCTGACGCTACGATGACACACACCTGATAGTAGTGTAAATCCTCGCTGATAGCGTCGATATCGCCTCTAACCGGCGAATTCCGGTGTGTTAAGTCTTCTCATCCCGGTTTACTGACCACAAAGCATTTATAACATCCAACGTTGGTTTAGACCGTACCCCTACCCATGGTGATGGGAGTGAGTACGATCGTTCAGACCGGTACGCGGGTCGCGTCTGCGATCGAGGAAAGCTGCCGTCGCCGACCCAGATAGATAACAACCAAACATGACAACAACCAATGAAAAGCTCCGCAGTCTGTTCCTCGCGGCGCTGATGGTATTCTCCGTATTCGGAGGGACCATCGCGTTCTCGGGAGGAGCGGCTGCAAATGCACCGGACAATGGCGGTACATATACCGCCGGCAATGCTCCGGGCGACATTACAACGGATGCAAATGTCGCTCCCGGACGAACCACTGAAGTAACAGACATAGACTTCCAGACCCCTGGTAACGTCTCCTACGTACATGTGGGACTCACCCAAGGGGCCGATGCTACGACTCCCATCTCGACTGGAGAGGTTGACAGTATCAACGTCTCCCTATACGATGGAGACGGTAACCTGCTTGCGAGTAACGAAACCTCATACGGCTCGTCCGAGGTCAACGTTACGTTCCCTGGCTCGGGAGTTGAGAGCGGGGAACAGGTTGCCAGTGTCCGTGTACTCGCTGATACCGATAGCGGCGCTGCAGACGGCAAAGAGATCGACGCCGGTATCGAACTCTTCGGCCTGACCGCTAACGGAAACATCGAGTCCTACGGTGGTACCAGCCCGTACGACACGGCTGGAACCCAGACCATCGTGGATACCGACACCTTCGTGAGTGCGTCGGTCAAGACGACGAATAGCCCCGGCGTTGAGGGTGCCACTGTCGACTTCATCGACGTGAACTCTGGAACAGTCGTCGCTACGCGCACGACCAACGTCAACGGGGACACCAACTCCGTTCAGGTCGGCCCTGGCGACTACCGCGCAGAAGCACGTAAAGGAGGCTTCCAGACTTCCAGCTCTACCGTTGCAAATATCCCGCAGGGAGAAGACCGTGAGCTGGACGTTACCCTGACCGCGAAGGGTATTCCACGTGATATCGAAATTATCGCTGTGGAGCCCACTGACCAATCGGCTCCTGCCGACGGTCAGTCACAGGTCACGTTCTACGCTCAGGTCACAGGTGAATTCGGTGACGAGAACAACGAACCGCTCAACGGCAAGGACGTCGACATCTCGGTCGACGATGCACCCAGCCAGGGCGCCCTGGACTTCGACCCCGCAACTCAGACCAACACGACGGAAGAGCTGACGCTGCCGAATGGTACCACGGTTAACGGTACCACTGCGTTCAGCGTCGACTCCAGCTCCGTCCAGAGGGCTGATCTGAACTTCACCGTTCAGGAGGACGACTCCGTCTTCACGACGGACTTCGCACAGTTCGGTATCCTCAGTGGTGAGGGTAATATCCCTGGCCAAGTCTTCGCCGAGGATGTCGGTGAAGGAACAGCGGACGCACGCGTGTGGACGACAACGGACGATTCGTTCTACAACTCCGCTGTCACCGTCACGAACTACGATACCGACGATACCGACAACGATGCGTCCAATGTCAACTCCGAGAAAGACTACTTCCGGATCATCAACGCGTCGACTGAAGAGCCAGTCAGCGTCGATGACTACCGAGTCCAGCGTGGTGTCGAAGTCTCGGGTGACCCTGGAGACGACGAAGACAATCAGGACATCAGCGACACGAACGTCGGGAACATCGAGTTCCTGAATGAGACCGACAAAGGTGTCGGCTCCGGATTCTTCGTCGACGACAGTACCACGGATGCTGCCTTCACCATCGTCATGCTCGAGCCTGGCGACTACGCGCTCCAGGTCTCCGAGAAGGCTCCGAATGCCAGTCGCGAACCGACTGAGTCCGACACTGCTCCCGAAGACTTCACCAACTACAGTGTCGACGGTCAGACTGGTGACTTCTTCACCACCACGTCGAACCTGACCTACGAACGCGCTGAGGCTGACAGCAATCCGTACGCTGACGGCGGCCCGGTCCTGACGGACCTGACCGACGAAGACGGTGACTACCAGCTGCGGAAGCTGTTCACCGACGGACAGAACGGTCAGTACTACGTCGTCATCGCGGACAAGCCCGCCTACTCGACCGAGTTCGGTGACGTGCTTGTTCAGGAAGACGGCTACGACTTCGAGGACCAGGACGACGAAATCCTGAGCCTGAAGCCGCGTGAAGTGACCCCTGAGGTCAACATCACGAACTTCGGATTCGGTGCGAACGAGACTGCCGTGCAGAACGGCGATATCACCGAGTTCAGTAACAAGACCGACGAGTTCAACCAGACCGTCCGCCGTGACGGCGAGTTCGTCGACGTGATCAACGTCGAGACCACAGAGGATGACTCGAACGAATCGGTCAACGCGACTGTCACGCTCGAAGTGAACGACGACTACTTCGGGCCGGACTCGGACGGCGATGGTGCCACCGGTTCCAACTTCGCCGGTGAGTTCATCAACGTGGCTGGCCCGACGGTCAGCAACGTCCAGTACGACAACGCCAACGATTCGGTCACGTTCAACACCGGTTCGTCCGGTGAAGCACAGGTCTGGCTCGAAGCCGACCGATCCACGTCGACGCTCTTCGCAGACGGCTTCGACGATGACGCCGAAACCGAACGGACCCATATCGATGCGACCGTTGCCAACAACGCACGTGGCGGTGACAAGACGTACAAGCGGTTCGTCGGCATCACCCAGACCGGTTCGATCTCCGGGATCGTCACGGACGGCAACAACAACCCGATCGCAAACACCGACGTTTGGATCGGCGAGTTCCAGCTTACTGGCAACAACAACGAAGTCGTCATCGAGCGAATCAACGACTCCGCATACGAAGTTCAGCTCCTCAACGCTACGGACTTCGTCAAAGACACTGCTGTCGTGAGTCCGTCGGACCTGGAGAACTACGCGTTCCAGGACTTCAACGACTCGTTCCGCCAGCAGTGGGGCGTCGTCCCGCCGCAGAACGTCGGGAACTTCACGCTCTACACGCAGAGCGCGGCCAACCCGGCAGTAACCGACGACGGTGCCGAGTACACGCTCCCACGTGTCCCAGCTGTCAGCAGCAACTCGGACTACACGGTCCGTGGCGTGTCGCCTAACGGGGAACGCGGGAACGGTACCGCATCGACGAAGACCGGCTTCACCGACGACGCCAACATCGTCATCGAGGAAGCCACCGAGCAGGACTTCGACGTCAGCAACCTGAACCCGCAGAACGTCTCTGTGGGCCAGGGTAGCAGCTTCACGGTGAACGCGACGATCACCAACAACGGTGACATCGTCGACACGACGGACGTCGAGCTCGCTGTCGACACGACCGGCGACGGTACGCTCGACACCGTCCTCGACTCCGTCACCACGAACTCGCTGTCCAGCGGCGAGAACCAGACGGTCACCCTCACGGGCGACACGTCCGGCCTCGCTGAGGACAGCTACACGTTCGGCGTCCGCACTCCCGACGACGAGGAGACCGGTACGCTGAACGTCTCCACGCAGAACCCGCCGAACTACCAGGTCAACGACGTCACCGCGACGCCGTCGACCATCAACCAGAGCGAGAACCTGACCGTGGACGCCAACGTGACGAACATTGGCGGCCCCGGCTCGGACTCGATCTCGGTTGAGATCAACGGGACTAACGTCTCGACTGGTGCCGGTCAGGTCGACATCGTCTTCCTGATCGACACCTCGGGATCGATGTCTGACAAGATCGCGAGCATCCAGAGCGGTCTGACGACGTTCACGAACAACCTGGAGTCCCAGGGTATCGACGTCCGGTACGCCGTCGTTACCTTCGCGGACCAGCAGCCCTACAACCTGCGTCAGAGTTACACGTCCAACGTGACTGCGACGCAGAACACGCTCAACGCTATCTCGACCGGCGGCACGTTCGAGGACAGCTACGGCGCGATCAACGGGTCGATCGACGACCTCAACGAGCGCTCGGGCGCAGACGAGTACTTCATCACGTTCACTGATGAGGACTCCGACACCAGCTCGGCCACGCCGAGCCAGAGTGAACTGGCGAACCGGCTGGACAGCGAGGACATCTCGCTGTTCGCCGTCTCGCCCGGTGACGCTGGCGTCAGCATCCCGAGCCAGGGCGTTGGCTCGCTCGCCAACAGCACTCAGAACGGTCAATTCTTCAACATCTTCGCGGGTAACTTCTCGCAGAAGTTCGAAGAGGAGATCTCGGGCCAGATCGCTCAGCGGTCCGGTGGCCAGACCATCTCGCTGAACGCCAGCGAGAGCGGCACGGTCACGTTCGAATTCGGTAGCAACGACACCAGCAACCTCGCTCCCGGTAACTACACGGTTACCGTGAGCACCTCGAACAGTAGTGCATCGACGCCTCTGACCGTCCAGCAGTCGGGCAGTCAGAGCATCGTCGACCAGTACGACGACAACAACGATGGCGACATCGACCAGAACGAAGTCCTCGACGCCATCGTGGACTTCAACACTGGCCAGATCAGCCAGAGTGATGTCCTTGACGTTATCGTCGCGTTCAACAGCTAAGGAGGTACATTAACACATGACAAACACGATCAAGACGGTACAGGCGGTCGCGATGACAGCACTGATGGTGCTGTCAGTCGTCGCGATCTCCGCGCCCGCAGCTGCGGCTCCCGCGGCGGATCTCTCCGCCTCTACCAACGCTGGAACACTCCAGCCTGGCGATCAGTTCGAAGTGACGTATACACTCACAAACACCGGGCCTGACCCGGCACAAGGCGGCTCGCTCACTCCCGACACCCCGAACGGCGTCACCGCCGTCTCGGTGAGCAGCGGTACCGGGAGCCTCAGTCAGGGCTCGGTCCTCTACGGACTGCCCGGACAGGGCGTGATCCCGCTGAACAACGGCGACTCGATCACGACCACTATCACCTACGAGGTCGACTCCGGTGCTAGTGACGGCGACTACGACATCGATGCCGAAGCCGAGCTCCGCGACTCGTCGGCTACCTCGACGGACACCACGACCACCACGGTCACGGTCTCCTCGAGTTCGACCCCGCCGCCGAGCAACTCTCAGCCCGGCGCACCGGAGCTCCGTAAGGCAACGCACTACGTCGACACCCAGGAGGGTGCCATCCTCGAACTGGCGTTCACCGAGGACGTCAACGAGGACAACCCGCAGGTTACGATCCACCTCTCCAACGACACGGACGTCTCCGTTCCGTCGTCCCAGATCCAGGCCCCGAACAACGGGCGCGTGGTCGTGGACACGGACGGTACCGTCTACAACCGCATCGAGGAAGTGACCGTCTCCGGCTACGAGGACGCTGACGGTAACGCCCTCGGTGAAGTCACCGAAGATGCGAAGTTCGCACCGACCACGGTCAACACGAACACCAACGACGATGTTGACGCCTTCCAGGGCTCCAACATCACCATCGAAGGGGACGTTGGTGACACGTTCGAGATCAACACGAACACGGACGAGGACCTGGACTACAGTGCCACGCGTGGTACTGGCGTCAACAGTCAGGTTTACGTCTTCGACACGGACAACCGTGATCTCGGCGACTATCGCGTCGAGAACCCGCGTACGGGTACGAACAGTTCGCTCACCCTCGAGGACCTCGGCCTGTCGGTCGAATCCGACGAGGACACGTTCGAGGACGACGAGAACGTGACCGCGACGGTCGAGTCCAACGACATCAACCGCGAGATCGACGCCGAACTTATCGCCTCTAACGGCGATACCGAGGAAGAAGCGACGGTGACGATCGGATCCGACGGTGACGCCGAGATCGACTTCGGTGAGGTCGACACCGGCAACTACACCGTCGAAGTCACGGACGTCAACACCCAGGTCACCGCAGAAAGCGACGAGTTCGAAGTCGTCTCTGCCGGTGACGCCGAGGCCACCTTCTCCGACGACGGTGTCTTCGTCGAGGAGCGTGGTGACGTCGCGAACGTCACGATCAACCTCGAGAACACCGATACCGCGATGCTGAACATCGGTGACGAGTCGGACGACAACTACAACCTGCTGCTCGAACTGACGGACGACAGTGACAACGGTCAGGTCACCGTCCAGTTCAACAGCTACTCCGCGGGTGCGGTCCCGATGGATCAGATCGAGCCTGGCGTCGTCACGGTTGCCGACGACGACGACAACCTCGAAGTGATCGAGCGTAACGGTGGCTTCGTCGACACGAACCGTGACGTTGGGGAGAACCTCCTCGACGCCACGGACTACGAGATGAACGTCACCGGCGAGAACGACGATGACGTTACGGGCGACAACGAGCAGGACGTCGGCACGATCTCCATCCAGGAGCGCTCGACCGAGGACCTGCAGACGTGGGTCGCTCCGGAAGACAGCTTCAGTGACATCGAGGACCTCGACAACGACGAGGTCGGCGATGTCTACTCGCTGATCGAGGACGGCTCGCTGACCCAGTCCAACGACCTCGCGACTGAGGACACGCTCGTCGTCCAGATCGAGGCCTCCGGCCTCGAAGGCCTGTTCATGTACCACGACGAGATCGACGGTCTCTCCGAGACCGCTGCGCTGAAGGCGCACACGTCGAACTTCCAGAGTACTGACACGGGCCACATCTCGATGATCTTCGAAGACGAGAACCCCGGCGCCAACGTTGACGAGGCCGATCTCCCGATCGACCAGATCAACAGTGGCGACCTGCACGTTCTCGTCGACGAAGCGAACAACTCCCACTTCCTCGCCGTCGACAGTCAGGGTCTCCTTGACAACGACGTCGAGGACGGTGACGAGTACACTGCCAACTTCAGTGTCGCCGGCGACGACGCCACTGAACTCGGTACTGACGAAGATGCACAGGACGTCAACATGTCCTTCAACATCGAGGACCGCAGTGACGGCACCAGCCTGAACAACGACGACGATGTCACTGTTCGGGCTGCCGCTGGCCAGAACATCTCTGGTCAGACTGTCGCTGCACCCGGTACCGAGGTCACGGTGCGCATCCGGAGTACGGACTCCAGCGCGCCGTTCCTGAAGCAGCCGACCGCAGTCGTCCAGCCGGACGGCTCCTTCACGGCCACGGCTGACTTCAGCGAGGAACAGCCCGGCGCGAACTTCACCGCACAGGTCCGCCTGAGCGGGAACGACCTGGGCGACGAGATCGACGGGCAGGTCTCCGCCGCACCGGTGGCCTCCGTCAGCATCAGCGACCAGGAATCCAACGGCGAGACGGTCGTCGTTGACAGCGTCCAGATGTCCGACGGTGGCTTCATCGCCATCCACGAGGGCAGCGCAAGCGGTGACGTCATCGGGAACTCGGACTACCTCGAATCCGGTAGTCACGAGGACGTCGAGATCGACATCGACACCCAGGAAGAGGACTTCACCGCGGTCGCGATGCCGCACCTCGACACCAACGGCAACGAAGAGTACGACTTCCCGAGTGCTGACGGTCCCTACACCGACAACGGGTCGGCAGTGACCGACAGCGCGAACGTGACGGTCGTCACCTCGACGCCGACGCCGACGCCGACGCCGACGGACGAGCCGACGGCAACGCCGACGCCGACGCCGACCGAGGAGCCGACCACGGATATGAGCACGCCGACCGAAGAGCCGACCACCACGTCCCAGGACGGTCCCGGCTTCACCGCTGTGATCGCTCTGGTCGCGCTGGTCGCCGCGGCGCTGCTCGCAGTCCGCCGTAACAACTAACCGGAATACCTCCGGTCCCTGAACTTCGCCTTTTCTTTCGCGCGCTGACCGACCAGCTACAGCACCCGGTGGCGGTTGCGCCGCCCTCGCACACAGCGGCGTAACGACAAAGCATATAGGCTGTTTTGGCCAACATACGCGCAATGATAGCGACAGTCCTGCAGTCGCGAGTGACGCTCGGTGGGCTGTCGTTCGATCCGCTTGTCCTCTCGGAACCGCTGATGTGGCTCGTGCTGGCGACGTTTCTCGGCAGTGCTGTCCTCCAGCGACAGGACGAGGAGTGGGCACGACGGGTCGCAGTCACAGGTTGGGGGCTGTTCGGAGCGTTCTGGTTCGTCCTGATCCCCCACTTCGTCTTTACGCAGAAGAGCTTCGTCGAGGGAATCGGCAGCGTCGCGGCGGTCCCGCTGTCGTTGTACGCCGGCTATCTGCTGTGGAACGGCCGCGATTCGCTGCTCGTGTTGACGCGGGCGATCGGTGTGATGGGGATCGTCTACGTCCCGTTTCTCACTATCGAACCGCTGCGACAGTTCCTCGTCGAGTTGGTCACCGACCAGACGGGGTTCCTGATGACGCTACTGGGTGTCGATCCTGTGGTCGTCGACGGCTTCTCGCACAACGGTATCGAGATCGTGACCAAGCAGTACCCATACGAGAGCACGTTCTGGTTCGACCACGAGGAGGGGCCGATCACGTACAACATCCTGCTCGCGTGTACCGGCATCGGGAGTATCTCGATCTTCGCGGGCGGTATCCTCGCCGTGTCGGCGCCCTGGCGCCGGAAGCTCCGGGCGCTGGCCGCGACGACGGCGGTTATCTACGTGCTGAACCTGTTCCGGAACGTGTTCATCGGGATCTCCTTTGGCCGCCAGCGGATGCAGGTCTTCGAGGGCGTCATCATGTCGCTGTTCGGCATCTCGGACCCACGGTTGGTGTCGTACTATCTTGCGGACCGGATCCTCGCACAGGTCGGTTCGGTGGTCGTCCTGGTGGGCATCACGTGGATTCTGGTCCGTGAACTCCCCGAGATGACGGTACTGGTCGAAGACCTGCTGTTCATGTTGACGGGCAACGAGTACGACCTCGCGACAGCCTTCGATGCGGACAGTGCCGACGCGTCGGCGACTCCCGGTGACGACTAACGGTCGCCAGGGAGGCCGGCGAGTTCGGTCAGCGCTTCTTCTTCGACCATGTGGAGGTCGCCGGGAATCACGAGCAGATGGAGGGGGGAGCCAAACGAACGTTCCGAGAGCGCCGACAGCGTGTCGGCGGCGACGGTCGGGTCGGGGCTGCCGGCGCGTGCGACGACCACGCCGAGTGTGTCGGGGAACCGCTCGGCGAGCAGTCCAGCGGCGTGGTCGGCGGTCATGTACGTGTCGTCGCTCTCGTCCCAGTGGGGATCGTCGACTTTGATGTCCAGATAGACCAGCGTGTGGAGGTCACGGGACCGATTGTCCTCGATCGTCGAGACGACGCTGTCGGGGACGCCATCGGCGCCGTGTGCGTCCTCGAACGGGAGCGTCGTCGCCTTCCCGAAGCGGTAGTTCTGGAGCCCGGTCAGCGATCCGGCGGCGGTCTGGGCGGTCGTCCCGTGGACGACGTGTGTCTCGATGCCGCGCTCGATGGCGCGCAGGCGGAGGTCGGTGTGTGTCGTCGAGACCATCGTGTCCCCAGCCGTCAGGAAGACGACGTCCTCGGTCTCGGCGGCTTCGAGGACCGGTTCCGGATCACGTTCGACGCCGGCGCGGTCGCGGACCTCGATGGTGGTGTCGTGGAACGCTTCCAGAGAGTCGAGGTCTGTCCCGACGAGGCGACTGGTGTAGAACTCGGCGAAGACGCGGTCGGCAGCGTCGATGGCATCGCGGCCAGCGACCGTCACCGACCGTTCGTCGTAGAGGCCGAGTCCGACGAAGGTGAGCATACCCTCACTCGGTCGGCGGCGTGGATAAAGGGCGCGAAGCGTCAGGCTTACCGCCTGGGACCGGGGAGAGTGGATATGGGCGTTCCCTGCGTTCGCGTCGCACGCGAGGACGGTGAGGCCACCCGTGCGCGGTTGGCCGAGGCGGGACTCGTCGACGACGGGTACGACATCACCGTCGAGGGTGGGTCGCTGTATATCCCCGTCAGCGACCCGACGGCGGTCCCCGAGGACCTCGTTGTCGTCGAGTTCGACGCGTCGGCACGCGAGGGACAGACGATGCCGGTCGATCTCGTCCCGTTCCAGCCGAGCTACGAACGGATCGGGGAGACCGTGATCGTCGACGAGGACGACGACCAGCGGGCGCGGGAACTGGCAGACGCGATCGTCGAGTCGGATCTCCCGGTGAGCACGGTCTTGAACCGGGCCTCGAAGATCAAGGGCACCCAGCGGGTCCGTGACTGGGACCTGCTCGCCGGGGAGGACACGGAGGTCGTCCACCGGGAGTACGGTTCGGAGTTCCTGCTGGACCTGGCCGAGGTCTACTTCTCGCCGCGGTTGGCGACCGAGCGCCACCGCGTCGTCGAACAGGTCCAGGCCGGCGAGCACGCCTTCGACATGTTCGCCGGCGTCGGGCCGTTCGTGATCCCTTTCGCTCGGCGTGGGGCAGTCTGTGTCGGGACCGACATCAACGAGACGGCCATCGAGTACCTCCGGGAGAACGCGCGGCGGAACGGCGTCGCGGACCGGGTGACGGCGATCTGTGGTGACGTTCGTGAGGTCGCGGCCGACTACGAGGGCTGGGCGGACCGCGTCGTGATGAACCTGCCCCACAGCGCGGACGAGTTCCTGGACACCGCCGTCGCGCTGGCCGGCGAGGACTGCTGGCTCCACTACTACGACATCCAGCACGAGGACGACCTGTACGGACCGGGCGAACGAGCGATCAGGGCAGCGGCCGAACCAGCCTACGACGTCCACGTCGAGACGCGGCATTCGGTCCGGTCGTACGCCCCACACGAGCACAACGTCGTACTGGACGTTCGACTGACGAGGTGAGGCGAACAGTTATGTGGACCCGTGTGATGGTGGAAAACACCGACGGATGGGTGTGAGCGTGGCCGACGACGTCGACGTGCGCGACATCTCGCCGATGGCGTGGCGGTTGTTGCGCGTCGCGGCCGGGTTCGGGCAACGGGAAGTCGAGTCGGAGGTCGACGATATCATGCAAGCGCACATCTCGATGCTGGAGAGCGATACCCGGAGCCTCTCCGAAGCGCGCCTGGAGGAACTGTTTGCCCTCTACCGGGGGGAACTGGACGACGAACAGGTCGTCGTACTGGTCGAGAACTTCTAACGATGAGCCGGAATAGACTGACACTGGGTGGATGCCGATGACCTGGGGCGGTCTGCAGACGCCGCGCCGGACCGCGGGTGCCATCCTGGTGGCGCTCCTGTTGACGGGTGTCGTCGCCGGGGCACCGACGCCATCGGGGCTGGATCTGGCCGCACAGTACGCGCTGGCGACGATGGTGCTGGCGGCGACGCTGTGGGTGACGACGGCACTCCCGCTCCCGGTGACGGCGCTGCTCATCCCGGTCGCGCTGACGGTCTTTGGCGTCTACGACGAGATGGAGGCGGCGCTGTCGGGCTTTGCGGACCCGCTCATCTTCCTGTTCATCGCGGGGTTCATGCTGGCCGAGACGCTCCAGAGCCACAACATCGACCGGCGGATCGCGCTGTATCTCATCAATCGACTGGGCCGCTCGCCGCGGCTGCTCATCCTGGCGATCATGATCGCCACGGCGGGGCTCTCGATGTGGGTGTCGAACACGGCGACGACGGCGATGATGACGCCGGTCGCACTCGGCGTGCTGGCGGAGGTCGTCGGCCGTGAGGCGACAGCGGATGGTGTCTCGAACATGCGAGTGGCGACGCTGCTGGGGACGGCTTACGCGGCCAGCGTCGGCGGTGTCGGGACGCTCATCGGGACGCCACCGAACGTCGTCGCCGTCGCCTTCCTCGACCGACTCGTCGGCGTCGAGATATCCTTTGCACAGTGGCTGGCCGTGGGGCTCCCGGTCGTCGTCGTCACACTGCCCCTGACGTGGTACGTCCTGACCTTCTGGCTCTACCCGCCGGAGGTCGACGACGTCACCGACGCACAGGCCCAGGCCGGGCAGTACCTCCAAGAGGAGGGGCCACTGTCACCGGCGGGACGGCGTGCGGCGTACATCTTCGCCGGGACGGCGGGGCTGTGGATCCTCGGCGGGCTGGGCGTGCTGTTCCAGGGTGTCCTCCCAGACGCCTGGTTCGTGACGCTGTTCGGCGGCGAGGGCCGGACGATATTCGGCCTCCAGGGCCACCGCGGGATCCTCTATTTCGTCGTCGTCGGACTGCTCGCGATTCCGGCGCTGGTCCTCTCAGGGGCCGACGAGTGGGAGAACCTCGTCGACATCGACTGGGGGACGATCATCCTGTTCGGAGGGGGCATCTCGCTGGCCGACGCCCTCGCGGAGACGGACGCGACCGAGTGGCTCGCCCGGTCGGTGTTCGACGCCGTCGTCGGCGCGCCGCTCGTGCTCGTGGTGCTGGCGGTCATCGTCTTCACGGTGCTGGTGACCGAACTGTCCTCGAACACCGCGACGACGACCATCGTCGCGCCGGTACTCATCGGTCTCGGCAGCGTGCTGGCGGGCACACTCGGCGTCGATCCGGTGCCTGCCGCCATCTTCCTGACGGTCACGGGCGCTATCGCGGCGAGTTTCGCGTTCGCGCTCCCCGTCGCGACGCCGCCCAACGCCATCGTCTTCGGGAGCGGCCACCTGCGCCAGCGGGACATGATCCGGGCTGGTGTCGTTTTGAACGTCCTGATGACGCTCGTGCTCACCGTGCTGGTCGTCGTCTTCTTCGCGACGATCTGGCCAACGATTCTCTGGTAAGCGAGTAAAATTCTATCAGTATTCTTATTTTTACCACCCGGTAGCGGAATTATCCTCAATATTTATTAATGGGGGACCATTCGCTCCGTATAGGGCGTGTATCACTGATACACGCACGTACTGAAGCTATGACCCGAGAACACGACCGACGACAGTTCCTCAAGATTGCGGGTAGTACAGGCGTGATTGGACTGACAGGCCTCTCCGGTTGTTCCGGTGACGGTGGCAGTGGCGGCGACGGTGGCAGTGGCGGTGACGGCGGGAGCGGCGGCGATGGTGGCAGTGGCGACGGTGGCTCCACCGGCGGTGGTTCCGGCGGGTCGGACACGCTGACACTCGGTGGGTCGATGAGTCTGTCGGGCGACAACGCTGATCTCGGTCAGCTGTACAAGGACGCCTACGAACTCACGATCCAGCGCATCAACGAGAACGGCGGCGTGGAGGCCGGGGACGGCAACACCTACGAACTGGAGATGATCCTCCGGGACGACGGGACCGACGCCTCGACCTCGAAGTCGATCTACCAGGAGTTGATCGACCGCGAGAACGTCGACTACCTCCTGGGGCCGTACTCCAGTACGGTGACGCTACCGGCCAGTGCGGTCGCAGCGCAGAATCAGAAGCCGATGGTCGAGGGCGGCGGTGCGAGCCCGGAGATCTTCGCACAGGGCAACGAGTGGATCTTCGGCCTGCTGCCGACGGCGAACAAGTACGCCAAGTCCTATATCGACATGTGCCTGGCTCAGGACGAGACGCCGGAGTCCATCGCCATCCTCGCCGAGGACGGCACCTTCAGCCAGTCGACCGCCGAGGGCGCCAGACAGAAGATCAGCAACACGGACCTCGAACTCGTCGTCGACCAGACGTTCCCCTCGGAGACGTCGGACCTCTCGACGAACCTCGGCCGGGTGCGCGACGCCGGTGCCGACATCCTCCTGCTGTGTGCCCACCAGAAGCACAACATCATCCTGGCCAACCAGATGGATAGCCAGAACGTCAACGTCGACGCCGCGATGGGGACGGTCGGCAGTCTCAACGACTCGTTCAAGAACGAGGTCGGCGCCAACGGCGACTACATGTACGGCCCCTCCTCGTGGGCAGTCAACGCGAACTTCGACGATCCGGTCTACGGCAAGACCGGCGACTTCGTCTCGGCCATCGAGGAGAACTACGGTTACACGCCGGACTACCACAGCGCCGCCGGCGAGGCGGTCATCCTGACGTTCATGAACGCGTTCCAGAACGTCGACGAGGTGGCACCGACGCCAGTTCGTAATCAGATCCGCAACTCGGATTTCTCGTCGGTGTACGGATCCGTCGCCTTCGACGACAGCGGTGTCATCGACAAGAACATGCTGGTCTACCAGTGGCAGCCCGAGGACGGCCTCCAGATCACCTACCCCGACAACGTCGCTCAGTCCGACCCCATCTACCCGATGCCGGACTGGAGTGAACGCTAAGATCATGGCGGCGACACAGTTCGTAGTCAACGGCCTGCTGGTGGGCGCGCTGTTCGCAGCCGTCGCCGTCGGCTTCGCACTCATCTGGGGTGTCGTCGACATCATCAACCTCGCCCACGGCGAGATGGTGATGCTCGGCGGGTACACCTCCTACTGGGTGCTGACGCTGGTCACCGGCAACGCCGAGGGCACACCACTGCTGTTCCTCGCGACCGTGCCTGTGGCCATCGGCGTGCTGTTCGTCGTCGGCTACGCGCTCCAGCGGACGCTGGTCTCCAGGGTCATCGGGACCGACATCTTCCTGACGCTGCTGGTGACCTTCGGCGCGAGTATCGCCATCCAGCAACTCGCGCTACAGGCGTGGTCGGCCAATCCACGGTCGATCCGGGTTGCCTTCGCCGACCCCTCGATGACGCTGGCCGGCATCGTCGTCCCGAAGATGAAACTCGTCGCCTTCGTCGGGGCGCTGGTCCTGACGGCTGCGCTGTTCGTCTTCCTCAAGCAGACCCGGACCGGCCGTGCGATCCGGGCGGTCGCACAGAACCCGGAGGCAGCTGCCCTCGTGGGCATCGACGTCGAACATACGCGTGCGGTGACCTTCGGCCTCTCGTCGGCCATCGCCGGCGGGGTCGGTGCGTTCATCGCCGTCATCCTCAACATCCAGCCACAGATGGGGCTCATCTACACGCTGAAGAGCTTCGTCATCGTCGTCTTCGGCGGCGTCGGCTCCATCCCCGGCGCGCTCGTCGGCGGCCTCCTGCTGGGCTCGGTCGAGGAGCTGGTCGCCGGCTTCATCTCCTCCCAGTGGACGCTGGCAGTGAGCTTCTCGCTGCTCATCGTCCTGCTGGTCGTCAAACCCAAGGGCCTGTTCGGTGAGGGGGTGGGAGAATGAGTACGGAGACCGACGACTCCGGACGGCTCCGCTCGATCCTCCCCCCGGATCAGGTCGACCGGCTCTTCCGGACCTGCAACGACCACGGCTGGAAGCTCATCCTCGCCGGGGCAGTCGTCGGTGCGCTCCCGCCGGTCCTGGGCCTGGAATCGGGCTACTACATGACGGTCCTGTCCGAGATGTACCTCTTCGCCATCCTGGCGCTGTCCTGGGACATCGTCGGCGGTCAGACCGGCTACCCGAGTTTCGGGAACATGGCCTTCTTCGGCATCGGTGCCTATACGACGGCCATCCTGGTCAAGGACTTCGCGGTCGCGTTCCCCGCGGCGTTCCTCGTCGCCGGACTGGTGGCGACGGCGTTCGCGCTCGTCATCGGGATCATCGTTCTGCGCCTGCGGGGCCACTACTTCGCGATCGCGACACTGGGCGTCCTGCTGGCAGCCCAGCAGGTATCGCGGAACCTCGACATCACCGGCGGTGCCAGCGGGAAGATCCTGCTGGAGACGCCGTCGGGGACTGAGTTCTACTACCTGTTCCTGGCGATCCTGATCGCCGAGGCCGCGGTCATCTACTACCTCTCCAGTACCCGCTTTGGCTTCGTCCTCAACGCCATCCGCGACGACGAGGGTAAGGCCACCGCGATGGGGTTCAACACGACCTACTACAAGACGGCCGCGTGGATGCTGGCGGCCCTCTTTACTGGCTTTGCCGGCGGGGCCTACAGCCTGTTCAACACGTTCATCGACCCCCAGACCGCCTACAACGGCGCCTGGAACGTCGAACTAATCGCGATGGCGCTGCTGGGCGGCTCCGGTACCGTGGCTGGGCCGATCATCGGTGCGTTCGGCCTGCACACGGTCATCGAGATCGTCGAATCGTACGCTGTCGGCTGGCAACTGGTCTTGCTGGGACTGGCGGTCATCGTGACCGTCATCGCCATCCCACAGGGGTTGGTCGGCTCGCTACGGGAGTACGCCAGCCAGATGGACTACTACAAACACGGCGGCATGGCCGCGACCGATGGCGACGCTGCGGACCCCGCCGACGAGAGCCCGTCGGGGGGTGAGTCCTGATGAGCAAGGCCACCGACGCGGCGACGACCGACCCGCAGGGTGACCGATCCGTCCTGCGGACCGACGGTGTCACCAAACGCTTCGGCGGCCTCACCGCCGTCGACAGCGTCGACATCGAGGTCAACGAGGGCGAGATCGTCGGTCTCATCGGCCCGAACGGGGCCGGCAAGTCGACCCTGTTCAACTGCATCACCGGCACCTACGACGCCGACGAGGGCCACGTCTACCTCCAGGGCGAGGACGTCACCGACTGGCCCGAGTACAGGATCGCCCGGGCCGGACTTGGGCGGATGTTCCAGGAGACGCGCATCTTCGGGGACATGACCGTCCGCAAGAACCTCCTGATCGCAGCCCAGGAGGCCGGTGCCGACGTCGGGAACCTCCTCCGTCGGCCCGACGACTCGCTGCTGGGCCGCGCGAACGAACTACTGGAATACGTCGACCTGGGCGGGCTGGCGGACGTGCGGGCCGGCCGCCTGAGCTTCGGCCAGCAGAAGCTGATCGAGTTCAGTATGGCGCTGATGGCCGATCCTGAGATCCTGCTGATGGACGAACCGGCCGGCGGGATCAACCCCTCGATGATCGAGAAGCTCATCGAGTACATCCGGACGGCCAACACCGACGAGGAGGCGACGATCTTCCTCATCGAACACAACATGGACTTCGTGATGGAGATCGCCGACCGGATCTACGTGCTGGCCCACGGCGAGCGCATCGCAGAGGGCACGCCCGAAGAGATCCAGAACGACCAGCGCGTCCTCGACGCGTACCTCGGGAGGGAATGAGATGGCGACGACAGACACATCCACTACCACGACCGACGATACGCTGTTGTCGATGACCGACGTCACGTCGGGCTACGGCAACACGACCGTCCTGCACGACGTCAGCATCGCCGTCGAAGAAGGCGAGATCGGCTGTCTCATCGGGCCCAACGGCTCGGGCAAGTCGACGCTGATGAAGAGCATCTACGGCTTCGCCGACGTCCAGTCGGGAACCGTCACCTTCCGTGAGCAGGACATCACCGGCCGCTCGCCACAGGAGAACCTCGCCGGCGGGATGAGCTACGTCCTCCAGGACGCGAGCGTCTTCCCCCGGATGAGCGTCCACGAGAACATGCTGATGGGCGGGTACGTCTTCGACGACGACGACCGTGCCGCCGACCGCGCCGAGGAACTGTACGACGAGTTCCCGGTGCTGGGCGACATCCGTGGGCAGAAGGCCGGCACCCTCTCCGGTGGCCAGCGCCGCCTGCTGGAACTGGCCCGTGCCCTGATGGTCGAACCCGAACTGATGATGCTCGACGAGCCCTCTATCGGGCTCGAACCGCGGTTCATCGACGACGTCTTCGAGCGCATCGAACAGCTCAACGACCTCGGGACGACGATCCTGCTCGTCGAACAGAACGCCGAGAAGGGACTGTCCGTGGCCGACCGCGGGTTCGTCCTCGCGAGCGGCGAGATCAAATTCACGGGTACTGGTACCGAACTACTTAACGACGAGGAAGTCGGACGACTCTACCTGGGAGGGTAATATGTACAGAGTACTCGTTCCAGTCGACGACGACCCGGACCGCGCGCGTGGCCAGGCGGCCTTCGTCGCGGAACTACCCGGCGGTACCGACGAGGTCGAGGCCATCGTCACCCACGCACTGACACCCGAACAAGCCAAAGCCCCGGACGAAATCAAATCTGTCGACCGCGTCGAGACGGTCCGGCAGGTCCGTGACTACCTCGACGACCACGATGTCGAATACCAGCTCGCCGAGGCCAGCGTCCCGCCCGCCGACGGCATCCTGGAACTGGCCGACCAGTTCGACGTCGACCAGATCGTCATGGGGTCGCGCAAGCGCTCCCCGACCGGCAAGGTCATCTTCGGCAGCGTCGCCCAGCAGGTCCTGCTGGAGGGCGACGTCCCCGTCACGGTCGTCGGCGCCCGCGAGGCGTGAGAACCACTCTCTCGACGGGCCCGATTCGCAATCCTTATTGCGGTTATCGGCACAACACAGCATGTACGCTGACGCCTCGACGTGGGCGCTGGCGCCGCGCGCCGGTGTAGCTCAGACTGGCTAGAGCGAATCCTTCGTAAGGATTAGGCCGAGGGTTCAAATCCCTCCACCGGCTTTCTGCTGCGAACGAACGTGAGCAGCGAACGCCAGAGAGGGATTTGAACGAGAGAAGTCGCAGCGCGAACGGAGTGAGCGACCGTCTTCGCGTAGTTCACAATCCCTCCACTTCCTTCTGGTATTCCGCGAGCAGTGAGCTAACGCCTTCGCGTCGTTCACGACCGCAGCAACGATCTCTTCTGTCACTCGAATCATCGTGAGGTCGAAGTCGGCCACGACGATACCTGACCGGTAGTGCGACGTACAGTAGTGCAACAAACCGACAATACTATCGCTCGGTACGATCTACCGCCAGCTGTGATACCCCTCCAGCTGTTCGGCACGACCCCGATCGGCGGACTCGTCCTGGCGCTCGTCGTTCCGCTCGTCGTCGTCGCACTCGGGACGTACGTGGGTGTTCTGATGGCACTCCAGTCGTTCTTCGGCGAGCAGTCCTGGGACGACGTTTCGATACCTGGAGAGGAGTGAGTGGTCGAGTGGAGACGCCGCCGGCTCACTCCTCTGCTGAGTCGGCCACTGCCTCCAGGAGCGTCTCCTGGTCCTCGAAGTACGCCGGTGCATCGTGGTCGCGCTCGAACTCGACGACGCGGGCGAGTGCGTCCTGCTGGGAGCGCTCACTCCCGTCGAGGTCCGCGGCGAGATCGGCGTAGGCGGTCGCCAAGTCCGCGAAGGCGTCACGGCGGGCCTGTTTCGCCTCTGCGACGGCCTGTGTCTCCGCGATATCCTGCTCCCGGGCTTCCAGGTCGGCGATCGACTGGTCGGTCCCGTCGGTCGGCGTCTCGGGGGAGACCGTCGACTTCTCGGTCGGGCGGTCCTGCTCGGCGACGCTGTCTTTGAGGGTGGCGATGTCGTCGGCGAGTGCGTCGAGTAAGTCCTCCGTCTCCGCCTCCAATGTCTCGACGCGCCCCCAGAGAAACCGGGCCTGCGTCCGACAGTAGTCGGCCAGTTCCGCCACGTCGATGTCGCCGTTGCTCATTGGTAGATGGACACACTCGGGCCGGAAGACAATTACGAGGAGGAACCGGTCGGTGGTGGTGAGTGATGCACGGTGGGGACCGGATTCCCGTCTAACCCGTCGGGCTCCGGCTGTATAAATCTACGTCAGACACCCCACGCGAGCAGCCGTCAGTGTGTGACGAGCGCCTGGGCCTGCTCGATCAGGTCGTCGGTGACGGCCTCGCCGCGGTCAGTGATAGCCACGTGGTCCTGTTCCTGGTCGTACTCGACGAGCTCCGCGGCGACCAGTCTGGGGACGTGACTGTGATAGAGGTCGAAGTACAGTTCAGTGACCGTCTTCGCGGAGATCTCGTGGAGCGGGCGCCCGTACTCGGTCTCGGCCAGTTCGTCCGCGAGGTCCGGCAGCGTCAGATCTTGGTGGGTCGAGAGGCAGTCGAGCGCCGCCCGGCGACGGCTGTCCGCGAGCGCACGGAACAACGTATCGACGGGACCCACAGTACCCATACAGGCGGGAAGTGGAGTCCGACGTATAGAAAGTACCGATACGGCGTCGTCAGTGTGTGAGTACCAACAGTTCGTCGTCGGTCCTGACCAGACAGAACCGGTCGTCTGGCTTCCCGAAGGTGTTCGTGCGTCGCTCGGTGACGAACAGGCGCTCGAATGGCTCGCTACAGGCCGGACAGGCGAACCCGTCGCGGTTGGCCAGCGTCATCGTCCCCCGATCCTGTTTGAGCAGTTTCAACCCGTGGCGGTAGTCGTGTACGTCGAAGCCGTCGCTGACGTCGAGCTGTTCCATACGAAAATACCAGGTGAGAACCGTTAATAAGCGTTAGACCAGGTTCGCGCCGATGTACAGCACGACGACGAGGAACACCCAGACAACGTCGACGAAGTGCCAGTACATCGAGGCCGTCGAGACGGACGTGTGCCGTTCGGCGGAGTACTGCCCGTAGTAGCCCCGGACGAAGACGATACCCAGCAGCACCGCGCCGAGCGTCACGTGCAGGCCGTGCAGGCCGGTCAGGCCGTAGAACGCCGAGGCGTAGGCGCCGCCGGCAATCGTGAAGCCCTTGTGGATGATGAACTCGTAGTACTCGTAGACCTGGCCGCCGATGAAGATCACGCCCAACAGGAGCGTCAGGCCGAGCAGTTGCAGGAACCGCTCGTGGTTGCCCTTCCGGAGTGCGACGTGGGCGAAGTGCAGCGTCCCGGAACTGATCAGCAGGATGACGGTGTTGACGATGACGAGCGACCCGAACACCTCGGGGATCGCCGTCGAGGTCCAGACGTCGGTCCCACGGACGATGAAGTAGTAGACGAAGCCGGCACCGAAGGTCGCCACTTCCGAGCCCAGGAACAGGAGCATCGCGAACTTCAGCGTCCGGCCGGAGTGGTGGTCGGTCCCGCGGTCCCAGAAGTCCGAGACGAACGCGTGGTACAGCCAGCCGTAGATACCGGCCAGGAAGATGCCGACGCTGCCGACCGTCGCACCGGCACCGATCGTCGTGCTGATAAGCGGTTCCTCGCCGAGCGAGAGGACGAACAGCGCGGCACCGACGTAGATGCCGGCGGCGCCGATGGCCGTGATGAACGGCCACCAGCTGGCCTCGCCGAAGCCGCGGGGCCAGTCCTCCGTCGCCGGGAGGTGGTGGTCCCCGTGCCCGTGGCCGCCGTCCGTCTGTTCATCGGAGAGACTCATACTGGGCCCTTACGAGTCGATTACTAAAAGCCCATCCACTTGGTCGTGCGATGTCGGAAGCCATAGGCGTCCGAACACCCAACCGGACAGTGATGAGTGTGTCCCGAATCAGGGCACTGGTCGCAGCCGTCGCCGGCCTGGCAGCCCTCTCGCTGGCAGGGACGGCGAGCGCACACGGCGGGAGTCTCGCTGCCGGCGGGCGAGAGTCGCTGACGATACCGACGTGGCTCTTCCTCTCGACGGGCGGCGCCGCGGTCGGCGCTTCGTTCCTCCTGGCCTCGTTCGTCACCGACCGCTCGTTCGTCGAGCGACTACACGACTGGGGTGTCGGACTCGGCGCGGGCGGCGAGCGCGCGCTCGTCTGGAGCGGCCGCCTGCTCGGTCTCGTCGGACTCGCTTCGGTGCTTGCGATCGGCTTCGTCGGCCCCGAGACGCCACGGACGAACCTCGCTATCCTGCTCGTCTGGGCGGGCTGGTGGGCCGGACTCGTCATCACGACGTACCTTCTAGGGAACACCTGGACGGTCCTGAACCCGTTCAAGACTATCGCCGAACTGCTGCCGTCGCTGGGCGTCGACTACCCCGAGCGGTTGGGCGCCTGGCCGAGCGTGGTCGGCCTGCTCGTGTTGATCTGGGTCGAGGTCGTGAGTCCGCTGGCCGACCAGGCCCAACTGCTCGCGACGGTGGTCGCGGCCTACGCGGTCGTGACGCTGGCCGGCGCGGTCGTATTCGGTTCCGAGACGTGGTTCCGAGACGTCGATCCGGTCGAGCGCGTCTTCCGGTACTACGGCCGGTTCGCGCCGGTGACGCGTGGCCCCGATGGCTTCCGTCTCAGATTGCCGGCGATGGACCTCTCGCGGCCCCGACTCGTCGACGGTGCCGACGAGGTCGCCTTCGTCGTCGCCGTGCTGTGGGGGACCACCTACGACGGCTTCGTCACGACGGCGCTGTGGCGGGACCTCTCGACGCCGCTGGTCGCGGCCGGCGTCCCGCCGCACGTCCTCTATCCTGTCGCACTCGCGCTCGGGTTCGGCCTGTTCCTGGGTGCGTACCGACTGGCCGCTCGCCTGGCACGCCGCTCGGCAGAGACGTACCTCACTGCAGGGACGCTCGCGGTCCGGTTCGCGCCGCCGTTGCTCGCCATCGCCGTCGGGTACCACCTCGCGCACTACCTGGGCTACTTCCTCTTTCTGGCCCCGGCATTGGCGCTCGCGGCCGTCTCGCCGCTGTCCTCGCCGGCGATGGTGCCGGTGTACGTCCTCCCCGAGTGGTTCGGCGCCGTCGGTATCGCCTCGGTCGTCGTCGGCCACCTGCTTGCGATCTGGGTGGCCCACGCTGCCGCCTTCGACCTGTTCCCGAGCAGACTGCAGGCCATCCGCTCGCAGTACCCATTCATCGCCGTCATGGTCGTCTACACGATGATCAGTCTCTGGATCGTCTCTCGCCCGGAGGTGCCACTCCCACATCTATGAGCGACAGCGACCGTCCCACGACCGACCCACAGCCGATCTCGTTCGACGTCCCGACCGACGAGGACCCGGTCACCTGCGAGTACTGCGGGCAACCGTATGCCCGCGAGGAGTGGCTGGCGCTGCACCATGGTCGGGCCCACCCTGCGGAGCTCACCGACGACGAGGTCGAGGCGTTCCGGACAGCCCACGACACCGAGGAGACCGAGCTCCGGGAGTTCCGACTTCGAGCCCTCGGTGCCCTCGTGGCCATCTACTTCGTCCTGCTGATGATCTACGCGCTGGTGTGAGACGCCCGTCGTTGAGCGCCTGTCTCGCTGTCGACGGGAAGCGACACGTTGATGGGTCGCAACCGTCCAACAGTGGCTATGGACCTCCGTGTCATCGACAAATCCGACACAGAACTCTCTATCGAGATCGCCGGCGAGGACCACACGTTCATGAACGTCCTCAAGGGCGCGCTGCTGGAGACCGAGGGCGTCACGGCGGCGACCTACGACATGAATCCCGAACAGTCCGGTGGACAGACCGACCCCGTGCTAACGATCAAGTCCGAGGAGGGCGTCGACGCGCTCGACGTGCTCGAAGACGGGACCGACCGCGTCGTCGCGAAGACCGACGCGTTCACCGAGGCCTTCGAGGCCGCCTGATTCTCGCCGGTATCAACAGAGGACGTGGGTGACGAACACGCGCCCGTCGGGGGCGACGTGGACGTCGACGCCGACCGTCCCGCGCTCGGCGCTCCGGAAGGGCGACCCTCGCTCGACGTAGCTATCGGCCAGTGCTGCGCCCAGCGCCGTCTCGCTCTCGAAACTCGACAGCGACGTCCCTGTCCGGTCGTAGGCGACCTGGTAGCCGACGACGGTCGGACGCTCACAGGTCAGCTGGAACCGCTCGAAGGCCTCTCTGCTCGGCGGTTCGCCGTCCCCGTACCGCGCGTCGACGGTCGCCTTGTTGTAGTAGGCGGCGGCCTCGTCGACGGCCGTCGAGCGCGAGAGTTCGGCGGCACCGCCTCTGGCCCGTCGGTCGTTGAGCGCTGCGAGGTAGGCCTCTTCGACGGCGGCGATGTCCAGGCCCGCGATACTGTCGGCGGCACCCGGTGCGTCGGGGACAGCCGGCGGTGGCCCGTCGGCAGCTCCACTGCCGAACCCCGGCAGCGGGACGATCCCCAGAAACCCGAGGACGAGGACACCGACGAACACCGCGACGACGGCGTAGCCGACGACGTACTTCGGTTCGATGACGTCGCCCCAGGAGGTCCCGATGTCGTCGAGCGGGTCGGTGTCGGCGACGGCCTCGCGCTCGAAGTTCGCGCCGCCACACCGTCTGCACGGTGGGGAGTTGCGCTGATGCTGGCGGCCACAGTCCTGACAGACCCAGACCGAACCACCCGGCGTCACGTCGTCGTCGGCGCTCTCGGGGGCGATCGGCTGGACTGCCTTCTCGAAGGTCCCGTGGCCGCAGTTGTCACACGGTGGGTCGTTCTCTTCGTGGGGTTTGCCACACCATTCACACCGCCATTCCATCGGTTACGCTAGGTGACCGAACTACAAAGGCTGCGCGGAACCGGGAGACAGTGGCTACAACCGGACCGGAATACCTTTGCTGTCCAGATATTCTTTGGTCTCCCGGATCGAGTACTCGCCGAAGTGGAAGATCGAGGCCGCGAGCCCGGCGTCTGCGCCGGCCTCGACGAAGACCTCCTCCATGTCCGCGGGGCTGCCACAGCCAGAGGAGGCGATCACCGGCGTCGAGACGCTGTCACAGACGGCTTTCATCAGCGGGATGTCGTAGCCGTCCTTGGTACCGTCGGCGTCGATGGAGTTGACGAAGATCTCGCCGGCGCCCCGATCCTCGGCCTCCATGGCCCACTCGACGGCGTCGAGGCCGGTCCCCTCCCGACCGCCCTTGACGGTACACTCGAACCAGCAGGACTCGCCGTCGACCTCGGCGTAGTGTTCACCCTCGTCGTCGAAGCGACGCCGGGCGTCCAGCGAGATGACGATACACTGGCTGCCGAAGGCGGCCGCACCCTCCTCGATGAGTTCCGGTTCGGCGATGGCGCCGGAGTTGATCGAGACCTTGTCGGCGCCGGCCCGCAACGTCTCCTTGATGTCCTCGCGGGTGCGGATGCCGCCCCCGACCGTCAGCGGGATGAACACCTCGTCGGCGACCGCAGAGACTGTCTCGAGCATCGTCTCGCGTCCCTCGGCGGAGGCGGTGATGTCCAGGAAGACGAACTCGTCGGCCCCGGACTCGTTGTACGCCTTGGCCATCTCGACCGGATCGCCGGTGTACTCCAGGTCCTCGAAGTTGACGCCGGTGTAGACGGCGGCGTCCCCGTTCTCGTCGACGTCGACGTCGATACAGGGGATGATGCGTTTGGTGAGGGTCATTCGCTATCGGGAGTTCGCCACAGACCCGTTTGACGGTTTCGACTGGCGCAACTTAGCTCATCGCTGTCGAGATGACGCGGACCTCGTCGTCGTCGAAGGCCGTGTAGTAGAGGCGGATCTCGTAGATCTCGCCGTCCAACGTCTGTGAGCCGCCGCCGGGCGCGTCGGCACCGATCACCAGATCCCCCATCGCGACCTGGGAACTGTAGCTCCCGCTCCCGACACTGCTCCCGTCGACGTAGAGTTCGTAGGTCGAGCCGTCGTAGGTCCCCACGGCGACGTGGCGCTCGCCGGTCGTGTAGGTCGTCCCGGAGTTGGTGACGTTCGTTGGGTAGTTCACTGCGAAGTCCGTCGAGTACTGGGATCCACTGGCGCCGGGGTTCTCCAGGAACCACTCGTTGCCGCCGTCGTAGTGTTCGACGAGTTGGTTCACCCGGCCCGAGGAGCCAGTCTGTCGGTACGCGACGGCGACCGTGAACTCGGAGACCTCGGTCCCCGGCACTGCGAGGTTCGTGACGTCGACGTGGTCGCCACCGCCGCCGCTGAACCGCAACGAGTTCCCGGTCCAGTCGGGCGACCCAGAGAGGCTCCCGTCGTTGCCGTTGCCCGACCGGTCGACGAGTGTCGTCCCACTGGTCGAGTCGAACGTGTAGTAGGCGATGAAGTCGCCGACCTCCGAGCGGTCGTCGACGGTCTTCTCGACCAGGACGCTCTTCTCGCCGTCCCTGGAGACGACGGTGATCCGGTCGCCAGGCGCCGTCGGCAGGAGGACCGTCCGCCCGGCCGCGTCCTCGCTGAACGTCGCCACGCGCTTGCCGTTGAGCTGGACGTCGACGGACGTCGAGAGGGCCTCGGGCGTCATCTCCAGGCCGGCCGGCGTCTGTTCGTACGTGAACTCCGCGTTCGCCGTCGGTGCGCCGAGTCCGTCCAGGAACGTGAACGCGCCGACGGCGATGACCATCCCGACGAGGACGACCGTCGCCACGAGCAGGAGGTTCCCCATGACGCTGGTCATCCCCCGGTCAGTCTCGTCGGTGCTGTTGGCCTCCCCCCGCATGGCCGCTCGTTGTGTCTCAGTGAGCAAAACCTTGCCGCCAGTATCGAGGAGCGAGCGACCGAATCCGACAGCTACAGGTAGCCCCTGGCAGAACGCTCGCGTATGTCCGACGACCACCACGAGGAGGACCGTCCGGAGTTCGATCCACACAACCCCGACCTCCCCGCGAAGGAGCCGCCGCTGCGTTCGACCGCGCCACAGAGCGACTTCACGATGTCGCAGGTCTCGACCGGCGCGGTCGTCGCGCTGGTCGGCCTGCTGCTGACGTTCGGAATCGCGTTCGTCCTGGTCTGACCCGCTTTCACTGGTCTACAGGTGCCGTGCCAGCGTTCGTGCCTTCCAGAGGTCCGAGAGCTGGAACGGGTACAGCTCCAGCAGGTCGGGAATCGTCAGTTCGTAGCGCTGGAGCCGGTCGAGCTGTGTCGGTGACATCGTCCCGGCCGCACGGACGAACCGGTCCTGCTGGGTGGCGTCGAAGTCGTAGAGCAGTTCGCCGACGGCCCGCTGGAGCTTCCAGTCCCACCCCTTCTCGTCGTTCCATCGCTGTTCGTACGCGGCAAGCCGTCGCCGCGAGGTGTCGCCGGCCCGCAGCGCCTCGATGGCCACGTCGGCGGCCATCTCCGACGACTCCATCCCCGGCCGGATGCCCTCGCCGAACAGGGGGTTGATGCTGGAGACGGCGTCGCCGACGGCGAGTAGCCCGTTGACGGCTCGCGTGTTGATGGAGTTGTTCGAGTACACCTGGCCGGCGTGGACCGCCCGGATCGAGTCGACGTTCCAGCGGTCGTCGGTCTCGGCCCAGCGCTCGACGTAGTCGTCGATGCGCCGGCCGGCATCGGTCCGGTGGCGCTCGTAGAAGTCGTCGATCCAGCAGACGCCGACCTTGAAGACGCCGTCGCCGGCCGGGAACGTCCAGGCGTACCCCCCCGGAGCGTCGAAGTGGTCGAACCGGAACAGCATCTCGTCCAGTTCGAAGGTCCCCTCGGCCTCGTACTCCTTGCCGATGCCCCGCTGTGCGGCGTCGCGGTCGAACATGTCGAGCTGGCCGGTCAGTGTCGCCGCGTCACCGGTCGCGTCGACGACGAGGTCGGCCGAGACCGTCCGTTCGGTGCCGTCCTCGCGACACCGGACGCCGGTGACAGTGCCACGTTCCAGAACCGGCTCGGCCACACGGACGCCGGTGTGGACCTCGCCGCCGTTGTCCGCGACGTCCGCGCCCAGGTACTCCAGGAAGTTCGGGAAATCGAGGACGTAACCGGGGATGTCGAGGTGTTCGGAGGTGCTCGGCCCCTCGAAGACCACGCCCGAACTGTCGGCCATCACCACCGAATCGGGGATGTCGTACCCCTGGACGACCTGGTCGAAGGTTCCGCCGGTGGACTTGTCGTTGTCCGAGAGGTCGTCGTGGGCTTCGAGGACGGCGACAGAGAACTCGGATCGGCTGGCGATCTCTCTGGCGAACTGGAGGCCGGAGGGCCCGCCGCCGGCGACGACCACGTCGTACGTCTCCTGCATGAGTGCCCGTCAGGACGGAACGTAGAAAACCGTTCTGCGACTACGCGAGTTCGTCCGTGATCGTCGACCGGAGGGCGGCGATCTCGCTCGCGTGGTACTGCAGCCGCTCGTCGTTGACAGTCAGGTCGAGGTGGTTCGAGCCGTTGGCCTCGCCAAGTTCGGTCACGGGGGCGACGCCGTCGAAGGCCTCCCGCACCGCCGCGGGGTCGGTCGTCTCGAAGACGACGCGGCCGGGCTGTTCGCCGAACAGGAGGCGTTTGCGGGTCCCGCGCTCGACGGTCTCGATCTCGACGTCGGCGCCGGCGTCCTCGTGGACCATCTCGGCCAGCGCCACCGCCAGCCCGCCGTGGCTCACGTCGTGGGACGCCAGCACGTGATCCTCGTCGGCGACGTCGGCGACGGTGCTGAGCAGGCCGCTCGGGTCGGCCGGCAGTTCCGGGAACCGGTCGGTGCCGCCGAACTGCGCGACGTACTCGGAGCCGCCCAGCCGTGGGTCGGCCTCGCCCTCCAGTGCGCGGTCGCCGACGACGACCAGCGTCCCCTCGCCGGACAGTTCCATCGGCGGGGCGTCGTACCCCTCCTTGACGCCGACGAGCGCGAGCGTCGGTGTCGGCGGGATGGGGCCGGCCGCCGAGTCGTTGTACAGCGAGACGTTCCCGCCGACGACCGGGACGTCCAGATCACTGCACATGTCCGCCAGGCCGTCGACGATACCTTTGAAGCCGCCGTAGACGTCCGGCTTCTCGGGGTTGCCGCCGTTCAGACAGTCGACGGCGGCGTGAGGGGTCGCCCCCTTGGCGGCGACGTTGGTCGCGTTCTCCAGCGCGACGGCGCGGGCACCCTCGTAAGGCGCGGCGTCGGTCCAGTTGGGGTCGGCACCGGCCGAGAAGGCCAACCCGGTGCCGGCCTCGCGGATGGCCAGCAGCGCCGCGTCGTCGCCCGGCAGCACGCTCGTGCGGACCTGGACCTCGTGGTCGTACTGGCGGTAGACCCACCGTTTGGATGCGGTGTTCGGGCTGGCGACGAGCTGGCGGAACGCCTCCTCCAGATTGACTGTCGGGAGGTCTCGTTCCTGCTCGGGTGGATCCTCGCTCGGGAGGTCGTTCATCGGCGCGCCCTCACCGAGGAAGTGTGCGTCGACGTCGACGACGGTCTCGCCCTGGAAGGTACAGACGTAGTTCGTGCCGGGCTCGGTCAACTCGCCGATGACCGAACAGCCAAGGTCGTACCGCTCGGCCAGTTCGGCCACGCGGTCGACGTTCTCGGGCGCGACCTCGTAGACCATCCGCTCCTGGCTCTCGGCCAGCAGGTACTCCATGGCGTTCATGTTCGGTTCCCGCTCGTGGACCCGATCGAGTTCGATCCGTGCGCCCAGACCACCCTTGGCGACCAGTTCGGAGGACGCACCACCCAGCCCGGCGGCACCGAGGTCCCGCGCCGACTCGATCAGGTCCTCGTCCAGCAGCGCCTCGTTGCACTCGATGAGCAACTTCTCCGTGTAGGGGTCGCCGACCTGGACCGCCGGCCGGTCCTCGGTCTCGGCGTCCTCGGCGAGGTCCTCGCTGGCGAAGGAGGCCCCGCCCAGGCCGTCACGTCCCGTCGAGTTCCCGACGAGGACGAGTTTGTTGCCCGGCTGCTGTGCCTCGGCGGTGATGGTCCGTTCGGGCTCCAGCAGGCCGATACAGGAGACGTTGACCAGTGGATTGCCCTCGTAGTCGTCGTGGAAGGCGACCGACCCCGTCACGGTCGGGACGCCGATGCAGTTCCCGTAGTGGGAGATGCCCTCGACGACGCCCTCGAAGAGGTACCGGGAGTGCTCGCGGTCGAAGTCCCCGAAGTACAGGCAGTCCGCGAGCGCGATGGGGTAGGCACCCATCGAGAGGGTGTCACGAACGATTCCCCCCACGCCCGTGGCCGCGCCGTCGAAGGGGTCGACGTAGGAGGGGTGGTTGTGGGACTCGACGCCCATGGTGATGTACATCTCGTCGCCGTCGCCGTGACTCGGCAGGGAGACGACGGCGGCGTCGTCGCCGGGGCCGATGACGACCTGATCGCCCTCGGAGTCGAAGGCCGACAGGAGCGGTCGCGAGGAGCGGTACGCGCAGTGCTCGCTCCAGAGGTTCTCGAAGAGAGCGGCCTCGGCGCGCGTGGGCTCCCGACCGATCTCGTCGACCACGATGTCGTGGTCCGCGTCGGACAGGCTCATTACCTCCCCGTGGCTGCCCGCCGGCTAAATCGCTTTCCATGCGCCTGCGACTCGTCCTAGGGGTACCATCCGTGGTCTTGTTACATTTCAGAGTCGGGTCTACAGAGAGCCAGAAAGCCCCGGCTGTCATCGGACGCGAAGCGTCCGATTGCCCGCGAGAGCTTCGCTCTCGCCCTGGCTCCGGTCGGGGGCCTCGTTGCGGTCTCTGCTCACGGCGGCAAAGCCGCCGTTCGCATGGTCCGAGGGACCTCCGGTCCCTCGCTACTCACTGCGTTGCGGTCCTTACATCGGCCGCCTTCCCGGAGCCAGCCGCCCCTTTCATTCCCACCCGTAGCCGGTTGGTCAACCGAGCGGGGTGGGAATGAAAGGGGCCACGTTCTCGGCGAACCCCGACGACGCGAGCACGCGTAGCACGCGCAGCGAGTCGCGGGTCGCGAGGGACCGAAGGTCTCTCGTCTTGACGAGAACGTGGGGGCTTTCTGGCTGTTCGCAGTCACAGCAGCGTCCCTGCTCACAGTTTCTCTTCACTCCACCACGTACGACCGGTGCTGGCCGCGGCTCTCGGTGTCGACGAACTGGTAGCGACGACACCCGTCGAGCTGGCCGGCGAAGGCGGCGTCCGAGACGTCACCGACGTCGTAGACCTCGTCGGCGCCGGCGAAGCCGTACGCGGCGAGCAGTTCACGCACCGCGGGTGGCAGCGACTCCCCGGCGGCGGTTTCGACGACGAGTAGCCGGTCGGTGAAGCTCTTTGCCGTCCAGGCGTCGCGGACGCCGCCGTGGTCGGCGATATCCTCGACCAGGTCCCGGACTGTCTGGTCACGGTCTGTCATCGGTCCGGGGTTCGTTCGCCACGGCGAAGGGGCTGGTCGCGAAGGTGTTCGGTCAGTCTTCCCTGTCCTCGTCCGCCTCTTCGCCGCCGTCGGTCACGGCGGGGAGTTTCTCGTCGGCGAACCAGGCGAACTCCCGGCTGTACTGATCGGTCTCGGCCAGATCCCAGGGGTCGCGGTCGGTGACACGGGGGCCTTCCAGCCAGGACTGGACAATGTTCCAGAGGAAGATCAGCTGCCCGACGACCAGCAGGACGACCCCCAGCGTTGCCAACTGGTGCAACAGGGTGAACAGGTCGATGGGGCCGGCAGTAACGTCGTAGGTGGCGTACCGGCGGGGCATCCCGGCGTAGCCCAGCAGGACCATCGGGAAGAAGGTGACGTTGGTCCCCAGCATCGTCAGCCAGAAGTGCCACTTCGCGAGCGTCCGCTGGTACCACCGGCCGGTGTACAGCGGGAACCAGTAGTAGATGCCGGCGAAGACGGCGAAGGCGATGCCGCCCATGATGACGTAGTGGAAGTGCGCGACGACGTGGTAGGTGTCGTGGAGGATCAGGTCGACGGGGATAGCCGCCTCGAAGACGCCGGTGACACCGCCGATGATGAAGTTCGCGACGAAGCCGACACAGAACAGGAACGGTGCAGTGAGACGCAGGCTGCCGTTCCACATCGTCGCCATCCAGTTGAACGTCTTGACCGCGCTGGGGATGGCGATAGCGATGGAGACGGCCATGAACGAGGCCCGCAGCCGCGGGTCCATGCCCGTCGCGAACATGTGGTGGGCCCAGACGCCGAAGGAGAGCACGCCCAGCGCCAGCGTGGAGTAGACGACGAACTCGAAGCCGAACAGTTTCCGGCCGGTGAACTTCGGCAGGATGTAGCTGATCAGTCCCATCGGCGGGAGCACGAGGATGTACACCTCGGGGTGGCCGAAGAACCAGAAGAGGTGTTGCCACAGCAGCGGGCCGCCGCCCTCGACGGCGAAGAACGTCGTCCCGAGGTTCCGGTCCAGCAGGAGCATGATCAGCGCACTGCCCAGCAGCGGGAAGGCAAAGAGGATCTGACCGGACTGGACCAGCACCGTCCAAGAGAAGATGTCCAGGTTCGCCCAGGTGACGTCCTCGCCGCGCTCGGTGAAGATGGTCGCGATGAAGTTGATAGCGCCCATCGTGGCCGCGACCCCCGAGAGATGGAGGCCTAGCAGCATCAGGTCCACACCCGGATTGGGCTGTTCGACCGACAGCGGCGCGTACATCGTCCAGGACGTCTGTGCCGGTTCGACGCCCTCCAGAAACGGTGCGCCGATGAGGCCACCCCAGATCAGGAGGGCCGCGGGCGGAAGCAGCCAGAACGCGATGGCGTTGACCCGCGGGAACGCCATGTCGTCGGCGCCGATGAGTAGCGGGATGAAGTAGTTCGAGAACGCCGCCAGGATCGGCGTCCCGAACAGGAACAGCATCGTGATGCCGTGGGTGGTCAGGAGGCCGTTGTAGAGGTTCGCGCCGATGAAGTCCTGAGCGGGATAGAGCAACTCGAAGCGCATCAGCACGACCGCGACGCCACCCCAGGCGAACGCCAGGACTGCGAACGCGCCGTAGAGGATGCCGATGTCCTTGTGATCGACCGTGGTGAGCCAGCGAACGATGCCACTGGGCTTCTCGTGTGTGGTCTCGGAGACGGTCCCGCCGCCACCGACCGTCGGAGCGTAGGACCGCCAGTTCTCGACGCGAGCGAGTGTGGCCGTCACGCCCACGAGCAACGTCGCCATCAGTACCGTCGTGACTATCGAGCCGACTGCCGCCATTTGGGTGTCGTTGCGGTTCCTCCAGGGTGGGGCTTGTCGGGAAGATGTTCGCCCCCGCGTCCACAGATTGCCGGAACTCCGGCATCCACGGATTGTCGGAACCCCGGCCGCTACCGATTGCCGGACGCTCAGAACGGCGTCTCGACGTCGGCCTCCGGTCGCTCGCCGCCGGTGTCGCTCGCCCCGACCTGGTCCGGTATCTCGCCGGTCTCCCGGTAGCTCTCTTCCAGTTGCTGGAGTTTGCCGTTGATGGCGACGCTCTCGTGGTGCATCGGGTCGACACGCACCCGGACCAGATCGTACTCGTGGCGCTCCGCGAGGCCGTTCCAGGCCCGGAAGGCGCCGACGGTGAGGGTATCGCTCTGCGGACAGAACTCCGTCGTCGGGGTGAACGCCGCCCGCAGGACGGCGGGGTCGTCGGGCTCGCGGGCGTAGCGGAATCCAGCGCCGGGGTGGCGGTGGTCGAGGTTCAACTGCGCGAGGTTGTAGCCGAAGGTCATGTCGTAGACGCCCCGCTCGTCGAACAGGGCCATCGTCAACCGGTGGAAGGCGGCGTGGTCGGTGCCAGTCAGGACCGCACAGTCCGCCAGGAACGACCCCGGTTCGGGGACGTGCTCGGGCGCGAACGTGTCGTAGTCGTCGAACCCGGCGTCCGTGCTCGACCCGCGGAGTCCGGAGAGGAAGCTCATACACACAGTTCGTGGCGCCGTCACACAGGCGGTTGTGCCGAACGTGTTCGCCCGAACCCCCTCCCCGTGGCAGCCCTGACACTCCGGTGATGGTCGCGACGAGCCTCGACGCGGAGCGAACGTATCAGGACGAACAGTTCTCGGCACAGACCGTCCACTCGACCGACCGCCAGAAGGTCGTGCTGGGCTACTTCGAGCCCGACCAGTTCATCCCGGTCCACGCGCCCGACAGTGACGTCGCTATCACGGTTCTCGAAGGGACCGGCGTCGTCCGCGACGGCGAGGCCGAGCACACCGTCGAACCGGGCGACGTGGTCGCCATTCCGGCCGGCGAGGACCGCGGCGTCCGTGCTGTCGAGGGGCGTCTGGAGGCGACGCTCGTGACGGCACCCCCGCCCACCGACGCCGAACACGACCCGGTCCGCCGTGGACTCCGTGAGGGTGCCTTCGATCCGGAGTGAGACGCTCGACCGCCGACCCGAACACGTTCGGGGACACGCCCTGGGTCGTCGGGTGCCAACCGTCGGGTGATGCCAGCGACCGAACTCGACCTCCGCGAGATGCCGCCGCCGGAACGCCACCCGAAGATCCACGCCGCCTTCGCGGACCTGGACGCCGGCGAAGTACTCCGGATCGTCAACGACCACGAACCGAAGCCGCTGTTCTACGAGATGCAGGCCGAGGTCGGCGCCTTCGACGCCGAGCGGTACGACTGCCGGCGGGTAGCGGACGGCAAGTACGTCGCGGACCTGCCCAAGGAACCATGACACAGTCGACCGACGCGCCAAGCGAGACGGAACGGGTCTCGCTGTCGGACCTCGACGGTGAGGGCCGGACGCCGTTGTTCGAAGGCGAGCCACGGACGGTCAGACTGGCCCTCGACGCCGGCGAGTCGGTCCCGCCACACCAGCACCCCGGTCGGGAGATCGTCTTCCACGTCCTCGACGGAGCGTTCGACCTGACGCTGGGCGAGGAGACACTATCGCTGTCGGCCGGTGGCGTCGCTCGCTTCGACGGGGCACAGGACATCTCGCCGGCGGCGACCACCGACGCCGAGGCGCTGCTGGTGCTCGCCCCGTCGGCGTAGCGTCAGCCGAACAGTTCCATCGCCGTCTCGATTTTCTGCTGGTCGCCACGGGTGTCGGCCGCCCGCAGCGACTCCTCGGGCACCGACAGCAGCCTGTCGACCAGCCGCTCGCTCAACTGCTCGACGGCGGCGACCTGCTCGTCGGAGAGGTCGTCCTCGGCACGCAGGCGCGAGAGGGCGCGTTCGAGCTGTTCGGCCTGTACCTCGGCGCCGCGTGCCGAGAGCTCTCCGAGTGCCTGTTCCACATCCGTCGTCGTCTCCATCGTATCGTCGTTCACGCTCATGGGTTCCAGATGACAGTCACGGTCGTGTCGTCGGTCTCGACGGTCTCGTGGGCGTAGCCCCGGTCGTCGAGTTTCGGGTAGAGGTGCTGTGGGGCGCGGTCGTTCTCCTGGACGAGGACGGCGTCGTCCTCCAGGTCGGCGAGCGTCTCCAGTGTCTGCCGGAGGGGTTCGGGCGGCCCCAGTTCGCGGACGTCCAGTCGCTCGGTCGGTGCGTCGGCCGGCGCGTCGGTCTCGGCGAGGATGGCCGCGGGATCCATACGTGTCGATAGCCACTCGCCGCCGCTCCCGGTTTCCCCGAACATGTTCGGAGACACTGCCAGCACGACGCGGGCCGAACGATCGAGTGATGAGCGCCATCCCCGGATCCATCGACGCGGAGGCCGGCCCGCCGATGACGATCCCGCTGCGACACTTCGTCGTCGCGCTGGGCTTTCTCGTGGCCGGTGTCGCCGTCGGCGTCCTCGGCGGCCGCGCCGGCCACCTCGCACAGGTCCATCTGCTGCTCGCTGGCTGGGTCTGCCTGACAATCCTCGGCGCGATGACCCAGTTCGTCCCGGTCTGGGCCGGCGTGGCGCTGCACTCCCGCCGGCTCGCAGCGCTGCAGTTGCCCCTCGCAGCGGTCGGGTTCGCCGGGCTCGCGGCCGGGCTCGCGCTCCGCGTCGACGTCGTCCTGCCGGTCGCAGGCGCCCTCGCACTGCTGGGCGTCTGGCTGTTCTGTTACAACGTTGCCCGGACGCTCGCGGCGGCGGACCTGGACGAGACGACCGGACTGTTCGCGGTCGCACTGGGCTTTTTCGTCCTGGTGACGCTGGCCGGACTCGCGCTCGCGCTGGACCGCGCCGTCGGACTCCTGTCCCTCGCGGGCCTCACGTACGCCGGCGTGCTCACCGCCCACGCGACGCTGGCGGTGTTCGGCGCCATCCTCACGACCGTCGCGGGCGCGCTCGCGCAGTTGGCCCCGATGTTCACGCAGGCCGACACCGGTCGGCCGACCGCACTGCTCCAGCGCGCCGGCCTCGTCGGCTACCCGGTCGGCGTCGTCCTCCTGGCTGGCGGACGGCTGGTCGGCAACGCGGGACTCGCCCGCGTCGGTGGGCTGCTCGTCGCCGGGGGGCTGGCCGCCGTCGCGCTCGTCCTGGCACGCCGGCTGGCCGGTGCGACCGTCGACTGGTCGCCGATGCTGACCCGCTACGCAGTCGTCGCGGCGTCGCTGGCAATCTGGGGCCCCCTCGCCGCGACGACCTGGTGGCAGGACCCGCTGGGGTACGCCGGCCTGTTCGGGCATCCAGTGGCGGGGACGCTGTTGCTCGTCGGCGGCGTGGGGTTCGTCGTCTTCGGGACGCTCTATCACGTCGTTCCGTTCATCGTCTGGGTCCACCGCTACAGCGACCGCCTGGGCTTCGAGGATGTCCCGATGATCGACGACCTCTACGACAGCCGGATAGCGGCTGGCGACGCGACCACGCTCGTCGGTGCCGGCGTCGTGGCCGTCGCACACGAGGCAGCGGTGGTCCCGGACGGCGCAGCGCTGGTGGCTGGCGCACTCGCGTTCCTGGGTGCTGTCATGTTCGCTGCCAACCTCGGCTCGGTGCTCGTCACGCACGGTCCCCAGTCCGTCCCGGAACTCGTCGGCGGGCGCCTCCATCGCGTCTGGAACCGCTAGCGCTGTCATCCGTCGCTGGGCTGGTCGGTGTACAGCGAGTAGGTCAGCACGGCGAATCCGGCGGCCGTGAACGTGCTCTCGACGGTGACGCTGGTCGCGACGGGGAACTCCAGCACCTGGTGGAGGCTCCCGGCGAAGAGGCTGCCGACGGTCACGAGGCCGATACCGACGAACAGGGCTCGCATGGCAGGAGCGTCCGTTCGGCGGTACGCGCGGTAGGTGAGCGCGGTCAACACCGCGCCACACGCGAGTGTCACTGTCTTGGCTGCGATGAGCAGGATCGTACTGGGGCCGATCATAGTATTCTCTCCTGCGATAGAATCCTTCATATATATTCCAGGGCGTTTTCAGCGCCTGGGAAGCCCGGCTCGGAGCTGGTCGGCGTGGTCTCTCGGGCCGCACTACCGGACGTACAGCGAGTAGAGGATGATACCGAGGCCGATAGCGGTCAGGCCACTGGAGACGAACACGCTCGTGTAGATGAGGTCGATACCGTAGAAGTTGCCCACGACGATGTCCAGGACACCACCCAACACCGCCCCCAACGTAACGACTCCGAACCCGTACGTGAGCCACTTGTGCTGTGGTGTCCCGGTCCGCCGGTAGGCCTGGTACGAGTAGTAGGTGATGAGCCCACCGATGATGAGGATGAGCGTCTTCGAGACGACGATACCGATCTGTGAACTGGGTATGTGTGGCATGGTACTACGTCTCCTTGCGGACTTCCGACCAGAGGTTCTCCAGGCGCTGGTCCGGCGAACGCGCGCGGTGTGAGATATCGACCGCGAGGTTGCGGTCCTCGTCTAGGGCGATGACGACCTCCTCGAAATCGACAGCGTACCGGCTCGCGTGCTGGCCGTCGGGGCGCACCTCGACACCCTCGTACAGCAGCGACGACTCGGTCAGCAGTTCGAGTTTCCGGTAGGCCGTCGACAGCGGGACGCCGCTCTCGTCGGATATCTCGCTTGCCGTCATCGGCTCGTCGAGCACGCTGACGATGGCTCGACAGTCCTCGTCGTCGAGCGCGTCGAGCACCGTCTCTAGCTCCGGTGTCTCGTCGTCAGCGAACGGGTCCCGGACCATCTTGCCCGGACGTGGCCCCTCTACACGTTTAAGATTCCCGAATCACGCGCAAACCTACCGACAGCGGCCGTGTCGGCCGGGAAAAACCTCCCGTGAAACTTAGGGTGGGCTTATGAAAGGTTCGCGGGCGTTCTCAGCGGCCGGGAACACTTCTACCCCGCTGAGAACACGCTCAGGGGGTTTATACTGAGGTTCCGTATCGCCGAGTGCACATGACGGATCACATCGGCGCACCCGGTTCGGGTATCTCTCGTCGCGACTTCGTGAAGGCATCCGGTCTCGGTGGCACGCTCGCTATCGCGGGCTGTTCCGCACCTGGTGACCCGCAGGAGACAGTCGACACGGCCACGGATACGGCCACGACGGCGGCCAGCACGTCCAGCGACCTCCCGACGACGTCGCCGCCGGAGGTCGTCAACGTCGACGAACAGGGCGGCAAAGTAACCCTCTCCTCGGTCCCGGCCCGCCACGAGGCCCACCCTGGCGATACGATGGGCGGCCCGGTCGAACTCCCGCAAGTCTGGGCGTTCAAGGCCGACGACGGCGCGCCCAGCGTCCCCGGTCCCATCCTCCGGACGACTGAGGGCGAGCCGATGGAGGTCACCCTGGACAACTCCGACGGGATGCGACCCCACACCATCCACTTCCACGCCGTCTCGAAGCAGTGGGAGGACGACGGCGTCCCGACGACGACCGGCGTCCGCGTCGACCCCGGCCAGAAACACACCTACACCATCCCCGCGGACGTGCCCGGGACGCACCTCTATCACTGCCACTACCAGACCCCACGGCACCTCGACATGGGGATGTTCGGCATCTTCCGCGTCGACCCCAAGGGGTACGAACCGGCCGACAAGGAGTACTTCCTCTCGCTGAAGGAGTGGGACTCCCGACTGAACAAGCAGATGGCTGGCATGGACGCCAGCTACAGCCCGCGCAACCGCAACCCCGACACGTTCACGGTCAACGGCAAGTCCGCGCCCCGGACCCTCCACCCCGAGGACGGCTCGCCGATCATCGTCGAGCAGGGCGATACGGTCCGCCTGCACCTGCTCAATTCGGGCTACATGGACCACCCGATGCACATCCACAACCACCGCTTCGAGGTGACCCACAAGGACGGCGGCCGGATCCCCGACGCCGCTCGCCACGAGCAGGACGTCTGTTCGATCCCGCCTGCCGGCCGGCGGACCGTCGAGTTCACCGCCGACGCCGATCCCGGGATCTATCTGATGCACTGTCACAAGGTCAACCACGTGATGAACGGGTCGGCTTACCCCGGCGGGATGCTCACCGGCGTCGTCTACAAGGAGGCGATGGACACCGATATCTTCGGGAAATTGATGGAGTATGCGGGGTACGAGGGTTGAGCGAAGCGAGACCCTCGTACCAAGCGAGCGGCGGAGCCGCGAGCAGTGAGGGCTGACCCTAGGGAAGCCCTCGAAACAAACGAACGGCGAACGAAGTGAGCCGTGAGGGACGAAGGCTGAGCGAAGCGAGACCCTCGGAACAAGCGAGCGGGGAGAGCGAGGCGCTCCGTGCCTCGAGGACGAGCGGTGAAACCGCGAGTCGAAGCGACCCGTGGGGGACGAAGGCTGACCGTCGGACAGCCCTCGCAAGCACCGCGACTCGCGACGGGCCAGTGGCGGCCGGGAGCTGGCAGCTCCGACCCGAATCGGCCGATCGTGTTCCCCCCGTTCCCACCGGATGGGAACGCGCTGGACCCGTTTTTTAGTGGGGAAACAAGGCACGGGTATGGGACAACTGGACCACGAGGTCGACGCGCCGCGGGGTGCGACGAGTCGCGAGTGGGAGGTGTTCGTCCGCGAGGCAGCCGCGGACCCGCTGACCCACGCCGGGAGCGTCAGCGCGCCCACCGAGGACATCGCTCGTGAGCAGGCAGCCAAACTGTTCGGTCACGCCGCCGTCGCCCTGTGGCTCTGTCCGGCTGACGAGACCCGCCGGTACCAGGACGAGTCGCTGGCACTCGACCCGGCGGCCGAGGAGGGCGACGCGACCATGGACGAGGCCGAGATGCACGCCGAGACGCTCCGGGGTGAGGACGCGTGATCTCCGTCTCGAAACTGCTCTGTGACCTGGACGCGGAGGGCGACGGCCTGCGCTACGACGCGGCCGACGACTCGACGAAGGCCCAGATCCGCGAGGAGAAACAGCGCCGCCCGGTCGTCGTCTGGAACGTCACCAAGCAGTGCAACCTCTACTGTGACCACTGCTACGCCGCCGCGGACACCGACATCGCCGACGGCGAACTCTCGACCGCGGAGGGGAAGGCGCTGCTGGACGATCTGGCCGACTACGGCGCTCCCGTGATCCTCTTTTCCGGCGGCGAACCGCTCGTCCGTCAGGACCTCGAAGAACTGGTCGCCCACGCCAACGAGGTCGGCGTCCGCCCGGTGCTCTCGACGAACGGGACGCTCATCACCGCCGAACGGGCCCGCTCGCTGAAGGCCGCTGGTCTGAAGTACGCCGGCATCTCCGTCGACGGCCTTCCCGAGGCCAACGACGACTTCCGGGGGATGGAGGGGGCCTTCGAGGGCGCCATCCAGGGCATCGAGAACTGCCTGGACGCGGGGCTGAAGACCGGCCTCCGGTACACGATCACCGACCGGAACGCAGCGGATCTCGAAGGGGTCGTCGACCTGCTGACCGACGTCGGCGTCGACCGGTTCTGTTTCTACCACCTGGACTACGGCGGCCGTGGGACCGAGATCGTCGACGCCGACCTCACGCCCAGCGAACGCCGGGACGCCGTCGAGCGCGTCTGTGACATGACCCGTAAGTACCACGACCGGGGCGAGGAGATCGAGACGCTGCTGGTGGGTAACTACGCCGACGCGGCTTACATCGTCGAGTACGCCCGTGAACACCTCGGCGAGGCCCAGGCCCGGCGGGTCTACGAGTACCTGCGGGTCAACGGCGGCGACCCGACCGGCGAGCGGGTCGCGGACATCGACTACCAGGGGAACGTCCACCCCACGCAGTTCTGGCAGGGGTGCACGCTGGGCAACGTCCGGGACCGCCCCTTCGGCGCTATCTGGGAGGACGAGTCGAACCCGCTCCTGCGTGGCCTCCGGGACCGCGAGGGGCGTCTCACCGGCAAGTGCGCCGACTGCCGCTACGCGAGCGTCTGTCGCGGCGCGTCCCGCCTCCGGGCGCTCACCGTCGAGGACGACCTGTTCGCGCCCGACCCGCAGTGCTACCTGACGGACAACGAGATCCGTGGTCCGGAACCGTTCGCCGGGGCGGAGTCGCCCGGCGCGGCCGACTGAACCGCCGGGGAGTATCGCCCCCCGTTTCAATCCCCCCACGAGAAAGGGAGACGATGGAATAGGTTCTGTCCCGAACATCTACGTGCGGCCGTCGTCTCGCGGCCGTGCAGGTATCTGTCCGTGGCTCCAGCATGGGAGCACCAGTCGCGACCGCTCGGGCATCGGTCGCCCGGTGGGCTCGGGCGACCGTTTCGGATGACAGCAGGGATCGCGTCTCAGTAGCACATGGCGTGGGGTATCGAACCCGACCCATCTCACCGATTTCCGCCGTGTTTTCCGTAGCGCACCTCCCGACAGCGACGTACCGAGGTGTTTTTGCCCCGTCCTCGTCTACTCGTGGGTGTGCTGTCGGTCGAGCTTCACACGCACTCGTCGCTGTCGTACGACGGTCGTGACCCTGTCGAGTTACTCCTAGAACAGGCCGAAGCGGTGGGTCTGGACGCGCTCGCGGTCACGGACCACGACGAGATCGACGCCAGTCTCCGAGCGGCCGAACTGGCCCCCGAGTACGGCCTGATCGGGATCACCGGGATGGAGGTGACCTCCGCCGCCGGCCACGTGCTGGCGCTGGGTATCCAGGAGGCGATTCCGCAGGGCCTATCGTTCGCCGAGACGCTCGACCGCATCCGCGACCAGGGCGGAACCGCCGTCGTCCCCCACCCCTTCCAGGAGTCCCGCTCGGGCGTCCTCGAACACATCTCCAAGGACGAACTCGCGACTGCCGACGCCATCGAGGTGTACAACTCCCGGCTGCTGACCGGCCGGTCGAACCGCCAGGCCGAGCGGTTCGCCAGACGGCGTGGCCTCCCGATGACCGCGGGGAGCGACGCCCACATCGCCGAGATGGTCGGCCAGGCGGTCACCAACGTCGACGCCGAGGGGCGCTCACAGGCGGCGATCCTCGATGCCGTCCGGGCCGGCCGGACGACCGTCGAGGGCGAACGAACGCCCTGGCGGATCAGTTTCCGGCAGGCCGCCGGGGGCGCTAAACGACGGATGAAGAACCGCCTCGGGAGCTTTCTGGACTGATGCAGGGGGCCGACGACGACGCCGTGAGGGCGGCGCTGGAGGTCGGCGATCCGCTTCCCGGCACCGGCGGGTTCGCCGGACGACTCGACGACCGTCTCGTCAGGGACGTCCTCGGTCGCTATCCGCTGTTCGTGGATGCGACCGACACCGAGACGGACGCGCCCGACTGGAGCCACGACCCCGCAGTCCTCGACGACCCACGATCGTTCCCGGCCGGCCACGTCCGCGACGAGACGGGCACACGGCGGGTCTGGTCGCTCCCCGACCCCGACCCGTTCGGCGACGACAAGACGGCCGTCGAGACGGTCCGGGAGGCCGCCGAGACGAGCGTCGACGCCGTCTCGACCGACGGCCTCGCTATCGCCTTCTCGGGCGGCGTCGACTCCGCGCTCCTGGCCGCGCGGCTGGATGCGCCGCTGTACGTCGCCGGCTTTCCCGACAGCCACGATGTCGAGGCGGCACGCTCGGCGGCCGACCTGCTGGACCGGGAGCTTCGGGTCGTCGAGTTGACCCACGACGCCATCGAGCGCGCGGTTCCGGAGATCGTCGCGGCAACCGGCCGCACGAACGCCATGGCCGTCCAGATCGCGCTCCCGCTGTACCTGACAGCAGAGCGCGTCGCCGCCGACGGCTTCGACCGCCTCGCGGTGGGTCAGGGCGCGGACGAACTGTTCGGCGGGTACGCGAAGGTGGCGAAGGCACCCGAGGATCCCCGCGTGGAGGCCGAGGCGGTTCGGGGCGCCCAGCGGGAGGTCGTCGCGACGCTGCCCGATCAGCTGGAACGGGACGTTCTGGTCCTGCGAGCGGCCGGCGTCGAACCGGTCGCGCCGCTGCTCCACGACCGGGTGGTCGACGCTGCGCTCCGTCTGGACGACCACCAGCTTGTCGACGGTGACACCCGGAAGTGGGCGCTCCGGCAGGCGGCCCGTGACTCGCTTCCGGAGGCCATCGCGACCAGAGACAAGAAAGCCGCCCAGTACGGTTCGCTCGCGTCCAGGGAACTCGACCGGCTGGCCAGACAGGCCGGCTACAAGCGCCGGATGGACGATCACGTGACGAAGTACGTCCAGTCGCTGGTCGAGTGAACCCCGAGGAGCTAGTGCGAACGGCGTCTCAGGCGCTCCGGCCAGCACCGGTGACCGCGACCGGCCGCTCGGAGTCGAGGATGACCGACTGGCTGACGCTCCCGAACACGAGCGCGCCCAGGGGTGACCGCTTCCGACCGCCCATGACGATCATGTCGACGTCGTGGTCCTCGGCGACCGTGACGATACGCTCGGCTGGCTCGCCGTAGACCGATTCCGTCTCGACCTCGACGCCGGCGTCCCGGAGGTCCTCGACCATCAGTTTGCCAGCGGTGGTCTGCTCGACGGTCGTCTTCTCGGCCATCTCCTCGCTGTCGAAGACGTGGATCACGGACGCTTTCACGAACTCGGCGGGTTCCGGCAGGGCGAGTGTGGCTGCCGTCTGTGCCGACGCGCGTTCCTCGTTGCTGTCGACCGGGAGCAGAACGTGATACATGCTAGCATCTTGCTCGATCCCCAGGAAAGTTATGACTCGGCTACCGTTTTGATCGCTCTATGGCCGATCTCGACGACGTCAGCCGGTAAGTCGTCGGTACTGGCGTCCAGGTCCGCCGGCGTGAACCACTCCCAGTCGTCGGCTGGCTGTTCGCCGGGGCCGGGATCGATGTCGCGGCGCTCGGCGGCTCCGTAGAAGATGAAGTCGATGTGCTGGTGGCCCACGGCGCCGTCGGAATCGACGTTGATGTCCTCCAGCAGGAAGTGCTGTGGCTGGGGGATCGACCGGACCGTCTCGCTCTCGATAGCTTCCTGTGGGGCGACGAGGTCGACGTCCATGCCGAGTTCCTCGCGGGTCTCCCGGAGCGCCGCCTCGTGCGGGAGTTCGTCCCGGTCGACGTGGCCGCCGGCCGGGAGCCACATTTCGAGTTTGTCGTGTTCGTGCAGCGCGACGGCGCCGTCGCTGACGACGTAGACGGTCGCGACGAAATGCCGTGTCGTCTCCATACCACCCGCGAGGAGACGGACGGTGGTCTAGGTTACGATCAGGGGTGGACCTCGTCCTCGGCCTCCAGCAGTTCGTGGTAGCGGTTGCGGATGGTGACCTCGGAGATGTTGGCCACCTCGCTGACCTCGCTCTGGGTGACCTTCTCGTTGGTCAGCAGCGAGGCCGCGTAGACGGCCGCGGCCGCGAGGCCGACGGGCGACTTCCCGGAGTGGACGCCCTGCTGTTTGGCGTTCTGGAGGAGCTGGCGGGCGCGCCGCTCGACCTCCTCGGAGAGGTCGAGATCCGAGGCGAAGCGGGGGACGTAGCTCTCGGGGTCGGCGGGCTGGATCTCCAGGTTGAGCTCCCGGACGACGTAGCGGTACGTGCGGGCGATCTCGTCCTTGTCGACGCGGGAGACGTTGGCGATCTCGTCGAGCGACCGGGGGGTACCGGCCTGGCGGGCCGCGGCGTACAGCGACGCCGTCGAGACGCCCTCGATAGACCGTCCGGGCAGGAGGTCCTCGTCCAGCGCGCGCCGGTAGATGACGCTGGCGGTCTCGCGGACGTTATCGGGCAGTCCCAGCGCCGATGCCATGCGGTCGATCTCGCCCAGCGCCTGCTTGAGGTTCCGTTCCTTGGAATCACGCGTGCGGAACCGCTCGTTCCAGGTCCGCAGGCGCTGCATCTTCTCGCGCTGGCGCGAGGACAGGGAGTTCCCGTAGGCGTCCTTGTCCTGCCAGCCGATGTTGGTCGACAGGCCCTTGTCGTGCATCATGTTCGTCGTCGGCGCACCGACGCGGGACTTCTCGTCTTTCTCCTTGGAGTCGAACGCCCGCCACTCGGGACCGGGGTCGATCTCGTCTTCCTCGACGACCAGGCCACAGTCTTCACAGACGGTCTCGCCACGTTCGCTGTCCGAAAGCAGGGAGCCACCACATTCTGGACAGACGAGCGATTCGTCCTCCTCCTCGTCTGTCTGCTCGTGCTCTGTGTCGCGCTCACTCGTGTATCGGCGGATGGTGGTGTCGGTCATTGGTTACGTACAGACGGGTCTGGATACCCGGAAAACGTGTTGTGCACTCAATGATAATGGGCCGAGAAACTTAAATCCTTTGCCTACTCTGTTAGCATTCCTTTCCGTATCGGAAAACAAAATTCGCTTTCACGATCACATTTTCTCCCGACCGGCCAACAGCCGAGAGGAGTACCCGTTTCGAAACGCTTACCGACGGGCCAGTTCTCCGCACGGACATGAGCGATAGCGCCGTCGACCCCGACGAAGTCCGCCACGTCGCGGACCTCGCCCGCGTCGACCTCGACGACGAGGAGGTCGAGCGGTTCACCGAGCAGTTCGCCGATATCCTCGACGCCTTCGAGGCGCTCGACGAGGTACCCGAGACGGACCGCGAGGAGGATCTCTCGAACGTGATGCGTCCCGACGAGGTCAGAGAGAGCCTGAGCCAGGAGGAAGCGCTCCAGAACGCTCCCGACTCCGAGGCCGGACAGTTCAAGGGGCCGAAGGTGTCCTGAGATGACGGAGTACAACGGCTACATCACCGCCGAGGCCATCGAGGGGGCCGACGATGGGCCGCTCGCCGGCACGACCGTCGCGGTCAAGGACAACATCTCGACCGAGGGCGTCCAGACCACCGCAGGGTCGGCGATGCTGGAGGGGTACGTCCCGCCCTACGACGCGACGGTCGTCCAGCGGCTGAAAGACGCCGGCGCGACCATCCCCGGCAAGACGAATATGGACGAGTTCGGGATGGGGACCACGACCGAGACCTCCGCGTACGGCGCCGTCGAGAATCCGGCCGCCGAGGGTCACGTCCCCGGTGGCTCCTCGGGTGGTTCGGCGGCCGTCGTCGCCGCCGGTGACGCCGACATGGCACTCGGTTCGGACACCGGCGGCTCGATCCGCTGTCCGGCCGCGTTCTGTGGCGTCGTCGGCATCAAGCCAACCTACGGGCTCGTCTCGCGGTACGGCCTCATCGCCTACGCCAACAGCCTCGAACAGATCGGGCCGATCGCCCCCTCCGTCGAGGAGGCCGCCGAACTGCTGGAGGTACTGGCCGGCCCCGACGAGCGTGACGCGACGACCCGCGAGGCCCCCGAGGCAGCGGGCTCCTACGCCGACGCCGCCGACGGCGACGTCGACGGCCTCTCGATCGGGGTCCCGACGGAACTGCTCGACGGCGCGGACGAGGCCGTCGTCGAGACGTTCTGGGACGCCATGGACGAACTGGAAGCCCAGGGCGCCAGCTACCACGAGGTCGACCTCCCCAGCGTCGAACACGCCGTCGAGGCCTACTACGTCATCGCGATGTCGGAGGCCTCCTCGAATCTCGCACGGTTCGATGGCGTCCGGTACGGACAGTCGGGTGGCTTCGAGGGCAACTGGAACGAGTCCTTCGCCAACGCCCGCGAGGAGGGCTTCGGCGAGGAGGTCAAACGCCGGATCCTGCTCGGCACCTACGCCCTCTCTGCGGGCTACCACGACAAGTACTACAAGAAAGCCCAGGACGCCCGTGCGTGGGTCAAACAGGACTTCGACGAGGCGCTTTCCGACGCCGACGTGCTGGCCTCGCCGACGATGCCGGTCCCGCCGATGGAACGCGGCGAGAGCCTGGACGACCCACTCACGATGTATCTGGCCGACGCCAACACGACGCCGGTGAACCTGGCGAACCTCCCCGCCATCTCCGTGCCTGCCGGCGAGACCGGCGACGGCCTCCCGGTCGGGCTTCAGATCGTCGGCCCCGCGTTCGGCGAGCGGGAGATAATTCGGGCCGGCAGCGCGCTGGCGTAGCCGACGTCGACGGCTCGTCCATCGCTCGGTGACCGACGCGTAGCGATGGCGACGACGGCTGGCCGGACCCGACGAACCCGCACAGCACTCCTCGCGCTCACAGTCGTTCTCGACCCCGACGAGTGACCCGTCGGAGTCCGCGACGGTAGCGTTTAGCCGGTCGCGGTCCAACGAATACCCATGGCAGACGACGGGACCTGGCTCCACTGGCCGACGATGGCGAAAGCGTTGGCAGTCGGTATCGGCGCCGGACTCCTGTTGGCCGTCGCGTTCGGTGACTTCTACTTCGGACTCCTGCTCGGCGTGCTCAACGGTCTCGCGTTCGGCGTCGGCTGGTCCCGGACGCGCCACGGGTGAACTGTCAGCTCGCTCGACACGTTTTTGCCCGGCCGGGGTGAACTGCGAGCCATGCCCCCGACGCAGCCCTCCACCCCACGTCAGTACGGCCGTCTCGCCGTGTTGGTCGCCGTGCTGGTCATCTTCGACGCCGTCGCCGTGGCCGCCGCGTACGTCCTGGGTCACGTCTTCTTCGCGGTCGTCACCACGATGCAGTTCAATCCCGACATGGCGGCGGCGATACTCCGCTTCGACCTCGTCCCGCTGGGCCCGTTCGTGCTCGTCGGGACGCCGGTCGCACTCGTCGCCCAGTCCGTGTTCGGCTACCGGATGACACTCAGGGACGTCGACACCGTCGCTACCGGGACCGACGGGACCGAGATGCCCGCCGACGCCCTCTCCGACCAGGTCGCCAAACTGGCACACACCGCCGGCATGACGCGGCCGGACGTGCGGGTGATCGAGTCGGAGACGCCCAACAGTTTCGTCGCCAGCCGACCGGGCGAACGGACGCTGTTCGTGACGACGGCGCTCGTCGAGGTGCTCGACGACGACGAACTCGGTGCCGTGTTGGCCCACGAACTCGCACACCTCGACAACGGCGACTCGTTCGTGATGACCGCCGCCGCGTTCCTCCCGACGGTGACGACGCGGTTCGTCGAACGGCTCTTCGAGGACGCCGCCGACTCTCCGCTGTTCAGACGGCTCCGCGGTGAGGACGTCGACTGGGACCTGACCGCCGTCTTCAAATCGTACAACCCGCTGATGGTGTTGCTGTTCTCGGTGGCCGCACTGCCCGTCGTCGGCGCGCTGTACCTGGGGAGCACGGCCTGTTACCGCCTGTTGTCACGGGTCCGAGAGTACGCGGCCGACGCCGGCGGGGTCGCCATCTGCGGGTCTCCGGCGGCGATGGCCAGCGCACTGGAGACGCTGACGACCGACCACCGTCCCGAGGGCGATCTCCGGACCGCCGAGACCGGTGTCCGGGAACTGTGTGTCCTCCCGTATGCCATCGATACGGCCGCTGTCGAGGAGGAGACCGACGCGGACCCCGACCGGATCGACCGCATCGTCCAGAGATGGGACGCGTTCTGTCGCGACGTACTGCCGGGCTCCCATCCCGAACCCGAGGAGCGTATCGCGGCACTTCGCGAGCGTCAGGCAGCCCTCGACCGGGCCGACTGAGTCGCCCGACCGGTTTAGTCGCTGGGAGCCTAACGCCGACCCGTGACGACCATCCTCGTCTGGCACCGGGCGGACCTCCGGACGGCCGACAACCGTGCGCTGGCGGCCGCCTGCGAGGACGGCGACCGCGTCGCACCGGCGTTCGTCGTCGACCCACGCTACTACGGGCCGGACGGGCTGGCCTGTGACGGCCGTCTCCAGTTCCTGCACGACTGTCTCGACGACCTCGACCGCCAGTACCGTGACCGCGAGGGGTCGCTGGTGCTGCTCCAGGGTGACCCCAGAGAGCGACTCCGAGGGCTCCTCGACGAGGCTGTCGACGCCATCTACTACAACCGCCATCCGACGGCCCGGTACGGCAGGCGGGTCGCCGACGAGGTCCGCTCCTGGCCGGCGACGACCGCGTTCGCCGACGACGGCATCCGGTACGCCGACGAGCGCCACCGCGACGGAACGACGGCGGTCGACACCCACGAGGACTGGGACGACCACTGCGAGAGCTACTTCGAGGCCGACCCCGCACCGCGACCGACCGAGATGTCGGCGACTCCCGTCGCCAGCGACGTGACGCTCGATGAGGTGGCCTCGCGAGCGGGGCTCGACCCCGACAAGCGAGAGATGCCACAGGGAGGGACCATCGCGGCCAACGCCCGTCTGGAGGGGTTCTGCGACCGTATCGGCGAATACCCGTCGGTGGTGTCGCCGCCGGCCGCGGCCGCCGAGCGGTCCTCCCGTCTCTCGCCGGACCTCGCGTTCGGCGTCCTCTCGCCCCGGCAGGTCTACCAGCGGGTCCAGCAGTGCCCGGACGGCCGCGGCACGTCGATGTTCGTCTCGCGGCTCTACTGGAACCGCCACTACCACCAGAAACTGGCCGACTGGCCGGGCTGGACCGACCGGGCGGTGAACCCGGTCTTCCGGGGACTGTTTCGCGACGAGCACGACTCCGACCTCGACCGGGCCTGGAAGCAGGGACGGACGGGGTTCCCCATGGCCGACGCGGCGATGCGGGCGCTGACCGAGACCGGCTACATCAACTTCCGGATGCGAGCGCTGGTCGCGACGGTCTACGTCTACGTCCTCAAGCAGTGGTGGAAGCGCGGTGCCGACTTCATGTACGCCCACCTCGTCGACGCCGACGCAGCGATCAACTACACGCAGTGGCAGTCACAGTGCAACCTCACCGGCGTCCACCCGGTCCGGGTGTACGACCCGGCGAACCAGCAGCGGGAGTACGACTCCGACGGCGAGTTCGTCCGGAAGTACGTCCCCGAACTGGCATCGCTCCCGGACGAACACCTCGCCCGCCCCGAGCAGACGCCGGTCCACGTCCAGCGCGAGTGCGGCGTCGACGTCGGCACGGACTACCCGTATCCGGTCGTCGACTACGACCACGAAGCCGACCGGGCCCGCCAGATCTATGCGGACCTGGCCGACCGGGCGAGGGAAGCGCTGTCGGATCCCCGGATTCGGCGGCGTGGCTCGTTCTCGAACCGTGGTCGCGACCGGACCGATGACGACGACAGCCGCGGACAGGCGTCGCTCACCGACTTCTGACGCTGCGCTTGGGGGACAGCACACGGTCGTAGACGTCGGTCAGTTGGTCGATGGCGTGGTCGACGCCGACCGTCTCCCGGCGTGCCAGGCAGTTCTCGCGGAGGCGGTCGTAGTCGTCGAGCGTGCGCTCGATGGCCTGCCGGAAGCCGGCGATATCCCCCTCGTCGTAGGTGTAGCCGGTCTCGCCCCCGTCGATAGTGTCCCGGAGCGCGCCCGCGTCGACGCCGGCGACGGGCGTCCCACAGCAGTTGGCCTCCAGCGCGACCAGTCCCTGTGTCTCGACGGGGCTCGGGAACGCGAAGACGTCGAGCGCGCTGTACAGTGCCGGCAGTTCCTCGCGGTCGAGAAAACCCAGAAAGTGGACGTCGACGTCGCTCTCGGCGGCGGTGGCCTCCAGATCCTCGCGGGCAGGGCCGTCCCCCCCGAAGACGACGGTCACGTCCAGTCCCTCGCAGGCGGCAACGACGTCGTCCAGACACTTCTCGTAGCCGTGTCGGCCGGTGTAGCCCACGAGCGGACCGTCGGGGAGGTCGTGGCGTTCGCGGAACGCTTCCCTGTCCTTGGGTTCGAAGAAGTCGGTGTCGACGCCGTTGGAGATGACCGACACCTCGACATCGACCCCCAGGTCCCGGATGTAGTCGGCGGTGCGGTCGCTGGGGGCGACAACCATGTCGGCCCGGTCCAGATACCACCGCTCGTAGCTCTCGGCCGACGAGCGGACCGCCGACTCGACGGTTCCGTTGAACGAGACGTACTCGGCGTACTCGGCGGTCGGTGTATGATAGGATGCGACCAGCGGGACGTCCAGTTTCCGGGCGAGTCGCTGGCCAGCCATCCCCAGGCTGAACGGGGTGTGAGCGTGGACCAGGTCGGCCCCGCGGACGGCACTGGGGATCTGTGGCATCCCAAGCCGGTACCCCTCGTAGAAGGGGAACGGGAGGCTCCGGACGGGGTGTTCGCCGGGCTGTGGGTCGTGTGCACTGCGCGGGTAGACGACGTCCATCCGACCGCCACGGGCCTGCCAGTAGTCCCGCCAGGTCTTGACGGTGTAGGTGACCCCGTTGACGGTGGGAAGGTAGGTGTCTGTGAACGTCGCGACGTGTGGCAGTGCCATCGACGCGGCGTAACACGACCAGCGGTTAAATCGTTGCCATACGCGATTGTCCGCGGGCCAAACGGTTTTGTGGCTGCTACCGGATGGGTGAGCAATGGTTTCGGACCGCTGGCTGTACGCGTGGGCATTGGGTTCTGTCGCACTCGGGGCCGCGTCGTTGCTCGTCCCGCTGTATTTCGTCAGCATCGGCGGCGAGACGCTGATGCTGGGTGTGCTCGCCGGCGTCGCGGCCGCCGCGGGTGCACCCGGCGCGCTCATCTTCGGCCGCATCGCCGACCGGACGGGCAAACGGCGCTCGCTCGTCCTGGCAGCGCTGGGGATGGCCGTCGTCGCCATCACCGCCGTCTCGCTGACCGAGTCCGAGTGGCTGGTCGTCGCCGGCAACGGGTTGTTGTGGTTCGCTGCGGGTGCCGTCGCACCCGTGCTGACGCTGCTGGTCACCGTGGGCCACCTCGAACGGGACTGGCCGGGCCGGTTCGCCACGCTGAACCGGTACCAGGGGTGGGGCTGGGCCGGCGGACTCGTGCTCGGCCTGCTCTGGACGACCGCACTCTCGGGGCCGCTGGGCGCGCAGTTCGCACAGCGGACGCTGCTGTGGGTCTGTGCCGGAGCGGCCGGACTGGCCGCGCTGCTGGCTGGCGGGTGGCTCCCGGGCGACCCCGACGAACTGGAACGACCCCGACCCAGTCGCATCGCCCGCGCGGTCGTCCGCTCACGGCGACTCCCGGTCCGGAGCGCCACGTTCCCGGTCGGGCCAGGCCGGCTCTACTGGCTCACACGGTCGATCCATCCCCGCGAGATCCTGGCGCGGCTCACCCCGTCGCTGTCACTGTACTTCGTCGCGGTCGTCGCCATCTTCGTCGGCTTCGGGACGTTCTGGGGGCCACTGCCGCTGTATCTCTCGCGCACGCTGGAGTACAGTTCGGGGATCATCTTCGCGCTGTATCTGGTCTCCAGCGTCGGCTCGGCGCTGTTCTACGGCGGGGCCGGACGACTGGCCGAGCGCTACGACGCCAGCGGACTCCAGGCTGGCGGCCTGCTCGCCCGTGCCGCGCTGCACCCGGCCGTCGCCGTCGTCGGACTCTCCATCTCGGCGACCACGGTCGCGCTCGTGACCAACGGGCTCGTCTTCGTCCTCATCGGGGTCGCCTGGGCGGTCATCGCGGTCACCGCGGCTAGTATCGTCACGCGCCTGGCGCCGCCGTCCATCCGGGGCGTCGCACTCGGGCTCTACACGGCCGTCTCGGGGCTGGCAAACGGCGTCGGCTCTGTTCTGGGTGGCTGGCTGGGCAGTCAGGGGTTCATGCTGGCGTTCGGTGTCGCCGGCGGGTTCGTCTTCGTCGGCGCATTGCTCGTCGCGCTCGTCTGGCGCCGGAGCCCACAGAACAGCCCCGAACAGTCACCGCTGGCGGGGTGATCAGGGCGTCGCCGTCGCTTCTGCTCGCAGCGAGAACGTCGTCCAGTAGCCCTCGCCCTCGTATCGGACGAGATACGTGCTCCCTCCCTCGTCGTCCTCGGCTGCCAGCGGCCGAACCGGATCCTGCTGGCGAAACCGCTCGGCGAGCGACCGGACAGCGTCCGGCGGCTCCTCGTCAGGTGGAACGACGAAGCGGTCCTCGTCGGTCGCGGTCTCGACGATCTCCCGCTCGGCCCCGGAGAGATCCTCGAAGGCGAACGCGAACCGCTCTCGGAGCCGGCGACCGTAGGCCGACGCGGACGTGACCCGCTCGCCGCCGTACTCGAAGGTCTTCAGGACCGACTCGTCGGACCCGTCGACGACCCACTCGGCCTCGGCGCCGGTTGCCCACGTGATGGCGCTGTACTGTGAGTCGGGCACCAGCACCGACCGCTCGCGCTCGGCGTCGGTGTACAGGAACGTCGTCCCGATGCCGACGGGGGCGCCGTCGTCGAGGCCGTGCTCGGCGAACTGCTGGCGGTCGACCGCTGGCAGGTCCGCGAAGGCGATGGTCTTCGACGGGGGCGGGGACGACTGGAGGATATCGACTTTCACGGCGTAGGTCGTCGCCGGTGTTTCGTCGACGACAGTGGCGCCCAGTTCGTAGACGCCGTCGCCGTAGCTGATCCGACGGTCCGTCGGTAGCGGTGGGCGAAGCCGTTCGACGGTCGCACCGCCGTCGAGAATGCTCTCTACGAGCCTCGCTTTCCGGTCCGTCTCCTCCGTCGGGACCGAATAGAGGACTCTATCGGGGAGTTCGCTGTCCGGGAGCGCATGCATATCTAGACGTGCGGTCGGCGCCTCCGCGGCGAGGTCGCCACGGCGGAACGGTGTAACGGGTCCCGTACAGCCGGCGACTGTGACAGCCGAGGAGAGCGTGACGGCTCCGCGGAGGAACGAACGGCGGTCCATACCACTAGCATTCCGCCGCCGGACCCAAGAATCGGGGGGTGGGTCAAACCGGGGTTTGAGCCTGCGCGATCGGGCCACGGTAAAGGCTTATCCGACCGGTTCCGGAAGTCTCCGCCATGCCCGGTCCGGTCTATCTCGACGGCCCGACAGTGACACTTCGTCCAGCCACACCGGAAGACGACGACTTCTTACTCCGCAATCTCAACGATCCAGAGATACGACACGGCGGCTACGAAGGCTATCGAACGCCCGTTTCGGCCGCCGACATCGAGGCCAAACTGGATGCCGACGACCGGCATCTGTTTCTCGCCTGTCGTGAGGAGACGCCCGTCGGGAGCGTCTCGCTCAAGAACATCGACCTCGCGGGGCGGACGGCCGAACTCGGCTACTGGATCACCACTGCCGAGCAGGGCAACGGGTACGCGACGGCCGCCGCAGACCTCTGTCTCACCCACGCCTTCGCCGAACTCGGTCTTCACAAGGTCTGGGCTCGCACCGTCGGCGACAACGAACCCTCGAAACGGGTCCTGGAGAACCTTGGGTTCCAGCAGGAAGGTGTCCTCCGTGAACAGTGGTACGGGTTCGACCGGTACGTCGACGAGTACCGGTTCGGGCTCCTCCGCTCCGAGCGCTGAAGCGCGACCACAGAGTGCGACGGGCGGGACGGCGGCTCAGACAAGTTCCGCGTAGGTCTCGACGAGTCGGTCGGCGACCCGGTCCAGGCCGTGTTCGCGGGCCGTCTCTTTCGCGTTCTCGCCGAGTCGCTCGCGCAGGTCTGGGTTCTCGGCCAGTCGGTCCAGCGCCGCCCGGAACTCCGCTTCGTCCTCGCAGATGAGACAGTCGTGGCCGTCCTCGTAGTACTCACGGAAGACGGGAATGTCCGAGAGGACGACGGCCTTCCCGCAGGCCATCGCTTCGAGGACGGCGATCCCCTGGTTCTCGGCTTTCGTCGGGAAGAGGTAGACGTCCCCGGCGCCGAACGCCCCCCGGATGTCGTCGATCCAGCCCGTGAACGTGACGTTCTCGGGCGGGTCGTTGACCCACCGCTTGACCGGCTTGGAGGCCTGTGGGCCGTCGTCGTAGGGGCCGAACCACGCGAAGTCGTAGTCGGTCGCCTCTGCGAGTTCACAGAACGTCGTCAGCCCCTTGCGTTCGAAGACGTTACCGACGGCGAAGACGACCATCCCGTCGAGGTCGTACCGCTTCCGGTAGGACTCGCGGGTCTCCTCGAAGCCCGCCAGCGCGTCGATGTCGACGCCGTTGGTGATCGGCCGGATGGGTGCTTCGACCGGATAGGATTCGAGGATCCCCTTCGTGTACTCGGAGGGGCAGAGTACGAGGTCGGCCTTCGAGTAGAACCACTGGAGGTACTCGCCCAGCGCCGGCGCGACGAGGTTGGCCCCCCGAAAGCTCTCCCTGAAATCCTCGCGGGTGACGTGAGCGTGCAGGACCAGCGGGACGTCGTTGGCGTTGGCGTGCCGTGCGACGGCGACCGACCCAGGCCCGATCATGTTGCAGTGGGCCAGATCGTACTCCCGGAAGACGGGGTCGTCGAAGGCGAGGTTCCCGCCCAGGGCCCAGCCAGGGTGCCCGTCGTGCCACGGGGTGGTCAGCACCTCCAGATCCGTATCGGCCTGTGAGAGGGCCGCTCGCTGCTGGTCGACGGAGGTCCCGATGCCCGACCGGTCAAGCCGGCCTTCGAGTTCGAGGTAGTTCAGGACGCGCACGGGTCGGGAGAGGCCGGCCGTCCTCAAATTCCTACCGACTCTCCGGAAGGCATTTTCCCGCCACCCCCGAAACACGAGCGATGACAGACGAGACGGCCATCGCCCGCGAGCGAATCGAGCGCCTCCAGTCGCTCGCGCGCGAGGCGGTCCGTGAGGGCAACCCCGACCGCGCCAGGGCCTACGTCAGGCGCGCGAAACGCGTCGCCGAACGGCAACGGCTCCGCCTCCCCCGAAGTTTCGAGCGCTCGACGTGTGAAAATTGTGATGTGTTCCTGGTGCACGGGGTCAACGCACGTGCTCGGACACAGTCTGGGCACGTCGTCGTCACCTGTGAATGTGGTGCACAGTCGCGCTACCCGTACGATTAGGATTTCTTTACGACTGCTGGTTTTATATGTCTCTCTTCGCTAGGAGAGTTACATGTCAGACACGAGTCGACAACAGGAGATTCATAATCTCGATACGACACTTCGCGTCGGGAAACACGGCATCGAATCGGTCGCCGACGAACTCGCCGACCAGCTCACCGAACGGTCGTTCGTGAAGGTGAAGTTCCTGCGGGCGGCCCGCGGCGGGACGACGACCGAGGACCTCGCTGCCGACCTCGCTGCCCTCGTCGACGCCGACGTTGTCCGGTGCCGCGGGCACACGGCGGTGTTCGAACGATGATGCAGACCACGCCCACCGGTGGGACGACCGGCAACGGGGCGATCGCGAGCTTCCTGGACACGCTCGGAATCCCCTACGCCGATGCTATCGGGGCCGCGATCACGTTCGTCATCGCGTTCGCCGTCATCTACATCGTCGGGAAGGCGGTCCTCCTTCCCATCGTCGACCGGGCGCTCAAATCCCGCGACCTCGACGCCCACGCACGCCGGCCGCTGAAGAAGGTCGCCAGCATCCTCGTGATCTTCGTCGCTATCGCCGTCGCCTTCGGCTTCGCTGGCTACGGTGACTTCCTGCAGTCGCTTGCGACGGTCGCCGCCGCGGCGACGCTCGCTATCGGCTTCGCGATGCAGGACGTCATCAAGAACTTCGTCGCCGGCGTGTTCATCTACACCGACAAGCCGTTCCGGATCGGCGACTGGATCGAGTGGGACGGGAACTCGGGTATCGTCGAGGACATCAGCCTGCGGGTCTCTCGCGTCCGAACGTTCGACAACGAACTGCTGACGGTCCCCAACTCCAACCTGACCGACGGCGTCATCAAGAACCCCGTCGCGAAGGAGCAACTGCGCCTGCAGTTCCTCTTTGGCATCGGCTACGACGACGACATCGACACGGCCACCGAGATCATCATCGAGGAGGCCGAGGCCCACCCGGACATTCTGGACGACCCCGGTCCGTCCGTGCGCCTGACGGAACTCGGCGACTCCTCGGTCGGTCTCAAGTCCCGTGTCTGGATCTCTGATCCCAGCCGCAGCGACTTCGTGAAGACCAAAGCCGAGTACGTCAAGGCGGTCAAGGAGCGGTTCGACGAGGAGGGCATCGACATCCCCTACCCGAACCGCACGCTCAGTGGTGGGCTGGACATCGCTGGCTTCGAGAACGTCGCCGAAGCCGCGGACGACTAGACCCCACTTTTTACGCGGGGGGTTCGGCGAGCGCACCGCGCTCGCTTCAACCCCCGCGCAAAAATTTGGGGAAAAACTGCCGGACGTCGCGCTCTTCGAGCGCTCGTCCGGTGAAACCGCGCCTCCGGCGCGGTATGCTCGGTGGTTAGCCTGCCTTTCCCCGTCTTCGCGGCACGGAGGCCGCGAACGGCCAGCGCGGTTGTCTCCTGAGCAGGTACTCTTCGGCAGTCTCGACCACCAGCCATTTTGTCCGGTGGGCTGTGGCTCGGGTATGGCCCGTGAGTACGACAAACTCGTCCGTGACGACATCCCCGCGATCATCGAGGCCGACGGCGAGACGCCGGTGACTCACGTCGCAGCCGACGAGGAGTACGGTGACCGACTCGCCGAGAAACTGGTCGAAGAAGCGACCGAGTACCGCCAGGACGGCACCGTCGCAGAACTGGCAGACGTTCTCGAAGTGCTCCATGCGCTCCGGCGCTATCACGGTGTCTCCGAGGAGGAACTGGCAGCCACGCGCGAACAGAAGGCCGAGGAACGCGGGCGTTTCGAGGACGGTATCGTTCTGGAGCGAGTCGAGCGGTAGCGGTGCAGTGGCCGGGAACGAGAGCTGCGACGGCAGTCGCAGCCGAGCGACCTGGGGAAGAGCAGGGCTGTGAGTGAAGCATCCGGCGGCTCCGCCGCCGGCGCGAGTTCCGCTTTTTCGCCCACGTTTTTCGAGGAGAGGTTCGCTCGCAGCGGCCGCTGCGCGCGAACCCGACGATGAAAAAGGTGGTATGAATGGTGCGGACCCCGGAATTGCCCGGCGTTCGGTCGTGGGTAATCCCGTTCGCCTCCTCCACCCCGCGACCCCACGAGCGACGGGTGTCCGATGGTCCGCTGCTCACTTCCGTGCCTGGCGGAGTGCCATCGATCAACCACGCGAGCGCATCCCTGCAGATGCGATCCCGTGGACCGCCGTCCCCGCGGGACGAGGCTTCCACGTTAGCTTACGGGGTCCACGCCCGTCAGACCGGACGCCCCCGGGTTTCGGTCCCCGCTGATGACCATAGTGCGGGTTGTGAGGGGGGCCAAACCCCCCGACCTAGTCCACTTGGAAAATCAGCCGCCGTAACTTAAGGACCTTTCGGATGCCAGACCGCCCGACGGCGAGAGCCTATACCAGTCCGAGTGCATGTGCGAACCACGCTGCACCCGCCGGAACCGGGAGCCCGGCCACGACGACGGCCCAGCGGTGGTGCTCCATGAGGGTCGATTCGGTCAGTCCCAGCACGAGGCTCTGGGGGACGGTCACGGCCCAGAACAGCGAGAGGCCGACGACGAACAGTCCGAGGACGATTCCCGCGCCAGCAGCGATGCTCGGGTCCGAGCGACCCTCGCGGCCCGCCGCCAGGACGATGAGCGCGATCAAGGCGAGCGTCGCCGGCACGAGCGGCGTCAGTGCGCCGGCGTCGTAGTATGCCCCGACGGCACTCGTCGTCTCGACCAGCAGGTACGGCACGGCGAGCGTGACGACGTACAACAGGCACCCGGCGATGCCCACGGCGGGCGCGACACGGAGGTCGTTCATACCGGCGCTGGGGCTGGCGGCGTCTTAACACCGACGTTCGAACGAAACGGGGAAATGGGCCCTGGCGTAACCGGGAGGTATGGGACTGGGCTCGACCGCCAAGAAGGTACAGAAGGTCGCGGACGTCGCCGACGAACTCTACTCGAAGGTCAACGAACTGAAATCACAGCTTCAGGAGCTCCGCGGGACCGTCGAGGAGACCAACGACCACGTCGAGGATCTGGATCGGGAACTGGCCGAACAGCGCGCTATCCTCGCTGCACTGGCCGAACAACAGGGGATCGACGTCGACGCGGTTCGCACCGAGGCGCTGATCGACGACGCCGAGGCTGGCAACGAGGCCGACAGCGACGAGTAGCTGTCTGTGTCGCCCTACGGGCCGACGTGCGTGTGCCCGCGGTCGATATCGACGGTGAACTCGCCGTCCCGGTCGAACTCGACGACGCCGTCGAAGAGCTGGCTGAGCATGTTCATCGTCTCCGCGCCGTGTGCGGTCGACTCGATGGTGTAGAGGCCGATGGCGTCGGCGTTCTCCACCCGCGAGGTGAACACGTGCATGAACCGGAAGACCGTCTGGAGGTTCGAATAGAGCAACTGCGTCGTCATCGAATCGACCACGACGCGGATCTGATCGACCTCGGCGTCGTAGGATTCGACCAGTTCGGAGAATTCGATTCCGATCTCTGTCATGGCTGTCGGTGACGGAGTGTACGTGATGTCTTCGCGATCGTCGACCGAGCGGCCCATGTGTTTCGTGACGGCGTCGATGACATTGAGTGGGGCCGTACCCCTATCGTCGACGTGGCGATTGTACTCCGTGAGCATCCGGTCGGCGCTGTCACGTGTCGTGATGAGAATACCACCGTCTCCGTTTACAGCCCCACTGGCAAGCGTCTCCAGGGCGAGCCGGCGCTTTCCGGTCAGCGGTGGGCCGGCGATAAGTATGTTCGTTCCCGGTGGGACCGTTACTCCGGCTAATTGATGTCCAAGATCGTACATATAGCCCCTAATTCGTCTCGGCAGCGACACTGACCCCCGTTGGCCACCGTCGACTGTCTTACACGATACGTTCTTGGACCCTACATTTATCGTTTATGTATCATTCTGGGTAGGTTTCACGCCGCCTGCTTTCGAATCGGTTGGTTTAACAGTGGGCCCGGAAATAGGTGAGAGTACAGGGCGCTTAGCTCAGCCTGGACAGAGTGCTTGGCTTCGGACCAAACCGTCGGGGGTTCAAATCCCTCAGCGCCCGTAGAATTTTGCGGCGAACAAACCGTGAGCCGCAAATTCGCCATCTGAGGATTTGAACCCTGGAAGACGAGCGATAGCGAGTCTTCATCCGGTTCAAATCCCTCAGCGCCCGTATAAATTAATACGGCAGAATTTGGCTCTTACAAACCTTCTACCCGCCATATAGTGCGCTGTGCCTTCAGTCCCTTTCGTTCGACAATTGAACGGTCCCGAATTGGAGTAACGCTCTCCGGTGGTGCGCGTCCATCTGCACAGAGATACTCAATCGCAAGTTGGTGCAGCATCATCCGTGATCGGTAACTCGATGGCATCGAGAACCTACAGTAGGTCTATCAGTTGGATCGTACTGAGTATCGAGAGTCAATATAGCACACCGACCTCGTTCCTGTCAGCTACTTGTATTTGCTTAGACCCATCCATCGGGGACACTCTCGGTAATCTCAGACGGGTCTGCGTACGCTCGTTCGATTTTCTGCACAGCAGCGACTACATCTCCTGGTGACGGGTCGTCTATTTGGTCGTATAGTAGCAGGCCATGATTACCGCCGGCGACGAAGAAATCGTCATCGTTCGTGAAGACGACCCAATCGTGCGTTTCAGCATATGCGGCGATATCTGCATCCGATGTATCGTGTTCGAGCACATCGTCAACAGTAGCTACAGTTATACCATCGGCTAGCTCGAACGCATCGATGTATTTCTGGGCAGAATTTTGGTCGAAGAGGATCCGCATCTACTCGGTACGACTCTGGTCGGCGATGGATTGGTTTCGCGCCGTTTTCTGTGCCCGGAGCGTCTCCATCAGTTCGGGATGGTCGTCGTAGTATTTAGTGGCCGCCTCGACCTGTGCGATATCAAGATCCAGTTGGTCGGCAGTTTCCTCGACGGACCAGCCGACTTCCCGCACCAGCTCGCCGACCTGCAGGACGCCGACTCGGGTCCCCTCAAGACGAGGCTTTCCGTGTAGTACGTCAGGTGTCTTCACGATCTGGACCGTCGAACTCATAGAAAAACGTACGCCGCGTAGTGTACTAAGACGTTGGGGTGATTATTCGGCCACTGCGACGCGGTACTCTGTAGGCGAGACGGTCAAATTTCCAATAGTTCTTACACCCTCGAATTTGGTCACCACAGGCCCAACAAGGACATTCGTTCACCACTCGAACGAACGCCCTCAGCGCCCGTATCAGTTGATACGACGAAATATTCGGCCTACAAGCGTTCTACGGCCTAAATTTTCCTTCATCGGTTCAGTTCCTTTCGTTCGACAGTCGAACGAATTCGAATTGGCGTAGTGTCGTCCGGTGATTCGCGTACATCTACACAGGCCGGTTAAATGAAACCCGCTCGCCAATTGAGGCAGCATTATCTCTAGTGTCTGTGACTCACTGACTTCGAGAACCTGCAGGGCCCCTGTCAAGAGATTCGTGCTGAAAATAGAAGGTATAGTCAGCAATCCGAATACGAACATCTTTGTGAACCACCTCGAAGATGGACATTCGATAGGCCGTCGGTACTTGCCATTTTGAGATGCGATCACCCTCTGGAACGACCACGGGGTATGAATCTCGAACCACTGTCGATTATGTCGTTCGGCACCATTCACCCGGTTATGGCAATCGTCGCAGAGATTCTACTCGCCGACCCCTCGTTGCCCCTGACCGGCCTCGCGCGAGCGCTACCGAGTCGTGAGATCTCGGTCGCCAACGCGGTGCGACTTGAAGACGGTCACCATCTCGTTACTATCAGTGTCGATGATGAGTCGAAAGATGTCTTTGAGCGAGAACTGGACGCACAATCCGAGATTACCCACGTCGAGCCGATTGGAAAGACGACAGACGGATGGTTCTACCAAGTGACTATCGACGGGGGATCCGAACTGTTCGACTCTCACGACCCGGCGGAAGTCGAGGGGACGCTGATGGAGGCCGCAATGACCGACGAGGGCCTGCGGGAACTGAAGGTGTTCTCGGACTACGAGGCGTTCAGTACGCTTCGAGACAGATGTGAGGGACACGGGATTCCGTTCGAACTGTTAAACATCGCGTCGGACCCCGAAAACCCTGGCGAGCGGGACCAGTTCGGACTCACGGACAAGCAGTACCGAGCACTTTCTACCGCACTTGAAGGAGGGTATTACGACTCCCCACGGGATATGTCGACCGAGGAACTCGCTGCAGAGTTGGATATCACTGCCCCAGCAGCGTCAGACCTCCTTCGCCGTGCCGAACGGCAACTCATCAGCCAGACGCTCGGTCCAGAGCAGTATTTAAACACACTTACTGCTTAGCATCACTCTCTCCACTCTGCTAGGTGTCTGTTACGGTGATGACGAACACACCGAACCGCGTTGCCATCATCACTGGCGCATCGTCTGGAATCGGGAAAGCGACGGCCGAAACCCTAGCTGAGGACGGACTCACAGTTGTTCTCAGTGCCCGTCGCGTCGAAAAACTCGACGCACTTGCAGATCGTATCGAATCGAATGGTGGAGATGCTCTCGTCGTCCCAGCGGATATGACCGACGACAACGACCTCGTCTCGCTCGTCGAGACGGTCACCGACGAGTTCGGTCGGATCGACGTTCTCGTCAACGCTGCTGGGTTCGGTCTCTTCGGCAGCGTCGAAGAGACGCCGATCGATGAGGCTCGGTACCAGTTCGATGTCAACATATTCGGCCTCGCCCGCCTCACCCAACTCGTCATTCCCGTCATGCGCGAACAGCACAGCGGAACGATCATCAACATCAGCAGCATGGGCGGAAAGGTCTGGACGCCACTGGGTGCGTGGTATCACGCCACGAAACACGCGCTAGAGGGGTGGAGTGACTGTCTGCGCTACGAACTCGCACCGCATGGCATAGACGTGGTCGTCGTCGAACCGGGCGCGATCGACACCGAATGGGGCGACATCATGGTGGACGGGTTACTCGAACGCAGTGGAGACGGGCCCTACGCGAAGATGGCACAAGACGTCGCTGACGCGTCCCGTGAGAACGGCTCGGACGGGTCAGATCCCGAAGTCATTGCCACTACCATCAGCAACGCCGTCCGTTCCGACGATGCTAAGAACCGATATGTTGCAGGGAAGTACGCCAAACCCATGATCGCTCTCCGTAGATTTGGCGGTGACCGCGTCTACGACCGTGTCGTCGACTACATGGTTTGAGGTAAAGGCCGACACCGTGAGCGCTGTTTGACCGATACGCGCGCTGTATTCAGCATGAATCACACAGACAGTCTGAAATCTGACAGGTAGCCAGTATTCAAACCCTTGAATTTGAGCGTCTCGGGCCCAACAAGGGGATTCGTTCGCCAGCCAAGCGAGCGCCCTCAGCGCCCGTCGCCGATTTTCGTGGTTCTAACCGACAGACGGCGGAGGCCTGGTATTGCTCAAGAACGCAGTGTCGTTGCTTTCGTTCGGATTCCGAACGAACCACCTTGCTATCACAGATTCCCTTTTTCAACTGGGCACGTTCGACTATAGTAGCCATTGAAAGTCAATGCACACCCGACCGCACGACGGCAGTGCAATCGGTGTGTAAATCGTTTCAATTGTTACTATAGTGTGGACTAACCGACTCACTGTCGGAGATACGGCGCAACATTTTTGCACATTACCCAAGGTATTGCATAATATGCAAGAGGGTGCGCGAGTGTGTCTCGACTTCCCGCTCCCTGACGAGCGAATCTTCCGCTATCAGGCGATGCAGGATATCCTTCACCACCTCGTCAACAATCCGTTCGAAGGCTTCACACAGCAGGAGCTGGCGACGATAACCGGGGCAGACGTGTCTTCGATTTCCCGTTCCGTAGACCTGCTCTCTCAGGTCGGCGTCGTAACCGTCGCAGACGGAGTCCCGTCGCAGATCCGTATCGATCAGGGCCATCTCGAACGGTCGGATCCGCTGTTTTCGGTTCCACAGCCGCAGTTCAGACCACCGATAGACAGATTCATCGACGAACTCACGGACCGGGTGGATTCGACAGATGCAGTGACCGATCTCATCGGTGTCGTTCTCTTCGGCAGCGTCGCTCGTGGCGATGCCGACCGCAGTAGCGACATCGACCTCTTCGTCGTCGTTGACGGCGACGGCACGCACGGTCGCCGTCTCGGGACCAAAATTGCCCGAGAGCTCGAAGAAGAACAGTTCGATGGCGACCGGTACCAGTTCGAAGTGCTGGTCGAAACACCCGACAGTGCACGGTCGCGTGGCGACCGTCTCACAGAGATATTCGACGAGGGTATCGTCCTGCTCCAGACCGACCGCTTCGGTGAGATACGGGACGCAGCATACCGATCCGCTGCGGAGGGGAAATAGGGATGCCGATCGACCTCGACGATATCGAGCCACTCCTGTCCGATGCTGAAGCCGCTTTCCGACGGGGCGGACAGGAGACGGAGAGCGGTCTGGAGGTTTCCGATGCCGGGTTCGTCCAGCTACGGAAGGCGTGCCGGTCACTCTCTGGCGGTGATCGGCTTCTGGCTGACGGATTCTATACGCTCGCTATCGAATCCGCGTTCACCTCGATAGAGAAGACGTTCATGTTCTGGCTCATCGCTGAAGGCCACCAGGGCCCAGCGAATCCACCCCAGTCACACACGACGGCTATCAAACGGAGTGCGACTGTCGGATTCATATCCACCGAAACGGCAGATCGACTCGTCGACCTCTGGACCGAAAACCGGGCACAGACCTACTACCAAGACGGGAAGGCGACACGGGAGCGTGCCGAGGCGATGATAGCGCTCGCAGATCGGATCCATTCGCTCGTCGTCAATCTCGTCGGCGTGCAGCACGAGTGTGTCTGTGAGTGAATATTTTTCCGAAACCCGAACCACGGGCGAATTGAACTGCCCGATTTGTACAGTCTCAGGTCCAACAAGGACATTCGTTCACCACTCGAACGAACGCCCTCAGCGCCCGTATCGGTTAATTCGCCGGAATATTTGCCCTACAAGTGTTCTACGTCCCAAATCTGATCTTTCGTCACGGTCCCTTTCGTTCGACAGTCGAACGGTTCCGAATTGGAGCAGTGTCGTCCGGTGATTCGCGTACATCTACACAGGTTTTCTTAGAGAAAATCAATCGCCAATTGAGGCAACTACGCTAGTGTCGGTGACTCCTGGCTTTGAGAACCTGCAGGGGTTCTATCAAGAAATTCGTGCTGAGTATAGAGGGTACGTCTGTCAGACTCGCCAACGTCTGCCAGGCAACAGTACGTCCAGTGTAGCCGTGACCGTCACTCGTTTTCGAGCGCGTCGTAGACATCCCGGTTCGCCTCCCGGTCGCTCGCCGCGACCCGTCGGACGAGTTCGCTCCGGATGTCTTCCATCACTTCGTCGAGCGGAGACCCGGACTCGGACTCTTCTTCGGTCGCCATGTGCGAACTGTCGTGCCGAGCGGGATTAATGATTCGGGTCCGACGAGCCATCAGTCAGTTCGTCCAGCCCATATCTGATGAGGTCGTCACGCCAGTCTTCGATTTCGCCGACTAGATCGATCTCCTCGGTGTGGGACCGAAGGTATTCGACGACGTCCGTCTGATCGACGTTCGCTTCGTCAGTACCGAACTGCTTGAGGATCGATCTGATTTCACTGGTGTACTCGAAGCGGTATCCGTTGAGAAAGTAGAACACGACTGTCGTGTTGAGCGCGGTCCGCTTGTTCGCATCCACGAACGGATGGTTCGCGACTAACAACCGGAGGAGGTGGAACGCCTTCTCGTGAATCGTCTCGGGTCCCGTTCCGAAACGACCTTCTTCGATGAAGTTTAGGACGAACTCGATGTCGCCACGGTTCTTGATACCGCCAGGCGTGTCGGGGTACTCCGACACGATGTCGTCGTGGATGGTGAGCACATCCTCGACCGACGGATACCAGAACGAGTCGGCCATTCGATTCGGCGTTGTGTCCGAGTCAGGGTAACCCTTACTATCGGCTAAGTCAGGTTGCTACGGCAAACCCACTCGCGTTTTGTATTTACCACGACCCGAGTGTCTGATTTGAAACCTGATATTAGGGGCGTATTCAACCCCTCGAATTCGGATGTCTCAGGCTCAACAAGGGACTTCGTTCGTTACACGAACGAGCGCCCTCAGCGCCCGTGGCAGGTTTCTGCGGCTCGAACCACCAGACGAGACCGGGTTTATCGGTTGTGTGAACGGAATTCGAGAGCACGTTCGTTCGGAAACTGAACGATTCGCTGGAACTCATCTCGACAGTCGTGGCCACCCGTTGGTCCCGAGTCAATTCATATACCACCACCTCTCGATACAGACAGTAAAATCACGATTAGTAAAAAATAGATTTAGATAATCGAAGGAACTACCTTTCACTGGCCGAGACTGAGTGTATGGCTCTGCGTTTCGTCAATCGTGACGCCGAACTGGAGATGTTGGAGTCACGCTTCGAGAGCGACGAGGCAGAACTGGTCGTGGTGTACGGACGACGACGGCTCGGGAAGAGTGCGCTCGTTCGTGAGGCGGCTGCGGACCGGGAGAACACCGTATACTGGCAAGCAACCGAAGAAACCGAGGCGGCACAGCTATCGAACTTCGTCGAGACCGCCAGCGAGACGTTCCCACTTCTAGACGATATCCAGCGTGACTGGGAAGCACTTCTCCGTGCGCTCGGCCGGGAGGACGCGGTCGTGATTCTCGACGAGTTCCCGTACCTGATCGAGTCCAACGGGGCACTGCCGTCCAAGATTCAGCGTGTCTGGGACATGCACCTGCAGGAGACGGCGGCGACGCTGGTACTCGTGGGTTCGTCGATAAGCATCATGGAAGATAAGGTCCTCAGTGGTGGGAGCCCGTTGTACGGTCGTCGGACGGGTACTATCGATCTTCCACCGCTCGAGTTGGCCGACGCCAGAGCGTTCTATCCCGCAGACGACCCGGATTCGATCATCCAGTCGTGGGCTGTCTTCGGCGGGACACCGTTCTACTTACAGGCGCTCACGCCGTCGGCGTCGCTCGCGGAGAACATCCAGCGACATCTCCTCTCGGAACACGGCGTTCTCCACAACGAACCGGAGTTCCTGCTCCGCACGGAGTTTGGAATCCGAGAGCCACAGACGTACTACACCATCCTCCGGGCAATTGCGACCGGGAAACGGGCGGCCAACGAGATCGCCGACTTCGTCGGGGTCGACTCGAATACACTAGGATCGTACCTCTCGAAGCTCCGGCGACTCCGACTCGTCGAGCGCGATATCCCGGTGACTGCGAATCCGACCTCGACTCGGAAGAGTCGGTATCGGCTCCGCGAACCGCTGTTTCGGTTCTGGTTTCGCTACGTCTACGGACAGGAAGGCAAACTCACGCAACTGGGCGACGATGCATACGAGCAACTGGTCGAACCGACGTTCAGCGACTATATGGGGACGATGTTCGAGCAAGTCTGCCAGAACGCGCTCCCGTCGTTGATCCCGAAGGTGTACCAGGGAATCGGCTACTGGTGGCACCGACAGCACGAACTCGATGTCGTGGGACTCGCCGAGGACGGCACGCTCGTTGCGGGCGAGTGCAAGTACACCACGAGACAGATGTCGGAGGGTGACCTAGCCGATCTGGAGCGCAGTGCTGGCCAGATTCAGTGGTCTCCATCTGATGGTGCAGAGCGGAGAGATCATTACTGTTGTTTCTGCCGATCCGGGTTCTCTAACGACCTACGAGAGACGGCTGCCGAGCGGGACGATGTGTCGCTTTTCACTCCTGGCGAAATCGTGACAGACGGCTGAGTGTGCAGAGAGACGATTCCGAGGAAGACTTCGAGGACAGCCTGAGAAAGCCGTAGCAGTGATCTAATGGTAATCGTTCGCCATTCGAACGAGTTCCCTCAGCGCCCGTATCAGGTTTTCGGGGTTCAAACCGCCAGACAGCACCGCTGTCTGTATCGCTACGAACGCAGTGTTGTTGCTTTCGTTCGAACCCGGTAGTCACCTCTGAGAGAGAGGGTGGAGGTGACTGTGGGGTCGACGATGACAATCGGCCGAGCGAACTAGCCGTCTTGGGGGCTCTGAGCGACTACAGTGCTGCGAAACGTTCCTGAAGCGGTGATTCGGCAGTCTTCGAGTCCACCGTTTCGACGACAGCGACCTGTAGAGAGAACGCGAGGCCGGCGAACAGGAGTACGAATCCGATCGTCAAGAGCACAGTAACTACGAGCAAGAGAACACTCAGTAGCCCCATCGAGAGTGCCGGTGTCGGATGGGAGACAAGCCACCCGATCCCGTACCGGAACGCGTCGACAGGGTCGGCGCCGCGTGCGAGTGCGACGTACGTCGGCATCAACGCGAGCGCCAGATACAACGCAATATAGGCTGCCAGCAGCGCAATCGCTTCCCCGAGCAGTGATCGCTGCTGGATAGCTGTCAGGCCATACGTTCCGGCGACGACCGCGAACACGACCGGGAGACCGCTGAACACCAGACTCGCGATTCCGCGTTCTTTGAGTACTGTGAAGACACGGTCTCGGTCGATCCGATTCCGGTCGCTTCGGAGGCCCTGAATCGCGACGTACACCCCGAGCGTGGCCGGGCCGATCGTCACCAGTGGGACGGATGCGACGAACCAGAGCACACTGAGGAGCGTCAACGTGAGCCAGTTCCGGTACACGAAACCGGGGACCCCAGCGAATGCCGCGCGGAACGCGTCCTGGTCGGTCACAGCCGTCATGGTATCATCCCGTTCCAGCCTGCATCTGGACGCTGGAAATGAGTTTGTCCTGGAACAGCAAGAAGACGACGAACAACGGGAGCGACGCGATCGCCAGCGATGTCATGATGAGATTCGGCGCGAGCGCGTTAACGTCTCTGAGGATGACGACACCGATGGGGAGCGTATAGAGCTGGTCGTTGTTCAGCACGATCAGCGGCCAGAGGAACTGGTTCCAGCTCCAGATGAACACGAACAGGCCGAGTGCGGTCAGAATCGGCGTCGACAGCGGGAGGATGATCTGTGCGTAGATCCGGAACTGGGAGAACCCGTCGAGACGTGCGGCTTCTTCCAGTTCCTCCGGAATGTCGCGGAAGAACTGCACGAGCAGGAACACGCCGAGTGGGCCGGCCGCGAACGGCAGGATGATCGCCCAGTAGGAGTTCAGGAGCCCGAGGTCGTTGATCACGGTGTACAGCGGGATGATGTTCACGTACCCGGGAATCATGAAACTCGCCATGATGATGCCGAGGACGAGACTCTGTCCGGGCCACTCCAGGCGAGTGATCGAGAAGGCGATCATCGAGTCGACGACCAACACGATGAACGTGGTGATGCTAGCGATCAGCAGCGTATTCCACGCCCAGCGGTAGATAATCGGCTCTCTGAACAGGAATCGTTCCCAGACCGCGAAGGTCGTCTCCGGTGGAATCCAGAAGAATCCCCCATCGGACATGACGCTCAGCGGCGTCACCGAGAGTTCGAACATCCGGACGTAGGGGACGAAAAACACCGCTGCGAGGCCGTACATCACGAGGTAGAGCCCGAGACGGTACAGCGTATCGCGGTCTGTGAGACGGTCGACCAGCGACTCGGAGCGGTCTGCGTTACTCATCGTTCGTCCCCACGAGTACGTAGTTCAGTATCGATACGCCCACCAGGATTGCGAGGAGTGTGTACCCCACAGCTGCTCCGAACCCGAGCTCCCGGGCTCTGAAGCCGAGTTCGTAGAGGTAGACGACGAGTGTCTCTGTCTCGCCAACTGGACCCCCGTCGGTCATCAGGAACGGTTGCCCGAATACCTGAAACTGGAAGATCGTCGAGGCGATGACGACGAACAGGAGCGCGTTCTTCATGTGTGGCAGCGTGATGTCACGGAACATCCGCCACGGGCCGGCGCCGTCGAGTCGTGCTGCCTCGTACAGTCGTTCGGGCACGTTCTGTCGAGCGGCCAGCAGTACCGCGAAGTAGAACCCTGCCTGCCACCACACCGTCGTGATGACGATGGCCGGCATGGCCCAGAACTTCGAGTTCAGTGGTGAGCCCTCGAACAGCCAGCCGAGGAAGTACGTCCCGATACCGCTCTGGGCGAACATCTGTGACCAGACGATCGCCACGACGGAGACGGTTAGAACGTACGGACTGAAGTAGACGAACTGGAGGAGCCGACTCCCTTTGAGCTCCTTGTTCAGGCCGAGCGCGAGCACGAGACTGACGACGACGATGAGTGGAACCGTCAGTGCCACGAACTCGAGAGTGTTCCACAGGGCGTTCCAGAACGCCGGGTCGTTCACGAGCCGAGCGTAGTTGTCCAGCCCGATGAACGTCGACTCCGAGGGGTTGAGGAAGTTCCACTCGAAGAGGCTCATGTAGAGCCCCTTCAACAGCGGGAACAGCAGGAACGCGGCGAACAGCACGAGATAGGGGATGGCGAACACCAGCCCCATGATCGTCTCGCGCGTCGACCGCTCGAACATGCGCTCCCAGCGGGTGGACGTCTGACTACTCGTCAACGTATTCGTGTCCATGGTTATGCACTGTCGAGGGCGTTCTGTAGTTCACTCGCACTGGCTTCCACGCCAGCGGCGACGTCGGTGTTCTGCAGGTACATGTCGAGGAAGGGGCCCCAGAACCGGGAGCTGTTGATGTCGACAGGGGTCTGTGGCTGGTACTGGACCTGCCCGTCCGAGACCATGTCGTGCATCGTCGAGATCGTGCCGACCTCGTCCCACAGGACGGAACTCTGGACTGCACTGGACGTCGCGACGGACTTGGCCGACGGGAGGTGGCCACCGGCAGACGCCCATTCCGGGTTGTTCTGTGTGACGTACTCGGCGAACTCTACAGCCGCCTGCTTTTCGGCCTCGGTGTGGTTGTCGTTCTTCGGGAAGAACAGCGAGTTGGACTCACACCACGCGACATCTTCACCCTCGCCGGGGAACATGAACGGTTTCTCGAAGCTGAACGAGAGGTCGTCCATGAGTTCGCCCTCCTCGTTCTTGAAGTTGTTAACCGACCACGTCCCGGCGATGAACATCCCGAGTTTGTCGCCGATGAAGTTCTCTACACGCGCCGAATCGCTCTGGAACGTCGACGAATCCCACCCGAAGTCACCAGTGATGTTCGCCATCAACTCGGCAGTCTCCATCCCTGTCTCGTTGTTGTACGAGACCTCCAAATTACCGGGCTCTCCAGACAGGACTGTTCCACCAGCCTGACTGAGCGCACTGGTGTACGCGCGGAACGCCTCCTGTCCGGATTTCCAGTTGAGGAAGGAGAACGCGTTCGCGTCTGTCTCGCTGACGATCGTATCGCAGGCGTTGGAGAACGAGTCCCAGTCGGTAAAGTCCGGATCGACACCGGCCGAGTCGAGCACGTCGTTGTTGGTGTAGACTGCTTTCCCGTGGATGTCGATCGGCATCGCGTAGGTCGAGTCGTCGACCTGGAGGCTGTTCCAGGCGACGTCGAAGTACTCGTTTTTCGCCCCATCTGAGAGGTAGTCGTCGATGGGGTAGGTCACTGGCTCCAAGTGGCGACCGTAGGACCCGAAGAAGGTCATGACGTGGGGGGAGCTGTTGGCGTTGACTCCCGTGAACACCTTGTTCAGGAACTCACCGAACGGAACTCCCTGTGCGTTGACCTGGATCCCGTTGTCCTGCTGGTTGAACTCGTCGATGAGCGAGGTCATGACCTCGCGCTCTTTCGCGCCGAAGTAGTACCAGAAGGTGATTTCGACGTCCCCACTGTTCGAACTCCCGCCGGAACTGCCACTGGAGGTGCTCCCGGTCAGACCGCCACACCCAGCGACCCCCGCAGTGAGTGCTGCACCGGCCGCGCTCAGAACCTGCCGCCGATCGATTGCCGAACTGTGCCGCCCGCCGTCCGTGCTGTCATGCCGTGACATGATTATCTAGATTAACCACTATAGTTATTAATCTTGCTGTCTCTATGCTGTTGCCGACGAATCGCTCGATCCAGCCGAAACTGGCGTCTCTACGACCAGATTCTCGCCAGTCGATCCATCGAAGACGTGCACGTGTTCGGGTGGGAAGGTGAATTCGATCCGCTCACCTTCCTCGAATCGCGTGTTCCCGTCGACCCGGACCGTCCACTCGGCGTCCCCTTTCGAGAGGTAGAGATAGTTGTCGCTCCCCTCGTGTTCGAGCACGTCCAGCGTCGCGTTGATGGGATCTCGCTCCTCTGGATCGACTCGGATGTGTTCCGGTCGGATACCAAGGACGAGGTCGTCGGTGGTACTGCCGTTCCGAACTGCCTCCGCGAGCTGTGGATCGAGTTCGTACTCGAACTCGTCCCCGTAGAGGACACCGTTTTCCAGGCGGGTATCGAAGAAATTCATCGACGGCGACCCGATGAAGTCCGCGACGAACTTGTTGGCGGGCTCTGCGTAGACCTCCGCCGGTGTTCCGAGTTGCTGGATCGTCCCATCCGAGAGGATCACGATCCGATCCGACATCGTCATCGCCTCGGTCTGGTCGTGTGTGACGTACACCGACGTTGTCTCGAGTTCCTCCTGGATCCGCTGGAGTTCGGTCCGCATGTGGAGGCGGAGCTTCGCGTCGAGGTTGCTCAGCGGTTCGTCGAACAGGAACACTTCGGGCTTGCGTACGATCGCACGCCCTGTCGCCACGCGTTGTTGCTGCCCTCCCGAGAGGTTGTTCGGTTTCTTGTCGAGTAAGTCCCCGATACCCATCATCTCGGCCGTCTCCTCGACACGGCGTTGGATGTCCTCGCTGTCGAGGTCCGTGGTCAGTTTCAGCCCGTAGGACATGTTCTGGCGGACGCTCATGTGGGGATACAGCGCGTAGTTCTGGAAGACCATCGCCACACCACGGTTCTGTGGGGCGATGTTGTTGACGACCGTCTCCCCGATTCTGATCTCGCCGCCCGAGATGTCTTCGAGCCCCGCGATCATCCGAAGCAGCGTGGACTTCCCGGAGCCCGATGGGCCGACGATCGTGAGAAATTCCCCGTCTCGGATGTCGAGACTTACGTCTTCGACGGCTGTGATCGTGCTGGCATCGGAGTCATACTCCTTACGTACATTGTCTATCGTGATACGACTCATCCTGCCAATCCCTCTCTGTCACTACCACTTCAACTTTTCCCAATGAAAGTGGAGAATCTTCTCAGGGCGCGAGTTCCCACACGTCGAGCGACTCTACCGTCACGTCACGGTCGCGCGCGTACAAATCGAGACCCTTGCTGTCGTGACGAGTCGGATAGATCCGGGTCGAGAGACACTGTGCGTCGTTGGCGAACACTTCGACGACGGACCGATCGACGAACAGGTGGAGTGTGAGAGATCCGTCGTCGAGGTTTATCGGCATCACTTCTGGGGTATCACAGGCGGCCTCGCTCGTCGACGAGCGGGATCGATCGATCTCCAGTTCCCGCTTCCAGCTCTTACAGCGGACCACCGTCTTCTCTTCGTCGTCAGGCGTCGAACGAAGCACGAGACCGAACTCACCGGCATTCGCTGCATCGACCGTGATTTTCAGTTCGAGCGTATCACCTTCGATGGCGTCGAGTACTCCGGAATCGCCTGGTTCGAGAGTAAGGTCTGAGAAGGTGTGATGGGTCCCGCGAAGTTGTTTGAGTTCGTCTGCGGGTGTGATCCGGGGCTGCCCATCTGCCGTGAGTGAAACCTCTCGTGGGATCGAAACCGCACCGGACCACCCAGCATCCCACTGGGCCGCCTCGTCACGATCCTCTTTCAGCCATCCGAACATCAGTGTCCGTCCCGATTCGTCTTCGAACGACTGTGGTGCGTAGAAGACGCCGTGATCGACTCTGCCCCTGTCGTCTGGGTCGAAGCGGTTCGCTTCCTCGTCGTACTCCCCGACGAAGTACCAGACGTTCGTATAGTCCGAGACGTGGAGGAGCGATCCGTTCTCGAAGTGCAAGAGTTCTGGGCACTCCCAGATCGGCCCGGTCTTGCGCCAGTCACCGGAGAGGATCGGGTTACAGTACTCCCACTCGACGAGATCATCCGACCGGTAGAGGAAGGCAGTTCCGCCCTCCTCGTCGATCCCGGATCCGATCAGCTGATACCACGTTTCACCGGTCCGCCAGACACTGTGATCCCGGAATTCGGCCGTCCAGTTGATCGTCTCGAAGACGTCTACACCCTCGGGTGCGCCGTCTAACAGTGGATTCTCCTCGGCCTTCGTCCACTCGGTCAGCGCAGGGTCGTCTGCCCGAGCCAGACAGGGGAGTTGAGATTGTCCGGCGCTACCGGTATACAAGACGGCAGGGTCGCCGTCGTCGTCGACGAAGCACCCCGAGAAGCAGCCGTCGGCGTCCGGCCCGTCCGGGTCGGGGGTCAACGCGATCGGTTCGTCCTCCCACGTTACCAGGTCGTCCGAGACGGCGTGACCCCAGTGGATCGTCCCGTGATACGGGCCGGCGGGGTTGTACTGATAGAAGAGGTGGTACCGCCCGTTCCACTGGACGAGCCCGTTCGGGTCGTTGATCCAGTTCGCCGGCGGGGTGAAATGGTACGCAGGCCTGTGGTTTGAGTCCGGAACCTCGTCACGGAGTGCCTGCAACTCTCGACTTCCCTTCGGTCGTCCGACCGTCTCAGGGTCGTCGCCGTCTCCACTCAGGTACCGCTCGATGTTGGTGACGAGCGTCGATTGGTGGTCGCTGTCGATATCGGTCAGGCCGTGCCCGACGCCCACGACACGTCCGTCGCCGACGCTCCAGTGGAGTATCGACTTCCGGGCAGGCACGTCTTCGCCGTCGATACGACTCGCAGCGAACACGTCGCCGTCCTTCGGGGTAATCGACTCGTAGTGGACTGCCACGGCGTCACCTGTTGGTGCGGCCTCTGTCCGTAGTCCCTCGATTCCGTCGAAGAGTGCGTGATTACAAAACGCACGATTGACGAGAAATCCCGCGGAGTCGCCCTGGATTCGCCCGATGGTATCGGGACTGTGTGACTCTATTCCTATCTCTGCGGCTGCTTCCATCGCCCCGTGAGTGAGAAGCAGTCCGCCTCCGGACTCGACGTATGCGAGTAGTTCCGGCCCTGCTACGGCGAGCGCATCGTACGCGGCCTCGTCTAATGCCGAGCGCCGATGCCACCATAGCATATCGTACTCGTTCAGATTTGTTGTATCGAGATCGCGGAGCGATACGCTGTCGGACTCCGTTTCAGCGCCCTCAGACGGGCCGACAGTGAGACGGGCAGTCTGTGAAGAGAAGTCAGCAGAACAGGCCGAGCCTCTATATTCCATATTCACAACTATCGTGGTGGTTCCTTAAGCCTTATCTGTCTGAGCGCGGTACTATATGACATGGGCCATGTCCGGATAGCCGTTCAGAAAACGGCTTATTGCCGAACCCTGATATTCGAACAATGACCGCCGAAGACGAGGCCAAGATGGCTCTCCTGCGCGAGACGATGGAGGCCAACGCCGACTTCACGACCTACGAGACAGAGGTGTATCTCGCGCTCGTCCGCGGGGGGGCACAGACGTTCACCGAGGTAGCTGAAACGAGTGACGTCCCCAAACAGCGGGTCTACGACATCGTCGACGATCTGCAGAACCGGGGCTTCGTCGAGGTCATCGACGATTATCCGAAGAAGGCCTACGCTGTCGACCCATCCGAGGCGATCTCTTCCATCCGCGACCGGCTCTCACAGGCCGAGGAATACCTCGAAGAACTGTACGATACGATCGACACGGTCGAAAGCGGCATCGCGCTGTTCAAGAGCGAGAGCACGATCCAAAAATACGTCCGGGAACTGCTCCAGACTGCCGAACGCGATATCTTCCTGTTACTGCCGGTCGGCCAGCTCTCGTCGGTCGCAGATATTCTAGACCAGTGTGAGGCGCAGCAACTCCGTCTCATCCTCTCGAACGTCTCTCCGGAGTCGAACGACGTCTCCGAACTCGACACGGCTGTTCCCGATACTGTCGACGAACTCCGCGTCGTCTCGACGAGTGAAGACTTCGTCCTCACGGTCGATCGCCGTCGCGGGATGTACTGGGTACAGGAGGGCCACGAATACCACGAGAGCGAGGGCCAGGGGTATTACGTCACGAACCCCAGTCTGACGATGGTGCTGGATCGGTTCGTCTCGGAGTCGATCTGGCCGCTCGCACGGTCCGTCGACCACGGGTCTCGTCGTCCGTCACTCCCGAAAGAGTACATCCGGATCCGCGATTGCCTCGCTGATATCTCGGTGTTGACCGAGAGCCGGCCTGTCGATTCGTTCACTGTCTCGATCGACGGGTACGATACGCAGACGGGCGAAACTGTCAGCTTGGAGGGGACGCTGACCAGCTACTACTACACCGAGTACGACATCCGGGCCTCGTTCACGCTCAGCACGGAATCGACTGCCAACGATGTCGAGTCCTCGCTGGTGACCGTCGGTGGGGTCGGAACCCGGAACGTCGACTATGCGGCACACAACATCGAACTCAGCGAAAACGGTGTGACTCACGCCGACGAACTGGACAGTGAGACGGCACGCCACCTGGAGACGTGTCGGTCCGAACTCCCGACGGAGTTCGGCAACGAGTCCGTCGTCACCTGTTTCGATGCGTTTATCGACCGGATCAGAGAGTTCGTGACCAGGAAGCCAGGTACGGACTACGAACGGATTCGAAAGTTCGACGACTTCCGGGAAGCACTCGTCCGCTTCGAAGCCAGCGAGTCGGCGCCACGTATCGAATGGCGCGAGACCGACACGGAACCGGGCGGACACGTCGCTCACGTCGGTGGGGTATTCGACGAGTTGCGATACGACGTGACGCTCCTTGGACAGCTCGGCAACCCGATCCGGTCCGAGTTCACACGCGAGTTCAGAGACCAGCAACTCATCAGCCTCGGGCAGACGACGAGTACGGACTACGTCTGGTTCGAAGATCGGAAGTTCCTCCTCACCGAGCCCAACCCGGAGATCCTCGACTGGGACCGGGTCACCGACCGCATCGACGTCTCCACGCTCGCAGAGCACGTCAACGATGCCGCGATTCTGACGATGGGTACGTGGTTCGCGACCCCTGAACTGCCCGATATCCTCGACGGCCTCCGAACCGAGCTCTGGCCGATCCTGAACTCGCCGCCGCCACACGTCCACATCCACCCTGGCGAGATCAGCCAGTTGTCGGATGCGGAGATCAGAGCGGGGTGTGAATCGATCGCCGCTCTCGACGACCTCGTCCCCGTGACCGTGACCGCGAATCGGAGTGAAACCCGGCGATTCAGGGATGCACTGGTGATGGACGAGAGCGATTCCTCGTCGCCGACGGTCGAACAGGTCCGTGACGAGATCGGGATCACGCGGTTCGTTCTCCACTCCCAGCGAGGGGCCACGCTTGCCTCGCCGGACGAGGTCATCTCCGTCCAGGCACCACAGGTCGTCAATCCGCGTCAGATTCGAAACGTCACCGCTCACTTCATCAGTGGACTGGCGCTCGGACTCGCTGAGGGGCTATCCGATGGAGCCGCGCTCGTTCTGGCAAACTCGGTCGCCGGGTACTTCATGCGCCACGACAAGGCGCCGACACCGCAGGAGCTCCGGTCGTTCGTCGCGGCGTACGACTCGTTTTTCGCAGAGTCGTAGACGAGTGACCTGTTCCTCGTAACGGAGTGAAACGACTACCACTTGGCGTGTTCGACGAGTCCGCCGTCGTCCACAGCTCACGTGGATCGCGATGGTCCTCGCACAGGAGACGAACGTTTTGCTGCTGGACGAGCCAACGACGTTTCTCGACTTACACCATCAACTCGAAGTGATGGAGATCATCGAGACGCTTCGGGACGAGAGCGAGATGACAGTCGTTGTCGTGTTGCACGATGTACAGCAGGCAGCTCGCCTCGCCGACGAGATGGTTGCTCTCAAATCCGGCGAGGTTAGAGCCCGGGGCCCTCCAGCGGAGGTCGTGACCGAGGACCTCCTCGCGGATGTCTTCGAGATCGACGCCGATGTGACAGTCACACCCGCGGACCACAGATCGAGCCACTCGGTCCTCGCCACGATGCGGACCGATAGGAGTCTCTTGCTCCCCACAGCTGCCAAGCCCGAACCCCCGAGGCTTTCTCACGTGTCGACATCCACATTCGTCACGTTCACGTCTGGCTCTGATAGATGAGCACGACGATCGCCAGCCCGACGAAGAGGTCCGGGAGAAAGACGAAGGGGCCGATGTTCGGGCTCGGCCGGAACCCGAGGAGGTTGTGGACGATCGGATTCGAGGTGAACGCGTACAGCAAGAGTGCGAGACTCAACAGGAGAAGACTCGCCGTGTACTTGTTCGGGAGGTCCTGGTACAGGCCACCGTAGATTCGCGCGAGTCCCAGCAGGAGGACGAGGTTCAGTGTCGTGAAGAACACTTCCGCCTGTATCAACAGTTCCACACGCTGCGGGAGTGAGCGTCCGGGGGGCCCGTGTGCTGGAATCGGTATCGCCAGCACGACCGCTACGGCGACTACGCCTCCGACGATGGCGGCGACCAGTGTGGTTCGCAGGGGTGTGTTCGTCAGTTCAGACGTCATCGTCCACCCCCGCCTGTTCGGCTACGTCCCCCAGAATGTCGAGGTGCCTGGTCATTCTCTCGGTGAGGAAGTACATCTGCCCGTAGTTGTCACCCTCCGTGGTGACGACGTCGTTCTCTTCGAGTACCTCCAGATGGTGTTGCACGGTCTTGTAGTTCAGATCGAGGTCGTTCGACAGTTGGTTCGTGTTCCGTGGCTGTGCGTCGAGTGCGCGGACGATCCGCAACCGGTTCCGACCGCCGCGGGAGCCACCGATGAGCCACCAGAGCAACTGCCGCATCTACGGGATGTACAGAGATTCTGTGAATATGTGTTCTGTTTCACCCTCGGATACTCGCTGGGGACGTGAGTGACCTCCTCCACGGGCTGAAGGCCGTGGCATCCGGCCACCGGATGACCGGCCTGTCGAAACAGGCCGTTCCGGTTCCAACCCGCACTCAGAGGGAACCGGCAGCATACCGGCGAAACTCTCGTTTTCTCCCTCGCTATAGGGCTGTGGCCCGGTCACTGAGGCCCCATCGGAATCCGTGTCATCGCCGTGTGACGAACAGACCTGGTTCGTCACCGCCCCTTGTCTGTTGGGGACCGGCATCTCACCGATTCCGTAGCAGTTTCCAGTCTGTCGGGCCACGACAAAAACGTTCGGTTGGTCATCCAGATCCGCCACAGTACGGCGGTGTATCGGTCGGAGTGTCCGCTCGACCCCCGCCTGTTCGCTCCTCGGTTCCGACTGGTGTCGGAACACTCGTCACTCACGGGAAGGCGGGGGTATGCGCTCGTATCTCTATCACGGGGGGTCACTGACCCCACCGCCAAGAAGGAAATCATATCAGATAATATATGGCGAGGAGTTTTCCATTGTGGTTGGCATATATCCAGTGTGGCAGATCAAGGTCGAGAGCCGCAGGAGTCAGAGATCCCCGAGAGCGACGATAGGTCAGTGTCGGCGGACGGAGAGCCCGAATTCTATCAGGAAATGGCTCTGGCCGTCGATCGTGGGCTCGTCTCTCTCACCGATGGGGGGACGGTCGTCTTCGTGAACCCCGCATTCGAGGAAATTATCGGCTACACGTCCGGCCAGATACTCGGCGACACACTGCTCGATTTGATGGCCGAACAGGCCGATCCTGGGGATTCGACGTTCCTGCGAGAAACACTCGCAACTGCCGATTCGGAGTTGGACGGCACCACTGTCGAAGTACCACTCTCGGATGCCGAGAACAGCGAGGTCTGGGTGACGATCGACTTCAACGGGCATACCTACGGCGGCCAGCGCTACTTCACGGGGCTGGTCGAAGAGATATCGGATCAGCGAGGACGAGCACACGAACTCGAACGCTACGAGAACATCATCACGAACCTGCCACTGGGAATCTATCGGACCGAGACGGGGTCAGACGGTCGATTCCTGGAGGTGAATCCCGCCCTGGCCGAGATACTTGGGGTGGACTCACCCGATGCACTGATCGGTCGAACCCCTCGAGAGTTCTACACCGACTCTCGGAATCAGGACGCGATGCGCCAACAGATTCGGGCGGATGGGATACTCGAAGACGAAGAACTGGAGATCGAAACCGAGGATGGGACGCGGCGCTGGATCTCCGTGACTGCGATCGAACACGAGGTGCGTGGTGAGCGTTACATCGACGGGGTGATCACAGACCTCACTGGGAGAAAACAACGCAAGCGTGAGCTTCGCCAACAACAAGAGACAATCGAGGCAATCGTCTCGAAAATACCGGGCGTTCTGTTTGCACTCGACGAAGACGGCGTCTTCACGCGGTCTGAGGGGCGCAGTCTCCACGCGATCGGTCTCGAACCCGGGGAAGCGGTCGGGGAGTCGATCTACGAGATGTACGCCGGTTTCCCGAATATTCTCGATGACTTTCGGGACGCCCTCGATGGCCACCAGACCGACGATGTGGTCGAACTGCAGGGGAGAGTGTTCGAGGTGAGCTTTCAGCCGGTCCTCGACGACGGGACCGTCGAACAGGTCGTCGGGTTCGCGTACGATATCACAGAGCGGGTGGAACGGGAGCGAGAACTCAACCACCAGCGCCTCGTCCTCGACAGAGTGAAACGTATCCTCGAGAGTCTGCGGCCACTACACCGCAAACTCACCCGTGCGTCCACACGCGAGGAGATCCAGCAGCTCACCTGTGATACGCTGTCGACGTCGGAATCTTATCTGTGTGCGTGGTATGGTGAGTACGGCCCAGTGACAGAGCAATTCACGCCCGAGGCGTGGGCAGGTATCGACGACCAGTTTTTCGAGGGGAGCGGGCCACAAGAGATAGATCGCGATCCGGTCCAGATACTCGCTCGCCAGGCGATCCAAGACCGGACGGTCCACGTAGTCCAGGATATTCTTTCCAGCTCAGAACGAGAGTCGTGGCGGGATGACGCCCTTGCCCGTGGCTATCAATCAGCCGCAGCCGTTCCAGTCGTGTTCGGTAAGACAATATACGGCGTCCTTGGCATCTATTCGGCTCGACCTGATGGATTCGAGGACTACGAACAGGAGTTGCTCCGCGAGTTAGGAGAACGCATCGGCCACGCGATCCATGCCGTCGAGAACAAGCGCCTGTTGCACACGGATACCGTCGACGAACTGCGGTTCACGGTCGCACCCGAAGACGCGACGGTCGCTCCTGTGACCACCGAACTCGGGTGCAGCCTGGAGTTCGAGACCATACTCCCGGCCACCGAACAGAACGCTCTCGTTTACGCCAGTGTCGAGAACGCTGATCCCGAGCGTGTCGTCGAGTGGCTCGACGACACAGAGCGTATCGATCGTGCACGAGTCGTCCACTCTGTCGCGAGTACCGGACTTATCGAATACAGCGTTCGTGGAACACCGGTGGTGACACTGCTTGAATACGGAGCCACAGTGACGACCAGTTCAGTCACAGACGGTGAACAGTCCATCGTCGCACAGGTATCGCCCGATACTGATATCCCGGCACTCGTAGCCAACATCCAGGACAAACACCCGAACACGACGTTCGATTCGAAGCAGACTCGTGAACGGGCCTCGGGTGCAATCACGCTGTCTCACGATGCTCTCGACAATATACTCACAGACCGGCAACGTGAATGTCTCCAACTGGCGTATTTCGGCGGATTCTTCGAATCACCCCGGCATTCGACAGGCGAAGAACTCGCTGCTGCACTGGATATCTCCTCACCGACGTTTTATCTCCACATCCGGAACGCACAGCGTCGGATTCTCGACGCGATAGACGAGATGGGTCTCTTTGACTCATCAGTGTCGAATGAGTGAACCCGAAGACTAGATGTCTAGGAGACGAGTCGAACTACCAATTCGAGATATCTAGTCGACTAGAGGCACCATTCTATGCGGACTAACAGAGACTTGTGGGTGATTGATTATGCCCGGCCTACACGGCGTTCGGAGGACTGTCGCTGCGATCGTTCCACACTCGATCAAGACCAGTCAGCGGCTCACTCGGACAAATGGTGGCGCTGAGAGAGGCAACGAGGTGGCTGCGCCAGACCGAGATGTCGAGAGTCGTCTCTCGAAGGTGACTGACTCCATCAACCGCACGGTCACCACTGACGAATCATCCACATCTATGTCGATAGACGAGGCGTGCGAGATACTGGAGAACGAACGCCGTCGGTTGGTGATAGAGTATCTCCAGTCCCACTCCGGCGAGATATCACTCAGAGAGCTCTCGGCACACGTCGCTGCCATCGAGAACGACAAACCGGAGAAGGCGCTGACCTCGGCCGAGCGCAAGCGTGTCTACGTAGGACTCTACCAGTGTCATCTCCCGAAATTAGATGCGATGGACGTGATCGACTACAATAGTGATCGAGGGACACTCCAACGAGGACCGAAAACAACGGCCTGTTTGCAACATCTGCAGGCACTGCAGTCCGAGAATCAGACCGCCAGCTACGCTCACACGCTGGTGATCGGTGGCTGGATTGGCGTGCTGACCACGGTGGGACTGACAGGTCTCTCTACCGGAGCGCCGCTGCTTGTATTGGTTGTTCTTGCTGGTATCGCCTACGTGACAGGCTACTATTCGAACGAATCATGAGGAGGTGCCAAAACTGTGTGGTCGTATCCCGTACCGTAATCACTATATATGGGTAAAAACTAGCGCCAGATAAATTCTAAATTTGCTAACTGCGATCATATATGGCAAATATGGTAATATATACACTCTCTAAAGTTTTAAAATCCCGATCTATGGTTCGTTCTGTTTGTAAAGAGCATTCGAATGTACATCGATAAACTCCCAGGGGTAAACGTACGGTATGGATTATACGCTGAACAGGCGCAATACCACGGCCTTCAGGCCGTGGATACGCGCCGTCACTTCGTGCCACGTTCCACAGACTTCGACAGGGCTGGATATTCCACCGTTCTCAACCCCAAGATTCACAAGAGAAGCGAGTATAAGCGATTATACAGCGTTTCATGATGCTGGATTTCCACCGCACCCATCGAGCGAAAATCCGTAACCACTCACAAGTGGGGGAGTCGCTCAACCGGCACGGGTGGTCAGCCAGCAAACTCTGGAACGTCGCCAACTACCACTCCCGAGAAGTCTGGGAGGACACGGGTGAGATTCCCGACCACGAAGAGTTGAAAGACGAGTTGAAGACTCATCCAAAGTACAAGGGACTGCACAGTCAGTCCAGTCAGCGGGTTCTGGAGGAACTCGCTGAAGCCTTCAACTCGTGGTACTCCAGTGACGATGACAGGGACAATCCGCCCGGCTACCGCAAAGAAAACTACTACGACGACCAAGGCCGCCGCGTCCACGAAGAACACCCACGCAGTACGGTGACGTGGAAGCAGAACGGCATCCGTCACGACACCAAAAACAACCGTGTGCGCCTCTCGAAGGGCGCGAATCACAAGGAACACCCGAAAGCTTGGGAATACATCCTTGTCGAATACGAGACACGACCCGGCGTCGAGGTTGAGAACCTGCAACAAGTCAGGGCGGTCTACGACAGCGCGAAGGAGCGGTGGGAACTGCACCTCGTCTGCACAGACGAAATTGAGACTTCCACCGCGCCCGGTAACGAGACAGCGGGTGTTGACCTCGGCATCAGCAACTTCGCGGCGGTCGCGTATAGCACCGAGCAAGCCGACCTCTACCCCGGCAACCGCCTGAAACAGGATGGGTACTACTTCCCGAAGGAGATTGCCAAGTGCGACGACAGCGGTGGTGACAGAGCCACGCGATTGCACAAGAAGTGGTCGGAACGGCGCACCCACTTCTTCCACTCCTTGGCGAAACACATCGTCCAACGGTGTGTCGAGAAGGGCGTTGGCCGTATCAACGTCGGAGACTTGGAAGGCGTCCGTGAAGACAAGAACGGCGACTCGAAGAACTGGGGCAAGCAGGGCAACCTCGACCTGCACGGCTGGGCGTTCGACCGCTTCACCAACATCCTCGAATACAAGGCAAAGGTCGAGGGAATCGAAGTCGAAGAAGTGTCCGAACGAGACACAAGTAAAACGTGTTGCGTGTGCGGTACGGAAGACGATAGTCAGCGTGTCGAACGCGGTCTGTATGTGTGTGAGGCGTGTGATGCGGCGTTCAACGCTGACATGAACGGGGCGGAGAACATCCGTCTCAACATCAACGAAAGTAACTCCGAGTCCTCGCCCGGTTTGGGTGGGGATAGGAGTACCGGCTGGTTGGCACAGCCCGGAGTCTACCTGTATGACCTCTCCTGCGGATTCCAACCGCAACGAGAGGTGGTGGACTCTAAACCTTAATATCCCAATCTCGGGATTCCTCCGCCTTCAGGCGGAGGAGGATGTCAATCGACAGCACAGGGAGAACATATACACCCTCCCCAGAAGTACAGGGCGGTATGAGACACTCACCCGGGACGTTCTCGATAGCCGCACGCGACCCAGCGACCGATACGTTCGGTGCTGCAGTGACCACGGGGACTGTCGCCGTCGGTGCGACGTGTCCGTACGTGAGCCGTAACGGTGCGGCCCTGACACAGGCGTTCACGAAGACCGAACACGGCCGGGACGCGATCGCACGAGTCGACAGCGGTGACCGCATCGAGGACGCCTTCGAGGCGCTGCTGGCGGCCGACGACCACGCCGGCTATCGGCAGGTCCACGGCGTCGGCGCGGAGAGCGAGTTCGCCTTCACTGGCGAGCACTGCAGCGGCTGGGCCGGACACCGAACTGGAGCGGACTACACCGTCGCCGGGAACCTTCTCGCGGGCCCCGACACCGTCGACAGTGTCGCGGAGGCGTATGTCGGGACAGACGGCGACATGTCCGAGCGACTCGTCTCGGCGCTGGAGGCCGGCGTCGCGGCCGGCGGCGACGACCGCGGCGAGATGAGCGCGGCGATCCTCGTCCACGCGCCAGCGCCGGAGTTCTACCACAATCTCCGGGTCGACCTCTCCGAGACACCCGTCGCAGATCTCAGAACGCTGCTCGAAGAAGCCAGGGAAGCGAAAGCCCGGATCGAAGCCGAGACCGACGAACTGTTCGAGAACTATCCCGAGGAACTCCTCGACTTCGGTGTGAAGTACTGAGGCCGCCGGGTTCGGTGTGCCCCCGGCGGTGGTTACGATCAGTCTGAGCCGGTCGGACCCGGCTCGCGCTGTTGCGGAGCGATGAACGAGTCACGTTCGCTCATCTCCTCGGTCGAGAGATGACACGATATCTGGTGGTCCGAGCCGTCTACTGGCTCCAGGGCCGGTACGTCCTGCTCACAGACGTCGCCGATCTTCTTCGGACAGCGAGTCTGGAACGGACAGCCCGACGGCGGGTCGATGGGGCTGGGGACGCTCCCTTCCAACAGTATCCGGTCGGTCTTCCGGTCCGGGTTCGCGTGTGGGACCGCCGAGAGGAGACTCTCGGTGTAGGGGTGGAACGGCGCCGAGAAGACGTCCTCGATGCGGCCGAATTCGGCGATCTTCCCGAGGTACATCACGGCCACCCGGTCACAGATGTGCCGGACGACGCCGATGTTGTGGGAGATGAACAGGAACGAGATGTTCTCCTCGGCCTGGATCTCGTTGAGGAGGTTGAGGATCTGTGCCTGCACACTCACGTCCAGTGCCGACACCGGCTCGTCACAGACGATGAGTTTCGGCTCGACGGCCAGCGCGTGGGCGATAGCCACCCGCTGTTGCTGGCCGCCGGAGAACTCGTGGGGGTACTTCTCCGCGGCGTCCCCCGAGAGGCCGACCCGTTCGAGGAGGTCCCTGACCCGCTCGCGCTTCTCCTCCCCGGTCGCGATGTCGTGGCGCTCCATGGCGCGGCCGATGATCCGCCCGACGGGCTTTCTGGGGTTCAGCGAGCTGTGGGGGTCCTGGAAGATGATCTGCATCTCACGGCGCAGACTCCGCATCTCCCGTGAGCCGAGTTCGGTGATCGGCTCGCCCTCGAAGGAGACCGTTCCCTCGGTCGGTTCGAGCAGCCGAAGTACGGTCCGGGCGACGGTGGATTTCCCACAGCCGGACTCACCGACGAGGCCGACGGTCTCACCGGGGTAAATATCGAAGCTGACACCGTCGACAGCCTTGACGTACCGGCGTTCGAGCGTCGGGAGGCCGCCACCGTCCCGGACGAGCCGGACGTTCCCGAGGACGCCCTCGCCGGCACTGAAGTGCTTCTTGAGGTTCTCGACCTCGAACAGCGGCTCGCCCGACCGATCGATGTCGGTCCGGCCGTGACCGGTCTCCGCGGCCGTACTCTCCGAGAGGTCGAGGTCCTCGGCGTGGATACATGCGGCACGTGAGGACCCCTCGCCGACCGGTTCCAGCGACGGGTCGCCGCCGGTCCGACACGCCTCGGTGGCGTGTGGGCACCGGGGCGCGAAGTTACAGCCACTCGGCAAATCCTGGAGGTCCGGCATCGACCCGGCCAGCGTCGGGAGGTCGTCGTATTCGGTCTCGACCTCGGGAATCGAGTCGATGAGTGCCCGTGTGTAGGGATGTCGCGGCCGGTCGAACAGGTCCCCGAGCGCCGCCGTCTCGACGAGGTTGCCGGCGTACATCACGCCGACGTCGTCACAGGTCTGTGCGACGACGCCGAGGTTGTGCGTGATCATCAGGACGGCCGTCCCCTCCCGTTCCTGGAGCTCGTTGAGCAGGTCCAGGATCTTCGCCTGCGTCGTCACGTCGAGCGCGGTCGTGGGCTCGTCCGCGATGATGAGGTCGGGCTCACAGGAGAAGCCGATCGCCACGAGGACTCGCTGGCGCATCCCGCCGGAGAACTCGTGTGGGTAGTCGTCGATGCGCTCGCCCGCGTCCGGGATGCCGACGTCGTCCATCGACTCGATGGCGATGCGACGGGCCTCGGACTTGGAGACGTCCTGATGGCGTCGGACCGTCTCGACGATCTGCTCGCCGACGGTCATCACGGGGTTCAGCGCGGACATCGGGTCCTGGGGGATCATCGCGATGCGGTTCCCGCGCACGTCGCGCATCTCCTGCTCAGACTTCTTCAGGAGGTCCTCGCCGTCGAAGACGACCTCGCCGCCGGTGATCTCGCCGGGAGAGTCGATGAGCCGCATGATCGACCGGGCCGTGACGGATTTGCCCGCGCCGGACTCGCCGACGATGCCGAGCGTCTCGCCGCGGTCCAGGGAGAACGACACGTCGTTCGTGGCGACGACCGAACCCGACTCCGTCCGGAACTCGGTTCGGAGGTCCCGAACGTCCAGCAGTGGGGTGTTCGGGTTCATTCTATCGCCTCCACCTTCGGGTCGAGCACGTCCCTGAGCCCGTCACCGAGCATGTTGAACCCGACGACGGCGATACCGATCGCCAGCGCGGGGAAGAGCAACATCCACGGCGCGGTCTGCATGAACCCACGCCCGGTGTCGATCATCAGCCCCCACGACGGACGGGGCGGCTGTGCGCCCAGGCCGAGGAACGAGAGACTCGCCTCCGCCAGAATCGCGAACGAGACGTTCAGCGACCCCTGGACCAGGATCGGGGCCATGCAGTTCGGGAACACCTCGCTGAAGACGATCCGACTGCTGCTCTCGCCGCGGGCGACTGCGGATTCGACGTACGCCTCGTTGCGCTCCGAGAGCGCTGCGCTCCGTGAGACACGGGCGATGTAGGGCGTGTAGACGAACGCCAGCGCGATGATGACGTTTCGCAGTTCCGGCCCAAGCACGACCAGCAGCGTCAGCGCCAGCAACACTGGGGGGAACGCCATCGCGGCGTCCATGATCCGCATCAGGATCTCGTCGACGAGGCCGCCAGCGTAGCCGGCGACGACTCCGGTGACGGCACCGACGACCAGCGCGGCCCCGATGGACCCGAGTCCGACGTACAGCGAGATTCGACTCCCCAGGACGACGCGGCTGAAGATGTCACGGCCGAGGTCGTCGGTGCCGAACGGGTGGTCGACCGACGGCCCCTGAGTCCGGTCCTGGATGTTCGTCTCGTTCATCCCGTATGGTGCGATGAACGGGGCGAACGCCGCGACGAGGAACAGCGCCAGGACGATCGACAGCCCGATCATCGCCTTCGTGTTGCGCCGGAACTGCCGGGCGAACGAGCGGAGGCGCTCTCGCTGTGACTCCGACGGCCTGACCCGGTCGACGACGGACCGCTCGGTCTGCTGTTCGGTCGCCATCAGTTGTCACCTCCGTACCGGATCCGCGGGTCGAAGTAGGCGTACAGCAGGTCCGCCGCGAAGTTCGACAGCATGTATATCATCGCGACCACGATGATACAGCCCTGGATGAGCGGGATGTCGCGACTCTGGATGGCGGTCAGGGTCAACCGGCCGATCCCCGGCCAGAGGAACACCTCTTCGAGCACGACGACGCCGCCGAAGGCGTAACTGAACTGGAACGCGATGACGGTGATGACCGGGATGACCGCGTTCCGGAGCGCGTGTCTGAGCACGACGACGCGCTGGCTCATCCCTTTGGCCCGTGCGAGGTTGATGTACTCCTCGCTCAGGACCTCCAGCATCGACGAACGGGTCATCCGCATGATATAGGCGGTGAGCGCAAAGCCCATCGCGCCGGCAGGCAACACGAGCCGCTGGAGTGCTCCGACCGGGTCCTCCGTCGGCGCGACGTAGCCGCTCGTCGGGAAGAGGTTCAACCACACCGCGAAGACCAGGATGAACACGAGCCCCCACAGGAAGATCGGCAGGGAGATGCCCACGAACGCGAACATCGACGCAGTCACGTCTGGGGCCTCGTTCTGGTTGACGGCGGCGTAGACGCCCAGCGGGATCGAGAGTGCGACCGCGACGAGCGTCGCACTGACCGCCAGCAGCAGCGAGCGGGGGAGCCGTTCGGCGATGAGGCCCGCGACCGGGTCACCGAACCGGAGCGACTCGCCCATGTCCCCCTGCAGGAGTCCGAGTACCCAGTCGAAGTACTGGACGTACAGCGGGCGATTGAGTCCCAACTGTGCTTCGAGTGCCCGGATCGACTCCGCGTCCGCGTTCGGGCCCAGGATGACGAGCGCGACGTTGCCCGGCAGGATGTTGGTGACCGCAAAGGCGATCAGCGTCACCAGGAACAACGTCACCGTCATGAACCCGATGCGGCGAAGGACGTAGTTGTACATCGATCTCGGAGGCGGTCAGCGGTCGAGGTAGTTGTCGGCGAACTGGAGCGTCGAGCCGTCCGGCGCGCCGATGTCGCCTTTGTACTGGGAGGCCGCCCCGTAGAGGCTGGGTTGCCACCACAGCATCAGATGGCCAGCCCGCTCTTCGTGGAGGATCTCGGTAGCCTGGTGGTAGAGGTCGGCGCGTTCGTCCTCGTCGTAGATCGTCCGTGCCTCCTCGACCAGCGAGTTGTACTCCTCGTTGACCCAGTTCGTGAAGAAGAAGGCACCGTCGGGGTGCAGGAACTTGTAGAACGACACGTCGGGGTACCACAGCGCGAGGTACGAACTGGTCGTCGCCTGGAAGTTCTGGTCACTGTAGACGTCAGAGAGCCAGGTATTCCACGTGATCTGCTGGATCTCGAGGTCGATGCCGGCCTCGGCGGCGTTGTTCGCGATGACCTCCGCTGCCTGGACCTGCGTCGGGTACGACTGCGGGATCTTGAACGTCGCCGAGAAGCCGTCGGACATCCCCGCGGCGTCCAGATGTTCCTGGACACGGTCGAGATCCCGCCCTCGGGGTTCGATGTCCGGGTTCACCCACGGACTGCCGGGTGCGGCCGGCGAGGCGGTCGTCTGTCCGGTCCCGTACAGCGCGGCCTCGGTGACTTCCTCCTTGTCGATGGCGAAGTCCAGCGCGAGTCGGGCGTCCTTGTTGTCGAACGGCTCCCGGTCGCAGTTCATCCCCAGGTAGACGAGCGACTTGGGGAACTGCGTCTCGAGGCGGACGCCCGAGGCCTGCTCGACCCGCGAGACGTCGCGTGGCGCGATGCCGTTGATGAAGTCGTACTCGTTCGAGAGGAACGACTGCAGGCGGACGCTCGGGTCGGGAACCTCCTGTTTCGCGATGGTGTCGATGAAGGGCCCGTCCTCCTCGGAGGCGCCCCAGTAGTCCTCGTTGCGGACCATCGTGAACGAGGTTTCGATCTCCCGGCTCTCGAACTTGTACGGGCCGGTGCCGATCGGCTCCTCGACCATGTCCTGCTCGGTCTTCTCGGCCGGCATCACCGACAGCTCCGCGGTCGCCATCTTCGCGAGGAAGGGGGCGAACGGCTGGGTGAGCTGGATCTCGAAGGTGTAGTCGTCGGGGGCCCGCATCTCCTCGACGAAGTCGAAGAAGCCGGTCGCGAGGAAATCACCGTTCGCGACCCGCTCGTAGCTCGCGAGGACGTCTGCCGAGGTCATCTCCTTGCCGTTGTGGAACGTGACGTCCTCGCGCAACTCGAAGGTCAACAGCGTGTTGTCGTCCGACTGCTCGAAGGATGTCGCGAGGTGGGGCTCGATGGAGTAGTCGTCCTGCAGTGCGACGACCTCCTCGTAGATGTTCTCGAGGACCCGCTTGGACGCCGCCGAGGTGTCGATGTGTGGGTCTAGCCCCTGGACCGGGACCGCGCCGCCCCACTGGAGCGTGCCACCCATCTTGGGACTGCCACTCGCTTCGGTCGTGTCACCGCCGCCACTGCCGCCATCGCTACCGCCACCACTACCGCCGTCGCCCCCGCCGCTGCCGCCATCGCCGCCACCGGAACAGCCGGCGAGCGCTACCGTCCCCGTCGACAGTGCGGCACTGAGGAACGTTCGCCGCCCGACCCGGTCCTGGAGTCGGGGGGTCCCGCTGTTGGAAGTCGGTTCTGCCTCTTCGGTATCCTCTGGCATGTCTCACACCGAGGAAACCCCCAAATATAAATATTTGGGTCAGTGCAACGCCGATACCGATCGGAAGACGATATCAACCTTACCCAAACAATAATATACACGAAACTTCGAAGCGATAGGCACGTCTCATGGAGATCAACCAACGCCGACTCAGGAGCGATCTCGAACGGAACGCGGAATTCGGGGCTGTCCCCACGGACGAGGGTCGCGGACGGACAGTCCTCACCGGGACCGAAGCCGACAGGCGGGCCCGAGAGTTCCTCTGTGAACGGCTCCGCGACGCCGGACTCGCGACCACGATCGACGAGGTGGGCAACGTCGTCGGCCGGTGGACGCCCGACAGTGCCGACCCGGACGCCCCCGCCGTCGCGACTGGGAGCCACCTCGACTCCGTTCCGGAGGGTGGCATCTTCGACGGGCCGCTCGGCGTCTACGCGGGCCTGGAGAGCGTTCGCGCGATGCAAGACGCGGGTGTCGAACCCGTCCGTCCCATCGAAGTCGTCTCGTTCACCGAGGAGGAGGGCCAGCGCTTCGGCGGCGGCCTCATCGGCTCTGCGGTCGCCGCCGGCGACATGAGCGTCGACGAGGCACTGGATATCGAGGACGCCAACGGGATTCCCCTCGGCGACGCTCTCGCAGACATCGGCTACCGCGGCCGGGACCGCGTCGACGCCACCGAGTGGGACGCCTGGATCGAACTCCACATCGAACAGGCCGAGCGACTGGAAGACGAGAACGTTACAGCGGGCGTGGTCACGTCGATCGTCGGACTCGTCCGATGTCACGTCGAGTTCGTCGGCGAGACGGACCACGCCGGCGCGACGCTGATGGACGAACGCGCCGACGCCCTGACGGCAGCGAGTGAGTTTGTCCTCGACGTCGAAGCGGTCGCGACCGAGCGCCAGACGGACTCCGAGACAGCCGTCGCGACTGTCGGGAAACTCGACGTCTCCCCGAACGCCCCGAACGTGATCCCCGGGCAGGTCACGCTCACCGTCGACGTCCGTGACGTCGAGTACGATTCGATCGAGCGAATCATCGACGAGGCCGACGAGCACCGACGGACGATCGAGACGGGGCGACCCGTCGAGACGACGATGGCACGCCCGTGGGACCGGCCACCCATCGGGATGAGCGAACGCTGTCGTGAGGCACTCCACGCGGCCGGCCGAGATGCCGGCATCGAGACCCTCGATCTCCACTCCGGGGCCGGCCACGATACGATGCACATCGCCGACGTGACCGACGCCGCACTTCTCTTTGCTCCCTCCCGAGACGGAATCTCGCACAACCCACTCGAGTGGACCGACTGGGACGACTGTGCTGACGCGACACGTGTTCTCGCCGGTGCGCTCGCCGATCTCGCACGGTCGTAACGCTCCGCAGACGCTCCGATCCTCCCTGGCAGCGCTGATCCCCACCCCTGACAGTCGTCTCTCGATCGCCCACATCCTCGACGTTTTCCAGCAAATGAGAACGCGATACGTAGACCACGTGAAACGGCGAATAATCCCGGCTCACTCCCTTCCCTGCCCGAATTGTGAATTGATATCTGATCTACCTGGGCTAAATCCCATCTGAGAGCAGTGCTATCGAAATAGTGAGTTTGTGAAATACAAACAGCTATGTGCGTGCAGGTCCGTGATACAGTATGACGACCGGCCATACGAACGGTTCGCCGCGAACCCTCAAGACGGTCTCACGTGCGTTCGAGATCATCCGTGCACTCGAGGAGTTAGACGGCGCTGGCGTCACCGAACTAACCGAGCATCTCGGGCTTTCGAAGAGCGTCGTCTACAACTACCTCAGCACGCTGCGCGAGGAGAAATTCGTGATCAAGCGGGGTGATACGTACCAACTCTCGTTGCAGTTCCTGCTCGTCGGCGAGTACGTACGGTACCAGAATATCCTCTTTCAGGTTGGCAAGCCCGCACTCGACGATCTCGCGGAGAAAACCGGCGAATTCGCGCATCTCTCGGCCGAAGAGCACGGCCTCGGCGTCAACCTCTACAAGACGAGTGGGGAGAAAGCCGTCGGGAGTGAGTATCAGGTGAGCAAACTCCAGCGTGCCGACTTCATGCACTACTCGGCGACGGGGAAGGCGATACTCGCACACCTTCCGCGTGAACGGGTCGAGTGGATCGTCGACACCTACGGCCTCCCGGCGAAGACCGAGTCGACGATAACTGATGCGGATTCCCTGTTCGACGAACTGGAAACGATACGTGAACGCGGCTACGCCTTCAACGAGGAGGAGGAGATCACCGGGTTACACGCCATCGGTGCGCCTGTGCAGAATCAACACGGTCGAGTACTCGGCTCGATAAGCGTCTCGGGCCCAGTCCGGCGGATACAGCAGTCCGGCTATCACGAACAGCTCATCGACGACGTGGTCAACACTGCAAACATCATCGAAGTGAAGATCAATATGGAAGAGACCGACGACGAGTTCCCGACGTTCAGTTGAGCGAGCGAGACGGTCTGTCGGGCGGAAGGAATATCAAACGTACATCTGTTATCCACCAGTTCCACGTTGCGGAGTTTCCAGAGTAAGTCGTGGCAACGAATATGCCGATAGCTATCGCCGCTTCGAGCTCGCTCAATTCGAATCTTGGAGTGTATTGGTGATATCTAAAAATAAAAGTGACAGAATTGGACCTTATATATTCATAATAGTAGTTTATGCGAGTAAATTAGCAATTACAAAAATAAATCGGTTCAGAAAGACATCAAAATGTAGAATAACGAAATATACGGGGGTGAAATAGGAAATATGGGTCTAGAGTTGGGCTAGAGAACTATACTTGTCTTCGACGAGTGTGTGTCCGGCAGCGTCTGTAGCATGATCTGATGGGCTCAGCTGATGAACGGCGATGAGTGAGTTTGTACCGTGAACGCGGTGTTCGAGGTGTAGATTACGCGACTCACCGTCTCAGAGACGGTGCAATCCGCTCCAGTCACACACAAGCGTCATCACACCGAGTGCGGCTGCCGGGTTCGCATCCAACGAACGGCCCGACCGACTCGTCGACTTCTGGACCGAGAACCGAGCACGGACTTCCCGCTTCCACCACACGGTCGTCGAGAGCGGGGCTGCCCAACAGCTTGGGTGAAACCATACCCACCCGCTCCGCCGATTGACGTGTATGGTAGCGGGACGCCCCGGCCGATTGGTAGGGAATATTGAATGAATAGCCTCTGGTCACGCGACAATCAGCGACTTGTACACGTCGTCTTCGCGACGATTCTCGGGGTGTACCTCTACTCGCCGTTCGGGGACGTCGCAGTCGTCGCGCTCGCGGTGCAGGTACTGGTCTTCCCCGCACTCGCGCTCTCGGGCCTGTTGATGTGGAAGGGACACACGATACGGAGACGACTCGGTCGATGAGAGAGCACGAGTATCAGCGGGAACCGGAACCCGCATCTCGAAAGATAGCACTCGACTAGTGGTGGGAAATGAGCGGTATGCAGCCAGCGCCCGAGGGAGCCCGTAGAATCGGTAGATTGATTATTGGATGTAAAGTACGCTTTACTGTAAAGGAAGCTTTACACCAAACCGAAACTGGACCAACCTATGTCCCCGAACGACAATCCCGAACGGACGTATCGATTCCTGTACATCGGCCTGTGGGCCCTCTCCGGTGTCTCCCTCGGCAGTGGCATCGTCGCTGGATACCCACTCGTCGGCGTCGGCGCGTTTGTCGCGCTCGCACTGACCGCACTCCTCGTGTACCGACGATACGACGGTCCACTGTTCGACGAACGTGACGAACGTCAGCAAGCCGCAGCGAGTAAGCGCACGCTACGTGTGATGGGTCTCACTTCGGCTCTCGTCTTTCCCGGGACGACCGCCCTCTGGGCGCTGGGCGTCGTCGAGTGGCCGCTCTGGCTCACTCCCATCGCGTTCTTCGTCGCAGCGCTCGCGTTCGTCCACGTGGGTAGCACGATGTACGAGTCGGCACGGACAGCATGAACAACGCGGTCTACGAGCGTCGGGAGGCACGCACCCTGACACAGCGAGAACCGGCCTCGAACGTCGGCGTCACTCGACAGAGCATCAACGCAATCGACCGGGGCCGATACGATCCGAGCCGCGACCTCGCGTTCAAACTCGCCACGGGGTTCGACTGTCGAGTCGAAGAGCCGTTCTGGCTCGACTGAGTCGCCGGGGGAGGTACGGGCGGCGTTTTCTGGTCGTGGTGATTCGAGGAGCGGCGGGACAGTCACGTTACAGCCATCGACGTGGTATGAGAATATAAAAACAAAATATTTTTGTATTCGCAGATGAACCTATACAGCAGAGAAACCCGATGAACGTCGAAAAATCGCTTGCGAAACTGTTCGGGCTCGAGGGCGACGAGTGGCTCCGACATGCCAATCCACGGAGCGTCTACTCGCGATTCACCGTGCTACCACTCATCGTCGCGTCTGCGTGGTCCCGTATCTGGATCGGGGACTACTTCGTGGTCCCACTGGGGCTGACGCTGCTCTGGACGTTCTTCAATCCACGTCTCTTCGAGAGACCGGCATCGCTGGAGAACTGGGCCTCGAAAGGCGTCCTCGGTGAGCGGGTCTGGCAACAGCGGGAAGCGTACGAAATCCCCCGTCTCTTCGCCATACAGACCCACCTGTTGAACGTTATCCAGGTTGTCGGTCTCGTACCGTTTATCTGGGGGATGTACACGCTGAACTTCTGGATGGCCATGACGGGGATGTCCGTCGCCTTCCTCGCCAAGACGTGGTTCTTCGATCGGATGGTGTGGCTCTTCGAGGATATGCGCCATCTGGACGACGTTCGATCCTGGATCGAGCCGGATTCCACTCGCGGCTGAAGTCGTATCTTCTCTTGGGTCCCGTGGAGCGATCGGCTGGTTGCTCGCCCGGCGTATTGGTCCCAATTTCGGCTCAGATCTTCGCGATTTCCTGGTCGACTGCGTCACGGGCGATGAGTCCCTTCGCGATATCGACGCCAGCAGCACTGAACAACTCCGAGTGGCGGGAATTCGAGATCCCTGCGGGCAACGGCATCGGACAGGTTCGCGACCTCGCGATGGGCGGTGAGCGAATCGACCTCGACGGGTCTACGTCCGATGCACTCACAGCGCCGGAGACACTTCCCGGTGGGTCGCGAGACGTGGTGCTGAAGACCGAGACGGCGTACTCGCAGGGATTCTGGAAACCGTTCGATGGATTTCGCTTCGGGAGCCCGGCAGCCGTCGGCGCGCCCGGTGCTGGCGAGGACCGTGCTCCGTGACGCGGTCGTCGAGTGCATCGAAACTGACCGGGACGGGCGTGCTCAGAGATGCTGTCACGGCGCGTGTCACGCTTCGATGTGGTGTCGGCGGCGCTTGTCGTCGTGACGGCACTCGCTGTAATCGGGTCCGAGGTGGTACTGGACCGGTAGCATGACGCGCGGGCCAGGGGGACTCGATTTGGTCGGTCACTTGTGCCGCGAGTGGGCGAGAAACTGCCGGGACAAACAATTGGACAAATGCTATACTCGACCGCCTCGACTGACGATGTGTGACGTGCGTCCACACCACGACCACGGGGATCCACCGATGATCCACGCTCGGTTCCGCCTGTGGCTTCGCGACGGACTCTGGATTTCCGAGGTGTCCCGGGCGTTCCCGGATGCCACCCTCCGACTGCTGACGGGTGTTCCTCTGGGTGACCGGACGCTCGAACTCGGAGAGACACAGGCCGACGATCCGAACGCGGTCGTCGACACGATCGACGACCACCCCGATGTCCTCGAACACGAACTGCTCCACTGCGACGCCGAGCGTGCGCTCTCGAAGTACGAGACGCGAGACCAGGCGCTGTTCGAATTCCTCGGCGCGAGTTCCCTCCTCCCCGAGTTCCCGCTCACCGTCGAGGCCGGTGTGATGACGTTCGCGATAACCACTAGCCAGGAGGGCTTCGACGACTTCGGTGATCGACTGGACACCAGTGGGCTGCGGTACGATCTCCTGTCGGTCACTCACCGCGACCGGTCGGACGACCCGCTCACCGACCGACAACTGGAGTGTCTCAGCACCGCCGAACGGATGGGCTACTTCGAGGTCCCACGCGACTGCACGCTCGCCGAGGTGGCTGACGCCCTCGGCGTGGACACGTCGACGGTCAGTGAGACGATCCGGCGCGGAACCGCGCGAGTGCTGGAGCAGTTCTTCGTGGAGCAGCGGCGCTCCAACCGCCAATGAAACTGCAATTTCACTCCCGCCCTGGGGGGCGGGATTCTCTCCTCGCAGAAAGATAGCCAGCGGTCAGCCGTGTCCTTCTCCGACAGTAACGGATTCGTCACCGAGTTCGACGACGATGGTTCGCTCCGGTGTGTCGCCGATTCGCACCTCGCCAGTGGCTGTCTGGCCGCCGTCGACTGTCGCCGTGACGACGTACCGACCGGCGGGCGCCAGGTGGAACGAACAGCCTGTCTGTCCGGCTCCGAGTCGGTAGGTCTTCTCGTGACAGCGACGTCCGTCCTTGGCAACCGTGATCCGGACTTCGTGGGTCGTCTCTCGACTCGCGTTGTGGACGTAGAGGTCTTCGCGCCGGCGGCGCCACCGTGTCGTCGACCCGAGAACGGAGCGACAGCCCGGGACGCGAATGGAGGGCAAGTCGGGCATACGTGGCTGGTCGGACAGTGAGTTCTTATACCCAGCTAATGGTTCGATACTGCTTTGAGTCCGGCGCTGGCCGAGGGAACCCGTCTACTGCTCCGTCGTGGGTAATCCACCGTTACGCTACTGCTCGTGGGTACTGGCAGTTCGCAGCGAGGAGTAACTATCGAGTAACTATGCATAACGGAGCTGACAGCACGACGTATGACCTTACACGCGCTCGAAGACATCGACGACGCACTCGACGCGACCCGGTCGCTGTTGTGGCCAATCGACCGCACCCTGTGGGTCAAGCTCGCGGTCATCGTGTTCTTCGTCGGCGGGCCAGGCGCGAATCTCAATGCCTTCCAGTACAACGTTCCGGCCGACGGTGAGGGACCGCCCGGCGAGGTACCGATGCCGCCGGATATCGGCACGAACATCCTGCTCGTCGTCGCCGCGATCGTCGCACTCGGTCTCCTGATCGGCCTCCTGTTCTTGCTCGTCGGGTCGGTCATGGAGTTCGTGCTCGTCGAATCACTGCGGCAGGAGACGGTGGCCATCCGCCAGTACTGGGGGACGCGCTGGCGGCAGGGCGTTCGTCTGTTCTCGTTTCGCCTGGTCGTCGGGCTCCTCGTCTTCGGTGCCGGGGCCGTCCTGGCTGCGCTGGTCCTCCTCCCGGTGTTCGTCGGGGCAGGACCGGGCCCCAGCCCCAGGTTGGTCGGCCTCTCGGCTCTCGGGTTCCTGTTGCTGCTCCCTGTCGTCGTCGTCCTCGCGATCGTGGTGGGTCTGGTCAACGGCTTCACGACGGTGTTCGTCGTCCCGGTCATGATACTCGAAGACTGTGGCGTGATTGCAGGATGGCGGCGGCTTTGGCCGACGATAACCGACAATATCTGGCAATATCTCGCCTACGCCGTCGCCGGGTTCGTCCTCAATATCGTCGGGGGAATCCTCGCTGCCATCGTGACTGGAATCGCTCTCCTCGTTCTTCTCATTCCCTTCGGGATTCTGGGCGCCATCGGTGCGGCCTTGCTGGCGGTCGCACCGCCGTTCGGTATCGGTGTCCTGGCGCTGGTCGGTCTGTTGTTCCTCGTCTCGGTACTCGCCGCCGCCGCGCTGGCGCAGGTACCCGTCGTAACGTATCTCCGCTACTACGCGTTGCTCGTCCTCGGTGACATCGAAACCGACCTCGATCTGATTCCTGAACGTCGGGCGAAAATACGTGAGCAACCGGCGACCGACTGACCGATGAGCATCTGCCTTTACAGCCCCGGCTGTCGAATCCCGACACCGTGACTCCCCACTCAGGACGTGGCGCTCGCCGCCGATTCGGGTACTATGTCACCCACGATGACCCGTTCGTCAGATTCGCCTCGTTCTGGGCCGTGGTCGCCCTGGTGTTCACTACCGCCTGGGTCGTGGGGTACTCGCTGCTCCCGGTCGGCCTGCTCCGAGGTTCGAACCCCGGTGCGTCGATCCCCTACGCCGGCAGTGTCCCACGGGAGTTCCTGAGCCTGTTCGTCTGGAACGTCGCGGTCTCACTCGTCGCGGTCGGCGCGAACACGTTCCGGTCGGTAGAGACGCCGCTGGGCTATCTAGTACTGGTCGTCCAGGCTATCCAGTACGGTCTCGTCTGGGGGACCGGGTCGCTAGCGGTCGGGAGCGGCGAACGAATCGTCCCGTCGCTGTCGGTCCTCCTCTCCCGGAGTGGGCCGATGGAGGTTACCGGCATCGTCGCGGTCGTCGTCGCGACCCGTGGACTCGTGATCTGGCACCAGCAGTCCGGCCCGCGCTGGCGCGAGGAGTTCGAGCGCGTCCGATCACCGCGTGACTGGTCGCTCTCCCGTCGGGAGTGGACGCTCCTCGCAGCCGGGTACCTGTTGCTCGCGGTGGCGAACTACTGGGAAGCGGTCGCCATCGCCCAAGTCGCCGGGTGACCGGTGGGCCGATGATTTAATCCCGTGGGCAGCGACTGTCGAGACGAGTACACGTGCGATTCGTCGCGTACGTCCGCCGGGGCAACTGGGCTACGGTCGTCGGGTACGTCCTCTTCGTCGTCCTGATGACCGCCGGCTACTACTACAACATCACGTTCGTCCAGTTGGGGCTGCTCGACCTGGGCGTGCGACTGGTCGGGATGACCCGGGCACAGGTGTCGGGCTGGATGGCCACACTCGCGCTCCTGACGTTCGTGGTCGCCATCGCCGTCGGTGTCCTGATCGACCGCCGTGGCTGGGGGACCGACCTCTGGCTGAAGTTCCGTCTGCTTTTCGGCGTCGTCGTCGTCCAGTTTGTGCTTACGGTGGCGGCGCCGGAGATACGGTCGGTGCCGGTGTTCGGTGCGTGGATCGTCGTCGGCTCGCTCTCGCTCGGCGTCGGGTTTCCGGTCTCGTTCAGCCTCGCTATCGACCTGATTCCCGTCCCCGATAGAGGCCACGTCGCCGCACTGATCACCGCAGTCACCTACTTCGTGGCCAACGCCTATCCGCTCGACTGGTCTATCGACGTCTTCAGCCAGGTGTTGACGGCTGCGATGGTCCCCGGGGTGGTCGTTCTCGGTGCTCTCGTGTCGGGCCGGGTCCGAGTCCTGAACGCGCTCGTCGATCGGTTGGCCACCCAGCACGAACAGTTCGGGACGGGACGGTTCTGTCGTCCAACCCCCGTCGGAACGACGACCCTGGCGTTCTGGTCGCCGGTGGTGTTGATGTTCGGCGTCTTCTTCGTCGATAGCCTCGGGTTCCTCCGCATCATCGAGACGCCGGCGCTCGTCCTGAGCTCCTGGCAGTCGCCCGATCTCTCGACACGCCTGGCTATCGCCGTCGTCCACGTCGTCGGCGCGCTCATGGCGGGCGTCCTGTACGTGAACTTCGACCGTAACGGCCTGTTTCTGTGGGTGTTCGCGCTCTTCTCGCTGACGTACGTTCTCTACACGACAGATCTCCGTATTGCATCGCTGTTTCCGGGACTCGCCGGCGGGGGGACGTCGATCCTGAACCCGCTGGTGTACTCGCTGACGGTGAGTTTCTACACGACGCTGAACTTCGCACTCTGGCCGGACCTCTCGACTGCGGAGACGATCGGTACACACGCCGCCATCGGCATCGGGATGGGTGGCTGGCTCGCCACGTTCCTGAGTACCGCCGTCTCGCTGTACTTAGCGGAGACCGATGTCGGTCTGCTCTCCCACCTGAACCTCGTGAACGCGCTCGCACTGCTGTTGTTCACTGCACTGGTCGTCGGCCTCTATGGCACCCGCGTGCAACGATACGCTCGGGAGGGCCGGTCACGATGAGCCTCGCCGAGACACTCCCGCTTATCATCGTCGTGCTGCTCGTTCTCGCGGGAAGCGGTGCCGATCCGTCGTCCATGGAGATCGTCTATTCGGGTGACCGGACCGCCGAGGACGTGCCCGACGCCTATGTCGTCGCCGGCGGGAACGTGACCATCCCGGCCGACACGACGGTACAGGGGACGGTGTTCGTCGTTGGGGGCGACGCGCGACTCGCAGGACGGGTCGTCGGTGACGTCCACCTGTTCGCTGGCAATCTCTCGGTCGCGCGGACGGCGACCGTCACCGGGGAGTTACAGACCGTTTCAGGCACGCTCTCGCTGGCACCAGGGGCGACCATCGGCCAGCGGACGACGCTGCCTGTCGACCCCCAGCCACGGTCGCCGTTCGCGTCGGTGGGGGTCCTGGCCGTGCAACTGCTCGTTCTGGGTAGCGCGGCCGCCCTGCTGGCCCGACGAGACCCGTCGCTCCTCGCTACCGTCGGCGACGCCGTCACGCACCACCCGGTCGTAAGCGGCGTGGTGGGATCGATCGCAGGCACCACGATGCTCGTCCTGTTCGTCTACATGGCGTTCACGCTCGTGTTGCTCCCGGTGAGCATCGTCGGCCTGGTCGTGGAGGCCCTGCTCGTCCTCTACGGCTATCTCACCTTCGGCTATCTGGTCGGGCAACAGCTTCCGGTCGAGCGTGTGGACGTCGCCACCGCTCTCGGTACTGCCGGGTTCCTGCTCGTGGTCGAACTGCTCGCCCGTGTCCCGTACCTCGGGGCGCTCGTGCAGGTCCTGGTGGTGGTCGTCGGCCTGGGGGCGGTCCTACTCACGTACCTCGGTGTTCGACGGTTCGAACCGGCACAGATTCCCGGCTGAGATCGCTGCTGGCAGGGTAGCCCGACAGTCTTCGGACGGTGTTCCGTTCCTCCAGAACCTGTCGTCTCAAAGGCGACGGAGTGTCTCGGGGACATGTATCACTCGTCGACCTGCGGTTCCAGTCCGTGTGCGTCCTCGACGAGTTCGCACAGTCGCTGGACGAAGCGGGCGGCGGCTGCGCCGTCGACGATGTCGTGGTCGACGGTCACCGTGAGGTTGAGGACCTCGCGATTCGTGACCGTTCCGTCGACCAGTTTCGGCTGCTCGCTGATGCCGCCGACGGTCAGCTGCAGCGTGTAGTTCGTGGGACTGACCGCCCAGCCCCCGCCCTCGCCGAACATCCCGACGGCTGTCACGGTGACCGTCCCGGCCACGGCCTTCCAGCGCTCGGGGGACCACTGCGGAAGTCGCCAGACGAGTCGGCGAACGAATCCGGGGAGTCGGAGTGCCAGTTCGGCCCACCGTGAGAGTTCGGCCGGGTTCTGTGACTCCTGTGCCGCCCGTATCTCGTCGTGGATCGAGCGGACGGACCGGTCGTTCGCACGCCTGAGGACGTGCGGGACGCCCAGTCGCTCACCCTCGACCGTCGTCTCGACGAGCACGTTCACGTCGACGTCCTCGAACACGTGTACGCGACCACGCCAGTCACGATAGGCGTTGACGTGCGGGTGGGCCTCGATAGCGCGGGCGAGACAGCCCACGAGAAACGCGGTGAACGACAGGGAATCGCCCGTCTCGGTTTCGATGGCCTCGATGCGGCGCCGCGCCTCGGTCACGTCGACCTCGACGAGTCCGTGGACGTTACTTCGCCGGCCCGCCGTTCGCATGTAGTCGACTGTTCCCCGGCGACGGACGGGGAACCGTTCGACTCGGTCACCACTGTCGCTCATACGAGCTCTTCGTCGGACTGGACCATACATCTTGACGCCGCTCGACCGTGGGTGCCGGCCCAGCGTCGATCGCTACGGCGCTCAGGCCACCGGCTCGAACGACTCCACGACCCACCTTGTAACCGATTCGTAGGTCGCCGGACACGGCTCGCCCTCACCGACGGCGGTCTGGACGGAGAACTCGTAGAAGTCATCCGCCTCCTCGACACGGACGATGTAGGTCACCGACGTATCGCCGGTCCGGCGGATCGCCGCGGGGCGGGTCTGGCCACCGTACGTCGTCACCGTCCCGCTCTCGTACTCGTCGCTGAACGAGTAGGCCTCGGTGGCGTCGCCCGTCGTGCTCAGCGGCCCCCGCTCGGAGACGGTGAGGTCGTGTAACGGCGACGTTTCTCCCCGCCCGTAGCCGAACGACGTCAGGTGGTCGACGCCGTCGCTCTGCTCGAAGGTTATCTCGCCGCCCATCGGATAGCCGAAGGAAGCGACCATCCCCCGGCCGCTGGTATCGTACCGCGCCAGCGTGTCGCCGAAGTGACTCGCACAGGATCCCGCGGGCGCCGTATCGCCGCTGCTATCGGAGCCACCGTCGGGAGGGCCACCGCCGGGTTCCTGTCCAGATGCTGTGGGGGTTTCACCGGGACTGTCGCCAGCATCTTCGCCGGGACCGCTCCCCGAACAGCCCGCGACTGCACCCATTGTCAGTAACCCGAGAACGGCACGGCGTGAGAAAGCCATGCTGTACTGATATTCCATTCGAGCTTAAACGTTCCGAGCAGTGTTGCGGGCACTCTGTAACCCAATTGCTCGTTCACGGTTCCGCCAGCCTGGGAGCGGCGACACTAGATATTAGACAGCTCGTTCAGAATGCTTGTCACATGTCTCTCGCTGTTCGAGCCTGGATCGACCGGCACCGGATCGCGAGCTTTCTGGCGGTCACCTACGGGTTCACGTGGACGATACAGGGCGTGCTCGCCCTCTCGGGGATGGGCGCGTCGTGGACGCTGTCGATCCTCGTGGGCTTCGGTGGGTTCGGGCCGCCGGTCGGTGCCGCCGTCGTCGTCTGGGCGTCGGGTGGCCGTCTCCGCTCGTGGCTCGGGCAGTTCTTCCGCTGGCGTATCGGGCCGTCGTGGTGGGCGGCCGCGCTCGCACTCCCGCTCGTCGTCCTCGCGCTCGGGAGTGCTGTCTACGTGGCACTCGGTGGACCGATCGACCTCTCGGGGTTGCCCTTCCCCGGCATCTATCTGTTCGTGATGGCCTGGGGAACGGTCTGGGGCGGCGGCCAGGAGGAACTCGGCTGGCGCGGGTTCATGGTCCCGATCCTCCAGGAGCGCTACAGCGCGCTCGTCACGAGCCTGTTGGTCGGGGCGGCGTGGGCGGGGTGGCACCTCCCGCTGTTCCTGAACGCCAACACGACCCACGCTAGCTGGCCCGTCTCCCAGCAACTCGTCTGGGGCGGGACGATCCTCGCGGGGTCGGTGCTCTGGACGTGGATGTACAACAACACGGGCAGCGTCCTCGCGGCCGCGGTGTTCCACGCCGGGATGAACAGCATCGGCGTCTTCCACCCAGCCGACAGGGCAGCACTCGTCCCGGGCGGGATACCGGACCCGTGGCTGAACTTCCTCGCCGAAATCTCTTCGGCCGTCGTCCTGATCGGGGTCGCGCTCCTCGTCGTCCTCGTCTTCGGGACCGAGCGCCTCTCGAACCACGAGGTCCCCGACACCAGCGTCCTCGGACTGGCGGGTGGCGACTCGCGTTCCGACGGCACGTCTGATAGAATACAGGAACGCGTCCAGAACCGATAGGGGGTGGGACGCGTGGCTCTGACTCTCGACGCCGACAGTGCCGGTGCCGTATCGATTCGTCTGCGGACGACCGACTGATCGCCAGTCGGGATACCGGAGCAGGATCGTCGTATCTGTGACGAGAACTGGCTGCTCCGGAACTGAAGGGCCGGAAGACGGGGGATACGTTGATTACTATACACCACTGATATCTCTCATGAATTCCGGCCGAGACGAAACTGAGGGTGGCTCGGAGGCGCCGAACACGGACCGTGCAGGGTGGCTCGGGCGACGGGCGTTCCTCGCTGGCACGGGCGCTGCGATGACGGCACTGTCCGGCTGTACGTTCAACTTTCAATTCGGCGACGGAGACACAACCCCTTCCCCACGGACGGCGACCCGAACACCTGTCCCCACACCGACTGCAACTGCGACGCCGACAGACACCCCCACCGCGTCGTCGACAGACACCCCCACCGCGACGCCGACAGACACCCCCACCGCGACACCGACAGACACACCGACTGCAACCGCGACAGCGACGCCGACACCGAGTCCAGAGCCACGTATCGAGGTCCTGACCGTCGAACCACGGCCGCTGCTCGTCGAATCGGTGACGCCGACGCCGACGCCGACTGCCGAGCCGCTTCGGTACCTCTTCGAACGGCCGTACCTCTACGTCGAGCACGCTTCGGACGCGGTCTTCGATGGCGCGAATACCGAGGAGATATACGGGAAGATCAGCGTCGCGGCGAGTGACGGTACCAACGAGGTACGGACCACGACCGGGCAGAACCTGGTGTGGCGAACCGACCGGTCGACGGCACGCGAGATCGCCGGTGGCACGGGCCGAGTACTGACCGACGCGGTCAGTCCCGTCGAGTTCGTCTTTCCCGATGCGGCCGCGCTGGACCCCGACGATGCGTACATCGAAGTGACCGGAACGTTCCGGGAGGCCGACAAGGGCGCGAACGACGACGACGACTTCGTCATGTGGCGAAGTGACAACCGGTGGTATCTGGACGGGCCCACTGTCCCGCGGGGGTTCAGCACGTCGACGGGCGAATCGCGGTTCGTCGTCCAGTACTCGGGCAACGGAACGCTCTTGAACCTCTCGTACAACATCGTCGCGCTCTGAACTACGTGCTCAGCAGGGGGCGGTGATCGGGGCCACCTCGCCCCAGTCGAAGTAGTCGATGACGGTGCCCTGGGACTCCACCCGCCGGAGCCGGTTGGTCGCGACGCTCACGTAGTACGTCGTCGATCCACCCGAGCCGCCCGCTCCCTGCGGGAGTTCGAAGACGTACATCGCTTCCCCGTCGATCGTCGTTCGGCCGCGTGCGACGATCGAACTGTACTGCTGGACGTTCGTGGTGGTCTGGTTCGTGCTGACGAGCGAACTCGTGTCGATGCCACTCGCGGTCGTGCCCGAGTTGGGAATCTCGGTACAGGTACCGTCGGCAACGACGTAGGTCACGTGTTTGAACCCGCTGGACCGATATAGCGGTCGACGTGCCTCGCTTCCTACGAGGCAGTCACGGGACACGTCGCGGTGTCGTTCGAACCACTCGGCTGAGTGTGGCGGGGAGCCGCTATGTACCCAACATCTTGGACAAACTCTGACCGCCGATCGCGTCCACTCCTATGTATGGCCAGCGAAGACACCCTCCCGATCGAACTTCCGACCGAACGTACCAGTCTGACCAGGGGGTTCTACCTGTTCGTCCTGATACCGACGGTGCTGGGGGCCGCCCATCACATCGACCACATCATCCGCGGCAACCACGTCGGCTGGCCCCTCACGCCCGAGGTGAACCCGTTCACGTACAGCCTCGCCATCTACCCGCTGCTCGCGATCAGCCTCTACCTGAGTCTGACGCGCCGTGTCGAGGCCGGGTACTGGGCCGGGTTCTTCGCCTTCAGTGCCGGGATGCTCGCGTATTTCCACGTCAGCCCCTGGGCGGTCGAACCGCCACAGGACGTGATGGTACCGTACGCGAATCCGGTGGTCGGCTCGCTCGCGTTCGGTATCGTGCTCGCGCTCATCGGCTCGGTCGTCGTCGGGTCGCTCTACGGCCTCCGGCTGTGGTACCGAAATAGCGGGCCATCCAGCACCGACCGTAGCGCTGGCCGCTGACCGAGCGGGCCGTACCGACTTTTTCCGGGTCAGACCGAAGCCTGACACAGGATGACGATGGGTACGTTCCGGTGGCTCCGTCAGGAGGAGCCAGTGTGATGTCTGCTCGGTTCCGCATGGCGCTGTCGCACAACCTCTGGGTCCACCGCGTTCCCGGACGCGATGTGCCGGTTGCTCACGGGCGCCCCTCGGGCGACTCTGCACTCGAACCGGGCGATATCCGGGCCGAGTTTCTGGTCCGCGCAACTGATCGTGGGGACGTGTGCCCACACGGGGCGAGCGGACGCTGGTGTCTCAGTTCGCTGCAGTGATTGACTACCAAACGTCTATGTTCCAGGGTGGGTTAGATTATAAACCATACATGCGCTCGATTCCGGCAACACGACTGGTTGGACCGACACGGCTCGGCTGTTGGCTCTGGGGGCTGTCTCGAACGACCGTCCAGTCCGTGGGCCGCTGATGTCCGGGTTCGACGGTCCCCTCGAATCTACGGGTATCCTGCTGGCCGGGCGGGCCGACTGGCTCGACGACCTCGCCGACAGGATCGACGCGGAGACGGATGGGACGGCACGGAGAGTCGAGACGGTCGCCGCCGCTGTCGATGCTATCCACGATGAGGTCATCGACTGTATCGTCACGGCACGGTCGGTCGCTGGGGCGACCGGGATCGACCTCGTCGAGGCGGTCCGAGACGAGGACACGACGGTGCCGGTGCTCTTTGGCACCGCCGACGGGTCCGAACGGCTGGCCAGCGACGCCACTGCGGCCGGGGCGAGCGACTACGTCGCGCTCGAGCCCCCGGTCGAGCAGATGGTCGACACCGTATTGTCCCGGATACAGAACACGCTCGGGACCGTCCAGCGGGCGAGCGTCCACCGTGGCCGGGCACGACAGTTCGATGCAGTGTTCCACGATACACAGACAGCGACGTGGGTGCTCGACCCGGACGGCGGACTCGCCCGTGCGAACCAGACGGCCGCCGAGATGATGGACGTCGAGACCGCGTCGGTGCTGGGGGACCCCTTCTGGACGCTCCCGTGGTGGGAAGCGACGGACTCGGCCCGGAACGACGTTCGACAGCTCGTCGAGGCGGCACAGGACGGGACACCCGCCAGTGGGACTATCTCCGAGCCGTCGAGCAGCGAGTCCGCGCGGGTCATCGACCTCTCCGTTCGTCCAGTCGAGGATGCATCGGGCACGCTCACGTCGATCGTGATCCGGGGCGTCGACAGCACCGAGCGCGTCGCTCTCGAACGGGATCTGCGCCAGTCGGAGGAGCTCCACCGGGTCACACTCAACAACATGACCGACACCGTCCTGATGACGGACGAGGACGGCGAATACACGTACGTCTGTCCGAACGTCCACTTCATCTTCGGCTACACGGCAGACGAGATCCGCAGCCAGGGGACGATCGAAGACCTGCTCGGCGCGGACCTCTTCGACCGGGCCGAACTCGCCGAGACGGGGAGCCTCAAGAACATCGAGTGTACGGCCACGGACAAGGCCGGCCGTGAACACACACTCCTGGTCAACGTTCGGGCGGTCGACATCCAGGGAGGGACGTTGCTCTATAGCTGTCGCGATATCACGAAACGGAAACAGCGCGAGGAGGCGCTCGCGACACTGCAGGAACTGGCACGGGAGTTCCTCTACGCGGGGACACACGACGAGATCGCACAGCAAGTCGTCGAGGGCTCGCCGAACGTCCTCGATCTGGACGCGACGGCGGTCTACCTGTTCGACAGCGAGACGAACGAGCTCAGGCCGGCCAGCCACTCCCAGGCGATGCGGGACCGACACGGACCGCTGCCGCGGCTCCACGCCGACGGCGAGACGCTCCCTGGCTGTGGGTTCATCGAGGGACAGTCGATGTTCTTCGACGACGTCCACGAGGACGATCGGCTCGACAATCAGGCCACAGAGCTCAGAAGCGCGGGCTACGTCCCGCTGGGTGATCACGGGGTCCTCGTCGCCGGCACCACGGCGGTCGGGGCTTTCGACGACGTGACCCGCGAACTCACCGATCTGCTCGCGGCGACCGCAGAGGCCGCGCTGGACCGCGTCAGGCGGGAGTCACAGCTCCGGTCCCAGGACAGACAGTTACAGCGGCAGAACGAACAGCTCACCGCCCTGAACCGCATCAACGAGACGATCAGGGCGATCGACAGGGCGATCGTCCAGGCGGAGACGCGCGAGGAGATCGACCACGCCGTCAGCGAGTTACTGACGGAAGACGACCGGTTCAGCTTCGCCTGGATCGGGAGCGTCGATCCGACCACTGAGACGATCGAACCGCGGGCGTGGGCGGGTGCAGAACAGGGCTATCTGAACAGCGAGACGTTCACTGTCGACGCGGCGGGTACCGAACCGGCCGGCAAGACCGCCGCGACGGGCGACGTGACGATGGTGGCGAACGTCGCGACCGATCTCCGGGAGGACGCCTGGCGTGGCGCGGCACTCACACGCGACTTCATGTCCGTACTGAGTATCCCACTGGTGTACAACGAGCTCACACACGGCGTCCTGACGGTGTATGCGGATACCCGGGACGCGTTCGACGAGACGGCTCGTGCGGTGCTGGCGGAACTCGGGGAGACGATCGCCTCGGCACTCAGCGCAATCGAGCGCAAGAACGCGCTGTTGACGACCTCTATCGCCCGTGTCACTTTCGCGGTCGAGGACCGGACGTTCATCCTCTCGCGTCTCGCCGAGGCTGCCGAGTGTACCGTCTCCTATCGGGGCGGTGTCCAGCAGACGACGGACGGCAACTACGTGTTCGTCACCGTCGACGGCGTACCGCTCGACGTCGCCGAAGCCGCAGCGGCCGACCTGGTCGGGATCGACGACGTCCGACGGATCAGTGACGAGACCGACGGCGGTGTCCTGCGACTCGGACTCACGCGGCCGTTTCTGGCACTCGAACTGGCCGACCACGGTGCCGTCTTCCGGGAGGCCACTGCCGACCCGACCTCGACGACGCTCACTGTCGACGTTCCCGACAGCATCGACGTCAGAACTATCTCCCGGTTGGTCGACGACGCGTTCTCCGAGATCGAACTCCGTAGCAAACAGACGATGGACCAGGCCGCCACCGAGGACGTCTACGCACGCCTGCTCGCGGCGCTCACCGACCGTCAACTGGAGGTCGTCCAGACGGCCTACTACAGCGGGTTCTTCGAGTCGCCTCGTGACAGTACCGGCGAGGACGTCGCGACGATGCTGGACATCTCTCCCCCGGCGTTCTACCAGCACATCCGAACGGTACAGCGGAAGCTGTTCACGGCACTCTTCGAGGAACGCGGTCGCTCGGTCGCCACGTCGAGCGGTGGGGTTCAATAGTAAACACTCCTTTCGAGACGTACTTCGTTGCTAAACAACTGAATACTCGCCTCCGCCGGCGTTTGTCCTATCCGGGTGCCGCAGGTCGACGGCCGGCACTCGTGAACGCTCTATGAGAGATGTCACGCAAACTCCCGACGAGGAAACGCCGTACGAGTGCTTCGAGTGTGGGGCCGTCGTCGTTGCAGCCGACAATCCGGCTCCCTGTCCGAGCTGTGGAGGCGAGATGCGCAACAGACACACGCCGATCGAGTGACGATGTGGGTCGACTCGATACCGACAACCGCTGGAACTACCGACCGGAGTGCCTCCCACGAGCTATGTTCACCGTCCGCGAGTTCGCAGCGACGGTCGCCGGGGGTTGATCGGCTGTGACAGACGGTCGAAGCCGTGTCGTGTCCGGGCGCACTCTCAGGGTCGTCGCGGAACCGACCTCGGTACCGCTGTTCCGGGGTGTCACGAAGATCTGGCAGTTCCCCAGCGGCGACGTCCTCCTCGAACGTACGACGAGTCGCGACTGTCTGTTGCCGACCGTCGACCGGATCGACGTTCCGGTAACGGAGTACGAACAGGTCGGCGATGCTGTGGCACTCGAAACGGACACCGCCGTCCACGCGACAGAAAAGTCAGGAAAAATTGTACTATCAGAATTTGATACTAAGATGACGCTCTAACGATTGATTGGCGAGAAGAGTGCTGGGAAGCCCCAGAATGAGTGGCAACTAAACCCAGAAAACAGGTACTATACCTGATTTAAATGGATAGCTTTTGGTATCTCGATTGCTCTGGGTGAGGTATGTCGGAGGTCAATCCGTACCAGAGCTTGCGGACGCAGATCGAAGAGGCAGCCCAATACCTGGACGTGTCGGACGGACAGATCGAACGCCTGAAGAATCCGGAGCGCGTTCTCGAGACGAACCTCTCGGTCGAGATGGACGACGGCTCCATCGAGGTGTTCCGTGCCTACCGGTCGCAGTTCAACGGGGACCGCGGTCCCTACAAGGGCGGGATCCGCTACCACCCACAGGTGAGTCGGGACGAGGTCAAAGCGCTCTCCGGGTGGATGGTCTACAAGACCGCGACGAGCGATATCCCACTCGGTGGCGGGAAGGGCGGCATCGTCCTCGATCCGACCGACTACTCCGAGAGCGAACTCGAACGGATCACGCGTGCGTTCGCGAAGGAACTGACCCCGCTCATCGGCGTCGATCGCGACGTCCCTGCTCCCGACGTCAACACGGGACAGCGCGAGATGAACTGGATCAAGGATACCTACGAGACGCTCGAAGACACGACTGAGCCGGGAGTTATCACCGGCAAGGACCTCTCCAGCGGTGGGAGCGAGGGCCGTGTCGAGGCGACCGGTCGCTCGACGGTCGTCGCCGCACGCGAGGCGTTCGACTACCTCGACAAGGACCTCGAAGGCGCCACGGTCGCGGTCCAGGGGTACGGCAACGCAGGGTGGATCGCGGCGAAACTCATCTACGAGATGGGTGCCGACGTCGTCGCGGTCTCGGACTCCAGTGGTGCTATCTACGCCGAGGAGTCGTTCGACCCGGTGGCGGTCAAGGAGTTCAAACGCGAGACCGGCAGCGTCGTCGGCTATCCCGACGCCGAGTCGGAACTCACCAACGACGAACTACTCACGCTCGACGTGGATCTGTTGATCCCGGCCGCACTCGAGAACGCCATCGACGAGTCGCTCGCACAGGACATCTCCGCCGACGTTATCTCCGAGGCCGCGAACGGTCCGATCACGCCCGCAGCCGACGAGATCCTCGACGACGTCGTCGTCATTCCGGACATCCTCGCGAACGCCGGTGGCGTCATCGTCTCGTACTTCGAGTGGGTGCAGAACCGCCAGCGGTTCTACTGGTCCGAGGACCGCGTCAACGAGGAACTGGACGAGACGATCGTCGAGCAGTTCTGGAACCTGGTCGACGCCTACGAGGATCGGGACGTGCCGTCGCTCCGGACGGCCGCTTACGTCGTCGCACTCGAACGCGTCATCGAGGCAAGCGAACAGCGCGGCACCTGGCCCTGACGACGGTCCCGCTCCTCTCGTAGTAGCGTCACAGCGAACGCAACATGTCGCAGACTCGTCGGTGACCGGCTGTCGACCGCAAGGATATCTCGTTCCGGGTCATCGGCCATGGAAACCGCAGTGAGTGGACCGCCGATCCGGTCGTGGGAGATGCCATCGACCGCGGACGTTGCACCGTTGGGGCCGTCTGTGGGATCGCCGACGTGCTGTAGGGGGTATCGCAGTCGGTCTTCGAGGCGGCGTGGACGCACTACTACTCGGGCGGCCACTCGAATATTGTAGGATAGTAGAAATACTGATGGAGGTTTTGATACATTCAAGGACCGGATTAGCACCCATCTCGTCAGCCTGGTTTTCAAATATCTGCGCCTGTGACTCGATGGGTTTCTCAGAATTTTGGAATTGGCGTACAATATTATATACTGGTCGACCGTATCTCCACGTCGAGGAGAGTACCAATGTCAGGATACGCAATCGTCCTTGCCTCGGGCAAGCTAGAGCGGCTACAGGCAGTATCGAACATCGCGTCCGTCGCGGGCGCCTCGGACATCCCCATCGACATCTTCGCGACGATGGACGGACTGGAGGCGTTCGACGTCGAGACCATCGAGAACAACGACTTCGAGATGGGCGCGGTCGCGCAAACCATGATGGAGTCCGAGGACGCGGAGATGCCGCTGTTCTACGAGTCCATCGCCCAGGCACAGGAGATCGGGCCGGTCAGCCTCTACGCCTGTGAACTGTCGATGGACCTGCTGGGGAAGGACCTGGACGACTACGCGGCCATGTTCGACGACGTCCTGGGCGTCTCCGGGTTCCTCACGCTGGCCGAAGACAAACAGGTGCTGTTCATCTGAGGTGAGCAAAATGAGTGAATCAATCTCCCCCGACGTGACCGTCGACTCGCGCGGTGCCACCTGCCCCGGTCCGCTGATGGACCTCATCGGCAAGATCAAACAGTCCGATCCGGGCACCGTCTTCGAACTGCAGACCAACGATAGCTCGTCCAGTCACGACGTCCCGGAGTGGATCGAGAAGGCCGGCCACGACCTGCTGGACGTCGTCGAGCACGACGACTACTGGAGCATCTACGTCGAGACCACGGAGTGAGTACGAATGCACAGAATCGTCATCGTCGGCGGTGGCACGGGCGGGACGGTCCTCGCCAACCGTCTGGCCGACAAGCTCTCGCCGGAGCTGAAGCGCGAGGAGGTCTCGGTGACCGTCGTCAACGACGGGCCCGACCAGGTGTACAAGCCGACCTTCCTCTACGTCCCGTTCGGCGAGGCGACAGTCGAGGACGCCCGCTCTCCGATCGTCGACCTGCTCGACCGCAAGGTCGAGTTCGTCATCGACCGCGTGACCGGCATCGACACCGACACGAAACGGCTCGCCCTCGGCGGCGGCGGATCACTGGCCTACGACTCGCTGGTGCTGGCTACCGGTGCGACCCTCGTCCCCGACGAGGTACCGGGACTGGTCGAGGGGGGCCACCACTTCTACGGGCCCGACGGCGCCGAGCGGCTCCGTGACGCGCTGGCGGAGTTCGAGGAGGGTCACCTCGTCCTGTCGGTGATCGGCGTCCCGCACATGTGCCCTGCCGCGCCCGTCGAGTTCGTGTTCATGGCCGATCAGTGGCTCCGGGAGCGGGGGCGCCGTGACGACATCGAGATCACGTACACCTACCCGATCCAGCGGATTCACGGGCTCGAATCGGTCGCCGAGTGGGCTCAGCCGCTGTTCGACGAACGGGATATCCACGCCGAGACGTTCTTCAATCCCGACGAGATCGACCCCGACGAACAGGTCATTCACACGATGGAGGGATCTGAGATGGAGTACGACCTGCTGGTCGCCATCCCGCCCCACACCGGGCTGGATCTGGTGACCGACGCCGGCCTCGGCGACGGCGGCTGGGTCGACGTCGACAACAGGACACTCGAATCCACGCGGGTCTCGGACGTCTACGCCATCGGCGACGTCGCGGACGTCCCGACGAGCAAGGCCGGCAGCGTCGCCCACTACCAGGCCGGGACGGTCGCGGACCGGCTCGCGAGCCGGGTTCGGGGACAGCGCCCGACTGCGGAGTACGACGGCAAGACGATGTGTTTCGTCGAGTCCGGGACCGACGAGGCCACCTTCGTCGAGTTCAGCTACGAGCGGGACCCGACGCCGAAAGACCCCAACCAGTTCGTCCACTGGGGGAAGCTGGCCTACAACGAGTCGTATTGGCTGACCGCCAGGGGACTGCTGTGAGGTGATACCATGAGTGAACAACAGACAGACACCGAGACCGACGGTGCGGCCGACGCGGTGTCGGACGAACAGCTCGCCGAACTCGCCGCAGCCATCGAGGGCAACGAGGCGGACCTAGCAGAACTGCTGGACCGCCTCGACGACGTAAACGAACTGCTCGACGTCCTCGCACTGGGGACCAACGCGCTGGACGACGAGATGGTCACCAAACTCGCCGCGACTGGCGGCAACCTCGGTGTCCTCGCGGACGCCGCCGCGGAACCGGAGACGGTCCGTGGGGTCGAGTCACTGTTGCACGCCGTCGGCGACGCGACCGGTGATCTCGACGAACCTCCCGAGCGGGTCGGCGTGCTCGGCCTGCTTCGGGCGCTGTGGGACCCCGAAGTCCAGGCTGGTCTCGGGTATCTCGTCACCGTCGCGAAGCACCTCGGCCGTGACCTGACCCGACGGTCACGGCTTCGGTAGCCGACTGTCCCGGCCCGGTCGAGGCCGCGATTTTCGGCCCCGGACCGCACCGGTTATGTTCGTCCCGGTGCAGGAACTGGTGTGACTGAGTGGCCACCGGTCGACCCCGCCGACGCGACGGCGGTCGCCGACAGACGGGACGAACTGGTCGCCGCGGTTCGGGACCACGCTGGCCGCGTCGCCTACCAACTGGCGCGACTGGAGGGTGGCGACTACGGGCAGGCGACGGTCGAGACCGACCGCGGCGAGTGGACGGTCAAGTACGAGGGCGGCGACCTGGAGTATCTCCGGTTCGACCCCAGTCGGGGCTCGGAGGTGTACGTGATCTCGACGAAGCAACCGCCCGAACCCGAATCACTCGCCGACGCCCTGGCGGATTACGACGCCTTCATTGCGGGGTTCAACGACTACGTCGCCTCGCTCGACGGCGTGCTGGACGACGTCTCGACGGAGTTCCCGGAGGTGGCGACGACGGACGGCGTCGTCGCCCAGCGCGACCGCGTCCTCGACCGCGTGCGGGAGGTCTGTGATCGCATCGCCGGCGAACTCCACCGCTACGAGGGCGGGGACTACGGGACCTACACCGCCCGGGTCGAGGGGACCCGCTGGGAACTGAAGTGGGAAGCGGGTCGTGCATCGTACCTGCGGGTCGGCGGCACCGGCGGACTCTACCTCCTCTCACAATACGAACAGCCCTCGGCGGCGGATATCCGGGAGTACGCCCCCAGATTCCGTGGATTCGTCCAGGCGTACAACGACCACGTCGCGGAGCTAGAGTCGGATCTCGCGACCGTCGAGCTATAACAGCCAGCCACGACCAGCGCAGAGCAGACTCCATTACAGCAGCGTAATTGGTGTGTGAACTTTTTCGAGTACCGCACGACGCCAGATGTGCTCGAATCTCTCAGGCCGAATCTATTCTTTCGAGGGAAAAATAGGGTGTGAGCCACAGCACTCCCTTCGTACACCAGATCGAGCTACTCGAGCTTCTGTTCCCCATCAATCTCCACGTCCCCCGAGCCGAATACAGAAACATAGTATCCACAATAGGCGAAATTGATCAGATCCTCATCGTTATCCACTGATTCGATAAACGTCTCGATGACAGCCGGGTCGATCGTACTGTCTAGAGGTGGGAGTTCGCTTGCAGCAGTCCCCTCATAGTCACTGACCCGTTTAATAATCGTATTTATAACACCCATGGAGTATATATTCCATGTTGGAATATAAACAGAATACCCAATATTTGGGGACTCAACCGAGTGGACCAGTCGCTCTATAGAGCACTCGCCACTCACTATACGCTCGCCGGGCAGAGCTATCGCTCTGGACGAGTAGCCGTCTGAGAAGTCAGGTACGAAGCCTGCTTACGCGCGGACGACGTTCGTCGCGCGAGGACCCTTGGGGGCGTCCTCGATGTCGAATTCGATGTCTGTTCCCTCTTCGAGGTCCGAACCGCCGACGTCCGCCATGTGGAAGAAGACGTCATCGTCCGCGTCCTCAGTCGAGATGAAACCGTAGCCGCCGTCGTCGTGGAAGAAATCCACAGTACCGTTTACCATTGCAACTAGCACTTGACGACCATCACTGATAAGAAGTCCGGTATTCGTCTACGATGTCGCGAGAATAATAGACGAATGTCCAGAATAGGTGGTTATGTGGCGCCGAATGTCTCCTCCGGCAGCTATGTGGTCACCGTCGTTCAGGAACGGACACTACGGGCGGGATAACCGACGATGTCGGAACATTCGGGAGCTGGTCGAGACGGACGAGTGTCGGCAGGGTTATCAGTCGTGGCCCCGGGAACCGAACGTGGATTCTCACGAGGTCCGACGACAGTGGGCGGACCGCTCCGGCGAGTACTCGCCGACGTACTACGCCCACTACGGGTCGGACGCGACGACAGAGCTGGTCCGCTCCCTGCTGGAGGGACACGTCGAACACGACGCGCGCGTCCTGGAGGTCGGATGCAGCGTCGGCAGACACCTCGCCGGACTGGCCGACGCCGGCTTCTCGAACCTCACTGGTATCGACGTCAACGGGGAGGCACTGGAGATTCTGGCCGACACCTACCCGGAGCTGGCAGCCGACGGGACCTTCCACGCCGAGCCAATCGAGGAATACGTCACGGATCTGTCAGACGACGCGTTCGACGTCGTCTTCAGCGTCGAGACGCTCCAGCACATCCATCCGGACTCCGAGTGGGTGTTCGACGACCTGGCGCGGATCGCCGGTGACCTCCTCGTGACGGTCGAGAACGAGAGCGGCGAGGCGGGGACGGTCAACTACGTCGACGAGGACCTGCCGCTGTACTACCGCGACTGGCGCCGCGTGTTCACGGAACGAGGGCTGGTCGAGGTGGAGTCGACGCCCGGAAAACGAGATATCGCGCGGGTATTCCGACCGCCGGAGTGACGCCGATCTGTTCGTTTCGTCACCGCGTCACAGCGTAGGTCACACCCAGGACGCCGCCGTAGACGACGTGCCAGAGGAGACTCGGGATCGCGAAGTTGGGGAACGGCGGGGCCGCCGGGAAGCCGACCGCGCTCAACCAGACGGGCATCACCAGCGCGGCGAGGCCGACCCAGGTGACGACTCCCCAGAGGACCCCCAGGCCGAGGATAGCAGCCGGCGAGCGGCCGACGATGCCCGACCTGATGATCGCCGCGAAGACGACCCCCAGGACGGCCCCGTGGGAGAGGTGGATCACCCAGCCGGCGACACCGCCGGAGAGGGTGTAGAGCCCCGGAATCGCCCCTTTCAGGACGGCTGCGTTCATGACGGAGATCAGGACGGCCATGACGGCCGCCCCGGCGATACCACCGACGACACCGGCCTGCCAGTCCTCCAGGAGGACGCCGGTGTCGGTCGCAGTCTGCGTGTTCGTCGCCATTGCATCCGGAACTGCCCGTGGCTGGGTCAAGAAGTCGACTGGCGACCGCACGAGGGGCGCACTGCCCCCGAAGAGTGAAGTTCCAGCGCCGAGTCGCCTGTCAGCTGGCGAACAGCCGCCGCTCGGCCCGTTCGTGTTCGGCCGCGAGGACGCCGACCAGCGGCGCGAACGGGTCCATCTCCTCGATTCCGTGGTCGGCGCTGTCCTCGACGACCGTGTCGATGACCGACTGCAGGTCGTCCAGCACACGCTGGGCGTCGGTGTGGCCCAGCGACAGCAACCGCTGGGCGGCCCCCAGTAGTCCGGTAACGAAGCCGTGACAGCACACCAGGCAGGCCGTCCGGTCGTCGATCCCTTCGAGGGCAGCCACGACGCCCAGAACGACGGCGAAGTTGCCCGGTGCGTCGCCTGCGTCGACCCGGTCGGCGTACCGCTCCAGCAGGTCTGTCTCACCCAGGTCCCGCTGGAGTGAGAGCAGGCGGTCGCCGGACTGCTGGGCGCTCTCGCGGAACTCCGCGGCCAGCGTCACCGCACTGAGTCGCCGGTCCGTCCGCTGGACAGCGTCGAGATCGCCGTCCTGTGCGGCCGTGTGGGCGGCCCGCAGCGCGACCAGTTCCGCCGGGCCGACCTGCCGGCGGAGGTACGTCGCCAGCAGGTCTCGGAGGTCGTCGGCGCCGTCGATGCGGTCGTCCTGTGCGAACTGTTCGAGGCCGTACGAGACCGTGTAGGTCCCGACCGGGAGGAACGAGTCGGCGAGCCGCAGCGCGCTCAGTGTCCCCCCGTCGGTCATCCGTCGCCCTCCGTGTCGATAGAGCGGACGCCGTGGCTGGAATCGTGGCTGTGGCCATCGCTGTGGCTGTGGTCGTGCCCGGCACCGTGGCTGTGATCGTGCCCGTGCGAGTGGTCGTGGTCGGCCGGCCCGTCGCCGTCGTCGAACAGCGTCGGCGGGACGGCCTCGTACCGGTGGGCCACGTCGGCTGGGAGTTCGTGCTCGACGATAGCGTCCATCCGCTCGCGGCTGTCCGGGACCGGAAAGAGGGCCTCGCCGTCCCGGAGCGCGAGGTTCCAGTGGCGGTTCCCCAGCGCGTGGCCCAGTTCCAGCGCGGCCATCGGCGAGATGGTGCTCCCGTCGAGGTCCAGGACGAGCGCGTCGATGGGGGCCAGTTCCACGACGACCAGTGTCCCGTCGTTGGCTTCGAGGACGTCGCCGTCGCCCAGGTCATGCGGGACGACGATGCCGAGGTCGCGCCCGTCGTCGGTCTCGGTCCGGACGCGCGAGCGCTGTCGGTCGGTGTCCGAGAGCACGACCGTCACGGGGTCGGCGTCGGCGAGTCGGTCGGCGACGGCGGCCTCCGAGCGGTGCCCGACGTAGTTGTCGGCGATGCGCATCAGTACTTCCTCCCGCTGGGTGCCGGCACACCCAGCAGTTCCCGCCGGGCGTGGTCCCAGGCGGCCTGTAGCGTCTCCGTCACGACCTCTGCCCGGTCACCGAGCGCGCGGATGGCAACCCCCGCGTCGTTCGGCAGTGCGGACGCGCCGGCGCGGGCCTCGCAGTCGGTGACAACGTCGTGGAGCGCGTCGCTCAGTCCCCCGGTGTCGGCGTCCGGTGCGACGACGAAGGTGGTCCCATAGACCGCGAACTCCCCGAGCATCCCGGGCGCCGTCGGGTCGGCCTCGTCGGGCGCGAGGTGTGTCGTGTCCGCGAACAGGAGGCCGTCGGGACCGGACGCCTCGACCGCCGAGCGGTAGCGTTCGAAGTCGAACCGCTCGCCGCGGGCCAGCCGACCGGGGACGACGACGTCGCTGACGACGGCCGTCGCACCCGGTTCCAGGTCCAGTCGCAGCACCTGGCAGTACCGCGAGTCCTCGTGGAGGATGGTCGGTTCCGGGACGTAGTCTAGATGCCCGCCCTCGGCCACTGATAGGGTCGCCTCGGCGGCCGCGTAGTTGCACGTCATCGACTGGACCTTCGTCGAACTCTGGGTCGAGACGCTGGCGACGGCGTCCGCGCCGACGGTGACGGTGATGTCGTGGCGGTCGCCCTGTGCGATGCCGCCGGTCGGCGACTGGACGAACACCGTCTCGGCGTCGGGATGGGGGTCGTGGCCCAGCGTCCCCGAGATGTGGAACGGCACCGTGGCGTAGTCCTCGACGAGTGCGGTGCCGCCCTCGGTCGCCGCGAAGGCCAACTTCAGCCGGCCGTCTTTCCCCGGCGCGCCGACGGCGGCCTGCGGGACTGGTTCCGCAGCGTAGGCCGCGAACGACGGATGGGGTGCGTCCGTCTCGCCGCTGTCGGCGGGGGGCTCTCCGTCGGTGGCCATCAGGCGAACAGCACCCCTTCGTCGATGTGGGCCATCACCTCGTCGACGCCCTCGCCGGCCTTGCAGTTCGTAAACACCGTCGGCCCCTCGCGGACCTCGTGGGCATCCCGTTCGAGCACGTCGACGTCGACGCCGACGTGGGGCGCCAGGTCGGTCTTGTTGATGACCAGCAGGTCACAGTCGACGACACCGGGGCCGCGCTTGCGGGGGATGTCCTCGCCCTCGGCCACCGAGATGACGTACAGCGAGAAGTCCGCGAGTTCGGGGTTGAACGTCGCGGCGAGGTTGTCGCCGCCGCTCTCGACGACCACGACGTCGAGTTCGGGGTGTTCTTCGAGGAACGCGTCGATCTGCTGGAGGTTCATCGAGGGGTCCTCGCGGATGCCCGTGTGCGGGCAGGCCCCCGTCTCGACGCCGGCGACGAGGTCCGCCGGGACGACGTCGGCGAATCGCTCGCGCAGGCGGTCGGCGTCCTCCTGGGTGAGGATGTCGTTGGCGATGACGCCGACGTCAAGCCCTGCATCGCGGAGCATGGGGACGAGTTCCGACAGCAGTGCCGTCTTGCCAGATCCGACGGGGCCCCCGACGCCGACCGTCGCCACGTCACGGTGTGTCTTGCTCATGTGTCCTCGGCCTCGCTCTCGTCTCCGCCTTCGTCGTCACCCTCGTCCGCGGTCCCGACGCTGTCCGACCGGATGGGGTCGTGGACGGTCACGAGTTTCGTCCCGTCGGGGAAGACCGGTTCGACCTGGATCATGGGGATCATCTCGGGGACGCCCTCCATGACGTCCTCGCGGCCGAGCAACTGTGAGGCGCCGGCACGGATCTCGGCGACGGACTGCCCATCGCGACCCCGTTCGATACACCAGTCGCTGATGTAGGCGACGGCCTCGGGGTGGTTCAGCGGGACGCCCCGTTCCTTGCGGCGTCGCGCGACCTCTGCGGCGGTGAAGACGGTGAGTCGTTCTTGCTCTTTGGCTGTGAGTTTCATAGCAGGTACCGCTGTGCGAGTGGCAGTTCGGCGGACGGTTCACAGGTCACGTGTTCGCCGTCGACCTCGACCTCGAAGGTCTCGGGATCGACGTCGATGTCGTCCGGACAGTAGTCGTTGTACACCATGTCGCCTTTCCCGGGCGTGCGGGCGCCCTCGATGGGGACGACCCGCGAGTCGAGGCCGTACTCCTCGCCGACGCCGCGTTCGGCGGCGGCCGGCGAGACGAACGACAGCGAGAGGGCGTGTTTGGCCTTCCCGACCGCGCCGGCCCGCTCGCGCTGGAGGATCGGTTCACAGGTCATCAAGGAGCCGTTTGCCTCGCCCATCTCGGAGTGGACCGGGAAGCCGCCCTTGAACGTCATCGCCGGCTTGACCCCGAAGAAGGCGGGGTCCCACAGGCAGATGTCGGCGATCTTGCCCGGTTCCAGCGTCCCGACGTACTGGTCGATGCCCGCCGAGATAGCCGGGTTGATCGTGTACTTCGAGATGTAGCGCTTGATCCGGAAGTTGTCGGCGCCGGTGCCCTCGTCTTCGGGCAGTGGCCCGCGCTGGGACTTCATCTTCGAGGCGGTCTGCCAGGTCCGGGAGATGACCTCGGCCATCCGCCCCATCGCCTGGGAGTCGGAGGTCATCATCGAGATGGCACCCATGTCGTGGAGGACGTCCTCGGCGGCGATGGTCTCGGCACGCACGCGGGACTCGGCGAAGGCGACGTCCTCGGGGACGTCGGGGTTGAGGTGGTGACAGACCATCACCATGTCGAGGTGCTCGTCGAACGTGTTGTCGGTGTAGGGCATCGAGGGGTTCGTCGAGGAGGGGAGCATGTTGGGCTGGCCGACCATCTCCATGATGTCCGGCGCGTGGCCCCCACCCGCGCCCTCGATGTGGAACAGGTGCATCGTCCGGCCGTCGACGGCGCCGAACGTGTTCTCGACGAAGCCGGCCTCGTTGAGCGTGTCGGTGTGCATACAGACCTGGACGTCCTCCTCCTCGGCGACGTCCAGCGCGGTGTCGATGGCCCGGGGCATCGACCCCCAGTCCTCGTGGAGTTTCAGGGCGCAGGCGCCGGCCTCGACCTGTTCCCGGAGCGGGCCGGGATCGGAGGCGTTGCCCTTCCCGTAGAAGCCGACGTTGACCGGCCAGGCCTCGGCGGCCTGGAGGAACCGCTTGATGTTCTCCGGGCCGGTCGTACAGGTGGTCGCGCCGCCGCCGTAACCGCCGCCAAGCATCGTCGTGATACCGGAAGACAGCGCATGCTCGTGTAGTTGCGCGGAGTTCCAGTGGATGTGGATGTCCAGCCCGCCTGTGGTGGCGATCTTCCCCTCGGCGGGGTAGGCGTCCGTCGAGGGGCCGACGACCATGTCGACGCCGTCCATCGTGTCGGGGTTGCCGGCCTTCCCGATGCCGGCGATCTCGCCGTTCCGGATGCCGATGTCGCCCGCGACGACGCCCAGTTTCGGATCGATGATCGTCGCGTTCGTGATGACCCAGTCCAGCGCGCCCTCCTCCTGGGTGACGCCGGGGGCCTGTCCGAGACCGTCCCGGAGGGTCTTCCCGCCGCCGAAGACTGCCTCGTCGCCGTGGGTCCGGAGATCCGTCTCGACCTCGGCGAACAGTTCGGTGTCGCCCAGACGTACCTTGTCGCCCTCGGTCGGGCCGTACAGTTCGGCGTAGTTGTCGCGGTCGATGTCGCGTGTCATTTCTCGGCCCCCTCGTCCTGCTCGACTCCTGTGTCGGCAAAGCCCGCCGCTCGCACCCGTTCCAGCGCCGCGCTCGGATCGCCGTCGACGCTCCCGTCGACCATCCCGTTCATGCCGCGAGCGGCGCGCTTCCCGCCGATGGCGACGAGCTCGACGGTCTGCTCGTCGCCCGGTTCGAACCGGACCGCAGTGCCGGCGGGGATGTTCAACCGCATCCCGAAGGCCGCCTCGCGGTCGAATTCCAGGGCCGCGTTGGCCTCGAAGAAGTGGAAGTGCGAGCCGACCTGGACGGGCCTGTCACCGGTGTTGCCGACGGTGGCCTCGGCCGTCTCGCGGCCCTCGTTCAGTGTCACCGTGCCGTCGCCGGGGCGGATCTCGCCCGGCACGAGGTCGTCGCTCATACGCCGGACTCACCACCGTCGACCGTCGATGTGGATATGGGCACTATGGAAATGCTCATTCTACTGGTGCCTATCGAGAGAAACATCTTAAGTACGGCCCGAAGACACAATACTTGCACAGTTAGAAAGGCGCTTTTCGTTCGTATGTCTACCGAGGTGTGATGTACGTGGATCTCACAGGCGGGGTCGGAACTGGCCGGTATCGCCACCGCATCGGAGCACAACCATGAGTTCGACGGTGGTGACGGCACTCGCCACCGCGGGCGTCCTCGGTATCACACACGCTATCGAACCGGACCACGTCGCCGGCATCTCGTCGCTGACGAGCGAGTACGGTGATTCCCGACTGTCGGCGTTGGTCGGTGTCTGTTTCAGTCTCGGGCACGTCGCGCTCGTCGTCGTGTGGCTCGGCGGCGCGTACCTCCTGCTGGGACGGACGGAGTTCCCGGCCGTCTACGACACTGTCGGCACCCTCGGCGTCGGTCTCCTCCTCGGTGTCCTCGCCGCGAGCATGACCGTCGGCGGGCTCCGACGGTCGATCCGAACGGACGAACACGACCACGACGGGCAGACACACAGCCACGCGCACGTCCACCTCCCGTTGCCGGGATTCGACGCCCACGACCACGGTCACGACACCGTCTCCTATCTCAAGACGGGGCTCGTCGGCGCGCTCTTTACGCTCTCGCCACCCGTGTCGATGATCGTCTTCTCCTCGACGCTGCTTCCCGACTACGGGACCGGCGTCGTCGCACTGGCCGTCGTCGCCTACGCGGTGACCATCACCGCCACGATGGGTGCCATCGGTGCGGGAGCCGGGGCACTGTTCGGCCTCACGACCGAACGCGGGCGGACACTCCACGGTGCCGCGCAGGTCGTCGCCGGTCTCGGCGTGGCCGTCCTCGCCGCGTCGCTGCTCGCCGAGGCCGGCAGCGCGATCCTGTAGGTAGATCTACCGATTCTCGCGGAAGCCGCAACTGTCGCCGCTTCCTCGCCCGGCGGATCGAATTTCTGTAGATGTCCACCAATTTTGGGAAGTATTATCTGAACATCCAGCATTCGGTGCTATTCCTTCTATATCCTTATACACTCACCAGGTTCTGAAGGGGAGTATAAGATTCGATCAGTAACCCTTATTTACGTCCTGTTGATGTCCAACGATGTGAACGATACGATGGACGGATGTACTGCTCTGGGCGATAAATCGTCCAATACGTTCAGTAGTTGCGTGTATAAGGTTGAAGATGCCGCCGAATTCCCGGAGGGTGAACTATGAGCGACCGGCTCGTCAGTCGCCGTGGGTTCCTCGGCTCCTCCGCAGTCCTCGCTGGGACGGCACTCGCGGGGTGTTCGGGCGGGTCGGCCTCGGGGAGTGACACGATCAAGATCGGTGTTCTGGAGGACCGCTCCGGCAACTTCGCGCTCGTCGGCGATCCCAAGCACAAGGCGTCGCTGCTGGCCATCGAGGAGATCAACAACGACGGCGGGATCGACGGGAAAGAGATCGAGGTGTTCGATCCCGACCCGCAGTCGGACAACCAGCGCTATCAGGAACTCACCCGCCGGATGATCAACAAGCACGACGTCGACGCGCTGTGGGCCGGCTACTCCTCGGCGACCCGCGAGGCCATCAGGCCGATCATCGACCGCGAGGACCAGCTCTACTTCTACACGACCCAGTACGAGGGTGGGGTCTGTGACAAGAACGTCTTCGCTGTCGGGCCGACCGCCCGCCAGCAGCTCGGGAGTGTCCTCCCGTATCTGGTCGAGGAGTACGGCCCGAAGATCTACACCATCGCGGCCGACTACAACTTCGGCCAGCTCTCGGCCGACTGGGTGAAGGTCCTGGCAGACGAGAACGACGCCGAGGTCATCGGCGAGGAGTTCATCCCGCTGTCGAACTCCCAGTTCGGTTCGACGATCAACCGCATCCAGGAGGCCGACCCGGACTTCGTGATGTCGATGCTCGTCGGCGCCAACCACACCTCCTTCTACGAACAGAAGGCCTCTGCCGGCCTGGAGGTACCCATCGGGACCTCGACGGCGATGGCCCAGGGCTACGAACACCTGCGCCTGGACCCGCCCGCGATGGCCAACATCTACGCGGGGGTCAACTACATGGAGGAGATCCCGACCGAGCGAAACACCCGCGAGGGCGGCTTCGTCGACCGCTACTACGAGAAGTTCCCCGACGCCCCCTACCTCAACGAGGAGGCCGAGAACAACTACTTCTCGATCTACATGTACAAGCAGGCCGTCGAGCAGGCCGGAACGACCGAACAGCCGGAGGTCAGAGACGCGCTCGAATCCGGTATCACCTTCGGCGCGCCGGAAGCGCCCGGCGAGGAGGAGATCGCACTGGACGGTGCGACCCACCACGTCGACCACCACATGTGGGTCATGCGGGCCGACGACCAGCACAACGTCGAGGCGGTCGACGACCGTGTCATCCCCGAGACGTTCCTCTCGGAGACGGTCGGCTGTGACCTCACCCAGGAGGACGAGGAGACGCAGTACACGCCCCAGGACTTCTACGAGGAGGCCGGATAGGGATGGTCAACGGCCTGAACCTCCTGTTCCAGTTCCTCGATAGCTTCGCCTTTATCGTGCTGGCAGCCGCGGGGTTGGCCATCATCTTCGGCATCATGGGCGTCATCAATCTCGCACACGGCGAGTTCATCATGGTCGGGGCGTACGCGACGACGCTCGCGAATATCCGACTCGGGCTACCACTGCCCGCCGCGATGCTCGCCGGCGTCGTCGTCTCGGCGGTCTTCGGCCTGGTCGTCGAACGCGTGGTCATCTCGGGGTCGGTCCCGAACGCCCTCTCCCAGCGGTTCCTGGGCCGGGACGTCATCGAACCGCTGTACGACCGCCTGGCCGACTCGATGGTCGCCACGTGGGGTCTGAGCCTCATCATGGTCCAGGGCGTGCGCCTCACCCTGGGGAACTCCCTGGACCAGATCGGGACGCCGCTTGGCAACATCGCCTACAGCGGCTTCTCGTACTCGACCTACCGCGTGCTGCTGGCCGGTGTCGCGCTGGCTCTCCTCGCGGTGACCTACTACGTGTTCACCCGGACGGAGTACGGGATGCGTGCCCGAGCGACCATCCAGGACGAGGACACCGCCCGTGCGATGGGTGTCGACACCGAGCGCACGTACATGACCACGTTCGCGCTCGGCTCTGCCCTGGCCGGGCTGACCGGCGCACTGTACGCCCCGACGATCACGATGGTGCCCGGTCTGGGGAGTTCGTTCCTCGTCGAGGCGTTCGTCGCGGTCGTCGTCGGCGGCCCCGGCGTGGTGCTGGGGACGACGCTCGCCGGTGGCCTGCTGGGTGCGATCAACGCCCTGTTCTCGAATCTCATCGGGACGTTCTTCGGCCGCATCGCGCTGCTGGTGACCGCCATCGTGATGATCCGGTTCCTGCCCGACGGCATCACCGGCTTCGTCGAGCGCCTGCGTGAACGGCGCAAGGAGGCCGCGTAGATGGCGACCTCTCACTCCGGTGGCGCGGATTCGAGCGCTGCCGAGGGACTACTCGACCGCCTCGTCGGCCGCTTCGAGGGGCCTAACACCGTCGGGAACTCCCGCGGGTTCTGGGTCGGGTTCGCCGTCGCCGTCCTGGCGCTCGCGGCGTACCCGCTGGCCGTCGGCTCCTACCAGGCCTCGCGGTTCTCGCTGTTCCTGGTGTACGCCTTCCTCGGGCTCTCGCTGTCCGTAGTCTGGGGCTACGCCGGTATCCTCTCGTTCGGCCAGGTCGTGTTCTTCGGTTTCGCCGGCTACACGTTCGGCGTCGTCTCGGTCAACTTCGCGACGCCGGCCGGTATCACGGCCGCGTTCGTCGTCGCCGTCGCCGGCGGCGCGCTCGTGGCCGCGACCCTCGGGTACTTCATGTTCTACGGGGGTGTCCGGAACGTCTACGTCACTATCATCACGCTGGTGTCGACGCTCGTGTTGCACACCTTCATGGCCCAGACCGCTGGTGACGCCTGGACAATCGGCGAGGCGGCGCTGGGCGGGTTCAACGGGATGCCGACCATCCCGAACCTCGCCTTCGGCGTCGGCGGCGCGGCGATCACGTTCGACAGCATGACGTTCTACTACTTCGTGCTGGCTCTGCTGGTCGTGACCTACCTCGGTCTGCGGGCGTTGGTCAACTCCGACTACGGCCGCGTGATGGTCGCCGTGCGCGAGGACGAAGACCGGACGCGGATGTTCGGGTACGACGTCAAGCGCGTGAAACTCGCCGTGTTCACGCTGGGTGGGGCGCTGGCCGGCCTCTCGGGCGTGCTCTACGCCGCCTGGGGCAACTACATGAGCCCCGGCGTCTTCGAGTTGACCTTCGCCTCCCTGCCGGTCATCTGGGTGAGCGTCGGCGGCCGGAAGACGCTACTTGGGGCCGTCGTTGCGACGGTCGGCATCGAGTTCTTCCGGAACTCGCTGGGTGGCGAACTCGCCTTCGTCATCGTCGGCGCGCTGTTGCTGATCTTCATCCTCGGACTGCCAGGCGGTATCGTCCCGTGGGTCCACGAGACCTACCTGAAGCGTCGCGGTGCGACGGCGACCTCGGAGGCGCCCGAGGCCGCCACGGAGGTGTCTGACTGATGAGTACGAACGACGCGGCGGGCAACCCGAACGTCCGCCAGACGGCCGCGGAACTGGCGACGGGCGACCGAACGGACACGCTGCTCGCGACCGACGGACTGGAGAAGTCCTTCGGCGGGTTCACGGCTATCGACGAGGTCGACTTCAGCGTCGAGGCCGGCGAACTCCGCTGTCTGATCGGGCCCAACGGGGCCGGCAAGTCGACGCTGCTGAAACTGATCACCGGGACGTACGAACCGACAACTGGGAGCCTCTACTACGACGGCCACGACGTCACCGACCTGGAACCCCAGGACCGCGTGAAACGTGGTATCAGCATGAAGTTCCAGGTCCCGTCGGTCTACGGCGACCTCACGGTCCGGGAGAACGCCCGGCTCCCGATCCAGCGGTTCGCCGACGGCGACGAACGCCGTCGACGGGTCGACGAAGCGATCCAGGCGGCCGGACTCGCCGGCTACGAGGATGTCGACGCGAGCACGCTCTCGCACGGCCAGCAACAGCAACTGGAGATCGGGATGGCCGCGTCGCTGGAACCGGATCTCCTCCTGCTGGACGAACCCGTCGCCGGCCTCGACGTCGCCGAGCGCGAGGCCATCGCCGAACGGATCACGCGACTCAACGAGACGGAAGGGATCGCCTTCGTCGTCATCGAACACGACACCGATTTCGTCGCCGACATTGCCGACGAGGTGACCGTGTTGCACAACGGCGACGTCTTCCGCGAGGGACCCATCGAAGAGATCGAATCGGACCCTGCGGTCCAGCGGATCTACCTGGGGGAGGGATCGCAGTGAGCGACCCCGTGCTGGAACTCGATTCGGTGACCGCGGCCTACGACTCGACGCCGATCCTCCGGTCGGTCGACCTCTCGGTCGAGGCTGGCGAGATCGTCGGCGTCATGGGCAAGAACGGCGTCGGCAAGACGACACTGATGAAGACGGTCATCGGTCTGCTCGAACCCGTCTCCGGAGCTGTATCCTACGAAGGTATCGATGTGACTCACGACGAGGCGGACGAACGGGCCCGCGCCGGGATGGGGTACATTCCGCAGGGCCGGGACGTCTTCCCGAAACTCACCGTCGAACAGAACATCAGGATGGGCGAGACGGTCAACGCCGGCAGTTCCGAGACGCTGTACGACGAGATCTACGACTACTTCCCCATCCTCGACGAACGGGCCAGCCAGCAGGCCGGCACGCTCTCGGGTGGCCAACAGCAGATGCTCGCCATCGCGCGGGCGCTGGTCTCGAACCCGGACCTGCTGTTGCTCGACGAACCCAGCGAGGGCATCCAGCCCTCCATCGTCGACCAGATCAGCCAGGATATGCAGACGATCAACGAGGAACTCGGGACGACGATCCTCTTCGTCGAGCAGAACCTCGGTGTCATCCGCGAGATGGCCGACCGCTGTTACGCCATGGAGCGTGGCGAGATCGTCGACGAGGTCGGTCCCACGACGCTGGCCGACGAAGACGCCATCGCGGAGTACCTGGCGGTCTGATCCGGACCCGCGTTCGCGAGCCGTCTCGGTCGAAACAATTCGATGCCGCACTGCCTATCACGGGCATCGTGCTGTTCGCCCGCCGCCCCCGGTCACTGGCGATTCCCGAGGAGCTACGGGACTCGATCGCGGCCAATATCGCGGCGAACCACCCCACGAGGCCGGCGGATATCTCGCCTGCGCGCGACGGGACAATCGGCTGTTCGCGACCGACCACGTCCCGCCTACGACGTCAGCGACTCCAACTCCTACAACGGCGGTATCACCAGCGGCTTCGCCAACCGGCTGATAATCGAAGTGATGGGGAGCATGGCGCTGGCCAGCAAGGGTCTCGAAGAGGGGTCGCCGATCAAACCGAAGGAACCGCTCGGACTCACCGACGAGGCCGAGACGCCCGGCGACGACTGACACCCGACCGAGTACGTTTTCCGTACGGGCCACGCCGACTGCTCTCTTGCCCTCGCCGCGTCGGCCCTCCTGGATGGCGCTGCGGGCCATCCCACCCGTTTCAAACGCCGGCCGGTCGACCATGCCGGTCCGGCGCGATACACTCCGTGTCGCTATATCGAACCGCCTGACGGGGTGCCCCGAACACCATCAGTCCTGGCCACCACTGTCGACAGACGGGGTCCCGACAGTGGTCGACTCGCCAGCCTCGGCGAGGTGGGACACGAGATCCGCTTCGGTCACTGGCTGTGCCGTCGCGTCGAGTCCGGCCTCGCGGGCTACACGAACCGCACTCGGTGGGTAGAGGTTCGCGTCCGCCAACAGCGCGTCGTCGTAGAACACCGCTCGGGGCGTTCCGCTTCCAGCGACGTTGCCGTCGACCATCACACAGACTCTGTCTGCGACTTCAGCGGCAAATTCGAGGTCGTGGGTCGAGAGGACGACGCTGATTCCATCTTCGTGAATCTCCTCGATCCGGTCGGCGACCAGTTGGGACCGCTCGGGGTCCAGCCCCGCGAGTGGTTCGTCCAGCACGACCACGCTCGGTTCGAGGACGAGCACGCCAGCGAGGCCGACGAGGCGTTTCTCGCCACCGCTCAGGTAGTGTGGGATTCGGTCTTCGAGGTGACTCGCGTCGACCGTTGCGAGCGCCTCACGAGCGCGCGCTCTCGCTTCGTCACCGGGAACGCCGTAGTTCTGGAGGCCGAACATCACGTCATCGAGGACCGTGGGCGCGACGAGTTGGGTATCGGCGTCCTGGAAGACGAAGCCGACTTCCCTCCGTGCGTGTGCCCTGTTGTCTTTGGTGATCGGCGTACCGTCGACGACGAGTTCGCCGTCGTCGGGAACGAGCGTGGCGTTCAGGTGTTCGAGGAGCGTCGACTTGCCGGCACCGTTGCCGCCGACGAGTGCGACGACCTCGTCGGGGTACACCGAGAAGTCGACGTCGTGCATGCCGACCGTCCCGTCGGGGTAGGTGTGGGCCTCACACTGCAGATCGACGAGCGGTGAATCGTCTCGACTCACAGTCTCACCCCGTAGACCGCGACCGCAGCGTAGCCGACGACGGCAACATACGAACCCACCACGACGAACAGTTCGTGGATCGGTGGCCGCGAGACGTCACCGTACAGCGTGATGTCGCCGTTGTAGCCGCGGGCTTCCATCGACTTGACGAGTCGTTCTGACTGCTCGATCGCCGACAGCATCGTCATGCCGAGGATTCTCGCGTACAGCCGTTTGTTCGACCAGAACTCCGAGAAGTTCGCACCCCGAGAGAGCGCGGCTTTTACGAGATCCTCGAGCGTCTCGATCATGACGAACGTGAACCGATAGGTGAGCAGCGCGATCTGATCGATCGGCCGTGGGAGTAGTCGTCCGAGCATGTACGCGACGTCCGTGTATCTGGTCGTCATCGACCCGGTCAGGGCGAACGTGGCGACCGTGAGTGATCGACAGCTGAGCTCCCCGAAGAGCACGAGCCCTGCCCACGTGACAGACAGTTCACCGAGCGGTGTCGAGAGCGCGCCACCGATCGGCGTCCCCGGTTCGAGAAACGCCAGCGGCCCGGCAACCGAGACGATGAACAGCATCGGGAGCGTGTACCAGCCAGCGAGCCGCCGGTATGGCAGTCCCGCGAGTCCATAGACCACCAGTACGGCTCCGTATAGTCCGGCCAAGAGCGCAAGGCGGTCGAACACCGTGACGGCGAGGACGAGTACGCCGACGACGCCGACCTTCGTCCAGGGATTGACGCGGTGTAACGGTCCGTCTCGCCGTTCGGCGAACGCCGTGATGAGCCGCGGGTCGGGAACGTGGTTCGAGAGTGTCGTCACGATTAGCGAGCCGGGCGTTCTCCGTCCTCGAAGCCGCCGTAGCGGTCGACGTAGACGTACATACCGACACCGAGAACGACCATGAGAAGGACGAGCGCGCCGAATTCGAGCATCAGTCCCCCTTTGCGGATGGGGCCAGCGACGACGATGCCGCGGCCGAAGTCGACAAGCGAACCGCCGCCCTCCTGCACACCACGCTGGAGGGCTTTCGCTGAGCGTTTGGCCCACGGCAGGGCACCGCCGGTCGCGGTGAAGCCCCAGTACCCAGCGGCGAGGAAGGCGGCGAACAGTCCGAGGAGGCCACCGTACTGCTTCCAGCGCTGCATCAGGCGGTCACCCCAGTCGGCTCCTCCTGGGTGTCACGGTCGGCGAGGCCGACGAGGTCGGGGCGGACGGAGGCGAGGAACTGGACGATGAATCCCGTCAGGATACCCTCGATGACTGCGACACCGAGGTTGAGCCCAACGAGACCAGCGACCGCGATCGTCAGGTCACCACGCGGCAGCGCGCTCCCGTTCACGCCGCTGATGACGATGATCGCTCCCATCAGGAACGCGCCTGCGGAAAGGCCGAGCGTCGCGGCACTCGCGCTGGCGGGGAAGACGTCCCAGTCCATCCCCAGCAGGGTCTTGAACGCGTAGTAGGCGACGATAGCTTCGCTCGCGTTGACGAGCGTATTCGCCCCGAGGAGGCCGACTGCACCGTGGCCGAGCGCTGCCGAGAAGATATTGACGACCAGTGCGATGAGCGCTCCGAGCAGCGGCCCAGCAAGGATCCCCACGAGGCCAGTGAGGTTCATGTGGATGCCACCCCAGACGGGGATGTTCAACTGGAAGATCGCGAAACTCGCGGCCGCACCGATGCCTGCCAGCGCGATCTGGTGGGTCTCGATTCCGCCCTTCCGAACCCGTCGGACGACCGCGCTAATCAGTACTGTGCCGAGCAAGGTCCAGAGGATCAGTGCCCACAGCGGGAACGACCCTTCGCCGAGGTGAATGTGCGCCATGCGTGTTTAACAAATCTGGCACCAGTTATAATAACTTTGCCTTACTGAATCGTCTAAAGTAATAATAAATATCTCAAGAAAGTGTTGATTTAGCACCAACGGTTGCCCAGCGACAATCAACGACAGGCATCGTACGGGTCGCCGAGTTCGTTCCTGATTCGAGCCACATGTTCGACGAACTCGTGCGCTGTCCGCTGGCGCGGGCGCTCGATATCGACAGTGACTATCGAGTGTACAGTTCCAGGGTCGGCGTCCATGACGACCACGCGATCGGCCAGTGTCACGGCCTCGTCGATGTCGTGCGTGACGAACACGACGGTCTGTTCGGTTTGGGTCCAGATGTCGAGCAATTCGGCGTGCAAGCGGTCGCGCGTCCGAGCGTCGACACTACCGAAGGGCTCGTCCATCAGAAGGATCTCCGGATCGGGGGCGAGCGCGCGAGCGATCCCAACGCGCTGTCTCATGCCGCCGGATAGCTCCTTCGGGTAGGCGTCCTCGAACCCGTCGAGTCCCACCAGATCGATCAACCTACGCACCCGTGCCTCCCAGTCGGAACAGTCACATGCAGGCCGGTCGAGGCCGAACCGGATGTTCCCGTGGACGGTTCGCCAGGGGAACAGTGCGTATCCCTGAAAGACCATCCCCCTATCCTGGCCGGGATCGGTGACCGGGTCTCCACCGACCAGTATCGACCCACTATCGGGACTGTCGAGCCCGGCGATTGCTCGCAACAGTGTGGTCTTCCCACATCCCGATGGGCCGACGACACAGCAGAACTCACCCTCCGCGACCGAGAACGAGACGTCCACGAGTGCCTCCGTCGACTCGTAGGACCGGCTGACGTTCTGGATCGTGATCTTCTCGCTGGACTCCTGATCAGTGGGTGAGTCCGGGCTCAGCGCCATGCGAGGACCCTCCGTTCGAGCACTCGGAACCCGACGTCCATACAGAGGAACGCCAGACTGATCAGGAACATGTAGGCGACGCTGGTCGCCATTGCGAGGTTGTTCGAGGCAGTGATGATCTCGTAACCGACACCGGGCGCGCCGAACAACTCGGCGCCGACGACGATCATCCAGCAGCGACCGATGCTCGTCCGGAACCCGGTCAACACCTGGGGAGCAGCGCTCGGGAGCGCGACGAGTTTCAGCATCGAGCGGTCGCGCTCTACACCGAGCGTCGACGCGGCATCGGTGAGCTCGGTCGAAACGCCCTCGGCGCCACCGTACGCGCTGTAAAAGTTGATCCAGAACGCACCGACGAAGACGATGAACGCGGCGCCGGTGTGGTGGATGCCGAACCAGACGATAGCGAAGACGACCCACGCCAGTGGCGGAATCGGGCGGAGCACCCGGACGAGCGGTCGCAGCCAGTCGTCGAGCGCACCGTTCCAGCCCATCGCCAGTCCGAGACTGATACCACAGCTCGCACCGACGAGGAGGCCAGGCACGTAGTGGAACAGCGTCTGTGCGAGGTGTGCGAGCCCGGTTGGTAGTACCAGACTCGATCCCAGGACTGGGACCACGATCGTAGTCGAGGTCGCGAACAGGTCGATGAACGCACGCGCCGATTCGAGGGGAGCCGGAACCAGATACGACGGCTGGGTCACTGTCGCGCCGACCCACCAGACCAGGAGGAACGCGAGGAGACCGCCCAGGCCGCGCAGGTACCGCCGTGAGTCCCCTTCGAAGCGACCGGCGACCACCGTGTCGGAACTGGTATCGGTTCGATGTCGATGGTTCATGACTGGATTGCGTCGTAGGGTTCGAACGCGAACAGCTGTTCAGTCGCGACCGGGTCTTCAATGTTCCCAGCGTTGGCGACGAACTCGCCCATCGTCGCGGCCTGGTCGGTGATCGCGTGCGGGTTCGAGAAGAACTCTGAGGCCTGAGAGTCCATGGCCGCCGTCGCGAGGTCCTCGCTCACGCCGGAGCCGATGACCGAGGCGGCGTGGGCGGCGGCTGCATCCGGTGAGTCTGCCGTGAACTCGGTCGCTGCCACGTGCTGTTCGACCAGCGATTGCGCGACTCCGCTGTCGTCGAGCACTTGCTGGTTCGCGAACAGCACCGTGACCGGGTGGTTCTCTAGAATATTTCCGGACCAGGCGAGTTCGCCGAAACCCTCGTCCTGGCCGATGATCGTCGCGAACGGCTCCTGGACGATCGTCGCGTCGATGTCGCCCGACTGGATCGTCCGAACTGCCTTCGCTGGTGGAACTTTCGACTTGTCGATGACGGACTCTATCTCACCGATGTCGAGGTCCTCCTGAATCCAGTATCGGAGGACGATGTCGGGGACGCTTCCGTCCGGTGGGGCACCGAACCGTACCTTGCGACCATGCTCCTGTTCGAAACGCTCGAATACGGTTGGCCCTTCCTGTTCGTAGCGATCGACGAGTTCTGTCGTTCCCACGATCTTGAAGCCGTTTCTCGAACTCGCGGCGAGGATACCGGCGTCGGTACCCTTCTCAACGAGAACCATCGCAGGAGTGATCCCGAAGAGTGCAATGTCGATGTCTCCGCTGGCAAACGCCGTAACGATGCTGGGGCCAGAGCTGAATCGCTCGATCCTGATCTCCGCTGGGACCTCGCGGTAGTACCCCTCCTGCTCCATCACGTAGTGTTGCATATTCGGAAAGATGGGGACGTACGCGACGGTTACCGAGTCGAGCGAGTCCTTCTCCCTTCCGAGACAGCCGGTGACACCTGACACAGCAGCCGTGCCTGCTACCCGCAGTATGTTTCGTCGCGAAATATGTTTCACGTCCGTTATTAATAACGTTGATTACGATAATAAAAAGCTGCGAATTTCGAATAGAATTTTAATATTGTGTCGGGGCTGCAGCCGACAGTATTTCCCGTTGGCACCCACAGAATCGGCATGGCCGACGTCAACGAACTGCAGTCGCTGCTGGGGGCGGGGGAAGAACTGAACATCGTCTGTCACAACAACCCGGACCCGGACTGTCTGGCCAGTGCGCTGGCGCTCGGGCGGATCGCGGCGGCGGCCGGCATCGACGAGCGACGGATCCTCTACAGCGGCGAGATCACTCACCAGCAGAACCGGGCGTTCGTCAATCTGCTCGACGTCGAACTGAAGCCCTTCGATGCGAACCTGATCGTCGACCGGCCGGAGGGGTCGCTACTGGCGTTCGTCGACCACTCCGTGCCCGGTGCGAACAACAGGGTTCCCGAGGGGACACCGGTCGATATCGTCATCGACCATCACCAGGTCGAGGACGTCACGGCTCGCTACGTCGACCACCGCGAGGAGGTAGGGGCGACGGCGACGATACTCGCTGAGTACGTTCGGGACAGCGGCATGGACGTCGATACGACCCTCGCGACCGCGCTCCTCTTCGCGATCCGGCGGGAGACGCTGGGGTTCCTGCGGGGCGTGACCAGTGCCGAGTACGAGGCCGGTGGGTTCCTCCACGCGCACGCGAACTCCGATCTGCTCGGGAAACTGTCCACGCCATCGATCAGCGGGGCGACGGTCGACGCTATCGCCGACGCCATCGAGAACCGATCGGTCACAGGGTCGGTCCTCATCACCCACGTCGGACGGACCAGCGAGCGTGACGCGCTCCCACAGGCCGCCGATTACCTCGCGACGCTGGAGGGCGTCCAGACGGCCATCGTCTTCGGTATCATCGACGAGACGATCCAGTTGAGTGGCCGGTCGACGGACGCCCGCATCAACATCGGCAACGTTCTGGACAACGCGTTCGAGGACGTGGGGAGCGCCGGTGGTCACCGTGAGATGGCCGGCGGGGAGATTCCCCTGGGCATCTTCGCCGACTACACGAGCGACGACGAACTGTTGATCGGCATCGTCGAGCAGGTGGTCCGGGCACGACTGATCGCGGAACTGAAACTGCGCGACGACAGCGACAAGGACGGGGAGTGACCAGTCCGCGACTCGCGCGATACCAGGTGCGATGTACGCGACCATCGAACCCTGGACTACGTTTATATACTTTCCGTGCGAAAACAGTATTGTAAGGAAGTGACCAAACCATGCAAAAGAACGTCGGCGGATACGATCGGATCGCACGCTTCGTCCTGGGACCGATACTCGTCGTCCTGGGCGGCGCAGCACTCGCCGGGTTCGTGACGCTCGCGGCGGGGACAGTCGGACTCGCACTCGGGGTGGTATTGCTGCTTGTCGGTGCCGTCTTCATCGTCACCGCGGCGACGCAGAAGTGCCCGCTGAACTCGGTGTTCGGACTGAACACGTACAGAGACACCACGACGGAGCGATCCTCTTCGGAAGACGCCACAGCTAGTGCGAAGTGAGGTCGCGTGGCCTCCAGAGGCACAGTGACGGGCAGCAGTATCGATTCCAGAATACACCTCGATTTCGACACCAGTCTGCCGAGGCCAGCCTCAGATGAACCGGAAGGTCTCGAGGTTCTTGGGGTTGAACGTCCGCATGTTGAACTTCTGGTACAGCGCCGACGAGAGTTGATTGGTCGAGGTCTCGTCGCCGTGGACACAGAGCACCTTCTCCGGTCGGGGGTGCATCGTCTCGACGAACGTCTCCAGGCCCTGCCGGTCGGCGTGGCCGGAGAAGCCGTCGACCGTCTCGACGTCCATCTCCAGGCTCACCCGCTCGGCGCGGGGCCCGCTGCGGTCGGACATCGTGATCTCGTCCTGGCCGCGCTGGATCTGTCGACCCAGGGTCCCCTCGGCCTGGTAGCCGACGAAGACCATCGTGTTGTCCTCGTCCCCGCCGAGCAGGCGGAGCCAGGACATCACGGGGCCACCAGTGACCATCCCGGAGGTCGTCAGCACGATACACGGTTCGTCGTCGGCGATGTCCTGGCGCATCTCCTCGCCGCCGTCGACCTGCTGGAACTGCTCGGCCAGGAAGGGGTTCTCGTCGTCGTAGAGGATCCGCTGGCGGAGATCCCCACGAAGGTACTCGGGGTATGCCGTGTGGATGGCCGTCGCCTCGCGAATCATCCCGTCGAGGTAGACCGGCATCGTCGGGATCTCGCCCTCGCGCATCGCCTCCTCCAGGACGAGCATCAGTTCCTGGGAGCGCCCGACGGCGAAGGCCGGGATGAGGATCTTGCCGTCCTTCTGGTGGGCCTCGTTGATGACCCGCTTGAGGACCCGCTCGGAGTCCTCCTGATCGGTCTGGTAGTCGTTCTTCCCGCCGTAGGTCGATTCGAGCACGAGCGTCTCGACACGTGGGAAATCGTTGACCGCGCCGTCGAGTAGGCGAGTGTCCTTGTAGTGGATGTCCCCGGAGAACGCGACGTTGTACCGGCCCTCGCCGATGTGGAAGTGACACACCGCCGACCCCAGGATGTGCCCGGCGTTGTGCATGGTGAGTTTGATGTCCGGCGCGATGTCGGTGACGTTGCCGAACTCCAGCGGGATGGTGTGTTTCAGCGCGTCACGGACCTGCTGGCTCTCGTAGGGCGGGGTTCGCCCCTCCTTGGCGGCCACGTCGAGGTAGTCCAGCTGGAGCAGTCCCATCAGGTCCCGCGTGGGTGCGGTGGTGTAAATCGGACCGTCGTAGCCGTACTTGAACAGGATCGGGAGGAGTGCCGAGTGGTCGAGGTGCGCGTGAGTCAGGACGACGGCATCGATGGAGTTGGGGCCTGAGGCGAGCGCCTCGGGGACCTGGAGGTACGGCACCTCGCCCTCGGCACCGGGTTTGTCGCCACAGTCGATGAGGATCCGCGATTCGGGTGTCGAGAGGATGAACGACGCACGGCCGACCTCCCGACAGCACCCCAGCGTGGTCAGTCGGACCCAGTCGTCGTCCGACGTCGTCGGGCGGTTGATCTTCCGGCCCACCCGTTCGAGGATGTCGCGGCGCTCGTCGCGCTCCTGCTTGAGGAAGTTCCGAACGTTCGAGACCGTCGAGGACTCCATCGGCGGGGTCCGGACGACCTCGGGTGTCCACCCGACGCTCGCCGAGATCTGGTCCAGCGTCTCGCCGTGGCGCCCGATGACCCGGCCCGGCTTCTCGGCTTCGATGAAGACCTCGCCGGTCTCGGAGTCGAAGTCGAGGTTCTGGACGCCGGCGTCCTCGGGGATCAGTTCGGTGATGCGCTCGCGGGCCTGCTTTGGCGGGACCAGCGCGTCCTGTGTCGGGCGGACGTTGATGCGCTTGCGGAGCGTCTGTGCGAGGTTGCGGACGATCCCGTCGCGGTTCGCGACGGTCTGGGCGTCTGGCGTGTAGATGACCAGTTCCGGCCCCTCGAACGTCACCGCTTCGATAGCGATATCGTTCGGCGTCTCCTCCTCGACCTGTGCCTTGATCTTCTCTAGTGTCTCGTCTGCGGAACTCATATGTCGGGAAATCTACGGTTGCAGCAGTCGATCGCCGTCGCAAGAACCACGGCTCTCGGGTATCCGTTGTTTACCGAAAAACGGACCACGAATAAGAACCTTTGCTTCCCGGACCGATAATTACAGCCCGGGGACACGGATCAGATCGCCGACGATCGAGAGACGGGCTCACGGTGCTGTGATTCGGTACCACAGGCCGCTGAGCGACCCTATCGGTCGTTTTTAGTGTGGTTCTCCACAGTCAGTATACATGGGCTTTGGTAGCTACGACGAATCCGAACAGAAAGACCAGGACGTCGACGCGGACGACAGCGAGGGCGTCGCTGTCCACGAGAACGACCACGACGGCGACGTCTCCTTCGAGACGGAGGCCTCGACCTCCGACCTCGTCGACAAGCTCGGCGAGATGAAAGACGAGGAGTAAGCGCGCGACTCGACCGCCAGCCAGCGATATTTTCAGGCGTTCAGCGTCTCTGCCAGGTCTCCGTTCTCGTCGAGCTGTTCGAGGATGTCGCTCCCGCCGACGAACTCGCCGTCGACGAACGTCTGCGGGATGGTCTCGCGACCGCTATACTCCGAGAGCGCCTCGCGGAACGATTCGGTGGCCTGCAGGACGTTCACCGTCGCGACGTCGTCGCGGTGTTGCTGGATGAGCCCCAGCGCCTTCCGGGAGTAGCCACACTGGGGCATCAGCGCGGTGCCTTTCATGAACAGCGCGACCTCGTTGTCGGCGATGGTCTCGTCGACGGTCGTCTGGACCTCCTCGGTGGAGAGTTCCTCGGGTTCGAACGACATGGGTGGCTCTAACAGAGGGGGGCTGAAATGGGTATCGCCGTCAGTTCTCCGGTGGCGTCTCCGTCGTCAGTTCGATGGCGTGGATGTCCCTGGTCAGGTGCTCCCCGAGCGCGTCGTGGACGAGCTGATGCTGGTCGACGAGGGACTTCCCCTCGAACGCCGGCGAGACGACCTCGACGGCGTAGTGTTTGTCGTCGTCGGGGTCCCGCGGTGTCGTCACCGTCGCGGTCGCGTCGGGGATCCCGTCTTCGATCAGTGCTTTGACCTCGGATTCGTCCATGCCGACCCGAAGGTCACCGTCGGGGAAAACGGTTGCTGGTGTCCGTCGTCGACTGTCCGGGACTGGACCCCAGTGACAGTGCCGTCTCGGTTCAGTTACGGTGGCGCGGTGGGCCTGTGGCTGCAGGTCGCACCGGTCTGCATACCCTTCCGAAGCGTAGTGTACAGATACTGAATTGACGGACACCTTCGGTTCGTCGGTCGATACCACTCTCTACGGGAGATTCAACTGCTGAACTCGTGGTAAGTATACAAAATATTATGCTATCACCGGTCGTCGTCTGTGTATGAACTCTTCCGACCGTGAGACACCCGCACTCCCCGACGAACATCGACGACGGTTCCTGCGGGCGCTCGCGGTCGCGGGCGCGGCGGGACTGGCGGGCTGTGGCGGTGGCGGCGGTGGCGGAGGAACCGGCGGCAGCGGTGCCGACGGCGGCAGTGGGACCGGCGGTGACGGCGGTAGTGGCAGCTTTCCGTCCCCACCGGGTGGAACGGTCGACGACAGCGGCGGGCAGTTCGTGGCCGAGGAGACGGCACCGTTCCTGTTGAACGCGGGAACCGTCGACACGACCTTCGACGTCGAATTGACCGAGGAGACCGATCTGTTGGAAGGCGGCGCACTCGGGGCGCTGACCGACTTCGACCTCGACGCACAGCAGTACACATTCGACGCCGACCTGCTGGCACAGACGGGCATCGACCCGGAACCGGGGCGTGTCCTCATGATCTCAGGGCTCTCGCTCCGGCGGGTCACCGACGTCAGCCGCGACGGTGAGCGCGTGGTCGTCGAGACCGAGTTCGCCGCGCTGAACGAGGCGATCCAGGACGGTGAGGTCGCCTGGGACGCCGACCTCGGGTTCGAGACCCGACAGACCAACGAGCGGTTCGAACCGGCCGAGGAGACCGGCGAGGGAGCGCTCGCCTCGGCGGTGAGCAATGCCGCGCTGGTCGATGTCGTGGCGCTCGACGCGGACGGGAACGCGCTCGGGCGGCCCGAACTCTCGCTCCAGGGCGACCAGGAGGTCCTGGAACTGAAGTTCACACAGGGGAACACCGACTACGTCTTCGGACTGACGCCGATGGGCGATTCGGTCCGGCTGAAAGCAGAGATGACGGCGCCGTCGGGTGCCCCTGCGACGATGCGGTTTACCGGCGTCGGCGAGGCCAAGGCCGTCAAGGCCGGCGGCCAGGTCAACTACGCCGGCGGGGACCTCCAGCAGGCGGACATCGACGCCAACGGACTGGAGGGTGAGATAGTCATCGACATCGCCGCCACGGGGACCGGTGTCGAGGGACCGACCGAGATCCCACTCCCGGGTGGCTTCGCGTTCAAGCACATCTTCATGGCCGGACCGGTCCCGATCACCGTCGAGACGTCGATCCGGCTGAAGGCCAACATCAACGTCGTCTCCGAGGCCTCTGCGACCGCTCGCTCGCGGTTCACCTTCGGCGGCGACACTGGATTTGCCTACAACGGCACCGACGTGACGCCCAAGGCCAAGATCGGGACCCTGAACATCAATCCGGAGAGTGCCGACTCCGGGGCCCTGTTCGGCCAGCCGGTCAGCGCCGGCTTCGGCGTCGCGTTCCCGCGGGTCTCGATCAGCATCTTCGAGCAGATCCTCATCCCCTACATCGAGGTCGGGATGGCGGTCAACACGGAGCTCACGTGGGGCCCGGTCTGCAAGAGCGCGTACATCCAGCTCGTCGTCAACGGGGGGTACGACATGAAGATACTCGGTGTCGAACTCGCGAAGTTCAAGACGACACTGGCCGAAAAGGAGCGCCGTGGCGGCGAGGAGTGTGCGAGTAGCTAGGCCATCAGTTGCTGGTGGGTCGGTTTCATACAGCGGTCCTGGACGACGCGGAGGCCGGCCCCCTCCGCACGCGCCACGGCGTCGTCGTCGTGGATGCCCAACTGGAGCCAGACGACCTGCACGTCGTCCCGTTCCAGTACCTCGTCGACGATCCCGCTGACCTCCTCGCTGGGACGGAACACGTCGACGATGTCGATCTCGCCGGGTACGTCGGCAAGCGAATCGTAGGCCTTCCGGCCGAAGATCTCGTCGGCGAAGGGATTGATCGGGACGACGTCGTATCCCTGGTCGATGAGGTACTTGGGTATCTCGTGGGCGTCCTTCCCGGGTGAGGTCGAACAGCCGACGACGGCGACGCGGTTCAGTTCGAGGATCTCACGGAGTCCGGACTCGTCTGTGACTGGCATGTCTCATCGTAGGGCAGGCGAGGATAAAACAGGTGTGGCGCTCGGTTCACCATCGGCCAGCCGGCCGCCCCGCTCAGCCGCGTTCGGCCAGGAACGCCCGCGCACGCTCCCGACCGAGGTCCCGCAGTTCCTGGATGAATCCGGGACTGCGGTCGACCTTCGTCGCACAGCCCAGTTGCTTGCCCAGTTCGATGCGTCTGATCTCCGTGTGCGTGAACTCGTCGGCGGGGAGGGTCCCGTCCTCGACCCAGTCGTTGACGCGCTCGATGAACCGCAGTTCCTGGTTCAGTGAGAGGTTGCCCGCCAGTTGATTACGTCGATCGGCGATGGCGTCGGCGGTCTTTGGCTCACCCGTGAACTGTTGGGGGTTGATCTGGATTATCCACAGCTCCTCGGGCTTGTGAGCCGGCGGGACGTGCAGCAGGTCGTTGATCGGCGGGTTCTGGGAGAACAGACCGTCCCAGTGGAGGTGGCCGTGGATCTCGACGGCCTCGAAGAGGTTCGGGACCGCTGCGGAGGCCAGCACCGCCTCGACGGTGACGTCCTCGTTGGTGAACGTCTCGAAGTACCCCTCGTTGACGTTGACCGTCCCGACGACGAGTTCCGGTGCCGCGGCCGTACAGAGGTCCGGGACGGCTTCGAAGTCGATGTACCGCTCCAGGATCGTCCGGATGCGCTCTTTCCCGACCTCGGGACCGGGAATCTGGTAGGGGGTGACGTGTGGGAGCGGGTAGCCGGCACTCTCCAGGCGGTTGATGCCGGTTAGCCAGGCGTTCGTGGTTCGATCGGCGGGCGTCGAGGCCGCCAGGTCGTCCCAGATGGACGTCACCAGATCGGCGGCGGTCTCCGGACCCTCGGTGAGCAGGCCGTACCACACCGCCAGGGCGTTGAACGCGCCGCCGGAGGTGCCGCTGATGCCGACCAGATCGTAGTCGTCGTTCCAGTTGTCCAGTAGTGTACAGAGGACGCCGGCGGTGAACGCGGTGTGGCTCCCGCCGCCCTGGCAGGCGATGGCGACGCGGGTGGAATCGTCGTCGGCCGACGCGCCCTCGCTCCCGTCATTCATACGTGTGGGTGTACCCGCCGTCGAACAGCAGGTCCCCGCCGTTGAGGTGCTTGGCGTGGTTGCTGAACCCGAACACGAAGAGGTTGGCGACCTCCGCGGGGGCCATCATCTCCTTCGTCCGGGCCTGGCCGAGCATCACGTCCTCGACGACCGCCTGCTCGGAGATCCCCCGTTCGCTGGCGGTGTCCTCGATCTGGTCGACCATCAGCGGCGTGAGGACGTAGCCGACGCTGACCGAGAACCCGCGCAGCGTCCCCTCGCCCTCGGCGGCGATCGAACGGGTCAGACCGGTGAGGCCGTGCTTGGCGGTGATGTAGGCCGCTTTGTCCTTGGTGGCGTAGTGGCCGTGGACCGAGGACATGTTGCCGATGGCACCGACGCCGTCGTCGGTGGCACGGATGTGTGGCATCACCTCCTGGGCGAGTTTGAACGGCGCGCGCAGCATGATGTCTAGCAGGAGGTCGTACTTCGCCATCGGGAACTCGTCGATGCCGGCGATGTGTTGCATCCCGGCGATGTTGGCGGCGTAGCGCACCGCGCCCTCCTGGGCGGCGGCCTCGACGAGGGTCTCGACGTCGCCGTCGTCGGTCAGGTCGGTCTCGACGCCGTGGACGGTGCCGTCGACGCCACAGTCCGCGGCGATGGCCGCTGTCTCGTCGAGTCCCTCCGCGTCGATGTCGGCGCCGACGACGGTGAGGCCGTTGGCCGCCAGCGCGACGGCGGTCGCCCGGCCGATACCGGAGGCTGCACCGGTCACGATGGCGACGGTCTCCGGCGCAAAGTGGGGGTCGTCCAGAACGAGGAGGTCGTCGTGTGTCAACTCGGGGGCACTGAGGTCGAAAGTGGAGTCAGCCATCTGGAGTCACTCGTGCTGGATGACACACGCCACCACATTAACTACACCTCACGCCACTGTGATCGCCCTCCCTGCTCAGTCGAGGAACAGGTCGGTTCCGGGGACCCGCGAGCCGTCCCCGGGGAGTTCCGTGAACCAGCCCGCTCCGGCGGCCCGGTCGTCGTCTTCGTCGATCGGTACCGTCGGTGACGGGTCGTCGGTCACGGGCGCGGCCTCGAAGACGACGAAGTGTCGCGAGGTGGTCCGGTCGCTGTCTTCCAGTCGGGCGTCGAGACACCAGACGCCCGCGATACGCTCGATGTCGATCTCCAGCCCAGTGTTGGTCCGGACCCACTCGCGTGCCGCGTCGGCGAACGGTTCCTCGGGTGCGACGCTGCTCGACGGGATCTTCCAGGAACAGCTGTCTGTAACCTGCATCACGAGTGTCTCGCCGTCGTCGTTGGTGACGCCGACCGGTGCCATGTCGTCGGCGTCACGGATCGCCTCGAACGTCTTCTCGGGAACGACATCGGTGTCTTCGTGGAACGGGACCTCGTCTCGCAGCGTCGACGGGTCGGTGATCGCGTGGATATCGGGCACGTCGGTACCATCGTCGGTGGTGTATGCTGTCATGGGAGAGATCTCTCTCGGCGGTGGTCGTCGGGACAGTACTGGGGTCGAAGGGGGTCGGTCGTACGGTCGTGATAGCGGCGGAACCCGGCGGCACGAGCGCCAGGGACGACTCTACAGGAAACTGTTAGAAGAAACTGACGATTTAAATCCGCTACTATTTCTCGTGTAAAAATTCTCTCGCTGGGGTAATAAACGTTTCCCCGAGTGCGGGCTGCTATCGAGAGCTACCGGAGACCGCCGTCTGCGTCCTCGGGTGGACGCAGGTGTTCCTCGCCCCACCGGGCCATCGATACGATGACCGGTTTCAGGGACTCGCCGCGGTTGGTCAGTGAGTACTGCACGCGGAAGGGCTGCTCGTTGACCACCTCGCGGTCGACCAGTTGTTTCTCCTGGAGGTCGTCGAGACTGTCCGAGAGCACCTTCGAGGAGATGCCGTCGACGTTCGTCTTCAGTTCGTTGAACCCCGAGGGACCGGCCTCCAGCAACCGGTGGATGATGACCGGGTGCCACTTCTTCCCGATGAGCGTCGCCGTCGTCGTGATCGGACACCACTCCTCGCCGGCACACCACACCTCGAGTTGCTCCGGTGCGTCGCTCATAGGCGCCCGTTCGTCGGCCAGTGACAAATAGTTACTTCTAGTAAGTGGGTAACAATTTGTAACCAACTGTTCTCGTGGGTCCGATGGTGCTACGGAGTCGCTCTTGCGCGTGCGTGAGCGCGTCGGCTACTTACCCGTAGGTAACTCAACAGTTAGGTGCCAGGCGGTCGACGGTCGGCGTATGTCGGACCCGTTCGTCGTCGTCGGCGGTGACGCCGCCGGCCTGAGTGCCGCCAGCAAGTTCGCCCGCGAGCGTCCGGACGCTGACGTCGTCGTCTTCGAGAAGGGCAAGTGGATATCCTACGCGCACTGCGGGACGCCGTACTACGTCAAGGGCGAGGTCGAACACGTCACTGATCTCCTCTCGCTGTCGCCCACGGACGTACGCGACCGAGGGATCGACCTCCGGCGCGACCACGAGGTCGTCGCCGTCGATACGACCGAGCGGACGGTCACCGTCGAGTACGAGGGTGAGCGGTCTGTCCAGCCCTACAGCGACCTGCTCGTCGCCACGGGTGCGCACGCGGTCAGCGACCCCATCGAGGGCCACTCGCTGGACGGCGTCTTCACGCTCCACGGCATCGACTCGGCGACCGCGATCCGGGCCGTACTCGCCGAACCGGGGACGGAACCGGTTGATACGGACGTGGACGCTGTCGACCGCGAGACGGTCGCGAAGTACACCGCCTGGGAACCGCCGGAGACGGTCGCCGTCGTCGGCGGGGGCTACGTCGGCGTCGAGATGGCCGAAGCGTTCCGTGCCCACGGCCTGGAGACACACGTCTTCCAGCGCTCCGGCCACGTGCTCCCGCCCTTCGGCGAGCCGGCGGCCGAGCGAGCGGCCGACCACATGCGCGAGGAGGGAGTCACGCTCCATCTGGACTGCGCTGTCGAGAAGCTGGCCGGCGAGGAGCGCGTCGAGGCGGTCGTCCACGAGGCCGGCCGCTTGGCTGTCGACCTCGTTCTCGTGGGTATCGGGATCCGGCCCAACACCGGACTGCTGGCGGGCACTGCGGTCGAATTCGGGGACTCCGGCGCGGTCGCCACCGACGACTACGGCCGGACGAACTGCGACGGGGTCTACGCCGCCGGCGACTGCGCGGAGATGCGCCACGCCGTGACCGGCGAACCGGCGTGGGTCCCCCTGGGGCTGACCGCCAACCGCGCCGGCCGGGCTATCGGGCAGACAGTCGCAGGCGACCCCAGCCCGGTCGGCGACATCGCGGGAACGGCCGTCGTCAAGGCCTTCGATATGGAGTGTGGCCGGGTCGGCATCCTCGACGAGAGCGAGGCTCGGAACGCGGGTTTCGACCCGGTCTCCGAGACCATCACTGCCGGGTCCCGGTCGGGGTACTATCCCGGTGGCGACGAGACGACGGTGACGCTGACCGCCGACCGCGAGAGCGGGCGCCTGCTCGGGGGTGCCATCGCGGGTCGTGACCGCGCAGCAATCCGGATCGACACCCTGGCGACGGCCATCGAGCGCGACACGACGGTCGCCGAACTCGAACGGCTGGACCTGGCGTACGCGCCACCGTTCAGCCCGGTCTGGGACCCCGTGCTCGTCGCCGCGAAGGTCCTGAACGGGAAACTGGACTGACTCAGCGACACCGGCCCACGGCGTTTCAACTGTTCAGTCGCCGTGGTCGTGGTGGTGGGTGTGGCCGGCACCAGGTCGGCGGAACTGGCCGGCGAACGCGCGGTGGACGACCTCCGAGAGGGCGGGGTGGACGTGGACGGTGTCGGTGATGTCGGCGACGGTCCCGCCCGCGCGCATCACCGGCAGGACCTCGTGGAGCAGCGTCGGCGCCTCGGGGCCCAGGACGTGACAGCCCAGTATCGTCCGATCATCGGGGTCGACCAGCACCTTCACGAAGCCGTCGGTCTCCTTGAGCGCGTCGCCCATCGCGGTGTCGGCGTAGTCGTACGTCCGGACGGCGTAGTCCCGGTCGGCGTCCCGCAACGCCTGTTCGGTTTCGCCGGCGCCGGCCACCTGGGGCGAGGCGAAGACCGCGTGGGGCATCGCCGTGTAGTCGACCGCCTCGTCGGGCGCGTCGAGCAACAGGTTCCGGGCGACCGTGCGGGCCTCGTGGTTCGCGGCGTGGCGGAACTGGTACCGACCGAGGACGTCCCCCAGCGCCCAGACGCCCTCGGCGGTCGTCGCCAGCGTGTCGTCGGCGACGACGTAGCCCTCCCTGTCCGTCTCGACGCCGGTGTTCTCGACCGCGAGGCGGTCGGTGTTGGGTGTGATGCCGGCGGCGACCAGTAGTTCGTCCGCGACCCGCTCGGTCTCGCTGCCGTCCGGGCCGACCGCGGTCACCGCCACTCGGTCCCCGCGCTCCGCGACGGCCGTCACCTCGTGGCCAGTCAACACCTCGTGGCGCCGGCCGAAGACCGCCGTGAACACCGCCTGGACCTGTTCGTCTTCGTCGGGTAACAGCCGTTCGCGGCGGCCGACGACCGTCACGTCGGTCCCGAAAGCGCCGAAGTAGTGGCCCAGCTCCGCGGCGATGTAGCCACCACCGACGACGATGAGGCTCTCGGGCCGGCGCTCCAGACGGAGGGCGTCGGTACTCGTCAGATAGTCCACCGCGCCGATGCCGTCGATAGGTGGGATCTCCGGGCGACAGCCGGCGGCGATGACGACCGTCTCCGCGGTTATCTCCTCGTCGTCGACGGCGAGTGTCCGGTCGTCGACGAACCGGCCTTCCGTGTGATACAGCGTGTGGTGATCGGACTGTTCGAGACCGCGTTCGATGCCGCTGGCGTCCTCGCTGACGGCCTCGTTCACCTCGTGGACGCTCCCGGCGAAATCGACGTCCCCAACGCTGGCGTCGATCCCGAACCGGTCGGCCGTCCTGATGGTCTCCATCACGTCCGCGCGGTGGATGAGCATCTTCGAAGGGATGCAGCCACGGTTGAGACAGGTCCCGCCGAGCGGGCCGTCCTCGACGACGGCGACGTCCTGGCCACGGTCGACGGCCGCCGAGGCGACGCTCAGGCCGGCCCCGGAGCCGACGACGATGAGGTCGAACTCCTCCATACGATATGGTGGGTGTCAACACACCTATAGCTACTGCAGGGATCGAGTGCCTACCACGCAGCGTCGAGGATAGCTTCGATATCCGCCTGCGTTGGTTTCAGGCCCGACGGTGCGTTGGCCACGAACGGGTCGTCGAGGACGGCCTCGGCGACGGCAGGGAACTCGCTGCGGTCGGGACCGTCGACCTCTCGCAGGCGGGCCGGGAGCGACAGCGCGCGTGCGACCGACTCGACGGCACCGACGATCCCCTCGGTGGGCTCGTCGTGGTCGGCGACACCGAGTGCGTCCGCGAGGAGTTGTCGCCGCCCGTCGACGCGTTCGAAGAGATACCGGAGGACGTGCGGGGCGACGATCGCGTGGGCCGCGCCCTGCTGGACGGGATAGGTCCGCGTGAGGCCGTGGCCGAAGGCGTGGATCAGTGAGAGCGTGGTCACGCCGGGCCGGGAGATGCCGTACTGGACGAGCATGACGCCCTGGGTCAGCGCCTGGAAGACCCACGGGTCGTCGTCGCCGTCGCCGAACGCGAGCAGTCCCTCCTGGAGGAGCGACAGTCCACGCGTCGCCGTGGCGTCGGTCACCGGCGTCGCCGTGTTGGCGTACAGCGTCTCGATGCCCTTGTCGAAGCCGTTCATCGCCGACCCTGCGAGGACGGACCGAGGCGTCGTCGCGACCAGATCGGGGTCGTAACAGACTGCCGTGGGCATCAGGTTCCGCCCGGCGATGCCGCCGCTTACGGCCAGATCGACCGGGCAGGTCGCCGGGTCGGCGGTGACACCCGCGACCTGCGAAAGGTCGGCGCCGGCGAGCGTCGTCGGGACGGCCACGAGCGGTGGGAATCGGTCCTCGGGGACGCTGATCGTCCCCGTCTCGACGAGTTCGGCGCCAACCGCTTCGGGATCCCTGTCGGTCGCCACGAGCAGCGCCGTCACCGCCGCGACGTCCAGACTGCTCCCGCCGCCGACGGCGACGATGGCATCCGCGTCGTTCGCTCGGAACGCCGCCAGCGCGTCCACGGCGGTCCCGAGCCGTTTCGCCGGCGTCGTCTCGGCGAAGACGCCGGCCAGTCGTTCCCCCAGACCGGCTCTGACGGGGTCCATGACCGCCGGTGTCTGCCCGACGGTCGAGCCACAGACGACGAGTGCTCGCTCACATCCGTGAGCTGCGAGCTCTGTTCCCAGGTCCGCCGTCGCTTCCGGGCCGTACCGCAGGACCGCGGGCTCGTAATCGAACCGGAACGGCACCGAGAGCCGATCGGCGTCGGTCACTGCTCCTCCGGCGGGTCGGTGGGCCCGTCGAAGGGCGGTAACTGGCGCTCGATCGTCGCGCGGTCGGCTTCGAGCCACGGCGGGAGCACGAGTGACGACCCCAGGTCGTCGATGGCTTCGTCTGCGGTAAAGCCCGGTTCCATCGTCGAGATCTCGAACAGCACACCGCCCGGTTCGCGGGCGTAGACCGCGTGGAAGTACGATCGGTCGACGACCTCGCTGGTCCGGAGCCCCATCTCCTGGTAGGTCTCGCGGTAGGACTCCAGGGCGTCGACGTCCGCGGCACGGAAGGCGACGTGGTGGACCGTCCCGACGCCCATGCGACCGCGGTCGGCGTCGGTCTCGACGACGTCGACGACCGAGGCGAACCCCCCTGGACCGCTCCGGTACCGGTGGCGGCCGTCCTCGGCCGTCTCGTGCTCGTAGCCCAGGACCGAGGTGAGTATCTCGGCCGTCGGCCCGACGGACTCGACGGCCAGCGTCACGCTGTGGAAGCCGCGCAGTTGGTGGTCGGCCGGAACTGGGCTGTCGGGCCAGGGGACTGCCGGACTCTCGCCGTCGGCGGCGACGAGTTCGAGGCTGATCCCGTCGGGGTCCTCGAACTGGAGGACGGACTCGCCGAACCGCGTGGTCTGTTCGACGGCGACGCCGTGGCCGTCCAGTCGGTCGACCCAGTAGTCGCGGGCGGATTCCGGAATCCGGTACGCGACGGCGCTCGTCTGACCGGCGCCGAACTGCCCCTGGCGCCCCTGATCGGTCCAGGGGAAGAACGTGATGTTCGTCCCTGGCGTCCCCTCGCCGTCGCCGAAGTAGAAGTGGTAGGTGCCCGTGTCGTCGTGGTTGACGGTTCGTTTGACGAACCGGAGACCCAGCAGGCCGACGTAGAAGTCGGCGTTTGCCTGCGGGTCGCCGGCGATGGCGGTCACGTGGTGGAGGCCGCCGGTGGCTGGTGACATACGCTCACGTTGGGCGCCGAGACACGTGTATGTTTGCGCACACGTATGTCAGCAGCCGCCACGGGTCGCCACGAGACCCGTCGCCGCTACTGTGTCGATTCGTCGAGGGCCGCCACCAGCCGTTCGACGCTCCGTTTGTCCGTCCGGTCTGGGTTCGCCAGGACCGTCACCGTCTCGATCCCGAGTGAGACAAATGGTAGATCGAGTTTCGCCGCCGTCGACGCCAGCCCGAGGCCCGCGTCGGCGTCGCCCGCGCCGACTCGTCGGGCGGGGCTCTCGTGGGCTCTCGTCGTCAGTTCGTAGCCGTCGATCGCCGCTCGAAGGGTCGCCGGGTCCTCGTCGCGTTCGTCGGCCAGCGCGTCGAGCGCCTCGTCGAGACTCGCACGCAGGCCCGAGCCCCGATCCCTGTTGACGAACCGTACTCCCGTGTCGAACAGGTCGTCGAGCCCTGCAACGGCCGCAGCCGGGCCGACGACGAGTCCCCACTCCCGGTCCCAGCTGCCGAGCACCGTCGCGTCGTCCGGCACGGCGTCGGACCCGGATACGACGGCGACGTCGGGGATGCCGTTCGCGAGTCGACGCTGCCCCTCCTGTGTGCCGACCGGGAGGTACCGTGGCCGGTCCAGGCGGTCCAGCAGGGCCGAGAGGGTCGGATCGTCCTCGCCGACCCCCAACAGTGTCGGCGGCCGGACCGACGGCGAGAACAGCGTTACTTCGACGCGCTCGCCCGCAGCGAGGTAGTCCGTGTTCGCGTCGACGGCCACCGTTCCGTCGGCCTCGACGAGGCTCGTCGTCGCTCCGCTCCCCTTGTCGACCGGGTAGACTATCGTCTCGCCGGCCCCGTCCTCGACCAGTCCAACTGGGAGCAGGCGATGGCGACCTTGCGGACTGCGCTCTCGGACTGCCATCTCGCCGGTTACCGTCGCCGTCCGTGGCTCCGGGAGTCCCGCCGCCGACCGAATGCGTGGGGCGACGAACGTCCGGAAGATGGTCAGTGCCGACACCGGATAGCCGGGGAGGCCGACGTATGCAGCATCGCCGATGCTCCCGACGAGCATCGGTTTGCCCGGCTTGACGGCGACGCCGTGGAGACGGAGTTCGCCACGCTCCTCGATGACGCGGTAGACGACGTCGACCGCGCTCGCGCTGGTCGATCCCGAGGAGAGCACGAGGTCGCAGTCGTCTGCAGCCTCGTGGAGCAGGCGCTCCATCTCGTCGAAATCGTCGCCCGCGTGGGGATAGAGGACGGGGTCCCCGCCCGCCTCCTCGACGCCGGCCGCGATGGTGTAGCTGTTGACGTCGTAGATCTCGCCGGCCGCGCTGTCGAGGTCGCCGCCAGGTCGGACGAGTTCGTCCCCGGTCGAGACGATGCCGACACGCGGGCGTCCACGGACCGGGACGCTGTCGACGCCCAGCGCCGAGAGCAGGCCGATCTCGCGCGCGGACAGTTCCGTGCCCGGTCCGAGCGCCCGCGCGCCGGCCGCGATGTCCGCGCCCGCGACCATCACGTTCTCGCCCGGTGTGACCGCCGTCCGGAGCGCCACCCCGTCGTCCGTCTCGGAGGTGCGCTCGACGACGACGACGGCGTCCGCGCCCGGTGGCATGACAGCACCCGTCGATATCTCCGCTGCCGTCCCCTCGTCGACGGTGACGGCTGGCTCCTCGCCCGCGTGGACCGTCCCGGCGAGCGAGAGTTCGACCGGGTCGGCCTCGCTGGCACCCACGGTATCGCTGGCGCGGACGGCGTAGCCGTCCATGCTCGCCCGGTCGAACCCCGGCACGTCCAGCGTCGCGTCCACGCGCTCGGACAGGACGCGCCCGCGCGCTTCGGCCAGCGGGACCGTCTCGGGAGCCGGCTCGACGGCCAGATTCTCGACCTCCTCGCGTGCGCGCTCGGGCGAGGCAAGGTCGCGGAACTCGCGTCGGTCACTCACTGTGACCACTCCCAGTGTTCGACCGCGACGGTCGCACCTGCGTCGTACCCCTCCGTCTCCTCGGGGACGACGACCCACCCGTCCGCGAGCGCGACGCTGGAGAGGACGCCCGCGCCGCCGCTCCGCGTCGGCGTCGTCGTCGGTCCGTCCTCGCCTTCGTCGAGCTCGACACGGACGTAGCTCCGGGTGCCCGGTTCGCTCGTCACCTTCCGGGTCAGCCGTGCCGTCGTCGTGGGCGGCGAGCGCTGTGGGAGGTGGCCGACGTGCTTGAGGAGCGGCCGCAGGAACTGGACCGCCGTGACGATACAGGCGACGGGATAGCCAGGGAGGTTCAGCACGGGCGTCCCGTCGACGATCCCGAGTGCGACCGGATGGCCGGGTTTCAGCGCGACGCCGTGGACGAGCACCTCACCCAGTTCGTCGACGACCTCCGGCAGCAGGTCCCGCTCGCCGACCGAGGACCCACCGGTGGTGACGACGACATCGTGGTCGGTATCGCGCTCGATGGCCGTCCGCAGGGCCGCGGTGTCGTCTGTGACGATCTCCCTGTCGGTCGCGACGCCGCCCCACCGCTCGACGTACTGGGCGACGGTCTGCCCGTTCGTCTCGACGATCTCTCCCGGTTCGGGGTCGTCCTGGACCAGTTCCTCGCCCGTCGGGACGACGCTGACCCGCGGCCGCTCGTACACGGGCACCGAATCGTACCCGGTCCCTTTCAGCAGCCCCAGGTCCGACGGCCGTAGCTGTGTCCCCGCGTCGTAGAGATGCTGGCCGGCCGTGACGTCTTCGCCGATCGGAGCGACGTTGGCTCCGCTCGCAACCGCGTCGAACACGTCGACGGCGCCGTCCTGCTCCTCGGTCTCCTCGACCTTGACGACGGCGTCGGCGTCCGCCGGGAGTTCGCTGCCAGTGTGGACGCGGACCGCTTGCCGCGGGCCGACCATCTCCCCGACCGAGAGTCTGACCGGGGAGCGCTGGCTCGCACCGTGGGTGTCCGCGGCCCGCACCGCGTAGCCGTCCATCGCTGCCCGTCGGTAGTGTGGGATCGGTCGGTCCGCCGCGACCGCGCTCGCCAGCACGCGCTCGTCGGCCCGTCTGACTGGCACGCGCTCGGTCCGTGTCAGTGGCCGAACCGATCCGAGAAGGTCCGCACGGGCCTGTTCGACCCGCGCCTTCTGTTTGAACCCCGCTGTCCGGCGGTTCTCGTCGTGCATACCTCCCGTCTGTCGCCCTGTGGGGAAAAACCCCTCTCCGGACCGCCGTCGTTACGGGCATTCGGCCCCTATCCAGCCGCATGGCCGACGTCAACCTCGTCTGCCGTCTCTGTGGGACGCCGCTGACGACCGGCCTCGTCGCCACCGAGAGCCGTCACTGCTGTCTCAACGCGACCCCGATCGTCGGCGCCTGTCCCGAACACGGCCCGCTCGGCCCGCACGACGCCGTCGAGGAGTAAGGGTCACGCCATCGCGGTCGCCACCCACCACCACGCGCCAGTCGTCACGACCGTGTAGGTCACCATCGCGGCGACCGCGGGGAACGGCGACCGCTGTCTCGTGAGGACGATCCCGCCCCAGAGCAACAGCGGCACGGTGGCTGCCTGTGCCGCGCCGACCGGCCGCGGGATCGTCGTCCCGACCAGCAGCACCGTCACCCCAGCCGCGATGACCGCGAGCGTCCAGTACGTCCCCCGGAGTCTGCTCGCGGGCCATCTGACCGCCAGCGTTCGTTTCCCGACCGACGCGTCCGCCTCCCTGTCGGGCCAGTGGGTCGCCAGGAGATTACAGCCCACCAGACAGACGAACGGGAGCAGCGCCACTGCGTCGGCCGGCCGCGGGGTGCCGACCACTGCGACGCCGTATAGCGGGAGCACCAATCCGCCGAGGAGTGCGTTGACGACCTCGCCTACGCCGCGCCGAACGAGGGCCGTCGGCGGGAGCGAATAGGCCAGTCCCGCGAGGGCGATAACTGCGAGCAACCCGACGGCCGGTTCAGAGAGCGTTCCCGCCGCTGCGCCCCCGATAGCGACCAGTGTACCGACGAGCAACGCGACAGTCGCCGCACGCGCGAGGAGTCGGCGCCCCACACCGGTCTGTTCTAGGGCGCCACTCCCTCCGGAGAACGGTGTTCTGGTCGTCCGACGGTCGGTCTCGACGTCGACGTACTCGTTCGCGTAGTGGACACTCGTCGCGACCGCGAGCAGTGCGAGGACACCGACAGTCACCGACTGACTGACCAGGACGTCCACGAACGTGTCTTGCCTGGGTGCACGGTGAGCTACTGCCATCCCCGCGCCCAGGGCGTACACCAGGACGATCAGTGCGAGTTGACTCGGCCGTGCGGCCTTCCACAGGGTCCACAGTCGCGGGGCGCTGTCGCTCGGTGAGACCACAGAGACGCATACCGTCACCACGCTCCTATCACTGTCGCTCGTGTGACGAACAGACACACAAACAGGGATTGGTGTGGTAACACATGGCGAGACACTACTATAAACCCTCGTCTTTTATCTCTTCGCATCCATGCGTAAACAGGAGCTCATCCACCTGCACAGCCTTCTCGCCCAGGTACAAGTCCACTACGAAAAAGAGAGTGAGACGGAGGTCCAGCACGACGAGTACGCGACACTGGGGGTCAAGCCGACATCGATCCACAAGTCGAAGACCGACCACAAAGACGCCGTCTTCGCGCTGGCCGACGGTCTCATCGACGACATGGCTGCCGAGAGCGACGAAATCCGCACCCTCGCCGCCGACTGAAGGCTTCTGCGGCCCGTTCATTCACTCGACCCGTGAGCGACAGTACTCGTCATCGACTTGTCACCGCCGTGTGACGCGTTATCGGGACTCTCAGTCTACTTATACGTTCGGGGGACCTACTACTGGTATGAGCGATCCTTCTGGGCGACGGAACCTCCGGATGCCCTCGACCGACGAGATGTTCGCGATCGTAACAGAACACAACGGTGGCAACCACGTCCGTATCCAGTGTGAGGACGGCGAGAGCCGGATGGGCCGGATCCCCGGCCGCATGAAGTTCCGGACCTGGATCAACGAGGGCGACATCGTGCTCGCCGAACCGTGGGACTGGCAGGACGAGAAGGCCAACATCGAATGGCGCTACGAGAGCCAGGACGCCGACCAGCTCCGTGCGGAAGGGCACATCGACTCCCTCACCGCGTAACCGACCCTCTTTCTGCCGTCGACGCTTCACCGTGAGCCCTGGCGCCGTCGAACGGACGGTTGCTCGTCCGGCGTAGTTCGTTGCTATTCCTCGCGCGCCCGCCGGAACACCCGCTGTCGCGCCCTGCGCACGGTGCGGTCCGGACCACTCTGATGTCTCAATAGGCTCGACCGGCAGATCCATCCGGTCGCTCGGCTGACAACAGTTGTTCGAATAATTATCTTTCTGATCGACACAACGCCGCTGTCTTGCGATTCGGTATGTGACGGCGTCACGTCACGCATGTGGCGTGTGGGGCTGACTCAGGGCGGCTCCGAGACGAGTCATTTATATGTACCCCTCCCATCGGATGGAATGCGAAGGTCGCACCGGGGCGCTCCCGGGGCGACACGGTCCGTGGTCACTCTCGGACCGCTCGCAGAGAGCATGCCGCGTTCGCTTCGGCGAACGCGACCGCTCTCGAAAGTATGAGGATCCCACCCCTGCGGTCCGCCGTCAAGATGGGATCTGATGTGAGCCCACGGACCCATACAGTCAACACTGGAGTATTCCAGTGTGTTACGCTTCCGACGGAGTGATACCACACTCATACGTTGCATCTCGCAACGCCCGCCGCTGGTGTATACCAGCACATTCCGGTTGATCCTGCCGGAGGCCATTGCTATCGGAGTCCGATTTAGCCATGCTAGTCGCGCGGGTTTAGACCCGCGGCATATAGCTCAGTAACACGTGGCCAAACTACCCTACAGACCACCATAACCTCGGGAAACTGAGGCTAATAGTGGATACAGCTCTCTCGCTGGAGTTGCCGAGAGCTGGAAACGTTCCGGCGCTGTAGGATGTGGCTGCGGCCGATTAGGTAGATGGTGGGGTAACGGCCCACCATGCCCATAATCGGTACAGGTTGTGACAGCAAGAGCCTGGAGACGGTATCTGAGACAAGATACCGGGCCCTACGGGGCGCAGCAGGCGCGAAACCTTTACACTGCACGACAGTGCGATAAGGGGACTCCGAGTGCGAGGGCATATAGCCCTCGCTTTTCTGAATCGTAGGGAGATTCAGGAACAAGGACTGGGCAAGACCGGTGCCAGCCGCCGCGGTAATACCGGCAGTCCGAGTGATGGCCGATATTATTGGGCCTAAAGCGTCCGTAGCCTGCTGTGTAAGTCCGTTGGGAAATCGACGTGCTCAACACGTCGGCGTCCAGCGGAAACTACACGGCTTGGGGCCGAGAGACTTGACGGGTACGTCTGGGGTAGGAGTGAAATCCTGTAATCCTGGACGGACCACCAATGGCGAAAGCACGTCAAGAGACCGGACCCGACGGTGAGGGACGAAAGCTAGGGTCTCGAACCGGATTAGATACCCGGGTAGTCCTAGCTGTAAACGATGCTTGCTAGGTATGTCACGCGCCATGAGCACGTGATGTGCCGTAGTGAAGACGATAAGCAAGCCGCCTGGGAAGTACGTCCGCAAGGATGAAACTTAAAGGAATTGGCGGGGGAGCACCACAACCGGAGGAGCCTGCGGTTTAATTGGACTCAACGCCGGACATCTCACCGGTCCCGACAGTAGTAATGACGGTCAGGTTGACGACTTTACCCGACGCTACTGAGAGGAGGTGCATGGCCGCCGTCAGCTCGTACCGTGAGGCGTCCTGTTAAGTCAGGCAACGAGCGAGACCCGCATCCGTAGTTGCCAGCGATACCCCTGAGGTAGTCGGGTACACTACGGAGACTGCCGCTGCTAAAGCGGAGGAAGGAACGGGCAACGGTAGGTCAGTATGCCCCGAATGGACCGGGCAACACGCGGGCTACAATGGTCAGGACAGTGGGATGCCACGCCGAGAGGCGGAGCTAATCTCCAAACCTGGTCGTAGTTCGGATTGCGGGCTGAAACTCGCCCGCATGAAGCTGGATTCGGTAGTAATCGCGTGTCATAAGCGCGCGGTGAATACGTCCCTGCTCCTTGCACACACCGCCCGTCAAAGCACCCGAGTGGGGTCCGGATGAAGCCAGCATGCGCTGGTTGAATCTGGGCTCCGCAAGGGGGCTTAAGTCGTAACAAGGTAGCCGTAGAGGAATCTGCGGCTGGATCACCTCCTACAGAACGGGACTGGGGCTCTGCCCCAGCCCACCTTTCATTGGTGGCTTTGCCACCGATTGTCGGCAAGCGCCGACTGTATGGGCCCGCTGGGCTCACGAGACCTATCCGAGGCGGATGCCCCTCACGGGGCGTCGGGTGCAACTCCCGACAGGTCCGTACGACGTACCGGGTTCGAACCGTGCCCCTTAAGTGGGACACAGCGTTCGAATGTGGTACGACGACTGATGCACCAATCCGGGTGAAACCGCGATTGGGAAGGGTCGATTCGCCTACCATCTCCACCTTGGGGGCGAGTATGAAACCGTGTGTACGTGCGATCCAGGCGTCCACTGGACTCGTTCAGTTCTATCTAACGAGTCACAACGACGTTGGCTACTATGCCAGCTGATGGATAGCTCGGCTCGAGAGCTGAAGAAGGACGTGCCAAGCTGCGATAAGCCTGAGGGAGCCGCACGGAGGCGAAGAACTCAGGATCTCCGAATGAGAATCTCCTCGCAATTGCCACGCGCAATGAGGAACCCCGAGAACTGAAACATCTCAGTATCGGGAGGAACAGAAAACGCAATGTGATGTCGTCAGTAACCGCGAGTGAACGCGATATAGCCCAAACCGAAGCCCTCACGGGCAATGTGGTGTGTGGGCCGACACTCATCATCCGACCATCTCACAGAAGTCCCTTGGAACAGGGCGTGATACAGGGTGACAACCCCGTACGTGAGGTCAGTACGATGTGCGTCGGTTCCAGAGTAGCGGGGGTTGGAAATCCCTCGCGAATCTCGCAGGCATCGACTGCGAAGGCTAAACACTCCTCGAGACCGATAGCGGACAAGTAGTGTGAACGAACGCTGCAAAGTATCCTCCGAAGGGAGGTGAAATAGAGCTTGAACCCAGTTGGCGATCGAGCGATGGGGCACGAAAGGTCCTGTCCAGAATGACCCACCCGCGAGGGTACAGTAAGACGGACAGGAAGCCGGTGTTCCATCGTACGTTTTGAAAAACGAGCCAGGGAGTGTGTCTGTATGGCGAGTCTAACCGGAGCATCCGGGGAGGCACAGGGAAACCGACATGGCCGCAGTTTACACGAGGGCCGCCGTCTTCAAGGGCGGGGAGCCACACGGACACGACCCGAATCCGGACGATCTACGCATGGACAAGGTGAAGCGTGCCGAAAGGCACGTGGAAGCCTGTTAGAGTTGGTGTCCTACAATACCCTCTCGTGATCTATGTGTAGGGGTGAAAGGCCCATCGAGTCCGGCAACAGCTGGTTCCAACCGAAACATGTCGAAGCATGACCTTCACCGAGGTAGTCGGTGGGGTAGAGCGACCGATTGGCGTGCTCCACTCCGAGAGGAGTGGACGCGCCTGTCAAACTCCAAACCCACCGACGCCGTCGACGTGAGGATTCCGGTGCGCGGGGTAAGCCTGTGTACCAGGAGGGGAACAACCCAGAGATAGGTTAAGGTCCCCAAGTGTGGATTAAGTGTAATCCTCTGAAGGTGGTCTCGAGCCCTAGACAGCCGGGAGGTGAGCTTAGAAGCAGCTACCCTCTAAGAAAAGCGTAACAGCTTACCGGCCGAGGTTTGAGGCGCCCAAAATGATCGGGACTCAAATCCACCACCGAGACCTGTCCGTGCCCGTGAAAGGGCAATCGAGTAGGTTGGCGCTCTCATTGGATGGAAGCAGGGGTGAGAACTCCTGTGGACCGATGAGTGACGAAAATCCTGGCCATAGTAGCAGCGATAGTCGGGTGTGAACCCCGACGGCCTAATGGATAAGGGTTCCTCAGCACTGCTGATCAGCTGAGGGTTAGCCGGTCCTAAGTCATACCGTAATTCGACTATGACAACATGGGAAACGGGTTAATATTCCCGTGCCACCACACAGTGAAACCGACGCCCTGGGGTCGACCACGCCGGGCCCTCGCCCGGTCGAACCGTCAAACTCCGTGGAAGCCGTAATGGCACGAAGCGGACGAACGGCGGGATAGGGAAACGTGGTTCAACCTGGGGCCCGTGAAAAGGGAGTGTGGTGTCCGTACCGAGAACCGACACAGGTGTCCATGGCGGCGAAAGCCAAGGCCTGTCGGGATCAACCGACGTTAGGGAATTCGGCAAGTTAGTCCCGTACGTTCGCAATAAGGGATACCTGCTCGGGAAACGAGCAGGTCGCAGTGACTCGGAAGCTCGGACTGTCTAGTAACAACATAGGTGACCGCAAATCCGCAAGGACTCGTACGGTCACTGAATCCTGCCCAGTGCGGGTATCTGAACACCTCGTACAAGAGGACGAAGGACCCGTCAACGGCGGGGGTAACTATGACCCTCTTAAGGTAGCGTAGTACCTTGCCGCATCAGTAGCGGCTTGCATGAATGGATTAACCAGAGCTTCACTGTCCCAACGTTGGGCCCGGTGAACTGTACATTCCAGTGCGGAGTCTGGAGACACCCAGGGGGAAGCGAAGACCCTATGGAGCTTTACTGCAGGCTGTCGCTGGGACGTGGTCGCCGATGTGCAGCATAGGTAGGAGGCATTACACAGGTACTTGCGCTAGCAAGCCACCGAGCCATCAGTGAAATACTACCCGTCGGTGACTGCGACCCTCACTCCGGGAGGAGGACACCGGTAGCCGGGCAGTTTGACTGGGGCGGTACGCGCTCGAAAAGATATCGAGCGCGCCCTAAGATCATCTCAGCCGGGACAGAGACCCGGCGAAGAGTGCAAGAGCAAAAGATGATTTGACAGTGTTCTTCCCAACGAGGAACGCTGACGCGAAAGCGTGGTCTAGCGAACCAATTAGCCTGCTTGATGCGGGCAATTGATGACAGAAAAGCTACCCTAGGGATAACAGAGTCGTCACTCGCAAGAGCACATATCGACCGAGTGGCTTGCTACCTCGATGTCGGTTCCCTCCATCCTGCCCGTGCAGAAGCGGGCAAGGGTGAGGTTGTTCGCCTATTAAAGGAGGTCGTGAGCTGGGTTTAGACCGTCGTGAGACAGGTCGGCTGCTATCTACTGGGTGTGTCATGGTGTCTGACGGGAACGATCGTATAGTACGAGAGGAACTACGATTGGTGGCCACTGGTGTACCGGTTGTTCGAGAGAGCACTGCCGGGCAGCCACGCCACACGGGGTAAGAGCTGAACGCATCTAAGCTCGAAACCCACCTGGAAAAGAGACACCGTCGAGAGTCCTCGTAGAAGACGAGGTAGATAGACTCGGGGTGTACGCGTCGAGGTAACGAGACGTTGAGCCCGCGAGCACTAATCACTCGAAGCCACAATCATACGCACTGTGACTCGAAGGTCACCGACCGTTCGGTAGACTGAACGAGTCCAGGCGCAATCTGGATCGCACGAACACATAGTTGAAGACCGACCGACACTGGTACTGTCGTGGTTCGACTCCACGAGTCGGCATTAGGCGGCCATAGCGGTGAGGTTGCCTCCCGTACCCATCCCGAACACGGAAGATAAGCTCACCAGCGTTCCGGGGAGTACTGGAGTGCGCGAGCCTCTGGGAAACGCGGTTCGCCGCCACCATTCATACTTTCATTCATTCGTCCGAGAGCGCCAGCCATAGCGCTCTCGGACACTTTCAGCCCATCACGGAGAGACAACTCTGTGGTGGGCTAAACGTATTTACCGGGGAGTGGCAACGCTGGCCGACTCGGTCGAACGAGTAACGCACAGAAGCAACGGGCGTGGAGTGGCAACGCTCCCAATCAGCCGTCGTAGTCGACAGTTATCCGGACGTCCCGCGCGGACCGACCAACTTCGACGGTGTGTGGGTCGTCGGTCGTCCAGCCGGTGTCGGTGTCGTAGTACGACAGCGCCAGTTCGTCGAGGGATAGCGAGACGGTCCGCGTTTCGCCGGCGTCGAGCGAGACGGATTCGAAGCCGGCGAGTTCTCTTGGGGGTCGCTCCACGGTCGATGTGTCGGGTCGCACGTACGCCTGGACCACCTCACGGCCGGTCCGGTCGGCGACGTTCTCGACGGTGACTTCGATCCCGTCGTCGGTGGTGGTCACCTCGCGGTAGGCGAACTCGGCGTAGGAGTGGCCGTGGCCGAACGGATAGGTCGGGTCGGTGTCGGTACGGTCGAAATGACGGTAGCCGACGAAGACGCCCTCGTCGTAGTGGGCCGTACCGTCGACGCCCGGGAACTGCCGCTCGTCGGTCGCCGGGTAGTCCGCTTCGGGGGCGAACGTGACGGGGAGCCGGCCTCCGGGGTCGGCGTCGCCGTAGAGAACGGCCGCGGCAGCGTCCCCGTCGGCCTGGCCGGGGTACCAGGCTTCGAGCACCGCGGCGACGTCGTCGCGCCAGGGCATCTCGACGGGACCGCTCGACCGGACGACGACGACAGTTCGATCGTTGGCCGCGGTGACGGCTTCGATCAGTTCGTCCTGTCGGCCGGGGAGTGTGAGCGAGTCGCGGTCCTTGCCCTCGGTCGTCGCGTCGCGGACGAAGACGACGGCGACGTCGGCGGCCGCGGCGGCGTCGACGGCGTCGTCGAGCGAGGCCTCGGGGCGCTCCTCGTCGGCCCACTCGCTCTCGTCGTGACCGCTCTCGACGAACGGGAGGAGGTCGAACAGCGAGACGCTCTCGATCTCGGGGATACCGCGCGCGACGGTGACGGTGTCTGCTGCGCGTGCCGAGAGCCCCGCGGCCGGCGTGGTCGCCTCGAAAGGTGTGGTCTCGGAGGAGCCGCCGCCACCGAGTTTAGGTTCGTGGACGTGCGGACCGATGACGGCGACGTCCGTCTCGTCGTCCAGCGGGAGGATGCCGTCGTTGTCGAGCAGCACGGTCCCGCGAGTCGCGACACGGGTCGCGAGTTCGCGGTGGGCGGGCGTATCGAGCGCGCCGTCCTCGCGACGGTCGGCGTCGCCAAGCAGCCCTGTTCGGGCCATCCCACGGAGGACACGTCGGACCATGTCGTCGAGGCGCGCTTCGGGAACGGTCCCCTCGTCGATCGCGTCGGCCAGGGGCTCGCCGAACAGGCCGGCGTGGGTGGCGTCGGGGATGCCGTCGGGCCACTCGAACTCGTCGAGCGACCCGTCGTCGTTCCCGGTCTCGGTGTCGAGCGCGACGCCGGGCATCTCCAGGTCGAGGCCGGCGGTCGCTGCGCCGACGGTAGTCGCCAGGCCGTACCAGTCGGAGACAACGTAGCCGTCGAACCCCCACTCGTCTTTGAGGACGTCGCCGACCAGCTCGGCGTGGTCGCTCATGTAGGTCCCGTTGACCCTGTTGTAGGCGGTCATCACCGATCCGACGCCTGCCTCGACGGCGTCGCGGAAGGGAGGCAGGTACAGCTCCCGGAGCGCTCGTTCGTCGACCGCGGCGCTGACGCTCGTACGCGCGGTCTCCTGGTTGTTGGCGACGAAGTGCTTGACCGTCGCCAGGACGCCGGTGGATTCGATACCGGAGACGAGGCCCGCACCGAGCCGGCCCGCAAGGACGGGGTCCTCAGAGAGGTACTCGAAGTTTCGCCCGCAGTGGGGGACCCGGATGATGTTCATGCCGGGCGCGAGCAGGACGTCCTGACCGAGTGCCGTCGCTTCGCGCCCCATCGCGCGGCCCTGCTCGCGCGCGAGGTCGGGGTCGAACGAGGCTGCGGTGGCGATAGAGGCGGGGAACGCCGTCGCGCGCTCTCCTTCCGCGCGCACGCCGAGTGGGCCGTCGACGAGGCGGAACGGGGGGATATCGAGCCGGTCGACGCCGGGCAGATAGCCGGTCGCGGTGCCCTCGGGGTCGACGGTGCCGCGCACGAGCGAGAGCTTCTCGCGTCTGGTGAGTTCCGAGACGAGCGCGTCGACGTCAGTGGACGAGGCCATTGGTTGTGGGTCGGACTGCAGCGGAATAACGGTTCGGCCAGGCGATAGAATAACTGACATTCGGCTGCAAGGGGGACGTATGACCAGCGAGTCGCCACACCTCCCGTCCGAGACGGCAATTGGCCGTGTCGCGCTCACCGTCACGGACTGCCAGCGCGTCGCAACTTTCTACGAGGAGGCGGTCGGGTTGGCGATCCACGAACGTACCGCGGGCCGGATTGTCCTGGGAGACGGCGAGACCGGACTGCTCGAACTCCACGAAGACGCCGACGCACCCGAGCGAGCGAGCGACGAGACGGGGCTGTACCACCTCGCGATCCGCGTGCCGTCGCGGAGCGCACTCGGTGCCGCCCTGGAGCGGATCGAGCGGACGGCCCGACTCGACGGGGCGTCGGACCATCACGTGAGCGAGGCGCTGTACCTCACCGATCCGGAGGGGAACGGCGTGGAGATATACCGCGACCGACCACGCGAGCAATGGGAGGAACACGACGACGGGACCGTCAAGATGGTCACCGAACGGCTGGATCGCGCCGGCGTCGAGCGCGCGAGCGACGGCGCGACGTCGGTCCCGGTCGGAACCGATATCGGGCACGTCCATCTAGAGGTCGCCGATCTCGACAGGACCCGCTCGTTCTACGCCGACACGCTCGGGATGGGCGTGCGTGCGACCTACCCCGGGGCGGTGTTCCTCGCCGCCGGGTCCTATCACCATCACGTCGGAGCGAACGTCTGGCACCGGCGGTCGGGCTCTGGCGACGGGCGTGGGCTGGCGTGGTTCGAACTTGTCGTCCCGGACGAGGCGACGGTATCTGCGGTCCGTCGCCGTCTGACGGACGCCGGGTACGACGTCGGGGCGACCCAGGACGGGTTCGAGACGATTGACCCCGCGGGCGTGACACTTCACCTTCGGTCCGAGTGAGGGGGCTGCTCAAGTACGTCGCGCGACTAGGGCGGGTATGCAGACACGCTCTCGGACGACTGTACAAACGGGCGGCTGTGGGGGGACCCGATGACCGGACCACACCAGGACCAGCAACTCGTGACCGGCGGGACACCGCTCGAGGACGCGCGGGCCGTGGCTGTCCTCGTCCACGGGCGCGGGGCGACGGCCAGGAGTATCCTGCAGTTGGGACAGGAGGTCCACGAGGAGGGACTCGCGCTCCTGGCGCCCCAGGCGGCAGGCAATACCTGGTACCCGAACTCCTTCCTCGCGCCCGTCGAGCAGAACGAACCGGGGCGCAGTTCGGGGCTCCAGGCCGTCGACGACGCCGTCGATCGCGCAATCGAGGCCGGCATCGACCGCGGATCGGTCCTGATCGGCGGGTTCTCACAGGGCGCGTGTCTGGCCAGCGAGTACGTCGCGCGGAACCCACACCGGTACGGCGCTCTCGTGGCGTTGAGTGGCGGACTCATCGGCGAGACGGTCGACCCCGCATCCTACGAGGGGGACATAGCAGGGACGCCGGTGTTCATCGGCTGTAGCGACGTCGATCCGCACATCCCGATCGAACGGGTCCATGTGACCGCCGAGACCTTCGAACTGCTGGGTGGGACGGTCGACGAACGGATCTACGAGGGGATGGGCCACGGCATCAACCAGGACGAACTCGACGCGGTCGGTGACCTGGTCACGGATCTGCTATCGTAGCGACGACCCGGTTACCAGCTCCTTACCGCGAGGTTTTGTGGGTGCCAGCGCCATCTAGTCGCATGAACCGGACACGACGAACGTTCCTCCGCGGCGTCGGTGTCGCCGGCGCGGTGGGCCTCGCGGGGTGTCTGGGTGGACCCGACAGCGGCGGCGGGTCGCCGGACGACTCGGCGACGGACACCGAGACGAGCGACGGGAGCGGAACGGACGCTCCCCGGCCGCCGACCGCCGACCGAGCGTTGTACCTGGGGTACGACAGGGAACACATCGACGGACAGGTCGTCAGCGGCGGTGTCCCGAAAGACGGGATTCCGGCTATCGACGACCCGAAGTTCGTCGAGGCTGGCGAGGTACCGCTCGACGACGGCGACCCGGTGTTCGGCCTGGTCCGCGGGGACGACGTCCGCGCGTACCCCCAGCAGATCCTCGTCCATCACGAGATCGTCAACGACACGATCGACGGCGATCCGGTCGCGGTCACGTACTGTCCGCTGACGGGGACCGTACAGGGATTCGAGCGCGGGCCGACCGAGTTCGGCGTCTCGGGGAACCTCGTCAACTCGAACCTCGTGATGTACGACCGCGGCACCGATAGCAGGTGGCCACAGATCCTCGCGACGGCGGTCGACGGCCCGCTGGTCGGCGAGACCCTCCAGGAGTTCCGGGTCGTCTGGACGACCTGGGGGGAGTGGCGGAGCGTCCACCCAGAGACCGAGGTTCTGAGTCGGGAGACCGGGTACACACGCCGCTACGGCGACGACCCCTACGGCCGGTACAACCCGCCGCGTGGCTACTACGCCAGCGACCGGACGCTGTTCGAACCGCTCTCGCGTGACGACCGCGCGCACACGAAGGCCGTCGTCGTCGGAACCCGGACAGCCGACGGGGCACTCGCGTTCGACAAGGAGTCGTTGCTGGACGTCGGTGTCGCATCCGGATCGATCGCCGGCCAGCAGTACGTCGCGGTGGCCGACGAGTCGCTCTCGACGGGCTACGTCTACGTGAATCCCGACAGTCTGTCGGTCGAAGCGGCGGCCGACGGTTACCGTGTCGACGGCGAGACCGCCGCGGCCGACGCGCTCCCGCTTTCCCGCTCGCTCGCGTTCGACGCGATGTGGTTCGCCTGGGTGGGGTTCTATCCGGAGACTGGCTATGTCGACTGATACCGACAGCGGCGAGCGGGCCGTCGGCGATCGGATCGCCAGCCTGGGCCGACAGACCATCGTCGCGACCCGCGGCGCGCTCTCGCGCCGTGATGGGCGCGTGGTCTTCGTGGTCGCGTCGGTCACGTATCTGCTGGTCTACACCGCCGGCCTGCGGAACCTCGGATTCGGATCCTGGGGCTACGAGCTCTCGGTCGTCGCGGACCCGCTGGCACGCGCGGTCAAGCCGGTTGGCCCCTTCCAGTGGGAGCCGGTCGCGCTCGTGGTCGTCGGCCCGGTCGAACTCCTGGTCTCACCGCTGAACGTCCTGCTCGGAAGCGGGCTGGCGCTCCTCGTCGGCCTGAACCTCGCGGTGTCGGTCGTCGCCTGGCGCGGGCCGACAGCGTGTCGACTCGGCCCTGGAGCGGGAGCGGCCGCTGGGCTGCCGGGGCTCGTCTCGGGCGTTGCCTGCTGTGGGCCGACGATACTGCTGGTCGTCGGCGTCCAGGCGAGTGCGGGCGTCCTGACGGTGTTCCAGTGGCTCCTGCCGCTGGCGGCGCTGGCGCTGATCGGGACGTTGCTGTGGGTCGGGACGAAAGTCGATCCAGCGGCCGTCTGAACCGTCACTCGACGTCGGCCAGCGTCCCGAACTCGTCGACGGGGACCACGGAGTAGTCGATGTTCAGCGTGTCCTTGGTCGCGCGGATCTTCCCGACGAAGGTAGATATCTCTTCGAGGTCGCCCTCCAGGACGAACAGTTCCATACAGCGGTGTTCGCCGACGTGACTGTGGAAGTTCGAGGCCACGAGCCCCTCGTGTTCGTGGCGCAGGTGCATCATCTTCTCCTCGACGTTCGTCGTCTCGTAGTCGAACAGCACCGTGACGATACCCATGAGCTTGCGGCCTTCGAGGCGTTTGTCCTCGAACTCACCTAGCAGGTTCCGGCTGGCCTCCCTGATGATCTCGCTCCGGCCGGTGTAGCCGTGTTCGTCGGCGAATTCGTCGATCCGTTCCAGTAGTGACTCCGGCATCGAGACACTGACGACTGTCATATATTAATTCAGCACACTCATCCTATTAAGGATTATCGAAGTACCACACCGGATGGTGGGGGAAAAGCTATATCTGGTGTGTCGAAGCAGATAGGTGTATGACTGCGAACGTCCTGACGGACGTGAATCGGCCGTACGTTCCGAAAGGGGGGACGACGGTGACGGCAGAGATCGAAGTCGAGCCAGGGGAGCAAGAGACGCTCCCGACCCGCCAGATCGCGCTCTGTGTGGACGCGAGCGGGTCGATGGCAGGGGACATGATCGAGCAGGCGCGGGACGGTGCCGAGTGGGTGTTCGGGTTGCTCGTCCCGCGCGATTACGTCTCCATCGTCGCGTTCGACAACGAGGTCGAGACAGTTCTGGAGGCGACCCGCTGGGGAGATATCGACCGACAGGAGGCGGTCGACCTGGTCGGCGATATCGGTGCTGGCGGTGGGACGGACATGTACAGCGGGCTGCTCGAAGCAACGGACACGCTTGAGGGACTGCCCGAGGGCGAGAACGTCGCGCGCCGGATCTTGCTGCTCTCGGACGGCAAGGACAACCACAGGGGCGCCGACGACTTCGAGGCGTTGGCTCGCGAGATCGACAGCCAGGGGATCCGCATCGAATCGGCCGGCATCGGCACCGAGTACCGCGAGGAGACGATCCGGACGCTCGGGACCACCGCCCGCGGCGAGTGGACGCACCTGGAGAACCCCGGCGATATCGAGACGTTCTTCGGCGAGGCGGTCGAGGCGGCTGGCTCCGTGGTCGCACCGGACGCCGAACTCGACCTGGTCGTCGAGGGCGGCGTCGAAGTCAGTGAGGTGTACCGGGCCCTGCCCCAGGCCCAGGAGGTCGATCTGGCGTGGGAGAACAACCAGACGACCGTTCGGCTCCCGGATCTGCTCGACAGGGAGACACAGCGCGTCGTCCTGAAGATGCACGTCCCCGAGCGGACGACGACGGGCGAGTACATCCTCGCGGACGTGACACTCCACGCCCGCGGCGAGACCGCGAGCGGCGAGATCAGCGTCGAGTACACCGAGGACGAGGAGTTGCTGGCAGAGCACGACGAATCGGTCGATATCAACCACCGCCAGACGATCATCAAGACGGAACTGGGGCGTGGCAACGTCGCCACGGCACAGACAGAGATCGAGAAGATGACCCAGATCCACGGCGCGGAGACCGACGCCGTCGAGGCTGCAAAACGCCAGACGGAGATCGTCATGGAGGGCGGCCGCGCCGAACAGAACGAGGCCACGAAAGTGGTCTCCGATGAGGGTGTTCAGGAGTGATCGAACGGCCGGCGGCACACGGACGGTCCGAGTGACCCATGCCCTGGAAACCAGAGACCGGCGACGTCGTCGCTGACCGCTACAGACTGACCGAGTTTCTCGGTCAGGGTGGGTTCGCGCGCGTCCACCGAGCGGTCGACGGTGACTCGAACGAGTCCGTCGTGTTGAAACACCCCAACTACACCGACTCGAAGAACGACCCGGACCTCATCGACGAGTACTTCCAGAAGGAGGTCGAGTCGCTCCAGCGGGTCAGCCAGGCCGGCGGCCACGAGAACGTGATGGACCTCTACGACTGTGTGGAGGACCGCGAGGTCACCTTTCTGGTCGCGGAACTCGTCGAGGACGGTCTCGACCTCAACGAGGTCATCGACGAGCACGGACCGATCGAGGAGAGCGAACAGGTCCGACAGATCGGGATCGACCTCTGTGACGCGATGGGGTTCCTCCACGAGAACGAGATCGTCTACCGCGACCTCAAACCGGAGAACGTCCTGTTGACGCCCGACATCACGCCGACGCTCATCGACTTCAACACCGCGACGGGGTTCGACCCGACGAGTGATCCCGCGTCGGGCGCCAACGGAACGACGATCCTCGGGCCGTACAAGCCTCGCGAGGTCGCCGACGCGACCAGGACCGAGGTCCGACAGGGGCCGTGGTCGGACGTCTACTCCATCGGGAAGACGCTCCTCTTCCTGCTGAAAGGGTCCGTCCCGGAGAAAGACGGGGTCAACCCACAGCAGTTCGGCGCCGACTGCGAGGACTACCTCGCGGACATCGTCGAACGGGCGACCCAGGCGGATCACCGGGACCGTTACAGCAACGCGACGGTCCTCAAGAACGTCCTGGCGGCCAAGGACCCGACACCGCCCGCCACGGCCTCGATCGTCTATCGCCAGCGGGACAAGCGCTACACCGTCGAACCCGGCGACACGATCGGGCGCGCCGGCGCCACCGGCCCGCCGGCCTCGATCACCATCGAGGACCCCCAGGGCGAGTACATCTCCTCGGTCCAGGTCCAGTTCGACCGCGACGACGGCGAGTGGTCCCTACACGACCGGAGTCTCAACGGGACCTACGTCCAGCGGGGCGCGGGCTGGCAGCGAGTGCTGTGTGAATCGGGACGGGAACGACTCCGAGAGGTCGGCGAGGACCCGACCGACTGCGACGGGACGGTCCCCCCCGAGTCGGTCACCATCGAGGAGGGTGACCTCGTCTCGCTGGTCCACCCGACCTACGGGGTCACGTTCGAGTTCCACACGGAGTAACAATGCGATACAGTACACACTACGACACCGGTGACACCAAGCGGGGTGAGGGCATCAACGAGGACAGCCTCTCGATGACCGTCTTCGAGGACGGCCACAGACAGGGGTATCGAGCCGAGGCCGACCCACGAGCCGATGGAGTGAGCGAATCGCCAACGCGGTCGGTCGGGGTGTTCGTACTGGCCGACGGCGCGGGTGGCCACGACGCGGGCGACGTCGCCTCGTACCTCGCGACCACCGGCATCGCCGAACGGCTCGCTCCGGTCGCGATCCGTGCGGCACGGAGCAGGCCCGAATCCTTCGGTGTGGATGTCGGTGACGAGGTCGTCCCGGAGACCGAGACGGCAGTGACCCTCCAGTCCGAGATCGAGGCGGCGATCGTCGGGGCCCACAGGGACATTCTCCGGTACGTCGGGGCGGCTGGGACACGATCGTATACGACTGCAGTCGCCGGAATCTGCGTCGAGGGCCGACTCCATCTGGGCTGGGTCGGTGACAGTCGGACGTACGTCGTCAACGAGGCCACCGAGGAGATCGCTCGACTGACGAAAGACCACGCACTGGTCCAGCGCTGGGTGGACGCCGGCGAGATAGACGAACTCGAATCACAGGTCCACCCCAGGGGCAACGAGATCACCCGCGCGCTCGGTGGGCAGGCGGCGTCCGACCCCGACACCGCGACCGTCGAGGTGGATACGCGGACCGTCGACCTCTACGCAGAGGACACCGTGCTGGTGACGAGCGACGGGCTCGTCGACGCACAGACCGACGCGCCGTCGCTGTATCGCCAGTACGTCGACTCAGGCAAGTCCGAGGCGGCGGCCGACCGGATCCGCGAACGGGCGGTCACCGACGGGGAACTCTGTGACGTGTTGCTCGACGCGTCGTCGCTCCCGGAGGCTGGCCGGGAGTTCCTCTCGCTGGCCAACGAGCGCGGTGGGAAGGACAACCTCTCGGTGCTCCTGTTCGGTGACGCCTCGCTGCCGGAGACGCCACCCGAGGAGACGTTTCCGGTCAGGGATATCGATCCGAGCACCGAACTCCTCGATCACGACACGCTCCTCATGCCCGACGAGTGACGACTTCGTCGGGCGAGCCTGACGGGTTCGTGGGTAACTGTTTTCCTCCTGTATGGAGAACTCCTGTGACAACAGACCATGTCAGAAGCAGGCACGGACGAGACAGTAGAGTGTCCGATCTGTGAGGTGCCGTTCGACCCGTCGGCCGCCGGCGGGTGGTGTACGAACCCGGACTGTGGGGAGTACCAGTACGAGGGTGTCCCGGTCGACAGCGATGCGTCGGATTCCGAGGACGGAGCCGGATCGGGTGACGACGGGGAGTACCGGGACCTGCTGGAAGAAGCCGCAGCAAAGAACGGGGACGACACTGATTCGACAGGGGGTGGGGAAGACGGTACGGCGTCCGACTCGGCGACCGAGAGCGAGCAGCCCCCAGCCGACGGTGGGGACTCGACGGCGTGTCCCGACTGTGGCGCGGCGAACGCCGCGGACGCGAACTTCTGCATGGAGTGTGGGACGCCACTTGACGACGACACCGCGTCGGTCCCGGCATCGCTCGTCCTGGCGGTCTGTGACCACCAGATCGCGGTCAGCGACGGGGACCGAGTCGGCCGAGACATCAGAGCCGCGCTGCTGGACGCCGGCCGATCGGACGACGACGCGGTCCGGGTCCACCGCGAGCACGTCCGGTTCGTCAGAGAGGCCGATGGCTTCTATCTGGTCGACCTTGGTGAGAACCCGACACGCCTCAACGACCGACTGCTGGAGAAGGGGGACCGCGAACCGGTCGGACCCGGTGACGAACTCGGGTTTTCGGACGTGGTGACCGGCACTATCCGGCATCCGGAGAACCCCACAGGTTAAGCATCCAGTTGCAGTAAACAAAAACGATGTCCGCTGGTGGGGAGTTGCGTGAGTCCGTTGCTTTGCTCGTCTCGGAGTGGCGACTGCTGGCCCTCGGCCTCGGTGGCCCGCTCGTCTACGGTACGTGGGTCGTCCTGACGGGACTCGTCCTGGATATCGGGACGCCGGCACTGAAAGGCGCCGTAGCGACGACCGTCGCGGGGACGCCGATCCGCGGGCTGGAACTGCTCGCCCTGCTCGGGTGGGTGGTTCTCCCGTCCCTCGTCGCTATCGCCGCTGTCCAGCGGCAGCTGTTCAACCGCCACGACAACCTCGCGAACTCCTATCGGATGGCCGAGCCGGGCGTGTTGCTGGTCGTCCCGAGCGTTGCACTCGTGGCCTGTCTGGTCGCGTTGGTGGTGACCGGCTGGACGCTCCCGGTCGTCTTCGCCCTGCTGGTCGTCACGGTCCACTTTCTCGTCCGGACCGCGGCGTTCGGATACCGTGTGTACACGCTCTCACTTCCCCGGACGCTGCTCGCGATGATCGGTGTCTCGGCGGTCTCGCTCGTCGTCGGATTACTGGTCAGGCTGCCCTCGGTAGCGGCCCGCGATCCGCGCCTCGCCAGCAGGGTAGAACTGGCTGGCGTCGCCGACGCCGTCCAGACCTGGACGACCCTGCTCGGGGTCGACCAGGGGCTCCTGCTCCGGGGGACGCTGTTCGTCCCTATCGTGCTGTCGACGTGCTATCTCCTGGCACAGACCACCGTTGCCTCGATCGCGAAGCGACGGGGCCTACCGACCGCACCGAAACGCCGTCCGGGACAGCGCGTCCCGGAGTCGGCCCAGCCCTCTGCGGCGAGCTCCGATACGCGCGTCGTCTCGCCAGCGGAGACCGAACAGCCCGACAGCGAACCCGGCGAGATGCAGGACACTGTCGTCGCAGAACCCGATCCGACGCCGACCGGCGAGTCCGACAGTGCTCCGTCCACGGCGAGTGCGGAGACGAACAGCGGTCCGTCCACGCCGGCCACCGAGGCCGAGTCGAGCGAGACGGCGACCGAGGACGGCGACCACACCGGAACCAGGGTCTTCTCCCCGAACGAACCCGTGCCGTCGGCCGGCGGTGACGGCTCGCCGGACGACCCGTTCGTGGACGACGACGCCGCGGCCGAACACGACACCGGCAGTAGCGAACGCCCGACCGGGGCCGGTGGGCAGGACGCAGATCAGGACGACGGGGTGGACACGCCGACGAAGTCGGCGGAGGCGGACCCGGTCGAGGAGCAGACGGTCGTGGTCGACGACGCGCCGACCGACGCTACGGCGACCGAGTCGGCGACACCGGACACGAACGGGTCGGGTTCGGGGGACGAGTCGACAGCTACCGACCCGGCGACGACGAACCGCTCAGTGGTTCCGACCTTCGAGGCTGCCCCAGAGAACAGCGACGACGGGAGTGCCGAGACCGGGGCTGGCGCGAGCGACGCCCGTGCGCCAACGACGGCTCCGGTGCTCCCCAGGTTCGAACCTGCTGCAGAGTACACTGATGGGGTTGACGACATGGTTACGGCCGAGACGGAGGCCGTGACCAGTGTGGTTCTCCCACGCTTCGAATCGCGGGAGGACAGTCCTGCCGGCGAGGACACCGAGGGGGCCGCCTCGCGGGGGCACGTACTTCCACGGTTCGAGGCGCCTGAAACACTCCATACGAACCACGCCGATGGCGCTGCCGACCGCCAGGAGTCGAAGGTACTGCCGGTCTTCGAGGTGGCGGCCGAGGATGGTGACGCCGGGACGGACGACGTCAAGGCTGCCACCGAGAGGACGCCGGACCCCGACGTCCTCCCGATCTTCGAGACGGTCGCGGACGAGGAGCAGCCCCCCGCTGACCCCGAGACGATCGACTGTCGGAGCTGTGGTCGGAGCGTCAGAAACAGTGCAGATATCTGTTACTGCCCCGGCTGTGGGACGGCCCTGGAACGGTAGGCCGCGGCCACCGTCGGCCCACACTGCCGATCATCCACTGGTCTTCCGTCGTAGCAGCGCGGCGAAGGCCAGCGGCGAGAGGAACGCCATGACGATGACCGTGGCGAAGGCGCCGAGCGGGCCGGTGGGCGAGGGACCCCCGCCACCGTGGCTCTCGGTGGTCTCGGCGGCTGTCGACTCCCCGCTCGATTCGCCGTCGGCAGTTGTCGCAGTACTCTCGCTACCCTGACTCCCGCCGCTTGCCGTGCCGGGCCGGACGACGACCGCTCCTTTCATCCCCAGGCCCTCGTGCGGTGTACAGACGTACTTGTAGATCCCGTCACTCTCGAAGGTGTGGCTGTAGGTCGTCCCGGCTTCGGAGACCAGCGAGCCCGAATCCAGCGGGCCGCCGTCGGCGGACTTGACGTTGTGGCCGCCACCGTTCCCGGTCCATTTCCAGACGACCTCGGTACCGGGGGAGACCATCACCGCGGCCGGGCCGAAGGCGAACGCCCCGTTGTTCCCTTCGGCACCGACGGCGATCTCGACACTGTCCTGGCCGCGCTTGTCGACCGTGCCGTCGAAGTTCGAGACGTCGCTGAACCAGCCACCGTAGTCGGGGGATTCCTGTGCCGATACCGTCGCCGTAGCGCCCAATGCGGCCATCCCGGCCGTCGTGTGGGCGAACTGTCGTCGGGTCATCGAATGCATGGTATCTGTCCGGTTGGAGGCGGAGCACAACAGCGAGCGGTTCGCGGTCGGTCCACACACGTCGATAGCCGGGAGATTCCCCTAAAGCAGGAAGCGCGTTCTCAGCGCGCAGGAACGGGACCGAACGTGTCTGTCCCTGCCATGTCATTCGTTGCCTATCGTGAAACAGATTTAATATATCACCCCATCATGGTGGAAATACGTCGCACTCACCGACGTGGTGTACCAATGATCCAGTCCACTCCGATTCCGGTGCCAACTGCCCCCCTCCGCTGGCGTGCCAGCGGGGGTGTGGCCACCGAGCGTGGGTTCGCTCCCATGCTCGGGGCCGCGCTTCTTGGCGGCGGTCGGAATGGACTGGCGGACACCCGTCAGGTGAGCATTCCACCTGCCGCCGCATAGGCGCACACCGTCACCGTGGGACGGCGGCCGAGTTACGACCGGCCCCTACTGCGATGTCGGATCGGTTCGTTCGACACCGACACTCGACCCGTAGCGATCAGCGGTCCGATCACCTGGGTCGCGGTCGGTGTCACGTCGCTGGTTCCAGCCGCCACTGACACTGTCGTCATCGGGGACGTGTATCCCGGTGCTCGCAGTGTCGACGAGTGGCCAGTCCCCCCATCCGTCAGTGGCATCGCCGTCCAGCGGGTTTCCGACGGGAATCCCGACGAAGTACGCCCCCGCCGCTATAGTAACAATTGAAACGATTTACACACCGATCGCACGACGGCAGTGCGATCGGGTGTGCATTGACTTTCAATGGCTACTATAGACCTCCTGCTTCGGCAGGCCCCCGACGTGCTCGGTTGGCGAGCCCCACGCGGGCCGGTTCGACTCCGGCCGTCGGCGTATGTCGCTCTCTGCGACTATCCCGGTCGACGCATCGGCTGACGTCTCACTGCGCGTCCCACGCGGCGGGTCCGACGACCTCGAGGCCGGCGTCGCCGGCGTCATCGACGGCGTCGACGACGTGGTCGATGTCTCCATCGAGCGTGTCACACGCGTCCGGCCGACCTGGACCGACATCCGGGTCGACGCCGACGTGACGCTGACCGTCGCCGTCCCCGAGGCCGAGGACCCCGCCGACGCCTGTGTGGACCGCCTGGAAGACGGCTTCGGTATCACCGAAGTGAACGCCGTCGTCGTCGACGGGACGTGATCGGCGCACCGTCCGCTCGCCTCCGCTGTCCCGGCGGAGACCGGCCCCGTCCGGTCCCGCGGGTTCGACTCCCGCCCGGAGGTCTCATGCATCGAATGCATCTCGCTGCCGCACTCGACCGGCAGCGTCGACAGGAGCACAGTTCGAAGAACGACCGACGCCGACGTCGGCGACGGTAGCAACGCAGTGTCTCGGAGGCGCCGCCCCGACGGCCCTACTGTTCGAGTCACGCACAGCGTCCCCTATCGATTCTTCGACGAGATGGCTGGCACTAGGGTCTCGTCGGACCCTGTTTTCAGGCCGACTCGTCGGATTCGTCGAGCTCGATACCGGGGCCGCCGGTGTCGTCTTCGTCGAGTGAGTCCGGACGTTCCTCGTCAGGTTCCGCGACGAGGTCGCCGGCCAGGAGACCGGTCAGGCCGGTGACGAGCATCCCGACGCCGGCGATACGCGTCGATCGCACGTACCAGTCCTTGGGTTCCAGGTCTCCTGGGTTCTCGTAGCCACTGAGCAGCAACTTCGCGTTCAGCTTGATCGCCTGTCGTGGGAGAAACACCGCGAGCAGGCCCTGTACGACCATGTACGCGTAGCCGGCTGGGAGGAGTCGTCGTATCATCGGCCGAGACTACGAGTTCCAGGTACGTCAACGCTCGCCCGACAGCTCAGCTGTCGCCGGCCTGTTCGTTCCAGCGGGCGTCCGAGAGGGTCCGCTGGACCGCCTCCTCGCCGATGGCCTGGGCCAGCGTCTCGAAGCCGGAGCGTTCGACCGGATCGCCGGCGTTGGCGACCAGCCGCGAGACGATGAACTCCGGTGTGGACTTGCCGACGGTACCGAAGCGAGGCTGGTAGTCGACCTGCAGTTCCAGGTCCGGGTTCAGTCCCTCGGCAAAGATGCCGTCGGTCCGAGCCGTCGGCGGCAACGGTTCCAGGTCCGCTGCGAGGTGGGTGACGAACACGCCCAGCGCCCCTCGGCCGACCGTCAGGGTCACGAGCCCGTGGAGGAGGTCGGCGGCCGACCCCGGTTCGGTGATGGCCTCGAACTCGTCGACGAGCATCAGCGTCCGGTCGCTCTCGGTCAACGGCGGGACGACTGACCGCAGTGTCGACTCCAGGACACCGGCGTTGAACGAAGCGTGTCGGCGGTGGAAGACGATGGTGTCGACGAGCCCCACCTCTGTGGCCTCGGCCGGGACCGGCAGCCCCATCTGTGCGAGCAACTGGACCTGACAGAGCGTCTCCAGCAGTGTCGTCTTCCCACCGGAGTTGGCGCCGGTCAGGATTGCGACGCGGTCGCCACTGGGCGGATCGGTCGCGCTGTGGACCTCCAGGTCGTGGTCGCCGATAGCGTAGGTGATCGGCTGCGGGTCCTCCACGTCGGCGAGCATAAGGTTCCGGGCGTTCCGGACGGCGATGGTCTCGCAGTCCTCGACGAGTGTCGGCCGGACGAGGTCGAACGCGATGGCGAAGCGAGCCAGCGAGACCGACAGCGCGATGCCGTCGACGGCGGCGACGGCGGCGTCGACCGTCTCCCGTGCGGCGTCGAGGTCGTCGGCGAGTCGGTCGGCGACGGCCTGCTCGCGCTCCTCGACGTCGGCACGGAGCGTGTTCCGGAGTCCTCTGAGTGCCGTCTCGACGAAGTCGCGCGCGTCAGTCGCGCCCTGGGGCATCGCCTCGCGGATCCGGGACCGCTCGATCCCGGTCTCGTCGGTGACGTGACGCGCCAGCGCGTCCTGGAACTCGTCGGGGCGTCGGGCATTCCCCTGGACGGCCTCGACGACTTCGGCCGACCCAGCAGCGAGGTCCTCTATCTGTCCGAGTTGGTCCCGTAAGCGGTCGAGTTCGTCGTCGGCGCCCCGCCCGACGCGGTCGCCCTCGCCCTCCAGGCCTGCAAGTGCAGCCCGAGCGTCCGCGAGGAGATCCCCGTCGAGGGCGGCGACGGGTTCGAAGACACCCTGGGAGACGCCGACCGACTGGAGTTCCAGTGCCGTCTCCACGGCCGCTCGTTCGCTCCCGTCTGCGTATCCCTCGAAGGCATCGACGATAGCGCGCTGGTCCTCTGGGGAGAGTCCTGCCCAGGTATCACGTGCTTCTATGACCTCTTCGAGCCGTTTCTCGATACCTTCTCTCGTAGGTAATGGCGTCAGTACCCGAATCCGGTCAGCCGCGTCGGGCGTGACGGCGTACTCCTCGGCCAGGTCGAGCAGTTCCTTGTAGACGTCGCGGGTGTCCCGGGTAGCGAGCAGGTCCATCGATTCGGCGCCGCTCGCCCGCCGGAGGATCCGCGTCGCACGGCCGCGCGAGAGGCCCGCGGCAGTGAGAGTACGTGTGTCCGCCGACTCGATGGCCTCGATGGCCCGCTCGACGCCCAGTTCCTCGGTGAGTAGCTCGGACGTCTTCGGGCCGATACCCCAGTACTCCTCCAGTCGCATGGGCGTTGGCTCGACCGGTGGCGGTATAGTCGTTGTTCTTGCTCGCGCTCGATTGGGACCACGCGCGTAGCAGCCGGACGACTCAAGCCCCCGGAGACGCAAGCGGAGGTATGGATTCCTGGCGCACGGCCGAGGAGCCGGCGTGTCCGGCCTGTGGGGAGTCACTGGAGCCAACCGCCATGGAATGTCCTCACTGTGGTGAGCGGTTCCTCTCGGAGGCGGAGGCCGAGGCGCTCCGGGACCACCTGGCGGACGCGCTCGATGCCGAACCGAGCGGCGCACCGCGCTGGGCGGTCCTCCTGACCGGGCTCGCGCTCGGTATCGCTATCGCGCCACTGGTCACCTACGCCGGTATCATCGCGACGGGGACCCGTTCGCTCGGACTCGTCGTGACGCTCCTGCTCTCGGGGTGGCTGCTCCCCGGCCTGTATCTCGCCCGGTTCCGGAACCCGAGCGAGGTGCTCTCACGCGGCCTCTATCTCGTCGTTGCGGGCATCGGGGCTGTCGTCCTCGCCGTCGGATACGACGCCGTTTCGGCGGGCGAACCGACGGTTTCGGGTGGGACCGCGCTGTTGCTCGGGGTGCTCGCGCTCCCCGCGGGTGTCGCGCTTCTGCTCGCTCGCCGCGCGTCGAACAGGGCAGCTCGACAGCTCCGCGGTGAGCCCGGTCGGCTGCACGAACGAGCCGGCGTCGAGACTGACGACGAGACCGGGCCGGACCACTCCGGGCCCGAGTAACCGCTACCCTTCGCTGGTGCTCGTGCCGCCCGGAACGAACCGGGATGCGATCCAGCCGATTGCCGTGGCGACGACGGCCGGGACGCCGGCCATGAGCAACAGGACGACGAAGAGGCTCCCGCGTTCCGCGAGTCCGCCGTCGACACTCACGAGGGGGCTCAGTACCACCACTGGGACCAGCAACAGGACGATAGCGACGGCGTAGGCACTCCGCGAGACTGCCCCCTGGACGGTCCGTCGGCGGACCAGATGTGCGGTCGATCCAAGCCAGGCGACCAGCCCGAACAGCAGCGCCCAGCCGCTCTGGGTCGCGATTCCCAGGACGAGCGTGCCGACGAGCCCCACGACGATGCCGCCCAGGATACCGACGACGACGGTGAGGGTGTTGTCGACGAGTCCGTCCGGGTCCAGGATCTGGTCGCTGTCGTCGGCCGTTCCCCCGGTAGCGTTCATCGAAGTGGGCGACTCGGTTTCGGTCGCCGAGGCGGCCTGGACCTGGTCCCAGACCCCATCGTCGTTCCGGTCGGCGGCCTCGCGCTCGTCGCTCAGGTCCGCCGAACAGTGCATACAGTAGGTGGCGGTCATACCGATGGGCTCGCCACACTCCGGGCAGCGGGGGTCCTCGGGTGTGCTCATCTCAGCTCCTCCGCTGCTGGCGTGGCGTCGGTTCGCGACATTGGTCGGTTCGTTCACAAGATTCTCGCGGAGGGGTTTGACTCTGTGGGGTGGTCACACGGACGGGCACGAGGTTTATCCCACAGGAGGCTACCACCATCGACCGGCATGAAAGACGTGCTCTCCCGCATCGGAATTGGGTCCGCGCGTGTCGATACAGTCCTCCCTTCGACTACCGTCCGCGCCGGCGAGACGGTCGACGCCGAGGTCCACGTCGAGGGCGGGTCGGCGACCCAGGACGTCGACGCGGTCTACTTCGCCATCGAGACCGAGTACCGGACCGAGGACGGCTACCGTGACGCCATCGTCGACAAGTGGCGGTTGACCGACCCGTTCACCATCGAGGCCGGCCAGGAGCGTCGCTTCGAGACCGGTATCGACGTTCCACGACGGACGCCGGTCACCGTCGGGTCGACGTCGGTCGAGATCGAGACCGGGCTGGACATCTCGATGGCGCTGGACCCGGACGACGAAGACCGTATCCAGGTCGAACCGACGCCGCGGCTCCAGGCCGTCTTCGACGCGCTGGAGCAGCTCGGCTTCTCGCTCCGGGATGCGTCCTGTCAGGCCACGCCGGGCAGCGTGTTCTCGACGTCGGCCCAGTTTCGTCCAGGAGTTCGAGTTCCGCCCACAGCGCGGCGAGTTCTCGGGAGCGGTCGACGAGGTCGAGGTCGTCCCCGTCTTCGGTGCGGATTCGCTCACCGTCCACCTGGAGGTCGACCGCCGCGGTGGACTGCTCTCCGAGGCGATGGACGTCGACGAGCGCCACACCTCCTTCGCGGTCACGCGGAACGACCCGTCGACCATCGAGCCCGACCTGGCGGCGGCGATCCGGGAGCTGAGTTAGTCCCGAGCCGATCTAGTCCCAGAACGACTGCGTGCGGGCGTACTCGCGCTCCTGGCGGAGGATGTCGCGGTAGAACTCGTCTTCGTCCTCTCGCAGTCGGTTGATGATCCGGGCGGCGTTGTGCGGGCCGACACCGCGGGCGGCCAGCGCGACCACCGCCTGCTTGCCGTGGCTCTGGACGAGCGACGCCGACCGATAGGCTCGTTCGGTCGCTTTCTCCTGCTCGTCGTCCTTCCGGTCGGCCCGCACTGCCGCAAGCACCTCGTCGGCCCAGGGGTTCAGCGCCGCGATGCGGGTCGAGCCACACTGGGGACACTCGGGCTGGTCTCGCACCCGCTTGACCTGCTGGCGGCGGTCCCACTCTTTGCAGTGGAGACACGCCAGGATGACCCGGTCCTCCTGGATGCGCTCTTTGACCGTCTGGATGACGCTGGCGTCGGCATTTTCGGGCGAGAGCAGTTCGCGGCCGGCCGACCGCCCGCCGATCCCGATCGGTGTGCGCTCACCGACCGTCTCCAGGACCACCTCGTCCGACTGCAGCGCCGCCAGCAGGTCGGCCGTCTCGTCCAGCGCCAGGTCCTCGTGACGGACCTCGCGCAGCGCCTCCTCGTACATCGGCGTGTCCTCCAGTGCCGCAAGCAGCCGGTCACGGCCGAAGTCCGTCGACCCCCGACCTCGCCACCGCTTGAGCGAGCCGAACTTGGTGGCGACCTGGGCGAGTTTGAACTTCAGCGCGTCGGCGTTCTTCAGGCTCAATTCGATCAGCGCTGTCAGGTGGTCGGGGTCGGTCTCCTCGATGACCTCGACGACGTCGCCGGCGGTGATCTGGCGGGGCACCTCCAGTTCGATCCGGTACGGGTCGACCTCCATCGCGACCGAGGAGCCGGCCCGCTGGCCGAGCAGCGCGGACAGCACCCGCCCCAGCGTCTCGTTGATCTTGTGGCCGTAGCAGGCGTTGACGACGACCTCCCGGCCCTGGAACTCCACGAGGACGGTGTCGTCGTCGGGGATCGGCGCTTCGTGAGCCGCCAGTTGCGAGAGCCCGCTTGCCACGGTGTCTGCATCGGCGTCGTAGCGAGTGGCGACGTGGGCTGCCACGGCGTCGACCGACGCCCCGTCCTGGAGTTGTGTGCCGGCGACGCGCCGGAGTTCGCCGACCTCCTGGGCGACGGCTCGCGGGACCGGAATCTCGGAACCGGTCCAGGACGGGACCTCGCCCGCGGGGTCCTCGATGGGGGAGACCGTCACGACCTCCTCCTCCTCGTCGATGTTGGTGATGCGCCACATCTCGCCACGCTGGACGAACACCTCCCCCGGCATCGCGAAGTTGACGACGAACCGCTCGTCCAGGGTCCCGACCTGCTGACCGGAGGCGACATCCTCGACGTCGTAGGTGGCCTCGTCCGGGATCATCGAGAGGTTCTGGTAGAAGTACTGCCAGGTCCCGCGGCGCTTCTCCAGTGTATCCCGCTGTTCGTCCAGCCAGACGACGTTGTTCTCGGCCAGTTCCCGGACGACCGCCTTGAACTGCTCCTCGGGGACGTCCCGGAACGGATAGGCCCTGGTGAGGATCCGGTAGGCCTCCATCGCCCGGATCTCGCCGGTGTCCATCACGAGGCCGGCGATCTGGTTGGCGACGGTGTCGAGGCTGCCGTCGTGGATCTCGGCCGGTTCGACGTCGCCGTTGCGGGCCTGGCGGGCGATGGCCAGTGCTTCCAGCGTGTCGTCGGCGTGGGTCGTCACGACCGTCCCGGCCGAGACCTGGTCCCGGCGGTGGCCCGCACGGCCGACCCGCTGGACCAGCCGCGAGACCTGCCGTGGGCTGCCGTACTGGACCACGTGATCGACGTGACCGACGTCGATACCGAGTTCCATCGAGGAGGTACACAGCAGTGCGTCCAGATCGCCCCGTTTGAACGCGTCCTCGACGTCGATGCGGGCCTCCTTCGAGAGGGAGCCGTGGTGGACGCCGAGGTTCGTCCCGAGTTCCTTGAACCGCGAGCCCAGCGCTTCGGCGGTCTGACGGGTGTTGACGAACACCAGCACCGACTCGTGATCCTCGATCAGGTCGTCGATGAACCGGACGTGGCTCGCGGTCTCGGCGTCGGTGACCAGTTCGCTGGAGAGCCGTTCGTCGCGGTCGGTCACCTCGGGGTGGACGACGTCGATGGACAGCCGGCTCCCGATGTCGACCTCGACGACGTGACAGCCCCGCCCGGCAGTCAGGAACCGCCCGACCTCCTGTGGGTCGCCGACCGTCGCCGAGAGGCCGATGCGCTGGAACGAGCCCGACAGCTCCCGGAGTCGTTCGAGGCCGACAGTCAGCTGTGCGCCCCGCTTGGCGGCGGCGAGTTCGTGGACCTCGTCGACGACGACGTGGTCGACGTCCGACAGCGCCGTCCGGAGTTTCGACCCCGTGAGCATCGCCTGCAGCGTCTCGGGAGTCGTCACCAGTACGTCCGGCGGGTCGTCGGCCTGCTTCTGGCGCTGGTAGTCGGTGGTGTCGCCGTGCCGAACGTCGACGTCCAGTCCCAGCGTCTCGCCCCACCACTCCAGGCGCTCGCGCATGTCGCGATTCAGTGCCCGCAACGGCGTGATGTACAGCGCGCCGATGCCGAACCGGTCGTCGGACGCGACCAGCGCGTCGAGTACCGGGAGCATGGCTGTCTCGGTCTTGCCGGTCCCGGTCGGCGCGACCACGAGCGCGTCACGACCGTCAGCCAGCGGCGGGATGGCCTTCCGCTGGGGTTCCGTCGGCGTCGAGAACCCGCGTTCAGAGAGGGCGACCCGGACCTGCTCGCCCAGTGCCGAGAACGCGGCGACACCCGTCTCGCTCATCGTCAGTCGTTACGGCTGCGCGAGGTTAAGCGCGTCGCGTCGTGGCAGTCTCAACGTTCAAGTTCCTGCTCGCCTACCTGCCCGTATGTACCTCGCCGACGAGGCCTGGCCGGACCTCGCGTCGTACTTCGAATCGGAGTCGCTGGCGCTGGTTCCGCTGGGCTCGACCGAGCAACACGGCCCCCACCTCCCCGAGGGGACCGACCACATCATCGCCGAATCGTTCGCCAGAGCGGCCGCCGAGGAGAGTGGCTACCTCTGCACGCCGACGATCAACATCGGCGTCAGCCCGCACCACCGGCAGTTCCACGGGACGATGTCGGTCGACGCGCCTGCGTTCCGTGACTACGTCGAGAGCCTGACCCGTAGTCTCACCGAGCACGGTATCGACCGCGTGATCTACGTCAACGCCCACGGCGGCAACGTCGAGCATCTCCGGGAGGTCGGGCGTCGTCTGCGGGACGCCGAGGAGCTGTACGCCATCGAGTGGATGTGGGACGAGTCGATCACCGAGAAGATTCGGGAAGTGTTCGAGACACCCGGCCCACACGGTGGGCCCAAGGAGACGTCGCTGATCCAGTATCTCGCCGGCGACCTGGTCCACGAGGACCGTATCGAGGACGCCAGGGACGGCGGCCTCACCGAGTTCGACGAGTCCTCGGGCCGTGTCCACGGCGCCCGGACGTTCTACGACGCCATCGACAACACCGAGAACGGGGTGCTGGGCGACCAGACCGACGCCTCGGCGGCGGTCGGGGAGGACCTGTTCGAGGCCGCGCTGGACCACCTCTGTCGGCTCTGTGAGTGGCTCGCCGACCAGCCCTTCGAGGACCTCATGCCGAAACCCCACGTCTGAGATGAAGCGCAGACGCGTCTACGCGGTGTTGTTCGCCTGTTTCGGCTTCCTGGCGGTCGCCAACGCCGTGGTGGGCTACCGGGCCGGCGAGTGGTCGACGCTGGCGGTCGGCCTGACGGCAGCGGGTGGGACCGTGACCTTCCTCGGGGCACTCGCGACCGCAGTGCGGCCCGTGGTGTTCGCCGAGGACACACGGCTCGGGATGGCCGCGGTGCTCGCGGTCGGTGTGGTCACGTTCGCCGTCGGGACGGTCCTCTCGGTGCTCTAGACGCGCTGGTACGATCCGAGACGGGTCCCGTCGAGCAGGAACGCCTCGGCGTCACGGACGCCGTCGGGAAGGAACGGTGAGAGGAACGACTGGCCCTCGACGTTGACCCAGGTCCCACCCGATCGGTCGTTGAACGCCGGACAGACTACGAGGTCGGCGCTCGTCTCGACGGCGTCGCCGAACTGCTCGGCGAAGGGCGCGGGGTCCAGCGACCCACGGAGCCACGCTCGCTCTTTCCTGGCGCCGCCGACGGTGTCTTCCAGGCGGACGACGGGGTGCTCGTGGCCGACACAGACGACGTCGGCAGTCAGGACGTCCGGAGCGGGCCAGGTGTGGCCGTGGACGAAGCCGACCGATCCGATGCGGGTCCCGTGGGCCGGCGTCACCGTCACGTCGGCGTCGAAGTCGTCGAGCACCGGTTCCAGATCGCCGTCGTGGTTCCCCTTCACGAGCGTCACGGGGACGTCGAGTGCGTCGAACAGCGCCGCCAGTTCTGCTCGCTCGTCCTCGAAGGGGTCCCCGATGGCGTGCCCGAGGTCGCCGACGACGACGAGTCGGTCGGCGCCGGTCCGGCTCAGGAGTGCGAGCAGTCGCTCGCGGCGCTCCTCGGCCGCCGACTGGAGTTCGACGCCCTCGTAGCGCAGGCCGGCCTCGATGCCGGCGTGGTAGTCGGTGACGACGAGCAGTCGCTGGCCGTCCGTATCGGCGGTCGCCGCCGGCGCTCCGGGGACCGGTTCGACGGGCATCGACGCGGCGTAGGGTACGGGTGGCAAAAAGCAGCGCGGCTCGCTGTCAGATGGGCGTCAGCTTCCCGTCCTCGGGTTCGTAGCAGCGACCGCCCATCAGCGCCTCCTGGATCGCGTCCTCGACGGCGTCCGGGTCGGCGCCGTAGCGGTCGACGACCGTCGCCAGCACCGCCTCGCGGTCGGCGCCGCCACCGTCGTTGAGGTCCGCCATGACCTCCATGACGGCGTCTTCGAGGTCGACGTCCTCGGCGGGTTCGTCGGCTACGGGCTCGTCGTCACTCGTCTCGGCCGGTTCCCCAGCAGCCTCGCCGGCGGTCTCGTCGGCGCCCGTGTCGGTCACCGTCGCCGGCGTCTCGGTCTGGGCGTCGCTCGTCGCGGCGTCCGCGTCCGGCTCGACCGACTCGGTGCCGGCTGGTGCACCTGTCGATTCGGGTGCCGACTCGGCGTCGGCGGCGGCCGCGGGTGATCCCTGCTCGGCGGCCTCCGCCTCGGCGAGTTCGTCGGGGTCGGGCGTATCGATGTCTGCCTCGCCCGGTTCCTCGACCTCCGACCCGCTCTGGAAGTCGGTGCCGAACTCGTCTTTGATCTCCTCGCGCTCGTTCTCGTCGAGGTCGAACTCCGGTTCGAAATCGCCGATGTCGTCGTCACCGGACTCCGTCTCGACGGTCGTGGTCTCGCCGATGGACTCCGCGCCCGAGGGCGTCTCCGTGGCTGGTTCGGAGTCGGACGTCTCGGCCGCCGACGAATCCGCGGTCGTCTCCGTCGTCGACGCGGATTGCTCTGTGGTGGCCTCGCTCGCGGGTTCCGTCTCGGTGGTCTCCGCGCCGCCACCGCCGGCTTCGGCGCCTGCCGTGGCCCCTGTCTCGGTGTCGTCTGTCGTCGGTTCGTCGTCCGTCGAGGTCGGCCCGGCCGATTCCGTCGCACCCGTCGCCGGTTCCGATTCCGACGCTGCCGACTCGCTGCCGGTCGGTGTCGTCTCCGCGTCGGCGTCGGGACTCGTCGATTTCGCGGGTGTGTCGCTCGGTTCGGTCTCGGTCCCGTCGGTCGCCGACGGCGATGGCACGTCGATCTCTGTCTCGGCGAGGACGGGGATCGGGTCGTCGGTGCCGTCCTCGGGCGAGCGCGACAGGCTCCCGGCCTCGTCACGCTGGCCCGCGACCACGCGGGCGGCGTCGAGCGAGAGGTCGCGCAGCGCCTGCAGGTAGTCCCCGGTCGTCCGGTAGTGGTCCAGCGCGAGCGTGACGCCGGCGGCGTCGGCCTCGGCGACGCCCTGGTCGAGCAGCGCCTGCCGGAGGTCGTCCCCCGTGAGGCCGGTCTGTTTCGCGCTGGCCATCCGGCCGATACGGTCGAGTGTCTGCTCGGTCGCCTGGACGACCCAGCGGTCGCGCGTGTCGGCGTCGACCTCGCTGATGCTCTCCGGTCGGACAGAGGTGAACACGCGGTCGCCGTCCTCCGGTTCGAAGGTCCGGGCCTTGCCGGTGACGGCGACGAACAGCGGCGGCGTCGCCGCCTCCAGGAAGGCCAGTTCGTCGGGCTGGTACTGGCCGGCGTAGACGACGAACGCGCCGGTCGGGTCGACCACCCGTGCCCGCAGGACCTCCTCGTTGACCTGCTCGATCTCGGTCAGCACGCCGACGACGAACAGGCGGTTGACGCGCGCGCCGGTCGGCGTGACGACGTAGTTCGGTGCCCGCTCCTCGTCGGACTCGGAGTACGAGAAGTCCGCGTCGTCGAACTCGGCGGCGAACAGACGGTGGGCGACCTCGCGGGCCCCCGGACCGCTGTCGGAACTCTCCGACTCGCTCATGAGCCCACCTCCCCGAGCAGCGCACTGGCACGCTCGGTCGGGTCGTCGTCCGCCTCGTCGAACCGGTCGGCGTTGAGGTTGGCACCGTACTCGTCGACCGACAGCGAACCACGGACGACGTACTCGCGGCCGACGACACGTTCGGCGATGCGGTCGGCGACGACTGCCTTGTCCATGGCGTCACGGGCGTGTTCGCGGGCGTCGTCGAGGTCGCCGCCGTAGATCTGGGCAGTGAGGTCGTCGCCCAGGATGACGGTCACTGTCCCGGTGCCGTCGTCGAGGATGGCCTTCGTCCGCAGGTCGTCCTCGCCCTCGACGGCACCGTGGGAGCGACACTGGCCGTTCTGGATGACCCGGCCACACTCAGGACAGCGCTCGATGAGCCCGGAGCCGTCGCGGATCTCGATGACGTTGCCGGTCAGTTCGATGTCGAACAGTCCGCCGCTCTCGACGGCCTCCCGGATGGGAAGTCTCGGGGCGTCCTCGGTCACTTCGATGGGCGTCGACAGCGGCGTCACGGTCGAGAACTCCGAGACGTTCACCGAGGGTGCACCGCGGAACTCCCGGACGAACGTCTCCTCGATGCGGACCGATGCGCCTGCCTCGATGGCGTCGTGGGGCTCCCAGTCGGTGAACGGGAGCCGGCCGCTCTCGTCGCCCAGGACGCCGCTGAGGATCGTCGTCTCGCCGTCGCGGCCGTCGATGATCTTCTGCTCACACTCCAGGACCTGGACCTCGACGGTAACCCCGCGGTCACCGGGTTCGAGGTCGGCCAGGCTGGCCTCGCCACCGACCTCGGCGTCGACGTCGAGTCGCTCGTCGACGACGGTGGCGTTCGTGCTGTCGCCGAGGTTCAGTTCCGGCCTGCCGTCCCACTCCCGGACGCCGGCGTTGCCCAGTTGGACGGTCTGGCCGGGTTCGAGGTCGCCGTCGAAGCCGTCCCAGGCCGTGTAGGATATCCGGCCGGTCTCGTCCGCGAGTTCGCCCTCGCGGATGACGTGCTGTTCGCCGTTGTACTGGATCGACCGCCGGCCCGACGTGAGGACGACGGCAGTGACGGTGACGTTGGAGTCGCCGGTCGTGACCTCGCCGATGGCCTTGCTCGACGGGCCACCGCCGCCGCCACTGTCGCCGTCGCCGTACTTCCGTCTGAGGCTCTGTTTGGCCTCGTCCATCGGGACGGAGTAGTTCACCAGGTTCTGCAGGTCGCGAGTGACCTCCTCTTTGTCGACGCCGAGGTCGGAGGCGAGTTCCTCGGCATGGTCTTCGAGAGACATCGGCCGGGGGTTCGGCGGGGGCAGTGAAAAGGGTTTGTGGCGGCGTCGCTCGCCCCCGAAATCGGTGGTTCGAATGATAGGAAGCCCGAATTTTTATCTATGATACTGACGACGGTAGATCATGGGTCACGGTCGCACATCACTCGGCCGAAAACGGGTCACCGGCCGGGTCGCTGGGTCAGCGACAGCACGGTGCTCGGCTTCCGGATCTGATACTGGGCCGACAACACGGGTGAGTTGACGTGGGAAGCGTCTTCGGCTCGAAACCGTCGGATTCGCACGTCATCTGGCGGAGCGGTCGGGACAACGACGGCACGAAGCAGTTCGACTTCGAGTACCTGCGGTTGTGGGCGGCACACTTCGGTGTCGACTACGAGGAGTGGGAACGCGTCGACCACAAGCGGGGCGACGAGCCCCGCTCTCAGCACGCGTGTGTGTTCCACTGGGAGGAGTCCGGCGGCCAGGAGCTCTCGCTGGGCGAGAAGAGCTGGAGTATGGGGACCCAGGAGACCCCACGGACGTTCATCGAGATCGACGAGGCCGGGATGGCGCGGTTCAAGGCTTGGACGACCGAGGTCGTCTTCGACATCGACGAGATGATTCTGGACGGGACCACCTGCAAACTCCGGACCAGCGACGGGGCACAGAAGACCCTGGACGTCACGAAACTGGCCTCTCAGCCGGAGCGACCGTAATCGAAACCCGTTTTCGGTCGTAGGCGTTTCCGGTAGGTATGCACGTCGTCGTCAACGCCGCGATGAGTGCCGACGGGAAGCTCTCGACACGGCGTCGCGAACAGATCGAGATCTCGGGCCCCGAGGACTTCGACCGGGTCGACCAGCTCCGGGCCGACAGCGATGCAGTCATGGTCGGCGTCGGGACGGTGCTGGCCGACAATCCCTCACTGACCGTCGACGACCCCGACCGCCAGGCGACACGGACCAGCGACGGCAAGCCGGCCAATCCGGCGCGTGTCGTCGCCGACTCACGGATCCGCACGCCGCCGGACGCCCGCATCCTCGACGATCAGGCGGAGACGTATCTCCTGGTCAGCGAGGCCGCACCCACCGATTTCATCGAGGAGATGGAGGACGCCGGTGCCTACGTCATCGCGACCGGGCAAGACCGTGTCGACCTGACGACGGCGCTCGCCAAACTCGAAGGCGAGGGCGTCGACCAACTGATGGTCGAGGGTGGCGGCGAACTCATCTTCGGACTGTTCACGGAGGGGCTTGTCGACGAACTCTCGGTGTTCGTCGGGCCGACGATCATCGGCGGTCGTGACGCCCCGACGCTGGCCGACGGCGACGGCTTCGTCGAGGGGTTCCCGGAACTCTCGCTCTCGTCGGTCGATGAGGTCGACGACGGTGTTTTGCTCCGCTGGACCGCCTGATCGGCGAAAGAATTGCACGCCGAGAGCCCATACGCTCTGTCATGTCGCGTGAGATTCCACAGCTCGACGAGGCTGGCAAGCGAGCGGCCTACATCACCAACGAGTGGTCGGACGATCCCGCGATCATGCAGACGCAAGCACTGTGCTACGTCGGCCTGCAACTGGAACGCATCGCCGACGCGCTGGAAGAAGAGCAGTAGTGCAGTCGCAGTGACTCAGTGGTCGTGGCCGGTCAGCTCGCCGAAGCTCGCGCCGAAGCGCTCCTCGAAGAGATCCAGCGTCAGTTCCTCCAGGTCGGCGATCTCCGCGTCGGGCTCGCCCTGGCTGTGGTGGACGGCACCGTGGATACGCTGGGCGAGACCGAACATCGCGATGTCGCCGACGACCTGTGGGTCCGTCTCGTCGGGCTGTTCGCGGAGGATGTCCAGCAGCCCGCTCGGGACGGTCAGCTCGTCGGTCGCGTCGTCGGTCTCGATAGTCAACGTGACAGTGTCGGATGCCATGGCTCCCCGTTGGCAGACCGGACGGAAGGGTCTATCGGGTCCGTGTCCTGCCGGTACCCGGCCGGTCAGGTCGCGGGCTGCTCGGTCAGGCCGTCGGCTGCCCGGTCGGGCTGGTACCGTCGGGCCCGGCACGCGTGCCCTCGACGCGAGCTTTGAGCTGTTCGTTCATACGTTCGAACCCGTTCCGTGTGTCGGCTTCGTCGAGGAACAGCCCCACGAGGAGGCCGGCGAACGACTCCCGGTGGACGAACCGCGTGCGGTCCCCGTTCAGCGGTTCGAGGCGGAACTCGTGGCGGCCGTCGAAGAGGCCACGGACGCCCAGGCTGCCGAGCCATTCGAGACGTTCGCCGGGGACGGCGGCCGTCACTCTCGGCGAGAACGACATGCCACGGCTCTCAGGGGGCTGGATACGGATCCGTAGCCGTTCACCTTCCCGAGCCGTGCCGCGGATCTCCGTGACGAAGCTGTTCCACTCGGGGTAGGACTCGAAATCCAGCAGCGTCTCCCAGACTGTCTCGGGCGTGGCGTCGATGTCGATGGTGGTCTCGATGGTTCGCATGGCTGGAGAGACGCTCGCTCGGAAGATAAAGACAGACGTGGCGGCGTGTGCGCGCCCGGCAGTCCCGCTACCGGCGTCTGCACAGCCGACAGTATCAGTCGTCGGCTTCGGCTGGTGCCTCGGCCGTCACGTCGACCTCGTCTTCGAGGTAGTCGTCGGCGTCGAGCGCCGCCTTCGAGCCCATCCCTGCGGCCGTGACGGCCTGCTGGTAGTGGTAGTCGACGACGTCGCCGGCGCCGAACAGCCCCGGCACGTCCGTCGCCGTCTGGCCGCCGCCCTTCCCGCCCTTCGCGACGATGTAGCCGGTGTCGTCGAGTTCGACGGCCGTGTCTTCGAGGTAGTCGGTGTTGGGCGTGTGGCCGATGGCCATGAACACCGCGCCGACGTCGAAGTCGAACGTCTCGGTCTCGGGGTCGTCGAGGTTCTCCGAGGGGTAGCCGGTCTCGTTGCGCGCGAGGGTCACGTGGTCGACACCCGCCTCGGCGGAGCCGTGGATCTCCAGCAACTCGGTGTTGCGCATGATCTCGATGTCGCCCTCGTCGACCTTCTGCTGGACCTTGTCGATCCAGTAGTCCTCGGCACGGAACTCCTCGCGGCGGTGGGCCAGGTAGACGGTGTCGGCGAACTTCGTCAGGAAGTGGGCCTCCTCGAAGGCGGCGTCGCCACCGCCGACGACGAGCATGTCCTCGTCGCGGAAGAACGCGCCGTCACAGGTGGCACACGTCGAGACGCCGTAGCCCATCAGTTCGTCCTCGCCGGGGACTCCGAGCGTCCGGGCACTGGCGCCGGAGGCGGCGATGAAGGCGTCGCAGGTGTAGACGGTTCCGTCACGCAGTTCGACGCGGAACGGGCGCTCGCTGTCGTCGATCTCGGTGACGATGCCGTGGTCGATCTCGGTCCCGAAGCGCTCGGCCTGTTCTTTCATCCGGTTGATGAGATCCGGCCCGGAGAGCCCTTCGGGGAACCCAGGGTAGTTCTCGACCTCGCTCGTCAGCGTGAGCTGTCCGCCCGGTTCGTCCCCCTCCAGGACGAGCGGTTCGTTGTTCGAACGCGCCGCGTAGATGGCAGCGGTCAACCCAGCGATACCCGATCCGGCGATGACGAGTCGGCGGTGTTCCGGCGTGTCTGTCATTACGCTGTATACTGCTGGGCGTCGTATTATATTTGCGCTGTCGTGTCTCGCTCGCACAGCCCTACCGCGGTAGCAGGTAGCAAACGGCGCTGTGGCGGCGGTCCACTGGAGAGGGACATCCCGCAACGCCCACGACGCTGGCCCGAGAATCGACGGTATGGCCGCAGATCTGGAGGAGAAGACCGACCGCTACGAGGGATTGCTCGCAGAGGCACTCGACGCCGCCGAGATAGCACCTCCCGAGGGGACAGCAATGCACGACGGCGCCCTGGAGTGTGAGGAGATGGCCCGCTCCTATCTGGAGGACGGACGGCACTTCCGGGCGAACGACGACCCGGTCAACGCGCTGGCAGCATTCTCGTACGGGCACGCGTGGCTCGACGCCGGGGCGCGTATCGGTCTCTTCGAGGTCCCGACCGAGGGACACCTGTTCACGCAGTGATAGGAAGATGGTGCTGACGCCCGTTTCGTCCCGCGACTGTCCGCCAGGTTCCAGTTCGCATGTCCCCGCGTTCCTCTGGCGGCGGCGATCATACTTCACGTACCGGCGAGCGTGACAGTGGGGATTCCCGCGTGGTTCACTGGGGTCGAAGGTGTCCCAGGGGTGGTCCGACGCCGATATCAGTATGGCAGATCAGACGCAATACTGGTCCCGGCCGAAACAGGAATTGTCCGAGGTAGCGACGGTCTGCCGCAGAACGTACAGCGTAGCATGGTAGTGAGAAACATAGTAACGATGACCAACAGGACGTAATAGCGGCCGAAACCCGCTGTTACGCCGGTAAGTCGGCCGATATGTGGCGACGCGTGACGAAGCAATAGTATTGGGTGCGTACCACACATCAGAGAAACATTTAAATACTTTACGAACTAACTATATGTAACGGGAACCCGCCGAAGGGTTCTTCAACGTTCTGCATCCGGCAGGACGGGACCACCCACCATGACAGAGACAACAGTAAACACCAACTCCCGAGACCGAACCAGGGAACGGGACCTCGAAGAGGTACAGACGGACGAGCAGGAGGTCGAACAGGAGGACCTCTGTCCGGAGTGTGGCGGTGACCTCGTCACCGACAGTGAACACGGCGAGACCGTCTGCCGCGACTGTGGATTGGTCGTCGAAGAGGACGAGATCGATCGCGGCCCCGAGTGGCGAGCGTTCGACTCCTCGGAGAAAGACCAGAAGTCCCGCGTCGGTGCGCCGACGACGAACATGATGCACGACAAGGGCCTGTCGACCAACATCGGCTGGCAGAACAAGGACGCCTACGGACGGTCGCTGTCGGCCCAGCAGCGCCAGAAGATGCAGCGCCTGCGCACCTGGAACGAGCGGTTCCGCACCCGCGATTCCAAGGAGCGGAACCTCAAGCAGGCGCTGGGCGAGATCGACCGCATGGCCTCGGCGCTGGGGCTCCCCCAGAACGTCCGTGAGACCGCGAGTGTCATCTACCGCCGCGCCCTCAGCGAGGACCTCCTCCCTGGACGGTCCATCGAGGGGGTCGCGACGTCGGCCCTGTACGCGTCGGCCCGGATGGCTGGGAGCCCGCGCTCGCTGGACGAGATGGCGACGGTCTCGCGTGTCGACAAGATGGAACTGACGCGGACCTACCGCTACATCGTCCGGGAACTGAACCTGGAGGTCCAGCCCGCAGACCCCGAGCACTACCTTCCACGGTTCGTCTCGGATCTGGACCTCAGCGACGAGACCGAGCGGCGTGCCCGCACACTCATCGAGAACGCCCGGAAGGGCGGCCTCCTCTCCGGGAAGTCCCCGGTCGGGCTCGCCGCCGCAGCGGTGTACGCCGCCGCGCTGCTGACCAACGAGAAGGTCACGCAGAGCCAGGTCAGCGACGTCGCCAACATCTCCGAAGTCACCATCCGCAACCGGTACAAAGAACTGCTCGAAGCCGAGGATCTCTCGGCCTGAGACGGCTACGGGACCCTGTCCGAACCCCGGTTCGCTGGGTGGTCCACAGCAACCTTTTTGACCCCCGCAACTGTGTGTGACTAACACACATGGAGGAAGCGTATGTCCGACTTCTCTGCCCGGAATGCAAGAAAGACTGGGAGTCGACGCCGAGCGATCTGCCGCGCCACGACACCGTATTCCACTGTCCGAACTGTCACGCGAGCCGACGGCTCGCAGAGTTCACCCGGACAGACCGCGACCTCGGAACGCTGAAACGACTCCAGTAACGATCAGTTCTCGGCCGGGGAGCGTGCCCCACACGCTTCGCACCGACGGATCACTGCCCCCTGTTCACGTTCGAGCCGTGTGTCCGGCAGCCCACATTCGGGACAGAGGACGTACTGGTCGACGTACTCGCCGATCGCGTTCTGTATCCGGTCGGTGCCGAACTCGCCCGTCAGTCGGGCCCGGCCGCTCTCGTCGATGTGCCCGCTCGTCCCGACGTGGTTCTGTAGAAACTGGATCACGTGCTCGGGGTCACGATCCAGGCGACGGCACACCTGCTGGAAGTTCTCGAAGACGGTCACGTTCCCCTCCTGTCGGACCTCCGGATCCGGGACTTCGAACCGCTCGGATGTCCCCTCGATGTCGGGCGTCTCGTCGAAGGCACGGTCGAGCATGTCGTCGTACTCCATGCAGGGATGTCCCGACTCGCTCGGTAAAAATCTTTCAGCCGACGGTAGATGCCCCGTAGCTCCCTTCTCGGCACCACCTGCCGGTGGCGACCGATACCGAACGATTGATGAGACGTTCCGACGGATAGACATTTGTTCGCGGCGACGAACATCGATCTGTCGCGTCGGACAGCAACCCCGTGGCACAAATTTCTCAGCACTGCACACCGAGACGTATGCTAACCCCCGTCAAAGTAATACTATATCCTTCCAGTTGTAAGCATGCGGTGACCATGAAGAAGCAGGAGCTCATTCATCTCCACGGCCTGCTTGCACAGGTACAGAACCACTACGAAGGCGAGACGGGAGACGAGGTCGAACACGACGAATACGCGACACTGGGCGTCAAACCTACTTCTATCCACAAGTCGAAGACGGACCACAAGGCCGCCGTCTTCGCTATCGCGAAGGGAATCACCTCGGAGATGACTGCCGACGAGAAAGAGCCTGTTTCTGCTGCCGCGGACTGAGGATCAGTTCGCACTCTCACCTGCGCGATGTCGTCCCCTCTAGCGTGTCTACTCGTCGATGAGTTCTTCGAACTCCGGCAGGACGTCCTCCTCGTCCGTCTCCTCCTCGTCGTCGTCGGCCGTCGTGTCGTCGTCCTCGTCGTCTTCGGGGATCTCCTCTATCTCCAGTACCTCCAGCGGGATGTTTTCGAGGCGCTGGCCGATCTCCTTTCGGGCGATTCGTGCCGCGTGTTCGTCGCGCTCGACGTTGAAGACGGTCATCTCCAGTTCGAGCGCGACGAGACTCTCGTCGGCCGCGATGAAGGCGGGTTCCAGCTCCTCGCCACAGTGTGGACACGACCGCTCGCCCATGTTTATCTCCACGTAGTTGAGATCCGGGTTCAGCATCTCGCCCGTCTTCGAGATGGCGATCCGGACGGCCTCGTCACTGGTCTCCACGTCGTAGACGGGGACCGCGGCCTCGACGACGACTCTGCAGTCCATGGCATGGTATTCGCTAGCCGATATAATGAAGGTTAGCCCGATGACACGCCGGGGCCGACCCCGACTCGAAACCTCGAAGACCGCTCGACCCCTGGCATCGGCTGATGGAACAGGGACACATCGACGTGGCGTCGCTGTCGGGCGGACTGGACCTCCAGGCGACCGTCGAGAGCGGTCAGTCGTACCTCTGGGACCGTGAAGACGGGCGGATGTACGAACGGGAGGCCGCAAGCGGCGGTGACGCGTGGTACTGGACCACGCTCCGCGTCGACGGTGAGCCCGTCGTCATCCGGGCTCGACAGACCGACGGTCGACTGGAGTGGGAATCGACCGTCGACGCCGAGCCACACCTTCGTCGGTTGTTGCGACTCGACGACGACCTCCCCGCTATCCGTGAGACGGCGACCGACGACGCGGTCGTCGCGGACGCCTACGACGCCTACTGGGGGATGCGGATCGTCCGTGATCCGGTGTTCCCGACGCTGATATCGTTCATCTGCTCGGCCCAGATGCGGGTCGGGCGCATCCACGGCATGCAACAGGCGCTCCGACGCGAGTTCGGCGAGCCAGTCACCGTCGACGGCCGGACGTACCACGCCTTCCCGACGCCCGAGGCGCTGGCAGACGCGACCGAGAGCGACCTCAGGGAGCTGAGCCTTGGCTACCGAGCCCCGTACGTCCAGCGGACGGCCGAGATGGTCGCCACCGGGGAGGTCGACCCCGCCGGCGCTCGTGGAAGTGAGTACGAGACTGCTCGCGAGTTCACGACGCAGTTCGTCGGCGTCGGCGAGAAGGTCGCCGACTGCGTGTTGCTGTTCTCGCTGGGGTATCTGGAGGCGGTCCCACTGGATACCTGGATCCGGACGACTATCGAAGAGTACTATCCCGACTGTGACCGGGGCAACTACGCCGAGACCTCGCGAGCGATTCGCGAGGCCCTCGGCGGCGAGTACGCCGGCTACACGCAGACGTACCTCTTTCACTATCTCCGGTCGGGCGGCCGGGACCACTGATTGGGGTTGTCGTAGCGATGTCCCGGTACGCGCCGACTCCGGTGCCGGCGCGATCCGGGACTGATCGACGACGTTCCCTGCAAAGCTAACTGCCGGGCGTCAGTACACTCGTCCATGTCGCGAACTCGCGCACACGTGTTCGTCTCCGGTCGCGTCCAGGGGGTCTACTACCGGGCGACCACGCGGGACACGGCACGGGAACAGGGCGTCGACGGCTGGGTCAAGAACCTCGACGACGGCCGCGTCGAGGCCGTCTTCGAGGGCAGCGAGGGCGACGTCGAGGCGATGCTCGACTTCTGCCACGAGGGGAGCAACCGGGCCGACGTCACCGATGTCGAGGTCAGCTACGAGGATTCCGAGGGACTCTCCGGCTTCGAGGTCCGGTGGTAAGGCCCCCACAGTTACGACACTGGCCGGCCAACCGCCGGGTATGCTCACCGGTTCCGAGATGGCCGTCGTCGACGCCAACGCGGCAGCCCTGGGTGTCCCGCGCAAGCAGTTGATGGAGTCCTCGGGCCACGCACTCGCGCGAGCGGTCCGCGAGCACACCACCCCCGGCGACAGCGTCACTATCGTCGCCGGCCGCGGGAACAACGGCGGGGACGCGTTCGTCGCCGCCCGCTTTCTCGACGACTTCGACCTCCGGATCTGTCTCCTCGGACGTCCCGAGACGATCACGACCGACATCGCCCGGGAGAACTGGGACGCCCTCCAGCAGGCCGAGTACCCGACCGAACAGGTCCGCGACTCCGCTGCGTTCTCGCTGTCGGACCCCGACCTCGTGGTCGACGCGATGCTCGGGACGGGCATCGCCGGCGACCTGCGCGAACCGGCCGCGACGGCCGCACGAGCGATGAACGACAGCGAGGCGACCGTCCTCTCCGTTGACGTCCCGTCGGGGCTGGACGCCGAGACCGGGACCCTCGCCGAGACCGCCGTCGACGCCGACCACGTGGTGACCTTCCACGACACGAAACCGGGGCTTTCGGATCTGGACGCGACGGTGACGGTCGCTGACATCGGTATCCCCGACGCGGCCGAACTGTTCGTCGAGCGCGGTGACCTCCTGCGACTGGCACGGGACCCGGCCAGCCACAAGGGCGACAACGGCGAGGTCCTCGTCGTCGGCGGCGGCCCCTACACTGGGGCGCCGGCACTGGCAGCACAGTCCGCGCTCCGGGGCGGCGCCGACCTCGTGCGCGTGGCCTGCCCGGCGCCGGTGGCCCGCGAGATACAGGGGTACAGCGAGAACCTCATCGTCCTCCCGTACGACGGCGACCACCTCGCGCCGCCACACGTCGAGCGCCTCGCCGAGCGTGCGCGCGCCCACGACACGCTCGTGCTGGGGCCCGGACTCGGCGACGCGGACGCCACGCTCGAAGCGGTCGCCGACCTCCTCGAAGGGTTCGACGGGACCGCCGTCGTCGACGCCGACGCGCTTCAGGTCGTCCCCGAGGTCGAGACCGACGCCGACCTCGTCTGTACGCCCCACCAGGGCGAACTCCAGCAGATGGGCGGCGCGACCAGCGACGACTGGCGCGAACGCCGCTCGCTCGTCGAGTCGTTCGCCGCCGACCTCGGCGTCACGTTGCTCGTGAAGGGACGCTACGATATCGTCTCCGACGGCGAGCGCTCACGCGTCGGCCGGACGGGCAACGCTGGGATGACCGTCGGCGGGACCGGCGACGTGCTCGCGGGGCTCACCGGGGCACTGGCGTGCGTGCAGGACCCGCTCGACGCCGCAGCGCTGGGGGCGTACGCGAACGGCGCCGCTGGCGATATCGTGGTCGAAGAACGCGGGCACGGGCTCGTCGCGACGGATCTGCTCGACGCGATCCCGTCGGTGCTGTGGGACTAGGCCGACGCGCCGACGAGGTCGCCGGCTCTGGCCCGTGACTGCTCGACGATCGCGGGCCGGGCCTCGAACTCGATGACCACCTCGTCGCCGTAGTCGACCGACTCCACGTGGGCGTGGTCGTGGATCCACGAGACCAGACTCATCGTGTCGTCGGTCATCGGGAGCACGAGCCGTTCTTCCTCGTAGCTGGGGAGCTCCGCGTCGATGCGGTCGGCCAGCGCGTCGATGTCCGTCCCTTCCTGGGCGCTGACCGCGACTGGATTCGGTGCCAGTGCCGAGAGGGCCGCCCGCTTCCGTTCGACCTCCTCGGCGTCGACTTTGTCCGTCTTGTTCAGGACGGTGACGATGGGGGCCTCGTTGCGCTCGTAGAGCGTGTCGTGGCTCGTCACCAGTTTCTCCCTGATCTCCTCGACGGACTCGGAGACGTCGACGACAAGGAGGACGAGGTCTGCGCGGTAGACCGAATCGAGCGTGGACTTGAACGACTCGACGAGCCAGTGGGGGAGGTTCTGGATGAACCCGACCGTGTCGGTGACAAGCACCTCTCGTTTGCCCACCTCCGCGCGTCTGGTCGTCGTCCCGAGCGTCGTGAACAACCGGTCCTCGCTCTCGGCGGTGGTGTCCAGGTCGGGGTGGCGGTCCTCGTTCTCGTCGATGTCCAGATCGGCCGCGAGTCGTCGCAACAGCGTCGACTTCCCGGCGTTCGTGTACCCCGCGAGCGCGACCAGATCGAAGCCCGATTCCCGGCGCTGTTCGCGCCGGTGTTGCTCGGTCTCCTCGATGGATTCGAGTTCGTCGTTGATCCGAGCGATCTGTTTCTTGATGTCCTCTTCGCGGCTCTCGTCGTACTCACCGAGCCCCATGAACCCGGGGCGCTCGTCGCGTTTCGCCAGGCTGGCCTTGGCCTCTGCTCGCGGGAGTTCGTAGCGCAACTCCGCCAGTTCGACCTGGAGCTGTGCCTTTCTGGTCTGTGCGCGCTGCCCGAAGATCTCGATGATGAGGCGGAACCGGTCGATGACACGCACGCCCTTCGGCAGCTTGTTGCCGATGTTGTAGGTCTGATACGGGCCGAGCTGGTTGTCGAAGATGACGACCCGTGCGTCCTCTCTGGCGACGACGTTGCTCAGCCGGACGATCTTCCCTTCCCCCATATGGTAGGCGGGGTCTTCCGTCCGTGTCTGTGTAATCTCGCCGACCACGTCGTAGCCGGCCGCTCTGGCCAGCTCCCGGATCTCCGTCGTCTCCGCGGCGCCGCTGTCGACCCGCTTTGCGACCACAGCGTGTTCGGTTGACTGTCTCGCGGTCACTTACATCGAACTATGGCCCGCGAGTATTTAAATTCATTTCAGTTGTCGGATTCCAGAGGACACAAAGGTCTTAACGTGTGGCCGTCACCTGTCGGCTATGGTCGAGTTCAACCTCCAGCAGATGGGGCTGGAAGCCGGGGGCGGCGCGCTCATCGGCGGTATCATCGGCTTCGCTGCAAAGAAGGTCGCGAAGCTCATCGCGATCATCGTCGGCCTCGAACTGGCCCTGTTCAAGTTCCTCGAAACCCGTGGGATCCTCGAAGTCAACTGGGCGGCCATCGGCGGTGCCGCACAGAACGCGACGAGTTCGGCGAGCGGCGCGGCCGCCGGGAACCCACCGTCCTGGATCGTCTCCTTGCTCTCGGCACTCCCGGTCAGCGCTGGCTTCGCGACCGGCTTCTTCGTCGGCTTCAAGAAGGGCTAACGGCGCTACCGGGTGTTGAGGTCGTCCTCGTCCTTGATGATGCGCGTCTCGGCCTGGCCGCTGGTGTGTTCGTTGACCAGGTCGTAGAAGTCGTTCTGGAGTCCAGCGGGGAACGTGAGGACACCCACCCACGAGCCGTCCGACTGCCACTCCTCGCGTTCGAGGTCCCCGAACTGGCGGATCTGTGCCTGTGCGCTGCCGGCGTAGTCGGCCGGCACTTGCACCGCGACTGTCACCTCGTCGAACCGGATGGGGATGACCGGCCGGAGCGCGTCGAGCGCGTCGTCGACCTGGTTCTCGACCGGTTCCATCGGGTCGACACGGAAGTCCGTCTCCTCCAGGGCCGATTCGATCCGTTCGGGTGGATGGGGCGCGTCGTCCATCTGCGGGTTGACCGCGTTGCGGGTGATCCGCTGGACGAGTTGCTTGTGCTTCTGCTCCTGCATCTCACGGCGCTGCTGGGCGGTGATCTGGATCTCTCCGCGTTTGATGACCTCGGGGATGATCTCCAGGGGGTCGGTCGTCTCGAACACCTCTTTCAGGCTGCTCTCCGGGGGTCTGTCCCCACGGGAGGCGTCCTCGAAGACGTCCTCTGCCGCGATGACGTCTTCGAGCTCACCGTCGAACTCGCCGCGTTTGATGGCGAGCGCTGCGTCAGGATCGACGAGGACCTCGAATCGCTGGCCGTGGGATTCGAGGCGCGCCGTCACCGCCTCTTCGAGCGATATCATACTCGGCGGTAGCGGGGGACCATGTAAAGACCTTACTGCGACCCCGCAGGGTAACTATTTTAAATAAACCGGAATACAAATGATATATGACAACAGGAGACACGCTCCACTGTCTGTCGTGTGGCACCACGCTGGATCAGCGAAGCGAACACGGCGTCACCGTCGATTACTGCCCGGACTGCGGCGGCGTCTGGCTCGATCCGGGCGAACTCGAACAACTGACCGGCCACAGCAGCCACCACCACGATCGGGACATTGATGTCGATATCGGCGAGGAAGAGGAGTTCGAGGAAGCAGAAGCCGAAGAGGAAGAGGCTGGCATCCTCGGCACGATCGCCGGTGCCCTCGCCGGTGGGGAAGGGGAAGAAGAATGGGGCGAAGACGAGGAGTGGGACGGGGAAGAAGAGTGGGGTGGCGAGGAGGAGTTCGGCGGCGAAGAGGAGTTCTGACTCCGTTTGGTGGCGAACCTCGGCCCCGGCAGGACTCTTTCGAGTCGCCGAGGTCGGCTCGGATGCCTTCGAGGCTACATTTATGGGAGAGTCGGGCAAAGGGAGGGACGAATGCGGTCGCTGGAACTCACCGTCGACGACGAGACCGCCAGATCGCTCGCTGTCGAGGTCGAACTACTGGATTTCGACGACATCGAGGGATACCTCGCCTGGCTCGTCGCCAACAGGTTCGCGCTCGAAGACGACAGCCAGCGGGGCCGCCGACTCGACGCGTACGCGGCACGGCGGGACGACGTCGATGCGGATGCGGACGCTGACGTCGCGGCTGTCGCCAGCGCCGCTGCGGGCGACGGCGGCCTGACCATCGCTGGCGAGGAAGACAGCGTCGCCCGAATCGAGGACAGGGAACTGGAGGCCGCTGCGGACGCGCTGTCGTCGGTCGAGGGCCAGCGCTTCGACGAGTTCGTCCAACGAGCGGTCGCACAGACGCGCGAACAACTCGGCGACGGCGTCGGTAGCGGTATCGACTACAGTTCGCGTGACCTGCTCGACGACGACAGGCGACTCGGCGAGGACATCACGGACCTCGACGAACTCGACGTGCCCGGGTGGGACGACGACCTCCAGTCGCGCCGTCGCCGTGCTGTCGGGGCCGCACTCGCCTTCCTCAAGGACGTCGAGGAGGCGACCCGCAGCGATTTCGTCGGCGAACTGTACGAGGAGTACCCGGCCGGCTACGCCAGCGAACAGAGCTGGTGGTCCTGTATCAAACAGGGCCTTCGGCAGGTCGACAGGGTCGATCCGGCCCGCGAGGACAGCCGCGTCTGGCGGTTCCGGACGACGCCAGGACGTGTCACACGGATCTCGTACGTATGATTATGCGAGTTCGGGAAAGACTGATTACAGAGCACTTGGAATCGTTTAGCGACGACCGTGGCTGAAATAACCGACCTACTATGACAGACGAGACCGATGACGGACGACTCTTCGAGTGGTATCGAACGTACATTGGCGAACCGGACCGCGAGATCGACGTGTATCTCGGGTTCGCCCTCTTCTTCGGCGGCATCGGCCTGGGTATCGCGGCGTTCGTCATCGGTGCCGCTGGCCAGGTGACCGGCGCCGGCGGACCGTCGTCGAACTTTATCTTCCGTGAGGCTGCCATCGCGGTCGGGATGCTGGCGCTGCCAGCAACGCTATCGAGCGTTGTCGTCCTCCTGCCGGTCGGGAAACGCGCGATCTACGGTGCCGTCGCCGGCTCGGCAGTGAGTCTCGTCGGACTCGGGCTGTTCCTCTGGGCGTACCCGTACAACTGGGCGACCGGCTCCGGACCGCAGTACAGTATCCACGTGTTGTTCGTCTACGGTCTCGGGCTCGCTGCGCTGCTAGCAGCCACGGGCGGTGCACTGGTCGCGTACCACATCGACCGTGCGAAGCCCCGTCCCGGTGATTTCCAGGCGCCCGAGGAAGAGGAGACGGAGCCCTACTCCGACGAGGAGATCGAACAGGACATCGAGTCCGCGATGGAGAACGTCGACCTGACCTGGGGTGGCGTCGAACGCCACGAGGGGAGCGATCTGAAGCTCACGGCCAGCGAAGGCGAGATGGAGATGGACGTCTCCGGGATGGACGTCGACGTGGACCGTGTCCACAGGAGCAGCGTCGACGACCAGGTCGCGGGACTGAAGACCGTCAAGGGCGGCGAGAAGGCCACGGACCGCTCGACCTCGACGGTCGACGAACAGACAGACCAGCTCAAGAAACTCCGCGAGCGCAAGAAACAGGAAGCGGCCAGTGACGGCGACGACGAAACGGTTCTGGAGGGCGTACTCGGAAGAGCCGCTCGCCTGTTGGGTCGGTCCTGATACACGTCAACTTCAGTCACGTATCGGTCTGTCTACTATTTCTCACCGCGGCCACTGTTCGAGTTTGCCCGCGGGGGTTTCATCGAGACATATCAAAGTCCCATCTATTATAAATCATAATCTTGGCAGATACGTACTTTTATTACACGATGTGACCCAGGTATTTGTGAGCTACTTATGGCAAAAGGCCTCGACGTCGGTACGATGAATATCATCTCAGCACAGCAGGAAGGCAACGAGACTGTCTTCGTCCAACAGCGCAACTCGTTCGTCGAGATCGAGTACAGCGACATGGCAGAGCAGATGCTCTCCCGGTCGGACGTACTCCACATCCGCAAGGACGACGACGTCTACGTCCTCGGTGACGACGCGCTGAACTTCGCGAACATCTTCAACCAGGAGACACGCCGCCCGATGTCTCAGGGGATCCTCTCCTCCGACGAGAAATCCGCCATCCCGATGATGAAGCTCATCATCGAACAGGTCGTCGGCTCCCCCGAATATCCCAACGAGAAGCTGTTCTTCTCGTCGCCGGCCGATCCGATGGACTCGGACCTGAGCACGCTCTATCACCAGAAGACCATCGAGTCGTTCCTCGACGACATGGGCTACGACGCAGAGCCCATCAACGAGGGGATGTCGGTCATCTACTCCGATCTCGCCGACAACGATTTCACTGGGCTTGGCATCAGCTTCGGTGCCGGGATGACCAACGTCTGTCTCTCCTACTACGCGGTCCCGGTCATGAAGTTCTCCGTCGCCCGCGGTGGGGACTGGGTCGACGAGCAGGCCGCACAGGCGACCGGGACGCAGGTCGACAAGGTCACCTCCATCAAGGAGGACGACTTCGAACTGGACTTCGAGACCGACGTCGGCGGCGTCGAAGGCGCCCTCTCGATCTACTACGAGAATCTGCTGGACTACGTCATCGAGAAGATCAGTCAGGAGGTCGACGAGGAGGACATCGAGGAAGGACTCGACGTCCCGGTCGTCGTGACCGGCGGGACCTCCTCGCCCAACGGCTTCACGAAGCTGTTCCGTCAGCACCTCGAGGACGCCGATATCCCGTTCTCGATCAGCGAGGTCCGCCACGCCGACGAACCGATGTACAGCGTCTCGCGTGGCGCGCTCGTGGCCGCTCGCTCCGACGAGGAAGAGCGGCGCGACTCCAACGAGACTCCCGAGGAAGAAGTCGAAGCCCAGTCTGACGACTGATCTGTCTGCGGCAGTTCGAGGCCCGCCCTTCTGGGCGCGGTTCTTCTTCGCGTGTGCCAGGCTCGACAGTTGTACCACCGAAAACGGGACACCCCACGCGTTCGCGTTCCTCTCATTCGCATCACTGTCGTCCCGTACCTGTATCGACGACCGGACGATCACCGCTACACAGCGACAGCGATCCGTATCAGTCGCCGGCGTCGGCCGAGGCTGGTTCTCGCCCGCCTTCGGCGGCCGGCCCGTCGTTCTCGTGGTCGTCGTGGCCGTCGGCGACCGGTTCGTCGTCGTGATCGCTGGCCTCGTGTTCTTCTTCCTCGGTTCCGGCCGGATCGTCCGCCTCATCGGCGGTTTCGGCGTCCTCGCTCTCAGTTGGGCTGTCCTCCGACTCCGCGTGCATCTCGGCGTCGTCCACCGACGGGTCGTCGTCACTCCCGTCGTCGTCACTCGCTTCGGAGAAGACGTCGGTTTCCGCTATCTCCGTGACCTTCTTGACCGTCTGTTGTTGCTTCTGGAACCGGTCGATGGCCTCGTCCCACGACTCGCGTACTCGTCCCTCGCGCTTGTGGTCGACCGGGATACCGAGGTAGGTACAGTTACCACACACTACTGTCTCCGAGTCGTCGAGTCGGTAGGATTCGAGCGGTTCCCCACACCGTGGACAGTCCATACCACGGGGTTTGTGACCCTGTGGCTTAATTCTAGCGCCGGTATCGGTCGAATGATCTGTTACTCGGCACTCTCGTCGTCGGCGTCGGCGTCGGCGTCGGCCAGTTCGGCATCGTCGATGTGGGCTGCTTTCTCGTCTTCGGTGAGTTCGTGGAACGTCTCGGTTTCGGCGTCGATGGTCGCAACGCCGATTCCCTCCGGAGACAGCCCGTCGTCGGTGACCGACGCGAGCGCCGCCAGTGCGAGGTCGACGCCGGCGTCCAGGTCCATCCCCTCGTCGTAGTGTTCTTCGAGGTAGTCGCGGATGTCGCCACGGTCAGCGCCGACGGCGAGTGCTTTCCACTCGTAGGGTGTCCCCGACGGGTCGGTCTCGTAGAGGCGGGGTTCGCCGTCGACGATCCCTCCGATGATGAGCGCGACACCGAACGGGCGGGCGCCACCGACCTGCGTGTACTGCTGGATGTAGTCGGTGATCTCCTTGGTGAGCGTCTCGACACCGACCGGTTCGCCGTAGCGCAGCTGGTTGACCTGTGCCTGTCGACGAGCGAAATCGATCAGCTGTCGGGCGTCGGCGACGTGGCCGGCCGAGGCGATACCGATGTGGTCGTCTGCCTTGTGGATCTTCTCGACGGAGGACCGCTCCATCAGCGGCGAGCGGATCCGCTTGTCGACGGCCAGGACGACGCCGCCGGCCGTCCGGACACCGATGCTTGCGGTGCCACGCTTGACGGCTTCGCGGGCGTACTCGACCTGGTAGAGGCGGCCGTCTGGAGAGAAGATGGTGATTCCGCGGTCGTATGCCTGCTGTTGGTTTTGTCCCTGCATAGTTATTGGAGATCGAGTTCGGTCGCCCCCGTGAACGCGTCGTTCGTCCGGACGTCGACGCGACGATCCCGCACGACAGCGTCCCGTGTCACGTCCTCGAACACGACCTGTCTCTGGGCAGGGGATTCCGGCGGCCGGCGTATATACTTTTCTTCACAGGCACGCATCGTCCCGCTGGTCCCCCGGACGGCGACACCGACCTGGCTCCCGTCGATCTCGCTCAGGCAGGCCAGTGCCGACCGCGCTGGCTCGACCTGCCCGCGACGGACGCGAACGATCGCGTGGCCCACGCCGTCCACGAAATCGAACTGGACGACCTTCATGTCCGCTTTGGCACTCCCGACGTCCCCCAGGAGGTTCTGTGCGGCGTACCACACCGACTGCTGGAACGAGCGCCGGTCGATGTCGGCGTCGGGCCAGCTCTCGATACCGACGGCGAGGTAGCGCCACCGCGGTCGCAGATGTTTCGGCAGGTGCTTCACATGCAGTCGCCTCCCGGACGAGTGATTGGGCGTTGCATGTCCTCTAGTGTGGGCAGCACCCACAAGAACACGACGGAGTCCGCGTCAGGGGAGCCCGACGGTCTGGGAGTTGTCTTTGTCGTCGATGTCCGGCCGCGCCTTCTCGATGGTCGACCGGCCCGAGAACAGGTACCCGGCGAAGACCAGATCGAGGACCCCCTCGATCGCGAACAGCAGATCGTTCGTCAACAGGACCCAGCCGAACGAGAGCAGGGCGATCAACACGAGTCCACCCCCACCGAGGCCGCGGCCCCAGTTCCCGTTCATGAAGATCCCATACGTCGCGATCGCGAGAGTTCCACCCAGAGCGATGCTGAGGCCCGCAAATACGAGCGTCAGCAGTATCGGGCTGGTGTTTCCAGCCACGAGCCCGTGATAGATCAGGGTCCCGTGCACCAGGTGCCGGCCCCCTTCCAGGGCCATGAATCCCCCCGCGACCGTTACCCCGAACGGTCGCTTCACCTCGTTCACCATGCCACAAAATAGCCGTTCCTTCGATAAAATGCTTTCCCTCTCGCTCGGAATTTAGGATCGGTAGCCAGGACTCGGATCTGGCATCGGTGAGATCACTGGTCGTCCTCCTCGACCGAAACACCCGGCTCGACGAACGAGTCGGCCTGGCGTTCCCGGTTGCGTTCGACGAGGCGGCGCCACTCGCGAAGCCCGTCCCGGAGAGCCGCTGGCTCGAAGCCGATCTGCTCCCCGATGGCCACCAGTTCACGCGGCCGTCGCAGTTCGAGGTGGTTCGACGCGTCGACGGAGACGACGTAGGGTGCTCCGGCATCGTCGATCAGTTCGTACAGTTTCCGGAGGCCCTGGATGGCACGGACACGCCGGCCACCGGACGCCTGGACGACGGGGCCAAGCGAGAACTCGACTCGGACGCCGTTCTTGGCGGCTTCGTTCGCGAGCACGTGGTTGAAATCGCCGTCGCCGCGCATCGGATGCGCGAGGACGTCGACGGCTGATTGCTCGACCGCGAACCGGTTCAGTCTGGTCGTCCCACCGTGGACCGCGACGATGGTCCGCTCCGGACGGTAGTTCCCGATGAAGCCACTCGCACGTGAGGGGTCGTCGGCACGCACCTCGATGCCGGTGGCGACGTCGATATCGTATGTCTCGCCGATGCGGGCTGGGTCGTAGGACGCCTGGCTGTCGCCGTGGTTCCGGACGACGATGCCGTCGTAGCCGTACTCGCTGGCGGTGAGCGCCTGTCGAGCGACGGTACTCCGGCCGTCGGGTCGGGCGTGGACCGCCTCGTACATCACAACTCCTCTAGCAGTTCGCGGGCGTTCTCGACGGCGTACTCCCGCTTTGCCGGGTAGGCCTCGACCTTTGCGCGGAGCGTGATGCCGTCGCCGCGGACGACGTCGCCGCCGAAGGCGGCCTGCTTGTCGAAAGTGAGGAAGAACGAACAGTTGTCGTCGACCCTGTCGTCGAGTTCCGCGTTCACCGTCTCGATGTCCGAGAGCGTCGCGACCTGCGAGAGCACGTGGCGCACCTCGTCGGCGTTCTCGACGCGTGCCGAGAGGACGACGATCCGGTCGCCGTAGTGGCCCTCGCTCTCGGCACGCTCGATCGGATACTCCTCGGGGAGGAACGTCCTGAGCGCCTGCTCGACGCGCTGTTCGTCTTCGGTGGCGTAACAGAACGTCCGGAGGTCGACGTAGTGGAACGGAACCGACGACATCCCGCCTTACTCGTCCGCCGCTTCGAGGTTGTCCTCGGGGACGCCCTGCTCCTGGCCGTCCTCGAAGGAGACAGTGTAGTTGGCGTCGCCGAACATCGTCTCGACGACCTGCGTGATCTGGCCTTCCTGGCCGTCGTAGTCGCTGTGCTCGTCGTGAAGGATGACGTGATCGTCTTCTTCGAATGCCATGCGCGGCGGTACTCGGTGACCGCTCAAAAAGGGACTGATTCGCTGCCGTCGGTGTCGAAGACTTATAGGGACCTCAACCGTACAGCAGGGCATGACCTACTCTTCGCCCTCTCCCGGACAGTCGTGCGGTCCGCCAACCCACCGCCCATCCTGGTCTCGCCACTGATGTCAGTCGACAACCTCTGGTACCTCGCCGACGTCGCCAGCCAGGAGGCCGAACAGGTCTACCACCAGTTGACCGAGGAGTACGACCCGGTCGTGGAGTTCGACCGCCATCGGCGGGTCTCGCGGCCGCGGTTCCGGACCGTCGCCGAATCGGCGAGAGACCACGGGGCTCCCTACGGCGCCCACACGCTCACGTATCGACCCTCGGGTGAACTCCTCCTGGTCCGCCACGAGGGCGTCGACAAGTGGGTGTTGCCGGGCGGCGAACTCGACGGCTCCGAATCGTTCCGTGAGGCCGCACTCCGGGAACTCCACGAGGAGGGCGGTATCGAGGCCCGGATCGAGGGGCTGGGACTGCTCGGCCGCGTGGAGTTCTACTACGACGGGAACATGGCCTGGGGCGTCCTCCCGGTGTTCGAGGCCCGCGCCGAGACGACCGCACCGAGCGTCAACGACCCCGACGAGGAGATCAGCGACGCGCAGTGGTTCGCCGACCTCCCGCCGGATACGCGCGACCGGGCCGAGATCCAGCGGTGGCGCGACCGGCGCTTCTCCTGACCGGCCGCGACGGCAGAAGACACTTGACGGATGACTGTCACCTCTCGATCATGCCCCCGCTAACCCGCCGCGGTCTCCTCGCCAGTAGCGTCACCGCCGTCGGCGCTCTCGCGGGTTGTCTGAACGGTGGGTCCGCCTCGAAGACGCCGGATGCCACCCCGACAGCGACCGACGTGACGGGCCAGCCGACGACCGACCGCTCGACGCCGACCTGTGAGGCCGCCGACCTCCCGGCGCCGGACGCCGCCCACGCTGACCCTCAGTCGTACCCGGATCCGCCCGCGGAACTGACAGACTCGGCCGTCCAGTCGTACGTCAGGGCGTTCGAACGCGCGTACCAGTACAACACCCAACTCGCTACACATCCCGAGACGCTCGGCCGTCTCAACGCCCTGGACGTCTACGTCGCCGAGACGAGCGTCGAGCGGAGCGGCGAGCAGTTCACCGTCATGGTTTCGGGACAGTTGAACTACAGCATCAGCGGTGACGGCGGTGACCCAGCGACACCGACACAGACGCCGCTACCCAGTGGGCACAAGCCGTTCGAGACGACGTATCTCGTCTTCCGGGGTGGCGCACGGCGCGGCGCTCGGACCGTGGACTGCTGGTGAGCTACTCGGGACCGAACGACCGGCCCTCGCGGGCGTCGGCGTCCAGTCGCCGTACCGTCGCCCTGGCGTTGCTGGCGTCGTAGCCGAACAGGACGGTTTCGGCATACTCGGCGGCCACCTCGGCGGCCTTGCTCAGGTCGTCGATGTCGACGTCGACGGCGTACAGTTCGATGCTGAACGGAGTGTCGAGTTCGTCCCGGAACCCCTTCGCGAGTATCTCCAGCCAGTAGGTCGTCGAGTAGGCCATGTCGTAGATCGGGACGACGAACTCGTCGACGTAGGGGGCGACGGCGTCGACGTCGATCCCGCTGCGGGCTTCGAGGTGGCCCGGATATGGATCGGGGTAGAGGGTGAGATAGAGGTCGCCGGGGACGCGCTCACGGGCCGCGGCGACGAACTCCGTGATGACGTTGGTTCGCCAGGCCGACCATTCCTCGAAGTCGCTCTCGGCGAAGCGCTGCTCACAGCGGTCGCAGTGGCAGTACTCCTCGCGCGGGAAGCCGACGTCGTCGAGACGCACGTCGCCGTTCAGGTCGGCGGCGTCGGCGACGATGTCGAGCAGTCCCTCCCGGTAGCGGTCGTGGGTCGGACAGACGTAGGTCCAGTCGAAATACGGTTCGTTCCTGGTGGCCGCGGTCCCCTCGTCGTCGAACGCGAGCAGTTCCGCCTCGCCCTCGACGGCGTTGTCACCGAAACACGACACCATGTTGACCGCGCCCTCGATGGGCTCGGCGGCGCGGCCCGTGACGTCCTTGACCTCGTAGAACGCTCGGTCGAACTCCGACCACTCCGTCTCCTCCTCGTTGCGCGTGACGACGCCGTACATGCCAGCGGCTACGGGACCGGTGCCGGTAAGGATTCGGAAAAGTGGTTTGGAAGGCGGTTCCCCGATGGCCCTCAGCGACTGTAGACGTACGCGAGGGCGATGACCCCGACGAGGGCGACGAGTGCGAGTCCTTTCTTCGACATCGTTTCACGATACGACCTGGGTTGATAAAGAACTATCGGACGAATGGTGTGTCTCCGTTCGGACCACGACCCGTCTCAGTCGTCCGCGTCGGCCCGGCCGTCGGTTTTCAGGGGACTCTCCTCGGGGAGCGTGGCACGCTCGTGTGTCCCGACGGGCGGCCGGTTCACCGCCGCGGCAGCCGAGTCGGTGGGGTCGGTCCGGTCCTGACCCGTGGCTTCGATGTCGTCCATCTCTCCCTCTGCCCGGGCGTCCTGGTCGATCCGCATCGAGCAGAAGTCGACGCCACACATCGAGCAGAAGCGGGCGCTCTTGTAGTTGTCTCCCGGGAGCGTCTGGTCGTGGTAGGCCCGTGCCCGTTCGGGGTCCAGCGCCAGATCGAACTGCTCGGCCCAGTCGAAGGCGTACCTGGCCTCCGAGAGGGCGTCGTCCCAGTCGCGGGCATCCGGTCGGCCGTTGGCCACGTCGGCGGCGTGGGCAGCGATCCGATACGCAGCGAGGCCGTCGCGGACGTCCTCGGCGTCGGGCAAACCGAGGTGTTCCTTGGGAGTGACATAACAGAGCATCGCCGCACCGGCGCGGGCCGCTTCGGTCGCACCGATGGCGCTCGTGATGTGGTCGTAGCCGGGCGCGATGTCGGTCACGAGCGGCCCGAGCACGTAGAACGGGGCGCCGTCACAGACCGACTGCTGGCGCTCGACCTGGTCGGCGATCTCGTCCATCGGGACGTGGCCCGGCCCCTCGACCATGACCTGAACACCGTGGTCCCAGGCCCGCCGCGTCAACTCGCCGAGCGTCTCCAGTTCCGCGAACTGTGCCGGGTCGCCGGCGTCCGCGAGTGACCCAGGACGCAGGCCGTCGCCGAGGCTGATAGTCACGTCGTACTCCTGCAGTATCTCACAGATCTCGTCGAACGCGGTGTACAGCGGGTTCTCCATACCGTGGGCCTCCATCCACTTCGCGAGGATCGACCCGCCGCGCGAGACGATGCCCGTCGTCCGGCCGTCGGTCAGCGGGAGGTGTTCCAGGCGGATGCCCGCGTGGATAGTCATGTAGTCGACGCCCTGTTCGGCCTGCCTGCGGATGACCGAGAGCAGGCGATCCGTCGTCAGGTCCGTCGGGTCGTCCACCTGCGTGACGGCGCCGTAGATCGGGACCGTCCCGATCGGCACCGGCGAGTGCGCGACGTTCGCGGTCCGTATCTCGTCGAGGTCGCTTCCAGTCGAGAGGTCCATCACGGTGTCGGCACCGTGGTGGACCGCCGTGTGTAGCTTCTCCAGTTCCGTCGCCGGGCCGCCGGTTTCGTCGCTGTTGCCGATGTTGGCATTGACTTTCGTGGCGAACTCTCGCCCGATGATCATCGGGTCCAGACTCTCGTGAGCGACGTTCGTCGGAATCACGGCCTGTCCATCGGCTACCTGCTGACGGACGAATTCGGGGTCGACCCGCTCGCGTTCGGCGACCCGTTCCATCGCGTCGGTGACCGTCCCACGTCTGGCTGCGTCGAGTTGCGTCATGTATCACTAAGTAATATCACTAGATAATAAAACCACTGTGTCGCTTCAACCCCCACCAGTCTGAGGGTGCATCCGAACACGGATGTACGCCGAAGGCGTAGCCGACCGCGATGACGGAGATCTCCCGACGGGCAGTGCTGGCCGGGGTCGCCAGCGGCGTCGCCGGGACGGCGGGCTGTAACGTCGTCGGCCAGTCGCGGGTACGGACACTCGTCGCCGGGAGCCTCCAGCAGGCGACGGCCGGGACGCTCCAGGAGCGTACCGGACCCACGCTTGCCGTCGAGGCCCACGGGTCCGTCCAGGCCGCGCGCCTCGTCGTTCAGGGCCAGCGTGATCCGGTGATCCTCGCGCTGGCGGACCCGGTACTGTTCGAGCAACTGCTCTCGACACCGTGGTACGCAGTCGTCGCGAGCAACGAACTGGTGCTCGCGTACACGCCCGCGACCGCGGGTGGTCGACGCGTGCGCGACGCCGACCGATGGTACGCCCCGCTCGTCGACGACGCGGCGTCGCTGGGCCGGACCGACCCGACGCTCGACCCGCTGGGCTACCGGACGCTGTTCTGTCTGGACCTGGCAGCCGACCACTACGACGAACCGGGGCTGCGCGAGGCGGTGTTGGCGCCGGAGCAGACCTATCCCGAGACACAACTGCTGGCCCAGTTCGAGACCGGGAGCATCGACGCCGCTTTCGTCTACCGAAGCATGGCCGTCGAGCGCGACTACCCGTACCGGGAGCTGCCCGCCGCGGTGAACCTCGGTGACCCGGCCCTAACAGACCACTACGCAGCGGCACAGTATCGACTCCCCGACGGGACCGTGACGCGGGGCGCGCCCATCGAATACGGTGCGACCCGGCGGACCGACAGCCAGGACGCCCGCGCCGTCTTCGAGACGCTGGCGGCCGGCGACTGGCTGGCACCTCACGGGTTCGCTGTCGGCGAAGCGTATCCACGATTCGAGGGCGATGGTCCGGAATCAATCCCGTAGGTGGTCGTCGGGCGGGGTCGGCCTCCGCCACCTCGTTCCGGTACTGGGGGCCGTACTGTTGCTCTACTTCCTCGTCCCCGTGGCTGTCCTCGTTGTCACCTACTCACCGACGGCGCTGGCGACGAGTCTCACCGCCGACTACGTCGTCGGGGCCGCGACCACATCGCTGGTCGCCGCCGCTCTCAGCACGACGCTCGCCCTCGCCTTCGGATTGCCCCTGGCGTACTGGCTCTCCCGGAGTGACCACGTGCTCGCGACGGCGGCGCTGGGTGTCGTCGTCCTCCCGCTCGTCCTCCCGCCGGTCGTCAGCGGGATGTTGCTGTTGACCGTCGTCGGCCCCGCCGGCCTCGGCGGCCTGACCGGCCTGGCGTTGACTCGCTCGCTCGCCGGCGTGGTCCTGGCCCAGACGTTCGTCGCCTCGCCGTTCTTCGTCGTGACCGGGAAGGCGGCTTTCGACGGTGTCGACCGGCACTTGGAAGAAGCCTCGCGGTCGCTGGGCCGGGACTGGGACGAGACGCTGTGGACGGTGACGCTCCCGCTGGCGAAACCGGGCCTGATCGCCGGCCTCGTGCTGACGTTCGCCCGTGCGATGGGCGAGTTCGGCGCGACGATGATGCTGGCGTACTACCCCCGAACGCTGCCGGTCCAGATCTGGGTCTCGTTCATCTCCAGCGGGCTAGACGCGGCGCTGCCGGTCGCTGTCGTCCTGCTGTCGGTGGCCCTGGCGACGCTGCTCGTCGTCCACGCACTGCGAGCGATGCCGTGGCGATAACCTCAATCCGCAATCCGATGTCACCGCTCGTGGGCCCAGAACTCCTCCTCGACGGTGACCTCCTTCTTGAACAGCGGGACCTCTTCCTTGAGCCGGTTGATGCCGTCCTCGACGGCGCTGAAGGCCTCGCCGCGGTGGCCGGCGAGCACGACCACGAAGACGATGTCCTCGCCCGCCTCGACGACGCCGGTCCTGTGGTGGAGACGGACGGCGTGGACGCCATCACGGGCCTCCAGCGACTCGCGCAGTTCGGCCATCCGCTCGGCGGCCACCTCGTCGTAGCGCTCGAACTCCAGGTACTCCGTCGGTGGGTCCTCTGGGCCGTCCCGCGCACGCACACGGCCGGTGAACGTCGCGATGGCGCCCGCACGGTCCTCGTCGGGTGACTGTTTGACTTCTCTGACCAGGGTTTCCAGGGTGACGTAGGGATCTCGGTCTTCGAGTGCAGCCACGACAGCGTCCAGGTCGGCGTCGCCACCGCGCTCGGCCCGGTGGACGACCGGGTCGGCCGCCTCGCGGTCGCCGAGGACGACCTTCGGAATCGTGGCGTCGCTGTACCCCTCGACGAGCGCGTAGTCGTACGCCGGGGCGAGTGCGTCCAGCGTCTCTGTCAGCGTCCGCTGCTCGCCCGTCGCGAACCACGCTCCGTCGTCGGTCAGCGCGACCGTCTCGCTCGCGCCGGCGGCCCGGTGGCGCGCGGTGTCCTTCCCCTCGGTGTCGACGTCCGGCGGGTGCGAGCAGTGTTTCACCGTGGCGACCCGTCCACTCGCCGCGAGACGCTCGGTCAATCGCTCGACGAGCGTCGTCTTCCCCGAATCGGAGTGGCCGACGATTCCCAGAACCTGCATGTGGATTCCTACCGGGCGGGCACAGGTATGTGTTTCCGAACGGCGACACAGCGACTGTCGCGTGTCGTCCGGCAGCACCGCCCGGCACCGAGCAGTTATGTTCCTGTTGGGAGAATTTCACGTATGCCTTCCGCACTCGTCGTCGGTGGCACCGGGTTCGTCGGCCGCCACACCGTCGCGGAACTGCTCGACAACGACTACGACGTGACCGTGTTCAGCCGCGGGGATCGAGACGTTACGGCGGATTCCTGGTCAGAGGTCACTCAGGTCACGGTCGACCGAACGGACACCGCGGCGCTCGACGCCGCCACAGGACGGGTCGACCCCGATATCGTGGTCGACTGTGCGCTGTTCCACCCCGACGCGGCCCGGGCAGCCGTCGAGACGTTCGCCGACGTCGACGCGTACGTCTACGTCTCCTCGGGCGGCGTCTACGACCGCGACGACATCCCCAAGCGCGAATCGGTCACGCCGCTGCACGCGTACACGGCCGAGCACGGCAGCGACGACACGATGGCCAGTTACGGGCCGCGTAAGGCCCAGTGCGACCGGGTCGTCACCGCGGCCGCCGCGGAGGGCGTCCCGGCGACGAGCGTCCGGCCGACGATGGTCTACGGCCCGAAGTCGCTCCACGGTGGGACCGACGCGGGTTCGACGGACGTATCGTGGGCCGAGACGCCGGCGATCCAGCACCACCACGAGTACTGGATCGACCGTGTAGCGAACTACGACAGGGTCGTGGTCCCCGGCGATGGCACCGCAATCTGGCACCGTGCGTACGTCGAGGACGTCGCCAGCGCGCTCCGGGTCGTCGCCGAGTCGGGTACGCCCGGCGAGGCCTACAACGTCGGTGATCGACTGGTCTTGACCATGGAGGACGTCGTCGATCTGATCGCGGAGACGCTGGAGACGTCGGTCGAGGTCGCCCACGCCAGCGGACGCGAACTCGAACACGTGGGACTCGACCCGGACGATTTCGTCCTCTACCACCATCTCGGATCCGACTACCCCCACGTGCTCTCGACGTGCAAGATCGGTGCGCTGGGCTGGCGGTCGACACCGCCCGACGTCGCGATGGAGCGAACCGTCGAGGACGCACTCGCCAGCGACCGCGACGGGAGCATGTTCGACCCCGGCCGAGATGCCGAAGAACGCTTCCTCACGACGGTCGCCGAGTGATCTGTACGAGTCCGCAACTACGGTCGCTCGACCGATTTCTCGACCACGCTGACGTCCTCGATCGCGGTCTCTGGATACTGGCCGTCGGCGTCTTTCTCGCTGGCTTTCACCATGTCCCAGACGACGTTCAGCCCCGTCGTCACGCCCTCCAAGGCCTCCATCTCACACCCGGTCTTGCCGACCGTCTCGACGGCGACGGTGAGTTCGACCGCCTCCGCGCCGACCTCGAAGGTCGTCTCGACGTTCGTGATCGGGATCTGGTGACACATCGGGATGGTCTCCCAGGTGTGTTTGACGGCCTGAATCGCGCCGATGCGGGCGGTCGTCAGTACGTCGCCCTTCGCGACGTCGTCGGCCTCGATGGCGGCGAGTGTCGGGTCGGTGAGTCGGATCGAACCGGACGCCACCGCCCGGCGCTTGCTGTCGGCCTTCTCGCCGACGTCGACCATCTGTGCGTCGCCGCCCTCGTCGACGTGTGTGAATTCGTCTGTCATAGGGGCCGCTAGCGCGACCGGACGCAAAACCGTGCGGGTCTGGCTCTATCTCCGGACGAGGCCGAGCAGATGCCCGACCGCCGGTGCGATCAGTTCCGCCGCGCCCGTCCGGGCCGCGTTCTCGCTGCCGGGGAGACAGAAGACCAGTCGATCCTCGACGACGCCAGCGGTCGCTCGCGAGGCCATCGCCATCGGGCCCACCTCCTCGTAGGAGCGCCACCGGAACAGTTCGCCGAAGCCCGGGATCGGTCGGTCGAACAGGTCGGAGACGGTCTCGACGGTCACGTCGTCCGGCGTGAGTCCGGTCCCGCCGGTGGTGACGACGACGTCGACGCCGTCGTCGAGCAGTCCCGCGACCGCGTCCGCGATAGCGTCGGCGTCGTCGTCGACGAGTCGCCGCTGGGTGACCTCGTGACCGGCGTCGGTACAGGCCGACTCGACGGCGTCGCCGCCAGGATCGTCCTCGAGCGTACGGGACGAGGAGACGGTCAAGATCCCGATCGTGACCGCGTCGTGGTCGTGGGCGTGGTGGTCGTCGTGGTCGTGGGCCTCGTCGTGACCCGTTCCGTCGCTGGTGTCGTCGTGCTGGTGACTCATACCGGGTCCTGCGGGCGAGAGACGGATAACTGTCGGCGGTCAGCGCTCGCCGACCAGATCTTCGAACACCTTCCGCTGTGCCGCCGCGAGGTGTTCGGTGAACGTCGCCGTCGTGATACCGAGGGCCTCGGCGACCTCGCCGGCGTTGGCCGACCGGGGATGCTCGAAGTACCCCATCTCGTGAGCGCGCTCCAGTACCTCCCGCTGACGTGAAGTCAGTTTCTCGCGGTCCAGCACGACGGGTCTGCTCTCGTCGAGGGAGTCGTCGGTCTCGACCAGTCGGCGGAGGTTGACGTGGTCGCCGGTCCCCTGGAGGTCCGCGATGACCTCCCGCAGTGCCGCGACGTCCTCGACGAGGAACGTCACCGTCAGCGACTGCTCGTCGGCGGAGAGTTCCTGGACGACACAGCCGGCGGCTTCGATGCGCTCACAGACACACCCCTGGCAGGCTTGCCGTCGAATCCGATAGATTCTGCCTCGCTCGTAGTCGAACACCTCCTCGACCCTCGGTTGCTCGTCGACCGAGGGCGGTGGAGCGTCGTCCTCGCCAACCAGCGTGAACTCCTCGACGACGCCGCCGTCATCGGTCCCGAGCGCGCTCCGGGAGACGGCGGCGACCTGCCAGCGTTCGCTCGCGTGTGGCTGGACCTGACAGGACCGGGGCTGGACCACCTCGACCTCGGCGAGGACGCGCGTGGACATATGTCGAAACTTCGACTGGATGTCCTAAAATAGTTCAGGACGAACATGTTCGGATCCCGAATTCGTTTAAAAAACACCCGAGATGTTTGGTCCGACGTTGACGCTGATCGTCTTGCAACACCCGGGTACGAGGGTTCGGAACGAACAGTCAGATACCGAATATTTCGACACCTCGACCCACAATGAGACGGAACACGATACTCATCGTCTTGCTGGTGACCACGGTGTTGCTCCCGATGTGGTACGTCGCGCTACACGGTGAACCACCCTCCGAGGAGATCGCCATCGACGAGAGCGTCAGTGACCTCCGGCCCCTGGAGGGGCCGGTCGACACGCCGAACAAACTCTCGCCGAGCCAGGTCGGCGTCATCGTCTGGGTCGCGCTCTTTGGCCTCGTCGGTGTCCTCGCCGGCGCCCACCAGTTCATGAACCGGGCCGTCAGACCACCCGAGAACGAGCCGGTAGCCGACGGCGGGCAGCTCACGGCGTCGCTACCGTGGCTCGAGACCGACAACCGCTGGGTCGTCGAGTACCACGACGCTTCGGACGCCATCGAGGGGCTGGTCGCGATGGGCGGGCTGACGGTCCTCTCGATCGTGTTCGCGGCGCTGTTCACCGGCGAGTACCTCACGCTGGCCCGGACCCAGTACTTCGGCCTGTACGCGACGGGGATGTTCGTCTCGCTGGCACTCTCGACGGTCGCGTACTACGCCTGGTTCATGCCACACGTCGAGGTCGCGGAATACAGGAGGCACGACTGATGGACTATCCGAAACCAGACGACGAGAGCGAGGACTGTGGCTGTCCCGATACCCCTGGCGTCCAGCCAAGCCTCTACAGCGACGCACGGGCGGAACTGCGCCGTCGCGACTTCGCGAAGTTCCTCGCGACCGTGGGCGGTCTCACGGCCGTCGCGAGTCTGACGGCGCCGCTCGCCAGCACCACCCAGGTGTTCGAGCGCAGCTACGAGGGGCCGGTCTACTCCGACGGCGTCGCCCTCGTCGACAGCGAGGGCGAGCGCATCACCGAGAACCGACTCTCCGAGGGCGAGCATCTAACGGTGTTCCCGGAACCACGGCCCGGCATCGAGGACGCTCCCACGCTGCTCGTTCGCTACGCCGAAGACGCCTACAGCAACGTCAAGGAGGGGTTCACCGTCAGCGGCTACGCCGCGTTCTCGAAGGTGTGTACCCACGCCGGCTGTATGGTCGGCAACCGCGACGGCGACCTGCTGGTCTGCCCGTGTCACTACGGGAAGTTCGACCCACTCTCGGGTGCCAGCGTCGAGGGCGGGCCGCCGGGCCGAGCGCTCCCACAGCTCCCGATTACGCTGTCCAGCGACGGCACCCTGATCGCGACCGGCGACTTCGAGGGCCCAGTCGGCCCGGGGGGTGAGTGATGTCCCGTGCCGACCAGCTCTACGACTGGTTCGACACCAGACTCGACGTCGAGCGCGGCCAGCAGTTCCTCGGCAAGGCGTTCCCGGCCGAGGATTCGTTCCTGCTCGGAGAGGTCGCGCTGTTCTGTTTCCTCCTGTTGGTGCTGTCGGGTATCTTCCTGGGCTTCTTCTTCGAGCCCTCGACCTCGAAGGTCGAGTACGACGGCAGCGTCCAGAAGTTCCAGGGCGAGGAGATGCCCGAGGCGTTCGTCTCGGTGTTGCACATCACCTACGACGTCCCCTTCGGGATGTTCATCCGCCGGCTCCACCACTGGGCGGCTCACCTGTTCGTCGCCTCGATCGGGTTGCATATGCTCAGGGTGTTCTTCACCGGGGCCTATCGGAATCCACGGGAGCCCAACTGGATCGTCGGCACCGGGCTGGCCGCGCTGTCGATGGGCGCGGCCTACACCGGCTACGCGCTCCCGTTCGACGAGTTCGCCGCGACCGCGACCAGCATCGGCTACAACCTGACCATCTCCGTGCCGTTGCTGGGTGACTTCCTCGGCCAGGTCGTCTTCGGCGGGGAGTTCCCTTCCAGCGCGACCATCCCACGGCTGTACTTCCTGCACGTGCTGGTCATTCCGATGGCGATCGCCGGCGGGCTGGCGATCCACATGGCGATCCTGATACGCCAGAAACACACCGAGGCACCCCGGGACGAGGACGTCACCGTCGGCGACCAGACGGTCGATCGGGACGACGACAGCGTCATCATCGGCCTCCCCGCCGTTCCGAACCAGACGGCGGTCTCGGCGGTCGTCTTCTTCCTGACGGCCGCGACGCTCTCGGCGCTCGCGGGCCTGCTCCCGGTCCACAACGTCGCCGAGTACGGCCCCAACGACCCGGCGAGCACGCCAGCGCTCATCATGCCCGACTGGTTCCTGATGTGGGTCTACGGCTTCCTGAAGCTGTTACCCCAGATCAGCTTCTCCATCGGGCCGGCCCACATCAACGGCGAGTTCGTCGGCGGCGTCCTGCTGCCCGGCCTGGTCTTCCTCGCCGTCGCACTCTGGCCGTTCGTCGACCGGACGCCAGAGCCCACCCACTTCACCGCCGACCCGCTGGAGCGGCCCTGGCAGACCGGCGTCGGCGTCGCCGCCGTCGCGTTCGTCATGATCGCCTCCATCGCGGGGATGAACAACATCCTCGCCGACCAGGTGCTGGGGACGAACACCGACGTGGTCAACCCGATCCTGACCGCGGCGCTGCTGGGCGTCCCGCCGGTGCTGGGAGCGATCACCTATCTCCTGTTACGCGGCGACGACGGGCCGACCCGGTCCGAGGAGGGCGAAGTCGCCGCCGACGGCGGCAGAGGTGGTGACGATGACTGAGATCACCATCTCAAGACGCCAGTATCGCCTGCTGGACACGGCGAGCAAACTTGTCGGTCTCGGACTCGTCGCTGCCGGCCTGGAGGCCGGTGGCAGCACGCCGACCGGCTTCGCCCTCGCGCTCGTCGGTACCGCCTGTGCAACCGCGACGGTGTTCCTGACCCATGAATAGACAGACTCCCGACGACGGCCGCTGGACGGACAGTTCCCTGAGTAGACGCGACTTCGTGCGGGGGCTGGGCGCGGCCTCCCTGCTGGGCGCGACCGGCCTCTCCTTCGCCGACGACGGCATGCAGGGCCTGGAGGCAGTCGACGACCCCATCGGTAACTACCCCTATCGGGACTGGGAGGATCTCTACCGCGAGGAGTGGGACTGGGACTCCATCGCCCGCTCGACCCACAGCGTCAACTGCACGGGGTCGTGCTCCTGGAACGTCTTCGTCAAAGACGGCCAGGTCTGGCGCGAGGAACAGGCCGGTGACTACCCTCGGTTCGACGAGAGCCTCCCGGACCCGAACCCGCGGGGCTGCCAGAAAGGGGCCTGCTACACCGACTACGTCAACGCCGACCAGCGCGTGCTCCATCCCCTTCGACGGACCGGCGAGCGCGGCGAGGGCCAGTGGGAACGGATATCCTGGGACGAGGCGCTGACCGAGATCGCCGACCACGTCATCGACGAGGTCCAGGCCGGCCGGTACGACGCCATCTCCGGGTTCACGCCGATCCCGGCGATGAGCCCGGTCTCGTTCGCCAGCGGCTCCCGGCTGATCAACCTCCTCGGCGGGGTCTCCCATTCGTTCTACGACTGGTACTCGGACCTCCCGCCGGGCCAGCCCATCACCTGGGGGACCCAGACGGACAACGCCGAGAGCGCCGACTGGCACAACGCCGACTACATCATCGCCTGGGGCTCGAACATCAACGTCACGCGCATCCCCGACGCGAAGTACTTCCTCGATGCAGCCTACGAAGGTACCAAACGGGTCGGTATCTTCACCGACTACTCCCAGACGGCGATCCATACCGACGAGTGGCTCTCCCCGGAGGGCGGCAGCGACACCGCCCTTGCGCTGGGGATGGCCCAGACCATCGTCGACGAGGGCCGCTACGACGAGGCCCACCTCAAAGAACAGACGGACATGCCCCTGCTCGTCCGGGCGGACACCGGGAAGTTCCTCCGGGCCAGCGAGGTCGGGCTGGCGGCGGACGCCGACGACCCCGAGAAGGTGTTCGTGATGGTCGACGCCGACGGGAACCTGCGGCGCGCGCCCGGCTCACTCGGCGAACGTGACGGCCAGAACGACCCCGAGTCCAGCATCGAACTGGACTTCGACCCCCAGCTCGGCGTCGAGCGGACGGTCGAGACCGACGACGGCGAGGTATCGGTTCGGTCGGTCTGGGAGAACCTCCGGGACGAACTCGCCCAGTACACCCCCGAGTTCGTCCACGAGGAGACCGGCGTCGGCGAGAACACCTACCAGCGGGTCGCCCGCGAGTTCGCCGAGGCCGACGCCGCCAAGATCATCCACGGGAAGGGCGTCAACGACTGGTACCACAACGATCTGGGCAACCGCGCGATCCAGTTGCTCGTCACCCTCACCGGGAACCTCGGCGACCCCGGCACGGGACTGGACCACTACGTCGGCCAGGAGAAGATCTGGACGTTCCACGGCTGGAAGGTCCTCTCGTTCCCGACCGGGAAGGTCCGCGGGGTACCGACGACGCTGTGGACCTACTTCCACGGCGGCATCCTCGACAACACCGACCCCGACACCGCCGAGAAGATCCGCGAGTCCATCGACAAGGGGTGGATGCCCCTCTACCCGACGGAACGCGAGGACGGCTTCCGGCCCGACCCCTCGACGATGTTCGTCTGGCGGGGCAACTACTTCAACCAGGCCAAGGGCAACGTCGCCGTCGAGGAACAGCTCTGGCCGAAACTCGACCTCGTGGTCGACATCAACTTCCGGATGGACTCGACGGCGATGTACTCCGACATCGTGCTCCCGGCGGCGAGCCACTACGAGAAGTACGACCTCTCGGAGACGGACATGCACACCTACGTCCACCCGTTCACGCCGGCGGTCGAACCGCTGGGCGAGGCAAAGACCGACTGGGAGATCTTCCGCCTGCTCGCGGAGAAGATCCAGGAACGGGCCCAGGAACGGGGCGTCGAGCCGATCGAGGACCGCACGTTCGACCGCACGATCGACCTGACGACCATCTACGACGACTTCGTCCGCGACTGGGAGACCGGCGAGGCGGGCGCGCTGGAGGAGGACCGCGCCGCCGCCGAGTTCATCCTCGAACACTCCGAGGAGTCCAACCCCAGCGACAGCGACGAGCAGATCACCTTCGCCGACACCGAAGAGCAACCACAGCGACTCTTGGCTGCGGGCGACCACTGGACCTCGGACATCAAAGACGAGGAGGCCTACGTCCCCTGGCAGGACTTCGTCCACGACAAACAGCCCTGGCCGACGTTCACCGGGCGCCAGCAGTACTACATCGACCACGACTGGTTCCTCGAACTCGGGGAGGAACTGCCCACGCACAAGCGCGGGCCACAGGACACCGGCGGTGACTACCCGCTGACCTACAACACGCCCCACGGCCGGTGGTCGATCCACTCGACCTGGCGGGACAGCGAGAAGATGCTCCGCCTCCAGCGGGGCGAACCGGTCGTCTACCTCAACCCCGACGACGCGGCCGAACGGGGTATCGAGGACGGGGACACCGTCGAGGTGTTCAACGACATGGGCAGTGTCGAGGTCCAGGCGAAGATCTACCCCTCGGGCGAACCGGGGACCGCTCGGCAGTACTTCGCCTGGGAGAAGTTCCAGTACCCCGATCGGGACAACTTCAACACGCTCGTCCCGATGTACATGAAGCCGACCCAGCTGGTCCAGTACCCCGAGGACACCGGTGACCACCTGTACTTCTTCCCGAACTACTGGGGACCGACCGGGGTCAACAGCGACGTGAACGTAGAAGTGCGGCCCGCGGGAGGTGAGTCCGATGAGTAGCCAGCACGAGGACACCCACGTCAACGTCGCCGACGGCGTCGACCACCAGGTCGCGATGGTGATGGACCTGAACAAGTGCATCGGCTGCCAGACCTGCACCATCGCCTGCAAGTCCCTCTGGACGGAGGGCGGGGGCACCGACTACATGTACTGGAACAACGTCGAGACCAAGCCCGGCGAGGGGTACCCGAAGGGCTGGGAGGACTCCGGCGGCGGCTGGAAGTCCGACGAGCACAAGGAACGCGAGACGGGCGACATTCCCTCCCGCGAGGAGTACGGCCGCGCCTGGGAGTTCAACCACAGCGAGATCATGTACGAGGGCAGCGACGAACCGCTGCGCCCGCGGGAGGGCGCCGAGTGGGGTCCCAACTGGGACGAGGACCAGGGCGCCGGCGAGTACCCCAACAGCTACTACTTCTACCTCCCGCGGATCTGTAACCACTGCACCCACCCCTCCTGTGTGGAGGCCTGCCCGCGCTCGGCCATCTACAAGCGCAGCGAGGACGGCATCGTCCTGGTTGACCAGGACCGCTGTCGGGGCTACCGGTACTGTGTCGAGGGCTGTCCGTACAAGAAGGTGTACTACAACACTGTCTCGAAGAAGTCCGAGAAGTGCATCTTCTGTTACCCCCGCCTAGAGGGGGAGGGGCCGGACGGCGAGACGTACGCGCCCGCCTGTGCCGAGGAGTGTCCCCCACAGCTCCGGCTGGTCGGCTTCCTCGACGACGAGGACGGCCCCATCTACAAGCTCGTCGAGGAGTACGAGGTCGCGCTCCCGCTGCACCCGGAGTTCCGGACCCAGCCCAACGTCTACTACATCCCGCCGTACGCGCCCGGCCAGCACACCGAGGACGGCGAGACGGTCGACGTGGACCGCATCCCGCGCCAGTACCTCCGTGAGCTGTTCGGCGACCGCGTCGACGACGCGCTGGACACCATCGAACGCGAACGCCAGCGGGCACGCCAGGGCGCCGACAGCGAACTGATGGAACTGCTCCAGCACAAGAACCCCGCCAAACAGTACCGGTTGGAGGTCTTCGATGACGACTGAGAACACCCACATCGGCACGGCACTGCTGCTGGGCCTGGTCGTGGTGGCCGCCACTGTCGCGGCACCGCTGGCCACCGCCCGCCCGGCCCACGAGATACCGGTCTCGCCGGCGACCGGGAACCTCTCGACGCCGGCAGCCGACGGCTGGGGGTCGGTCCCGGCCGCGGAGGTGCCACTGACCAGCGCACCCAGTAGCGTCCCCAACGCCGACGACACGACGGTCGAGCGGATTCACGTCCAGGCCGCTCGCGGGGACGGGAACCTCTACCTGCGCCTCCAGTGGCACGATGCCACGCGGGACCGGAGCGCGGCCAGTCCCGAGGCCTTCGCCGATCAGGTCGCCGTCCAGTTCCCGGCAAACACCAGTTCCCGTCCGCCCATCGCGATGGGCGGCCCCGGTAACATGGTCAACGTCTGGTACTGGAGCGCCGACGCCGGCACCCAGGAACTGCTGGCCGGCGGCGTGGGCTCGACGACGGCGTTCGACCAGCCCGCCGTCGAGGCCACCGCCAGCTACGACAACGGCACCTGGTCGGTGGTCTACGTCCGGTCTGTCGACGCCAGCGGGACCAACCGGACGACCATCACCGACGAGGGGGACCTCGACGTGGCCTTCGCGGTCTGGAACGGTTCGAACAGCGAGCGGGCCGGACAGAAGGCGGTCTCCGAGTGGCACTACTTCCCGTTCGGCGCGGAATCCGGTGGCCCACCCTACGAGACGTTGCTGTGGACCGTCGCCGGACTCGCAATCGTCGCGGTCGTCGGCGTGACCGCCTTCGGCGTCCACCGCGCCAGAGGGGGGATGGAGTGATGGCGACGACGCCCGCCGACGCCCCGGACGCTCTCGATAGGGACGCCGCCGCCCGCGGTACCGTCTACCGGACGCTCGCGGCGGCGTTCCGGTATCCCGACGAGGCGTTCTACGCGGCCGTCGCCGACGGTTCGCTCGCGCGTGACCTGCGGGCCTGCATCGAGCAGACGACCCTGTCGGTCGCTATCCCGGACCTGACGACCGACGACGACTACGAGACCCTGGCCGCGCGGTACAACGACCTCTTCGAACTGGGCTACGGCGAGTACACCGACCGGACCGACGGCTCGCTGGACACCTCGGGGCCGCCGGTGCCGCTGTACGAGTCCAACTACCGCCCGGACCAGTCCTGGAACGACGTCAACCTCGATCTGGCGCGGGCCTACCGGCACTACGGCCTGGAGATCGACCAGGACCGTCGGGACAACCACGACGCGCTCCGGTACGAACTGGAGTTCGCCGGCTACCTCGCGCGCCGTGAGGCCGCCGTCGGTGAGGACGCGGCGCTAGCCCGCCTGGACTTCCACGACCGCCATCTCGGCCACGCGGCCGCCGGTATCGCCGACAGGCTCTCCGAGGAGCCCGGTACCGACGTCTACGGTCCGCTGGGGGACCTGTTGGAGGCGTTCGTCCGTGCGGACCGCAACGACCTCGCGGACCGACTGGAGGGGCCCCGATGAGCACTCGCGAGACCGTTCTGGCGCATCTGCCGGCACTTCGGCAGAGCCAGCGCCGCTCGCTCCCGGTCGCCGTCGTCGCCCTGGCTGCGCTCGCCGTCGCCGCCCGCTTCGTCGCGGCGCTCGCGGTCAACACGCCCGGTGGGCCGGCGATGGTCGGGACCGCCACGCTCGCGTCGACTGCCACGGCGACAGCCGCGCTGGGTGCCGTCGTGGTCGGCCTGCTCTCCCGGCGACCCTCGACCGGGTTCGGACTGCTGTTCGTCGGCGTGTTCGGCCTGCTCTCGCTCCTTGCCGGCGCAGTCACCACGCCCGCGGCCGTGGCGGTGGTGGCCGGCACGGCCGCCGTCGTCGCCACCGAACGCGACCGCCTCGCGGACGGCGAACTCGCCGTCGCGGGCATCCTCGTGGGTGCGCTGGCCCTCGGTCTCGGCAGCGGTGTCGGTGGTCTCGTCGGCCTTCGTTCGCTGGCCTCGACCCTGGCGCTGGCCGGGCTTGGCCTGGTCCCGGTCTTCGCCGCGACCGACACCCGTGCGCTCGTCGGTGGCGGCCTCGCGTTCGGCGCGGTCGTCCTCGTCGGCCTCTCGGTCCCCTTCGTCACCGGCGCGGTGACGCTCGTCGGCGGCGGCGTCGTCGGCGCGTCGCTCCCGGTCGTCGCGCTCGCGGCGGCAGGGACCGTCTCGACGGCCAGTGCGGCCGGCCGGACACGCAACTGGGCGCTGCTCTCCGGCGTCGCGCTGCTGGCGCTGTCGGGCGTCCCGGCGACGCTCCCGCGTGCCGTCCCGTTCGCACTCGGTATCGCGACGCTCGTCGCCCTGGAGGGACAGCGATGACCGACGACCGAAGCGAGTACGAGAAGCAACTCGAGGCCGAGCCGGACCCACAACTCGACCCCGAGCGCAGTCCGGGGATGCACACCGACATCGAGGCGCTGGAGGACATCGAGGTGAGCCGCGACGACGTCACCATCGGCGACGCAAACCCCGAGGAACTCGCGGCCGCCGACACCGAACCGGTCGCGGACGAGGAACTGGCGAGCCTGCTTGAGGATCTCTTCGAGGGTGACCACGTCGACCGCCGCCGGGCAGCCCTGGCGTTGAAGGACGAGCCGACCGACGATACGGTCGTGACCGCACTCGCCAGGGCGGCGACGACCGACGACGACAGCGACGTCCGGCAGTTCGCCGTCGAGGCGCTGACCGTACACGCCGACGAGCGGACCGCGGCGGTCGCGGTCGAACTGCTCTCCGACCCCGACCCGTGGGTCCGGGCCGAGGCCGTCGTCGCGCTGGACAACATCGACCGCGAGGCCCACGAAGACGACATCGCGGCCGTGCTTGCCGAGGACGATCACCACGCGGTCCGGCGGAACGCGGCCATCTCGCTGTTCAAGCTCCGCGGACAGGCGATGGCCGAGGAACTGCTGGAGTTGAGCCACGCCGACAGCGAACGCCTCCGGGAGTGGGCCGCACACATGCTCGCCGGCGTCGACGAGGACCGCGCCCGCAAGCGACTCCGCGAACTGACCGACGACCCGGCCGCCGTCGTCCGCCAGACCGCAGAGCGCTCCCTGGAGGCCGAGCCCGGACAGTTCCGCCGGCAGTTCGGCGGTGCTCTGGAGAACGACGCTCGCCTGCTGCCCGGTGAGGATCGACTCAACAGGATGCCCGACCTATGAGCGAGAACGCCCCACAGAGCCTGACAGACCGCGTCGAAGCACAGCTCCGCGCAGTGCGTGACCCACAGGCCGACCTCTCGGTCTTCGAGGCCGGCTTCGTCCAGGACATCACCGTCGACGACCGCGAGGTGACCATCGAGACGGATCTCACCGCTGTCGACGGCGAGACCGGCAACGAGGTGGTGGAGGCGATGCTCCGTGCAGTCGACGACGTCGAGGGCGTCGAGCGCGTCCACGTCGAGAGCACCACCCCATCCAGCGAGAGCCGCTCGGCCGTCGAGGCCTTCGACCACGTTATTGCCGTCGCCAGCGCGAAAGGTGGCGTCGGCAAGTCCACGACGGCGACGTACCTGGCCTGTGCGCTGGCCGCCGAGAACGACGTCGCGCTGTTCGACGCCGACATCCACGGCCCGAACGTCCCGGGACTGTTCGATATCTCGGGGCCGGTCCACTCCAGCGAGGAGGGCGACCCGCTCCCGGTCCGGACCGAGGGGCTGGACGTGATGAGCGTCGGCCTGATGGAGGACGGCGCGCCGCTGGCCTGGCGTGGCGCGATGGCCCACGACGCCCTGGAGGACCTCTTTACGAACACCGCCTGGCGCAACGACGACATCCTCGTGATCGACCTCCCGCCGGGGACCGGCGACGTGGTGTTGACGACGCTCCAGGAAGTCCCCGTCGACGGCGTGGTCGTCGTCACGACGCCGTTCCACGCCAGCGTCAGCGACACCAGCCGGACCGTCGAACTGTTCCGGGACAACGACGTGCCCGTCCTGGGGACGGTCGTCAACATGGCCGAGTACGTCTGTGACTGCTGTGGCGAGGCCAACGCGCTGTTCGACGAGGTCGCGGGCCCGACGGGACTGGACGAACTGGACGCGCCGGTGCTTTCGGAACTCCCCTTCACCCACGACCTGCAGGGGACGCCGGCGCCCGGTGACGTCCCGGCCCCGATGGCCGATCTCGCCGACGCCGTCTCGGCGGCCATCGAGACCGCCAGGGAGGTCGATGTCCCCGAGGACGCCGTCGACATCCGCGGGCTCGCGCCCCAGGAGCGCAAGGACAGGGTCCGCGAGGCGTTCACCGACCGTGCCGCCGGCGAGGCGTTCGTCGTCGTCAGCGACCGCGACCCGACGCCGGTCGGCCCCTTCCTCGGACAACTGGCCGAGGCGTCACGTGAGGCCTTCGACCCGTTCGAGGTGCGCCGCGCGACCCCCGACGACTGGGTCCTCAGGACCGTGAAACCGTGAGCGAGCGGGACACGGACGTGACGGGAATCGTCCTCGCGGGCGGCCGGTCCCGGCGGTTCGGCGACCGCGACAAGGCGCTGGCGACCCTGTCCGGCGATCCGTTGCTCGTCCACGTCGTCCGCACGCTTGCGGCGACGGCCGGCCGCGTCGTGGTTAACTGCCGTGCCGAGCAGCGCGAGGCGTACGCTGCCGCATTGCAGGTGGCGGGACTCGACGAGTCTGTCGTGTTCGCGGTCGACGACCGTCCCGACGAGGGACCGCTGGCGGGACTCGTTCGCGCGCTCGACGCCGTCGAGACGACCTATGCTGTCGTCCTCGCCTGTGACATGCCGCTGATGACCGCCGAACACCTGCGCCGGCTCTGTGCCATTGCCCGCGAGCAGGAGGGGACCGTTGTCCCGCGCACGCACGGGGGACTGGAACCGACCTGTGCCGTCTACCGTGTCGACCGAACCACGACCGTCGCACGGGACGTCTACGACGCCGGCGAGCGCAGTCTCCACGCGCTGCTGGATGCACTCTCCCCGTCGCTCGTCGACGCAGCCACGGTCGGACTCGATTCGACCGCACTCACGAGCGTCGACACCGAGTCCGCGCTGGCTGAAATCAGATCTGAGACCGAGGGGAACCACTAATTACGGCGTACACGAAACCCACTGGTGGATGCAAGGGGGGTTCGTTGCGCTGTTGTACGTCGCGGCGGCCGTGTCGCTCGGCTTCGCCGCGCTCGCGTGGGCCAAGCGGGACGCACCCGGCGGGACACCGATGGTCGTGTTCCACGTCGCGCTCGCCGTCGGGGCAGTCGCGTACGCGCAGGACATCGCAGCGACGGCGCTGGCCACGCAGATGCTCTTGATACGGCTCTGGCTCCCCGCACAGACCGTCGTTGCCGTCTCGTGGCTCTATGCGGCGCTCCAGTACGCGGGGTCCGAACGGTTCGCCTCGCGGAAGGTCGCCGGCGTGCTGGCTATCGAGCCACTGCTCCTCTCGGTGCTGCTCGCAGTCGATCGAACGACGGTCTACACGTTCTCGAACGACGGCCGCCAGGGATCGCTCCTCCAGGCCGCGGGCACGGACCTGACGACCGGCTTCTTCATCCACACGCTGTTTCTCGTGGTCGTGGCCCTGGCCGGCACCACCGTCCTCGTCCGGTTGTACCTCCGATCGCGCCACCTCTACCGGATCCAGGCGGCCGCCATCCTGGTCTCCGCACTCGCTCCCTGGGCTGCGATGATCGCACAGTCGCTCTTCTTGAACCTCGCCGAGGACGCCAGCATCTTCGCCTGGGCAGTCTCCGGGATGGCGCTGACCGTCGGGCTGTACAACTTCAAGACACTCGATCCCGTGCCGACGGCGCGCAAGGCTATCGTCGAGGAGATGGGCGATGGCGTCGTCGTTATCGACAGCGACGGTCACATTAGCGACGTTAATCCGGCGGCCCGCGATATTCTCGGCCTCCGTATCGACGCTTCGCTCGGCAGCCCTCTGGACGAGGTCGTCGATGGCCTGGCCGATATCGCTACCGACGAGACGGTCACGGACGGCTGGCAGGAGCGGGAGGTGACCGTCGGCGACGAACAGCGGTACCTCGAAGTCGAGGTGTCGCAGTTCACCGACCGATTCGACCGCCTCGTTGGCCGACTGGTACTGTTGCGGGACGTAACCGAGCGCAAGCAGCGTGAACAGCAGTTCGCGCAGTACAAGACGATCTTCGACTCGGTGAACGAACCGGTCTACGTCCTCGACGAGACCGGCGGGTTGGTACTGTACAACGATCCCTTCGCGGAGTTCGTCGGGGCGACCGGCGACGAACTGGTCGGCGAGCAGTTCGGGGTGCTGCTGGCGGACGGTGAGTTGGTACCTACTGGCGCGGGTGGCCGGGTGACCGTCGAACTGACCATCCAGACGCGGTCGGGAGAACTGCGTCCCTGTGAGACGGACGTCGCCCCGATCTCCTTCGACGGCTCGGATTCGGGTGCGGTCGGCGTCGTCAGGGACGTCTCGAAACGCAAGGCGATCGAGTCGGAACTCGCCGAGACCAGCGAGCGCTTGGAGACCCTCGTCGAGGCGTCCCCGCTCGCTATCGTCGCGTCGGACCTCGACGGCGTCGTCGAGGTCTGGAACCCCGCCGCCGAGGAACTGTTCGGCTGGTCGGCCCAGGCAGTCGTCGGCCAGGAGCTCCCGATCATCCCCGAGGACCAGTACGAGCAGATCGCTGCCCAACACGAACGGGTGCTCGCCGGCGAGCGACTCACTGGCCTGGAGAACGCTCTCGAACGGAAGGACGGCTCTCGCGTCGAGGTGAGCGTCTCTATCGCACCGATCCACGACGCCAGCGGTGACGTGGCCGGCAGCGTCTCGATCATCGCCGACATCACCGACCGGAAGGAGCGCGAGCGCAAACTCAAACGGCAGAACGAGCGCCTCGACGAGTTCGCCGACATCGTCAGCCACGACCTGCGGAACCCACTGCAGGTCGCCTCGGGGAACCTGGAACTGCTCGACGACGCGGTACCACCGGACGCGCGAGACCGTCTCGACGGTGCGACGGACGCGCTCGAACGGATGGAGACGCTCATCGAGAGTACACTCACGCTGGCGAAGGAGGGACGTGACATCGAGGAGCCCGAACGGATCGACTTCGTGGCGGTCGTCGAGAACGCCTGGCAGGCGGTCTCGACCGAGGAGGGGACACTCTCGCTGGCCGACCCACCGAGGTCCGTCGAAAGCGATCCACAGCGGCTCTCGACGCTGCTGGAGAACCTCTTCCGGAACGCGGTCGAACACGGTTCGACGGGCAATCGGACAACGTCCGATGACGCCGTGGAACATGGTTCCACGAGCAACCGGATGGAATCCGGTGACAGCTTCGACCACGGTCGCGACGGCGACCACCCGGTCACGGTCACCGTCGGCGGCCTCGACGGCGGCTTCTTCGTCGCCGACGACGGGGCCGGGATTCCCGAGTCGGAACGCGAGGCCGTCTTCGTCTCGGGCTACTCGACCGACGCGGACGGGACCGGGTTCGGGTTGTCGATCGTCAAGCGAATCGCCGACGCCCACGGCTGGACCGTCAGCGTCACGGAGAGCGAAACCGGTGGCGCCCGGTTCGAGTTCACCAACGTTTCGGTCCCACAGCGTGCCGAGTGACTCATACTGAGTATTGTAGAATATTTCCGAATTGCGCCGACCCCGGAGACGTGCCGGTCCCTCGCTTACCTAATCCGTATCAGGAGTGGGTGAAGTACGCGACCGACTCGCCGTCCGCGTCGATGGCGTCCAGTCGGGCGAAGCCGATCCGCTCGAACTGGACCAGGTCGTCCGGTTCGTACTCCAGCAGCCCCGGCTCGCCGATCCCCGTCACGTCGCCGTCCATCGTCCGGAGGCGGAACGCGGGACCGTCGGCGGGCGCCCAGTGGACGACGTCGACACCCTCCTCGCGGACGGCGCTGATGTCGTCGCCGGCGTACTCGAACGCGTCTCTGGTGTGGCGCACACAGCCGTATCCCTTCAGCCAGACCCGCTCGCCGTGGGGCGGCAGGTCGTCGCCCTCGATCACCACGCCGCTCGTGACCGGGATCCCCCGGCGGCCGCGGTCCTCGTGGTCCGGGTGCAGTGGCGGTTCGCCGGCGTCCGGACCGCCGACGATCTGGCGCTCGACGAGGCCGCCGTGGGCGTCGTCCTCGCGGACGAAGAACGCCCGGTCCGTCTCGTCGTCGATCAGTTCGCGGTTGTTGGCGTAGACCGCGGACATCGCCAGATCGACGTTCGACGTGGAGGTCCCGAGTTCGACCATCGCGTCGACCAGCGCCTGGCCGCGGATGCCGCGCCGTTCGAGGCTGGCGACCGTCGGTGCCCGCGGGTCGTCCCAGCCGTCGAGTTCGCCCGCAGCGATCAGTTCCGAGATTGTCGAGGTCGACAGCGAGACGTCGTACTCGTCGACCTGCACGTGACCCCAGTGGACGACCTCGGGGTACTCCCAGCCGAAGTAGTCGTAGACGAACTGCTGGCGCTTCGCGGAGTCCTGCAGGTCGATCCCGCGGATGATGTGGGTGATGTCGAGCAGGTGGTCGTCGATCCCGCTCTGGAAGTCCAGCATCGGCCAGCAGCGGTAGTCGGCGGCCTCCTCGCGTGGGTGTGGCGTGTCGATGATGCGGAACGCGACGAAGTCACGCAGCGCGGGGTTCTTGTGTGTGATGTCGGTCCGGACCCGCAGCACCATCTCGCCGCTCCCGTACTCGCCGTCGACCATCGCGTCGAACTCCTCGTGGACCGTCTCGGTATCCTTCTCGCGGTGGGGACAGGCCTCGCCGCTGTTCTTCAGATCGGAGAACTCGCCCTGCGGACACGAGCAGGTGTAGGCGCCGCCGGCGTCGATGAGGTTCCGGGCGTGCTCGTAGTAGGTCTCGACGCGGTCGCTGGCTTTCACCACCGAGTCCGGTTCGAAGCCCAGATAGTCGATGGCGTCCAGAATCTGGTCGTAGGCGTCCAGGTCCGGCCGTTTGGTCTCCGGGTCGGTGTCGTCGAACCGGCAGACGAACGCGCCGTCGTACCGCTCCTTGTAGGTGCCCACGACGGCAGCCATCCGTGCGTGTCCGATGTGCCACGGCCCGTTCGGGTTGGGGGCGACGCGCATCCGGACACCCTCGTCCTCGTCGACGTTCGGCAGGTCCGGCAGCGGGTGGTCCTCGCCCTCGTCCTCGCTCTCCAGCTCTTCGAGTTTCTCCGGCGCGAGTTCGCCCAGTCGCTCACGCCGCTGGTCGGCGTCCATGCCGTTGACGCGGTCGACGACCGGGGCGACGATGCCCGGAATCTGGTCGCCGTGCTCGCGGAACTCGGGGTGGTCGCCCATGAGCGGCCCCATGATGGCCCCGACCTGTGCCTCGCTGTCGTGTTTGACCGCGTTGAGCAGGGCGCCGACCTCGGCGGCCTCCTCGATGCGGGCACGAAGCTCCTCGTCCATGCACGACTCTGGCACCGCCCCGGTCAAAACGCCGTCGGGTTGGCGCGGCGCCACCGTTATCCTCCGGGCGGTCGGTGGTCGAGACATGGCTGCCGACGCTGCCCGCTTCCTCGCCGACTCTCCGGATCGACTCGCACTCCTCGAACGGCTCGCCGACGAACCGGGGTCGCCGAGTGACCTCGCCGACGACCTCGGACAGTCACGCCGGAGCGTCCAGCGGAACCTCGCGGCGTTCGCCGAGCGCGGCTGGGCACGGAAACACGACGGTACCTACGACCTGACGACTGCCGGCAGGCTGGTCACACGACGGCACCGCTCGTATCTCGACGCATTGGCGACCATCGAGGCGTGGGAACCGCTGTTCGCCCACCTCCCGGCCGACCAGGCCCCACGCCCGGAACTCCTCGCCGATGCGACGCTCGTCGGGAGCGACCCCGACCAGCCACAGGCGCCCGTGAGCCACTACGTCGAGTCCATCGGGGCCGCCTCGACCGACTCGATCAGGATGCTCTCGCCGGTCCTGAGTCGGCTATTCCACGACGCCCACGCGGGGCAGGTCGTCGACGGCGTCACACACGAACTCGTTTTAGACGGTCCGACTATCCAGCGTGCCCGCGAGCAGAATCCGGCAGCGTTCGCCACCGTCGTCGGTGTTCCAGGCTTCTCGCTGTACCGCCACCCCGATCCGCTCTCGTTCGGGCTGACACTGACCGACGACCGGGTGTTCCTCTTGGCATACGACGACCAGGGACAACTCCACGCACTGGCCGACGGGAGCGACCCCGCGTTCTACGAGTGGGCGAGTGGCTGTTTCGAGCGCCACCGCGACCGGAGCGAACGTGTTTCGGGGCTCGATGCCGTCTCGTCCTGACATTACCGACAGGGGGTGACACAGGTGCCAGCGACTGACGTAAACTACCCCCAGCGCCTACGAGGACGTGCATGCACTCTCTCTCCGGTCCCCTTCGGCCCTCCACTGATACCGAGGTTCGGAGCGTGTTCCGTCGGCCGACCACGCTCGCACTGTTCGCCTACCTGGTCACGGCGACCTACCTGCCGGTGCTGGCGGGCGCTCTCGGCGACGTAGCCCCGGCTGTCGAGCCGTACGTCTTCCCGGTTGCGATACTCCTGTACGTCCCCGCGTACCTCCTGTCGATACTCGTCTACGACAACCCCTGGGGGCTGGAGAACGTCGTCTACGCTGTCGAGGGAATCCTGGATGTGTCCAACTCCGGGCTCTACTACGTGGGGCTGCTTGTGACCTACTATCTCTGTAGTGTCACCATGGTCTGGCTCGGGACGATGGTCCGACGAGCACTGGGTCGCCGACGCGACTGACCGGCGCTATAGATTGGTACCTAGGTGTGTACTAACCCGTTGGAGTGCGTCCAGTCCTGTAACCTCTCCCGGTTCGTCGGGTATCGTCCAGACGTCCAGGTCCGGCAGTGCTCCCCGCAACGTTGCGATTGCTTCCTCCTGGACGGCCTGTTTCCCACGACAGCGATCGCAATCGCCGGGCTCCTCGATCATCTTGTTCACGACGAGCGTCGTAACTGGGACCTCGAAGGAGCGCAACTGCTCGACCAGCCGTTCGGTCTCGCGGACGGCCATCGTCTCCGGGATGGTGACCGCCCGGAACGCCGTCCGCTCGGGGTCCCGGAGGACGGTCCCGACCCGCTCCATCCGGTCGCGCATCTCCGTGAAGTCGTCCGGGCCGTCGTCGCGCCGCCGGCTCGCCATCGGGCCGAACATCATCGTCCGGGCGGTGCTGACTTTCCGCCGGATCTGATCGCGGAGGTCCAGCGCCGTCGCCATCCCGCGGTCCATCACCGACGGGAGGTCGAGCAGGCGGAGCGTGTGTCCCGTGGGTGCCGTGTCGAAGACGACGCGGTCCCAGCGATCGTTTCCTACGTAGGTTGCGAGCCCTTCGAGTGCCGCGAGCTCGTCGCTGCCGGGCATCACACCGCTGGTGAACAGTGCGGCGACCTCGTCCTCGTCGAGGTCGATCCCGGCCTCGCCGAACTCCGCCGCGAGGGCCTCGAACAGTTTGCGGTAGCGGTCGATACCGGTCTGTGGGTCGACCTCGACGCCCCAGCACCGGTCACGGATCTCGACGGGGTCGCTGCCCAGGTCGGTTCCGACGGCGTCGGCCAGCGAGTGAGCCGGGTCGGTCGAGACGATCAGCGTCTCGGCTCCGTCACGTGCCAGTGCCAGTCCCGTCGCCGACGCGACGGTCGTCTTGCCGACGCCACCCTTGCCACCGTAGAGGACGAACTGGGTCACAGCGGCGCTAGGGCTCGATACGGTATAACTGGTGTCCCGCACGACCGGAAAAAGCGCCCGCGTCAGTACTCGCGCTCGACGAGGTAGTTCGCGATCCCTTCGAGCAGATAGCGGGCCTCGTTGTCCGGCAGGACACCGAGGTTCTCCTTCCCGCTGGCGATGAGATCGTTCGCCGTCTCGCGAGCGTACTCGATAGAGCCGACCTCGTGGAGACGGTCGACGGCTGCGTCGATCTCGGCTTCCGAGACGGCGTCGACGTCCTCGGTGTCGACCAGCGACTCGACGTCGACACCTTGCTGGCGGGCGTGGAGCGTCACGAGCGTCTGTTTCTCCTCGACGAGATCCGAGCCACGCTGTTTGCCCAGTTTCTCCGAGGGCGTCGTCAGATCGAGCAGGTCGTCCTGGATCTGGAAGGCCCGACCGACGTCCAGGCCGTAGTTGTACAGCGCGTCGACGGTCTCCTCGTCGGCGCCGAGTAGCGTCGCCGGGATGGCCGCCGCCGCACCGTAGAGGACGGCGGTCTTGAGTTCGACCATCTCCAGGTACTCCTCGGGCGTGACAGCCTCGCGCTGCTCGAACTCGATGTCGAGCGACTGGCCCTCACAGATGCGCGTACAGGTCGTCGCCAGACGCTTGGTCGCCGTGACGGACCGCTCGGCCGCCGCGCCGGTCGATAGCAGCAACTCGAAGGCCTTCGAGTACAGCGTGTCGCCGGCCAGGATGGCCGTCGAGAGGTCGTACTCCTCGTGGACCGCGGGGACCCCACGTCGGAGGGGGTCGTCGTCCATGATGTCGTCGTGGATGAGCGTGAACGTCTGGATGACCTCGATGGCCTGAGCGGCGGCGAGCACGTCGGCCTCGCTGTCGTCCAGCGTCGGAAACGCCCGGTAGTCGGTCGACAACGGCTCGACGTCCAGCAGTGCCTCCGCGACGAGCAACAGGACAGTAGGCCGAAGCCGCTTGCCACCAGCGTCCAGCAGGTACCGCGACGCCTCGTAGAGGTGGGCCGGCTTCGTGACCGGCAGGTCCTCCGAGAGCGCGCTGTTGACCCGCTCACGGCGGGCGACGATTGCGTCCTCGACCTGCTGATGGCGTTCGGACATGCTGTTACTCGGTGAGCTGGATCATGTTCCCGTTGCGCGTCACGTGCAGGTCGCGACCGACCTTGTAGCCGTTGTCCTCACAGAGGTCGACGTACGGCGCGAAGCCCTTGAGGTTCTGGTGGGCAGGGATGACGTTCCGGGGCTGGAGCGCGTCGAGCATCTCGTAGTGGCCCTCGCGGTTGAGGTGGCCCGAGACGTGGATGTCGTCGTAGATACGGGCGCCCTGCATGCCCAGGAGCTTCTCGGACTGGTAGCGCTGGCCCTCGTTGGTCGGCTCGGGGATGACCCGCGCCGAGAAGATGACCTTGTCGCCGTTGTCCAGTTCGTAGGGCGTCTCGCCGCGGCCCATCCGGGTGAGCATCGCGCGCGGTTCGCCCTGGTGGCCGGTGACGATCGGCAGGAAGTTCTCCTTGCCCTCGTTCATGATCCGCTTGAACGTCCGGTCGACGGATTTGCGGTGGCCGTACATCCCCAGGTCCTCGGGGAAGTCGACGAAGTCGAGTCGCTCGGCGGTGCCCGAGTACTTCTCCATCGACCGGCCCAGCAGGACTGGCTGCCGACCGATGTCGTCGGCGAACTCGACCAGCGACTTCACGCGGGCGATGTGGCTGGAGAACGTGGTGGCGACGATCCCGCCGTCGTAGTCCTCGATGCTGTACATGACGTCCTTGAGGTGGCGTCGGGCCACCGACTCGGAGGGGGTCCGTCCCTTCTTGCCGGCGTTCGTACAGTCCTCGATGTACGCGAGGACGCCCTCGCCTTCGCGACCGATCTCGCGGAACCGCTCCATGTCGATGGGGTCGCCGATGACAGGCGTGTGGTCCATGCGCTTGTCCAGCCCGTAGACGACGGCCCCCTCGGGGGTGTGGAGGACGGGGTTGATGGCGTCGATGATGGAGTGGGTGACGTTGACGAACTCCAGTTCGTTGCGGTCGCCGATGTCCATCGTCTCGCCGGCCTCCATCTTGATGAGGTCGTTCTGGACGCCGAACTTCTCCTCGCCCTTGATCTGTTGTTTGACCAGTTCGATGGTAAAGGGCGTCGCGACGATGGGGGCGTCGTAGCGGTGGGCGAGCTTCGAGATGGCGCCGATGTGGTCGAGGTGACCGTGTGTCGGCACGATCGCCTTGACGTCGCCCTCCAGATCGGACATGACGCGGTCGTCCGGGATCGCACCCATGTCGATGAGGTCGAGCGAGTGCATCCGCTCGGTCTCGACGTTGTCGTGAATCAGTACCTTCGAGAGGTTCAGGCCCATGTCGAAGATGACGACGTCGTCACCTGCACGGACTGCCGTCATCTGACGGCCGACCTCCTCGTATCCGCCGATTGTTGCGATTTCGACTTCCATGGTTGTAGCTCCGAGTGGAAGCCGTCCGCGAGCACGCGGTCGGCAGTGGCGACGACGGTAACGGCTGTGAAACAGCGTCTCGATTCCGTGTCGGCACGGCGGCCAGCCGGGAAACCCGTAGCCAGTGTGCCGGAAGGGGGACTCTCGTCCGGACGACTTGCACCCGTCGTCTGCCGGCCGCCGATCCGCGCCCTGCGGGCGGCCGTGCGCTCGGTTATTCGGCTCTACAACGCGCCGTCTTAAAACGGTGTGGGTTCACTTCGACTGCTCGTCGTCCAGGGCGTCCGAGAGCGGGTCGCCGTCGTCGCTGTCGACGTCGAACCCGCCGACGTCGGACTCATCGGACTGATCCGACGGCTCTTCGGGGTCGGCCGTGGGGTCGACCAGCGACTCGTCGCCGGCGTCGCCCGGTTCGGAGACGAACGGGTCGGTCTCGCCGGTGTCGAACGAGTCGGGGTCCTCGATCGGTTCCGGTTCGAAGGTGTCGGTGCCGGTGTCCACTGGCTCCTGGGACGATACATTCGAGTCCGCCCCCTGGTCGGCCCTGTTCGTCTCGTCGACCGACGGCGATTCGAACGGGTCCATCCCGTCGTCATCGTCTTCCTCGTCGATATCCGTCGGCTCCGGAGGCGACCACTCCTGTGGCGGTGCAGTGTCGTCTGTATCGGCCTCGGTCGCGCTACTCGCTGTTCCGGACGAGCGGTCGTCACTCGACGCTGCGGTCGTTGACGACCCCGACGAGTCTGGCGGCCCTGTCGGTGGCGAGGACTGCTGGGAGGTGGTGTCCTCCGTCGACCGGGACGACGACTCGGAGACGGATCCGGTCTGTTCACGTCTCGTCGTGCTCGAATCACGTGGTTCGTCCGACCCTGTCGGTTCCGGTGCCGTCGTCGCCGACTCCAGTGGGTCGCTCTGCTCTGTCGGTTCCGTCGCCACCGTGGTCGACTCCGTCGGCTCGGGGTCGCTCGACGCTGCTGTCGCCGTCTCCCCACCGTGGTCGGCGGTCTGGGTGGGACTCGCTTGCTCGTCGACCGTCTCGGTGTGTGGCTCTTCACGACTGGCTGCGGCGGCGCTGGCTGCGGTACCACTCGCGCTCTCGGTGCGCTGGACGCGCTCCCGTGACTCGGGTTGATCCCGCCCCTGGGCCGGTTCTTCGTCCGTGGATTCGGGCCTGGCTGCGACGACGCCGACCATGGCTGCGTCCGCGACGAGTTTGTGGAGGAGGCCGAACGTCCCCGAGATGGTCAGTAAGATGCCGACCACCGAGACGACGATTCCGAGGATCGCACGGGCGCCAGCGTTCTGTGCACCGTCGACCGCTCGCAGGGCGAATATCGTGTTTCCGATGGCGACGAGGCCGCCGCCGATCAGGGCTACGACGAGGAGATAGCCGAGGAACTTTGTTCCGTACCGGTAGACGTCGGGTAACCCAACAGCAGACATGGTTCGACAATCGACAACGCGTGGCAAATAGGTTACGACGGTTCCGCGCCGCCGACCGTCGTCCCGGGGGTCCCACCGGCGACGAACTCCGGAAGCGCATCGGGCCCGAAGATCTGTGCAGGTGCCGACAACGCGAGCAGTTGCCGGACCTTCCCGGCCATCCCGCCGGAGACGTCGGTCGCGTCGCTGGCACCGAGCGCTGCGGCCACCTCGTCGATGGCGTCGATCCGCTCGATCACGGTACCTTCGGTGTCGAGGACGCCCGGCACTGTCGAGCAGACGCCCACGCGGTCGGCACGCACTGCCGTCGCCAGTTCGACGACCAGTTCGTCGCCGGAGAGGACGGTCGCGCCCTTCCCGGCGTGGAAGACGAGGTCGCCGTGCAGGACCGGGACGAACCCTTCGTCGAGGGCCGTCCGCACCTGTTCGGTCGGGAGCGAGAGCGCTCCGTCCGTCTCACGCGAGCCAGCCGACAGCGGGTGGACGGGGACCGCGGGAACACCATGTTCGGTCAGCGCCTCGACGACGCTGTCGTTGAGTCGTCTCATCGCGCCGTGGATGGCCTGGACCGCTGCGACATCGTGGGTGCCGTCGATCGTGCTCACGCCGTGTTCGGCCGCGTGGTGGTGGCCGAAGCTCCCCCCGCCGTGGACCACGACGAGGTCGTCATTGCCGGCAGCCACTGCCTCGGCCGCCGCCGCTAGCGCGTCCTCGTCGACGGTCTCCGGTTCGTCCTTGACGGTGACGACGCTCCCGCCGAGTTTCAGGACCGTCGTCATTCCTGGCGGACCCCGTCGGTGTCCAGTTCGGCCCGGAAGGCGTCCTCACAGCCCGGTGTGTACCGGAGTGCGGTGAGCGCGCCGTCGGTCTCGTCCAGGGCGACGATACAGCCGCCGCCGCCCGCTCCGGTCAGTTTCGCGCCGGTCGCGCCGCCCTCGCGGGCCGCCCAGACCATCGCGTCCAGCGACCGCGAGGAGACGCCCAGGGCGGCCAGGAGGCCGTGATTGAAGTCCATCAGTTCCCCCAGGCCTTCGTAGTCGTCGGTGCCCAGCACCGACTCGCCCTGCCGGACGATGTCGCCGATGGCGCCGACGGTGTCGGCGGCGAAGTCGTACTCCTCGCGGAGCGCTCGCACGCCGGCGACGAGTTCCCCGGTGTCACCCGCACCGCCGTCGTAGCCGATGACGAACGGAAGCGTGCCGACGCCGTCGATCCGTCGACAGTCGTCACCCTCAACGCGGACGGCTCCGCCCATCGCCGAGCAGAACGTGTCCGCACGGGAGGCCTGCCCGTCCTGGACCTCGTACTCGACCTGGTAGGCCCGGTCGGCGATTTCCTCGGGGGTGAGTTCGACGCCGAGTTCTCGCGAGGCGGCGTCGATGGCCGCGACGACGACTGCCGCCGACGAGCCGAGGCCGGCCCCCAGCGGGATGTCGCTCTCGACGACGATCTCGAAGCCGGCGTCGGGTCTATCGGCGACCTCGCGGGCCTGTGCCACCGCCTCGTTGATGTAGCCGACGCCCGCCTTGACGAGGGACTCGTCGGCGTCCAGGTCCGGGTGGCCCCCGTCTTCCCCGGTGTACTCGACGGTGTAGCCGTCGAGTGTGAGATCGTCGACGTGGACCCGCAACCCCTCGTCGCGCTCGTTCGCCGTCACGCGTGCCCGTCGCTCGATGGCACACGGGACCGCCGGCTCGCCGTAGACGACTGCGTGCTCCCCGAAGAGGTAGACCTTCCCGGGAGCGCTCGACGTGACCATACCCGCTCGTGGTCACCGAGGGGGTTAGGCGTTTTCGGAGCGGTCCCGCTCTATGACCCGCATCGACATCTCCTGGCGCGGATGCGCGGTCAGCGAGGGCATCAGCTCCAGGGGCGTCTGTCCGAGGAACTCCAGCCGGTACTCTTTCGCGGTCGTCGCGGTGATGAGCTGTGCTTCGAGCATCGCCAGGTGTTTGCCGATACAGTGGCGCGGGCCGCCGCCGAACGGGAAGTAGGCGAAGCGGGGCCGCTCGCGGGCGCGCTCGGGCCGCCATCGCTCGGGGTCGAAGGTCTCGGGATCCTCGTAGAACCGTCCCGAGCGGTGGACTCCCCACTGCGGGAGCATCAGCGTCGTCCCGGCCGGCACCGAGTAGCCCGACAGTTCGACGTCGACCGTCGGCTCCCGGAAGATGGTGTAGACCGGCGGATAGAGCCGCATCGCCTCCTGGATGACCCACTCCAGGTAGTCCAGGTCCCGGACGTGTTCCATCCCCGGCCGGTCGTCGCCGACGACCTCGTCCAGTTCCTCGTGGACGCGCCGCTCGGCCTCGGGGTGTTCCGACAGCAGGAACCAGGTGTAGGTCAGTGTCAGCGCCGTCGTGTCGTGGCCCGCCAGCAGCATCGTCATCATCTCGTCGCGGAGTAGCTCGGGGGACTGCTCGCCCTGGTCGCGCGCTCGCAACAGCACCGACAGGAAGTCCATCGGCCCGTCCTCGTCGTCGCCGATGGTCCCCTCCCGTGTCTCGATGATGTCGTCTAGCACCCCATCGAGCGTCTCGACCGCGCGGTCGAACTTCGCGTCGTCGGGCATCGGCATCCACCGGGGCGCGGCGAACCGGATCGGGTCCGGTTCGAATCGCTCACCCAGCGGCATCAGTTGCTCCTCGATGGTCCGGACGGTCTCCTCGGGCAGTTCGACGCCCATCATCAGATCGAGGATGACGTCCAGGGTGGTGCGTGTCATCACCTGTTCGGCGTTGACGACGTCGCCGTCCGCCCAACCGGCGATGCGATCCTCGGCGTGGCCGGTGATGCGGTCCGCCATCCCGGAGAGGCGACTCATCGAGAAGGCCGGGTTCGCGAGCTGGCGCTGCTGTTCCCAGGTCTCACCCTCGCTCAGGAGGAGCCCGTCACCGAGCAAATCCCCCAACGCGTCTCCCTGGAAGTCCGGCTTGCGGAAGTGGTCGGCCTCGGAGACGAGGATCCGCTCGATGGCCGTCGGATCGCAGATCATGAACGTATCCATCGGCCCCATGTCGAACCGGGTGACATCGCCGTAGGCCCGTTCCAGGGCCGAGATGAACCGGAACGGGTTCCGGGCGTACGTGCGACTGCTCCCGAACAGCGGTTCCCCCTTCGGGCCTGGCGGCGTGCCTGACATCGGACGGAGTTAGGGCTGGACACGTTTGAATCGTGTGCCAAACGGGATTACAGCCACCGGCCCGGGTCGAGATTCCAGTCGGTGTTGGATCGCGCCCAGACGCCACAGAGCCCGCCGAGGGCGCTGCTCCCGACTGTGTACGCGAGGAAGAACACGAACACCAGCGCGAGGAAGACGTCGTAGGCCGGCGACGACGGTGGGATACCGAACCCGAGCAGGCCAGCGATGTACAGCGCCGGCACGAACAGTGCCAGCAGCGGCACCATCGCCCCGATACCGGCTAGCGTCCCGAGCCAGAGTCCACGCCCGTACCCACCGCCGTGGCGGTGTGCCGCGACGGCACCACCTGCGACTGACGAGAACGGGATAAACGAGAGGACGAGTGTCACGAGCGCCCCCATCCCCGCGTCGGTCAGCGTCTCGCGCATCTCATCTGGCTGCTTGTCGCCGCGTCATGATGTAGTTTCCGCGCTGTCCTGTCGATGCGGCCACTGACTCGTCCTCAGCTCCCGAGGTCGGTCTCGTACTTGACGTAGTTCCCGATCCACCCGCCGGCCGCGCTGAGACCGACGATGTAGATGAGCCCGATGACGAGGGCAAACAGGAGGAACAGGATACCGACGGCGGGTAACGCGGCCGGTGCGTCCAGCGCAACGAGGCCGAACCCGAACAGGAAGAACACGCCGAACAGGAGCATCGCAAACACGAGCGCGATGCCCCCTGAGATGGCCCCGACCTTGAGCCCGTCGTTGCGTGTCCCACCTTCGAGATAGCCGGCGATGCCGCCGCCGAACAGGGGGGCGAAGGGGACGAATCCACTCAGGACGGCCGTCGCGATCGCACCGATCACTGCGTTGAGGAGGGTTCCGTTGTCGCTCGTCTGTCGCGACGTCTCTTCTTGGACTGCCATGGATCGCTCTTTTTTTGGGTGACTGGTAATTCTTACGCCGGCCGAGAGCTCCCCGAGCGCGAGCCCTCCCGCTACGGGAGGTCGAAGAAACAGAAACAGCGCGAAGACGGCCCTCAGATACCGGACTCGAAGTCGTCGAGCCCGTAGGCGGGTTCGGCACCGCGGCGGTCGAGCGTCTCGTTGGCCAGCAGCCAGTAGACGACCGACAGGGCCTTGCGACCCTTGTTGTTCGTCGGGACGACCAGGTCCACGTTGGACGTGGTGTTGTTGGAGTCACACATCGCGATGACCGGGATTCCGACCGTGATGGCCTCCTTGACGGCCTGGGCGTCGCCGATGGGGTCGGTGACGACCACGACGTCGGGTTCGATGTAGCCGTCGTAGTCCGGGTTGGTCAGCGTACCGGGGATGAACCGGCCCGTCCGGGCGCGTGCCCCGACGGCCTCGGCGAACTTCTCGGCCGGGAAGCGGCCGTACTGGCGCGAGGAAGCCACGAGGATCTGCTCGGGCTCGTAGTTGGCCAGGAAGTCCGCTGCGGTGCGGATACGCTGGTCGGTCATCGAGACGTCCAGCACGTAGAGCCCGTCGGTCCGGACGCGGTGGATGAACCGGTCCATGTCCTTGGTCTTCTGCTGGGTCCCGATGTGGACACCGGCGCCGAGGTAGTCGTCGACGGGGATCAGCAGGTCCGCCTCGGCCTGCTCGTCGGGCATGACGTCCTCGTCGAGCTGTGGCTCTTCCTCGGCTGTTGCTTCGTCCTCGGCCGCCTCGTCGGCGGCGTCGGCGGGCTGTTCGGCTTCCGTCTGGGCCTCTGCATCGGCGTCGACTTCCTCGTCGTCGGACGGGTCGAAGTCGGACTCTGACGCGTCGAGACCTTCTTTCTCGTTGCCGCTCATACTGCGTTGTCCTCGATACGGATCAGTTCGTTCAGCTTGGCTGTTCGCTCGCCGCCGACCGCGCCCGTCTTGATGAACGGTGCCGCGGTCGCGACAGCGAGGTGTGCGATGGTGGTGTCCTCGGTCTCGCCGCTCCGGTGGGAGACGACCGACTCGTAGCCGTTCTCGGTCGCCAGTTCGATGGCGTCGACGGCGTCGGTCAGGGTCCCGATCTGGTTGGGCTTGATGAGGATACTGTTGGCGGCACCGGCGTTGATGCCTGCCTGCAGGCGCTCGACGTTGGTGACGAACAGGTCGTCCCCGCAGATCAGCGTCTGGTCGCCGACCTGGTCGGTCAGGTCCGCGAAGGCCTCGTAGTCGTTCTCGTCGAGGGGGTCCTCGACGTAGACGAGGTCGTACTCTTCGACCTTCTCTGCGATGTACTCTATCTGCTCCTCGGTCGACTTGACGCCGTCGTCGTAGACGTAGCCGTCCTCCTCGTCGTCGTACAGTTCGGCACCGGCGACGTCGAGGCCGAAGGTGATGGCGAAGCCGAAGTCGTCCGCGACGGTTTCGACGGCCTCGTCCATGATCTCGAAGGCCTCGTCGTCCGAGACGGAGGGCGCCCACGCACCCTCGTCGCCCTTGCCCGCGGGCAGGTCGCGGTCGGCCAGGATGTCGTGGACTTCCTGGTGGACCGCGGCGTTGGCGAAGACGGCCTCCTCGATGCTCGGTGCGCCGACGGGGGCCGCGAGGAACTCCTGGATGTTGGTGGCATCCGCGGCGTGTTCGCCGCCGCCGATGATGTTGCCAAGCGGCGTCGGGTACTCGTTGCCACGGAAGGTGCCACCGAGGTGCTGGAACAGCGGTGCGCCCAGCACGTCGGCACCGGCCTTGGCCGCCGCCATCGAGATGGCGACCGCCGAGTTAGCACCGATTCCCGAGAAGTCGTCCGTGCCGTCGGCAGCGTGCAGCGCGGCGTCGACGTCGCGCTGGTTACCGGCGTGGACCTCGCCGATGAGCCGGGGAAGTGCCTCTTCGCGAGCGTTCGCGATGGCCTCCTGTGCCGGGAGTTCGATGGCCTCGTACTCGCCGGTGCTTGCACCGCTCGGTGCCTTGCCGCGGCCGAAGCCCCCACTCTCCGTGAGGACGTCGGCCTCGACGGTCGCGTTCCCACGCGAGTCGAGGACGCGGCGGAGTCGTACGTCTGTGATGAGCGTCATTTGTGGTCACCTCGTCTGACTGTGAAGGGGAGCACCCCGGCGTCGTACTCCTCGGCCGCGATGAGGATGGGCTGGGTCTGCTCCGTCTCGATGAGCACGGGTGCGCCGTGGGCCAGCTGCAGCGCTCGTGCGCCGAGTTTGCGGGCCTTCTCGTATCGGCTTTCCTGTGCGTTCATTGGTAGGGTGCGACGATGTCGACGAGATCCTTGTGCGAGACGAGCATCCGGCGACAGCAGTGCCGCTCGACGCCGAGCTCGTCGAGGACCATCTCGGGGTCCTCGGGCTCCTCGGCTTCGCGGGTGCGTGCCTTGAACTCCTCCCAGTGCTCGCCGACGACGTTACCGCAGGTGAAACACCGGACCGGTACCATCATACTTGATCACCTCAGCGGTAGGACTTCTGGTAGCGAGCCCGAGCGCCGGGACCGCCCCACTTCTTCGGTTCGGACTGGCGGACGTCGTTGACCAGCAGCGAGCGGTCGAACTCCATGTACGCGTCGCGGAGTTCGGCGTCGTTGGTGAAGTCGACGAGACCGCGAGCGATGGCAGTGCGGGCGGCGTCTGCCTGCCCCATGACACCGCCACCTTCGACGGTGACCTCGACGTCGACGTCGTCGCGGAGTTCCTCCTCCGCGATGCGGAACGGCTCCAGCATCTTCAGCTGAGCCAGCTCCGGCTCGACCAGTTCGACCGGCTGGGAGTCGATACGCACGCGTCCCTCGCCCTCGCGGATGGTCGCGCGGGCGACGGCTGTCTTCTTCTTTCCGGACGTGTTCGTTACCATGTCTTGTTCGCTCCGAGTTGCTCGCTGACTGTCGCCAGCGTGACGAACTTGATGTTCGACAGTCGGTCAAGCGACGTTCCCTCGAGGATGTCGCCGTCCTCGTCGTGCGGATTGCCGACGTAGACGCGGACGTTCTCGAAGGCATCCTGGCCACGCTGCTTCTTGTGGGGGAGCATCCCGCGGATCGCGCGCTTGAGGATGCCGTCTGGTCGCTTGGGGTAGAAGTACCCGTTGTCGTTCCCGATGTCGACACGTTTCTTGTACTTCTCGACGATCTGGTTCTCCCGGCCCGTAATGACGGCCTGTTCGGCGTTGACCACTGCGACGGTCTCGCCAGCCAGTGCCGTCTCGGCGACCTGGGAGGCCACACGGCCCATGATACAGTCGCGGGCGTCGACGACGACGTCTGCATCGAACTCTGCGACGCTCATCGGATCACCCGGATCTGGGAGCCGTCGGGATTGTTTTCAATTGCCTGTTCGAGTGATACAGCCTCTCCAACCTGGTCGATCTTCTTCTCGGCCGTTCCGGAGAAGTCGACGGCGGCGACGGTGACGTCCTTCTGCAGGACACCGGAACCGAGCACCTTGCCGGGCACCACGACGGTCTCGTCTTCCTGGGCGTACCGCTCGATGCGGCCCAGGTTGACTTCCGCGTGTGTGCGCCGTGGCTTCTGTAAGCGCTCGGCGACGTCGCCCCAGACAGCGCCGCCCGAACGGGCGGCGGACTTCAGGTCGGCGATGAGACTACTGAGTCTCGGGTTCGTCTTGCTCATATGATTCCTCCGTTGTAGGAAAAGTGCAGGGAGCAGGATTTGAACCTGCGGACCCCTACGGGACAGCGCCCTGAACGCTGCGCCGTTGGCCTGACTTGGCTATCCCTGCTCGCATCAATGCGTTTTGCGTGCCCCGTAAAACCCCTTTCGGTCCTCGCGCTTCGGGGGCCTGCGGTCATCGGCACCGTGGGTGTGTCTCGGGGCATTGTCTTCGTTACAGTTGTACCGCTTCTTTCAGCTCTGTCGCGCGATCACGGATGGTCTCGACGCCGCGGACGACCAGGTCGTCCGCAGTCAGCGACCCGTCTGTCTCGACGTGGAACACGAACGCGTTCTCGACGTCGGTCACCTCGACTTCCTTGCCGGGGTACCGCTTGGACAGATCGTTGTCGAACGTCTCGGTCGCGACGAGCTCTCCGTTGGTGGCGTCGCCGGCGGCGTGTTCGGCCGCCTGTTCCTCGATGACGCCACGCAGGATGTTCGGTTCGTCGTCCTCGAACTCGCCCTTGTCACCGACGACCTCGACTCGCTGGAGGTGTCGGTAGCCGACGGCCACGCCGCCCTGATGTTTGGCGTGTTCCTTCCCGGTATCGAGGACGGCGTCGGCCTCGACTTCGAGGCGCTGGCCGTCCTTGAGGTCGATAATCGGGATGTTGTCGTCGGCTGGTTCGACCAGTGGGTCGCTGGACACGAGGTCGCCCGAGTAGGCGGTCCCGGGTCCATCGACGGCGAGTGACAGCGTGATTTCCTCGCCAGGTTCGAAGTCGTCGAGGTCCGTGGTCAGCGGGACCAGACCCAGTCGGAGCCCGATCTGCTCGTTGAACATCACGCTCGTGTTCTCGATCACCCGGACGGTGTCGATACTGAACGTGGGGACGTCGGCGATCATCGCCCGGCGGATGCCGTTGGCGAACGCCGGCGTGATACCACGGACGAGGAAACGCGACTCCCGTTCACCGCGGTCGACGAACTCAACCTCGTAATCCTGTGTCATTGGTTAGAATCCGGAGTTCTTGGGGGCGCGCGTGCCGTCGTGGGGCGTCGGCGTGACGTCCTCGATTCGGCCGATCTCCAGGCCGGCACGAGCCAGTGCGCGGATCGTCGCCTGCGCACCCGGACCGGGGGAGGTCTGCTGGTTCCCACCGGGGCCGCGTACGCGGACGTGGACCTCCTCGACACCGCGGTCGAGGGCCTTCTCGGCGACGACCTCTGCCATCTGCATCGCAGCGTACGGCGACGCCTCGTCGCGGTTCTGCTTGACGACCGTCCCGCCGGAGCTCTTCGCGAGCGTCTCCGCGCCGGTCTGGTCGGTGATGGTGATGATGGTGTTGTTGAACGATGCGTGCACGTGGGCGATGCCCGTGATGCCGTCTTTCTCTTCGCTCATTCTTGTGCCTCCGCACGCTCAGGGTGCAGGTCGTCCGCAAGCGAACTGTTCTCGTCGAAGCCCAGCGTGTTCTCGACGTCGGCCTCGACCTTCATCGACGGGCGCGTGACGCGCTGGCCGTCGAGCGTGATGTGGCCGTGGACGATGAACTGGCGGGCCTGCTCGGGCGTGTTCGCGTAGCCCTTGCGGTAGACGACGGTCTGGAGCCGCCGTTCGAGGACGTCGGTGACGTCCAGCGACAGGACGTCGTCGAGCGTGTCCTGCTCGCCGAGGGTCCCGTAGCGCTTGAGGCGGGCCAGGAACTCTTCGGCCTCGGTGTCGTGTTCGCCGGCGCTGCCCAGGAGCTTCCGGGCCTCACGGCGGTAGCCACGGAGCTCGGACTGTGCGCGCCAGAGCTCCTCCTTGTTCTTCAGGCCGTAGCGGCTGATGAGGTTCGCCTCGTCGGCGATCCGCTCGCCCTGGAACGGGTGATTCGGCGTCTCGTAGAACTTCGTGTTCGAACCGAGTGCCATTATTCGTCACCCTCCTCGCCGCCTTCCGCCTGCTCCTCTTTGATGGCCTCGACGTTGACACCGATGGTGCCCTCGGTACGCCCCGTAGACTTCGTTCGCTGCCCACGGACCTTCTGGCCTCGCTGGTGGCGGATGCCACGGTAGGAGTCGATCATCTTCATGCGGTTGATGTCCTGACGGCGGGTGAGATTGAGGTCGTTCCCGGTCTCGTGGGTGGTCTCACCGGTGAAGTAGTCCTTCTGGTGATTGGCCATCCAGTCCGGGACGTCGTCGGCGAAACTCTCGACGTGTTCGACGACGTCGTCGATGACGTCCTCGTCGAGTTTGCCGAAGACCGCACGCCGGTCGACCTCGGCCTTCTGGGCGATGAGTCGAGCAGCGCGCGTCCCGATGCCGTTCAGTTCTGTCAGTGCTCGTTCGACGGACTTGGTGCCGTCGAGGTCTGTCTGTCCGATACGGACGAAATAGCGGATGTCCTCTTCTTCCTCATCCGCCTCGTCCGCGTTGGGGTCTTCTGCACTCATATGTGGGTAGTCGGTGTGGGTGAGCGTCGTGGCGGGGATTCGAACCCCGGAGGCTGTACGCCACAGAGTTAGCAACCCTGCGCCTTGGGCCAGGCTTGGCTACCACGACACGCGTATCTGAGACTCGCGCCCGCAGCACGCGGACTCGGGGGTCGGTCCCCCTACACGAGTGTATCCCAGACTATTCCGGGGTTGTATTTAAACGCAACGGAGTGGCGCGCCCCCGTGAGAGTACGACATACGTCCGGGCCGGAACCGTCGCAAAGGTCTCACGTCTGGGGAGCGAACGTCGGGCATGACACAGCGACGCACCGCCGACGGTGGCACGGCCGTCGACCCGGCCGACAGAGACGCACTCCGAGACCATCTGGAACGGTTCGCCGGTGAGGAGACGGTCAGCGAGACAGCCGACGGGACGCTCCGGGCCGTGTTCAGCCACGCCACTTCCGTGGCTGTCGACCCGTCCGGGCGGGTGAGTACAGGTATGCCCCTCCACGGGTTCGACGGGACGGCGGACCGGCTCGTCTTCGACCACGAGAGCGGCGCCCTCCACGTCGAATCCGGGGCTGTCTCGTATACCTTCAGGCGACCGTGACACGGCGAACGACTCAGTCGTCGTCTGTCGGTGCCGGTTCGACAGCGGGTCCGCGGTTCACGTACTCTTCGTTGACAATCCATTCGCCGTCCTCGCGGACCATGTACTCGCCGTAGTAGGGGACGCGGTTGGCGACGGTCTCGCGGAACGTCTCGCGGATCTCGTCGCGAGTCATCTCACCCATCGACCGGAGGTCGTCGGTCCGGTTGAGACACCCCTTGAGTTTCCCATCGTGTGTGACACGCACGCGGTGGCAGTGCTCGCAGAAGGTCGGGTTCTCGACGGGGTCGACGATCTCGACCATCCCCTCGTTCCCGTCGTCGTCGCTCACCCAGTACCGCTTGCGGTCGTGCATCTCGCGGACCTCGATCCGGTCGGCCTGGTCGGCGAGCCAGTCGTGGACGCGCTGGATGTCGATGGCCCACTCCGGCCGGCCGACCAGCTCCGGCATGTACTCGATCAACTGGAGGCGAAGGCCCGCCTCACTCGCGACGTGGTCGACCATCTCGGGGACGTACCCCGCCGTCGGTTCGAAGACGACCATGTTCAGTTTCACCGGATCCAGCCCCGCGTCGAGTGCGGCCTCCACGCCCTCGATGACCGTGTCGTAGGCTCCGCTCTTGGTGACTTCGGCGAAGGCTTCGGGGTCGATGGCGTCCTGGGAGACGTTGACCCGTTCGAGCCCGGCATCGACCAGTTCGTCGGCGCGCCCAGGGAGGAAGGTTCCGTTGGTGGTCAGCGAGACTTCCATCCCATCGGGCGTCCGCCGGATGATCTCCGCGAGGTCCTGGCGGAGCATCGGTTCGCCGCCGGTGAACTTCACCGCGTCGACGTCGAACTCGCGGGCGACCTCCAGAAAGCGGACCACGTCGTCGGTCGCCATCTCGTCGTCCTGTGGCTCCATCGGCCCGCGCGTGTCGCCCAGCCCCTCGTTGTGGCAGTAGACGCAGTCGAAGTTACACCGGTCGGTCAGGGACACCCTGACCTGTGAGACCTCGCGGCCGTGGTCGTCCTCCAGCACGCCAATGGCTTGCAGACCCATCCGTATAAATCAGCCGTCCCGTGCAAGAATCTGGGAGTGCTCGTCGGGGGACACAATCCTTATCGGACCTCCGGAGCCTACCGAACCTATGGACGAATCTGACGTGCGTGACCGGCTCAGGTCGGTCGAGGACGCCGATCTGGGGGACGACATCGTCTCGCTCGGTCTCGTCAACAGCATCGAGGTGGACGAGGGGGAGATACGGATCGACCTCGCGCTGGGGGCCCCCTACTCGCCGGCGGAAACAGCGATGGCGAACGAGGTCCGCGAGGCGCTCTCGGATCTGGACTACGCGGTCGACCTCTCGGCCAGCGTCGACCGCGGGGTTCCCGAGGCAGAGGACCCGCTCCCGAACGTCAAGAACGTCATCGCCGTGGCCTCGGGGAAGGGTGGCGTCGGGAAGTCGACCGTCGCCGTGAACCTCGCAGCCGGGCTCTCGCGGTTGGGCGCACGCGTCGGCCTGTTCGACGCCGACGTCTACGGGCCGAACGTCCCGCGCATGCTCGACGCCGACGAATCGCCACGCGCAACCGAGGACGAGCAGATCATCCCCGTCGAGAAGTACGGGATGAAGTTGATGAGCATGGACTTCCTGGTCGGCAAGGACGACCCGGTCATCTTCCGTGGCCCGATGGTCGACAACGTCCTCACACAGCTCTGGGAGGACGTCGTCTGGGGGAGCCTCGATTACATGGTGGTCGATCTACCGCCGGGGACCGGCGACACACAGCTGACGATGCTCCAGCAGGTCCCCGTCTCCGGCGCGGTCATCGTCACGACGCCCCAGGAGGTCGCGCTGGACGACGCCCGCAAGGGGCTCCGGATGTTCGGTCGCCACGAGACGCCCGTCCTCGGAATCGTCGAGAACATGTCGACGTTCGTCTGTCCGGACTGTGGCGGCGACCACGACATCTTCGGCAGCGGCGGCGGCCGCGAGTTCGCCGAGGAGACCGACATGCCGTTCCTGGGCGAGGTTCCGCTCGACCCGAGCGTCCGGGAGGGCGGCGACAGCGGCCAGCCACTGGTGCTGGACGAAGAGAGCGAGACCGGCGACGCGTTCCGCCAGCTCACGGCCCGCACGGCGGACATGCAGGGTATCATCCATCGGAAGCGCCAGATGGACGCCCAGCTGACCGAACCCGAACGGTAATCCCGTCGTCGCAGCGTCCGGCGCTCAGAACACCGACGGGAAGAAGACGTAGACGGCGAGCGTCGTCACCACGCCTCCTCCGACGAGATAGTAGGCCAGCGGAACCAGGTTCAGCCGGATCACACGGCCGGTTGCACCGACCAGACCGACAGTCGCAAGCGCCGCGATGACGTTGTGGATCGCGATCAGGTTCCCGATCGCCGCGCCGATCGACTGGGCCGCGACGAGAACGAGCGTCGGCATCCCGAGTGTCTGTGCGACCTCGAACTGGAAGGCGGTGAAGGTGATGTTGCTCACTGTGATCGACCCTGCGACGAACGAGCCGATGGTCCCGACAACCGGCGCGACCATCGGGTAGGCAGGGCCGACTGCTGCGGCGGTGCTGTCGGCGAGAAGGACGATCATGCTCTCGTCGGCCGGTGCGGTTCCGTGCGCGTTAGTCCCGAGCATGATCTCCACCATCGCGATCACGAACGGCAACGCGATGGCGGGGAGCGCTATCTTTCCGAGGGCGTCCCGCCACGCGCCCACTACCTGCTCGCGGTCCATCCCGAACAGCGGGATCGCGACCAGGGCGCTGACGATCAGCCAGGTTCCGGGTACGTACGCCCAGCGGACCGTCCCCTCGAATCCGGTCCCGAAGATGTCCCACGTGATCGCCAGCAGCGGGCCATCCTGCAGGAAGGCCGCGACTGGACCGATCACGCGCGTCGCGATCAGGAGGACCACGAGGACGAGATACGGTGTCCACGCACGCAGAATCCCCATCGAGTCGGCGCCGCTATCAGTCGCCCTGGGCTGTGCCGTATCGTCGCCCGGTTCGATCTCGCCGACCCAGTGGTCGGGCCACGTCTCCCGGTCGGGGAAGGTCCAGGTCGTCTCCGGCTGGAGATACCCGGCACGGAGCAACCCCGCGACCAGACTGCCCCCGACCATCGAGGCGAGCAGCGAGGGCAACTCGGGTCCGACGAGCGCGGCGATGGCCACGTAGGGAACGGCAAAGAGAACTCCCGAGACAAGTGCGAGCGGCACGACTGGTCGGACCGGCGCCAGCGACCGTTCCTCGCCGAAGAAGTAGACTACCACCGTGACGGCCAGCAACGGCATGAAGACTCCGAGGATGCCGTTGAACAGGGCGGCATAGACAGATGCCTCCGTCGCGTACTGGGCGACGGTCATCCCGGTGCCCTCGGCGATCTCTCCCTCGACAGCGGCCAGTGGTGTCCGGTACCCGACGACGACAGGTGTCCCGACCGCGCCGAACACGGTGGCGACCGCGTGGCCGATGAGTGCGGCCAGGACCGCTGCCAGCGCGGGAAAACCGAGTGCCAGCAGCAGTGGTGCGACGACGGCTGCGGGGGTCCCGAAGCCGGCGACACCCTCGATGAACGCCGACAGATAGAAGCCCAGGAGGACGACCTGGACACGCCGGTCGTCGCTGATCGAGGCGAACCCCCGGTTGATCCGATCGACCGCGCCGGAGCGAGTGAGCGTATAGAGCAAGACGAGGGCTCCGAACACGATCCAGAGGATCTCGACTGCCGCCATGACGCCCTTGATACTGGCAGCGGCGACGAATGTGGCAGGCATCTCCCAGACGACGAACGCGATCAGTGCGGCGACAGCCCATGCAACTGGCATCACCCGCGCAGCGGGCCAGAGCAGGCCGACGAGCAACACCGCGATGAGTACTAGTGGAAGTGCCGCCAGTGCAGTTTCGAGTACCATCTTCTCTGGTCTCCCTGTTGGAGTCCGGAACCACCGACCCACGCTGCACGTCAGCGCGTATCCCGACTCCTGATTCAGGGATAGGTCTCCCGTGTTGGCACATCAAACCTCGGGAAAGACACGTGCCACGACTCTCAAGCAGGCCGGCCACTCAGATCGTGACGCATGGTTGGGCAGTACGCGCGGCTGGCCGATAGCGCGACAGCAGACAGTGAGAGAGAACGTTACGCTTCGACGGCGGTGTTCTGCTTGCGCGTCACGTAGCCCGCGATACGGTTGCGGACGCCCTTGGACTCGATGTTGGTCAGTTCCTCGACGACGTCCTTGTTGTGCTCGAAGTCGGCCCCGAAGGCGTTGGGGTATCGCTCCATCAGGAGTCGCCCTGTCTTCTTGACGTAGGCGGGTTTGATTGCCATGCGCGTTGATTGCCAGGTGGGACTCAAAAAGGGTTCGAATCACGCTACACGCGCGAAGCTTTATCACCCGAGACGGGACCACACCCGCTGTGTTCTGATCGTCGACCCGGCGTGTCCAGCGGTTGTGTGTCACAGCACGTCGGCCCCCACTCCCGTGGCACCTGCTCGCTACCACTCGGCGTCGACCAGTTCTCGGACCCGCTCGAACGCCGCTCGTTCGCGTTCGCTTCCGGCCGTCCCGACGACGGACTCGAAGTACGCCAGCCGGTCCAGCATCGTCTCCCGGTCGTAGGCCGCCACGTCCAGCCGCGAGGCTGCGACCGTCGCCTCGACGACGGCCGCGTGCCCACGATTCGTCGTCGGCACCACACGCCGCTCGACGGCCGATTCGACCGGTTGCAACGCCCACTCGACCCACTGCGTGTCGCCCTCGGTTCCGGAATCGAGACGCTCGACTGTCACACACACCCACGCGTCGGCGCTCTCGATGACCGGGTCGCTCTCCTCGCGGATCGACAGCGCTGCCTCGACGAAGTCGACGGGGTCCTGCGTGAACTGGACGTAACCGCTGCCACGCTCCCGGAAGTTCCGCCAGGTCCGGGTCCGGCCCCAGGTCGTGGCCGTCGCGGGTTCGTCGCCGTCGGGGGCGTGGACACCCAGTGCGGCCAGGTTCCACAGATCGTTCGGACCGAGCGTCGTCACGACTGACTCCGTGACCCCGTCCAACTCGACCGGCCAGCCGTCGGCGCCAGTCATACTTCGACCCCCCGCCGGAGTGCGACGAACAGCGCGCCGGCGACCAGATCGGCCGTCGTGCCGGGGTTGATCCCCCGGTCGACCAGTTCGTCGGCGAGCGCCACGGCGTCTTCCTCGCCGTCCAGCACCGCCCGTGCCCGCTGCTGGACCATCTCGGCCGTCTCCCAGTCCCGCTGCTTGGCGACGAACGTGTCTGGTTGGTCGGCCAGCAGCGCCAGGAAGACGCTGGCAGCGCGGTCCGGAACGGGGCCGTCGTCGTCGACGATCTGCTCACCGGCAGCGAAGACGCGACGGAACTGCCCGACCCATTCGGCGGCGACGCCGTCGACTGCGGCGCTCCGGTCCATCACGTCGTACAGGGTGAGCCCCTGTGCTTCCAGCTCCGGAATGGCGTCGGCCCCGCGCCTGACGTCCAGTGGCTCCATTCCTTCCGGCGGGTCGTCGACAGCGACGTCGACGTGCTCGAAGGCACGGTAGAAGTCGGCGGCATCCGCGACCGTCGTCGCCTGGACGACGTCGTCGGCTCCTGCGGGCGTCAGCGCGTCCTCTCTGGCCGCTGCGACCAGGGGTGTGAGAACCAGTAGCGCGCCGAACTGCGTGTTGCCGGCCGATTGCTGGGCCATCCCGGCGACGGCACGCTCGAACGCCCGACCCACCCGCTCGCCGTCGGCCGCGCGCTCCAGGCCCGGACGCGCCCCGACTGCACCGGCCATGAAGTGCTCGAACCGGAGGTCGTCGTGGTCGTGAACCCGGTCGACGTTGCCTGGTTTCGGCGTCCCGGTCACTTCGAGCAGGAGTGCCAGTTCGGCGTCCTGAGCAATAGACCGCCCGGTCATCGGCGCTCCTCCATCATGGCCGACCCGACAGCCGCACGGACACGTCGGAGGGTCGCTGGCTCGTCACTGGCACGGCCCACACTGACGGCGTCGGCACCGTACTGGCGGTACTCCCGGACGCTCTCGCGGTCCCGAACGCCGTTGTTCGCGACGACGAACAGGTCCGTCGCAGTTACGACCCGCTCGACGACCCGTTCCGAGTCCATCGCGTCGACGTGGACGATGTCCGCCCCTGCGTCCTCGATCCGCGCGGCGACAGACGGGAGGTCGACGCCGTCGACCTCGGCTCTGACCTTCACCGAGACGGTCGCGCCGGCCTCGCTGGCAACCGCGACCTGTTCCGCCAGTCGGCCCGGCTCCTGGAGGAGCGACTCGCCGCTGCCGGCGGTACACATCTCCGCCTGTCGGCAGTGGGCGTTCACCTCGAGGATCGCGTCGTGGTCCCGACAGACCTGGGCCACACGCTGGATCGGTTCTGTGGTCGCACTACGGACGTTGAAGCCTGGTCGGAGCGGGACGTCTTCGAGCGCTCGGAGCTGCTCGTCGACGAACGCGATGGGATCGGTCGGGAGGAACTCCGTCCGGTCCCGTTCGACCAGCTCCTGGGCAGCCGCGCGGGTCGCGTCGTCCAGCGCGATACCACCCAGGAAGGCACAGCCGACGTGTTCGGCGACGGCCCGTGCCCAGTCGGCGTCAGATTCTCCACTCAGACTCGCCAGCGCTACCCGTGGCTGGAACATCAGTGACACTCCTCCAGTGCACTGTCGACGGCGTGGGCGACTCGGTCCGCGTCGGCCGGTCCAGCGAGCGTCGTGTCGGTCCTGACGACGGGTCGGTCCAGTTCGGTCGCGTCCTCGGTGTCGAGGACGAACGCGTCGGCGAACGGGTACGATTCGGCGACCCCGGCGGTGCTCGGGTCGGCGCCGGTGCCGGCCATCAGGTCCGCTGCCGGGCCGGAGAACACCTCGTCGCCGACGAACGGCGAGACGGCGACGACGGTCGTCTCCCGGAGTGCGGCTTCGATGCCGTCGACGGCGAGCATCGGCCCGATGGAGGTCACGGGGTTGGACGGTCCGATCACGACGGGATCGTCGAGTGCTGTCAGTACTGCATCTGTCGCGATAGCGTCGGCGGCGCCGCGGAACTCCACGTCGGAGACCGTGGGGTCGCCGTTCCGGCCGACCCACCACTCCTGGAAGTGCATCGGCCCGGACGGGGTGTGGATGATGGTCGCCACGGGGTCGTTGCTCATCGGCAAGAGTGTCCGTTGGAGGTCGAACGCCGACGCCAGCGTCCGGGTAACCTCTGTCAGCGATCGTCCCTCGTCCAGTAACGAGGTCCGCGTGACGTGGACCGCACGGTCGCGGTCGCCGATGAGCATGAACTCGGCGACGCCGGAGAACCGCCGCCACCTGGCGATGTTCCGGCCTGCCGTCTGTCTCTCGTCCGGGAGGAATCTCGGCCCGGTCGCCAGGTCAGCGGCGTCCGCGAGGCGATGTAGTTCGTCGTGTGTCTCGGTCGAATCGTCGTCGATCCCCCACCAGGTCTCCCGGTCCAGGACGTCGCCGCCGAGGAACAACACGGTATCGAGGTCCGGGCAGACGAGGTGGCCACCGAGTTCGACGTCGTCGCCGGTGTTGGCGACGACAGTCGTCTCGGCGGGTGGGAAGATGTCGTCGGCGCCGGCCAGGAGTTTGGGTGTCCCTGTCCCGCCGGCGAGAAACGTCACCATACGCCGACGTAGGGGGGAGGGCGTGTATAAACGTGGCCCTGTGACCGTCCGGACACAGAATCATCCCTGAAAACCGGGCGGGCAGCTTCAAGTTAGTAGACTCATATGTCTGTGCCAACTGGCAGCATTACCGATGAACGCACACCGTTTCGCGCCGGCGGCGCCCGACGAGAGGTACGTCTTCGGAGCGTGCGCGCCTGGATGGCACTCCGCGGCTTCGCATACGGACTCACTCGACGACTGGATCGACGCCCTCCACGAACGAAACATCGAGCGGATTTGCTGTCTGCTCCCTGGCCGGCAACTGGATGCGAGCGGCTCGAACCTCGATCGGTACCGCACCTCGTTCGGCGACGCGAACGTCTGTCACACACCGGTTCCCGACCACCATCTCGTTCCCGAGGAGGCGCTGCACGGTGAGATCATCCCGTTCCTCACGGACGCTCGGGAGAACGAACAGCGGGTAGTGGTCCACTGTCTGGCGGGGATCGGCCGGACCGGACAGGTGCTGGCAGCCTGGCTCGTCTACACCCGCGACTACGGGCCGAACCGTGCCATCGAGACCGTCGAGTCGATGGGGCGGGCACCGAGAGACGCGGTCAACGCCGGTAACGCCACGGAGTCGGAGCTACTCGACCTGTTGGCCTCGGTACGCAGGGTGGCGTAGCCGAATCATTTTCACTGGAGCCGGCAAAGACGAGGACGATGACAACGATCAAGGACAGCGTCCACGACCACATCGCGGTCGAGGGCGTTGCCGAAGCGTTGCTGGAGACGCCGCCCGTCCAGCGCCTCCGTCACATCTCGCAACTCGGGACGGTGACGATGGTGTACCCCTCCGCGAACCACACGCGGTTCGAGCACTCGCTGGGGGTGTATCACCTCGCAGACCAGGCGGTCGGCCATCTCGGTATCGGCGGGCGACAAGCCGAGCGGGTCCGAGCGGCGGCCCTCCTGCACGACATCGGTCACTCCCCGTACAGTCACAACGTCGAGGACGTCGTCCACCGTCGGACGGGCAAGTACCACGACGACGTCCACGAACTCATCGACACGGGCCCCGTCGCTCGCGTCCTGAGCGAGCACGGACTCAACCCGGATCGGGTCGCCGACCTGGTCGCGGGCGACGGCGACCTCGGACAACTCGTCTCGGGCGAACTCGACGTCGATCGGATGGATTACCTCGTGCGGGACGCACACCACACCGGCGTTCCCTACGGGACCATCGACCACGAGCGCCTCCTGCGGGAACTCCGTCTGGTCGACGGCGAACTCGTCCTCGACGAGGGAAACGTCCAGGCTGCCGAATCCCTCCTGCTCGCCCGTGGGTTGATGAACCCGACCGTCTATCAGCATCACGTCGCTCGCATCGCCAAGACGATGCTGCGACGGGGGACCGAACGACTCCTGACAGCGACGAACTGGACCGCCCACGACCTCCGTCGGTGGGACGACAACGACCTGCTCGTACGACTCCGCCAGTGCGAGGAGACCGAGGGATACGCCCAGCGGATGAGCCATCGGAACCTGTACAAACGAGCGGTCTGGGCCGAGTACTCCGCGGTCCCGGACGATCTCCTGGACGCCGATCACCGGGACATTCGAGCGCTGGAAGACAAGATCGCGGCCGCCGCGGACGTCGACACCGACTCGGTACTGCTGGATATCCCCTCCGAACCGTCGATGACCGAGTCGACGAGTCGGGTGCTCGTCAACGGCGAGGTCCGGCAACTGGGCGAACAGTCGACACTGGTCAGTGCGTTGCGAGCGGCCCAGCGCGACCAGTGGCGACTGGGTGTCTACGCGCCTGCGGAGACGAGCGAGCGGATCGGTGAGGTCGCGATCCGGGAACTTGGGCTCGATCTCGACGGTGCCCGCGTCCGGGACGTCCGGACCGGTATCCACGCCACCCTCGATGAGTTTAACTGACCGACGGACGGACCGATACCTGTGATTCTCGAAGGGACGATCCTCCGCGGGCGGACGTTCGACCCCGTGGAGGGCCGAGTCGTCGTCGAGGACGGGGAGATAACCGCCATCGAGGAGGCGACCGTCGAGAGCGACGACATCGTCTGTCCGGCGTTCGTCAACGCCCACACCCACATCGGCGATTCCATCGCGAAGGAGGCCGGCGAGGGGCTGACGCTCGAAGAACTGGTCGCCCCGCCGGACGGGTTGAAACACCGCCTGCTCCGGGCGGCGACTACTGACGATCTCGTCAGTGGGATGCGACGGACGATCTCGTTCATGGAACGGGCCGGCACTGGGACTTTCATCGAGTTCCGCGAAGGTGGAGTCGAGGGAGTCCGTGCGATCGAGGCAGCGTTGACTGACGCGTCGCTGGATGGCATCGTCCTCGGTCGGGAGACTGCCGACGCGATGGAGCGGGCCGACGGGTTCGGTGCCAGCGGCGCCAACGACGGCGAGTTCGCCGCCGAGCGCCGGGCGACGGCCGACGCAGGGAAACTGTTCGGTATCCACGCCGGTGAGGTCGACGCCTCGGATATCAACCCCGCGCTCGACCTCGACCCGGACTTCCTCGTCCACATGGTCCACGCGGCCGACCTCCACCTCGACCGGGTGGCAGACAGCGAGATCCCAGTCGTCGTCTGCCCGCGCTCGAACCTCGACACGGGCGTCGGCCAGCCCCCCGTCGACGCGCTGGCAGCACGGACCACAGTCGCACTGGGGACCGACAACGTGATGCTCAACAGCCCGTCGATGTTCCGCGAGATGGCGCTGACGGAGAAACTCTCCGACCAGTCGGCCCGCGACGTGTTGCAGATGGCGACGGTCAACGGCGCGGAGATCGCCGGCCTCGACTGTGGGGTGATCGAGACCGGGCGGCCAGCCAGGGTGCAGGTCCTCGACGGTGACACGGACAACCTCGCCGGAGCGAAGAACCCCGTCCGTGCGGTGGTCAGGCGTGCGGGCGTGGCGGACGTCGATCGCGTCGTACTCCCGGACGCGTAGGTGTCTTTATCCGGTCGGCAGCCGTATTCCCGAGAGATGCCCTCCACAGATCGAGCCCTCGGAACGGTCGGGAAACTCGTCCTCGGAAGCGTCGCATTCCTCGCAGCGCTGGTGGTTGCCGGGGCCATCCTGGCGGTGGTACAGAACATCATCGCGGCGTTGCTCGGCCTACTCGTGACCGGCCTGCTGTTCGGCGCCGTCGCGTACGTGGCCTACTGGCTGCTCTCGTCGCTCCTCGGAAGCGACGACGCGACAGCTGCGGACAGGACGGCCGACATCGAGACGGACGCGCTGCCAGCCGACCCCGTCGAGCGACTCACCGAGCGGTACAAGCGCGGCGAGATCTCCGAACGGGAGTTCGAGCGACGCCTCGAACAGGAGATGCGCGAACAGGACGACACCGACATCGACAGTGAGATCGCCGACCTCGAACGCGAACTTGAGTGAGTGTGTTATTCGATACCGAGTACCATACTCCTAAGGTGTCGAAGAACCAATCATTCTATATGTACGACAGGATCCTGCTCCCGACCGATGGGACGGCGGGGATGGAGGACGTCGTCAGTCACGCGGCGTCACTGGCAGAGACACACGGCTCCGAGATACATGCGCTCTACGTGGTCGATACCGCACGGTTCGCGACGCTGCCGGCCGACATGACCTGGGAGGGCGTCACCGACATGCTACAGGAAGAAGGTGACCTGGCGCTCCAGACGGTCGATCGTCTCGTCGGCAGTGTCCCCGTCGAAGGCTCGGTCTCGGAGGGACGGCCGAGCGCGGAGATCGTCGAGTACGCGGCGACACACGACTGTGATGTGGTCGTGATGGGGACACACGGACGGGGCGGCATCGACCGACTGCTCCTGGGGTCGGTCGCCGAGGAGGTAATTCGGGCCTCACAGATCCCCGTCGTCACGGTGCCCGTCGGCGTGACGCCGGAGGAGGAGCCGTCTGCGGAGCACCACGGTGTCGCAGCGGAGTAGGTTCAGACCGGACGGAGATGATCGCAGTCGCCGGCGGTGACGGTGACCTCGCCGGTGTCCGTGTCGACGACGAGTGACCCCGGGAACTGGACGTCGACGGCTTCTCCCTCTATCGTCTCGCCGGGTGTCTCCACGCGGACCTGCTGGCCGAGCGTCGTCGCGTACTCGCGCCAGGCCGGGAGGACGCTGTCGACGTCGCTGCGCAGGTCGTGGAACTCCTCGAGGACGCGCTGGGCGAACATCCGCCGGTCGACCGGTTCGCCACGGGCCGCCTGGAGCGTCGTCGGGTCTGCATCCGATGGGAGGGCCGACGGCTCGACGTTGGCGTTGATACCGATGCCGACGACGACCCAGGAGACGCGGTCGGCCTCGCCTTCCATCTCGGTCAGGATCCCCACCAGTTTCCGACCGTCGACCAGCACGTCGTTGGGCCACTTGATGCCCGCGTCGACGCCGGCTTCGCGGGCCGCACGGGTGACGGCGACCGCCGCCGCGAGCGTGAAGATCGGCGCGTGTGCCATCGGGACGTCGGGCCGGAAGAGCACCGAGAGCCAGATGCCGCCGCTTGGCGAGGCCCAGGCGCGGTCGAGTCGGCCCCGTCCTCCGGTCTGTTCGTCGGCGAGCACGACGACGTCTTCGTCTCCCTCGGCCGCTCGTTCGCGTGCTCTGGCGTTCGTACTGGGGATACTGTCCTGGTACTCGATGTCGAAGGGTGCGTCCAGCCCGTACTCGACGGCCGAGCCGCCGAACTCCGGGACACCCGTGAGTTCGTAGCCGCCGTCAGTACTCTCGACGTCGAACCCCTCCTCGCGGAGCGCCTCGACGTGTTTCCAGACGGCAGAGCGTGAGATACCGAGTTCGTCGGCCAGATCCGGTCCCGAGACCGGACCCGCGGCGAGCGCGTCGAGGACCCGATGGCGCGTCTCCTGCATACCACCGGCTAGGATTGCAGCAGACAAAAAGTGGCCGGACCGCGTCCGGGACGTTATCCGATGACGAACAGCAGATCGCCCATGTCGACGGAGTCGCCCTCGCCGATGGCGATCTCGTTGATCGTGCCGGCGCGTTCGGCGACGATGTCGTTCTCCATCTTCATCGCTTCGAGCACACAGAGGACGTCACCGGACTCGACCTCGTCGCCTTCGTCGACCTCGACCGAGAGGATGGTCCCTTGCATCTCTGCGGTGACCTCCTGGCCCTCGGCGCTGGACCCGCCGTCACCGCCACCACCCGAGCCGTCGCCGCCGCCAGGGCGGTCCGGTCGGGCGCCGCCGCCGTCCTCCAGGTCGATGTCGCCGACCTGGATCGGCTGTGCACCCCGCTCTTCGAGTTCGACGTCGAAGCGCTTGCCGTTGACCTCCAGGGTGAACTCCCGTTCGACGACCTCCTCGTCCTCGTCACCGTCGTCGTCCCCGGTGTCGGCGCCCCACTTCTCCTGGGCCTCCTCGATGCGCGAGCGGTCGAGGTGGTTGTCCAGGTACTTCGTCGTGTGTGTCGAGGCGACGAACTCCTCGTCGGTGAGCATCAGGCGGTGGAACGGGATGACCGTCGGGAACCCTTCGACGTCGAACTCCCCGAGGGCGCGGCGACCGCGCTCGATGACCTCGTCGCGGTCGGAGCCGTGGACGATGAGTTTCGCGATCATCGAGTCGTAGTCGGTCACCAGATCGTCGCCCTGCCGGAGCGCGTCGTCCATCCGGACGCCGATGCCGCCCGGTGGGTCGTAGGTCTCCAGCGAGCCACTGTTGGCCGGTGCGAAGTCCTCAGCGGCGTTCTCGGCGTTGATCCGGAACTCCATCGCGTGGCCGTCGATCTCCACGTCGTCCTGGGCGAAGGGGATCGTCTCGTCCTGGGCGACCCTGATCTGCCACTTGACGATGTCGATGCCCGTGATCTCCTCGGTGACGCAGTGCTCGACCTGGATACGGGTGTTGACCTCGAGGAAGTAGAAGTTCGTCTCCGGGCCCAATACTTCGTCGGCCTCGCGGTCCGGGTCCTCCTCGACGAGGAACTCGACGGTCCCGGCGTTGTAGTAGTCGGCCTCGCGGACGCCCCGGCGGGCCGACTCACCGATCTTCTCGCGGAGTTCGTCCGAGAGCGCCGCGGAGGGTCCCTCCTCGATGACTTTCTGGTGGCGCCGCTGGAGCGAGCAGTCACGCTCGCCGAGGTGCCTGACGTTGTCGTGGTGGTCCGCGAGGATCTGGATCTCGATGTGGCGTGGGTTCTCCAGGAACCGCTCCAGATAGACAGAGTCGTTCGAGAAGTAGGCCTCGCCCTCGCGTTTCGCGGATTCGAGCTGTTCTTCTGCTTCCTCTGGGTCGTGGACGATCTTCATCCCGCGCCCGCCACCGCCTCCTTCGGCCTTGATCGCGACCGGGAAGCCGTGTTCCTCCCCGAACTCGACGACCTCCTCGGGGTCCTCGACGGGATCGGTCGTCCCCGGAACGATAGGGACGTCCGCCGACTGCATGATCTTGCGGGCCTTCGTCTTCTCGCCCAGGCTCTCCATCGCGTCTCCGGTCGGGCCGATCCACTTCACGCCGTCGGTCTCCTCGACCTTCCGGGCGAACGACGCGTTCTCGGCGAGGAACCCGTAGCCGGGGTGGATGGCGTCGGCGCCGGACTGCTTCGCGGCGTCGATGATGGCCTCCTGGTCGAGATACGAGTCGGCCGCACGCGCCGGCCCGACGTTGTACGCCTCGTCGGCGTAGCGAACGTGACCGGAGTGTTTGTCGGCTTCGGAGTACACCGCCACCGTACCGATGCCCAACTCCTCGCACGCACGCATGACGCGTACCGCGATTTCCCCGCGGTTGGCGACGAGCACCTTGTCGAACATACCCCCTCATACTGAGAGTCGGCCCATAAAACTATGCGGAGTCCGCCACCGGTCCGCCTGACGTGACGGTCGCCAAAGACTGGTACAAAAAACCTCCGGCCGTCTGGTGGGCCTGCAACCGGAAACTGATGTTCAAGGGGTGTTACCGACAACGAACACGTGTGACCAGAGACGTAACGCGCCGGCGGTTCCTCGCCGGCACTACCGTCGCCGCCTTGACCACCGTCGCCGGGTGCACCGGGTCGACCCCGTTCGTCGGCAAGCGGACCGAATCGACGACGACGATCCCGGTAGGTGAGGCGACTACCCTCTCCGTCCGGAACAGCACCGGGGACGTGACGCTGCGTGGGAGCGACCGCGAGAGCGTCCGTGTCCACACCGTCAAGCAGGCCAGTTCTGTCGGCACCGACGTCACGGACCTGTCGCTGGAGACGACCCGCGAGAGCGACGCGTTGCAACTCGCCGCTCGCTGGAGTGGGAGTACGGGCCTCTTCTCGAGTCGTCCCTCGATGGACATCGACGCCGACCTTCCCTCGTCACTGGCCGTCGATGTGGTGACGACCGACGTCGGCGACATCCAGGCGACGGACATCGTAGGGGATCTGACGGCACAGACCGACACCGGCGACGTCCGGATGGAAGGCGCTGGCGGCACCGTCGACGCCGAGTCCGGGACCGGTGACGTCGAGGTCAGATCGCCGGACGTCCTCGGCGGCGCGACGACCGACACCGGAGACGTCTCGGTGGACGTCCCAGCAATCGACGGCGAGACGGTCATCAGCACCGACACCGGTGACGTGGTCGCACAGGTGACACCGGCGCTGGACGCGCGAATCGTGGCGACATCTTCGAACGGCGATGTAGAACTGTCCGGCCTCTCGCTGTCGAACAGGCAGACGGAGAGCGAACCCGCCGGCGAGTCGGTCCGTGGCACGCTGGGTGACGGCGGGCCGACCCTCCGGATCGAGTCCACGACCGGCGACGTAACCGTTCACGCGCTGTAGCGGGAACGGCCACACCGTGGAATTTTATATCCATCCGGGGACCACGGGATGACAGAATGGGTCCCCTCTTCGACACGGCCACGCTCTCCCGCGGTGCCCGACGATTCGTCGGTACGCCGTTCCGACCACAGACCTACCGGAACCTGCTGTACCTGCTACTGGCGTTTCCCGCCGGCATCGCGTACGTCTTCGTCGTCAGTTTCGGCGTCGCGTTCGGCCTCGCGCTGTCGGTCGTACTCGTGGGAGTGGCGGTCCTGGCGGCGACCGCGGTCCTCTGTCTGGCCCTCGCCGGAATCGAGCGCCGTCTCACGAACATTCTGCTCGGTCGAGACATCGACGCCCGGACGGCCCTCTCGGGAACGACAGCCCGAGAACGCGCGCTGTCGCTGTTCACCGACCCCCGGACGTGGACACCGCTGGCGTATCTGCTCGTGAAGTTCGGTGTCGGCCTGCTCGCGGTGACGTTGCTCACCGCGGCACTGTCGACGGGACTCAGTATGCTGTTCATGCCGCTGTACTACGGCGATCCAGCGGTGTACGTCGGTATCCCGACGGACCGCCCCATCGAGTTCCACCCGGCGTTGTACGTCGTGTGGAACAACCTGCTGGTCGGTGTCAAGACGGTGTTCAGCGTCGGCTACTGGCGGGTCCGAACGCTCCCGGAGGCGCTCGTGGTCGCCGCGGCCGGTCTCGTCGTCTCGCTGGCGACGCTGAACGTTCTCAACGTGCTCGCACGCCTCACGGGCTGGCTGACGGCACTCCTTCTGGACGGCGCGTACGACCCCGTCGGGGTACTCTTCGGCGGATCCGACGATGCCTGACGAGCGTCGAAGGGGCCACAGGAGCGGCATCTAGGTGTCGGTCGGGCTGGGTGACGGTTCGTCGTCGCTGTCGTCCCGGAGCAGCGACGGGACGTCGAGTACCGTTCCGAGTACCCCGACCGCGAGCCCCGCACCGAGCACCGCTCGCCTGCTGAACATCGGCGCCATTCCCCAGGACGTGTCGGCCCGGTCACGCTCACCCGAGTCGTCCCCCTCAGCACCTGCCATTAATACAACCACTATTCCGCGGAAACAAAGATCACGACGGTATGTTCAGCGGCCGTTGTCGTGTTCGCGGCTCGGGGATGTCAGCGCTGCCAGCTTACATCCGGTCGGTTCTGCCAGCCGCGGTCCAGGGATCCGTCGGCGTCTCACCCGGCACGCGGACGTGCTGTTGCTGGGTCGCCCGGACGCGCTCGGAGAAGCTCCACTCCTTCCCGTCCCAGGTGTCCTCGGTGCCGGCTGCTGCGGCGGCAGCGGCGGCGGCAGCGGCACGGTCCCGGTCGGCGAGATGCGCCCCGATGGCGACCGCGATGGCGGCCGCCTCCTCGGTCGAGGCGTCCGGGACCTGACTGGCGATGGATTCGACTACCGCTGGGTCCACGGTCGGTTCGGCTACCTCGTCGGTCTCGGTCGATGCGTCCGTCTCTGGATCGGTCTCTGTTGCCATTGTTACAGTGGGATGTTGCCGTGTTTCCGGTCGGGCTGGTCGTCGTGCTTGCCCCGCAGCAGGTCCAGGTCGGCGATGAGCCGCGGGCGGGTGTCCTGCGGTTCGAGCACGTCGTCGACGAACCCCCGCTTGGCGGCGATGTAGGGTGTCGCGAACGCGTCGCGGTACTCGTCGATGAGTTCCTGCCGTCGGGCCTCGACGTCCGCGGCCGATTCGAGTTCGTCGTCGTAGAGGACGTTGACCGCACCCTGGGGACCCATCACGGCGATCTCGGCCGTCGGCCAGGCGTAGTTGACGTCGGCGCCGACGTGTTTCGAGGCCATGACGTCGTAGGCGCCACCGTAGGCCTTGCGCGTGATGACCGTCAGCAGCGGCACCGTCGCCTCCGAGTAGGCGTACAGCAGTTTCGCGCCGTGGTTGATGATGGCGTTGCGCTCCTGATCCTTGCCCGGCATGAAGCCGGGGACGTCGACGAACGTGAGGATCGGGATGTTGAACGCGTCACAGAAGCGGACGAAGCGAGCGCCCTTCCGCGAGGCGTCGATGTCCAGCGTGCCGGCGTTGACCCGTGGCTGGTTGCCGACGACACCGACACTGTGGCCGTCCAGACGGGCGAACCCGGTGACGATGTTGCGTGCGAACGCCTCGGCCACCTCGAAGAACGAATCCTGGTCGACGACGCCCTCGATCACCTCGATCATGTCGTATGGCTTCTGTGGGGCGTCGGGGACCGTCTCGACCAGCGACTCGTCCCGGCGCTCGGGGTCGTCCCAGGGCTCGACGCTCGGCGGGTCGGCGACGTTGTTCTGGGGGAGAAAGGAGAGCAGATAGCGAATGTCGTCCATCGCGGCCTTCTCGTCGGCGGCCGTGAAGTGTGCGACGCCGGACTCGCTGGCGTGGGTCTTGGCTCCGCCGAGTTCGTCGAAGCCGACCTCCTCGCCGGTGACCGTCTCGATGACGTCCGGGCCGGTGATGAACATGTGGCTGGTGTCTTCGACCATGTAGACGAAGTCGGTGATCGCCGGCGAGTAGACGGCGCCGCCGGCACACGGGCCCATGATCGCCGAGATCTGCGGGACGACGCCGCTGGCCTGCTGATTCCGATGGAAGATGTCGGCGTAGCCCGCCAGCGAGTCGATCCCCTCCTGGATGCGTGCGCCGGCCGAGTCGTTCAGCCCGACGATCGGCGCGCCGTTCTCGATGGCCTGGTCCATCACCTTACAGACCTTCTGGGCGAACGCCTCGCCCAGCGACCCGCCGAAGACGGTGAAGTCGTGGGCGAAGACGTAGACGCGCCGCCCGTCGACCTTCCCGTAGCCGACGACGACGCCGTCGCCGGGGACGTGTTGCTCGTCCATGTCGAAGTTCGTCGAGCGGTGTTCGCGCAGAGCGTCGATCTCGACGAACGTGTCGTCGTCCAGGAAGTAGTCGATGCGCTCGCGGGCAGTGAGTTTCCCCTTCTCGTGCTGGGACTCGATACGCTCCTCGCCACCGCCCTTCTCGGCCGCCTCCTTGCGCTCGCGGAGGTCCTCGACGCGGTCGTCGTGGCTCATGCGACATCACGGCTCCTGGACCCGAACATATCCGCGCTGTCGTGGGCCGACGAGAAAAGCGTTACCCGCGCGAGTCGAGCGAGGGATCTCACCTGAACGACCGTGAGCGTCCGAACCGCCGGAGTTTTGAGGGGGTACGACCTTCCATCCCGTGTGAAAAACATCACGGCAACGCAGCACAACCCGTTCGGTTTCGACGCGCCGTGTGAGCCGTTCGTCCCGGGCTACGGCGACGCCAACGCCGATTTCCACGTCATCGGGGACAATCCTCGGGTCCACGGCGGCACCGAGTCGGGGATCCCGTTCACCGGGACGCCTGCCGCCGAGCGACTCCAGCGGGCGCTGCTGGCCGGCGGACTCCTGAAAGAGACAGGGACGCCGCCGACCGTCGACAAGACGTACCTCTCCTATCTGTTCCTCTGTGGTGACCGCGACCCGACGGCGGACGACTACGCCGACCACGAACCGATGTTCGACACCGAGGTCCGGGCGATCACCTCCCACGTCCTGCTCCCGGTCGGGGAGCGGGCGACCAGGCACGTCTTCGCGAACATGACCGCAGAACCGGCCGACACCGTCGATATGGATAAGCTGCACGCGACGGAGGTCCGTGGCAGCGGCTGGCTCGTCTACCCGATCAAGGACCCACACGACTGGACCGACGCTGACGAGGACGCCCTGGTCGCTGCGCTCACTGCGCTGCTGGCGACTGACTACCGACAGGAGGCCGAACTCGGTCGGTTCCTTCCCGGCGACGAGGTCTGGCGGGTCCGATAACGCTCTCAGTCCTGCAGGTCACTCGGTTCCAGCGGCGTCGCCGTCTCCCAGTAGTGATCGAACGTCTCGTCGGCCCACTCGCGGACCGCGGCAGCGTCCGTGTCGATGCCGGCCCGGAGGATGCCCGATTCGTCGCGCAACAGCAGGAAGACGACGTCGTCGGTCACCATCGCCGCCAGCGGGATCCGGTCGTCGCGGATGCGGATCGCGGCACTGTCGGCGTCCAGCAGCGTGACCAGTCGGTCACGCAGTCCGGGGTCGTCGGCGAGCGCCTCGATGGCCGCTCGCGAGAAGACGCCACGGAACGCCTGGTCGTGCTCGACGACCTGCTCCTGGACGGCGCCGAGGCTCTGGTCGTTGAACGCATGCGAGAACGCGTAGACGGTATCGGCCCCCGACAGCAGGTCCAGCAGGCGCTGCAGGGGTGCGTTCGGGCGGGTCTGTGTCGGCGTCGTGATCGTCGCGTCGGCCAGTTCACGGAGGTCGAAGTCGATGGCCTCGCTGGGCAGGTGGGCAACGAGGTCCCGTAACGACTGTTCGGCCTCGACGATCGCCAGCAGGTCGTCGAAGCCGTCGGCGACGAGGCGACCAGTGGCCGTCGCCACGTAGCCACCGCGCTCCCGTCGCACCCACGAACGCTCCTCGAAGTCGGCCAGGATGCGGCCGAGCGTGGCCTGGGAGGCGCCGGTTCGGTCGGCGAGTTCGCTCCGGGTGTGGTGGCCCGACGCGAGTGCGGACAGCACCGTCACCCGGTTGGGCGAGAGTGCCAGGAACTCGATCTCCGCCAGCGCGGATTCCATGCCAGCCAGTTCCCGCCCCCAGCGGATATGGCTTTCGTGCCGTGCAAGAGTTTCACGCCGTGCCGATCGCCCGACGGACAGCAGCCCTTTCCCGTCGTGTAAGAGTTTCTAAACGACCTTATGCCCTACTGGCTCCTGTGTCTACCCGTGATGAGCCAGTCCCTCGTTGTGATCTCTCTGGAGCAGTCCACCGTGTCGACGGTGGTGATGTCGGAATGATGTCACGTCGCGTCCTCGGTCTCGCGGCGGCCGTGAGCGTCCTGTTTGGCGGGACGTTCGTCGCCGTGAAGGCCGGCCTGGAGTTCTTTCCACCGCTGCTGTTCGTGGCGCTCAGGTTCGACGTTGCGGCAGTGGCACTGGCCGCCTACGTCGTCGCGACGCGCTCCCGGGCCGAGTTGATTCCCCGCACCCGCGGCGACCTGCTCGGGATCGGCGCCACCGGACTGCTGGCGATCGGACTGACCAACGCGCTCCTGTTCGTCGGCCAGCAGTCCGCGACCAGCGCCGTCGCCGCCATCCTGTTCAGTCTGAATCCCATCCTGACGCCGGTGTTCGCTGCGTTCCTGCTGTCGACCGAACGGCTCTCTCGCCGCGGTGCCGTCGGGATGGTCGTCGGCCTGCTGGGCGTCGCACTGGTCGTCGACCCGGATCCGGCGATGTTCGCTGCCGGTGGCCTCGGGAAAGTGGTCCTGTTCGCCGGCGCGGTCACCGCCGCACTGGGCAGCGTCCTCATCCGCTGGGCCGACAGCGGCCTCTCCAGTACCGTCCGTGTCGCCTGGGGGCTGCCGCTGGCCGCAGGGCTGACCCACGGGCTGAGCATCGCGGCGGGCGAGTCCGTCGGTGCGGTCGCCTGGACCGTCCCGGGACTCCTGGCGCTTGCCTACGTCGGTCTCTTCGCCGGTGCGGTCGCCTACATCGCCTACTTCGGCCTGCTGGACGAGGCCGGCGCGATCCGCGCCAACCTGGTGTTCTACCTCGTCCCGGCCGTCTCGACGCTGGGCGGGTGGGCACTGCTCGGTGAGACCGTCTCCTCGACCGCTGCTGCCGGCTTCCTCACCATCTTCGCCGGGTTCGCGATCCTGGGCAGCGAGTCTGTCGACCTGCGGCGGCTTCGCCCGGGCTACGAGGCCGACGTGAACCACTACGTCGTCGACGGCGAGGTCCGTGGCTTCAGGGCGGACTGAGTCAGGACCGTGCGGCCCGCGAGAACAGGGTGACGGCTACCGCCACGATTCCGATGGCCAGGGCGCCTGCCTGCAGCGCTGTCACGCTCGTCCCGACGACGCTCCCGACCCCCGTCACGAGCGTGAACGCGAGAAAGAGCGGCAACACGACTGCGACGGCGGCGAACCAGGGGCGGCCGGCGGCTCTCGCGATTCGGCCGGCGCCCAGTTCGTACTCCGCCAGCGCGAGCCGGCCCAGTACCCACCCGTCGAACAGGAGGAACCCCAGCAGGCCCACGGTGAGCGCGAGGTTGGCGATCGTGTCCGCGAGCAGCGTGAACAGCGACGGGGAGAGCGCTGCGCCGGTCCCGCTCACCAGGAAGAGGGCACCGATCGCGGCCGTCGCCGTCGGTCGGGACAGGTCGCGCTCGTCGACGAGATACGACACGAGCACCTCGTAGATACTGATCGCCGAGGACAGCGCCGCGAGCAGGACGACACCGAAGAAGACCACGGCGACGACGCGACTGTACGGGAGGTCGGCGAACGCACCGGCCAGACTGATGAACAGCGCGCCGGGGCCACCCGCGCCAGGCGACACGTCCAGCGAGAACAGCAGCGGGAAGATGACGAGGCCGGCGAGCAGGCCGATACCGGTGTTGAGGGCGGCGATGATCGTCCCGTCGGCGGCCAGCGAACGGTCCTCGTCGATGTAGGAGGCGTACGTCAGCATCGCACCGGCCCCGACAGAGAGCGTGAATAGCGCCTGTCCCGCCGCGGCACCCAGTACCGTCAGGAAGTTCGCCCGGAGGTAACCGACGTCCAGCGAGAGGTAGAACTCGTAGCCAGCGCCCGCGCCGTCGAGGGTGGCAGCCCAGGCAGCCAGCGCACCGAGCATGAGGACGATGCCGGGGACCATGACGGTCGTCGCGAGTTCGATCCCCCGGTCGACGCCGAGGTAGACGATCGCTGCCGTCGCCAGCAGGAAGAGCGCGTGAAAGCCCGCTGCACCGATACCGTAGTCGATGGCGGCGAAGTACTGCTGGGGCGCGTCGAAGTACGCGCCGGTCGCGCTCGCCAGCGTGTACCGGAGGATCCACCCCCCGACGACGGAGTAGAACGAGAGCACGACGACCGAGGCGACCAGCGCGACGCCGCCCAGCGGTCGCCACCGGTCACCGCCCAGCGAACCGACCGCGCCGACCGGGTTCCGCCCGCTCCGGCGGCCGATGACCATCTCGCCGACCAGCCCGGGGACACCGACCAGAACGACGACGAGCAGGTACAGCAGCAGGAACGCGCCGCCGCCGTTCTGTGCGGTCAGCCAGGGGAACCGCCAGATGTTCCCGAGGCCGACGGCACTCCCGACGGCAGCCAGGACGAACCCGAGTCGCGTGCGCCACGTGGTTCTCGCCATTGTCCGGCGGTCAGTACGGACGGCGAAAAGGATTCCGAGACGGTAGGTGTCAGAACGGCTGGAAGACGGCGGGGTCGTCCCCCAGGAACATCGTCTCGACTCCGAGCCCCAGCGTCACGAGGATGCCGGCGACCACGACGAGTCTGAGCGCCCACAGCCACACCGGGCCGACGACACCGAGGCCGCTGGTCCCCTGGCGGAGTTCCGCGACCGCCTCGTCGCCGAGGACCCAGCCGACGAAGACGACGACGAGCAGGGCCGACAGCGGGAGGAATAGCTGGTAGGCGAAGTTGTCGAACCAGGTCAGCCAGACGGTGTCCCACGCGGACGGGAGCCCCAGGACGAACAGCCCGACGCCCAGGCCCGACGCCAGGACGGGCCGGGAGATGCCGAAGTTGTCGTTTGCCCAGGAGACGCTCACCTCCAGCAGACTGATCGCCGAGGACAGCGCCGCGATCAGGACGACGCCGAAGAAGACGACGCCGAACAGGCGACCGAAAGGCACGGAACTGAACCCCGAAGCCGTCGCGACGAACAGCGCCCCGGGGCCACCAGTCGTCCCCGTGATCTGGTAGTCGATGGTCAGCAGGATGGGGAACACGACGAGTCCGGCGAGGATACCCACGAGCGTGTTCGTCACGACGACGACACCGCCGTCGAGGAGCAGGTTGTCGTCGTCACCGACGTACGACGAGTAGGTGATCATGATCGCCATCCCGAGCGAGAGCGTGAAGAACGCCTGCCCGACGGCAAAGGGGATGATGCTCCCCGCGTTGCCGAGCAACGTTCCGAGGTCCGGCGACAGGAAGAACGCGTACCCCGCGCCGGCGCCGGGGAGCGTCGCTACCCAGGCAGCCATCGCCAGCATCAACACCACGATACTCGGGACCATCACCTTCGTCGCCTTCTCGATCCCGTCCTCGATCCCCAGCGCCACGATGCCGACGACCAGTCCGAGGAACAGCGCCTGCGCGAGGACGGCCTCCGGCCCGGCGGAGACGGCCCCGAAGTACTGGCCCGGATTCTCGAAGTAGGCGCCGGTAGCGCTCCCCAGGATGTACCGGAGCACCCACCCGCCGACGACGTTGTAGTACGACAGGATCCAGAAGCCGGTGACGATGCCGATGCCGCCGACCACACGCCAGCCACGGTGGCCGAGTTCGCCGAACGCGTCGACGGCGTTGACGTTCGTCCGCCGTCCCACGACGAACTCCGCCAGCAGCGCCGGGAACCCGATCAGCAGGACGGCGAGCAGGTAGAACACGACGAACGCCGCACCGCCGTTGACGCCGGTCTTGAACGGGAACTGCCAGAGGTTTCCGAGGCCGACTGCGCTCCCGATGGCTGCGACGAGAAATCCGACACGGCTCGTCCACGTCTCTCGTTGTGTCATGCTCGGCGGCGCTACCCTGTTGGCAGGCATAACCGCTCTGGTTTCGGACCGAGAGTCCCGGCTGTACGGGCGTGCTATCCGGATCAGTACATAGCCGGCTTACAAAGTTATTTGAGTGACCCGTCTCTCGTGTGAACTGTCCACACATACCGGAACCGATGATCGATCGAGTGCATTAGTCATGGTGCACCTGGACTGATTTACCTCCGTGTGTGGACGGCTCCTCGGGGTGTCGCCGGGGCCCCGAGATTTCTGTCTCCGACTACGCCTCGCCGTACACGGGCACGGCGGCGCCGCTGGTGACTGTCGCGGCGTCGGAACAGAGGAACAGCATCACAGCGGCGATCTCGGCGGGGTCGACCCAGGAATCGAAGTCCGAATCGGGCATCATCTCGCGGTTCATCGGCGTGTCGATGACGCTTGGCATCACCGAGTTCGCCCGGACGGTCCCGAGGTTCTCCTCGGCGATGGTCTCAGTCAGCAGCCGGACACCGGCCTTGGTCGCGCGGTAGAGCCCGTCGCCGGTCCCACCCTCCAGTGACGAGCGGGCCGACACGGAGACGATGGCGCCCTCCGTCTCCTGAAGATGCGGGATTGCGTGTTTCGACGCCAGGAACATCGTCTTGAGGTTGACACCGAACAGGAAGTCGAAGGTGTCGGCGTCGGTCTCGTGGAGCGGGTCGCCACCGCGCCAGGTGCCGGCGATGTTCAGGAGATAATCGAGTCGTCCGTGTTCGTCGACGATATCCGCGACGACACGTTCGACGTCGTCCTCGTCGGTGAAGTCACCCTGATAGAAGTCGATTCGACCTGTCTCCGACAGCAGGAAATCCTCGCTGTCGGGTTCGACGACGTCGGCACCACACACCGTGGCACCGGCTTCGAGGAACGCCGTCGCTACCGCACTACCCAGCGCGCCGCCGACACCGGTCACGAGCGCTACGTCGCCGTCGAAATCGAAGTCGACTGACATACACCCAGTGACGGGCGGCGAGTGGATAAATCAGGGGGTGACGACCAGTTTCCCGAGGAAGCTGTCCGCCAGCACGGCCCGGTGAGCCTCGGGGACGCCTGCCAGATCGTACTCGCGTGCGACAACGGGGGTGATGTCCCCGTCGTCGGCCAGGGTCGCCAACCGGGAGAGCACGGCCCCGAAATCGGGCGTGTTGAACATCGAGACGTGGTGGACCGAGAGGGCCTTGGCCCGGCAGCCGGGCACGTCCTCGAACGTCGCCGCCGGGTCGGAGTTCCCGATGGCGGCGATGCGAGCACCCTGGGCGGCGACTCGCGTGTCGAACGCGAGGTAGTCGTCCAGGCGGTGGTCGAGCACGACGTCCGGCCGACCGGCCGAGACGACGGCCGACTCCAGGTCGTCCCGGCGGTAGTCGAGGACGTCGTCCGCACCCAGCGTCGAGAGGTCGTCGTGGAAGGCGGGCCTGGCCGTCGTCGTGACGCGAGCGCCGGTCGCATCGGCTAGCTGGACCGCGAGGTGGCCGACGCCACCGTTCCCGCCGTGGACGAGGACTCGCTCGCCAGGGTCGAGCGAACAGGCCGCGAGCAGCGACTGCCAGGCGGTCACGCCGACGAGTGCCATCGCTGCGCCCGCCTCGAACGAGACCGAATCGGGGAGCCGCGCCACCATCGACGCCGGGACGACGGCGTACTCGGCACAGGTCCCCTGGTGCCAGTTGCCCAGGCCAGTCGCGAAGACCCGGTCACCCTCCTCACAGTCGGTCTCGCTGCCGGCCTCGACGACCGTCCCCGCGCAGTCGCTACCCGGCGTCCAGGGCACCGCCCCGGGTTCGTACGCTCCCTCTCTGAAGTAGGTATCGACGGGATTGATCGCCGCCGCTTCCACGGCGACGAGCACCTCGTCGTCGTCGGGCGTCGGTCGCTCGACGTCGACGACCGACAGCACGTCGGGACCACCGTACTCGTTGAATTGGACAGCACGCATTGTCGGACCGTCCGGCGGTGTCCTCAAATCGCTTGTGCTCGCTCACAGCGTCGCGAGGTTCTGCCGGAGTTTGATCGTGGCAGTCATCAGCGTCGTCGCGGTCATGATGACGAACACGACCTGGACGTGCAGGACGATGGCGCGGTCGAGGCCGGCCAGCGTCGCCAGGTCGACCACCGGGACGAGCGCAGCGAACAGCAACACCGGGAGGAGGTGTCGCAAGAGCGTATCGATGACAGTGCCCTGGACGCGCGTCTCTGCGGCCCCGCGGTGGCCGAACGAGACCCCTGCTGTGGCGAAGGTGATCGCGCTGAACCCCATCATTCCCACGACGGCAGCATGTCGTCCCGTCACGGCGAGGCCGAGGGTGACGACGACGACAGCCAGGACCGCTGCCTGTGTCAGTGGCTCCTCGTACTCTTCGAGCCCCGATTCGGTGGGTGGAACGATGCTGCGATAGAGCAGGCGCATCGTCGTCGCGAGCACGAGGACGTCAGCCAGCAGCAGGCCGCTCTTGATCGGCAACTGGAGTGTCGAGACGATTTCGAGGATCCCCAGGACGGCGAACGCGACCGCCAGCGCGCCGACAGCCACGAGGTAGTCCCACAGTCGGTGGTCGGTGACCAGGTCGCTCGCCTGGCGGTTCAGGTACGCGTAGAAGCTGAACCGGGCACCGAGCACCGCCAGCAGCGTCAGTGCGATGAAGAAGATGAACGTGAGGTTCGGGTTGTCCGCGACGAACTGTAGTTCGACCCTGATCCCGCCTACCTGCACCGGCTAGTCACCACTATCCGTGTCTGGGTCACCCAGGGCACGTAGCTCTTGTGTCAGCTGGCTGGTTGTTTCGTACCGGGCAAGCTTCTGTCTGGCCATCGCCTTGCCGACCACGTCGTCGACGGCGTCTGGTACGTCGGCGACATCGCTGGGCACCGGGGCCTCGCCATCGACCACCCGCTCTCTCACCGTCTCGAACGAGCCAGCGTACGGCGACCGCCCGGTGAACAGGCGGAAACAGACAGCCCCGAGCTGGTAGATGTCCGTCGCGTGGTCGATCCGGCCAAACCGGCGGTCGTAGTACTCCGGCGCGGCGTACCGCGGGTCGAGATACGTCGCCGGGGTGAAGTAGTAGCGGTAGACGTGCATCAACCCGACGTTGTCGAGCAGCGGTGGCTGGCGCTCTTCTTCGGTGAGGAGGTTCCCGTAGTAGGCGACGTTCTGGGGGTCGATCCCGCCGTGGACGACACCACGCTCGTGGAGCGTCGTGACGGCGCCCGCCAGTTGCGTGGCGTGCCAGACAGCGTCCATCGGATCGAACTGCTCCTGATCGGCCAGCGTCTCCGCGGTGTACTCTGTCGCGGCCCACAGCCCCGGCTCTGTGTGCCAGTCGTACAGCGTACAGACGTTGTCCAGGTCGCTGACGCTCTCCCACTCCTCGAAGCGGGACTCGATGTCGGCCACGAACTCGCCAGTGTTCTCCTGGGGCCGGTTCAGCAGCCGGATCGCCAGTGCGTACTCCTCCTCGTCGCGCGTGCCGAGCGTCCGGTAACTGTCGCCGTATCGGTGGCTGTCACGTGGAGCGAGAATCGAGAGTCGCTCGAAGGAACTCTCGTACTCCACGATCGGGAGCCAGTCGGCGTCGGGTACCAGCGGTCTGTTCCCGAGTCGGCTCCCGTCCTCGTCGTCCGTCTCCTCGTTCGACTCGTCGCCGCTGCCGGCGCGACCATCGGGGTCGCCCTCCTCGTTGGAGTCATCGGCTGTGTACACCTGCTGGGGCCCTGGATCGGCCCCCTCGCCAGGAAGCGAGGTCCGGCCGACGTCCCGGTTCGAGAGCGGCGAGCGATCAAGCAGGACGTTCCCGTGTCCCTCCGAGTTCCGACGCCGGAGCCGCTCGCTCGCTTCGCCGTCGATACTGTCCAGCACGTCCGAGACCACTGTGGGATACCGGGCGGCCAGATACGAGAGGGCCAGTTCGGTCGCCAGCGAATCGTCGCCCGCCCTGTCGGCGAGTCGACGGACGAGTATCGTCACCGACTCCGGGTGTTCCTCGGCGACGACACAGAGCGCCGTCGCCGCACCCAGACTGACCTGCTCGTCACCCACGTCGAGGAGTCCCAGCAGGGACGCGACGTGCTCTCGGCCGGTCACAGCCCCGGTGATGACGTCGGCGATGAGTCTGCGGGGGCCCCCTCCCCTCGGCGAGTCGGTGGTCATACTTGCTCTCGCTTCTCTCAAGATAGGACGCTCGATCGCTATTATGCTGTCGGGTACCACACGACAGTCCGCGACCGACGGACCCACAATATAACCCATCTCTGCGGTAGCGGCCTCCTGTTCGTTTATCAGTGGTGAGAATAGGAGACCAACGCTTTAGAGCGAATTTTTCCTAGCCAAGAGAGATGACACAGGAGAGGGAGACGCTGCTTCCGAGTGTTGTGGGGGATAGTTACGCCACGCGACTCGGTGTCGCTCTCGCGTTTGCTATCGTCGTCGTCGTCGCGTTCGGTGCCGTCATCAGCGTGCAGGCCTCCGCTACGCTGGAGGACGATGTCGCCGCCGACATGACGGCACTGTCGGATACGCAAGCGGGACAGTTAGACGCCTGGCTGACCACGACTCGGCGTGACGTCCGGACGACGTCGCGACTCCCCATCTTCACCGATGGCACGGAGTCCGAGATACAGAACAGACTCGAAGGGATGGTCCAGGACGAGGCTGTCCCGCCGGACGTGGTCGCCGTCCACTACGTCGACACCGAGACCAGTGAGATCGTCGCCAGTTCGAACCAGCAGTTCGTCGGTGTCGACGCCGCTGCACAGGGTGCTGCGTTCGCGACGAACCCGCCGGCGTTCTCCGGGCCCGACGACACACACGTCACGGAACCGTTCTCCGTCTCGATCGTCGACCACCCGATCATCGCTGTGGTCTCTCCAGTCCCTGGGTCGGACGGCAAAGCACTCGTCTACATGACCGACCTGGAGGCCAAGGCCGACGAGATATCGAACCAGCGAGCGGGGTCGTACACCACGGTCGTCAGTACCGACGGACAGTTCATCTCACATCCGAACGTCTCGATGATCGGGACGACCGCACCCATTGCGACGATGGACGGCGACCGACTCGGATCGCTGGCGGGAGGACAGAGCGATTTCGTCGAGACCGAGTCGATGCTGATGGGACTGACGCGACTGGATGGCCACGACTGGGTCGTGATGGTCCACTCGAACCCCGAACAGGCGTACGCCCTCAGTAGCCAGATCAACTCCGACCTCGTCGGCCTGATCCTCCTCGCTATCGTGAACCTGGGGCTCGTCGGCGTCACCATCGGCAGTAACACCATCGTCTCGCTGCGGCGCCTCTCGACGAAGGCCGAGACGATGGCCGACGGCGACCTCGACGTGGATCTGGAGACGACCCGGACCGACGAGTTCGGGACGCTCTACTCGGCGTTCGACAACATGCGGACGAACCTCGACGAGCAGATATCGGCGGCTGAAACAGCCCGCCGAGAGGCCGAGGAGGCCAAACAGTCCGCCGAGGAGGCGCGTTCGGAGGTCGAACAGGAGCGCAACGAGATGGAAGCCCTGTCGGGACATCTGGAACTCAAAGCCCAGGAATACAGCCGCGCGCTCGAAGCGGCCGCGGACGGCGACCTGACCGCACGCGTCGACACCGAGAGCATGAGCGATGCGATGGCCGAGGTCGGCGAGGAGATCAACACCACGCTCGACGCGTTGGAGGACCTCATCGCGGACGTGCGCTCGTTCACGGGCAACGTGATGCAGTCCAGCGAGCGCGTCGAGCAGAACGCCGAACGTGTCGACCGGGCCAGCCAGCAGGTCTCGAAGTCGATCCAGGAGATCTTCGAGGGGACGACCGAACAGAACGAAGGTCTCGAATCCGCTGCCAGCGAGATGGAGAACCTCTCTGCGACCGCCCAGCAGGTCGCTTCGTCCGCCCAGCAGGTCGCCGACACCTCGCAATCTGCGGCCGAGGTCGGCGAGGACGGCCGCGAGGCCGCACAGGAGGCCATCACTGAGATGAACGCTATCGAGGACGAGACCGAAGCGACGGTCGCGGAGATCAACGCCCTGGACGAGGACCTCGACGAGATCGGCGAGATCGTGAGCGTCATCACCTCCATCGTCGAGCAGACGAACATGCTGGCGCTGAACGCGTCAATCGAGGCCGCACACGCCGACGGCCAGGGTGACGGGTTCGCCGTCGTCGCCGACGAGATCAAGTCGCTGGCCGAGGAGACCAAGGAGGCCGCCGGCGATATCGAAGCGCGCATCGAGCGCATCCAGTCCCAGGCGGGCGACACCGTCGAGACGATGGAGTCGACGAGCGAACGCATCACCGAAGGGGTCGAGACGGTCGAGGAGACCGTCGACGCACTGGAGACCATCGTCCAGTACACCGAGGAGGTCGACACCGGTATCCAGGAGATCGACCGTGCGACCGAGGAGCAGGCCCGGACCGCCCAGGAGGTCATGGGCACGATCGACGACCTGACCACCATCAGCCAGCAGACCGCGACCGAAGCCGACACCGTCGCCGGTGCGGCCGAGGACCAGGCGGCCTCGATCGCGCAGGTCTCCGATTCCGCCGGAGAACTCCAGCACCGTGCCGAGGAACTGGAATCGCTACTCGAACGCTTCGAGGTCGACACTGCACCCGGTGACGGATCTGGGCAGGCGACCGCTGCAACCGACGACTGACAATGGAGACGATACAACTCTGGTTCACGCTGGGACTGCTCGGGGAACTGCTCGGGACGGCCGTACTCGCGTACGGGTACACGCTCGTCCCCCAGAACGAGAAGCGACGGTACCTGCTGCTGGTGGCGATCCCTGGAATCGCTATCGTGGCCTACGCGCTGCTGTATCTCGGGGTCGGCGCCATCCAGGTCGACGGCCACACCGTCTTCGTGGTGCGGTACGTCGACTGGCTGTTGACCACGCCGATCAACGTCCTCTATCTGGCGCTGTTGGCGAACGCGGCCCGGGTGGACACCGCGAAACTCGTCGGGCTTCAGGCGCTGACAATCGTCCTCGGGTTCGCGGGTGCTGTGACGCCGGCGCCGCTCAACTACGGACTGTTCGCGCTGGGTGGGGCGGCCTTCGCGGGCGTCGTCTATCTCCTCTATGGCACTATCGGGGCGGCCGCCACGGAATCACTCTCCGGACTGCAGGCCGGTCTCTACCGGACGCTCCGGAACTTCGTCGTCGTCCTCTGGTTGGTCTACCCCGTCGTCTGGCTCCTCAGCCAGGCTGGCATCGGCATCATGGACGTCGAGACGACGTCGCTCGTCGTTGCGTATCTGGACGTGGTCACGAAGGTCGGGTTCGGACTGATCGCACTGTACGGGCTGACGACGCTCGTGTCGGTGAGCGCGGACGATACCGTTGCTGTCAGCGCGGACGACTAAGTACTCGTTTCACACACGCGGAAAATCCACCCGGTTCCCCCCTTCGGCCGACTCGCGCCGTCAGTGGATGCCCATCGCTTCGATCTGTTCTTGGTACCGGTTCCGGATAGTGACCTCTGTCACCTGTGCCACGTCGGCGACCTCGCGCTGTGTCTTCTTCTCGTTACAGAGCAGCGAGGCGGCGTAGATGGCGGCCGCGGCGTAGCCGGTCGGTGACTTGCCCGAGAGCAGGCCCTGCTCTGCGGTCTTGTCGATGATCTCGTTGGCCTTGGACTGGACCTCCTCGGAGAGTTCCAGTTCCGAGGCGAACCGTGGGACGTACTGTTTGGGATCGACCGGCTCCATCTTCAGTTCCAGTTCCTGTGCGACGTAGCGGTAGGTCCGGCCGATCTCCTTCTGTTCGACGCGGGAGACGTCCGAGACCTCCTCTAGACTCCGTGGGATGCCCTCCTGTCGACAGGCGGCGTAGAGACAAGCCGTCGCGACGCCCTCGATGGAGCGTCCGCGGATGAGGTCCTCGTCCAGTGCCCGTCGATAGATGACCGATGCGACCTCGCGCACCGAGCGCGGGACACCCAGTGCGGAGGCCATGCGGTCGATCTCGGAGAGCGCGAACTGGAGGTTGCGCTCCCCGGCGTCTTTGGTCCGGATGCGTTCCTGCCACTTTCGCAGCCGGTGCATCTGGCTTCGTTTCTCCGAGGAGAGTGACCGCCCGTAGGCGTCCTTGTCCTTCCAGTCGATCTGGGTGGTCAGCCCCTTGTCGTGCATCGTCTGGGTCGTCGGAGCCCCCACGCGGGACTTCGACTGGCGTTCCGAGTGGTTGAACGCCCGCCACTCGGGGCCGCGGTCGATGTTCTCGTCCTCGATGACGAGGCCACAGTCCTCACAGACGAGTTCACCGCCCCCGTCGCTGGAGATGGACTCCGACTCACATTCCGGACACGTCTGCTGGCCCGTGTCCTCGGACTCCTGCTCGCGCTCCACCTGGTCCGTGTCCCGCTGGCGCGTCGGCCGTTCCATGTGTTCTTTTAAGGAGAACGTTCTGACCTATATAAATGTTTTGCTGGTAGCAAAATCGCCACCGATAGCGTGTGAAACCATGTAGAACGACTAAATGCGAGAGAATAGGCCGTTGAATTTTCCATCATCACACTCGACGTCAGCCAGAAGGGACAATACCCTGTCGGCACTACGCGGCGCCAGTACACGGCTATGAGTGACGAGCCACCCGTCGTCGAGGAAGAAGACGAGATCGGAGCGCTGTTCGACGAGCTAGAGGAACTGGAAGCGCTCGTCGACAGCCCCGAAGAGCGCGAGCAGGTCCGCGAGGCGATGCGGGCCGCGACGGAGGTTCAGGACAGCGACTCCGCCGTGTTCGGGCGCGTCGTCTGGGGGTTCGACCGGAGCGACCTCGCGGAGGCACTGCTGGGGTCGCTGCTGTTCGGGATCCCGATGGCGGTCGAAGGCGGGACTGCCGACGCCGGCCGGCACATCGCACAGCACCCACTGTATCTTCTCGCCACTGTCGTCTCGGCCGTAATCATGGTCGTCGGTATCCTCTACGTCGCCGACATCCAGGACGTGCGCATCGCGAAGGCGTACTTCGGCCTCATCCCACGCAGGCTCGTCGGAGTAACCGGGACGGCGTTCGTCGTCTCGGTCGCCCTGTTGACGTCCTGGGGGATGGTCGAGTGGTCGACCGACCTCGAGGTCTTCCTGGAGTCGCTGTCGATCTGTACCGTCGCCTTCGTGCCGATGGCTATCGGTGCCGCGCTCGGTGACATCCTCCCCGGTAGCTGACCGACGTGTCGGGGTATGTCATCCAGTCCCGCTGTCGGTGGCGTTTGGCAATCGTTAAAAGCCGCGGTCGGATACGGGGTGGTATGAGCGAGAGCCAACAGAAGCGGACGCAGAAGTGCGTCTCGTGTGGCATCAACATCGCCGGCACGAACGCCGCTGCGTTCAAGTGCCCGGACTGTGGCCACCAGATCTACCGGTGTGCCACCTGCCGGAAGCAGAGCAACCTGTACAAGTGTCCTGACTGCGGCTTCACGGGGCCATAACGATGGGGAAAGTCGCTGCCAAGATCAAGGTCATGCCCCAGAGCCCGGAAGTCGACCTCGACGACCTCCAGGAGCGTCTCGAAGGCGCACTGCCCGAGGGCGCGAAGATCAAGGGCTTCGAGCGTGACGACGTGGCCTTCGGCCTCGTCGCGCTGTTCCCGACCGTCATCATCCCCGACGAGTCCGGTGGCACCGACGCCGTCGAAGAGGCGTTCGCTGCCGTCGACGACGTCGAGTCCGTCGACGTCGACAGCGTCGGCCGCCTGTAACGGGGCTCTCCTCGTTCGTCTCACGTCGAGTAGTCGCAACACTGATCGTGATTCTTGGAGTGATGTACCGGAACGCGCCGACCCCGGGTCGGCGCTATCCGGACATAATCTACGATAATCACTATGAGCCCGTCGCACTGACGGCCGCGGAACGCACGTTTTATTAGGGCGACCGGACAAGCGGAGAGCAAGAATGCCTAGTTCCAACGGCCCTCTCGAAGGTACACGTAACAAGCTGAAGAACAAGCCCCGCGACCGCGGTACGTCGCCGCCCCAGCGCTCGGTCGAGCAGTTCGAGGCCGGCGAGAAGGTCCACCTCAAGATCGACCCCTCGGTCCCCGACGGCCGGTTCAACCCCCGATTCGGCGGCCAGACCGGGACAGTTCTGGGCAGCCAGGGCACCGCCTACAAGGTCGAGATCGTCGACGGCGGCAAGGAGAAGACGATCATCGCCAAGCCCGCCCACCTGCGTCGCCAGGAATAACCGTATGACCATCTTCAAAGAGACGCTCAGCGAGGAGTATCTCACCATCGCGGAGACGAAAGAGATCCTCGAGGGGCTGGAGATGGAGCGGGCCGCCGACGAGGACCGCGAGATGCGCTACGAACTCAAGCGGGCCATCGAGCACGTCAACCGCTTCGCACTCCTCGACCCCGAGGAGTCCCGCGAGTTCGTCGAGCAACTCCGGGAACTGGAGAAGGTCGACGAGGCCACCGCGTACAAGATCGCGAACCTGCGCCCGCTCGACCGGGACGAACTCCGCTCGGTGTTCGCCCACGAACGCTACTCGCTCTCGGGCGACGAACTGGACGAGATTCTCGGTATCGTCCGCCAGTACGCCTGAGTTGAGCGGTCGCATCTCACCTTCTCACGTTCTCTAACCGTCGAGCACCGCGTCCCCCCAGTCGATCGCAGGAATCCCGCGTGACAACGACAGCAGGCCAAAGCGGTCGGCGAGCCAGCCGCACCCGGTCCATCGAGACGGCCGAACCGGACGACGGTATCGGTATCTGGGGATTCCGGAGGGTCTGTATCCCTCGCCATTAAGTGTACTCTGGTCGTACCGAAGTCTATGAGTGATTCGGAGAGCGGCGACGGCGCCACCATGACCGGGGTCGTCATCGACGTCCTTCCACACGGGCGCGCAGCGGACGACCGCCCACAGCATCAGAAAGATCCGCTCGCGTACGTCCTCGGTATCGAGGAGTTCTACATCTACGAGCTCGTTCTGGACGGCGATTCGGACATCTCTATCGGTGACCGCGTCGACCTGACGGCGTTCGGGCGGATCACCGAGGTCGACTTCGAAGACCTCCCAAGCGGTGCCCGTTCGGAACTGGAGTACGTGGTCGAAGAGGTCGTCGAGGACAACGAACAGCGGTTCGTCGACTTCTACAACGACGCCCAGCCGATCACGCTCCGGCTCCATCAGCTGAATCTCCTTCCGGGTATCGGGAAGAAGCTCCGCAACTCCATCCTCGACGAGCGGAAACGCCGTCCCTTCGAGAGCTTCGATGATCTCCAGGAGCGGGTCAGCGGCCTCCACAACCCACAGGAGGTACTGGTCGAACGCATCCTCGAAGAACTGCGCGAGGACGACCTGAAGTACCGGACGTTCGTGCGACGGTCCGAGCAAGGCGAGGGAGAGTGAAGCGACCTCTCGAAGCGAGACGGGGAGTGTGAGGTGCCTCGAACGTGAACGGGAAACGTAGTGACCCGTGAACGGCGCGACCCGTCGAGCGAGGCGAGGGTGAGTAACACGACTCCTCGAAGCGGAGCGGGACGAGTAGGCGACTTTTTCAATCGCCGCCCGTCTACGGGGAGTAATGACCGACTCAGCGACCGGTAGACGCGACCCGGACGCGCTCGTCCGCCGGGCCGGCAAACGGGCCGACACTCGCAAGGACCAGCACTTCCTGGTCGACGATCGCGTCCTCGACCGGATTCCGGCGTACGCGACAGACGCGGGGATAGACTGTTCGCACGTGCTGGAGGTCGGGGCCGGGCCAGGGGCGCTCACCGACCGACTGCTTACCGTGGCCGAGACGGTGACCGCCATCGAACGCGACCCGGAGTTCGCCGCACACCTCCGGACGGAGTTCGCCGACGAGATCGACGCCGGCCGACTCGCCGTCGTCGAGGGTGACGCCCTGGAGGTCGCCCTCCCAGAGTTCACCGCGAGCATCTCGAACCTCCCGTACGGCGCGTCCTCCGAGATCGCGTTCCGCCTGCTGCCACGGAAGCGACCGATGGTGCTGATGTTCCAGCAGGAGTTCGCCGAACGGATGGCGGCCGATCCAGGGACCGACGACTACGGACGGCTCTCGGTGACGGCGGGACACTACGCCGACGTCGAGGTGATCGAGACCGTCCCGAAGGAGGCGTTCGACCCCCAGCCCCGTGTGACCAGCGCACTCGTGCGGACGGCGCCCCGCGAACCTGACTACTCCGTCCCGGACGACGACTTCTTCATGGACTTCCTCCGGGCGGTGTTCACCCAGCGCCGGAAGACGATGCGCAACGCCGTCCGGAACACGGTCCACATCTCGGGACTGGGCGACGCCGACGCCGTCGTCGAGGCCGCCGACGAGGACCTCGTGAGCGCAAGAGCGGGCAACCTCGCCCCGGCCGACTTCGCACGGCTGGCGACGCTGGCCGCCGAGGTCGGCGAACCGGAGGACTGAGATGGGAGAGGACGGTCGCCCGTCACTGGCCGCACAGCGCGAGGTCGAGACGGTTTATCAGCCGGCGGAGGACTCGGATCTGCTGGCCCGGACGGCTCGCGAGCGCGCGCACGAGGGGGTGCGAGTACTGGATGTCGGCACCGGATCCGGATACGTCGCTGCCACGCTCGCGGAGGCCGGTGCGGACGTCGTCGGTGTCGACGTGAGTCCGCTGGCCTGTCGCCAGGCCCGCGAGCACGGTGTACCGGTTGTTCGTGGTGACCTTGTCGACCCGTTCCAGGACGGGAGCTTCGACCTGGTCGTGTTCAATCCGCCCTATCTGCCGACACCGGCCGATCAGGAGTGGGACGACTGGATGGAACACGCGCTCTCGGGCGGTGAAGACGGGCGGCGTCTCGTCGACCCGTTCCTCGACGGTGTCGGACGGGTCCTCGGACCAGACGGTCGTGCGCTGTTGCTGGTCAGCAGCCTCACTGGTATCGACGACGTATGCGACTACGCGACCGACCAGGGGCTGACGGCGACCGAAATCGCCAGCGAGAAGCATCCCTACGAACGGCTGGTCGTCCTCGGTCTTCGACAGGCCTGAGGACGCACCACCGACGATTGTCCACGATCAGTTTCAAGCTAGTCTCCGTCGAAGAGGTGTCTGATGAGTGACAGCACTGCCCATCGCCCTGGTGACGCTCGTGATGACGTGGCTCTACGACCGGACGGGGGGCAGCCTGCTCGCGATGTTCCCGGCCCACACGCCGTTCAACTGGACGACCTGGGCGATTCGGGTACTGGAGACCGACCCCGGATCGTTCGCGTTCGTGGGCGAACTCGTCCTCGTCGCCGCTATCGTCGCCTGGCGACTGTCAGCAACGCTGAGCTGGCCAGCGAGACGATGGATATAACTATAGGGCATTTTTCTGAATAGGAAATATTAAAGCCCGTCATTTCGTACGCCGGTGTAATGACACAGGTAGTTGCCACGACACCCGGTCTGTTCCCGTTACCGGACTGGGCGAAGGACGAACTGTCCGATCTGAAGGGGCATCAGAAGACCGATCTCATCTCCGGTGACGAGAGCGAGGCCATCGAAGACGCGTACGACCGCGTCCGGGAGGAACTGATCGAGACGCAGACGGCTGCCGGACTCGACCGTGTCGTCGAGGGGCAGGGCCGCTGGGACGACATGCTGGCTCACCCGCTGGCCGTCCACGACGAGGTCGAGACTCGCGGTATCGTCCGGTACTACGACAACAACAACTTCTACCGGGAGCCGGTCGTGCAGGGCGATCTCGGTGCCGACGGCGGCGACGTCGCGGCCGACCTCGGCGCGGCCGCTGACCTCGTCGACGAGGGCCTCCAGGCGGTGCTGCCCGGCCCGTACTCGCTGGCTGACCTGGCTACCGACGAGTACTACGGCGACGAGGCCGAGTTCCTCTCGGCGGTCGCCGACTTCCTCGCGGAGGAGGTCCGTTCGTTCCCCGAGGTCGAGACGTTGTTCCTGCTGGAACCGTCCCTGGTCGAGAACGCGCCGGGTGACGGCGCCGACGAACGCGCCAGTGCGGCCATCGACGCCGTCGCGAGTGCCGCCGACGCGGACGTCGTCACCCACACCTACTGGGGTGCGCTCGAGGAGAAGGTCTACGCACACCTGATGGACGCCGACGTCGACGCCATCGGCTTCGACCTGATCGCCGACCACGACAAGAACGTCTACAACGTCCAGGAGTACGGGACGAAAGACGACGTGGCACTCGGCGTCGTCGACGGGCAGAACACCCTGGTCGAAGCGCCCGAGACCATCCGCGACCGTATCGACTGGTTCGAACAGCAGACCAACACCACGTACGACACCGTCTACGCTACCGCGAACACCGAGCTGTTCTATCTCCCGGTCAACAAGTTCGCGGACAAACTGGAAGCGCTTGCGAACGCCGCGGATCTGGAGGAGGTCGAAGCATGACTGGCCCACGAGAGCAGTTCCGACCGGTGGATCACCCGAACGACCACTTCCTGCTGACGACAGTCGTCGGCTCCTACCCCAAGCCCAAGTGGCACGACCGTGCCCGCGAACTCTTCGAGGACGAGGACGCCGACTTCGGCGAGGACGAGTGGGAAGAATCCAAGGACGACGCCTCGCGACTCATCACACACGAGCACGAGCGCTGTGGTCTCGACGTCGTCTGCGACGGCGAGATGCGCCGCAACGAGATGGTCGAGTACTTCGCCCACCGCATCGACGGCTACGAGTTCAACGGCCGCGTGAAGGTGTGGGGCCACAACTACTTCGACAAGCCCAGCGTCGCCGACGAGGTCGAGTACGGTGAGCAGTGGCTCGTCGAGGAGTTCGAGTTCACCGACGAGGTCGCCGAGCGCCCGGTCAAGGTCCCGATCACCGGACCCTACACTCTCGCGAACTGGTCGTTCAACGAGGTCTACGACAGCGAAGAGCAACTGGCCTACGAACTCGCCGACCTGGTCAACGAGGAGATCGAGGCGCTGGTCGAGGCCGGCGCGCGCTACATCCAGATCGACGAGCCCGCCCTGGCGACCACTCCGGACGACCACGCCATCGTCGGCGAGTGTCTCGAACGCATCGTCGACGACATCCCCGAGGAGGTCCGTCTCGGTCTCCACGTCTGTTACGGTGACTACTCCCGCATCTACCCCGAGATCCTCGACTACCCGGTCCACGAGTACGACCTCGAACTCGCGAACGGCGACTACGACCAGCTGGACGTCTTCACCGAGCACGAGTTCACGAAGGACTTCGCGATGGGCGTCGTCGACGCCCACGTCGCCGAGGTCGAGTCCGTCGAGGAGATCAAAGACAACATCAAGAAGGGGCTGCAGGTCGTCCCGCCCGAGCGTCTCACCGTCTCGCCGGACTGCGGTGTGAAGCTCCTGCCCCGCGAGGTCGCCTACGGCAAGATGGAGAACATGGTGCAGGCGGCCCGCGAGATCGAGCAGGAGCTCGACGCCGGAGAGATCGACGTGGTCGCGAGTGGTGCGGAAGCGAGTGCGGACGATTAGCGAGGTCGCGCAGCGGCCTCGATGTCGAGCGGGGAGTAGCGCGACCCGCGAGACGTTGAATCGGGGGGTAGTTTCATCTGCGAGCTGTTAATCGTTCGGACAGCGGACGACTAGCGCGGTTCGGAGCGAGCGATTTTTCGACCCGTTCTGGCGAGCCGAGTACGACGATCTGACCGACGAGGCACATCGCACCCACGGTCAGAGAGCGATATGGATTCGGACCATCGGAAACGGGACGATCCCGACACGACCACTCCTTTCTAGACGAACTACTATTCGACAATCGACGAACAGAGTTACGTCGTTAGACGGCTCGAAAGCCCCTCAACTGCCAGCAGAATCGATTCGGTTTACGTACCAGATTATAGATATTTGGAAAAATACTAGAATCCCAATATGGCTGAAAAATGGGTTACTGGGGCCTGAAAAACGAAAATTCCCATGTGTGTGAAATATTGTAAGTACGCCCACATAATTCTGGGAAAGAGTTTAGTTGTCGTCAGTTGAATCTGGTAGTGAGAGAGCTATGACAGGCGACACACACCTCCGGGCGGAACTGTATCTTCGGGGAGACACCTACGGCACGTTCGACGCGCAACAGCAGGTGCTCAATCGGGTCAAGCGACTCGAAGCGAACGGGGTCTTCAGCGAGTCGATGCTCGCCGGCGAGTGGCAGCGGATTCGGACGATGGCCGAAGACAAGCGGTCCGGCGCGCTGGCGACCTACGAGGAGTTCCGTGACTGGGCCGAACGGAACGGCCACTCGCTTGAACCGGCCTTCGAGCGCCGGAGCCGGAGTTACGTGGGACTGGACCGTGTCGACGAGGTCGTCGTCTTCCCGGTCGTCTCGCTGGCGATGTACGACGGGAGTCGACTCAAGGGCGTGTTCCCGTGTACGGACGAGGACCGCACGTACACGGTCGGTGACGCGCTGGAGGCCTTCGAGCGTGGCGACGCCGACTGGCTCGCACAGTTCGACTCGGTCACGGTCGGGCGGACCCAGCCGTGGCTCGAACCGGGCGTCGACGTGACGCCCTAACCCCGAAGCGCTTCGACCGGTTCCTCGCTGGCCGCTTTCCAGGCCGGATAGAGGCCGCTGAGGATGCTCGTGACGACGCCGAAGGCGAACGCCGAGCCGACGTACCAGGCGTTGGCCAGTCGGAACACCGCCGTCGCGTCACCGACGGTGTAGTGGTTGATCGCCAGGCCGGCCCCGATACTCAGCACCACACCGATCAGGCCACCGACTACGCCAAGCAGTGTGGCTTCCATCAGCATGACTTTCAGCACGTCCCGTTTCTGGTAGCCGACCGCCCGCAGGACGCCGATCTCCTCGCGGCGTTCGACCGTCGACATCAACATCACGTTCAGGATGGAGATGCCGGCCACGAGCAAGGAGATGGAGGCGATGCCGACGAGGATCGTATTGATGATCTGGAACGTCTGCCTGATCTGGTCGACCAGCGAGCCCAGTTCGTTCACTGTGACGCGTTCTTCGCGGTCGTTGAGCGCTGCCCGGAGGCGCATCGCCGTCGCGTTCGCCTCGGCACCCGACGGCGCCGTGAGATACACCTGCGAGTAGCCCCGTTCGTCGATCTGGTTCGTAGGAACGATGACCCGGTTCGATGGATTGAGCTGTGAGAACGCCTCGCCGTCCTCCAGTACTGCCCGGACACGGACCGACGTTCCGTTGATCGTGATCGTACTCCCGCTATCGATGTCGTACTCCTCGGCGATGGAACTGCCCACGAGGGCACCAGATCGGAAGGGGTCCGGTACCCGCCCGTCACTGGCGGTGTATATGTCCGCTGGGTTGTCGATGCCGTATATAAACTCCTGTGACGAGCGGTCTCTCGTGAACTGCACCCTGACGATCTCGTTTCTGACCGGTGTGACGGTCGTCTGCGGACCGGCGACGCGCTGGATGTCCCTGATGTCCCGTTCGTTGAGGTGATCGACGCCGTTGTCGTAGTTCGGCGAGACAGTCACCTGGTTACCGATGTCGCCGAGGTTCTGGGTGATCGAGTACCGGAGCGAGACACCGAACATCCCCAGTGAGGCGATGGCGATGACGCCGATGACGATTCCCAACGCGGCCAGCAGCGATCGCATCTTGGTGCGCGTGAGGTTACGGCGTGCCATCAGGGCGGCGGGGAACCGCCGGTATATCGGGTCAAGCATCGAGTTCCTCCCGGCCGATGGTGCCGTCGACCAGGTGGACCGTGCGGTCGACGTACTGGTTGACCAGTTCGTCGTGTGTGACGGCTACGATGGCGACGTTCTCCTCGTCGGCGATCCGCTGGAACTCGTCGAGGATCTGTCGGCCGGTCTTTCGGTCGAGGTTCCCGGTCGGTTCGTCGGCGAGCACGATCGGCGGATCGTTGATCAACGACCGGGCGATGGCGACACGCTGTTTTTGCCCCCCGGAGAGTTCGTCGGGGCGGTGGTCGAGTCTGTCGCCGAGACCGACTCGCTCGAGCAGGTCGCGGGCTCGCTGTCGTGTAGTGGGGTCGCGGTCGAATAGCTGCGGGACCTCGACGTTCTCGACAGCGTTGAGCGTCGGGAGCAGGTAGAAGTGCTGGAAGACGAACCCGATGGTGCGTTTACGGAGCGCGGTCCGCTTGCGATCACCCAGGTTCGTCACGTCCTTCCCGTCCAGGACGACGGTCCCCTCCGTCGGCGTCGAGAGGAGACCCAGGATGTTCAGCAGGGTGGTCTTCCCGCTCCCGCTGGGGCCCATGATCGAGACGAACTCGCCGGCTTCGAGGGTGAAGTCGATCCCGCCGAGTGCCTCCAGTACCTGGCCGCCAGTCCGGTACCGCTTGACGAGGTTCTGTGCGTCGATGACGGTCATATCTCCTCGTCACCGCGTCGGTACCACCTGACGAGGACGACGACGATGACGAGGGCTGCGACCGCCCCGACGCCGACGACCGGCAGGAGCCCACCGAATCCGCCGCTGTTGTTCGACCCCTGGTTGGGTCGGACCGGCATCGCCGGTTCGGCAGCGGTGACGCCGACCTGGAAGGTCTGTCGTTCCCGGTCGCCGTCGACCAGATAGGAGACGGTCAGTGGGACCGAGGAGACGTTCCCCGAGGTCTGTGCGTAGACGTCGAAGGAGACGAAGTCACTGGAGGGGACCGTCCCGACGAAGTACTCCTTGTTCGGGAACGCCGGTGAGACGTTCTCGGTGTCGGCGACGGAGACGAGGACGCTGTTTGCCTCGGTCAGGCCGACGTTGCTCGCACTGCCGGATATCTGGAGGCGGCCGCCCTGTCTGACGACGTCAAGTCCAGTCAGCGTGATCGCACCGGGCGCCGAACGGAGTTCGGTCGAAGTGGTTGTCGTCCGGTCACGCGTTCCGACTTCGTATTCGGCCGTCACGTCGACGTCGGCGGACGGTTCCGCGAGGCTGGCGTTCAACCGGACGGACTCAGACGTGCCCGACGGGATCTCGGTGACGATGGCACGCCGGAACGTCGCGTTGTCCGAACTGGCTGTGACCACGACGCTCTCGACGGGCGTGTTCCCCTGGTTGATGACGTCGACCGAGAGCGCTCGGTCCTCGCCGCTTCCGACTGCGGAGGCGTCGAGCGAGACTCCCTCACGGAGTTCCTCCGGCCGGATCGTCTTGGTCCGCTCGGCCGTGCGCTCGGTATCGCCGTTGACCGTGTAGTGTAGCGTCGCCGTCAGGGGTTGCTTGCCCGCACGTTCCGGGCGGAACCGGAACGGTGCCGTGACGACCTCGTTGCTGTCCAGCGAGGCGAACACAGTCCGGTCTTCGATCATCTCGACGGTCCGCCCGTCGACGATCAGTTCGACGTTCGAGATGGGGGTATCGAGTCCGTTCGCGATCGTCACCTGTCCGGTGGCCGCAACACCCGCGACGGATTCGTTCGCCTTGATGTCGAGTTGGGGATGCTGTTCACGGACCGTGACGGTGACCGGATACCGGAGCTGCACGGCTTCACCGGTGGCCGTGTTCTTCCCGAAGATGAACACGCGGATGTCCCGCTTTCCCTCGTTCTCGAACGTGTAGGTCAACGGGACATCGAGTTGCGATCCAGGCGAGATCGTCCCGACGTTCTCGATGCGCTTGAGTTCGTCGACACCGAAGCCAGTCCCCCTGAGAGCGACTGCACGGATTTCCAGTGAGCCGTTACTGCTCTCGAGGTTCCTGATGGTCGGCGTGATCGTGACCGTCTCGCCGGGGGCTGGCGTCTCCGGCGAGAGCGTCACTTCCGTGACGGATGCGTTGACGCCGTTTGCAGTCACAGCGGCTGGGATGGCTCCGATCAGGAGCACGAGCCCGACGAGGAGGACGGTCAGTCGTCGCATACCAGTTCCCCACCCACCGGAATACATTGGAGGTTCGATTCGCGGACGTCGACAGGGACCACTGTCATAGACGGTGCTCCGGCGACAGCTCCCATAAGCCTGACGTGTTCGGTCGCGAACTGAACGCCCTCAGCTCGGTAGTTCGTCGATGAGCCGCTCGAACTGCTCGCGGTACTTGGCCTCGGCACGCGCAGTCGCCAGCCCAGACTCGTCGGCGAAGACCGCGTTGAACCCTGCCATCCGCCACAGTAACGTCGAGAGTTGATAGAGTGGCCGTCGTTCGGCGTACCCGTCGTCGAAGTCCATCGGCTGGAACTCCCGGTAGCCGGTGTGGAATTCGTCGCGCAGCCGGTCACAGATGGCAGGGTCCTCGAACGAGGAGTCGATGAACAGGAACTCGGTCTGTGCGAGGTTGTACTCCGGCAACGCTGCCAGTACGTCCTGCCAGTCCAGCACCGCCGTGATCGGCTCCTCGACGTCGGGTTCGAACAGCAGGTTCGCCGGTCGGAAGTCGTCGTGGACGAGGCGTGGAATCCCGTCTTCCGGGACGATATCCAGTGCCGGTTCGATGCGGTCCCTGGCGCGGGTCGTGATGTCTTCGAACGGAGTCCCGTCTAGTCGCGAGAGGTGTGCGCGCGTGAGTTGTTCGAAGTAGTCCCGCCAACTTCCCATCCAGTCCCGGACGATGATCCGGTCGTTGTGGAGGTCCAGTCGACCGAAGGCCTCGAAACCGACTTCGGAGTGCATATCGCCCAGGACACGTCCGGCCTGGGCCATCACTCGCTGTCGTTCCGACTCCGAGAGCTCGCCGAACTCCTCCGCGAGATTCTGGCCGTGGACGCGCTCGGTGACGAAGTACGGCGGGATGTCGGCCTCGGGTTCCTGTTTGAAGACGAGGATCCGTGGTACGGGGACGTCGGTCCGGTTGGCGACGTACTCGTGGAGGCGGGGTTCGACCTCGAATGGGACGTTGCTGTTGGGTTTGAACTTCACGACGACCTCGTACTCCTCGCCCCCGTGGGCCATCGTCACCAGATAGACGTCGCTCTGGTGGCCACCGCCCGGGGTCTCGAAGGTGAAGCCATCGTGGTCCGGTCCCGACTCGTCGAGGACCGCTGCGATATCCGATTCCGGCGTCGACACTACAAACCGCTATGCGGGAGGGATAAATAAAACTGCCAGTAACGCCCTCACGGCGAGTTCGAAGCGATCGATCGCACGTTGACTTTGGGGACAGTGACTTGTCCAGCGAGACCCCAGTCCCGGTATGGTTGCTCTCGTGCTGGTCGCAGGCGTGGCCCGGACCGGTGTCATCGGTGACGGTGACACCATCCCGTGGCACTACGACGAAGACGAACAGCAGTACAAGGATCGCGTCGCCGGGAGTCCGGTCGTCGTCGGCCGACGGACCTGGGACGGGATGACAGATATCGAGGGGACCCACCCCGTCGTCGTCACGAGCACGCCCGGGGAGTACGAGGCAGAGGGGACGACGTTCGTCTCGTCTGTCCCGGACGCTATCGCGGCGGTCGCCGACCGCGCCGAGACCGGCTACGTCATCGGCGGCCAGTCCATCTATTCGATGTTCCTTCCCTACGCCGACCGAGCGTTCGTCTCGGAACTGCCCGAGTACGAGAACGGGCGGGCCGTCTTCCCGTATCTCGGCACCGACTGGACGGTCACCGACCACGAGACGTTCTCCGAGTTCACCGTCGTCGAGTACGTCAACGAGGATCCGCGACCGGTCGCGACCGCCGAGCGGTAGCGACGGCACCCGCCGCAACCGCCAACGCTTACCCTGCGCAGTCCTACCGGTCGACTATGCGAACGGTAGACGCGGCCGGGCTGTCGATCGGCGACGATCACCCGACGCGCATCATGGGCGTGCTGAACGTCAGCAAGGAATCCCCATACGAGCCCTCCGTCTACGACGATCCCGGGGAGGCGGCCGCCTACGTCGACGAGGATCTGGTCGACGAGGGCGCCGACATCGTCGACGTCGGCCTGGAGTCGGCCAACAAGCGACTCGATGTCCTCTCGGCCGAACAGGAACTGGACCGCCTCGATACGGCCGTCGAGACCATCCAGTCGGTGAGCGGCGACGCCGTCTTCTCTATCGAGACCAGGTACGCCGAGGTCGCCGAAGCGGCCCTGGACGCGGGGTTCGACATGGTCAACGATATCTGTGGGTTCGCCGATCCGGAGATGCCGACGGTCTGTCGGGAGTACGACGTCGCCGTCGGGAAGATGGCCAGCCCACCGGACCTGGAACGACCCGGGGCCGTCGACGACGTGGATTGGGAAGCCGCGCGCTCTCCCGAGTGGGCCGAACAGGCCGACTACGTCGACAGAGTGTACGAGGCGCTCACACAGAACGGCATGACGGACAAGACCATCGTCGACCCGGCCTTCGGTGGCTGGAGCGAGCGAAAGACGCTGGACGACGACCGGGCGACGTTCCGACGACTCCGTGAGTTCCGTGGGTTCGGCCAGCCGATCCTGGTCTCGATCAACCGGAAGAACTTCCTTCGGGACCTCGCGGACCGCTCGACGGATGAGGCCCTCCCGGTGAGTCTGGCGGCCACCTCGATGGCTATCGAACGCGGGGCCCACGTCGTCCGTACCCACGATGTCGCGGAGACGCTGGACGCCGCCCGGATCGGTGACGCGTTCACCGAGCGAGGCCGGACGGTCTCGGGTGACGTGGCCGTGAACGAACTCGACGTCCGAACCGCGGGCGACGTCACACGGCATCTCGACCGGATCGGGGCGACCTCGACGGACGGCGACCCGTTCGTCGGTCGCGTCTTCGAGGTGTCCGGACTCACCCAGACTGGCGTCGAACGACTGGAAGCGGCCGCCGCAGAGACGAGGGCGGTCGTCCGGCCCGGCGATTCGGGGGTCCTGCTCGGCGGCTCGCTCGACGCGCTCTCGGCGGTCGCCGACGCCGTCGGTGACACGCCAGAACTGAACGCCCTGGTCAGGGCCATCGAGGGATAAACGATGGACTACCTCCAGGAGCGGGTCACGACGCTGCACGACCTGACCGACCCGGTCCCGGACGCCCCGGTGGGGGACAGTGCTGTCGTCGTCCCCATCGCCGGCGAGGAGCTGGCCGACGTGACGCCGGACTTCATCTTCGGGCCGCTGGAGACTGTCGGGCCGCGCGAGGTGATCGTTCCGCTCCGGACGCCAGCGGACGTCGCCGAGGGGTTCCGGGAGTGGGTCGACGGCTACGACCTCGCCGTGACGACGCTGTGGTGTGACGCACCGTCGCTGGAGACGCTGCTCGACCGCCACGATATCGGCGGGCAACGCGGCAAGGGTCGTGACGTCTGGCTCGGCCTCGGTGTCGCTGCCAGTCGTGCGGAGTACGTCGCCGTCCACGACGCCGACGCGCGCAGTTACTCACCGGCGGTCGTCAGCCGACTGCTCGCTCCGCTGCCGATGGACCACGACTTCGTCAAGGGGTACTACGCCCGCGTCGAGGACGGACAACTGTACGGTCGGCTCGTCCGACTGTTCGTCGCGCCGCTGCTCCGGGCACTCGAAGACCGGAACGACGCCGGGATCCTGCGCTACCTCTCGGCGTTCCGCTATCCACTCGCGGGCGAGTTCGCCTTCACCGCCGACGTGGCCAGACAGCTCAGCGCCCAGCGCGCCTGGGGGCTGGAGATCGGGATGCTCGGCGAGATGTTCGATGTCGTCGGCCCCGAGCGGTCGGCACAGGCCGACCTGGGCGTCCACCGGCACGACCACAAGCCCGTCAGCGGACGGAGCGGCCTCTCCGGGATGGCCGAGCAGGTCGGGCAGGCGCTGTTCCGTGCCGTCGAAGAGGGCGGCGCCGAACCGGAGTACGAGACCCTTCCCGACGCGTACCGCGACGCAGCGACCCGCCTGGTCTCGCAGTACGCCGCTGACGCGGCGTTCAACGGCCTGACCTACGACCCCGAATCGGAACGCGAGCAGGTCGACGCCTACGTCTCCGGTATCCAGCCGCCCGGTCCGGATACCCGTCTCCCCGCGTGGGACGACACCGACCTCGCTCCGGCGGCGGTGCTGGAGGCCGGGCAGACCGGCCACTCGCTGAGGCGGAATTCGACGAGCGACTGCTACTGAACGCTTCCGACTCCGCGCGATTGCTCACTGCGTTATCGGTTCGATACCGTCACGCCGACCGTCCAGCACCGCGAACCGTTCGTCGCGGCGCCGTTCGAGCCAGTGGAGGAGTCGCTCTGCCCAGCGCAGTTTCTGTCGTTTCTCGGGATCGACGTCGGGGTCATCGAAGTCCCAGCCGACGAACACGAGGTCGGCCGCACCGAAGTGGTCCGCGAGGAAGGCGGCCCGGTCACCGTCGGTGAACCCGCCGAAGTTCGCGACGGGTGGCGTCGGCGCGGCCTGTGTCGTCGGGACCATCGCTTCGAGATTATAGGTCGGCACGTGCTCCTCGACGGCTGGGATGTTGTCGCCGTGGGCGTGGACCACCACGGGCGTCCCAGCCTCGCTCAACTCTCGGGTCGTCGCGGCGTTCTTGTCGAGGTCCGTCACCTGGCCGTCGACGGTGACACCGACGTCGAGCAGTCGATCCGCCGCCGTCGAGGCCGCCAGAACCACGTCAGCGGTCGCTGCACGGTCGGCCTCGCTCTCCAGCGAGGGACCGGCGCCGACGATGGCGACAGTCGAGTCGGCGAGGCCCAACTCGGCGGGGTCGTACGTACCAGCGTCGCCGACCAGTTCTCGCAATCGGTCGCGAGCCTGTTCGTCCCCTGCCCGGTCGTAGCCGAAATCGTCCAGGAGAGCCGTGTAGACCGGCTCCCAGGTGTCGAAATGCATAGCTGTCGCTGTCCGAGTAGCGTCGAGATAAAGCGGATTTAGCCGAAATGGCACGTCCGTGTACCCCTACCCGGGTGCCCTTTCGGCTTTCACCCATCCGTTCTGACGCCTTCGGTATAAGTTTTCTCTTACTCACCCCTTTGTTGCCGAATGAGCAGACGAGTGTCTGACGACGGGAGGGGTATCTGCAGGATTCTGGCCGTATTCGGTGCCAGAAACGCCCAGAGACATCGTACCGTCTGACGCGAGCGCGCCGCCGGTCCGATTTCCCACCGGTCGACAGCCCGGACATCGCGCTCTTTTAGTCTCGGAGTCGTCTACCGCGGTACATGAGCAAGGTCAACATCGGGCTGCGGGGCTGGCGGTTCGACGCCGACGTGCTGAACGAGGACGGGCGCGTCCGGCCGCTGAAGACGCTGGAACCCGAGACGCGAACCCGGTTACTGATCCTGGCACAGCGGGTCGTCGACCCCTGTGACGCGTGCCGGATCGTCGAGGGCGCAGCCACGGAGGCGTGTAACGTCGCCGAAGTCATCTACGGCGAACCGAACGGCGAGGTCGTCCTCTGTTCGGCCCACGAGACGGACTTCATCTACTGGTTCCGTGAACTCGACGGTGACCAGTACGCCGGCGACACGAAGCTACGGACCGAGTTCCACGAGTGGTTCGCCGCGGGCGGGCGCGCACCGGACGACTACGAGGGGCTCGAACACGTCGACGAGGACCCGACAGCGGTCCCGGAAGCGCCGGATCGATCGGAGGCTGTCCCCGGACTGGAAGAAGAACTGAACGATCTCGACGACGAGGACCTCGACGCGCTGGACGTCGACCTCGGCGACCTCGACGTATGATCTCGGTGGCCGTCGTCGACGCGGAGACGCCGGGCAACGTCGGCACCATCGCCCGCTCGATGAAGAACTTCGGGCTCTCGGAGCTGTTGCTCGTCGACCCACCGGATCTGGACCCGGAGGGCGAGGCCTACGGCTTCGCGGGGCAGGCCCGCGAGGACATCCTCCCCAACGCCGAGACCGTCTCGTTCGACCACCTCGTCGAGAACTACCACACGGTGGCCTGTACCGCCATCCCCAACGAGGACGCGAGCAACCACGTCCGGTACCCCGGGATAACCCCGAGCGACCTCGCCGCGTCGCTCGTAGACGTCGAGCAGGACACCTGTATCGTCTTCGGCCGCGAGCGGGTCGGGCTTCACAACGACGAACTCGCCCGCTGTGACGAGATCTGTTCGATCCCCGCCAGTGTCGACTACCCTGTCCTGAATCTGGGACAGGCCGCCACGATCGTCCTCTACGAACTCCGCGACCTGACCGTCGAGGAAGATCAGCATCCCGATTCGCTCCACGAGACGGCCGACGCACAGACCGTCGAGGGGCTCCACGGCGAGTTCGCGACTTTCCTGAGCGCAATCGGTCACGCCGAGGAGAAACAACCGAAGGCCCGGCGGATGTTCCGGCGGGTGCTCGGCCGTGCCAGGCCGACCGGGCGAGAGGCGCGGACGATGCGCGGGCTGTTCCGCCGCGCACGGCAGCGGATCGACGCCGACCGCGAGTGACCGCAGTTTACTCCGCCGAGAGCTGTTCTGTCCCGGTCCCGTCGACGTACGTCGCAGTCAGATAGGCGTCGATCCTGTCGACGATGTCGCTATCGTAGGTCCAGAATCCCCGGTAGGTGTTCGGCTCCGCCTGCTCGAACGAGAGGAGCGCCGCCTTCTGTGTCGGGTCACCGCCGCCGTCGAAGACGACGAACCACGAGTCGGTCAACTCGGCAGTCTCCCCGGCATGTAGCGTAAGTCCGTCGATCGGGATATCCGCGTCCGGCGCGCCGTAGACGTGCACGTCGATGTCCGAGTCGACGAGTCGGCGGTAGATCCGCAGGCTCTGGGGGTCGTCGGCCAGCCGGGAGAACGCCTGGAACCCCGCGTGGAGTTTTCCCCGACCGGTCCGCGCAGCCAGCATCTCGATGTTGTGGCTCACGTCGACGAGCAGGTCCTTGTCGGTGGTCCCCGTCCCGAACACCGACCCCTCGAGGTTCGAGAGCAGGTCGTTGGTCCGACGGGTGGCGAACACCCCGTCACCGACCTCGATCTCGATGGCGTTGCGCAGCGCCGTCACCGTCTCGCTTGCAAGCAGGTCGTCACCACGGTGGAGGAGCGCCACCGACCGCGGTGTGTCGACGTCCGTCGTCGCCATCCTGATGTCGACGTTGTGTCGGTCGAAGTACCTGTCGATGACCGAGAGCGTCTCGGAGTCGCTGTCGTCTGCATTCAACAGGGTGAGCGTCGGGCCGCCGTCGCGGAGGTCATCGGCGATTGCCCGCAGCGAGGGTGCGATATCGACCGACGGCCTGTTCGCCGGCGTCCGCTCCTCGGAGTGTCGGTCGCTACTCGATGGCTGTTCGACCGGGACCCAATCCGTCGACCCGGTACCGAGACCGACGACGCGGAGTTCCGTCGGGGCACCGCTCCCTTCCCTGATCTCCACGGCACCGTCGACGAACGACCGGAACCGGTTCAACTGTTCGTCGTCGACTGTCTCCGAGTGTGCGACGACGATGCCGATTCCGTCTATCTCCGTGATGCGATTCGAGAGAACGTGGAGGAACCGGACGACCTGCTCCGGATCGGCATACATCGACATCGTGGTCAGTGAGGCCAGACCGACCCGGATCCGCTGCGAGTGGTCGGTGTACAGCTCTTCCAGGAGCGACATCAGCTCCATCCCGATTCCGGTCAGATCGGCCGGTGACCCGATCCGACTGTCCAGTGGGTGTCGTGGCTCTTCCTCGTGTGTCTCGCCGGCACAGTCGACGATGCCGAGCGGATAGTCGTCGATGTCCCGTCCGAACTCCTCGGCCAGTGACGTCCGGAGCTGCCGCGAACTCTCGTCGGCGGAGACGAGGGCGACGGCTTCACCGTCGGCGAGGCCGGCTGTGAGCAACCGCGTCGCCAGGGACCGCTTGCCTGTCATCGGTGGCCCGACGAGCAGCAGCGTCGTTCCCGGCTGGAGCCCGTCGACAGGCAGTAGATCCGCGACAGAGTACATTGACCGTCCTACGGGGACCGCGTATAGAAACCCACCGACGGTGGTGACAGATGCACGGGGTGTTCAGGCGCGCTGCTGGATCTCCTGGCGGAGTACGTCGCTGACGGTGTCGCCGTCTGCCTTTCCGCGCAGTGCACCCATGCACTCGCCCATCAGGGCCGAGAACGCGCCCATCCCCTCGGCCTCGACCTGGTCGGCGTTGCGCTCGACGACCTCGGCGACGGCTTCGCGGACCTCGTCCTCGCTGACACCGCCCAGATCCTCCTGCTCGACGGCCGCCTCGGCGGTCAGCGATGGGTCCTCGGCGAGCGCGGTCAGCAGGTTCTCGACGCCCTCTCGGGGGACGTCGCCGCCGTCGACGAGCAGGAGCGTCTCCCGGAGGTGGTCGTCGGTGAGGTTCTCGACCGGGACGTCGTCACGGCGCAGCTCCGTCAGCGTCGACTCCAGAACGCCCGCGGCGAGCGTGGCGTCGACACCCTCGTCGACGACGGCCTCGAACAGTGGCCAGCGCTGGCCGTAGGCGACCTGCTCGGCCAGACCGGCGTCCAGCCCGAGGTCGCTCTCGTAGCGCTCGACCTTCTCGGTGAGCAGTTCCGGCGTCTCGACCTCCGTCACGTCGGGCTCGACCGGCGGGACGTCCGTCTCGGGGTACATCCGCGCCGCGCCGGGCAGTGGCCGGAGATACCGCGACGTGGCGTCGTCGTTGGCGTCCCGCGTCTCCTCGGGGACGCCCTCCAGGGCAGTCTCGGCGCGTTCGACGACCGCGTCGATGGCCAGATCGGTCGTCTCGGGGTCGTCGGCCACGATTGCGACGGCGTCCTGGGCGCCTGCACCCACGGCCTCGCGCAGTGCTGCGACCTCGTCTTCGGTGACGCCGTAGGCCGGCAGTTCGTCGGTATGGAAGATGCCGCCGGCACCGTGGCGTTTGGCGTGGTCAGAGAGTTCCGTCCCGAGCCGTCGGTCGGGCTGGATCTCCCGGCCGACCAGGCCGTCGAATCCGGCGAGCAGGACAGCCTTCACCTCGCCGCCGTCGTCGAGTGCACCCCGGATGACGCCGGAGTCGGTGTCGGCGAAGACGTCAGTGACGTCCTGTGGCTCGCCGACCGAGGCGTCACGCTCGGCGAGTTCGTCGGCGATATCGAGCAGTTCGACCTGCCGGCGGACCTCGTTGCGGACGATGTCGTCGATGTCGTCGAGGCTCTGGACCCCCTTCAGCTCGATGCGGGCGCCCTCGGCGATGGAGACGTTGACGTCCTGGCGGATGGTCCCGAGCCCGCGCTTGACGTGGCCTGTCGAGCGCAGCAACATCCCGATTCGCTCGGCGGCCTCGCGGGCCTGCTCGGGCGAGCGGATGTCCGGTTTGGTCCCGATCTCGACCAGCGGGATGCCCAGCCGGTCCAGCGAGAACCGCACTCCGTCCTCGGTCTCTTCGACCCGCTGGCAGGATTCCTCTTCCAGTAGCATATCCTCGACGCCGACCTCACCCTCGCTGGTCTCGATGGTCCCGTCGTTGGCGACCAGCATCGAGCGCTGGAACCCCGTCGTGTTCGACCCGTCGACGACGATCTTTCGCATGACGTGGACCTGGTCGACGACGTTCATATCCAGAAGCTGTGCGATCTCCAGGGTCGTCTCCATGGCCTCGCGGTCGACGCGGTGGGGCGGTTCGTCGTCCTCCTCGACGAGACAGGTGCTGTCGTAGGCCAGATACTCGAACTCGCGGTCGACCATGCTCTCTTCGAGGGCCGCCTCGTCGATCTCCCCCAGTTCGCTCTTGGTCGGGTGGAGGTACCGGGTGAAACGCCGGTCGGACTCCTCGGGCTCGCGGATGCGCGTGGGACAGTTACAGAACAGCTTCGTGGCCGTGTCGAGTTGCTGGTGGATCTCCAGCCCGGCCACGAGGCCAAGGTCCTCGTAGTCGTAGTCCTCGGTCATTGGAGGGCAGTCCGTGACCGGGGGCCAAAAAACGCACCCTTCGGCCGTGGGCTTTTGTCGATTCCCGCCGTCATCGGAGGTGTGCGATGGCGCCTCCTGGCGGTGCTGACACTCGTCGCGCTGGCTGGCTGTAGCGGTATCTCCGGGTTCACGGACCCGCCGCCGACGACCACGCCGGCGCCCGTCCCCACGATAACGGAGTCCGCACAGACCCCCAGCGCGCCCGCGGGCATCAGCGAGTCGGGCCTCGACGGCGTCGGATTCCTCGCCAACGGTCACCAGCGAGCGCTGTCGAACCACTCCTACACCTTCCACGAGCGGTACTCCGTGACCACGGTCCGTGACGCCGGCAGGCTCAGGCTCAACCGTACCGAGACGACGGCCGTCGACACCGGCCGCCACTACCGTCACGACCTCCAGCGGCGACGGACTCTCCCGAACGACACGGTCCAGCAGTACGAGCAATCGAGCTACGGCGACGGCGAGCAGTGGTTCGAGCGCCGCGAGGGCGAGACGGTGTCGTACTACCGGGGCGAGATTCAATTCCTGCGTGACGAGTTCGCCGGTGAGGCAGCTTTCTACATCGAGCAGTACGTCAACGCCAACCGGAGCTGGACCGAGCGGGTCCGCTGGAACGGGGCGCTGTACTATCGGGTCGTCGGCGTCGGCGGGACCCCGCCGGGGCTCAGCCAGGCCGAGCAGTACCGGTTCAGCATGATCGTCGCGCCCAACGGCCTCGTGCGTCGACTGGACGTCAGCTACCGGACCGAGATCGGTTCACAGACGGAGACCGTCCGCTACGGGTTCTGGTACGAGGACGTCGGCTCGACCATCGTCGTCGCGCCGGACTGGCTCGACGAAGCGAAGACGCAGGCAGTGAACCGGTCGGCCGTCGCGCCGTGACTGCCTGCCGTCCGCTGAAAAGTACCGTCGCGCTCCCTGGCTAGTCGTCGCCGAGAATCCCCCGTTTCGTCATCTGCTCCGGATCCAGCACCTCGTCGACTTCGTCTTCGTCGAGGTATCCCTCTTCGAGGACGACCTCGCGGATGGTCTTGTCCTCCGCGAGCGCCTTCTTGGCGACCTTGCTTGCCTTGTCGTAGCCGATAGCGGGGTTGAGCGCGGTCGCGAGCGCCATCGACTGTTCGACGCGCTCTGCGCAGTGATCGGCGTCGGCTTCCAGTTTCGCGACGAACTTCTCGGCGAACACCTCGCTCCCGTTGGCGATCAGTCGAGCGGACTGCAGGAAGTTCGAGGCGAGGATGGGTTTGTAGAGGTTGAGGTCGATCTGGCCCTCGGCGGCGCCGGCCGAGACCGCGGCGTCGTTGCCGACGACCTGCTTGTGGACCTGGTTGACGGCTTCGGCGACGACGGGGTTGATCTTGCCTGGCATGATCGAGGAGCCGGGCTGGTTCTCGGGCTGGTCGATCTCTCCGAGGCCGTTACGCGGCCCGGACGCGAGCAGGCGGAGGTCGTTGGCGATCTTGTTCAGCGAGCCCGCGACCGTCCGGAGGGCGCCGTGGGCCTCGGACATCGCGTCGTGGGCGGCCTGGGCCTCGAAGTGGTTGTCGGCCTCGTGGAACTGCAGGCCGGTCTCTTCGCTGATGTACTCGGCGGCCAGTTCGGGGAACTCGGGATGGGTGTTGAGCCCGGTCCCGACCGCGGTCCCGCCCAGCGCGAGTTCCGAGAGCCGGCTACGTGTGTCCTGGACGCGCGAGATTCCCTTCTCGATCTGGGTGCGGTAGCCCGAGAACTCCTGGCCGAGCGTGATCGGCGTCGCGTCCTGGAGGTGGGTCCGGCCGGTCTTTACCACGCTGGCGAACTCATCCTCCTTTGCTTCGAGTTCGTCACGCAGCGTCTTCAGGCCCGGCACGACGTCCTTCTCGACGGCCTCCAGCGCGGCGACGTGCATCGCGGTGGGGATGACGTCGTTGCTAGACTGGCCGAAGTTGACGTGGTCGTTGGGGTGGATCTCTCGTGTTCCGATCTCGCCGCCGTAAAGCTCCGTGGCCCGGTTCGAGATGACCTCGTTGGCGTTCATGTTCGAGGAGGTCCCGGAACCGGTCTGGAAGACGTCGACCGGGAACTGGTCGTCGTGCTCGCCCGCGATGACCTCGTCGGCGGCCTCGACGATGCAGTCCGCCTTGTCCTCGGGAATCAGTTCCAGGTCACGGTTGGCCTGTGCGGCGGCCTTCTTCACCACGCCGAGCGCCCGGACGAACCGTCGGCCGAACGTCGTCTGGCTGATCGGGAAGTTCTCGACTGCGCGCTGTGTCTGTGCGCCCCAGTACGCGTCCGCTGGAACCTCCATCTCACCGAGACTGTCCCGTTCGGTCCTGTAATCGTCGCTCATACGTCTAGGCGGTCGGCGCCCCCGGTCGTAAAAGGCTCCGGTACCCGGCCTGCTATTCCATATCTTCGGCGGTATTTTCAACTGCTCCATACGAAACTCTGGTTTGCTGTGGTAGCTCCGGCCAGCGGAGCCTGGAATCTCGCCCCAGTTTTCCTACCAAGGATATTTCGGCGAAATTTGTCTGTTCGATGGCTTACTCTCGGTATCCTTTCCATGATATTCGTTGACGTACCGCAACGTATTTTGCTAACTATTTATATCCACAAACTGCCGAATACGCCGTCGACAGCGGTTCTACGCCGCGAACGACGTGCATAAATATTCGGAACTATTAAGTGACACGTCTATCCACTTAGGATGAGTTCGACTCCACGGTGACGACCATGATCGACGCCTCCTCGTTGTACCTGTTCTCCGCCTCGACGGCCGTTCCGCAGGGGCTGACAGGTGGCAACCGGGCGAGGCTCGTGACGGGACCGACGGACTTGGCAGAACTCACGATCGCACCCCGATCGATAGACGGCACTGGCAACGGAACACGGCTGCCCGTAGTTGGCAACGGACGGGCAGCACATTCAGAATCCGCCGGCGACTCGACGACGACCGCTGGCGACTCGTCCGACGCGGTCGGGCGTGAGTGTGTGGCCGACGATGGCGATGGGGACGTGACGGCCACACCAGGGGTGACACCCCACTCACGTACGCTGTCGGGACTCACCGCGACGGCTCCCGGCACATTGGCTGCTAGTTCGGACCGATCGGGGCGTGCGATCACCCACGACTGACACAACAAACCATGCGCGAGATACTCAACAGACTCACAAGTGCCGGAAGACGGCTCCGGTCGGCGGTGAGACGCGGCGAATCGGACGGTGAACAGGTGGTAACCGACGGTGGCACGACCGCTACACAACGGGGACAGGACACGCTCCGGAACAAGCTCCCGGTAGAGTGGGAGCTCATCGAATCCTCCCCCTTCTGGCTCCCCCCGCTCTTTCTGGCGGGGCTGTTCGTGTACGGTGCGATCTTCTGGAACCTCATCATCTCCCTGACCGACTGGCAGGGGCTGGGTGACGCGGACTACTCCCAGCTCGATTTCAGCATGTACAGCCGGATGCTGGAGGACCCGACGTTCTGGCAGGCCACTCAGAACACCCTCGTCTTGCTCGTGGTGTTCACGCTGTTCTGTCTCGCGATGGGACTACTCATCGCGATCCTCATCGACCAGCAGATCCGGTTCGAGAACACGTTCCGGACGATCTATCTGTTGCCGATGAGCCTCTCGTTCGTCGTCACGGCGACGCTGTGGGCGTGGATGTACAACGCCTCCAACGGGGTGCTCAACAACTTCCTCAGGGTGCTCAACCTCGAAGGGTTGATCATCACGTTGCTGAAACCGGCGGCGGTCCAGGCGACGACGATCCAGTGGCTCTCCTGGAGTACGACCGCACTCGGCGCGGTCATCTTCGCGCTGCTGTGGCAGTTCAGCGGCTACGCGATGGTCGTCTTCCTCGCCGGCCTCCGGGCGATTCCCGACGAACACTACGAGGCGGCCCGCGTCGACGGAGCCTCGACGGTCAGGATGTACATGCGGGTCATCATCCCGCAACTCCGCGCGCCGGCTGTCTCGGCGTCGGTCGTCCTGATGGTGTTCGCACTGAAGGCGTTCGACTTCATCTTCGCACTGCGCGGTGACCAGCCGGGAGCGAACATCGACATCCTGGCCACGATGATGTACCGCGAGGCGTTCACGGGCGGCAACGAATGGGCCTACGGGTCCGCGATCGCCATCGTCCTGTTCGTCCTCGCACTGCTGGTGATCGCACCGTACCTCTACAGCGAGTACCAGCGAGGTGAACTATGAGCACACAGGATGCCAGCCCCCTCGGTTCGCTCGGAGAGTTCGTGAGTCGCCGCGCCGCGCTGTATGCGGTGCTTCTGTTCGGCGTCGTCTTTTACCTCGTTCCTGTCGAGGCGGCGCTGATGACGATGTTCAAGACCGACGCGTTCGTCAACACGCAACCGTACCTGCCGCCGGCACCGAGCCAGTTCTCGCTGGACTCGACGATGACCGCCATCGACACCATCGCGCCGGGGATCTGGAACTCGATGCTGATGGCGATCCCGGCGACGATCCTCTCGGCGCTGTTCGGGTCGCTCGCGGCGTACGGCCTGACCACTATCGACTGGAAAGGCCAGGTCGGTGTCGTCGTGCTCATCATCGCGGGCATCTTCATCCCGTACCAGGCCGTGCTGGTCCCGATCAGTACCTTCTGGTACCAGATCGTTCCGGACTTCGCGGAGAGCATCGTCGGGATCGTCCTGACAGAATGGGAGTATCCCGTCGGTAACGGTGGTCTACAGCTGATCCAGCTGACTATCACCCACGTCGCCTATGGAATCCCGATCTGTACGCTGCTGTTCCGTGGCTACTACCAGGCCATCTCCGACGAGATGGTCGAGGCCGCGCGACTCGACGGTGCCAGTGCGTTCAGCATCTACAAGAACATCATCCTGCCGCTGTCGTACCCGATGTTCGCGGTGACGCTCATCTACCAGTTCACGCAGGTCTACAACGACCTACTGTTCGCGCTGGTGCTGTTGAACGACCCGAACACGCAGGTGGCGACCCAGCGACTCGTCCGGCTGACCGGCGGTGTCCAGCAGGACTTCACGCTCACGATGGCCGGTGCGATCATCGCTGCGCTCCCGACCCTGATCGTGTACATCTTCTTCGGAGACCAGTTCGCGAAGGGTGTCGCATCCTAAGGAGGTCCAACGTATGTCACATCTCACACTCGACGGCGTAACGAAGATCTTCCACGACGACGACGAAGGCGAGATCGTCGCGGTAGACGACGTCTCGATCGACATCGACGACGGCGAGTTCATCTGCGTGGTCGGCCCGTCCGGCTGCGGCAAATCGACCACGTTGCGGATGATCGCCGGTCTCGAGGACATCACGCACGGCGAGATCCGTCTCCAGGACAGGGTCATCAACGACCTCCCGCCGGCGCGACGCGGCGTCGCGATGGTGTTCCAGTCCTACGCACTGTACCCGCACATGACCGTGCGGGAGAACATGGCGTTCGGGCTGGAACAGTCGACTGACCTCTCGGGCGACGAGATCGAGGAGCGCGTCACAGAAGCGACCGACATCCTCGGTATCCACGACCTCATCGACCGGAAACCCGGTGAACTCTCCGGTGGCCAACAGCAGCGTGTCGCCCTGGGCCGGGCGATCGTCCGGGACCCCGACGTGTTCCTCATGGACGAGCCACTGGCGAACCTGGACGCGAAACTCCGTGCCGAGATGCGGACGGAACTCCAGCACCTTCAGGAGGATCTGGACGTCACGACCGTCTACGTCACGCACGACCAGACGGAAGCGATGACGATGTCCGATCGGATCGCCATCCTCAACGACGGCCGTCTCCAGCAGTGTGCGACGCCGCTGGAGTGTTACCACGAACCGAACAACCTCTTCGTCGCGGGCTTCATCGGCGAACCGTCGATGAACTTCTTCGACGTGGAGCGACAGGGGTCGACACTGGTTGCGGACCGATTCGAGTACGAACTGAGCGAACAGACGGTCGACGCGCTGACCGAGGAGACGTCGCTGACGCTCGGGATCCGTCCCGAGGACATCCAGATCGTCGACACGAAGATGGACGACCACGACTACGACGCCGTCGTCGACGTGGTGGAGCCACGGGGCAACGAGAACACGGTCCACCTGACCTTCGAGGAGGGCGAGACCGACACCTTCACTGCGTCCATCGACGGGATGCAGAACGTCGACTGGGGCGAGCACGTCACCGTGCGGTTCCCCGAGGAGGCGATCCACATCTTCGATGCGGCGACCGGTGAGGCGATCAAGAACCGCGAGCTCAGCTCTGTCGAGAAGATCGAATCGGCCGTCTGAAGCGGCTATCGGGACTCGTGTTCGTCGCCAGCGGCTGTCACTGTCCTCTCGATTCCGACGAGACAGCCCCGTACGTGGTTTGATAAGGGTTGGCGGGGACAGTTCCAGATATGTCGGACGACGATACAAACCCGTTCGCGGCGGCGTTCGAACTCCAGCGACAGACCATCGAGGGCAGTCAGCGCGCGCTCTCACACGGGATCGCCTTCCAGCAACAGCTCAATCGGGCTGCGCTCCAGGGGATGGAGACCGGCGTCGAGTTCAACGAGCGCAGTGCGGAGACTGCCAGGGAGACGCTGCACAACACGCTTGACTCCATCGAACAACTGGTTCCGGGTGCCTCCGTGGGCCTCGATCAGGTCCACGACGCCATCGACGAGCAGTTCGACACCGCGGCCGAGGCAGGCCACCAGGCTGTCGACACCGCAGCGAGCAGCGTCGAGGGCGCGGAGGAGGCTTCCGAGGCGTACCTCGACTCCGTGGAGGGCCAGGTCGAGACGCTGCTTGCCGCCCACGAGGACTTCGAGGAGCAGACCCTCGCGTTCCTCGACGAGACCGAGGCGCAACTCGAAGCGCTCCAGGAACAGACCGAAGGGCAGGTCGACGAGCAGATCTCACAGCTCCAGGCCCAGATGCAACAGCTCAGAGACCAGTTGACCGATTAGCTCCAGCGATCCAGTCCCGTCTGGACGACGGACTCCTCGATCCGTTCGAAGCCACGCCCGACCTCGTCGGGATCGACCCCCCACTCGTCGGTGACGTACTCTCGGGCGGCCGCGACGTCGGGGGTGATCTCGGTGTCGAGCGTGTAGTCGTCGGTCACCGCGGGGTCGAGAAACAGGTTCCTGATCCGGTCCGCGTGGTCGATGTGTTCCCCGCGGGCCTCGAGGACGGCAAAGAGATCGCCGTGCTCTCTGAGTTCTTTGACCGCCGTCTTCGGACCGATGCCGGAGATGCCCTCGTTGAAGTCCGTCCCCATCAGGATGGCGGCGTCGACCAGTTGCTCCCAGGTGAGGTCGTGTTTCGCCAGCGTGGCCTCGAAATCCATCAGTTCGGGGTCGCCCTTCGAGGTGAGTTGCCGGAGCGTCAGCGGCGCGCCGAACAACAGGGCGTCGTAGTCCTCGGTGCCGGCGTAGTCGACGTCGCCCTGTCGGGCCATGTAGGCCGCCTGTCCCTCGCCCTCGGCGGGTGCGTCGACGATTGGGACATCGAGCAGCGCCAGGAGTTCCCTGGTCGTCTGGACGATGGTCTCGGTGAGCCGCTGGGTGCGTGATTCGAGTTTCGCGACCCGCGTGGCGTCACCGGACTCGCGGGCCGCTTCGAGTTCGTCCTCGTAACGTTCCCGTTGCTGGCGACGTTTCTCGACCTCGTCGTCCTTGAGGTCGGTCACGGCGCCGTCGAAGACGAACACCGGCGTCAGGTCGTGTTCGAAGAACTTCGGGAGTCCCTGGACGACGCCGATGAGGTTCGCGACTTCGGTCCCGTCGGCGGTCGTGTACTTGTGTTCGCTCGTGAACTTGACCGTCGTCGTCAGATAGCGGTAGAGCCAGTTGTGCGCGTCGACGGCGACGACACTGCCGCCGAGGTCGTCGAACGAGACGTCCTCGATGACCGCCAGCGACCGGAGATCAGCGTTTCCCATTGGCGGTCGTTGGGGGGACACCGGTTTGAATCTCCCGCCACGTGGCCGTGCCGACCCGTTACCCCGAGAGGTCGACGACCGACGGTGGATCGATGTCGGCTTTCGCCGCGAGGAACGACTCCTCGTCGGCCGAGAGGTCGCGCTCCCGGAACAGGTCCAGGCCGGCCTGGTACTGCTCGCGGCTTCGGTCGCCGGGCCAGACCAGTTCGAGTTCGCCCAGGCCCTGTTCGGTGCCTGCGAAACAGAACCCCGCGCGGTAGGCTGCCTGGTAGGAGAAGGGGTTGTTGACGCCGATGGTGACGCGCTCGAAGCCCCGCTCTGTGGCCCGCTCCCGGACGAACGAGAGCAGTCGCGGCCCGAGCCGTTCGCCGCGGCGGTCCCTGCGGACGGTGACGTAGCGGATACAGAGTGTGTCCGCGTCCGTCCGGTCGGGGTCGAACGCGGCCGCGGCGACGATATCGTCGTCCCGACAGACAGCCTTCCCCGTCGTACTCATCACGAACTTCCCCGCGTAGGCGAACTGCTCGTGGTCCAGACGCAGGGTGGCATCGTCCTCGGGCCACCCGAGCAGTTCCAGGTCCATGGTCTGGTCTGGGGGCCACGTGGCTTGTATCCTGTGGGCACAACGAGAGAGCAAAGTAGGTGGCTCACGAAGGCCGGGACATGAGCGTCTCGACGGTCGGTGAACGTCGCATCGAGGTCTCGTCCACCACGGCGCTGCTGGCCGTCGGGGACGTCCTGGCCATCGCGCTGTTCGTCACTGCGGGGGAGTTCACACACGGCATCAATCCGTTCCTCAATCCGGGTCGCGCTGCGGGAACATTCGCCCCGTTCCTCGTCGGGTGGGTGCTAGTCGCGGGTCTCGGTGGGCTCTACGCCCGCGACTCGATCAGTTCGCTCACCGGCGCGCTCGGCCGCACGTTCCTGGCGTGGGTACTGGCTGTCGCCATCGCACAGGCACTCCGCGCGACGGCAGTCTTCCACGGCGATGCAGCGGTGACGTTCGCACTGGTCTCGATCGGTGTGGGTGGCGTCCTGCTCTGTAGCTGGCGCGGTACGGCGACGCTACTGCTCGGTCGATAGTCGAAGAACGAAAGGTAGGTGACACCAACCCGAATGGCCACGGTGGCCCGAGACCGCTGTGCCCGAGCGGCAGCGACGGGCTATCGGAGTTCGGCTACGTCGAGCGACAATGTCGACTGGATCCACGCCTGGTGGTTCTCGCGGTCGTAGACGACGAACTCCTCGTCGCCGATGTGTAGCTCCGCGTACCGGCGGCTCTCCTCGTCCGAAGTAGCCTCACTCGTATCGTCCGTGGCGTTCGTACTCATTGGTCTGCGGGGGGACGTGACTCCGGCCCCTCCGATTTACAGTTATAGACCCTCCATAATAAGCCTCTTCCCCCAGTTATCATCATAGAAAACAGTAGAATTCCCCTGTCACTAAACAGTTGTGCCGTTCTCAGAAGCTGAAAACCGTCGGTAGCTGCCCGTAGGATATGGTTTCTCTGCTGACGGAAGGTTCGAGCCACTCTCGCCGATCGCTAGCTCTCTGAGGTGCCAGAGAATAGCCTTTTCGCCCCTTCTGTGTCGGATATCTACACTAAACCATCTCGTAACTTATGGAGATAATTTGTATGGGGGCTAGAGTAAATATTCAATGGGTACACGAAATAGTATCCAGTGCCTATGGGAAACAGTTATATGCCTACCCCTCATACTATCATTTACAATCATGACGGGTTACTACGACATTATCCTCGGGCTGATCCCGCTTGCGATGGCCGGAATTACTGGTGGCCTCACCGTGGCGGGACTCGCACTGACGACGGCTATTCCGATGGCGTCGGTGGTCGCGGTCGCGCTGATCGGACACGCGATGTTCGTTCGCGCACCGGTCGACCCGACGCCGAGTGACCGCGCACCTGCCGACCCAGTCCAGTCCGCCGACTGACAGCTACACCCGTCCTTTCCCTCTTTCCGTTCCCGTGAGCCCCTGCCATTAAGATGTGCACGGGCGAACGTCGCGCCATGAGTTCCCAGTCGAGTGCGCTCTTTCTGACGAGCGATGAGACCCGTGACCTGGCGACGCCGGCGGAGTTCGTCGACGCGGTCCGGGAGGGGTATCGCCAGCGTGGCGACGGTGCCCCTGCCGAGCCACGGACGACACTGTTCAACGAGGACCCCGGTGGGATGTTGACCGGCTATCTGGCGATCCTCCCCGATACCGGGGCGATGGGTGGATATACCTACGCTGCCGGGTTCAGCGAGCGTGATGCCCACTTCACGCTCCCGCTGTTCGACGCCGACAGCGGCGACCCGCTGGCTGTGATCGACGGCGCGGCCCTGAACCCCTTCAAAACCGGCGCGGCCGGCGCGGTCGGCGTCGATGCACTGGCGCGACGGGACATCTCCGACCTCGCGGTCATCGGCAGTGGCGCGCAGGCCCGCGGCCAGGTCGCCGCCACGGCGACCGTCCGGGACTTCGACCGTGTCGAGGTCTACTCGCCGACGTCGGAACACCGTGAGGAGTTCGCCGCGGAGATGAACGAACGGCTGGACGCCACTGTCGCTGCCGTCGCGAGTTCGGCGGCCGCTGTCGAGGGAGCCGACGTGGTCATCACTGCGACAGACGCCTCGGAACCGGTGTTCGACGGCGACCTTCTGGAGCCAGGCACGCACGTCACAGCGATGGGCTCGTACCACCCTGAGAAACGGGAACTCGACGAGTCGACCATCGAGCGTTCGATCTACGTCCCGGACCTGCGCGCACGCGTCGACCAGGATGCCGGGGCGTTCATCCAGGCCCGTGCTGCCGGTGTCGTCGACGACGACCACGTCCACGCCGAACTGGGCGAGGTCGTCACAGGTGCGGCGACCGGACGGTCTTCGCCCGAGGACATCACCGTCTTCGACTCCGGCGGGACGGCCATCGAGACCGTCGCGGCGGGAAAGCTCGTCTACGACCGGGCCAGCGAGGCGGGGCTGGGCGAGGAGATCGAGTTCGCGCCCGCGAGCCAGGCGTTGACCGGCCGCTGACCTACAGATACGGTCCGAGACCGAGTGCGTCGATGAGGCTGATGCCGACGGCGGCCGCACCCACCACGTAGCCCGCGATGGTACCGCCGTTCAGGAGTGGCAGGCCGGCATGGGCACGTCCCTTCAGGACCATCCAGAGGAGTATCGCCAGTCCGACGAACGTCCCGACCATGGCCGTCATCGCCGGGAGGGGAACACCGAGGACCGTCCGGACGCCCTCGGGTGCGAAGAAGGCGGCGCTCGCGACGAGCACCGTCGGGATGACGGCGTCACCCAGCCCGATGAACAGCGCGTCCCGGTCGAGTGCTCCCTCGTCGATCGCGTCCTCGTCGGTTGCTTCGTCGTCGGCTGTTGGCTGCTCGGTTTCGACTCCATCGTCCCTGGCCGTGCTCTCGTCCTCCGCCTCGTCCGCCGTCGGGTCGGGTGTCGTCGCGTCCAGGAACGAGTACGACAGCGTCAGCGGGATGACGAGCACGACGGGGACCTTGAGATCCATGACCCCCGAGGCCAGCGTCAGCATGTGTTCGGTGCCGTAGACGCTGATCGCGTCGTAGATCGCGAGTACCGTAAGCAGGACGAGCGCGGGGAAGATACCGAAACTGATGCCGAACAGCCCTGCGGCAGCGGCGCCCATGACTGCTCCAGCGGCGTCGATGACGTACCACTCGGGATAGACGAGCAGTCCCAGCCCGAGCACCGCTGCACACGCGACCGCGAGGACGTTGATACCACTGACGGTCAGTACCGGCGGGACCAGTTCCCGGAAGACGTACAGCGAGAGCCACGCCCCCGACAGGACGATGAGTCCGCGGATGAACTGGTCGGCATCGTAGCGGAACGCCAGCAGCATCACCACCGTCGCGATCAGTATCCCACCGATGTACAGGACGCTGTTGGTCGGATCCGAGGGGTCCTCGACCGCCTGGTAACCGGCTGATTTGAACGGTTCGACGAGTACCAGCGACCCGAGCTGGACGAACAGGAAGATGAGGGCGATGAGTCCACAGCCAGCGGCGACACGCCAGCGGTTATCCATGCCCGTGGTTCCGACGGCGCCCGCTTTGAGCGTTTCGGACCCCGGTTAGCGACTGTATAACGCGGTTCCCAGCAGCCCCGCGAGGTGGACCTCGTCGCCAGGCGAGACGGCCACGTAGGGGCGCTCGACCGGACCGAACACGTCGACGACTCTCCCTACGTCGCTCAGTTGCTCGTCGACGACCTCGGTCCCGACCGACGCGTAGCTCTCGTCGGGCGATCGGAGGATCGCAAGGCCCTGTGCTACACGGACTACCTCGCCGACGCGTCTCATTCCCGGATGACCTGGAGATAAGCCGCGACGGCACCCAGCAGGTCGCTCTTCGTCGCGTCGTCGGCGTTCTTGACGATCACGCAGCCTCGCGGTTCGTACTCGCGCGGATAGGTCTTGTCCCGTTCGATGACGGCGTCGTATCCGACCTGCTGGACCGCCTTCGCGATCTCGTCGACAGTCGGTTCCTCGACCGCGAGGTCCAGTGACACGCGTCGCCCCTCGCTGCGGGAGCGTTCGGCGTCGAACGCTGCCGGCCAGATGACGTTTTCGACCATATGGGGTGTGACAACCGGGGCCTTATGTCCCTTTCCAACCGGTTTCGACGGGTTGGATTGCACTCCATAACGGGGAAATAAAGTATACATACTTACAAAGGATGGTGTCAAACAGTCCCAAAAGAATGGTAAACAAGGCTGCCTTCGGGGTGGGAGTCATCGTGCTCATGGCTGCTGTCGGTATCGGTGTCCTCATCGGGATGCAAATTGGCGGTGCCTCCGGGTCAGGCATCGTCTCGCCGGGTGAGGAGACACCGACACCGACCGCCGAACGCACACCGATTCCCACTGCAACCCAGACACAGACCGCGACACCCGCACCGACGCCGACACCGACCGCGCAGTACACCGACGTGCCTGCACGACTGTTCAACGAGCAGAATATCTCCCGGCACATCCTCGAAGAGATCAACGCACAGCGCGAAGCGGAGGGTCTCGATCCGCTTACTGCGTCCGGGGCGACGTCGGAACGGCTGCACCGCATGGCCGAGGGACATAGCGAGGCCATGGCCCGCGAAGGCCGCGTGGTCCACACGCTGGACGGCGAGTCCAGCGCCGAACGGTACCAGTCTATCAACCTCTACGAACAGTGCGAGATGCGGTCGGCCGGTGGCGGCTACATCATCTCCGCCGACAACAACCGGTTCGAGGCCATCGGCAAGACAGTGGCCGGCCAGCCCTACTCCGAGGACGGTCAGCGCCGGTTCCACGGCAACGACAGCCAGGTCGCGCAGGCGCTCGTCGACGACTGGTTCGACTCGGGCATCTACAGTGACCGACTCATGCTCCAGAACGCGAAGCGTGTCGGCATCGGTGTGCGGCTCACCGCGACGGGGAACGTCTACGCGACGGTCAACGTCTGCAGCTAGACGCGCGGCCTGCGGGGTCAGCCGTCCTCGGCACGCTGCCAGAGGATCTGTCCGACCATACTGAGGACAGTCACGTCCGCATCGGTCGTCGTCTTCACCTGGATCGCGATACGGCCACGACTGTCGTCGAAGTCGCTCTTCTCCAGAACCTCGGTCGACACCGAGAGCGTGTCGCCCGGTCTGACCGGCGCCGGCCACCGCAACTCGTCGACACCGATGGCGCCCAGTGCACCGGAGTCCCTGAGGTAGTTGTCGACGAGCAGTCGCATCGTCATCGCCGCTGTGTGCCAGCCGCTGGCGACGAGCCCGCCGAACATGGACGCTGCTGCAGCCCCCTCGTCCGTGTGGAACGGCTGTGGGTCGTACTGGGTGGCGAACGTCGTGATCTCGTCTCTGGTCACCTCGTAGGCCCCGAACGATTCGGTCTGGCCCACGTCGATCTCCTCGAAGTACTCCATGGGCGACCAACGATCGAGAGAAGCGTAACGGTTGTGCCGATTCAGTTCCCGCTGGAACTGTTCTGCTGCTCGGAGAGCCACTGGTCGTACTCGTCCTGGGGCATCACGACGATCTCGCCGAGCATCTTGGAGTGACCCGAGCCACAGTATTCGGCACAGTAGAGCTGGTAGGTCCCGGGGTTGTTCACGTGCGTCCGAAGGCGGTTGTACTGGCCGGGGAAGGCGTCGGACTTGAGGCCGAGCCCTGGCGCGTGGAACGCGTGCAGCCAGTCACGCGAGGTTATCCGCAACCGCACGTCCTGGTTGGCGGGCATCCGAAGCGTCGTCGAAGAGGTCACTGCGGCGTCGTTCTGGAAGCTCGACCCGTTGTAGTAGAACGTCCAGCCGTAGCGGTACGCTTGTACCTCGATGTGTTCGACGTTCCCTTCGGCCACGTCGGCGGGGCCGGCAGCCTCGGCGGTCACGTACGGGTTCGCCATGACCTGGTAGGAGGCCACGCCGACGAACAGCAGGATGATGGCCGTCGCGACGGTCCAGGTGATCTCCAGCCGGCGGTTCTCCATCGTCGGGAGCGGTTCCTCCTTGTTGCGGAACCGCCAGACCGTGTAGATCAGGATCCCCTCTACCAGAACGGTGATGGGAAGGGCGACGTACAGGAGGTTCTGGTTCAGTCCCCAGATCAGGCTCTCCGTCGTCGAGTCCGCGGTCTGGGCGGCGGCCGGCTCGGCGATCAGCGCGAGCAGCGCGACCCCGAACAGGGCGGCCAGACCAGCACGTTTCCGAGTCATATCCGCGGCTTAGGATTGTCCATGTAAATAACTGCTGACTCGCTCCAGCGACCGCTCGTTCGGGGAAAGCGCATGGTCTAAGTGCTCCCCCACATTAGGTCGACCAATGGCAGAGAGCCGTACTTTCTCCGGGCTGCTCGCGGCCAGTGCTGTCGGTGTCTACCTGCTGGTCATCGCCGGGGGGACGGCCGCGGTCACCGACGCGGCGGCGGCCTGCTCGACCTGGCCGCTGTGTCAGGGGAACCTGTCGCTGACCGACCCTGGACTGCTGGTCGCGTGGGCGCACCGACTCGCAGCGGCGCTCGTCGGCCTACTCGTGCTCGGAACGGCTGTCGTCGGTCTCCGGACCGCCGCACGGACGCGTGTGAAGGTGATGGTCCTCGCTGGCCTGGCACTGTATCCGGTCCAGGTCGCGCTCGGTGCGTTCGTCGCGATGTCGGGTGCGACCGGCCAGCTTCCGGGTGCCCATCTGGGCGCTGGGATGGCCCTGTTCGGCGCGCTCGTGCTGGCCCTTGCCTGGCATCTGGAGGCCGAGACGGGCAGCGAGGACGAGACGACCGTCACCGATCCCGAACTGGCGCCCGAACCCGTCGGAGAAGAGGACACGACGCCGCGGGACCTGACGACCCGCGAGCGACTCGTCGGGACCGCGTTCGCGTACTTCCGACTGATGAAACCGCGGCTCATGTGGCTCCTGTGTCTCGTGGCCGCCGCCGGGATGGCCCTTGGCGCTGGCCGGTCGCTCACCGTCGAAACGGTGGTGCTGACCCTCGGCGGCGGCGTGCTCTCGATCGGGGCCTCGGGGACGTTCAACCACGTCCTCGAACGCGACATCGACAAGCGGATGGACCGCACCTCTGACCGGCCGGTCGCGACCCACCAGATCCCGGTCCGGAACGCGCTCGCGTTCGGCCTCGGGCTTGCCGCGGCGGCGCTGGCGCTGTTCTGGCAGGTCAACGCGCTCGTCGCGGCGCTGGGACTGACTGCTATCCTGTTCTACAGCGTCATCTACACGCTCGTGCTCAAGCCCAACACGGTCCAGAACACCGTGCTCGGTGGGGCCGCCGGTGCGCTCCCGGCGCTCATCGGCTGGGCGGCCGTCGAAGGGACGATCGGCCTTCCCGGCCTCGTGCTCGCCGGGGTCATCTTCCTGTGGACGCCGGCGCACTTCTACAACCTCGCGCTGGCCTACCGGGACGATTACGAGCAGGGCGGCTTCCCGATGATGCCGGTTGTCCGGGGTGAGACCGAGACGCGGAAACACATCGTCTACTATCTCGGTGCGACGCTCGTCGCCGCGGGCGTCCTGGGGTCGATGACGACGCTGGGGCCGCTGTACGCGCTCACGTCGGTCGTCCTCGGCGCGGTCTTCCTGTGGACGGTCGTCAGCCTTCACCGCGAACAGACCGAGCAGGCCGCGTTCCGGGCCTTCCACGCCTCGAACGCGTACCTCGGGGCCGTGCTCCTGGCCATCGTCGTCGACACCCTGGCGATATGAGTACCCTGACCTCCGACTCCGGCAGACTGGTCCCCGAACCACGGACGCTCGCCCTGTGGGCGCTCGTGTTGAACGCCGAGTTGTTGCTGGTCTTCCTGTACCTCGCGGTCGTCGACGGGGCGGCGACGGACCCGGTACTGCTGGGGTTCCCGTTCGTCTGGCTCAACGTCGCCGCCCTAGTCTTCCTGCAAGTCCGTCCGGCGCCGGCCTCGTCGCGTCGCCGTGCTGGCGCGGCCCTGGTCGCACTCGGATACGCGCTGCTTCTGGGCTACGTCGGCGGCGTCTTCGGACTCGGTGGGCAGGGGACGGGACTGCGGACCGTCCTGGTCGCGCCACCGGGATTCTCGCCGACACTGGTCTACAGCGGCGCGCCACTCGCCGTCGTAGTGACGCCCTGGAAGGTCGCTGGCTACCTCGCGCTGTCGTATCTGGTCTACGTCACCGTCGTCGACGCCAGCGGAGGCCTCGCCGGCGGCATCCTCGGGCTGTTCTCCTGTGTGAGTTGTGTGTTGCCGATCGTCGCCTCCGTCCTCGGGGGTGTCGCCGGCATCGGGGCGACGCTCTACCAGGCCGCGATGTTGCAGTCCTACGGCGTCTCGACGGTCGTGTTCCTCACCTCCGTCGGACTGCTGTACGCCGTCCACCGGTTCGACGTCACTATCGTCGGCTGGCTGCGCGCGTATCGCAGCGGTTGAGATACAGCGACGACCGGAGCCACAGGCATTTACCGCCGGCACTACTGCGACCGCGTATGAGTGATGTCGAGATCGAGTACTGCGTGCCATGTGGGTTCCGCGACCGTGCGCTGAACGTCCAGGAGGCCATCCTCAACGGCCTGGAGAGCGACCTCGATGCGATCAGCTTGGTGATGGGCGACCACGGTATCTTCCGTGTCACCGTCGACGAGGAGACGGTCTACGACAAGGACGAGGACGGCGACTATGACGTCGACGACCTCGTCCGCGAGGTCCGTGCCGAACTCTGAGCGAGAGCGGAACGGCTTTCGGCGCGGCGACCGGACCGACGTGCATGGACGAGGTAGTGGTCGCCGAGGACGTCCGACGGCAGTACGGCGAGACCGTCGCGGTCGACGGCGTCTCGCTGTCGGTCCGGGCGGGTGAGGTGCTGGCGCTGGTCGGTCCGAACGGAGCCGGCAAGACGACGCTGGTGCGGGCACTCACCGGGACGACCGACGCGACGGGCCGTGTCGAACTGTTCGGACAGCCACCGAGAGCGGTCGATCGGGACCGGCTCGGGCTGCTCCCCCAGTCGTTCACGCCACACGAACGCCTGACGGCACGCGAACTGGTCGCGTACTACGCTGGGCTCTACGACGAGACCAGGGACGTCGACGCGGTGCTGGACGACGTGGGGTTGACCGACAGCGCCGACACCGCCTACGAGAATCTCTCGGGGGGGCAGCAACGGCGCACCTGCGTGGGGCTGACGCTGGTCAACGACCCCGACCTCCTGATCCTCGACGAGCCGACGACCGGTATCGACCCCGCTGGCAGGCGGGAGATGTGGAGCCTGCTGGAGGGGCTGACCGACCGCGGCGTGACCATCGTCGTGACGACCCACTACATGGAGGAGGCCCAGCGCCTCGCGGACCGGGTCGGGCTACTGAACGAGGGCCGGCTAGTAACCGTCGGCTCCCCGGATCAACTGATCGCCGAGTACGGCGGCGACAACCAGTTGATCGTCGACGGACAGATCGACGACGCTGCCGTGTCGGCCATCGACTATCCGGCACAGATGCGTCTGATCGACGGCAGCCTCGTCATCTACGGGGTCCGGCCCGAATCTATCGGCCGGGTCGTCGACGAACTCGACGCTGCGGGCGTGGCCTACGACAGTCTCACCTGGGCCCAACCGGATCTCGAAGACGTCTACCTGACGCTGACTGGAACGGCGGTCGGGGAACGGGGCGACCCCCGCCAGACGGCGGCGTCGGCGACGGCGGGTGATACCGCATGAGCCGGATGGGCCGTCTCCAGTCGGAGATCCGGGCCGCGACGCTGGCGTTCCTGCGTCGTCGGACGGCCGTCTTCTTCACGTTCTTCTTCCCGGTCATCATCGTCGTCATCTTCGGCGTTCTGGTCCAGACTCGGCCGGGCGGTGGCGGCCTGTTCACCGAACCGCCGAGCTACTACGTGCCGGGCTACCTGGCCGTGGTCGTGCTGTTCACGCCGCTCTCGCGGGTCGGCAGCGAGGTCGCGCGTCATCGCGACGGCAACCGCTTCGAGAAACTGGCGACGACACCGCTGTCACGGCCCGAATGGCTACTGGCCCAGACGGCGGTCAACGTCGTCATCATCGGGTTGGCCGGTCTCTTGCTGTTGTTCCTGATGGTCGGTGTGACGGGTGCGGCTATCCGCCCATCACCACTCCTGCTGCCGTTCGTCGTACTGGGGGTCGGACTGTTCTGCGGACTCGGGGCTGTCATCGGGAGCCTGGCCAGTTCACAGGACGGTGTCATCTCCGCGAGTAACGGCATCGCGCTGCCACTCCTGTTCCTCTCGGAGACGTTCGTCCCGCCGACGATGTTGCCGGCCTGGCTCCCGACGTGGCTGTCGCCGCTGACGTACTTCTCCCGGGGTGTCCGTGCAGCGACGACGGGGGCTGGCGATGCGATGGTCCCGCTGGCCATCCTCGCTCTCTGTGCCGGCCTGGCGTTCGTCGTGAGTGCCAGGCTGCTGCCCCAGACGGACTGAACGCCCCCTTTCTCCGCTTGTTCGGTGTCCACACTGCGCGTCGATCCTCTCGTTTTCAACAGTTTACTACGATCGTCAATAATCGTTGGACTTATATCCATGTCAACAGCCTGCTAGGGTGAAATGGTTGGGGAACAATTAGAACAAACTTCTAACGGGCTCACCCGACGTGGGTTCCTGGGCAGTATCTCGTCGCTTCTGGCAGCGGCGGCGTACTCCCGGGATGTGCCCGAAGACGTGACCGCCCAGGTCACAGGTGGGGATGACAGCGACACGCAGACGATCTCGTCGCCGGACGGCTCGATCACGGTGACAGTCGACGTCTCGACTGGCGTCCCGACGTACAGTATCGACTACGACAGCACGACGTACATCACGGCCTCTAAGCTCGGGTTCGACTTCCAGAACCAGACATCGTTTGCCCGCTCCTCGGGAGGGTCGAACGGACCCTCGGTCACGGTCACGGGGACCGAGCGGGTCTCGGACACCGAAACCTGGACCCCGGTGTGGGGCCAGTACAACAGCGTTTCGGAGGACTACAATCTCCTGCGAGTGGGACTCGAAGAGACGGCTTCGCCGGGTCGCTCGATGAACCTCGAACTCAAGGTGTTCAACGACGGGCTGGGATTCCGTGTCACCTTCGACGACGACTTCGTGGGCAATAGCAACCGCATCGTCGTCTCCTCGGAGAACACGGAGTTCAACTTCGCCGGCGACTACACGAGCTGGTGGATCAAGAACCGGTTCGCACAGCCGAGCAACGAGCCCGGGCGCTTCGAAGACGAGTACACGGAGTCGAAGCTCAGCGAAGTGCCCGACGGCACCCGCCAGCAGCTACCGAGTCAAAACAACACCGTCAGAAACGGCGTCCACACGCCGTTGACGGTCGAGACCGGCGACGGCTCGTACCTCAGCGTCCACGAGGCCGACCTCGACGACTACGCGACGATGTCGCTGGCGGCTGACTCGGACGGCTCGACCGACTTCTCGGCGGAGCTCGCCCCGCTTCCGGATGGGTCGAAGGTCTCTGTCGAAGCGCCCCACGTGACACCGTGGCGGACGGTCCAGATCGGTTCGACCCCTGGTGACCTGGTCGAATCGTCGCTGATCCCGCTGTTGAACGAGCCGCTGGAAGAGCAGCACTTCCCGGGTGACGGCAACGGCGGCGTCGACACGAGCTGGATGACGCCGAAGATGTACATCGGCATCTGGTGGACGATGATCGCCGGGAAGGCGAAATGGCGAAAGTACTCCGACGACACCGCGATCAGAAACGACCTCGGTAATATCAGAAACGTCGACAGCGTCGAGGAGTACATCCACGGCGCTCGCACCGAGCGCATGAAACGGTACATGCGGTTCGCCAGCGAGCACGGCATCGACAGCGTCCTCGCTGAAGGCTGGAACAAAGGCTGGGACTCGTATGGCGGCTCCGCCAGCGGAAACTCCCTCGAAATGGGTGTCGACGACTCGTACCCGGATTTCGACGTCCGAGCGGTCACCAACTACGGGTCGAATCTCTCGACACCGGTCGAGATGACCATCCACAACGAGACCTCGGGGAACCTGTTCAACTACGAGGACGAGATCGAGAACAAGGGGATCTTCTCGGAGTACGAGAACCAGGGCATCCGCTCGATCAAGAACGGCTACGTCAACAACGCCGGACTGTACAACGACGACAACACACCGAACACGGCGACACACAACCACCACTGTCAGGTCGCAGTCGACCACCACCGGACAGTCATCCAGTTCGCCGCACAGCACCGGCAGATGCTGGAGATCCACGAGGGGATCAAGCCGACGGGCGAACGACGCTCGTATCCCAACGTCGCAGCCCGCGAGGTCGTGAAAGCACAGGAGTACGACGGTTTCGGTGCGCTGGGTTCGTCAGTCGGAGAAGACCACCACGTCACGCTTCCGTTCACCCGGATGCTCGCGGGACCGACGAGCTACCAGCCCGGCATCTTCGACATCACGTTCAACGACAGCGAAGGCGACCAGGTGAACACGACCCGGGCCAAACAGCTCGCGATGTACCCGACGTACAACGCGGGGATCCAGATGGCCGCCGATCGAGTCGAGGCTTACATCGACGACTCGCTGAGTGTCGGTGAGTACGTCCAGGCCCCGACCGGGACGCTCACGGACATGATCACGAGCGACGACTACCGGAACGCCTTCGGGACCAGCTACGTCCCGATCGATCCCAACAGGGAACCCTCCGGTGCCCGCGTCGAGTTCACGGTCGAGAACGTCTCCAGTGCCGGCACGTACGACCTGCACCTGCGATACGCCAGCGACGGGAACGTCAACGCACAGCGGGTCATCGACAACGGCGAGGGACAGGCGACAGTCTCGGTCAACGGCTCGACGCAGACGATCACGCCCTCGTTCACCGGTGGCTGGGACCAGTGGGCGGTACACACGACACAGATCTCGCTCCAGAGCGGCGACAACACCGTCGCTATCGAACTCGACTACGACGACTCCAGCGGGTTCACCGGCGACGTCGGTGGGTTCAACGTCAACACGGTCGGCGTGACCGCCCAGGGCGCCGGCGCACCGTTCCCGGCGGCCTACACCGACCTGACCGACGGGCAGATCGAGAACGAGAACTTCGACTACGATCCGGACTTCAAGTACATCGAGGACGTGCCGGCCGGCGGCTGGGACGAGTCGACCGTCCTCGACAGCCAGATCGGGGACTACATCGTCACTGCTCGGCGGAACGGCGACGAGTGGTACGTCGGCGCGATGAACGACGGGAACGGTCGGTCGTTCGAGATCACGCTCGATTTCCTCTCGACGAAGGCCTCGGGCTGGAAGATGGAGATGTACACGGACGACATCGGGACGGACGTCGACACGAACCCGACCGCGATCAGACGGACTACGTCGACGGTCAGCGCCGGTGACACGGTGACGCTGTCGGCGGCTCGGGGTGGCGGGACGGCGCTCCGACTCGTCCCGGCGACGGCCTCGGAGGCCTCGAACCTCCAGTCCTACCAGCAGCCGGCACAGAACCTCACCTTCGAGATCGACGATTCCGCGGTCCTGAGCGAATCGGTCGCCCGTGCCAGCGGGTCCAACGGAACGAACTTCATCAGTGGCGAGACCGTCGAGGTCGTCGTCGACGGGACGGTCCAGTCCACAGAGAACATCAGGCTCGCGCCTAACAGCGGCTCACAGACGGTGCCGCTCGGTCTCTCGTTCTCGAACACCGGACGCTACGACGTCGAACTCCGGTCGCTCGACGGTTCGACGCTGGCTTCGAAGACGGTGTCGATCACCAACCCCACGACGGTCGCGACGTTCAGCGACCCCGACGACGCGTCGGACGCACTGGGTCCGGGCTCGTACGTCAACGCGACCAACTACGCCGACGGCTCGATGGACATCCAGCAGTTCACGGTCAGGGAGACGCCGACCAACGCGATCTTCGAGTTCGAGGTCGGCTCGCTGAACGACCCGTACGGCGCCGAGGCAAACGGACCGAACGACTTCTCCCCGCAGTGGTTCTTCGTCTGGCTTCGCGATCCAGACAAGTCGACGGGGAGCATCACGGAAGCCGGGAACCTCGGTGATCCCGGACTGAACGCGACGTTCGAATCCGAGTGGCACTACCGGGTCGACGCCTACGGCTTCGGGCAGAACGCGATCGACAACAACGGGCAAGCACTGACCGACGCGAACGGGAACGCGATCTCGCCGACGGTTTCCTCGGATAAGAGCGCCAATACGGTTTCGCTTCGGGTCCCCAAGAGCGCGCTCGGCGGGACGGATCTCTGGGACATGGAGTTCGTCGCCGGCGTCCACTCCGAGGACTTCGGGGCGATGCGGTCGATCGCCGAGACCGCCGGGTCCGACCAGTTCGGGGGCCTCGATCCCACGAAGGCGGACAACGCCCCGCGGCTCATGGACATGATCACGCCGACCGGCATCGACAAGTCCGCGACACTGGGATACACCGCCGACGAGACGGCGACGCTCCCGTTCACGCCGATGCACGACTCCGAGACCGGCGGCGCAACGCGGGTGGCGACCTTCGAGGACGAGAGCGGGGACGACAACGGCTGGGGGCCAGTGAGTTACCCAGACGCGGGGAAACACGCCGACCAGGACAGCCTCGATCTCGAACGCCTCGACGTCTACGAGGACGACAGTCGGTACTACTTCGCCGCTCGCTTCGCGGCGGAACTCGACAACCCCGAGAACAAGAGCGCTGGGTTCACCCGCCCACACATCCGGATGTATCTCCGCGACCCGTCACAGGGCGGGACCACGACGAAAGGTGGGCTCGGCTGTCATCCCTACGGCAACAAGGAGATCATCGAAGACGCCGGCTGGCACCGCATCTTCGACATCCAGGCCTCGTTCAAGGCCGTGCAAGACACCGGATTCAACAACCTGGCGACGACCGACGTCGGACGGTCGGTACTGACGAGAGGCGACACGATCCTCTACAGCGCCACGAAGGACGTGTTGCCGGCCGACATCCGCGATCTCGACCTGACCGTCGCAGTGTACCCGTGGCAGAGCAACACCGCCGGTATCATGAAAATCGAGGAGAAGCAGTACGCTGCGACGAACAACGACAGCGCGATCACCGACTTCTACCGCCCGAACACCTCGGGATCGAACTACTATCACACGAACGTGATCGACATCTTGACCGACAGCGGGCAGGACCAGTCCTCGATACTCGACCCTGCGACCCTGTCGAGCACCGCGGGCAACTCCTTCGCCGAGTATCAGATCCCGCTGCTGTCGGTCGGCGACCGTGCCAACTCGCTCAGACAAGCCCTGGCCGGTGACGGGAAAGTGACGACCGCCCACTTCGAGGCGGTCAAACGAGCCTACGAGACCCAGAGCGCAGTCGAGGGGACCGGCGGGGTGGTGCCGGACTACGACGATCTGCGGACGATCGCTCGGGAGGTGCAGGACCAATGAGCGCCACACCGAACCGGAAGCTGTTCTCCCTCGGGCTGACGGCCCTCCTCGTCCTCGCTGTCCCGGCCGGCATCGTCTCGCCCGTCGGGCTGGGGATGGCTGGCAACACCTCGGTCGGTAACGCGCCAGTCGACTGGCTCGGGTACCAGTCCGGCCAGCAGAACACCGGTAACGCCACGTCCGCGCCGGCCTACGACGCGCTGTCGGGCGGATGGAAAGCCACAGGCGGGACTGACGTCGCATCCGGCCCAGCGGTCGTCGACGGGACTGCCTACGTCGCGGACAACGATACGATCGAAGCACTCGACGCCGAGAGTGGAGTCGTGAGCTGGCAGACCACCGTCGACGACACCGTCTACGGGACGCCCGCACACGTCGACGGGCGGCTGTACGTGGCGTCCGGCAACGGGACCGTCTACGCGCTGGACGCGGGTACCGGTAGCATCGTCTGGTCGGTCTCGGCCGACAGGAACGGCTCGCCGATGGGCGCCTTCTACGGCTCCGTTGCCGTCGACGATTCGGGCGCGCTCTACACTGCGAGCGCAGACGGCTACCTCTACAAACTCGCGGCTGACGGCTCCGGTGTCGTCGCGTCCTACGACATGGGGGCCCCCGCGGGCGACACGACCCCCGCGTTCCACGACGGTCGGATCTACGTCGGCGACCGTAGCGGGACGCTCCACGCACTCGGGACGGACCTCAGCGTTGCGTTCGAGACCTCGGTCACGAGCTCCGGCGCGCTGTCCTCGCCTGCCGTCGACAGCGCGTCGGACAGCATCGTCGTGACATCGACGAACGGCACGGTCGCCGCCTACGCTCCCGATGGCACGCAGACCTGGCAGAACACGAGCTACGACGGGAGCTTCGCCAGCGTCGCCGTCCACGACGGCTCGGCGGTCGTCGCGACCACCGACGGGACCGTCGCGTCACACGACGTCGCCAGTGGCGCCGTCGGCTGGAACGCTGCGGTCCCGACCGCCGGGCTGTTCGGCCCCGCGGTGACCAGTGGTAACGGCACCGTCTTCGTCGGGACCGACACCGGCGTCCTTGCGCTGCTCGATGCCGACACCGGCCAGACGAAGTACGACACGACACTCTCGGGGTCGCCGATGCTGACCGCGCCGACGGTCTACGGCGACTCGCTACTGGTCGGCGCCGACGATGGGGCCGTCGCACAGTTCGACGAGGCCCCGGTCTTCGAAGTAACCGGTCTCTCGGCACCGAACGCCGCCGACACGGGCGATACGGTCACCATCGACGCGACGATCCAGAACAACGACGACGCACAGCGCAGTTACAAGGCTCAGCTCCGCGTCGACGGCACCGTCGTCGACACCACGACGGTCTCGATAGCCGCCGGTAGTTCGAAGACCGTCTCCTTCCAGCGGACGATGAACTCGGCCGGTGAGCGCACCATCACCGTCGGAAGCAAATCGACGACGATCACGGTCGGTTCGGGGTCGGCGACTCCCACGCCAACGGCGACACCGACACCAACGGCGACACCGACGCCAACCGCAACGCCGACGCCAACCGCGTCACCAACGCCAACGCCGACACCGACACCAACGGCGACACCGACGCCAACCGCAACGCCGACGCCAACCGCGTCACCAACGCCAACGCCAACACCGACACCAACGGCGACACCGACGCCAACACCGACACCAACACCGACACCAACGCCAACCGCAACGCCGACGCCAACGCCAACCGCAACGCCGACGCCAACGCCAACCGCAACGCCGACACCAACGCCAACCGCAACGCCGACACCAACGCCAACCGCAACGCCGACGCCAACGCCAACCGCAACGCCGACGCCAACGGCGACGCCGGAACAGCCGTTGTTCCGGGTGGTCGAGCTGGGTATTCCGAAGCAGGTCACGCCCGGTAACGGCGGTATCGTCAGGGCCGTCGTCGTCAACAGGGGAGATGCGACTGGTACCTACACGGCCAAACTGCGGATCGACGGCGAGGTCGTCAGGACCAGACAGGTTCGTGTCGAAGCAGGCCACACGAAACAGGCTATCTTCGAATGGAACTTCGAGACCGCCGGGACACGGACGGTTTCGGTCGGGAACCAGTCGAAAGCTGTCACCATCCGGTCGCCACCGGGCCGGTCGCCCGGTGATATCTACCGGAGCGACGACGGACGTGTCACGCCCAACGAGGCGCTGGACGCCATCGTGAAGTACAACACGAACGAACCACTGTCCGGCCACGGGCCGCTCTCGCCGGCAGACGTGATGCAGATCATCGCGGCGCTCACCGCCGGGGACTGACCCGTCGCGGTATTCGTCCCTGTCGTCGCTGTTTTCGGCTGCTGTGACGTCGAGTACCGACAGTGCCGTCGGTCGCTCGTGGAGCTATCGTCTCAGTGACGGCCCGACGAGCAGGACGAGGAGTGCCGCCTCGCCGCCACGAGGGACCCAGCCGTAGATGTGGTTCAGCATGACGTACGTGACCAGTCCGAGAAAGAGGCTCAGGCTCCATGCCGCCGCGGCGATCCGGCCCACGCGTGCGTGCGAGGTCTCACGCAGTTCCGCAGGTGTGTGCGAGAGCCCCAGCACGACCGCGTGGACCACCACCGGGACCGAGATAGCCGACAGGAGGATGTGGATCGCGAGCATGACGATGTAGGCCGTCCAGACGGCCCCCTCCGCGATGATCTCCTTCTCGAAGCCGCCGCCGACCTTGACGAGGTACATCACCAGGAACGCGAGGATGAGTGTAAAGGCCGTCAGCATCGCCGCGCGGTGGCGCTGGACCTGGCCGCTCTTGATGAAGTAGACGCCGGCGAGGATCGAAGTGAGGGCGGCCGCGTTTACCACCGCGATGGCGTCGCTCAGGAGGATGACCGCGTCGTTGGAGATGTCCGGCAGGGGTAACAGGCCGCCGAAGGCACCGAACACGAGCGCGTAGCCGACTATCGAGACGACAGCGGTGATGACCGCTGGCCGGGACCGGGCATTGGTCCGGAGTTGGTCCGTGACTGCCATACACGAGGGTAGGAGCGAACGGGTTTCCGTGTTCTGGAACGGGTCGAAAACGCGTGCCGATCAGGCGAAGGTCCGCGAGACGTCCTCGTCCTCGGTCTCGTCCTGCTGGATCTTCTCCCAGGCGTCGTAGAAGTCCGACATCTGGACCTCGGTCCGGCCATCGCGGATGGCGAACATCCCGGCCTCGGTACAGATGGCCTTGACGTCCGCGCCGGATGCCTCGTCGATCTCCTCGGCGAGTTCGTCGAACTCGACACCGTCGGCGAGGTTCATGTCGCGCGTGTGGATCTGGAAGATCTGGCGGCGGCCCTCGACGTCGGGTTTGGGGACCTCGATGAGGCGGTCGAAGCGACCCGGGCGCAAGATAGCGCGGTCGAGCATGTCGAATCGGTTGGTCGCGGCGATGATGCGGATCTCGCCGCGGTCGTCGAACCCGTCCATCTCCGAGAGCAGTTGCATCATCGTCCGCTGGACCTCGGCGTCGCCGGAGGTCTTCGACTCCGTTCGTTTGGCGGCGATGGCGTCGATCTCGTCGATGAAGACGACGGCGGGTTCCTCCTGGCGAGCCAGATCGAACAGGTCACGGACGAGTTTCGAGCCCTCGCCGATGAACTTGTGGACCAGTTCCGAGCCGGCCATCTTGATGAAGGTGGCGTCGGTCTCGTTGGCGACTGCCTTGGCCAGCATCGTCTTCCCGGTACCGGGCGGGCCGTGCAGGAGGACGCCGCTCGGCGGGTCGATGCCGACGTCCGCGAACATCTCGGGGGACTTCAGGGGCATCTCGACGGTCTCGCGGACCTCGTCCATCTGCTCCTCGATGCCGCCGATGTCCTGGTAGGTGACCGAGGGTGACTGGTCGACCTGCATGACACGTGCCCGGACGTCGGTCTCGTCGTTGAGCTGTTTGACGATAGAGAGGGAGTTGTTGACGGCGACGCGGTCGTCGGGCGAGAGGTCCTCGCGCATCTCGTCGGTGACCTCGGTCAGGGCCTCCTGGTTGTTGCCGTGCTGTTTGATAATGACCCCGTCGTCGGTCAGTTCCTGAACGGTGGCGACGAACAGCGGCGACTGCTTGAGCTTCTTGTTCTCGTGGGTGAGCCGCTCGAGTTTCTGCTGGTACTTGTTGTTCTCGGCGTTGGCGTCGAGCAACTTGTCCCGCATCTCCTCGTTCTGCGATTCGAGCACTTCGAGCCGTTCCTGCAATGCCTCGATCTTCTTCTGCTGTGAGGCGTTCTCGTCGTACGGCATGTCGACATCGTCGACGGTGTCGGTCATTACGCCCCGTATAGTAGATGAACGGTTATGAGGCTTCGGGTCACCGTAACAGAATGATACTGGCGACGATGTGATCGGCAGACACGGAGCCGCCACGTGCTGTCACTGGAAACCGGCAGCTTTCTGCCAGCCGACGAGCTACCCCGGCGTATGCCATCGGAACGCGAAGACGCCATCATCGTCGGCGGCGGTGTCGCAGGCCTCTCGGCTGCCATCTTCACGGCACGGGCAGGGCTCTCGACACGGATCGTCTCGACGGGTGAGTCCATACTCAACCGGAACGCGCATCTGGAGAACTACCCCGGCTTCCCGGCGGGGATCAACCCCCGTCTCCTGCTGGAACTGATGCGGGCACAGGCCCGCCGTGCCGGCGTCTGGTTCATCGACGGCGAGGTGACCGACGTCGAACGCGACGACGACCGATTCGTCGTCACGGTCGCCGAGGACGACGAGACCTACGACGCGGCCTACCTGATCGCGGCCTCCTGGTCGGACCCGTCGTACCTCTCGGGACTGGACGTCGAGACCATCGACCGCGGCTCCAAGGAGTTCGTCGGCGTCGACGACTGCGGTCGGACGGCCGTCGACGGACTCTACGCGGCGGGCCGCCTGGCCGAACAGCACCACCAGGCCATCGTCGCAGCGGGCCACGGCGCCCAGGTGGGGCTGACACTCGTCGAGGATTCCGACGTGGACTTCTACCACGACTGGACGGCGCCCGAGGGCTACTTCACCGAGCGCGGTCGCGAGGTCCCGCCGGGCTGTGAAGAGATCGACGAGGACGAACGGAGACAGCGCGAACAGGAATCGCTGGAGATCATGCGACGGTACTTCGAGGAACCGATGCCAGGCGAACCGACGATGCATCCGAGTGTCGCCGACGACGAGTAGTCAGCGCTCGGGCTCGGGCTCCTCGGTCTCGGTCGGGTACTCGAAGGCGGTGGCGCCGTCACTGGCGCTTGGCCCGCCTGTGTCCTGCTCGCGCATGCTCTGCCTGGTGAACTGTGGTTTCGCGCGGAGCCCCTTCTTCGACCGGAACGACCACCAGAGCGCCCCGGTCAACAGGACGGCACCGCCCCCAGCGACGCCCGCACCGGTCAGTGACGCCTCGGCGTACAGCAGTGCCGTCGAGAACAGCGTGCTCGCGAGCAACATTCCGAGGATGAGCCGTTTCGTCATCGCCGCGAGCAGCCGGTCCGAGTCCTCGATGTCGGCCCGGACCTGTAGATCCTCGCGCTCGACGCGATCCAGTACGGATTCCAGTTTCGGCGGGATGCGGACCGCCGACCGGGTCGCGTCCTGGACTTCCTGCTGGCGGTCCTCGATGTAGTTCCGGACGCCCCTGGCGAGATACCCCTCCTCGCGGAGGTAGTCGGTCGCGACCGAGATGAAGTCGAAGTCGGGGTCCAGCGTGACACAGACGCCCTCGACGACGGTCGCCACACGGAGCACGAGCGCCAGGTTCGACGGAAGACGCAGCGGGAACTCGTAGATGGTGTCCTCGACCTGTTGGATGATCTGCTGGACGCGGTACTGCTCGATGTCCTCGCCCCGCGCGTCCGCGATGGCGAGTTCCATCACGTCGCCCATCACCTGCCGGTCGGCCTCGGGTGAGAGCGTCCCCATCTCGATGAGCGCGTCGAGGATGGCGTCGATGTCCTGGTCGGCGACCGCGGCGTAGAAGTCGACGATCTTGTCCTGAACGAACGAGTCGACGTGACCCGACATTCCGAAGTCGTAGAAGACGAGTTTGCCGTCCTCCTGAACCGCGAGGTTCCCCGGGTGTGGGTCAGCGTGGAAGATACCGTCGTCGATGATCATCTGGAGGTACGCCCGCTGGAGCGTCTCCGCCAGTTCCGTCCGATCGAACCCCTGTTCGTCGAGGTCCTCGATGTCGTTGATCTTCGTCCCCGGGATGTACTCCATCGTGAGCACGCGCTCGGTGGAGTGACTCTCGCGGACCTCGGGGATGCGGATGCGACGGTTGTCGGCGAAGTTCGCGCGGATCTCGGTGAGCATGCGCGCCTCGCGCTCGTAGTCCATCTCCTCGCGGATGGTCTTGGAGAACTCGTCGGCGAGCGTCTCCAGCGAGAACGAGCGAGCCTCGCCGACGAAGTACATCAGGACGGGGAGCGACCACTTGATGACGCGCAGGTCGGCCTCGACGAGATCCTCGATACCGGGTCGTCTGACCTTGACGGCCACGCGCTCGCCGTCGATCTGTGCCTTGTAGACCTGGCCGAGCGAGGCGCCGCTGATGGCCTCGGCGTCGAACTCGGCGAAGGCCTCGTCGACCGGGCCGAGTTCGGCTTCCAGAACGCCTCTCGCGGCCTCCCAGTCGGCCGGTGGGACCCGGTCCTGGAGCTTCGAGAACTCCTCGATGTACTCCGGTGGGAGGATGTCCGGCCGCGTCGAGAGTAACTGTCCCAGTTTGATGAACGTCGGACCCAGCGTGAGCAGCGAGTCCAGCAGCGCCTGTGCACGCTCGCGGCGCTGTTCGCTGGTGACCCGTCTGGAGCTACCGACGACGAGAAACCGGTGTCGGTCCCTCGCGTACGCGAGCAACAGGGGGAGGAAGTGACGTGCGACGACGAAGAACCGCCAGTACGCGCGGAGATTCACCAACAGGCCACCCCGGAGTTAGTCCTCGTCGATGGGAATCGTCGTGCTCGGTGCCGCTGTGGCCTTGGGGAGCCGGAGTTCGAGGACGCCCTTGCGGACGGTCCCGTCGGCGCCCTGGCCGGTCGCGTCCGGTGGCAGCGGGAGTTCGGCGTCGAGGAACACCGAGCGGTCCTCCTCGACGAAGCGGAACTCGCGGGGGACGTCCTTGCTGCGCTGGCCCTCGATGACGAGCCGGCCGCCCTCGACACGGACGTCCAGCGTCTCGCTGGTGACGCCCGGCAGGTCGAGCACGAGCAGGTAGGCCTCGTCGGATTCGAGTACGTCCGCGAACACGGCATCAGGGAGGTCACGTAACGCCTCACGCAGCGCTGACATACACGACCGTATGGGTCGACCCGCGTTAAACCCGACGGTCTCGGGACCCTCAGAGCAGTGTGCCGACGGCAAACACCACACCGAATCCGAGGAAGGCGAGCCCGATCACTGCCTGGAGGAGGCCGCCGCGTGCGATGCGCCAGGCGGTCCCGCGTTCGTCGGTGTCCGAGATGACGAACACCGGCGTCCCCGGTCCTGACCCGATGACGGCGTCGACTCGGTTGCTTCCCCACTCTGCGGCCGGTCCTCGACGGGCCTGGCCGTAGACGTAGACGTGCTCGCCGGCGTCCAGCCTGCGCTCGGTGAACCGCTGTTTGTTGCCCACCGCCAGTTCCGTCACGACGAGATCGAGCGTGCGGTCCTGTGCGTCGACACCCTCGGTGGCCGCGACGTACGCCGCGAGCCGATCCGGGAGCTCCGTCCCTGGGGGTACCGTGACTGTGTGGGACTCCAGCCGCACGTCGGCACCGCTGGGATCGACCAGCACCCGATCGGTGCCGTCGTCGACGAGGAAGTTCACGCCACCCATCCCCTCGTCGAGGGTCTTCCAGTTGGAGTTCTTCCCCGAGGAGCGCAGTTCCTCGACCTCGTAGGTATAGGCGAGACACTCGCTGCCGGTAAACGGCGACGTGACGGTCCCACTGTCGTCGTCGACGACGGCGGTGCCCTCTATCTCGACCGGGCCCGTGTAGCCGTCCAGCGTCCGGATATCGACGGGGTCGTTCCGGAGGATGTGGACGGTGGTGTACAGTTCCCGCCCACCGGTGTAGAGCAGATAGCCACCGATCGCAGCGAACACGAGGAGGAACAACTGCAAGAGGACCATACGACGGATGGCGCACCGCGGAGGGATAAACGTTCACGCACTGGTTCGCGCTCGGTGACCGCATCCACGAGACCTTTTCGTCCGGGAGCCCGTTCCCCGGGTATGACCGACCCAGCCGTCCCGGACGACGACACACTCGCGCTCGCAACCGCACGCCGACAGATCGGTGGCTACGCTGTGCCCGTCGACCGGACCGACCGCATCCCGCTGTCCGTCGCGGTCGGCCGCGTGCTCGCGACGGACGCGACGGCCAACGAGGCGGTCCCCGAAGCCGGACTCGACGCCGAATCGACGGTGTTCGAGCGCGGTCACCAGATCCGGCCGGTCGACGTGGGCCTGCTGAAGGCGGCCGGTGTCAACGAACTACTCGTCCGCCAGCGGCCACAGGTCGGGATCGTCCCGACCGGCGACGAACTCGTCCAGCGCGACGCCGGGCCGGACGAGCGGGTCGAGACTGCCGGGTTCACCCTCTCACAGTACGTCGACCGCTGGGGCGGGAAGGTTACCTACCGCGATCCGGTCGCCGACGACCGGCCGGCACTGCGGATGGCCGTCCAGCGGGACCTCACCCGGGACCTCCTCGTCGTCACGGGCACCGAACCGGGCGACGTCCTGCGCGGGGTCGTCGCGGATCTGGGTTCGCTCATCACGGATCGGGTCGCCATCGAACCGGGCAGTCGGACCGGCCTCGCCGTCGTCGAGGATCGGCCGGTGCTCTTGCTGCCAGAGGCGTCGGTCGACAGCCACGTCGCGGCGGTGCAACTACTCCGACCGTTGCTCAAGAGCTTCGCCGGTGCGCCGCTGCCCGACCACCCGACGCGGACTGTGACGCTGGACCGGGATATCGACGCCCCCCGGGACCGACGGACGTACGTTCCGGTCACCGTCGACGACGGGGCGGCGACACCGCTCACCGGGACCGACCTGGGAACCGTCACGCGAGCCGACGGCTGGATCACGGTGCCGGCGGACACAGAGACACCCGCGGTTGGCGAGGACGTCGCCGTCGAGAACTGGGACTACTTGCTCTGATCACCGCAGGTCGAGCAGCGAGGAGACCTGCCGGTCGCCCCAGACACAGCGGCCGTCGACCTCCGGCGGCCGGCGTCTGACGTGGATGGCCTCGAGCCCGGCGTTGCGTGCCGCGCCGATGTCGTCAGGATCGTCACCCACGAGGGCACCAGCGGGTTCGGTCCCGCCGTCGGTCATCGGCCGGCCCGTGCCGTCGAGCAGGCCGAGCTCGCGCATCGCGCGCTCGACGGGCGTCGGGTCGGGTTTCCAGCCGATGTCGTCGTCACAGCAGACCACCGTATCGAACCAGTTCGCGATGTTCAGGTTCTCCAGCACCGGGCCGGTGAGGTACTCCTGACAGTGGGTGACGAGTCCGATGGGGGCGTCTATCTCGGCGAGGAACCGCTCGGCGTCGTCGTAGAGGTACGTCGCCTCGGCCCGTTTCGCGGGGTCCTCGACCTCGTGGAAGACGTCCCAGAACCGCTCGGGGTCGATCTCGCGCTGGGCGAGGAACTCGTCGCGGGCGCCGCCGATCCCGTACCACAGGACTCTGGCCTCTTCCTCGGAGAAGCCGACGCCGAGCCGGTCGCCGATCTCCCCCATCAGGGCTGTCGGATACGACGGCTCGATGTCTACGAGCGTCCCGTCGAGGTCGAACAGCCAGAAATCGTTGTGGGTGGGCATGGGGAACGTCTAGTTGGGGAGGGACTGGTAAAGGTTTTCGGGCCCTTCTACCGATGTTAGAAACACGATATCGCCCGTAGACGTTTCCTAACGCGCACAAACGCCACCCCATGTGCATACATGTCATTCGACACGGATCGAGCTGCCGAGGTACTTCGACAGCACCTCGGAGACCTTCTCGGCGTTGAACAGCCCCAGATCGTCGGCGATAGCCGCTTTCAGGTCGTCGAGATACGCCTCGCTGGTCTGGAGTTCGCTGAACGCGACCGACTCGACGGGGACGCCCAGTTCCGGTTCGACGAGCCTGCGAAAGTGGGCCTCGTCGGCCAGGTCGCCGCGCCAGCAGTTGTCCCGGAAGAACAGCCAGCCCGCTTCGCCCGGCGGGTCGGCCGCCCGATAGACCGTCGTCTCGAAGCGTTCTGGATCGGCCGCGACGCCAGGGCCAGTATCGAGCCTGAACGTCACCCGGAACACGTAGCGAGCAGGTGCTTCACGCGGGTCGGTGGACGACACAGGTCAGTCGTAGATGCCGTTCAACCGCTCGGCGAGGTCGATGTCGTTGCTCGTGATGCCGCCGGCGTCGTGGGTCGTCAGCCGAACCTCGACTTCGCCCCACGAGATGGTCATCTCCGGGTGGTGCCAGGCGTCCTCGGCCAGGCCAGCGGCAGCGCTCAGGAACCCGGAGGCGTCCAGATAGCCGTCGAACTCGTAGCCGCGGACGATCTCGTCACCGTCCCGGTCCCAGCCCTCTGGGAGTTGCTCGGCGATCTCGTCGTCGGAAAGCAGGTCTGCCATACCTGACATCTGGCCTGCCATCTGGATAACAGTTGTGTCGGTCGGCCGATCATCCGGACACAGCGACAGCACTCCGTCTCAGCCGGTGGCCTCGATGGCCTGCCTGAGCTTCCACTGGGCCCCGAGGACGCCGACCGTGACGAGGGCTAGCAGCACGACCGCCCACGTGGGCAGCGTCCCGCTGCTGATGCCGGTCCAGACGGCGAAGGCGCCGAGGACGAACATCAGGAGACAGCCGTAGGTGAACACCTGTGCCAGCCGCCGGTTCTCGCGGCGCTTGTCCTCGTCGTAGCCGGTTACCTCAAGTAAGCCGCCGACGGCGACGACGACGAAGCCCACGCCGACGATCAGCGGGGTGACGCTCACCATCTCAGTCGTCGGCGAGTTCGTCGAGGACAGCGCTGGGGATCTCGTCGCGCATCCCCTCGGGGATGTCCTCCGGGCTCATCTCCTCGACGAACTCCGGGGGCGAGGACTGGTCCTGGCCGCCGAAGTCGGGGTCGAACAGTTCCAGTGCCGTGTGGATCGTCGACCAATCGTCCTCCTCGGCGGCGTCTCGGAGGCTCCGGGTCGGTGCGGCGAGCAACTGCGAGACGATGGCGTCGGCCATCGCTTCGAGGACTTCCTGCTGGTCCTCGTCGAACTCCGCCGCCGACAGCGCCGTGTTGAGTTCGGCGGCCTTGACCTGCTCTGCGCTCTCGTACATCGTCGAGATGACCTCGTCGGCGCGCTTGCGCTTGTACTGGGTCAGCAGGTGGTCGAACTCCTCGTCGACGAGGCGCTCGACCGTATCTGCGGCGGCCTGGCGCTGTTTGCGTGTCTCGTCGGTGACCGACTCCAGCGCGTCGAGGTCGTAGACGGTCACCGACGGCAGGTCGGCGGCCGCGGTGGGGACGTCCCGTGGCTGGGCGATATCGACGACGGCGGTGTCGCCCGCCCCCTCGAAGGCGTCTGTGTCGAAGACCTTCCCGTTGCTCCCGGTCGCGGAGACGACGACGCTCGCCTCTTCGAGGGCCGCCTCCAGTGCGTCGAGCGCGACGGCGCTCGCCGCCGTGTCGATGGCGTCGGCGACGTGCTCGGCGTGGGGGACAGTCCGATTGGCCACGATGACGCGGTCGACGCGCTCTGCCAGGGCCGAGGCGGCCAGTTGGCCCATCTCGCCGGCGCCGACCACCAGCGCCGTCTCGCCCTCGAGGTCGCGGTCCCGGCCGACCAGTCGCACCGCGGCCGAAGCCAGTGAGACGACACCCTCGTTGATCCGTGTCTCCGAGCGCGCGCGCTCGCCGACGTGGATGGCCTTGGTGACGCCGTCCTCCAGGACGGACCCGATGCCGCCGACGCCGCGGGCCTGCTCGTAGGCCGTCCGGAGCTGGCCGAGGATCTGGTCCTCGCCCAGGACGATCGATTCGAGGCCGGCAGCGACCCGGAGGAGGTGTCGCAGACTCTCCTCGTGGTCCATCTCGACGGCCGCCTCGTCGTCGATACCGCGCGTGAACAGTTCGAGTGCGGCCAGGCCGACCTCGTGGGAGGGGGCGACCACGTATCCTTCCGTCCGGTTGCACGTCTGGAGGGCGAGTGCCTCCTCGACGCCGGGTTCGGCGAGCAGTGTCTCGACGGCATAGCGCTGGCTCTCCGTGGCAGCGGTCTCCAGTTGGTCCACGCTCGCGTGCTCGTGTGACACGCTCACGCCGACGATGACTCCCTGCTGGTCTCTCACGCCATCTCACCCGGTAGATCCTCGATCACGTCTGCTAGTACTTGGTGGGGATTGGGTTCGCCCCTATCTAAAGCCTTCCAAAGCTCTCGACTCCTGACAACGTTCCGGACGATGTCACGTCGGCGGTCCGGCTCGACCCCACGGGCCTGCAGTTCCTCGCGCATCTCCCCGACGAACGTCGCCATCTCGCCGGCGCTCCCGTATCGGGACTCGAACTCCTCCCGGAGGTACTTCGACAACGCGGGCGCGCGACCCCCCGTGGCGATCGCGAGTGTGACCGGATCGTCACGGACCGTCGCGGGGACGACGACGCTGCCCGCGTCGCGCTCGCCGTGGTCGTCGGCCCGGTTGAGCAGTGCGCCGGCGTCGATCGTAGCGGCCGCGACGGCGTCGTTGAGGTCCCTGTCGTCCGTCGCTGCGACGACCAGCGCTGGCTTGGTCTGCTCGATCCACTCCTCCACTGCGTCGGCATCGGGGGCTGCCCGCACCCGCTGGGCGCCGCCGAAGTTCCGGTCGGCGAAGGCGGGGCTCACGACGACGACGGTCGCCTCGGCGGCGAACCGACGCGCCTTGCGCGCACCGACCGGACCGCCCCCGAAGACGAGGACGGTCTCGTCCGTGAAGTCGTGCAACAGCGGGATCACGGCTCTGTGGTGGTCTCGACGTTCGCCTCGGCACGTTCGTCCAATCTGATCCCCGTCTTCTTGAGGATCTGTGTCGAGAACAGGGTATCCCAGTCGTCCTCGCCGACGTCCCAGTACTGGGCCATCCGGTCGTGGACCTGCTGGATGCGCCGCTCGCTCTCGTCCTCGCTGCGGCCGTGGGTCATCGCGAAGAAGTTGTACGGCCAGACGCCCTCGTGGCGCGGGCGCTCGTAGCAGTGGGTCACGAAGTCGAACTCGGCGATGGCCGGCCCGACCTCGTCGACGACGTCGTCGGGGACGTTCCAGACCGTCATCCCGTTCTCGCTGTACCCCAGCGCGTAGTGGTTCGGGACCGCGCCGACCCGGCGGACCTTCCCCTCCTGATCGAACCGCTTGATGGTCTCGACGACCCACTCGGTGTCGGTGCCGATCTCATCGGCGACGTCCGCGTAGGGTGTCTCGGTGATCGGCAGGCCGCCCTGGATCGCCAGGACGAGGTCGAGTTCCGCGGGAGTCAGCGACCGGTGGTCGGTCGGGTACACGTCCGGCCCTGCATCCGAACAGTCGACGGACTGGGTCTGTGGCCCCTCGACCGGGAACTTCGCGCCGACGTGGAACTCCTGCTGTTTGGGGAGGTTGTAGGTCGCCTCGCCGGTCTCGGCCTCGATCTCGGCCAGCACTTCGTCGACCCGCTCCTCGTCGGCGACCGACACCACGAACCACATGTTCAGATGTGGGTGCTCGCGCTCGTAGTTGTGTGCGACCTCCGGGTGCGCGTTGACGAGGTCCGCGTGTTCGTCGAAGCGATCCTCGGGGGCGTGTGTCGCGACCAGTGTGGCCGTCCCGCCGATCTCCTCGGCGTTGATGAGGGCGCCGAACCGGGAGAGGACACCCTCCTCGTCCAGCCGCTGGACGCGTTCGAGGAGGTCGTCGGGGGTGACGTCGACGTCGTGTTCGGCCAGTGCGTCGGCGGCCGGCCCGAAGGGGCGTTCGACCACGGGGAATCCGCCCTGGAAGGCGTTCAGGATCGCCCGGTCGATCGACCCGAGATCGGCTGTCATGGACGGCCCTCGGGTTTCAGTGGACATAAGCCACCCGGACGCCGCGCTCGCCAGAGGGCTTTACTGGTTCGGAACCTAACACTATCTGTGGAGATATCGACGCTCGAACTGGGGTTCCGCCTGTTCGTCTTCCTCTGCGTACTGGTCGGTGTCCCCGGGTCGTTCGTCCTCATGTTCCGCGTGCTGGACTACGCGGCCAAGGACACGCTTATCGATCAGTTCGCGGGCAAGCAGGGCCCCGACGCCGGGCAGTTGAACGCCTACTTCGAGCAGGCGGCCGTCGAGGCGGTCACCTGTCACATCTGTGGCTCGGCGAACGGCACCGAGTACACGTACTGTCACAACTGCCAGGAACGTCTGCCGCAGTAGTTATCCTTCGACGCCGGTGACCTCGTAGCCCCGGTCTTCGAGGTCGGCCAGGAGTCCTTCGTGGTCGGCGCTGGCTTCGTAGTAGAACACGAGATCGAACGACCCCTCGCGCAGCAGTTGCTGGCACTCCCAGACGAACTCCTCGCCGTCCAGTGTCAGGCCCTGGTGCTGGTTCGACGCGAACTCCGGGTCGTCGCTGCCCGAGTAGACGAAGGTGTCCTCGGGGGCGATCCCTGCAGCGGCCGCGATCCGCTCGCCGACCTCGATGGTCGCCTGCATCATCTCGATCTCGTCGCTCCCGTCGAACGCGGTGTGGACGATGGTCCCGTTGAGTTCGATCTCACCGGGTTCGAGTAACTGCTTGGTCCGCCGGTAGAGATCCTCGTCGAGCGCGTCAGCGTCAGCCATGGCTGGACGTGCGGACCGACCACTCTAATGCACTTCGCATTCGTCGTCGCTCGAAAAATGCCGTACCGCATGATGCAGCCGACGGTCCGATACCGCCGGGTATCAGTACCAGTGGACGCGGGTACAGAAACCCGTCTTACAGGCGCTTCAGATTGGTTGCCCGGGGGCCCTTATCTGCCTGCTCGATATCGAACTCGACTTCCTGACCCTCTTCGAGGTCGGGACCGCCGACGTCCTCCATGTGGAAGAACACGTCTTCGTCAGCGTCGTCAGTTTCGATGAATCCGTAACCGCCAGTGTCGTTGAAGAAGTCAACCGTACCGGTCGCCATTGCACTAGTACACAGAACCCCAGGGGTATATAAAATGTGTGCCCAAGCAGATGACAGCTCGGTTCGGCCAGCGTCGACTCGTCCTGTCACTACGACCGGGGCATCGGCGTCTGCAATCTCCCCACGCTGGAGCTGTGAGCAAGAACAGTTCGTTTCCACAAAGTCCTTATCGGCTGATTGATATCCTACGAGTAATGCTGGATCGGGTGCGCGACGTCGGCTATAGTGCCTACGAACAGGTGTTGCAGCGGGAGCTCTCGGGCGCACCCGAACACGTCGCGGTCATCATGGACGGGAACCGTCGGTACGCACGGAAGCAGGGTGCGGAGACGACCGAGGGTCACCGGGAGGGTGCCCAGACGACCGAGGCGTTGCTCGATTGGTGTGACGAACTCGACGTCCGCGAGGTGACGCTGTATACGTTCTCGACGGAGAACTTCGACCGGCCCGCGGAGCAACGGAAGTTCATCTTCGACCTCGTCGAGGAGAAGCTCCGGACGTTCGCGGACGCCGACCGCGTCCACGAGTCCGAGGTCTGTATCCGTGCCATCGGGGAACTCGACATGCTCCCCGAACGCGTCCGTGACGCCATCGACTACGCCGAGTCCCGGACCGCACAGTACGACCGCCTCAACCTCAACATCGCGCTGGCCTACGGTGGGCGGGCGGAACTGCTCGGCGCCGCGCGGGACGTGGCTCGCGCCGTCGAGGTCGGCGACCTGGACCCGGAAGCCGTCGACGTCGACACCGTCGAACGGTTCCTCTACGAGGGGCCCACGCGGGACGTCGACCTCATCGTCCGGACCGGCGGCGACGAGCGGACCTCGAACTTCCTCCCGTGGCACGCCAACGGCAACGAGGCCGCGACGTTCTTCTGTACGCCCTACTGGCCGGAGTTCCGCAAGATCGACTTCCTCCGGGCGATCCGGACCTACCAGAACCGGCAGGCGTCCTGGCGGACGACACGCGCACAGCGAGCGCTGGCGCTGGTCCGCTCGCTCGGGAGCCGCGAGGTACCGCAGGCCAGACAGGTCCTCCAGCGGTTCCGGGGCGCGCTCCCCAACGGCGAACGCGAGCAGGCCGACGAGGAGTACGAACTCGCGGACTAGCGGACCGACCCGAAGGGAACCCGACGGATTTCGAGGCCCCCCGCCGGCGTCACGAGCACGGTCAGCGGGCGGTCCTGGTCGGGTGGCCCGTCGAGGTGCCAGTCGCGACTGGCGGACAGCCCCTCGGGTGTCTCGGTCGTCACGCGATACGTTCCGCGGCGGTAGGTCACGCTCTCCTGCTGGATACCGCCCGTGGACTCGACGTTGTACTCGCGTTCGAGGACGGGCGTCGACGCTCCTTCGGGGTCGTAGACGACCGAGACCGAGAGTTCGTGCAGTTCGGTGTGGAGGTTGTGGACTCGATAGCTGGCCCACTGGCCGTCACAGGGGGTCGCGAAGTTCTCGCCGCTGGTCTCGCTGGCGAACACTTCCGAGCAGTCGAAGTACTTGTCTCGGTAGTCACCGGCCCGTACGACGAGGTCGGGGCTGACGAAGTACAGCGCAGGGAGTTGTCCCCAGTCGGCATGAAGGTCGTCGGCGTAGTTGGCGTAGCCCGACGCCGTCGCGAGAACGTAGTACCCGCCGTAGGCCGGCCGGTCGGATTTGGCAGCCCCCTGGACGGATATCTCTTCGACGTCCTGTTCGTGCAGGATGTTGTACGCCCGGGTCCGTTCGAACTCCTTCGCGAACGTCAGGGCGGCGTCCGCTGTCGCCTCGGTCGGCCGGTCCGGGTACTCCTCCGGTCCGGTCGGCGTCGAGGCGTACGTTCCCGTCTCGGTCGGCGTCGCCGTCGGTGTCGAGGTCGTCTCTGTCGCCGTCGAGTCCCCAGTCACGTCCGACGGCCCGTCCGTCACACCGCTACAGCCGCCGACCACACCGGCGGCGACCACTCCGGCGCGGAGGAGCTGACGGCGGGTCGGCGTTCGTTCCATACGCCGGACTCGCGTGGCCACGGGAATGTGTCTTCGGGGCGCTCAAACGGCCGTTTGAGCGACGGAACGTCGAGGCACGGGGCGGTGACGCGGCCAGAACTCCGCTCACCGGCCGAACCGGCGCTGCCGTTCCTGATAGTCCCGGAGCGCGCGCAGGTAGTCCCGCTGGCGGAAGTTCTGCCAGTTCACGTCGGTGAAGTACAGTTCGGAGTAGACCGACTGCCAGATCATGAAATCCGAGAGTCGTTCCGCGCCGGTCTTGATGACCAGGTCCGGGTCGGTCGGGAAGACCAGGTGTTCCTCGACGGCGGCTTCGTCGATGTCGCCGGGAGCCAGGTCCCCGTCCGCGACGCCTTCTGCGAGTTTCGCCACCGCCGTCGCGAACTCGGATTGGCCCCCGAGTCCGATCGAGATCTGGATGGGCGCGTCGGCCGTCCGCTCGTCGTCCGGGCCGCGGACCGCGACCGCACTCGGCGCCCGGATATCGGAGAGTTCGCGGCGGAGCGTCGGGACGACCTCTTCGTCGAGGACGCTGACGTAGACGACGGTCGTCTCGGCGCCGTAGCGGACGGCCCAGTCGAGGAACCGCTCCAGGGTGGCGTACGCGCCGTCGCTGAGCAGGTCCCGCTCGGTGATGACCAGCGCGACCCGTTCGGGGAGGTCAGCGTCGCTCAGGCGCAGTCGTGTCGCGAGATAGCGGTCGTACAGACCCACGCCGACGGCTAGGAGGAGGTGGCGCCTAAAGTTCACGACTCGACGCTGGACGGTCGCCCTCGCGGAGTTCGGAAACGGTAAGTGCCTCTCCGGGGTAGCGAGGAGACGTGACATCGACCGTACGGCGGGCGGCGGGGTTCGCGCTCGTCGGGACGCTCGCACTCGTGGTCCCGCTGGCGACCGACCTCCGGTCACCGGCGCTGGCGACGGTTGCCGCCACCGGTCCGTTCGTCCTCGTCGCCGCACTGGCGCTGACGGTCGTCGATAGCGACTCCTGGCTGTTCGACCTGTTCGCCCGGCCGGGCGACTACGAGGACGGCAAACTCCACGGCCTCGCGGCGTTCTCGCTGGCTGTCGCGGGCCTGGCGCTGCTCGCGGTCCAGTTCTCCATGCCGACCTCGGTGTTCGTGGGGACCGTCTTCGTCGTCGCCTACGGCAACCTCGGGCAGCGGGCCGTCGCCACGGTCAACAGCGACCAGTTCGTCGCGACGGCAGCGTTCGTCGTCGTCGGGTTCGCCGCCGGACTGGCCGGCCACGTCGCCGGCGCGAGACTGGAGGGCGTCCTCATCGCCCTCCCGGTCATCGTGTTCCTGGCCGCGACCGGCCCCCTGGTCGCCGCGCTGTTGCGCTCGGTCCTGTTCGAGCGTGACGACCCGCTCGTCCTGCTCTCGGTGGGGCTGTTGCTCTGGCTGCTGTTCGTGCTCGATCCCGCCGTGGCGACCCAGCGGATCGGTATCGCGCTGGCCGTGACGGCAGTGCTGGGCTACGTCTCCTACGCCCTCGATACGGCCTCGCTGCCGGGGATGCTGACGGGTATCCTGCTCGCACTGCTCACTATCGTTCTCGGGGGCTACGGCTGGTTCGCCATGCTCGTGACGTTCTTCGGTCTCGGTGGCCTCTCCTCGAAGTACCGTTACGACGAGAAACTGGCGCGTGGTATCGCCGAGGAGAACGAGGGCGCTCGCGGGAGCGGCAACGTGCTGGCCAACTCCATCGTCGCGCTCGTCGCCGTTCTGGCGACCGCCGCGAGTCCGTCGCATATCGCGGTCAATCCCGACCTCTTCCTGTACGCGTTCGCCGGCGCCGTGGCCGCAGCGATGACCGACACCTTCTCCAGCGAGTTCGGCGGTCTCTACGACAACCCACGGCTCATCACGACGTTCCGCCGCGTCGAACCGGGGACTGACGGCGGGATCACCTGGCAGGGAGTCGTCGCCGGCCTCGTCGGCGCGGGGATCATCGCCGGCATCGCCTCGGTGCTGCTCGCGTCTGTCGGCTCCGTGGGCGCCGTCGTGGTCGTCGTCGCTGGCCTCGTCGGCATGGTCGTCGACAGCCTGCTCGGTGCGACGGTGGAGGGAACCATCGTCGGCAATCAGGGCGTCAACATGCTGGCCACGCTGGCGGCGGCCATCACCGGGGTCGCACTGGCACTCGGCGGCGGCCTGGTATGACCGGCGTCCGGGAGGCACGCCCGAACGACCGCTCCCGTCTGCGAGCCATCCAGGCGGCGGCACTGGACCATCCCTGGCCGGAGTTGCTGTCGGTCGCCGTCGACGGCCCGCCGGAACTGCTCGTCTACGACGACGGCGAGCCAGTCGGCTACGCACTGGTCGTTCCCGACGAGCCGGTGGCGTACCTGGCCGAACTGGCCGTCGAGCCGGCCCGGCAGGGCGAGGGCATCGGGACGCTGTTGCTCACGACGCTCCTCGACCGCCTCCGCGACGTGGGGTTCGAGACGGTACGCCTGACCGCTCGTGCCGACGACCAGCGGGTCAGGCGATTCTACGAGAATCTGGGGTTCGCGGTCGAGGACCGCCTCCCAGATCACTACGACGACGGGGACGCCGTGTTGCTCACCCGGTCGCTCTAGTCCTCGCCCTCGATGCGAACGTGGACGCTGGTGGGCTGTTTGACGTACTCGCCGTGGGCCGTCGCCACGACGACGTCGACACCGCGCTGGGCTGCCACGTCGAGAAGCTTCTGGCTACACGCCCCGTCCAGGACGACGGTCTCCGGGACCGTCTCGCTCTCGGCGAGCAGCGAGACGACGTCCGCAGCGGCTCCCTCGTCGAGGACGGTCAGGTCCGCGTCGAGGAGGCGGACCTGGCCGCTGTCGGTCCCGACGACGGCGTCGATGTGGTCCGAAAGGGTAGTCACCTGGTCGTGTTGTTCGTCGGACTCGCTTGGATACTCTGGGGTGTCGGCTTCGGACGCAGCCGACTCCGCTGCCTCGGTGACCGAGACGACACTGCCCTCGTCCCCACGTTGGTCGTCGGCCGTCTGTGGGTGTTCGACCTCGGCGGCCCCGTCGGCGCGGGTCGTCTCGCTGCCTTCGACGAGCGCGTCCACGGACTCGGCCTCCGCGACCGCGTCGTACGGGAGTTTGTCACGCAGTGCGGCCATCGCCTCGCCACGGGAGAGGTCCTCGACGGACTTGCCACGCGGTGCGACGGCGACGTAGTCGACGTCACCGACCTGTGCGAGTTCCTTCAGGATGAGGTCGCCGCCACGGTCCCCGTCGAGGAACGCGGTCACGGTCCGGCTCTTCGTCAACTCCGCGACAGCCTCCGGGATGTCGGTCCCCTCGACGGCGATGGCGTTCTTGACGCCGTACTTGAGCAACTGGACGACGTCGGAGCGGCCCTCGACGACGACGATAGCGTCCGAGTCGGCCACGCGCGGCCCCGCAGGGAGCCCCTCGTACTCGGTGACGTCCTCGACCCGGACACGCTGGCGGACCGTCTCGACGATGTCCTCGGAGGTGATGGAGTCGGCCTCGAAGTCGGCCAGCAACTCCGTCGCCCGGTCGACGACCTCCCGTCGCTTGGCGCTCCGGATGTCCTCGATATCGGTGACCGTTATCTCGGCTCCGCAGGGTCCGATCTGTTCGATGGTCTCCAGGGCGGCCGCGAGGATGGCCGTCTCGACCTTGTCGAGGCCGCTCGCGACGGTTATCTCGCCGTTCGACTGGCCGCCCTCGGCGGTGATCTCGACGTCGATCCGGCCGACCTTCTTCGAGTCCTGCAGGTCCCGGAGGTCCAGGTCCTCGCCGAGTAGCCCCTCGGTCTGTCCGAACACGGCGCCGACGACGTCGCTTCGCTCGACGACGCCGGCAGCCGTGATGTCCGCGTGTATCAGATATTTTGCCGTGTCTTGCATCGTTTGGCTCCGAAACTGGCCGGGCCGACCCAGCGGGCGGCCGGACCGCTGTCACTATCGTTCCGTAGACGCGGCGGACCCAAATAAGCTGTCACACGGCGCCGCCACAGGCAGGATCTATGTGCCCTCGACGGACGCGAGTACGTCGGCGGCCGACGCCATCGACTCCAGGGGCGCTTCCGGGTCGTCGTGCTCGAAAACGAGCCACTCGGTCCCGGCCGCGCGGGCGGCATCGACGACCGCCTGGACGTCGAGGACACCCTCGCCGAGTTCGGTCGGCTCGCCCTGTCCGGTGACGTCCTTTATGTGGACCAGCGGGACCCGGCCCTCGAGATCGGACAGGAGCGCCACCGGATCTCGCCCGGCGGCCAGTGCCCACCCGACATCCAGTTCGAAGTCGACGGTCGTCGCCTCGACGAGGCGGTCGAAGGCAGTCTCGGTCCCGACGGGGACGAACTCGTGACTGTGGTTGTGATAGCAGAGCGGCCGCTCCATCTCCAGAGCGAGGTCGTCGAGCGTCCGGCCCGTCTCCGCGACCGCGGCGGCGTCGGCGAAGTGGTCGTCGTCGAGGTACGGCACAACGACGTACGGGGCCCCGAGCGTCTCCAGATCGCTCGTGACGCCCGACGGGTCCGCCCGTAGCTCGTCGGCGTCGACGTGGACGCCGGCGGCGAGCAGCCCCCGTTCTTCGAGCAACTGTGCGGTTTCGACCGGCTCGGACAGCCCCGCCAACTCCACGCCGTCGTACTCCGCCGCGGCGATGTGGTCGAACAACTCGGCCCGCGGCCGCTCGTCGTCCCGAAGGGTCCATAGCTGGATCGCAGTACGCATGTCCGTTGCTGGGACCGCGAGCGTGATATAACCGGACCCACAAAACGGGGCCATGGGATTCGCCGAGGAGCAGATCGACCCTGCACGGTTCCTGGAAGACGTAGAGATGCGCGTCGGCGAGGTCGTCGACGTCGCGGACTTCCCCGAGGCACGCAAGGACGTCTACAGACTCACCGTGGACTTCGGCGACGAGCAGTTACAGTCCGCCGCCGGACTCACTGACGTCTACGACCACGAGGACCTCCTCGGTGCACAGGTCGTCGCCGTGGTGAACCTCGGGACCGTCACCATCGCCGGCTTCGAGAGCCAGTGTCTCGTGACCGGCGTCGACAGCGAGGACGGCGTCGTCCACCTGACGACAGAGCGAGACGTCGAGCCGGGCACCCGCGTGTACTGATACGACCGGCGATACGTACGAGAAGGTGTAGTCCGGAGTATGAAGAAAAATACTCTTCGATATACCGTACCGATAGAACGAAATTGATTTGTATGGGAACTGACTAGCTCGTTCCAACATGAGATACGCGCGGATAGCCGGCTGGACAGTCGTCGCACTCCTCCTGATGGCGCTTTCGGTCCCCTGGTTCCTCTGGCGGAGTTCGCAGGTCGCCGCCGGCCTCCCAGTCTGGCTCTGGTGGCATATCGGCTGGATGGTGCTCGCGAGCGTCGTCTTCGCCGTCTTCGCACGGACGTCGTGGGGGCTCGGAATCGAGGAGGTGCCCGCAGATGGCTGAGACCACGCTCCAGTTGGGCATCGTCGGTGCGTACATGGTGCTGGCGCTGGCGGTCGGCGTCGTCGCCTACCGACTGACCGACCGCAACGCCGAGGACTACTACCTCGCCAGCCGGACGCTCGGGACCGTCGTCCTCCTCTTTACGACGTTCGCGACGCTGCTGTCGGCCTTTACCTTCTTCGGCGGCCCGAACCTCGCGTTCGCTGCCGGTCCAGAATGGATCCTGGTGATGGGGCTGATGGACGGGATCATCTTCGCCGTCCTCTGGTACGTCCTGGGGTACAAGCAGTGGCTGGTCGGCAAACGACACGGCTACGTCACGCTCGGGGAGATGCTGGGCGACCGGTTCGGCTCGACGGCGCTGCGGATGGTCGTCGCCGGCGTCAGCCTCGTCTGGCTGTTCCCGTACGTGATGCTCCAGCAGAAGGGCGCCGGGCAGGCCATCGTCGGGCTGACGAACGGTGCGGTCCCGTTCTGGGTCGGCGCCGGCGGCATCACGCTGTTCATGATCCTCTACGTCGCCGTCTCGGGGATGCGCGGCGTCGCCTGGACCGACACGCTCCAGGGACTGTTCATGCTCTCGCTCGTCTGGGTCGCCGTCGCCTGGATCCTCTCGGCGGTGGGCGGTGCGGGCCAGGCGACGGCGCTGCTTGGCGACTCCAACCCCGAGTTCCTGGCGCTGGGTGGTGGTCTCTACACGCAACAGTACATCATCTCGACGGCGGTGAGTATCGCCTTCGGCGTGACGATGTTCCCCCAGATCAATCAGCGGTTCTTCGCCGCCGGCTCCAAGACCGTCCTCAAGCGGACCTTCGCGCTGTGGCCCGTGCTCGTGCTCTTGCTGTTCGTCCCGGCGTTCATGCTCGGTGCCTGGGCGGCCGGGCTCGGTGTCACCGTCCCGGAGGGTAGCAACGTCGTCCCGGCGCTGCTGGCCGAGTACACGCCGACCTGGTTCGCAGCGCTCGTCATCGCGGGTGCGATGGCGGCGATGATGTCCTCCAGTGATTCGATGCTCCTGTCGGGGTCCTCGTACCTCACGCGAGACATCTATCGCCCACTGGGTCGGTTACTCGGGTCGGGAGCGTCGCGTTCGGATGTCGAGCGCGACCGCAGAGAGACGCTGGTCGCACGCGTGGGCGTGGTCGTCTTCGCGACCCTCTCGTTCGTCGCCAGCCTCTACACGCCGGGGACGCTCGTCCAGATCGGCGATACCGCCTTCAGCGGGTTCGCACAGCTGACCGTACCGGTCGCGCTGGCACTGTACTGGCGCGGGACGACACGCTACGGGATGTACGCCGGTATCCTCGGCAGCCAGGCGTTCTACATCCTGCACGTCTTCCCGGTCGTCGAGACGCTCGCCGGCCTGGTGGGACTGACTGTCACACTCCCGAGCGCCTATCTGGGCTGGACGCCCGGTATCGTGGGTATCTTGCTGGGCCTGCTCCTCACGGCCGGTGTCTCGCTCGTCACCGCTCCTGCTGCGACCGAGAACCGCGCGGCCTATCGCGTCGAGGGTGTCGAAGCCGACTGATCGGCCTCGATGCCGGATGGGTGACACTAAAGAGCCCGCGGCCCCGCGTTCCGGTATGGACACCGAGACCGGTGGCGACCGGAGCCGACTCGTTCGCGTACTGCTCGCGGTAGGGCTGGGAATCCTCGCCCTCCGTTCACTCCGTGGCGGGAAGCGACTGCGCGGCCTGCTTGCTGGCGTCGGCGCCGTCGCGCTGGGCGTCTCCGCGACCGGCGAGAAGGGGCCAGCGGTCGAACCGCTCCACGAGACCGACCACACCGACTTCGATACCGACTCCGGCGCGTCCCTCGACGAGGACGCCGACGTCGCTGTCGTCGCCGACGACGAGACCGCGACCGCGGACGAAGATGTGGGCGACGGAGCCGTTGCGGACGAAGCCGCCGATAGCACCACCGCCACGGCCGGCACCCTGACCTGTGCGGTCTGTGGTGAGGCCATCGTCGCGGGCCAGCGCCGCCGCCCCAACGCCGATGGCGACCCCGTCCACGACGACTGTCTCTGATCGGCCGGCACTACGGCACCGAGCTATCCCGACCGCCTCACTCGGTCGGAAACACACTTCTGTGAGCCGTTTGATTCCCGTGATATGGTCCCGTTTGCCCCGCTGTTCCCCGGCCTCCCGGGGACGACGGAACTGATCGTCGTCCTCCTCGTTGCCCTCCTCGCGCTCGGGCCGGCGACCCTCGTCTACTTCGACGCGGATCGCCGCGAGAACACGAACGCCGTTCTCTGGGCGCTGGTGACCGCCCTGGCCGGGCTGTCGCCGCTCTCACTGTTCGGGAGCCTGCTCGCCTTGGTCGCTTACTACCTGCTGGCGGTCCGAGACGGCTGAGCGCCGAGGGGACTCTGCCGGTGTTTATAAGCGTCCGTGACGGCTGTAGAGGTATGCAGACCCACATCGTCCCGGTCGGGTTCGACTACGACCGGCTCATCGCGCCGCTCGTGCGCGAGCAACTCGACGTGGACCGCGTCATCCTCCTGGAGGGGGCCGTCGGGAGCGAGGCCAACGTCGAGTACTCGCGCAACCTCGCGAAGAAACTGGAGAAAGATTACCGGAACCTGCTGGGGGCCGAGACCGAGCGGTTCGTCATCGGTGACGTCTACGACTACGACGACGCCTTCGAGCAGGCGTTCGAACTCATCAACGCCGAGCTGGATTCGGGCAGCGAGGTGTGGGTCAACGTCTCGGCGATGCCACGCACTGTCTCGTTCGCGTTCGCGACGGCCGCCCACTCGATCATGGTCGAACGCGAGGGCGACCGTGATCGCATCCACACCTACTACACGGTCCCGGAGAAGTACCTGGAGACGGAACTGGCCGAGGAACTCCGCCGCCAGGTCGACCTCCTGCAGGATCTGCAGGCCGGCGGCGACGTCGACGACCGCGTCGACGAACGCCTCGAAACTGCCGTGGACCTGCTGGACGAGTTCGACGAACGCGGGACGACCATCGGGGCCAAGGAGATCGACGGCTCCCACATCGTCGAACTCCCCGTCGCCTCCTTCTCGAACGTCAAACCCTTCGAGGAGGTCATCCTCTTTACCCTGGGCGAACACGGCGAGTTCGAGTCCGTCTCGGAACTGGCCCAGGAACTGGCCCGCGACCTGGGCGAGGAGTACACCGACTCGTTCCGCTCGAAGGTCATCTACAACGTCGACCGACTGGGCCCCGGCGGAAAGGGGTACATCGAGCAGGAGGAACACGGGAAATCCTACCGGACTCGCCTCTCCCGAATCGGTGAACTGTGGGTACGGGCCCACTCGCGGGACGAAGCGGACATCTCGGTCTAGCAGTCGCTCCCGTGTCTGTTCACCCCGCTGTCGCTTTCCGCTCTCGCCGCCTCCCGAAACCGCTCTACTCGCAGTCGTCACTCACTGCTGACCGCCCTCACCGCCGAGTGCGGTCGTCCGCCAGGCCCGCACCGCAACCGCCAGCCTGCCCTTCTCCGGGTTCTCGCGGTTCCACCGCGAGGTTCGGGAGACCGCCGGTCTCCCGGCACGCGGCACGGCGCCCGTTCCCGGCAAGCAGCCGGAATCCTGCGGTGGCGTGGTTCCGAGCAGTGCCGTGCTGTCCTGGCGGATTCCGGGCGAGGCGCGGCCCCGAGCGTGCTGAGGGCGCGGAGAGCGCGACTCCCGAACGGTCGCCGACCGGTGCTCACGAAACGTCCATCGCCTCGTCGGCGTCCATCGTCAGCTCGAAGGTGGCCAGCGCGTCCGGGTACGGGGAGCGCGGGTGGGACGGATCGTTCGTCTTCACGGCCTCGACGAACGCCGCGAGTTCCGACTCGTAGTGTCGTTCGTCGCCCTCGACGGCGATCGTCTCGCCGTCGACCGTCCCGGTAAGCGTGTGCGAGACGAGGTCGAGTTCGAGCCGGCAGTCCTCGGCGACCAGTTCGAGACTGACGTCGTTCTCCGGCGAGGCCGATGTAGAGGCGATCTGACTGACGACACCGGTGTCGTGTTGCATCGCCACGACCGAGGCGTCGGCGAAGTCGATCTCGTCGGTGACGACGCGCTGGCTCCCGAACCCCGCGAGGTCGGTAACGTCACCGCCGAAGTACCGGACGAGGTCGAAGACGTGGGTAGATTGCTCGACCAGTTGTCCACCGGACTCGTCTTTCTGGGTCCACCACGGGAGCGGCGCGACGGCGTCGATCCACCGCCCCTCGATCTGTGCGAGCGTTCGGTCGGCGAGCAGTGTCCGGGCCCGTTCGACCACGTCGGCGTAGCGGAACTGGTGGCCCACTTGCGTGACGAGCCCGTATTCCTCGACGGCGGCGCTGATCTCACGGGCCGTGCTCCGCGAGAGCGCGAGCGGTTTCTCCACGAAGAGGTCGACCCCGTGCTCGGCCGCGAGTTGCTCCTGTCCGTCGTGGGCGAACGGCGGCACAGAGACGACGACGGCGTCCAGGTCCGTCTCTCGAAACATCGTCTCGGCAGTGGCGTACACCGCCGCGTCGTGTCCCTCGGCGAGGTCGCGGGCGCTCTCCTCGGTCCGGGAACACACCGCGTCGAGTCGCGCATCGACCGCGTCGAGGTTGTCTGCGTGGACGGCTGCCATACCACCGGCACCGACGCTGCCGAGAGTGACTGTCACAGCAGCGGAGAGACAGCGGCTACAGATGAACGTACGGGGTCCAAAGAGACCGCAGGCCCCTCCCACGGACACCACGGTTCCCGTGCGGGCCACTCGAAGAAAACCGAAGTCGTTAATCCGTGGGTGGGCTACGGTACACCTAATGGCGCGTCGAGGCACCACCCAGTCCGTTCTCGTACCCGTAGTAGGGGCGCCCAGCCCCAACTAACCCCACCGCCCGACGCCCGCACCGTTTTCGACCGACCAGCGATCAGCCAGATATGAGTGATACACAGGACCCACCGACCGACGAATCGACAGCCGACCAGTCCGACGCGACCCTCGACGGGGAGTACGACCCCCGCGAGGTCGAACCCGCCTGGCAGGACCAGTGGGTCGCCGACGACACCTACGCCTACGACGGCGACGCCGACACCCGCTTCACCATCGACACGCCGCCGCCGACGGTGTCGGGCAACCTCCACATGGGCCACCTCTACCAGTTCACCCTCCAGGACTTCGTCGCCCGCTACCATCGGATGGCCGACGACACCGTCTACTTCCCCTTCGGCTACGACGACAACGGCATCGCCTCAGAACGCCTGACAGAGCGCGAACTGGGCATCCGGCATCAGGACTTCGAGCGCCGGGAGTTTCAGGAGAAGTGCCGCGACGTCTGTACCGAATACGAGGCGGAGTTCACCGAGGACGTCCAGTCGCTCGCTATCTCGGTCGACTGGAACAACACCTACAAGACCATCGCACCGAACGTCCAGCGCGTCTCGCAGCTCTCCTTCCTCGACCTCTACGAAAAGGGCCGCGAGTACCGCCAGCGCGCGCCGACCATCTGGTGTCCGGACTGCGAGACGGCCATCTCGCAGGTCGAACAGGAGGACGAGGACAAACACACGAAGTTCAACGACATCGCCTTCGACCTCGTCGCGGACGCCGACGGGGCTACGGCCACGGAGGACGGTGAACACGAGACGTTCACCATCTCGACGACCCGTCCCGAACTGCTTCCGGCCTGTGTCTCCGTGTTCGTCCACCCCGACGACGACGAGAACCAGCACCTCGTCGGCGGCACCGCGCGGGTCCCGCTGTTCGAGCAGGAGGTTCCCATCATCGCCGACGAACGCGTCGACATGGAGACCGGCAGCGGCATCGTCATGTGCTGTACCTTCGGCGATCAGAACGACATCGAGTGGTACCAGGCCCACGATCTGGACCTCCGGCTGGCCATCGACGAGTCCGCGACGATGACCGAACTGGCCGACGAGTACGAGGGGATGAGCACGACCCAGGCCCGCGCGGCTATCATCGAGGACCTCGACGTGGAGGGGTACCTGCTGGAATCACGGGACCACGAACACACCGTCCAGGTCCACGAGCGCTGTGGTGTCGAGGTCGAGTATCTGGTCACCGAGCAGTGGTACATCGAACTGCTGGACAAGAAAGACGAGTACCTCCAGGCCGGGCGTGAGATGGAGTGGTTCCCCGAGAAGATGTTCAGCCGGTACGAACACTGGATCGAGGGGCTGGAGTGGGACTGGTGTATCTCCCGCCAGCGCGACTCGGGCATCCCGATCCCGGTCTGGTACTGTGACGAGTGTGGCGAACCGATCCTGGCCGACCCGGAGCAACTCCCCGCGGACCCGCTCTCGGACGACCCGCCTGTCGACGGCTGTCCCGATTGCGGTCACGACACGTTCACGCCCGAGGAGGACGTCTTCGACACCTGGGCGACCTCCTCGCTGACGCCGCTGGTCAACGCCGGCTGGGACTGGCACGCCGACGGCGACGCTGGCGGCTCTCGCTCGATCACCGACGGGACCTTCGAGATGGAGATGCCGGAACTGTACCCGTTCGATCTGCGCCCACAGGGCCACGACATCATCTCGTTCTGGCTGTTCCACACGGTCGTCAAGTGCTACGAGCACACCGACCAGGTCCCCTTCGAGAACGTGATGATCAACGGGATGGTCCTGGACGAGAACCGCGAGGCGATGTCCAAGTCCAAGGGGAACGTCATCCCGCCCAGCGAGGTCCTGGAGAACTTCCCGGTCGACGCGGCCCGCTACTGGGCCGCCGGGACCTCCATCGGCGACGACTTCCCGTACAAGGAGGGCGACCTGGAGGCCGGCGAGCGCCTCCTCCAGAAGCTCTGGAACGCCTCGCGACTGGTCGATCAGCTCACGCCCGCCGCAGCCGACGTCGAGGACGTTCCGGAGAGTGACCTCTCGGCGGTCGACCGCTGGCTGCTCGCGGAACTCGACGCGACTGTCGAGTCGGTCACGGAGAAGTTCGAGAACTACGCCTTCTCGAAGGCCCGCAACGAACTGCGGTCGTTCTTCTGGAACACCTTCTGTGACGACTACCTGGAGATTGCCAAACAGCGGCTCTCCGGCGAGCGCGACGCATCGACGGAGTATACGCTGGCCACGGCCCACCAGACCTTCCTGAAGCTGTTCGCGCCGTTCCTGCCCCACGTCACCGAGGAACTGTGGAGCCGACTCTACGCCGGTGACGACGGCTCCATCCACACGACCGACTGGCCCACCGCGGGCGGCTACGAGGCGGATCTGGCGGCCGGCGAAACTGCGATGGAGGTCGTCTCCGCGCTGCGGCGCTACAAGACCGAGAACGGCCTGCCGCTGAACGCCGACCTGGACACCGTCGAGGTGTACGGCCACGTCGCCGGCTTCGAGGACGCTATCGCCGAGGCGATGCACGTCGGCAGCCTGGAGACCTACGAGGACGCCCCGGACATCACCACCGAGATCAGCGATATCGACCTGGACTACTCCATCGTCGGCCCGGAGTTCGGGAGTTCCGTCGGCGACATCGACGCCGCAATCGAGAGCGGTGACTACGAGATCACCGGCGACACGCTGGTCGTCGCCGGCGAGTTCGAACTCGACGCAGAGATGTTCACGGTCGAGGAGTCCCAGACATACTCCGGCGAGGGCGAGATGACCGAGACGGCGTCGGCCGTCGTCGTCGTCCGGTAGTCACGGCGACACGTCGACGGTCGCGTCGACCGTGGCATCGGTTTCGGTTACTGCCGGGAGGAGCAGCCGAACGGTCGTCCCCGCCTCGTCCCCGTCGAACCGGAGTCGTCCGTCCGACTGATCGATGATGGACTTGATGAGATAGAGACCGAGCCCCTGGCCGTGTTCGAGCGGTGACTTCTCCGTGTCCCGAAGCGCCTCTCGCTCGACCGCCGGGATCCCCTCACCGTTGTCGGAAATCTCGACGCACCAGTCGGTGACGTCGTCGCCGTCCCGCTCGATGGGCCGTACGACGACCTCGATCACGAGTTCGTCGGGATCGTTGTGTTCCAGCGCGTTCTGGATCGCTTCTTCGATAGCGGCGTCGAGTTGTGGGTGTGCGACGGCGGTCGCCGAGGGCGGCGTCTCCGTGTCGATGGTCGCTGGTGTCGAGCGCTCGTCGAATCCAGTGACGACGGATTCGACCTGTTCGACCACATCCATCTCGATGCGTCTGTCGGTCTGGAGCACCTCCTGGATGAGCCTGGCCGTCTCGCTCATCGCTTCGAGTTTCTCCAGGTGGGCCTGGATCCGTTCGTACTCGCCGTTGACCGATGCCACGCCGTCGAACGCGATTTCGAGCCAGCCGTTGATGACGGTGAGTTCATTCCGGATGTTGTGTCGTAGCGCGCGATTGAGCACGCTCACCTGTTCCTGGAGCTGTCGTGCCCGCTCGGACTCCGCTCTGGCCTCCGCGACCCTGCTGGCGTAGGCCACGTAGTAGTGGGCGATGACCGTCGCCATCGTCGTCCCGCCGGCGCCGGCGAGCAGGACCGCGTAACCGGCCTCCGTCAGCGGTGACCCGCCACCCATCTGGACCCACTCGATGAACACGACGAAACCGGCCCCGTAGACGCCGCCACCGAGCAGGAGTATTGCTGCCGACAGTATCTCGTCGTCGGACGGGCCGAGCTTGTGGAACCGATAGCCAGCGTAGACGAGCACGACCGAGAGCAGCAGCGGTGGCAGCGAGCGGACGCCGACGCTGGTGACCGGTCCGGCCCGGCTGACGGCGTGGACGACGCCGAGCGTGGCGCTCACCCAGGCAAACAGCAGATGAGCGAGCGCTGGCCGGACGGACACGTCACGCATGTGCCTGGAAAGATAGAGGCAACTATTGGTTTATTAATATTATTTATATCGATCTAGATGTCGGGCGTGTTCGGCTGCTTGCCGAGGCCCGGAAAACCCTAAGCGGACGGCGGGGGAGATTCGAGTAACGTGACACCGTCCCTGTTCGACCCCGGACTGGCGTCTATCACCGTCGCCGAGACGGAACTGAGTGACGTCGACGGCGAGGCCGGCGAACTCGTCGTCCGCGGCTACCCTATCGAGGAACTGGCTGCCAACGCCACCTACGAGGAGTGCGTCGCGCTGTTGCTTGCGGGGGACCTACCGACGAGCGAGGCGCTCGCGTCGCTCCAGTCGGAACTGACCGACCGCCGCACGATCGGCGACCCCGTCCGCACGGTCCTCCGCGCGGCGGCCGACGACGACGTCGACCCGATGGACGCGCTCCGGATGGGGATCGCAGCAGCGGACCTCGGTGTCGACGAGCACACCCCCGATGCGGTCGCGAGGCGGGTCGTCGCGGTCGTCCCCACCATCGTCGCGACCTACTGGCGGTACCGGCAGGATGCCGCCCCGGTCGCGCCCGACCCGGACCTGGGTCACGCCGCGAACTACCGTTACATGGTGACCGGCGAGCGGCCGTCGGCCCCGCAGGCCAGGGCGCTGGAAACGTTCCTCACCACTGTCGTCGACCACGGGCTCAACCCGTCGACGTTCACGGCCCGGACCGTCGTCTCGACGGAATCCGACCTAGTGTCGGCGGCGACTGCCGCCGTCGGCTCGCTCAAAGGGCCACGCCACGGCGGTAACCTCCAGCGCGTATTCGAATTGCTTCGGCGGGCCCAGACCGCCGACGACGTCACCGCAGTCGTCGACCAGACGCTCTCCGAATCGGACGAACTGCCCGGCTTCGGCCACCGGATCTACGAGGTCCGGGATCCGCGGGCGGCGGTCCTCTCGGCCGCGATGGAGCGGTTACCGACTGCCAGCCAGTTCCGTGCGACAGTCAGTGACCTCGAAGCGGCCGGTGTCGCAGCACTCGACGAGCGGTACCCGCGCCGGCACGCGGCTCCGACGGTGGAGTTCTACGCAGCAGCACTCTTGCACGCCGTCGACGTGCCGCCGCCGCTGTTCACGCCGACGTTCGCCGTCTCCAGAGTCGCCGGGTGGATGGCCCACTGCCGCGAACAACTGGCCGACAACGTCCTCGTCAGACCCGTCTCGCGGTACGTCGGCGCGACCGGGCGCTCGTGGACGCCCATCGCGGACCGACCGGCGCAGTCGGCGGTCGAACCCGTCTCGGAGACGCTGACGACGCTCTCGGAACCGGCGCGGCTGGAGATACTGTTCGCCCTGTCCAACGTCAGGGGACCGCTGTCGTACTCGGCACTGCAGGAGCGGACCTCCATCGATGACAAGGGCCGATTCAACTACCACCTCCGACAGCTCAGAGGGTCGTTCGTCGCCGACGACGCCGAGGGGTACGCGCTGACGCAGGCGGGCGAGCAGTTCGTCGACACCGTCCTCGCGGGCGACGTGTTCCCGGCCGAGGACTGACGGGGCGACTGCCCCCGAGAGAAGTCAGCTTCTCCACCGTTCGTCGGGATGCCGCGATTAGACCGAGAATCTCCCATCTCGCTGCCGCTATCGCCACAGCGATGGCCGGCAGGCCGATATCTCAGCAGTGGTGAAGAAGCTGATTTCTCCGAGCGTTTACACGTCCCGCCGCGCTAGTCCTGCTGTCGATGTTCAGAACGCGTGCTACCCGTTTCGTGTCCCCCGACGAATCGACCGTGCCGAGCTGGCCAGTCGTCGAGCCACCGGCGAGCAGGCCCGCCCGGTTCCAGATCAGCGACACTTCGGCAGTGGAGGCCGGTAGTCGATGAGTCAGGACCTCCGACCTGGGCTGGAAGGCGTGGCCGTCGCCGAGACGCGCCTCAGTCAGATCGACGGCGAAGCGGGTGAACTGACGATCGGTGGGTTCCCCGTCGACACGCTCGCCCGGAACGCCGCCTTCGAGGAGAGCGTCTTCCTCCTGTTCCGGGACCGTCTCCCGACGGCGACCGAACTCGCCGAGTTCCGTGCCGACCTGGCCGGTCGCCGAGCCATCGGCGAGGAGGTCCAGGCGGTCCTGCGCCGCGCGGCTGCGGACGGCGCTCCTGCGATGGACGCGCTCCGGATGGGTGTCGCGGCGGCGAGTCTCGGCACCGACGCCGAGGATTCGGAGACGGCCGCAAAGCGCGTCGTCGCGGTCCTGCCGACCATCGCCGCGACCTACTGGCGGTACCGCCAGGACGAGCCACCCGTCGCGCCGGACCCTGAGTTGGGTCACGCCGCCAACTATCTCTACATGCTCACCGGCGACCGACCGGCCGAACCCGCCGTCCGCGGGCTGGAGACGTACCTGAACACTGTCGTCGACCACGGTCTCAACGCCTCGACGTTCACGGCCCGGACCGTCGTCTCGACGGAGTCGGATCTGGTCTCGGCGGCGACGGCAGCCGTCGGCGCACTCAAGGGGCCGCTCCACGGCGGCGCACCTGGTCCGGTGCTGGACATGCTCCAGACCGTCCACGAGAGCGGCGACCCCGAATCGTACGTCCGTGAGACGCTGTCGGCCGGCGACCGACTGATGGGCTTCGGACACCGGGTGTATCGCGTCCGCGACCCGCGAGCAGCGGTCCTCTCGACAGCCGCCGCGAAGTTCTACGAGACGGCCGGCGACGAGGCGTTCTACGACACCGTCGAGGAGTTCGAGACGGTCGCGCTGGAGGTTCTGGCCGAGCACAAGCCCGACCGGGCGCTCGCGACGAACGTCGAGTTCTACACCGCCGCGCTGCTCCACGGCGTCGGCGTCCCGCGGGACCTCTTCACCGCGACCTTCGCCGTCTCGCGAGCCGGCGGCTGGATGGCCCACTGCCTGGAGCAACTCGACGACAACCGCCTCATTCGTCCGGTCTCGCAGTACGTCGGTGCGACCGACCGGCAGTGGACGCCCGTCGACGAGCGGTGATCATGCGCGCCGTTTCAGCTTCTCGACGCGCGTCGCCAGTGCCAGGAACGTAGCCACCAGTGTCAGCACCACAGCCCAACCGGCGGCGAGGTCGTGGGCGGGAAGCGAGTGGTCGAGCCCTCCGGCGACGATCTCGGCCCTGAGGACGGTGTGGTGTGGACCGCCCAGCACCGGGACGAAGTAGTCGACGACGTCGTTGAAGCCGTACCAGAACGCGGCGACGGCGACCGAGCCCACCGAGAACGACGCGTAGCGGTGGATGAGGAACGCCTCGACGGCCATCGCCAGGTGCGAGAGGATCAAAAACCAGTAGAGCCAGGCGGCGATGCCCCCGGGCCCGTTGATGACGAGTTGAACGTACGGCGTCCAGAGTCCGAGTTTGATACACCCGAAGAACGCCAGCATGTGTAGCCACTCGACGTCCCAGTCGAGTTTCCAGGCGGCAAAGGAGAGTCCGATGAACATCGTCGCGACGGGCGAGTCGGGGATGAGCGGGTACGCGAGCGGCGGCGCCGCGCCGAGTTGGCCCTCGACCAGCGGCGGCGCGAGTTCGAGCGGGCGGCCCGCGTAGTACCAGAAGCCAAAGAGCGTCCCGACGAGGTTGACGATGGCGATGGGCCAGGCAAGGCGCAACCCGACGTTCTCCAGCCACTCGGGCAGCGGCGCGACGTACCACGGGAGCCCCTCCGTGGCCGGAAGTCGCCCGTCGAAGACCTGCGCGACAACCGACTCGATGCGCCCGCCGAGTGTGGTCATGTCCGGTCGGTGGGGAGGCGCTGGCAAAACGGTAGCGGTCGGGCGCCGTCCCCTCAGAACCGGACCTCGAACCGAGCGCCGCCCGCGTCGCTCTCGCCGGCGGTCACGGTCCACCCGTGCCGCTCGGCGATGGTATCGACGATCGCCAGGCCGAGCCCAGTCCCCTCTGGCGCCGTCGTGAACCCGGCCTCGAACACCTGCTCGCTCTCTTCGACGCCGAGTCCGGTGCCGTCGTCCTCGACGTAGAACCCCTCGATGTCGTCGTTGTCTGGCTCTCGTAGCGGTCCCATCCGAACCGAGACGTAGGGGCCGTTGTGATCGACAGCGTTGTCAAGGAGGTTGTCGAGCAGGCGCCGACTATCTGTCAGGTCTGCCTCGACCGTCGGGATCGACTCGACCGTCAGTGTCGCCTCCGAGGAGTCTTGCCCAGCCCAGATATCCCGGGCGATCGATCCCAGAGCGACCGGTTCCGGATCGGGCTCCATCTCGCCGTGCCGGGCGAACCGACTGAGATCCTCGACGAGTGCGCCGATCTGAGCGTGTGACCGCTCGATGGCGTCGAGCCGTTCGGCGTCGAGCGTTCCGGTCTCACGGAGCAGTGCCAGGTTCGAATCGGCGACCTGCAGCGGCGAACGCAGATCGTGGACGACCTCCGCGAGGAACTGTTCGAGACGTTCGGCGTGCCGTTCGAGCGTCTGCTCGTAGTGTTTCCGGTCGCTGATATCGAAGGTGATACCGATCAGGCCGACGATCTCGCCGTCCTCGTCACGCCAGGGGACCTTCGACGTGAGCGCCCACTCGTCGTAGCGCTCCTTGTCGGTGATCGGTTCGTGTTCGTACTGGTCGTAGAGGTTGTCGAAGCTGTATGTCTTGGCGACCTCGTCGAGGGTCTGTTCCTCCTTGTGGATGATCGGTTCGCCCTCCTCGATGACAGTCATATCGTCGGCGTAGGCTTCCCGGGAGAGCGAACTCGGGTACACTTCCTTGTCGGTCTTCCCGACCAACTCCTCGGGATCTTCGACGTGTGCGTGGCTCACACGGACGTGTCGCCCCTCCTCGTCCTTGACGTAGAGGTGGTGTGGTATCTGCTCGAAGATCGTATCGAGGAGGCTGCTCTCGTAGGCGAGTTCCTGTTCCGTCCGCGCGTGGTCGACGGCGTTCTCGATGCGGTTGTACAGCATCTCGAAGGTCTCGCTGTCGCCCGCTTTCTGGACGTAATCGGTGACACCTGCCGAGATAGCCTCGCTCGCGACCTCCTCGCTCCCCTTCCCGGTAAAGAGTATAAAAGGGAGGTCCGGATACGAGTCACGGACGGCCCTGAGCAGTTCCAGGCCGTCCATCGGAAGCATGTCGTAGTCGGAGACGACGCAGTCGATGGACTTCGTCTCCAAATGCTCGACGACCGCCGTGGGATCGACGATGGAGGTGATCCGGAGCATCTCCGCCTCCTGTTCGAGCATTGCCGCCGTTATCTCCAGAAAGTCCGAATCGTCGTCGACGTGGAGGACGTGCATCCCTCGCTGGTCGTTCGACGGCGGCCACTCCGGTCGCATTGGACACGGTTCGGTCTCTGAAGGTAAAAACACCACCGGCCAGGTTCGTGTCGGGAACAGATCGCGATGGCGTCGCCCAGGCTGTCCATGGTCGGGGTGAAATCCCCGAACGGACCGGGCACAGCGGCCAAGGACACGCGTTAAGTAAATCCAGTCCTAAACCGCACTCAATGGCTGAAGCTACCGATCTGGAGGACCTCCGCCGCGGCACCGATCTCGTCAAGCGCGGCTTCGCGAAGATGCAGAAGGGTGGCGTCATCATGGACGTCGTCGACCGCGAGCAGGCCCGTATCGCCGAAGATGTCGGCGCCGTGGCTGTGATGAACCTGGAGGCTGTCCCGGCCGATATCCGCAAGCGGGGCGGCGTCGCGCGGATGGCCGATCCGGCCTCGCTGGAAGCGATCATCGACGAGGTGTCGATTCCGGTGATGGGCAAGGCCCGGATCGGCCACACGACCGAAGCACAGATCCTCGAAGCGGCCGGCGCCGATATGGTCGACGAGAGCGAGGTGCTCACACCGGCCGACGACCGCTACCACATCGACAAGCGCGGCTTCACGGCGCCGTTCGTCTGTGGCGCCCGGAACCTGCAGGAGGCCCTGCGACGCATCGACGAGGGCGCGGCGATGATCCGCACGAAGGGCGAGGCCGGCACCGGCGACGTCAACCAGGCCGTCCACCACCAGCGCAACATTCTGGGCGCCATCCGTAAGCTCGAAGGGATGAGCCACGAGGAACGCGAAAAGTGGGCCCGCGAACACGAGGCGCCCGCCGACCTGGTCCACGAGACCGCCGAGATGGGGCGACTCCCGGTCGTCAACTTCGCGGCCGGCGGCATCGCGACACCCGCCGACGCTGCCTTGATGATGCACCACGGCTGTGACGGCATCTTCGTCGGCTCGGGTATCTTCGGCGCCGAGGACCCCGAAGCGATGGGCACCGCCATCGTCGAGGCGGTCAACAACTGGGACGACCCCGAAGCGCTGACCGAGATCAGCAAGAACATCGGCAAGGGCATGAAGGGCGACGCCAACGCCGACCTCCCCGAAGAGGAGAAGCTCCAGGGTCGCGGCGTCTGAGCCGCCGTCGAAGACAACACACAAGAACGCTCGTCCGTTGGACCCTGGTATGCAAGAGTCCGGGCTGGTCCAGCAGGCACTGGACCTCCTGGAGCAGCTGGCGGCGACACAGGGGCGGACAGCCGTCACGTTCGGCGTCCTCGCCGTCTCGTTTCTCCTGGTGGTCGTCGTCTTCCCTGCAGTCGTCACGGTCTGCAAACGGATCGTCTTCTCGCGGTACCTGGTCGGACAGGTAGAAGACGCGTACGGGATCGTCGAGCGCGTGGCGCCGACGTCGTCCTCGGGCGTCCTGCTACGGACGGTTCAGCTCACCGTCGTCCTCTGTGCAGTCGCTGGGGTGCTGATCCTCTGGGACGTTGTCGACCCGAGCGGGAGCCTGAGCAGGATCGCGACGAGCGACCTGTTCAAGATCGGCATCACGGTCGTCCTGGCTGCCATCGGCTTCGCGGCCTCGGATCAGCTGAAACGGCTCGCCGAGCGCCTGGGCGACGGCTCGGACCGGATCACCGAACACCAGGAGGAGATCATCCTGCGCGTGGGGCAGGTGACGATCCTGCTGACGGTTCTCTCCGGGGCGTTGACCCTCTGGGGGGAGAACCTCAGCGGCCTGCTCGTCGGGGCCGGGTTCCTCGGTATCGTCGTCGGACTGGCCGCGCGTCAGACGCTCGGCTCGCTCATCGCCGGCTTCGTCCTGATGTTCTCGCGGCCGTTCACCATCGGCGACTGGGTCGAACTCGGCGACGAGGAGGGCATCGTCACGGACATCACGATCTTCAACACCCGCCTGGAGAACTTCGACGGGGAGTTCGTCGTCATCCCGAACGACAAGGTGGCCGATCGGGCGATCACCAACCGGAGTCAGAAGGGGCGGCTCAGACTCACGCTTGACGTCGGCGTCGACTACGATACCGATGTCGACCACGCCCGTGAGGTCGCCCACGAGGCGATCGCCGGTGTCGACGGGGTCGTCGACTCGCCGTCACCGCAGATCGTCCCGAAGTCGTTCGGTGACTCCGCTGTGGTACTCGAACTCCGGTTCTGGATCGACCACCCGACGCCGCCCCGGAAGTGGCGGGCCGTCTCCCAGGTCGTCGAGGCGGTCAAGACGGCGTTCGACGAGGCGGGCATCGTCATCCCGTTCCCGCAGCGTCGGTTCTCCGCTCGCGGTGGGGACAGCGAGCGTCCTCCTGCCGAACAGGTAGCGCCGCTCCGAGAGGGATCCGACACCGACGACTAGTCCCATAGCTCGCCGACGACGAGGCCGAACCCGAGGATCCAGGACCCGGCCAGTACACCCAGTGCACCGACCCTGAACAGCCACGGGAGGCGACTCGTCGCTGGTGGCTCCGTCACGGCCGCGGCCGCAGTGGCGAGTGCCGCCGAGACGGTCGCGCTCTGGGCGACAAGCCCGAGAAGCGCACCGACAGCGAGGGGGACAGTCAGCAGGAGGATGCCAGCCCCCACTCGCGTGGCCGTCTGGCCGGGCCGTGGACCGCGCCGATCGGCGGCCGGCCGCCACTGTGACATGCGTTGTCGTTACACACTCAGAGACATAAAACCGGCGTCGGCCATCTTCCCCGTTCACACACCGCAAATCAGCACCGGATACCCTCGCTGTCTTGTGGTTCCGCCGAGACCGAGGTGGAATCTCCGGTCGAAACTACTATCCCCGGCCACGCGTAGGGAGTGATATGAGCACTCCGCCGGGGGAGTATTACACCGACGAACGCTGGCAGAACTGGATCGACCGTATCAGCGACGAAGACGTGGACCCTGAGAACGAGGATTCGGCACGACTCCTGTTGAACCTGCAGGACGACGCCGCTATCGCCGTGGTCAAGATACTGACCGACTACGACGACGGCACGCTCGACCAGGAGACAACGCTCGAAGAGCTGGAGAGCGTCCGCGAGATCGTCCTCGCCGAGGTCGAACTCGACGACGAGGAGACGCTGATGCTGATCGACGGCGTCCAGACCTCGCTGGTCTGTGTCTTCTACGCTGCCGAGGAATACGTCGCAGAAGGTGTCGCGGACGAGGGCACCGTCGGCGACTACATCGCTGCTGCGGCCGACGCCGAGGCCGAGGAGGATCTCGACGCGGCGCTCGGCTACTGTGTTCAGGCCGGCACTCGCATCGTCGACGGCGCGGAACTGCCGATGGAACTCGCCGAGGACCTCGAATACGGACTCGTCTCCGAGTGGGTCAACGGCCTCGACAGCCTCCAGACTGCGATGGAGGACCCCGAAGTCGTCGAAGAGGACGAAGACGCGGAGGACTGACTCGTCGGGACCGGGTCCCGACAGTCACACCGGAGACGTTGGTACTTTTCGCTGGTTTCGAACATCGACTGTTCGCGCTCGGGCGTTCCTGACAGCGGTGAACGATAGGAACTGATACTGGGGCGGACAGGTTTTTATCCACTTGTCCGAAAGAGCCTCCATGGATTTCGTGGGTGACGAGCGAGCACAGTCCATCCAGGTCGGGGCTGTGTTGCTGTTTGCGATTCTCATCATCGCGTTCTCGACGTATCAGGCGTTCGTCGTCCCGGAGCAGAACCGCGAGATCGAGTTCAACCACAACCAGGAGGTCCACGAGCAACTCCAGGACCTGCGCAACGCTATCGTGTCGATGCCCGGCGACGGCGGTGCACAGTCGACGACGGTGCAACTGGGGACACGGTACCCGAGCAGGGCTGTCGCGCTCAACCCCGGCCCACCGTCAGGGTCACTCCGGACACTCGGGACGACAGACCGGGACGTGAACCTCACGGTCGAAAACGCAATTGCAGCTGGCGAGGCCGGCGACTACTGGAACACGACACAGGTCTACAACACGGGGGGTATCGCTTACCGTCCGGGATACAACCTCTATTCGAACGCCCCGGACACCGTCTACGAACAGACCGTCCTCTACAACGAGTTCCGGGACACGAACGTCACACTCGCCAATCAGACGTTCGTCGACGGCACCGATATCTCGCTGGTCACCCTCAACGGCTCGCTCTCGCGCTCGTCGAGCGGCTCGACCTCCGTCGACGTCCAGTCTGTGAGTACCTCGACACAGACGATCACGCTCGACAACAGCAGTACCGGTCCGATCAGACTCGTTGTCGTCTCTCGGCAGCCAGCGTCCTACTGGGACTTCCTCGTGAACACGCAATCGTCGACCGTCAACAGTGTCTCGGACGCCGCGACGCCCGCGCCCAGCGGGTTCCACACGGTCGCTATCGAGCTGAAGCCAAACAAGGAATACGAACTCCAGTTGACCAAAGTGGGTGTCGGAACCGGTGTGACCGACGAGGACACGGCCTACCTGACCGACGTCGAGGGCGACGGCACCACGGTCACCCAGGGCCAGACCACCGAACTCGTCCTGGAGGTCCGTGATCGGTACAACAACCCGCCGGACAACGCCACATCCACGACGATCCAGGCACGGCTCGTCGGGTCGGGGAACCTCGAACCGCCGACCACCCGGCGGCCCGACGAGGACGGTCAGGTCACCTTCGAATACACGGCCCCGAGCAGCGGGACCGGCAGCCAGGAGGTCCAGTTCAGTTACGTCGGTCTGGATAGCAACTTCGACGCCACTACCGTCCAGAACGTCTCGGTGAACGTGACCGTACAGGCCGCAAGCGGAGGGAGCGGTGGTGGCGGAGGGAGCGCCTACGCCGTCGCCTGGGAGAACCCGGAAACCGATAACGACAATAATTATCTCTCGTCCTGCTCCGCCACCGACTGTACGTGGGACGTCCAGGCGGATAGCGACGACGTACTGACACTCAGAGCGGGTACTACTCCGGCTCTCGATGGGACCACCGTCGACTTCGCCGTGAACAACACGACGGTCGGGACGCTCTCTCCTGGGAATGGCACGACCGGATCCAGTGGGGAGGTGACGACCGACCTGACCGCCAGCGAGAACGGAACGATCGGAGTCTACGCGGCCAGTGGCGGATCGAGCGACGTGATCAACGTCACGGTCACGCGCGCCAACATCGCCGGTGGTGGCGGTAACTCTCCGCCGACCGCTGACGCTGGATCTGACGTAACTGTCGAAGAGGGCAATAGCGTCGAACTCGATGGTGCTGCGAGCAGCGACAGTGATGGAAACATCGTCGACTATTCGTGGACAATCGTTAGCGGTAGTGGTACACTCTCGGATTCGAACACCGAGAAACCGACCTACAACGCCCCAAGTAATGTGAACGGAGACCAGACCGTGGATGTCGAATTAACCGTTACTGACGACGATGGCGATACAGACACTGAGACGGTGACGGTCACGGTATCGGACACAACCGATCCGATAAGCGGTAGCTCTGTAACGAGTATCCTTCCGAACGCCGATAGTCAGTACCAGCAGATCAGGTTCACTCTGGGAACCGATCTTCCCAGTGATGAAACGGTCACGATAGACCTGAGTGATGCCCAGTCGGCTGATCAAGTTGACTATCGAAGTGGTGGCGCAACGACAGTGAATAGTCCTGGGTCTGCCGGATTCAACACACAAAACAGTAACAACGCGCAAATCGAGTACGAAACAGGTGGTAGTACCATCGCCGCCGGCGAGACGATCTCTATCCGAGTGAGTGGTATTGCTGTCGGTTCACTCAACGATAACAGCGGAAGTCCGTACGATGTTACTATCTCACGAAGCGACAGTGGGACCACGACGCAGTCGTTCAGTGTCGCGTACGACAGCGGAACTCCCGAAATTTCGAGCGTATCCGCGAGTGACATACAGGCCGACGGCAGCGAGCCACAGACCATCGAGTTCGAGCTTGGTTCGGATCTCGATAGTGGTGAGAAAGTAACTATCGACCTAAGCGATCCTCAAGGAACTGATTCCTCGTCAATCGATTATGCCAACGCGAACAGTAAATCGCTGGTACAGGGAGATGGCTCCTTAAGTTTCAATAGCAAAGACAACGGTGAGACGGCGTACTTCACCTACACGGCTGGTGCTGCTGACGACAACGGGGATACGATCCGTATCGAGATTGACGACCCGCCGATAGGCGCCAACGCGCAGGGCCCTTACACGATCGGGGTCAGCCGTGAGGACGCCGACACGGCGAGTGCAACGTTCGAGGTGAACGAGCCGCCGAACCCAAGTTTCACCTACACACCGAGTGACCCGACGCCGGGAGAGAGTATCGAGTTCGACGCGAGCGACTCTACCGACCCTGATAGAGACTCGCTCACCTACGAGTGGGACTGGACAAACGACGGGACGGTAGAGACGACGACGACAGACCCCGACACGACAGCGACTCACAGTTATTCGAACAGTGGAAGCTATACTGTTGAGTTAATCGTCACCGATAGCGGCGGAGCGAGTACATCCACAACGCAGGAAGTGTCGGTCTCACCAGCCGGTTTCTCGAGTCTCTCAGCCACCAACCTTGAGAGCCAAACGTCCGATCAAACCCAGACGATCAGATTCACCCCCAACAAAACCATCAAAAGTGGTGAGACAGTCACGATAGATCTCTCCAGCGCACAACTTACCGGGAGCGGACAAGGTAACACCAGAGTGGATTACAGCAATTCGGAGGGGTCCACATCTGTCACATCCGGAAGTGGTTCCGCCACTATCGCTGTCGATACGAGTGCGGACACAGCAGTTGTGACCTACACCGCTGACGGTGGTGATGTCACTGGAGGGTCGACCATAGAGATTACCCTCCAGAACGTGGATACCGGCAACAGAGGGAAGGGAAGTAGCTATACTGTCTCATTCGACCGGAGCGACGGGACGACAGACTCGACGACATTCTCCCTCCTGAACTAACTTCGAGATTTATCAGATTTTTTAATCTTCGTTGAAAGTACCAACTCAATGAACCAGCACTCATGGCAGTAGTGGATACCGGTTCCGTTGAAGGATGGGAGAGGAAACCCAAATTCGGCCTCGTAGTAGATATTCGCGCTCGTGCAGGCGACAGAGTCCGGAACAGAAGAATCCACGATTAACAATAATTCACTGACATTCTCAGGATTCATGGTGAGAGAGTTTCGGGCGGCTTCCAGAGCGACATAGTCACTGCCGACAGCGCGCTAAGAAGGCCCCTGTCGGATTCTCCTTGACCGATTCTGGCATATTCTCTACAAACCCTGAGTACCGGTAGTTCGGATTTTACCAAGGTATACAGTCGAACCCAGTCCTACCTGTTCCGCGAAGAAGGAGAGTTTCAACAGAAATTGATAGTTGGAATCAGTATTTTTAGTTTCAAGAGATTGATTGGTCTCGTTAGTCTTTTTCTCACGTTCTGTAATCACCCACAACGGTCTTACCACCGGTTCACCGAACTAGAGGAAATGGCGGGGCGGGGCCAGTCGGAAGCCGTCGGAGTCGCGCTCCTGACGGGTGTCGTCATCCTGGCGGTGAGTGCCATCGGTCTCGTCGTCTTCGACAACCAGGCGTCCGGCGAGAGCGTGCTCGTCGACGTCGGCTACGAGTTCGACGGGAGCACCGTGACGCTTACTCATCAGGGCGGCGATCCTATCACGGCGAGTGACGTAGACGTCATTCTCGACAACGGGACCCGCGTCCAGTACGGCCTCGGATCGTTCACGCCCCTGGGGAGTACCGACTCGGACTTCGACCCCGGTGAGCGGTGGCGCCACGCGTACAGCACGCCGGTCGGGTCGACCGTTCGTCTGATCGTCGTTCACCGGCCCTCGAACACCGTCTTGATCGACGAAGTGTCCGACGTTCAGACGCCGACGGCGACGCCGGCACCGACGCCCACGCCCACGGCCACGGCCACGCCGACTGCGACGCCGACGGCTACGCCCACTCCCACGCCGACGCCGACCCCCACCCCGACGGCGACACCGACTCCGACACCCACGCCCACCCCGGCCCCGCCGACGGCGAGGTACAGCGTCTCGCCGACCGAACCGGTCGCGGGCGAGGGTGCGACCTTCGACGCCAGCGGCTCCAGTGACACGGACGGGACCGTCGACAAGTACGCCTGGGACTGGGACGACGACGGCACGTACGAGACGACGACGAACAGCAAGACTACCACGCACACGTTCGCCACCGCCGGCACGGAGACCGTCAGGCTCCGTGTGACCGACAACGACGGGCAGACCGACACGTCGAGCAAACAGCTCACCGTCGTCCCCAACGGGTCGATGCTGGTCGTGCCCACGAGCGGGGACGCCCACCTGACTGTCAACGGCCTGGGACTGGTCGACCGCGACCCAGACGCCGCGTACGTCAACTTCACCGACTACACCGTCCAGAGCTTCGGCGGGCCACAGGACGCGGATCCGACCGTCGAGATCCGGGACCACGGGCGGACGCTCTACATCGCGAACAACGCCTGGAAGAAGATCGACTACAGTTACGGGATGACCAGCGACACGGTGCTTGCCTTTGGCTTCCGCTCGCCGACCGAAGGCGAGATCCAGGGGATGGGATTCGAGACGGACGATTCGCTGTCGAGCAACCTCCTGTACAAGGTCTACGGGACGCAGAACTTCGGCCGCCAGCCGGCGACCCTCTACGGTAGTTCGGCGCCGGATTGGAAGCGGTATCGCATCCCGGCGGGCCAGGACTACCAGGTCTCGGCCCAGTACCTGGCGTTCGCCAACGACGACGACGACAGTGCGCAAGCCGAGTCAGAGTTCCGCGACGTGATGGTCTACGAGGACGATACGGCGACCTACACCTACGAGTGGGACTTCGACGGCGACGGGACCACGGATGTGACGGGGAAACAGCCCCAGTACACCTACACCAGCGCCGGCACCTACACCGTCACGTTGAACGTTACCGGGCCGGCCGGGACCACGCGGACGCTGACCGAGACGGTCACCGTCACGGATACGAACGCCGATCCGACGGCCTCGTTCAGCTACAGTCCGTCCTCGCCGGTCACCGGCGAGTCGGTGACCTTCGACGCGACCGCGTCCGACGACACGGACGGGACCGTCGACGAGTACGCATGGGACTGGGACGACGACGGTACCTATGAGGCGACGACGAACAGCAAGACCACCACGCACACGTTCGCCACCGCGGGGACGAAGACGGTCACGCTACGGGTCACGGACAACGACGGCGCGACCGCGACGACCACGAAGACCGTCTCGGTCTCGCTGGACGGGTCGATGCTGGTGGTCCCCACCAGCGGGGAGCCCGGACTGACAGTCAACGGACTCGGACTCGTCGAGCGGACGCCGTCGGAGGCCTACGTCAACTTCACCGACTACACGATACAGAGCTACGCCGGGTCCAACCAGGACCTCGATCCGACCGTCGAGGTCAGGGACGACGGCCGGACGCTGTATCTGGCGAACAACACCTGGAAGAAGATCGCCTACAGCTATGGGATGACCAGCGATACGGTGCTGGCATTCGGCTTCCGCTCGGGGACCGAGGGTGAGATCCACGGGACGGGCTTCGAGACCGACGATAGCATCTCGAACAACCTGATCTACGAGGTCTACGGGACCCAGAACTGGGGTACCCAGCCGTCGAGCCCGTACGACAGCGCGGCGCCGGACTGGAAACGCTATCGGATCCCGGCGGGGCAGGACTACCAGATCTCGGCCCAGTACCTGGCGTTCGCCAACGACGACGACGCCAGCGCGCAAGCCGAGTCCGAGTTCCGCGACGTGATGGTCTACGAGGACGACACGGCGACCTATACCTACGAGTGGGACTTCGACGGCGACGGCACCGCGGACGTGACCGGAAAACAGCCACGGTACACCTACGCCAGCGCTGGCACCTACACCGTCACGCTGGAGATCACTGGACCGAACGGCAATACGGAGACGCTGACCGAGACGGTGACGGTGTCGAGTCCCAACACGTCGCCATCGGCATCGTTCAGCTACAGTCCCACGCCGGCGTCGACGCAGGAATCGGTCACCTTCGACGCCAGTGGGTCGAGTGACGCGGACGGGACCATCGACAAGTACGCCTGGGACTGGGACGACGACGGGACCTACGAGACGACGACGGGTAGCAAGACGACGTCACATACATTCTCGACATCCGGGACCAGGACCGTCACGCTGCGGATCACCGACGACGACGGCGCGACGAACACTACCACTCGGACGGTGGAGGTGAACGAGCCAGCGACGGCGTCGCTGATCCACTCACCGAGTTCGCCGACGACCGCCGAGACAGTCACGTTCGACGCCAGCGGATCGTTGGACCCCGACGGGAGCATCCAGAGCTACGAGTTCCGACTGGACGACGGCCGCACCGTCACGCAGTCCTCCCCGACGTTCACCTATACGTACGACTGCTCGGGGAGATATACGGCCGACGTGACGGTCACAGCCAGCGACGGCGACACGGCGACGGCACAGACCACGGTCAACGTCCAGTCGGCCGACAGGGACGTCGTTGCAGCGATCAACAGCGGCGGCTCGTCGTACACCTCCTGTGAGGGCGTCGAGTACGAGGCCGAAACGGACAAGTATCTGGATGCTGGCGACAAGACCTACTCGTCGACGGAGCCCATCGCTGGGACCAGTGACGACAATCTGTACCAGACCGAACGGTACGACGACGTCAATCCCAAGCGAATCGAGTACGCGGTGCCGGTCAGTAACGGTCAGTACCGCGTCACGGTCAAACTCGCGGAGATCTACTTCGACGGCAACAGCGCCGAAGCCGCCCGGGGTAACCGTGTGTTCGACCTGTCGATCGAAGGGACTACTGTCAGCCCCAACCTGGATATCTACGACGAGGTCGGTGCCAACACTCGGTTGGATATCACGAAGACTGTGACTGTCACCGATGGAGAGCTAAACATCGTCGCAGACAACCCGGACGCGAACAATCCGAAGGTCGGTGCCGTCCTCGTCGAACGGCTCCCGAGCGCGACCTGGACGACGGCGAGCGACTGGGACGGCGCGACCAGCGCGGAGAGTGTCGTCCACGACGACGTGGGCGGCCACCGTGCCGACGCCGTCGAACTGGGCTACCCGGCCAGCGACCGTGGCGGTGACGCGCTGCTCACGTACTGGTCGTTCGACGGCGACGCGATCGACGAGTCCGGCAACGGTCACGACGGACTGGTAACCGGCGCGACCGTCTCGGGTAGCGGCATCGCGGGCTCCCGGTCGTACGTCTTCGACGGGAGCGAGGACATCGTCGCCGACAGCGACGCGGGGAACTACCTGAACGGTCAGGACGCGCTCACCGTCTCCGCCTGGGTGCGCTCGGACGAGACGAACACGAACAACGGCATCCTCATCGGACAGGAGCCCGACGGCACCGACGTTCCGCTCAGTCTGCGGTACGACTCGCAGGGCTTCGAGAACGGCTGTTCGGACTGCCTCAAAGCCGGTGTCAGCGTCGACGGGACCGAGACAGTCTACGAGAGTTCCGACGACGCACAGACCACCGACTGGCAACACCTCGTCGTCACCTGGAAGGACGGCGAGGTGGTCAGGATGTATCGCGACGGGTCGGCCGATACACCGACCTTCCAGGACAGCGGTAGCGGGACGCTCTCGAACGTCGAGACGCTGCTGGTCGGCCAGGGGGCGAAAGACACGAGCTACTCCGACGGCTGGGACGGCCACATCGACGAGGTCCGCATCTACGACCGGCAACTGAGTGCGAGCGAGGCGGCGGCGCTGTCGGATGTCGGCGACGAGGGGACGATCCGGACTGGGACCAAGACGCTCTCCCGGGCCGTCGACGTCAAGAAGGCGCGACTCAAGAACGTCACGGCCTCGCGGCCGTCGGGGACCGACATCGACGTCGTCGTCCACTCCGATCCCGACGGCGACGGCACCTTCGAGGAGTCCTCGAAGACGATCACGCTCGACGGGAGCTCGAGCTACAAGATCAAGGGTCTCAAGACCGACAGCCGCCGATTCCGCCTCACAGTGACGCTCCGGACCGATGATCCGACGAAGACGCCGACAGTCGACACGTTGGAAGTTGGTGTCTAGTTCGACAGCTGTCGAACAGACAGTCGACAGTAACTTACGTACCGGTGCCGACCTCTCGGGTATGACAGCCGTCGGTATCGACGCAATCGAGATCTGGACGGGGAAGCTCAAACTCGACCTCGCGGAGACGTTCGCGCCCGCGCAGGGTGACGACCCCGGCAAGTACACGAAGGGGCTGGGACTCCACGCGTCGTCGTTCCCGGACGTCTACGAGGACATCGTGACGATGGGAGCCAATGCGGCCCACCGATTGATGGAGCGCAAAGGGCTCGAACCCGACGATATCGGCCGGATCGACGTCGCCACCGAGAGCTCGTTCGACAACTCCAAGCCCGTCTCGACGTACATCGCGGGCTGTCTCGAACAGGTCTACGACGGGGACTTCCACCACGCCAACAAGGGCGAACGGAAGTTCGCGTGCATCTCCGGAACCCAGAGTCTCGACGATGCCTACAACTGGATCCAGGCCGGCCGGAACCGCGACCGGGCCGCCATCGTCATCGCGACCGACACCGCGCTGTACGCCCGTGACGATCCCGGGGAGGCCACCCAGGGCGCCGGGGCCGTCGCGATGCTCGTCGACGAGGACCCGAACCTGGTCGAACTCTCGACCGAACAGGGGTACGGCAGCGCCGACGAGACCGACTTCCTCAAGCCCAATCAGCAGTTCCCCTCCGTCGACGGCAAGCGGTCGGTGAAGGTCTACCTCGCCCGGATGCGCGAGGCGCTCGACGACTTCGCGTCCGTGGCCGGCCAGATCCACCCCGACGACTACTACATGGTCCCGTTCCACACCCCCTTCCCCGGCATGGTCCGGAAGGCCGCCGCGCTCGGGTACCGGCACATCGTCCGCGGGACCGACGTCGAAGAACTACTCGCCGAGGAGATCGGCCACCAGCCGATGCGCGAGGACTTCGAGACGGATGACGCGTTCAACGACGCGATCCGGGAGTACACCGACGCCCTCACCGAGACGGAGCGATACAAGGACTGGTACAACCAGGCCATCGAGCCGACGCTGGAGATCTCCCGCCACGTCGGTAACTGGTACACCGGGTCCGTCCATCTGGCTCGCGCGTCCGGGCTCAAGCACGCGATGGAACACGACATCGACCTCGCGGGCGAGAAACTGCTCGTCGCCTCGTACGGCTCGGGCGCTCAGGCCGAGATCCACGCCGAGACGATCGTCCCCGGCTGGGAGGACGAGATCGCGGCGCTGGATATCGACGAGCAGATCCGGGACCGCTACAACCTCTCGTTCGAGGAGTACGAGCACGTCCACGACGTTCACAATCACGATATGGACGCCCACGTCGAAGAGGACGCAGAGGAGTTCACCTCGCCGGAAGCCGAGTTCGCCTTCGACGGCTGGGGCCGGATGGGCGAACGGAAGTATCGATACGTGGAGTGAGGCGTCACCACGGTCCGAACACAGCGCCATCTCGGGATTTCTGGCGGTTGCGGCGGTCAGACCGTTCGGAACTGACCTGCCGGTCGTCCGACGAAAGTGGAGTAATATATCTGATACTAATCGAAGGCGTTTAGTCAACGACTGCGGCACCTACGTGCATGGAACGCTGGTCGTACGGCCCACGCGCGACTGCCGCGCTCGCAGGTGCGGTCGTCGGGGTCCTCGGCACATTCCTCCTCCTCCAGCCGACGGTGGTCCTCTCGCGGTCGCGCGTCTCCGGCCCGTCCTCAGTTCCGGGTCTCGCGGGTGGCCCACTGTTCTCCGGCGAGGTCCCGCTCGTGGCCGTCTACGTCGGGGCCGTGGTGGGGACTGTCCTGACCGGATTTCTCTTCCTCGTGGTGGTCACGAAGGGTATCGCACTGTTTTTCACCCGCGGTGGTCCGCTCGTCGACGCCTACCGGGCCGTCCGTCCGGACTCGCCGCTCGTGAAGATGGCGACCGGTATCATGCTGTTGCTGGGTGTGATGTTACTCGGGACGGCGATGCTTCCGGGCGCTATCGGTGACCTCGGTGAAGGGGGTGCGGTCTCCGGTGCCGACGACATCGCCGGGGATCCGGTCGCCAACGTCTTCGTCGGGGACGTCGTCGCGACCGAGGCGAGCGCGCCCGCGGCCACCGACAGCGACGGCGACGGCCTCCCCGACGCCTGGGAGGAGGCCGGACAGACGCCGTCGGGTGCGGCCCTTCCTGGCGCCGACCCGACACGGAAGGACCTCTACGTTGTCGTCGGCCACGGTCGGAAACAGACGCCGCTCTCGGATGGTGAACGACAGTCACTCCGGTCGGTCTTCGCGGATATGCCCGTTTCCAACCCCGACGGCACGACCGGAATCAGACTCCACATCGTCAGCGCCAACCGGACGGTCTCGGGTGCGCGCGTCTCGGCCAACGGGACCGAACACCGCCGACTCTACAGCCGCCAGCGGATGGGCGCGCGCCGGTGTTCGTACAGATTGGTCACGCTGGGCTCGATCGACGCCGATCGAACGGCCGTGCGTGTCGACTCACCGGGCTACTCGGCCGTGGTCGACGGGAAACTACGGAGCGACTACACGGGGTCGACGTCGTTCCGCGTCGCGGCGACGACCCACGCGCTCTTGCATATGGTCACTGGGCCTGTCGAGGGCAACTACCACCACTCCGAGGGATGGTTGACGACCGGGTCGCCGACCGAGCAACTGACGCCGGCGACGGCCGACCACCTCAACCGGACGGGATTCCAGGGGTCGGCGGCGTATCCGGGCTGTTAGGGGAGCGTCCGGAGCCCACCGAGGAGGTCGTCGAGTTCGGCGTCGGTCACCGCCAGCGAGAAGTCGTCGATCCGTGCGAGATCGGCGGCGTGCTCCCAGACGTCGTCTGTCTCTAGACCGTGGAGGATGACTGCGTTCGGTGTCGGCGAGACCACGCGCAGGGCGACCAGTGGCGATTCGCCGCGGGTGACGTTGGTGAACACGAGCGCACGGTTCGTCGACTGACCGTAGAGCTGGTAGAACTCGTCCGAGGAGAGCCGTCTGATTGCGGTGATGGAGTTGATGACGGTGTGTCCGGAGACGGTGTCGGTACTCCCCCGGGCGAGTTCGACGGCGTCGGTGGCGTCGTAGACGCTCTCGACGCCGACGTTGGCCGTGTACTCACGGAGGTCGTGGACCACGTCGCTGTCGAAACCGGCCGAGATGACGCGGGCGTGCTGACGGATGTGCTGGCCACCACGGTCCTCGTCGATGTCGAGCAACGCCGTCACCAGACGCCTGACGACGCCGATACCGGGGTTGTCACGGCGCCCGCTCTCGTAGTCGGAGACGACCGACGGCGAGACGTCCAGGTGGTCCGCAAGCTCCGTCTGTGCGACGTCGAAGTCCGTCCGCCACTTCCGGAGCGTCGCGCCGGGGTCACCGCTCAGTGCCACCTCGCCGGCGATCTTCTCCGCGAGGTCGCTTCGGGCGCCGCCTGTCATTGGTCCACACGGTGGATAGACTAAAACAAAAGCGTACCGGAACACGGTCCTCCGCAACCCCTACACGCCAGTCGGAACGGTGGACACGCGTGGTACGGCTGGACACCGTTGAGGCTTTTCCGCGCTAGCAGTGATGATGGTTCGGTACGTCCTCGAAAATAGCGGTTGTGGGAAAATACCTGAGTGTGGGGAACAAATTTGTGCGCGCCCACGAAATTGTCAGTCGTGTCTGAAATCACGCTCGACGACCGGGGTCGTCTCACCCTCCCGAAAGAGATCCGAGAGCGCTACGGCGAGCGGTATCGCGTCGTCCAGCTACCCGGTGAGATCAAACTTGTACCGATCGCAGAGGACCCGCTCGCCGCACTTCGGGACGAATTTGCGGACGTCGAGAAGTCCGCCGATGAGATGCGGACGGACGCACGGAACGGGACACTGGACGAGGCTGGCCGGTAGATGTACGCCGAGACCGACTTTCTCCTTGCTCTCATCAAGGACGAGGACTGGCTGAGTGTCCCGGCCGAGACGGTCTATCGGAACCATCGGGAGGACCTGTGGACCTCGCAGTTCACTCTCATCGAACTGTTTCTGGTCGCGTACCGCGAAGACCGTGACACCGAACGGGTCGTGACGAACGCTGCCGACCTCGTCGAGGTCAGGGGGGACGTGGACACCGTCGTCGCCGCAGCGACGTACGTCGAGGACCACGGGTTCACACCCTTCGACGCCCTTCACCTCGTCGAATCAGACGGCGATACGATCGTTTCGAGCGACGACGCCTACGAGTCGTTTGCACCGCGTCTGGACATCTCGTCGATGGACGACGGGTGACGCTCCGCAACCCCTAAACGCCAGTCGGGCCAACCACGACCCAATGGACTGGACGGAGAAACACCGACCGAGTACGCTGTCGGAGGTCCGGGGGAACGACAAGGCTCGGGACGCCTTCGAGGAGTGGGCGCGGACCTGGGAGGACCACCGGGAGGCGGCCATCATCCACGGCTCGCCGGGTGTGGGCAAGACCTCTGCGGCCCACGCGCTTGCGGCCGATCTGGGTTGGCCGACAATCGAACTCAACGCCAGCGACTCCCGGACCAAGGACGTCATCGAGCGGGTCGCCGGCGAAGCCGCGAAATCCGGGACGCTGACCGCAGGCGGACAGGGCCGTCGCCTGGTCATCATGGACGAGGCCGACAACATCCACGGTAACGCCGACCGCGGGGGCGCTCGCGCCATCACCTCGCTGGTCACGGAGGCCGGCCAGCCGATGGTGCTCATCGCCAACGAGTTCTACGAGATGTCGAAGGGCCTGCGCAACAACTGCCAGGACATCGAGTTCCGGGACGTCTCGCCGCGCTCTATCGTCCCAGTCCTCCGGGACATCTGCCGGAAGGAGGGCATCGAGTACGAGAGCGACGCCTTAGAGACCATCGCCGAGAAGAACAGCGGGGACCTCCGTGGGGCGGTCAAGGACCTCCAGGCCATCGCCGAGACCACCGATCGGCTGACCGCGGACGACGTCGTCACTGGCGACCGCGACACCACCGAGGGTATCTTCGACTACCTCGACGTCGTCATCAAGGAGGCCGACGCCGAGACGGCACTGAAGGCCAGCTACGACGTCGACGAGACGCCCGACGACCTCATCAACTGGATCGAGGACAACATGCCCAAAGACTACGAGGGGGCCGAACTGGCCCGTGCCTACGGCGCCCTCTCGAAGGCCGACCAGTGGCTCGGTCGGGTCCGGGCGACACAGAACTACTCGTTCTGGCGGTACGCGACCGACAACATGACCGCCGGCGTGGCCGCGGCCAGGGACGGCACGAAGAGTGGCTGGACCCGCTACGGCCCGCCGAGCTACTGGTCGAAACTCGGCCGCTCGAAGGGGACTCGCCAGACCCGCGACGACATCGCCCAGCAGATCGCGACCATCGACGGCGTCTCGATGCGGACCGCGCGCCGGGAGATTATGCCGTTCTTGGCGTCGATGACCCACCACTGCAAGAACCGCGAGTTGACCGTCGCGATGGCGGCGACCTACGAGATGGCGGCCGAACACGTCGCTTTCATCACCGGTTCGGGCAAGGACACCAACAAGGTCCAGTCCATCGTCGCGGACGCCGAAGAGCGACGCGCCGAGGCGGCGGTCGAACACTCCGGCGGTGCCTTCGAGGGCGCGACCGCAGGCGGTGGGATTGACACAGCGACGGACGAGGACGCGGACGGCGAGGCAGCCGACGACCGCGACGCGGACGCGACCGAACAGCAGGTCACGCTCGGCGGCAACACGGACGGGACTGCCGCCGACGCGGACGAAGACGCGGACGACGAGACGCCGGACAGCGAGGAGGCCGACGCGGACGACCAGCAGTCCGGACTCTCCGATTTCATGTGACTTACCGAGCGCGGCCACCCAGTCCGGGCACCGCGGTCCACTCCTCGACCCGGTTCATCAGCATCGAGGCCGAGATGACCAGCGCCAGGTAGAACAGCGCCGCCAGCACGAACAGTTCCGTGTAGCGGAACGTGGCGTTGGCGATCTCCTCGGTCCGGAAGAACAGTTCACGGACGGTGATGAACGCGGCCAGCGAGGAGTACTTGATCAGGTAGACGAGTTCGTTCGACCAGCCGGGGATGGCGTACCGGAGCCCCTGGGGAAGCACGACGTAGCGGATCCCGTCGATCTTCGAGAGGCCGATGGCCCGTGCGGCCGTCAGCTGCCCGGTGTCGACGGATTCGAGCGCCGAGCGGATGTACTCGGCCTGGTAGGCGGCGCTGTTGAGCGTGAACCCGATGATCGCCACCCAGACGGCCGAACCGGGAACGAACCCCTGACCGACGCCGGGCAGGACGCGGATGACGCCGGTCAGTCCCGTCCCGAAGTAGAGGACGAACAGCTGTGCCAGCAGCGGCGTCCCGCGGATGAGTTCGGTGTAGGACAACGAGAGCCAGCGAAGGCCCCGTCCGCCGTAGACGCGGGCCACCGAGAGCGGCACCGCCAGCACGAACCCCAGCGCGATGCCGGCCACGGTCAGGACGATGGTGAGCCACGCACCCCGCGCCAGCGACGGGAGCGACGGGATGGCACCCGCGACGAACCCGAACAGTCCGGCAGCCAGATCGAAGGGGAGTCCGAACAGGCCCAGATCGCTGGCCACACCGCGCATGCTCTCTGCCGCCGAACTGAACGGCGCCACTGGGACGAACGGCTGGTCCTGGGGCAGCGCCATCGAGTCCGGGAGCAGGTAGTCGTTCGTCCAGCGGAGGACGAGCCAGCCCCAGAAGATCGCCACTGCGACCAGCGCCCAGGGTCTGTCCACGTCGACGGTCGTGCGGACCTCCTCGACGGTCGATTGTTCGGCACCCATAGCTACTCGTGGCCCGCCTGCAGGCCGGTGAGGAACGACCTGGTGCGGTCGTGTTCGGGTCGCTCGAACAGGTCGTCGGGGCTCCCGGATTCGACGATTCGCCCGTCGTCGAGGAAGATGATGTTGTCGGCGGCCGAGCGGGCAAAGCCCATCTCGTGGCTGACGACGAGCATCGTCATCCCGCGCTCGGCCAGATCACGCATCACGTCGACCACCTCGCCGACCAGTTCCGGGTCCAGCGCGCTCGTCGGTTCGTCGAACAGCATCAGCTTCGGTTCCATCGCGAGCGCACGTGCGATGCCGACACGCTGTTGCTGGCCACCCGACAGTTCGGCCGGGTAGGAGTCGGCCTGTTTCGCGAGTCCGACCTGGGAGAGATGCTCGGCCGCGCGTTCGCGGGCCTCCGCGGCGTCCATGCCCCGGACCCGTTTGAGCCCGAGCGTGATGTTCTCCAGTGCCGTGAGGTGGGCAAAGAGGTTGAACCCCTGGAACACCATTCCGACCTCCTGGCGGAGCGCGTTCACGTCGGCGTCCGCGCCCGTCACGAGCGTGTCGTCCAGCCAGATCTCGCCGTCGTCGATCTCGGTCAGCCGGTTGATACAGCGCAGCATCGTCGATTTTCCGCTGCCGCTGGGGCCCATGAGGACGTCCACGTCCCCCCGTGCCATCTCGAAGCTGACGCCTTTCAGTACCTCCTCGTCACCGTAGGACTTGTCGACGTCCTCGACTCGTAGTAGACTCATGCGTTCTCACCCGTCGGAATCGCGTAGTAGTCGCTCAGTCGGTCCAGCGCACGGTTCGTCCCGAAAGTCAACACGAAGTAGATGGCGCTGATCACCAGGAACACCTCCAGGACGGCGGTCGATCGGCCCGATTGGGTGAACAGGTCGTAGCCGCGGGTCAGCATCTCGGCCAGCCCGATGGCGAAGGCGATGGAAGTGTCCTTCAGGACGATGGTGAACTCGTTCTGGAACCCCGGCATACTGCGCCGGAGCGCCTGCGGGACGACGACGTGCCGGATGGCCTCCAGCCGGCTCATCCCGATCGAACGGGCGGCCTCCATCTGGCCCTCGTCGACGCTCTGGAGCGCCCCGCGGAAGATCTGTGACTGGTAGGCCGCACTCCGCAGTCCCAACCCGACAGTCGCTGTGATGAACGCCGACTGCGAGATGGAGACGACGAAGAACAGCACCAGCATGATGACGACGATGGGCGTTCCACGGAGGACCACGCCCGCGGTCGACACCAGTTGCCTGGGCAGTCGGCTGCCGTACACCTCGACGGCGCCGGCGGGGAAGCCGACCAGGAAGCCGAGCAACAGGCTCGTCAGCGTTAATCCGACGGTGACGGCCGCACCGGCCAGCAGGTAGTCGAGGTTTTCGAGGACGAACGCCCAGTCGGTCGCCTGGAGCATCCGCTTACTCGCCGAACCACTGCTGGGTCAGTTCCTGGTAGGTGCCGTTCTCCCGGACCGTCGACAGACCGTCGTTGAGGGCCGACTGGCGCCCGCTGTCACCGTCGCGGATGCCGAACCCGTAGCGTTCCCCGGTCTCGTAGACGAACGCGACCGAGACCGGCCGGTTCGCGGCGAAGGTCTCGGCGACGGGCTGGTCCAGCACTACGGCGTCGATGTTGCCGTTCTCCAGATCCTGGACGGCGAGGACGTAGCTGTCGTAGGCGTTGTACTGGCTCTCGGTGATGCGCGAACCGACCAGTTCCTCGTTGACGACGCTCTCCCCGGTGGTTCCCTTCTGTGCACCGACGGGGTGGTCGCTCAGGTCGTCGAGGCTGCCCGGCGAGAAGTCGCCGTCCGCGCGGACGATGATCGACTGGTCGGCGCTGTAGTAGGGGTCGCTGAAGTCGATGGTCTGGTCGCGCTCGTCGGTGATGGTCATCGCGGCGGCGATGACGTCGATGTTGTTGTTGTTGAGCGCGGGGATGAGCGAGTCGAATTCGAACTCCTCCCAGCCCTCGAAGGAGTAGTCGCTCTCTTCGACGACGGCTTCCAGGAGATCCACGTCGAACCCGATCAGTTCGCCACCCTCCTTCATCTCGAAGGGCGGGAAGCCTGGTGCCGTCCCGGCAGTGATGGTCTGTTCGTCGCCGCCCCCGCCACCGCCGCCGTTACAGCCGGCGACACTGAGCGCGACTGCGGTCCCGCCGACGGTCGTGAGATACTGTCGTCGTGAGAGGCCTTCGTCTGACATACACGGCACAACAACGCAGACCGGGATTAGTGTTACGAACGGCCTAATACTGGTGTGGTAAACGAATCATCTGTTCGGATTTTCGAACAAATCTGTTTCTTCTATTCAATTATTGAACAGATATGGTATGTATTATCTACGACACCAGCGACGAACGCTTCAATCGTCCGCGTGTGAAGCCGCCGAATCGGCGGGCTGACTGGCACTGACACCGTCCATGGACGGTTCGACGTAGGCCCATGCCGTCGCTGCTACCAGCGCGACCAGGATGGTCAGCGCCGCGGCGTGGTGTAGGACCTGTGCGACTGCACCGAAGTTGAAGATGGTGTTCGCACCGAGCAGGACCTGGACCGGCAGGACCGCAAGTGCGACCCCGGTCGCGTACTTGAGTCGGTTGGAGTAGTCCCCGCGCCAGGCGGCGACGGTCGATCCGAGAATGAAGAAGCCGGTGATCATCGCGACGAACCGGTGGAACCATTCAATAAAGCTCATCCAGTTGGCGGGGAACAGGCCGAGCCAGCCGTCACAGAAGGGCCAGCGGCCGGCACACGTCAGGCCAGCTCCGACGGCGCCAGTGTACACGCCAAGCAGTATGAGCCCGAACGTCAGCGCAGTCGTCGCCGCCACCAGTCGCCTGAACCGGGTGGTCATATCCGTGTCTCTGGGCTGTAGGTATATATTTTCGGCCCTTTCGTCCCGTCCGTGGCCGACGGCGAAGGGGCCGGGTTCTTCGAAGGCTAGCCTGATACTTTATATGGCAGTTCGTCAGAATTATTCGTGCTCTCAGAGATGATCCGCTCTCGGCTCCGCGAATTGTTGGACAGTGAGGGAGATACCGACGACACGACTGTCGCCGAAACCGATGGGGGGACACCGATCCAGCGGAGTGAGGGAGGGGGCGGGCTCGCGACGTCGTACGACCCCGACGCCCAGCGTGTGACTCCACTGCTGGCGGATACAGGGGCTGTTTCGACAGGCCGACGTCAGGTCGTCGAACAGCTGGATCTCTCGGCGGGAGACGTCGAGACGCTCGTCGACGAGTACTGCGAGGCGGGCGTCGGCCCGGCAGCGTTCGTCGAGACACAGGCCGTCGCCAGGGACACACTGGTCGCGGCAGCGTTCGACCGCTTGCGTGAGACGCTCGACGAGGACGCCCGGGCGACGGTCGACGCCGTCGAGGCGGACCTCAGGACCGAACTGGAGTCCGTCACTGGACGGACCCGTACGGGGCTCGCGGCGTTCGAAGCGACGGCACCGGAGACGGCCGGGTCGGGGGCCGACACGGGGCTTCCGATCGACTTCCACGACGTCCTCCACCACATCGGGACCCCGTTGTTCGTGCTCGATACGGACGGCGACGTGATCACCTGGAACCGTTCCCTGGCGGAACTGACGGGCGTCGAGGAGGCCGACGCCCAGTCCATGGAGATGGCGAGCATGGCGTTCTATCCCGATGGACGTCGGGCGAAGACCCTCGCCGACAAGGTCCTCGACGCGCCGGAACGGACACACGAGGAGTACGACGTCCCGAAGGTCTCGGAGGCCGATTTCACTCTCTACCGGGACACGAGCGTCATGCAGGACCAATACGGCGAGGAGCGCCACATCTCCTTCAGTGCTGCCCCCATCTACGACGACGGGGAACTGGTCGCGGTCGTCGAGATGGTCCAGGACCGCACGGCAGAGGCCGAACGCCACACCGAGATCACGTCGCTCGTCGAGGAACTCAGCGCGACGATGCAGGCCCTGGAAGGCGGTGACCTCCAGGCGCGGGCGTCGGTCGACGAGACGGAACACATCGACGAGTCGCTGCTGGAGGTGGTGGAGTCACTCAACACCATGGCCGCCAGCCACGAAGCGCTGACAGAACAGGTCGACGCGCAGACGGCCGAACTCGCGAGCGCCATCGACCAGACGGCGTCGGCCGCCCGCACAGTTGAACAGGAGGTTTCGGAACAGGCCGAGACGCTCTCGCACGCCGCCGACAACGTCCACGACGTGAGCGCGGGGATGCAACAGGTCGCGGCCACGTCCAACGAGGTCGCGTCCGCAGCAGACCGGGCACTCTCGGCCGCCGAAGACGGTGCGGCCGCGAGTGAGGCCGTTCAGGACGTGACGGACACCCTCACCGAGACGAGCGAGGACCTCGTCGAGAGCGTCACCGACCTGGAATCGCGGATGGACGAGGTCAGCGAGATCGTCGAGGTCATCGCCGACGTCGCCGAGCAGACGAACATGCTGGCCCTGAACGCGAACATCGAGGCCGCACGCGCCGGCGAGAAGGGGAGTGGGTTCGCCGTCGTCGCGGACGAAGTCAAGACGCTGGCGAACGAAACCAGCGACCACGCCGGGGAGATCGCGGACAGCATCGACACGATCCAGGCACAGGCGACCGAAACCGCCGAGATGGTCGAGACGTCCCACGACCAGGTCCAGCGTGCCGAGTCCGAGATCGTCGAGGCGCTGACCGCGCTCGACGAGATCAGCGACGCTGTCGAGTCCGCTGCCACGGGCATCCAGGAGGTCGCCGAGGCCAACGACGGCCAGGCCGACGCCATGGAGGATATCACCGCCACCATCGAGGACGCTCGCGAACACGCCCAGCAGGCGGAGGCGGCGACAGACCAGATCGTCGCGGCGACTGACCAGCAGACCGCCGCCGTCGAGGAACTCGTCGCACGCGTCGAGGAACTCTCCGACGCGGACGACGACCGACACCGCTGAGCGAGGGGCGACCCCTCTTCGCGCATCTGTTCGACTGCCGTCGAAGTTCCATTCGCTGTTTGACGCAAAACGGAGCTTTTTCTTGGTGCGGAGTCACCTCTCGGCATGGGACTCGACGAGGACGCACTCGACTATCACAGTCAGGACCCACCAGGGAAGATCGAGATCGCGACGACGAAACCGACCAACACGCAGCGGGACCTCTCGCTCGCGTACTCGCCAGGCGTCGCCGCTCCCTGTGAGGAGATCGCCGCCGACCGGGAACGAGCCTACACCTACACGGCGAAGGGCAATCTCGTGGGTGTCGTCTCGAACGGTTCTGCCGTGCTCGGACTCGGCGACATCGGCCCCGAGGCCTCCAAGCCCGTCATGGAGGGCAAAGGAGTCCTGTTCAAGCGGTTCGCCGACATCGACGTCTTCGACATCGAACTCGACACCCACGACGTCGACACGATGGTCCAGACCATCAGCACGATGGGACCGACCTTCGGCGGGATCAACTTAGAGGACATCAAGGCGCCGGAATGTTTCGAGATCGAGCGCCGTCTCCGCGACCAGATGGACATCCCCGTCTTCCACGACGACCAGCACGGCACCGCGATCATCTCCGGTGCTGCGCTGTTGAACGCCGCCGACATCGCCGACAAGGACCTCGCGGACCTCGACATCGTCTTCTCCGGGGCGGGCGCGTCGGCTATCGCGACCGCGCGCTTCTACGTCTCGCTCGGTGCCGACAAGCGCAACATCACGATGTGTGACTCCTCGGGTATCATCACGACCGAGCGGGCCGAGACCGAGGGACTCAACAAGTTCAAACGCGAGTTCGCCAGTGACGTCCCCGACGGCGACCTGGCGGACGCGATGGCCGGCGCGGACGTCTTCGTCGGCCTCTCGATCGGTGGCATCGTCGACGAGACGATGGTCCAATCGATGGCCAGCGATCCGATCGTCTTCGCGATGGCCAACCCCGACCCGGAGATCGACTACGAGACGGCAAAGCAGGCACGGGACGACACTGTCATCATGGCGACCGGGCGCTCGGACTACCCGAACCAGGTCAACAACGTGCTGGGCTTCCCGTTCATCTTCCGTGGCGCGCTCGACGTGCGTGCGACCGAGATCAACGAGGCGATGAAGGTCGCCGCCGCCGAAGCGCTGGCGGAGTTGGCCCGCCAGGACGTCCCCGACGCCGTCGTCAAGGCCTACGGGGATCAGCCACTGCAGTTCGGCCCCGACTACATCATCCCGAAGCCGCTGGACCCGCGGGTCCTGTTCCAGGTGACACCCGCGGTCGCGCGGGCCGCGATGGACAGCGGCGCCGCACGGAAGGAGCTCGACCTGAACGCCTACGTCGAACGGCTGGAGGCCCGTTTGGGCAAGTCCAGAGAGATGATGCGTGTGGTGTTGAACAAGGCAAAGAGCGATCCCAAACGGGTGGTGCTTGCGGAGGGCCACGACGAGAAGATGATTCGGGCGGCCTACCAACTGGTCGAACAGGGTATCGCCGAACCGATCCTGCTGGGCGATGCCGACGAGATCGAGGCCACCCGTCGGCGGTTCGGCCTGGAGTTCGATCCCGTCGTCGTCGACCCCGAAAGCGCCGACGTCGACGCCTACGCCGACCGTCTCTACGAACTCCGCCAGCGCAAGGGGATCACCCGACGCGAGGCCGAGGACCTGGTCCGTGACAGCAACTATCTCGGCAGCGTGATGGTCGAGATGGACGACGCCGACGCGATGCTGACGGGGTTGACCCACCACTATCCGTCGGCGCTGCGACCGCCGCTACAGGTCATCGGCACCGCCGAGGACGCCGACTACGCCGCCGGCGTCTACATGCTGACGTTCAAGAACCGCGTGGTGTTCTGTGCGGACACGACCGTCAACCAGGACCCCGACGCGGCGGTTCTAGCCGAGGTGACCAAACACACTGCCGATCTGGCCCGGCGGTTCAACGTCGAGCCACGCGCCGCGATGCTGTCGTACTCGAACTTCGGGAGCGTCGACAACCCGGGGACGCGGAAGCCACGACGGGCGGTCCAGCGGCTCCAGGAGGACGACGACGTCGATTTCCAGGTCGACGGCGAGATGCAGGCCGACACCGCGGTCGTCGAGGAGATCATCGACGACACCTACGAGTTCGCAGACCTCGACGGCCCCGCGAACGTGCTCGTCTTCCCGAACCTCGAAGCGGGCAACATCGGCTACAAACTGCTCCAGCGACTCGGCGGGGCAGAGGCCATCGGCCCGATGCTGGTCGGGATGGACAAACCGGTCCACGTCCTCCAGCGAGGCGACGAGGTCAAGGACATCGTGAACCTGGCGGGCGTCGCGGTCGTGGACGCGCAGGCGGAGTAGCGCGCGTTCCGGCAGTGTCGCTGTTCGAGGAACGTGTCTACAGAGAGTGGTCCGTGCAGGCCGTCAGCGGTTCGACCGACGCCCACCCGTCGGCGGGTTCAGGAACAGGGCGTCGGCGACACCGACTGAACCTGCGAGCGCTGCCACGGTCAGGGCCGTCTGGACGGGGAGACCGACCACGTGGGCCACGAGGATCGTCGACACGAACGCGACAGGGATGAGCGCGAGCACCACGTCGTACCGGGTCACCGACGACAGCCCTGACTGCTCGGGCGACTGTTCACCGCGTCGACGAGTGCTGCCGCTACGCGTACTCACACTCATTCACCTCTCAGGTGATACTATGTGGACAATCCGACTTAATCTTTACTCGCATGGCGTTCTCCGAATTCATTCGGAGAGTTGGAATACTATCGCCATAACTTACGCGTAGCTTCCAAGATGATACGATATCTGTCTAGCGTGGTGGAACAAACGGTTCGCGACAGATCGGGCCGTCAGCGGAAGTAGCGGAACCGCCCGATGGGCCGACGATGTGTCAAGAACTGGCTACGATCGCGGGAGGGAACGCTCGGGGTGGGGCGAACCGACCACGCTTCCGGCAGTGTCCAGTCTCAGTCGGACGCGCCGCCCCGCTCGGATCGGGATGGCGGTGGGACTTGGTCGTCGGTGGTGGCGGTCTGGGGCATCACACAGCGGTCGGGTTCACCGTTGACGTGGGCGTACTGGTCTGGCGCGTTCGCCAGCGGGTGGGCCGGATTCCGGTCCCCCGAAATCCGGGCCGCCCGGACCTCGTCGAAGCCGTTCAGTCGAGCCTGGATACCACGCCAGTGCAGCCCCGTCCCGCCCGGCACGGAGACGGCGTGTGGCGGGTCGTAGACGGAGCCGTGTGTCGCGAGGACCTCCGCGTTGACGTTCCCCGCCAGTTGGTCGTGGTCGATGAGCAACCCGATACGGGCGTCCGCCGGTGCCCGTGTGGCCAGGACGTCGAGTCCGAGGTGGAGCGCGCGGTACTCCGCCACGTTGTTGTCCGGGGCTGTGTCGGGGACCGACAGTCGCGTGACACGTTCGCCGTCGAAGGTCTCGATGACGATACCCAGTCCGGCACCGGGGCTGACGGACTCGCCAGTGTGGGGTCTGTAGGAACCGTCTGTGGCGAGATAGAAGTCCCGGTGATGGCTTCGGGGTGGGTGGGCGATGTGCGGCGTCGGTGATTCATCGAACAGGTCTCGAAGCGTCGGCCGGCCATAAGCGGCCATACACCCCCTTGACGGTGTGGGGTATTAAATATACGGCTCCGAACAGCCGGATTCAAGCGGTGTCAACGGTCGACTGCGGCTACTTGTGGGTGAAAAGCACCACGTTGCCGTCGTGGGTTGTCGTACAGAGGTCCATCTCGAAGTCGAGGTTGAGCGACGTGAACTCCTGTTTACAGACCACCATGTCGTCGAACGGCGTCTCGCACGACGGACAGGCGACGGCGGTGGTGTTCTGGTACGACTTGATCGCCTCGTTGTCCTCGCGCGGCGTCAACGAGGAGACGAGTTCGTCGAAGTCCTCCATACCCTGCGTGGCGGCGGCTGTGGGTATAAATCACACGCCACCGTGCTTGATGGAGTTCACTGTAGCACTCACAAGCTCTGAGAGCTAGAAGCCCCGGCTGGAACCAGCCGGCCCTTTCTGGCTGTCATATTTCGAGTCTCTTCACTACACACTGTGCCGTTCCGGTGCGTTAATGACTGCCTGGGAGCGTGGTCCCACCCATGCACGACACCCGGTTCGTCCTGGCAGCGGGGACGACGGAGACAGCCACGCGGGACGGCATCAGCGCTGCCGGTGCCGACCCGGACGCTGTCGCGACGACCCCATCGGCGGACGCGGAGTTGCTCACGTACGGTCAGCCAGTCAGGACCGACACCGTCCCTGTCAGTCCCAGCGGCTGTCCGACACCGGCGCTGGTCACGCGAGCGATCCGGTCGCTCGTCGGGTTCGAGGTGACCGTCGTCGACGCGGGGCTGGTCGAACCCACGGCCGCACCCACGGTGTCGGTCGGTGCGAAACCCGGCCGGGACATCACCGAGCAGGACACGGTCCCGACGGCCTACGGTGCCTTCGAGGCCGCTCGACAGTTCGGGCGCGCTCTGCCGAACGACGAACTCTGGCTCGCGGAGACGATACCCGGTGGGACGACGACGGCCCTGGGCGTCCTGACCGCGCTCGGCGAGGACGTGATGGTCTCCTCGTCGCTGCCGGAGAACCCCATCGAGCGCAAACGCGACCTCGTCTCCGAGGGGCTAGCGGCGAGTTCGCTCGACCGTGGCGACGCCGACGGCCAGCCGAAACGGGCACTCCGACGGATGGGTGACCCGGTGCTGGCGACGCTCGCTGGCCTGACTGCTGGCGCCGTCGAGACCGATACTGCGGTGACGCTGGCGGGCGGGAGCCAGCAACTGGCCGTCGCGGCGCTGGTCCGACACGGCGGCTACGAGGGGCCGCTCTCGTTGGCGACGACGAGCTACGTCGCCGACGACCCGACGGCCGACCTGCGGGCGGGCGCCGAGCAGTTCGATCTGGACCTGACAGTGACCGACCCCGGCTTCGACGGCCAGAACCACGTCGGCATGGAGCGGTTCGTCGCGGGCGAGGCCAAGGAGGGCGTGGGCATGGGTGGCGCGCTCTCGCTCGCCAACCGTGCGGGCCTCCCGATGGCCGACGTCCGGGCGGCGTTCGCCGACATCTACGACGACCTGCTGGACCGATGAAGGGAGTCGTCCTCGCCGGCACCAACTCCGGCGTCGGCAAGACCGTCGCCACGCTCGCGACGCTCACCGCGTTCGAGGCGGCCGGCTACGACCCCCAGCCGGCCAAGGCCGGCCCGGACTTCATCGACCCGAGCCATCACCGGGCGGTGACTGGCACCCCCTCACGGAGTCTCGACCCCTGGCTCGCTGGCGACGAGGGGACCCGCCGGACCTACTGGCGCGGAACGGGCGACGTCTGCGTGGTCGAGGGTATGATGGGGCTCTACGACGGCAGCGTGTGTTCGACGGCGCGGGTCGCGGCCTGTCTCGACCTCCCGGTCGTCCTCGTCGTCGACGCGAGCGCGGGCATGGAGAGCGTCGCTGCGACAGCGCTGGGATTCCGAGCGTACGCCGAACGCGTCGCACCGGACATCGACGTCGTCGGCGTCCTCGCCCAGCGGGCCCACGGCGGGCGTCACGCTGAGGGGATACGCGAGGCGCTGCCAGAGGAACTGACCTACTTCGGGCGGATTCCACCCCTGGAGGACCTGTCGATCTCGGACCGCCATCTCGGCCTGGTGATGGGCGAGGAACAGACCGTCGACGAGGACGCGCTGACGACGGCGGCCGAGACAATCCGGGTCGACCGCCTCGTCGAGGCGATGCGACCCGCTGTGGGGCCTGCCGACGGTGGCCAGGACGGTTCGGAGGGAGACGAGAGCCCTGACGGCTCGACAGTGGCCGTCGCCAGGGACGGCGCCTTCTGTTTCGTCTACCCGTCGACCGTCGACCGGTTGCGGGCCGCCGGCACCGTCGAACAGTTCTCGCCCGTCGCCGGCGACCCGGTACCCGATGCCGACGCCGTCTACCTCCCCGGCGGCTACCCGGAACGGTTCGGGCCGACCCTCGCTGGATCGGTCACGCTGGACGAACTGGCGGACGAGGCGGCCGCAGGGACGCCGATCTACGGCGAGTGTGGCGGGTTCATGGCGCTGTCCGAATCGCTCACGACCGTCGACGGCGACCGCTACGAGATGGCCGGCGTCCTCCCAGCCGCCGTCGAGATGCGCGACCGCTACCAGGCGCTCGACCACGTTGAACTCTGCGCCCGGTCGGACACCGTGACAGCGAGTGCGGGCGAGTGCCGCCGGGGCCACGAGTTCCACTACTCCGAGGCGTCGCTGGCTCGCGACGCCACGCTGGCGTTCGAGGTCGTCCGCGGCGAGGGTGTCGACGGCGAGCGCGACGGACTGACCGAGTACCGGACGCTCGGGACCTACGCCCACTGCCACGCCGAGAGCGGGGCGTTCGACGCGTTCCTATCAGCGAGCTACGATTGAGGTGCTCGGTGTTCGTACCCGGCTCGGGCCGTCAGACGCCCGCAACCTTTTTTCCTATATGGATTCGTGATAGGTACAATGAACGAGTTGCAGGACCTGTTGGGCGACGTCGTCGCCGATGTCGACGCGGTGTTCCTCTTTTCGCCGACGGCGGCGTTCTACGAGCAGTTCGCGGACGTGACCGAGATCCCCGTGGTTGTGGTCGCGGCCGAGAACACGGTCGGCGCCGAAGAGTACGTCGAACTCCCCATCGAGTTCATCGACCTCGAAGGGCGCGTCCGCTTCGGTATCGAGGGGGCCCTGGAGCGCGAGGTCGTCGAGGAGGGCGATGAGATCGTCTGTGTCACCGATCTGTTCGGCGGCACCTCGAACTCGATCCTCCGAGTCCAGACCGACACGTTCTCGCCCTCGGGCGTCTACGATCTGTTCACCAACTCCCGAGCCGAACCCGGTGTCGTCCGTGACGTCCTCGAAGTCGCCATCGAACTGGGCAAGAAGGGCCAGAAGGGCAAGCCCGTCGGTGCCCTGTTCGTCGTCGGGGACGCCGGCAAGGTGATGAACAAGTCCCGACCGCTCTCGTACAACCCCTTCGAGAAATCTCACGTCCACGTAGGTGACCCGATCGTCAACGTGATGCTCAAGGAGTTCTCGCGGCTGGACGGCGCCTTTATCATCTCTGACTCCGGCAAGATCGTCTCGGCGTACCGGTATCTCGAACCGTCCGCCGAGGGCGTCGACATCCCGAAGGGACTCGGTGCCCGGCACATGGCCGGCGGCGCTATTACCCGCGATACCAACGCGACCGCCATCGTCCTCTCCGAGAGCGACGGGATGGTCCGGGCGTTCAAGGGCGGTGAACTCGTTCTGGAGATCGATCCAGAGGAGTACTGACGATGCAGTCTGGATTCAACTGGCCGGACCTGATTCGGCGCCTCTTCTCCCCGGAGGGAACGTTCGTCGTCTCGGTCGCCGTCCTCGTCCTGGGTGTCATCGTCGGCTACCTGGTCTGGCGGACCTCACGTCGGTTCATGGACGAACTCGGCGTCCAGGAAGCTGTCGAGGGGACGCCGTTCGAACGGACCGCGCGGAGTCTCGGCACCTCGACGGTCGGGTTGATATCGAACCTCGCCGCACTCTTCATCTACGTCATCGCCATCACGATCGCGCTCAACATCGCCCAGTTGGTCAGTCCCGAGGCCTACTGGGCACGCCTTACCGACTTCCTCCCGGACCTGTTCATCGCTGCGTTCGCTATCATCGTCGGGCTCATCGCCGCCGACAAGGCGAAACTCGTCATCTCCGAGCGACTCCGGAGCGTCAAGATGCCCGAGGCGACGGTGCTGCCGGAACTGGTCAAGTACAGCATCATCTACCTCGCGCTGCTCATCGCGCTGGGCCAACTCGGTGTCGACACGCTCGCGCTGCTCATCCTGCTGGCTGCGTACGCGTTCGGGCTGGTCTTCCTCTGTGGGCTGGCGTTCCGGGACCTGCTCTCGTCCGGTGCGGCCGGTATCTATCTCCTGCTGACTGAACCCTACAGCATCGGCGACGAGGTGATCATCGACGACCACGAGGGGATCGTCCAGGAGGTCGATATGTTCGTCACGCACGTCGAGAGCGACGGCCAGGAGTACATCATCCCCAACCAACAGGTGTTCAAATCCGGAATCGTCCGCGTGCGGAACTAGTCGGGCGACTGCTCGCCACCGACCGAAGTGGCCGGTACACCGGCGACCGTCGTCCCCGGCGGGACGTCCGCTGCGACGAGCGAGTTCGCAGCCACCTGTGCGTCTGCTCCGATCTCGACGCCGGGGAGGACGATGGCACCAGCACCGACCATCGCTCGCTCTCCGACGACGACCTCGCCGGTCCGGTACTCGTCCTGCAGGAACTCGTGACACAGCAGCGTCGCGTCGTAGCCCACGATGGCGTCGTCTTCGAGGGTGATCAGTTCCGGGAAGAACACGTCCGGCGTCGCGGTCAGACCCAGCGAGACCCCCTGGCCGACGGTCGCACCAAGGCGACGCAACAGCCAGTTCTTGAACTGCAGGCTCGGCGAGTACCGGACGATCCAGACGAGCACGGCGTTGACGAGCAACCCGATCGGGGACTTGGCGTTCGGCCAGTGCATCAGCGAGTTCCGTGGTCCCGGCGTCGGGTACCGCGTGAGACGGTCGTGACGGCTCTCGACACGCTCTCGCTCGCTCTCGCCGTCTCCGTGGTCCTGGTCGCTACTCGTGGCGTCGCTCACGGTGCCCCGTAGGCGGGGCGCGCCCTTGAACGCCTCGCTAGCGCCGCCAGAACGTCGGGGTCAACAGCACCAGCACGGGGACGATCTCGATCCGGCCGATCCACATCAGCAGGAACATCAGGACCTTGCTCGACCGGGCGAACCCCTCGTAGGTCCCGTAGGGACCTGCCTGTCCGAACGCCGGGCCGATGTTGAAGAACATCGAGGCCGCCGCCGAGAGCGCCTCGAACTCGGTCAGCGGGACGTCGGTCCGCTCGCCGTCGGCGACGAGGAGCACCGTCCCGACGAGGAAGAAGACGAACGCGACCAGCGTGTAGGCGTAGACGTCCCGGACGGTGGACTCGTCGATGACCTCCTCGCCCAGGCGGACCGGGACGATGCTCCGCGGGTGGGCGGCGACGTTGAGGTCCCGCCAGAACGACTTGGTGACGATGAGCCAGCGCAGCGCCTTCAGCGAGCACGTCGTGCTCCCAGCCATCCCGCCGATGAACATACAACTGAACAGGACGTGCTTGGAGGCCGAGGACCAGGTGTTGAAATCCGTCGACGCGTAGCCCGTCGTCGTCACGATCGAGGCAGTCTGGAAGACGGCGTGTCGGACGGTCGGTTCGACGCCGCCGGCGATGGTCTCGTTGGCGACCAGCAGTCCCGTCACGAGGAGACTGACCGAGACGAGGATGCCGACGTAGAACCGGAACTCCGGGCTCCCTCGGAGGCGGCCCACGTCGCCACGGAGCACCGCGTAGATCAGGACGAAGTTCGTCGCGCCGACGACCATGAAGACGACCGTGGCCCACTGGACGGCCGGCGAGAAGGCCCCGAGACTCTCCGCCCGCGGGGAGAACCCGGCGGTTGCGATGGACGTCAGCGCGTGAGCGATGGCGTCGTAGACAGTCATGTTCGGCGCGAAACCGAGCCAGCCGAGTGCGAGCAGGACGAGCGCCGCGCCTGCGGTCAGCGCCAGATAGAGGCGACCGAGGATCTTCGCGGTGTCCTCGATGCCCGGTGTGAGCTTCGTGACGTCCTTGGCGCGGGATTCGGTCTCCATCAACTGCGCACCTGCGACCGAGAGCCGCGAGAGCACAGCGGTCGCCAGCAACAGCACGCCGAGTCCACCCAGCCACTGGAGCACCTGCCGCCACATCAGGAGCGCCCGCGAGTGCGCGTCGAAGTCCCGGATGACGGTCGCTCCTGTCGTCGTGATCCCGCTCATTCCCTCGAAGGCAGCATTGACGGGCTTCTCGAAGACGCCGGTTCCCTCGATTGCCATGGGAAGCGCGCCGATAAGCGCGATCGACAGCCACGCCAGCGACACAGTGAGGAACGCCTCCCGGGCGTCGATCTGTCGCCGCGGGAGTTGTGCCAGGGTCGTCCCGACGCCCAGCGACACGGCGATAGCGGCGAGATACGGTGTCGGCGATTCACCGTACGCCAGGGCGACCACCACGGGGACGAGCAGCGGGATGGTCAGATACTGCAGGATAGAGCCCAGGACGTTCCCCGAGGACCGCAGGTCGACGTTGGTCAGCGCCACGTTCGGCCACCACCGTTCGGGGGACCGGTACTCGTGGACAGAGGCTGGCCGATCACGAAGGCCGCTACTCGGAGGAGGCTCTTGAAACCCACCGCAGGCCCAGGGTCCAGCAGGTCAGTGGTCGCCGCGGATCTCGGCCATGTGGTCGATCCGCTGCTGAACGAGATTGGCTTTCCCGATGTCGTGACGGACCCGGAGCCCCTCGGTACCGGCACGCTGGAGCGCGTCCTCGGCGATCGCTTCGGCCTCGCCGATGGTGTCGGCGACGCCCACGACCGCGTACGAGCGCGAGGTCGTGGTGTAGATTCCGTCCTCGCGCTCGTCGACGCTCGCGTAGAACAGCAGCGCGTCGCCGGCGTTGTCCGCGTCGATGGTCACTCGGGCACCCGCCTTCGGTTCGGTCGGGTAGCCGTCGGGGACGGCGTACTTACAGACCGTCGCCTTGGGCTGGAAGGACAGTTGTGGGAGCGACTCCTCGGCCCGTGCCGCGACCAGTACGTCGAGGAACGGCGTGTTCAGGACCGGCAGCGTGTTCATGGCCTCGGGGTCGCCAAAGCGTGCGTTGAACTCGACGACCTTCGGTCCCGCGTCGGTGAGCATGAACTGCCCGTAGAGGACGCCCTTGTAGCCGTCGAGCGCGTCGACGGTCGCCTCGATGACGTCGACGGCGGCCATGTAGTCGTCCTCGTCCATGAACGGCAGGGCCAGGCCGGCGTCGGAGTAGCTCCCCATCCCGCCGGTGTTCGGTCCCTCGTCGCCCTCGTAGGCACGTTTGTGGTCCTGGACGGCCGGCGTGACCCGTACCTCACCGTTGGCGACGAACGCCTGGACGGTGAACTCCTCGCCGACGAGCCGTTCTTCGAGGACGATGCGGTCGTAATCGGACTCGCGGATGTACTGTTTCGCTTCCTCCTTGGTGATCTGGTCGCCCGTGACGCGGACGCCCTTCCCGCCGGTGAGACCGGCCGGTTTGACCGCGAGGTCGCCGTCGTAGTCGTCGACGTAGTCGCAGGCGGCCTCCATGTCCTCGAAGGTCGCGAAGTCCGGGCAGCCCGGGATGTCGTTCTCGCGCATGAAGCGGCGCTGGAATGCCTTGTCAGTCTCGATGCGGGCCTCGGAGGCCTGTGGACCGAAGGCGTAGATGCCGGCGTCGTCGAGCGCGTCGGCGACGCCAGCGGCCAGCGGGGCCTCCGGGCCGACGACGGCCAGCGTCGCGTCGACCTCGCGTGCGTAGGTCGTCACGGCCGTCGGGTTGGTCGTATCGAGCGTCTCGAAGCCCTCGGCGAGTTCGGCGATCCCGGGATTCCGGTTGCCGGCACAGGCGTAGAGGTCGGCGTCCGACTCTCCGAGCGCACGGGCGACGGCGTGTTCGCGGCCCCCGCCACCCACGAGCAGCACTGTCTCTGTCATGTCCGAATCCGCGACGGGGACCGACGTAAGTATTGCTCTCTCGGGGCGGCGGCGTCACTCCCGCAGCCCTGCCGGCTCGCCGTCCGCTTCCGGTCGGCGCGGTTCCGCAGACACCACGAAGACCAGCGCCGTCAGCGCGACGAACAGGCCACCCACGTACAGGCAGTCGGCCAGCCACGGTGTCGAGAACCGCGCGGTGGAACGGAACCCCCGCTCGGCGAGGCGGAGGTCGGTGCCGAGGCCAGCCACGGCCAGCGTCCCGCCGCCGAAGGCGAGCAACCGGCTCATCGCCGTGGTTCTGTCGTGGCTCCGCAGGCCCACTGCGGCCACCGGGACGGCCAGGAGTGCGACCGCTATGGCGCTTCCCGGTACGGTTGCCGCGGCGGAGAGCGGGTGCGACCGTGCGAGGTCGGGCAGGAGGAACCCCGCTGTCGTGAGCGCCAGCCCCAGCACTATCAGGACGAAGAAGAGCGCGTACGCTGCTCCCTCCTCGGTCGAGTACCGACCGCGGCGGACCAGCCAGAGCGAGAACCCCGCCGGGAGCAACAGCCCGATAGCTTGTGGCAGGAAACCCTGACTGGCCACGAACAGCGACACTGGGACCGTCAGCACCCAGACGTATCCCGCGACGAACAGCCCGAGGTAGGTCCAGGCGTTCAGCCGATCCGGCATCTTGAGGGTACCATCGACGGGAGAGACGAACCAGCCGAGGAACACTGTCGCCGGCGACGGCTCCGAAAGCCCGAACGCCCGACGGTAGCCGATCATCGCGATGCCCCCGACGATAGTGACCGCAGCGGCCCCGAAGAGGCCGATCGCGAGAGCGGGCCAGGCGAGTGCGAGGGCCAGCAGACATCCACCCCCGACCGCGAGAAACCGTCCAATCATACTCGATCCGACACGACCACGAACTGTAAACGTTCTGCCACCCCCCTCCGGCGCGTCCCTTTTCCCCGCGGCACTCCGAGGGGGAGCCATGAGCGACACGCCCACGTCACGGAACCGGCTCGACGAGGCACAGAGCCCGTATCTCCGACAGCACGCCGACAACCCGGTCAACTGGCAGCCCTGGGACGAGCAGGCACTCGACGCCGCTCGCGAGCAGGACAAACCCATCTTCCTCTCGATCGGCTACGCCGCCTGTCACTGGTGTCACGTCATGGAGGAGGAGAGCTTCCAGGACGAAGAGATCGCGGCCATCCTCAACGAACAGTTCGTCCCGATCAAGGTCGACCGGGAGGAACGGCCCGACATCGATAGCGTCTACATGAGCATCTGCCAGCAGGTGACCGGCGGGGGTGGCTGGCCGCTGTCGGCCTGGCTCACACCCGAGGGAAAGCCGTTCTACGTGGGGACGTACTTCCCGCCAGAACCGAAACGCGGGCAACCGGGCTTCGGTGACTTGCTCTCGAACCTGGCCGACTCCTGGGCCGACCCCGAGGACCGCGCGGAGATGGAGAACCGCGCCCAGCAGTGGACCGACGCCATCGAGAGCGACCTGGAGGCCACACCCGACAGCCCCGAAGACCCCGCCGAGAACCTGATCCAGACCGCGGCGACCATCGCCCACCGCGGGGCCGACCGGCAGGACGGCGGCTGGGGGTCGGGCGGGCCGAAGTTCCCCCAGACCGGGCGACTCCACGCGCTCCTGCGGGCGCACGCCGACGGGGGTGACGAGGACTACCTCGCCGTCGTCGAGGAGACGCTGGACGTGATGGCCGACCGAGGGCTCTACGACCACGTCGGCGGCGGGTTCCACCGCTACTCGACCGACCAGCAGTGGGCGGTCCCACACTTCGAGAAGATGCTCTACGACAACGCCGAGATTCCCCGTGCCTTCCTGGCGGGCTATCAGGCCATCGGGTCCGAGCGGTACGCCAGCGTCGTCCGGGAGACGTTCGCGTTCGTCCAGCGGGAACTGACCCACGACGACGGCGGGTTCTTCAGCACGCTCGACGCGGTGAGCCGGCCGCCGAGCGACCCCGAGGGCGACACCGAGGAGGGCGCGTTCTACGTCTGGACGCCCGAGCAGGTCCACGCGGCCGTCGCCGACGAGACGACGGCGGAGCTGTTCTGTGAGTACTACGGCGTCACAGACCGCGGCAACTTCGAGGGGGCGACCGTGCTGGGCGTTCGCAAGCCGCTGTCGGTGCTCGCGGAGGAGTACGAGATGACCGAGGACGCCGTCACCGAGCGACTGGAGACGGCACTCGACGAAACCTTCGCGGCCCGCCAGGACCGACCGCGACCGGCCCGCGACGAGAAGATCCTCGCCGGCTGGAACGGGCTGATGATCCGGTCGCTCGCCGAGGGTGCGATCGTCCTCGACGAGGACTACGCCGAGCCGGCCGCCGACGCGCTCTCGTTCGTCCGCGAACACCTCTGGGACGCCCAGACGGGGCGGCTCTCGCGACGGTACAAGGACGGCGACGTCGCTATCGACGGCTACCTGGAGGACTACGCGTTCCTCGGCCGCGGGGCGCTGGCACTGTTCGAGGCCACCGGCGAGGTCGACCACCTCGCGTTCGCGATGGACCTGGCCGAGGCCATCACCGAGGCTTTCTGGGACGCCGACGAGGAGACGCTGTACTTCACGCCCACCGGCGGCGAGGCGCTCGTCGCCCGCCCGCAGGAACTGACCGACCACTCGACGCCCTCCAGTACCGGCGTCGCCGTCGACCTCCTGCTCGCGCTGGATCACTTCCGTGACGACGACCGGTTCGAGACGGTCGCCGAGGCGGTCGTCCGCACGCACGCCAACCGGACCTCGGCGAACCCGCTCCAGCACGCCTCGCTCACGCTGGCGACGGATACGTACGAACAGGGCTCGCTGGAACTGACACTCGTCTGTGACCCGACCGCACCGCCGGCCGACTGGACCGACGCGCTCGCGTCGACGTACGTCCCGCGGCGGCTGGTGGCCTGGCGGCCGGCCGATGGGGACGCTTTCGACGCGTGGCTCGAAACCCTCGAACTATCTGCGGCACCGCCGATCTGGGCCGGTCGGGACCGCGATGACGGCGAGCCGACGGTCTACGCCTGTCGGAACTTCGCCTGCTCACCGCCACAGCACGACCTGACGGCGGCGCTAGAGTGGGGGCAGGAGTGAGACACTCCGGCCGAAAAGGATCGCCTACTCCAGTGCGGCGGAGATCTCCTCGGCCAGATAGACCAGGATAGGGACCGGTTCTTCCTCGACGAAGCGGGCGATCTCTTCGCCGTCGTACTCGACGACGACGGTCGGGATGTACTTGATGCCGTAGGCCTCGACGGCCTCGCCGGTCTTGGAGCCGTCGTCCTCCTTCTCGACAGGGTGGTGGTAGATCTGTGACTCGGGGATGCCTGCAGCCTCCAGTGCGGCCCCGAAGTCCGGTAGCTGTGCCCGACAGTCCTTACACCAGTCACCGCCCCAGATCTTGAAGATGAGATCCGCGCGGTGGCGTTTCAGCACGTCGACCGAATCGCTGTAGGCGTCCTCGACCCACACCGGGTTCGGTTCCATCGTGTCCAGGCGTTCCGTATCGCTCATGGCACCGGATAACGGACCCAGTGGCTTGAACTTCCCGGCTCCGCGGGGTGACTGTTGGTCTGCCGACGGTTGTGACATCGGCCGAGTGTCGAAATACGCTGCGTGTACACCAACCCGTCAGTACGCGACAATGTATAAGCTATCTCGGGCTGTAGCAACCTCGTAATATGACTCACACGATCTCGAAACCGGACGACAGAGACGTTGGCATCGCCGGTATCGTCACGTTCCTGGGGGTGACGTTCGCGTGGTCGTGGGGGTTCTGGGGATCGAAGATACTTCTCGATATGGGTGTGGTGACGGGCGTTCCGGTCCTGCCGAACCTCGGCGCGTTCGGTCCGACCGTCGCTGCGTTCCTCCTCGTCGCATACGCGAACGGATTCGGTGGAGTGTGGCGGCTCGCTGCCAGGGCGATCCAGGTCGACTACCCCATGCGGTGGATTCTCGTGGCCCTGCTCCTCCCGGCGGCGATAGTCGGCGGGGCGCTCGCGGTCGCTGTCGCCACCGGCACGACACCGACGTTTCCCTGGGCGGGCCAACCGATTATCCTCCTCGTCGCGTTCGTCTGGATCCTCGTACTGGGCGGGCCGATCCAAGAGGAGTTCGGGTGGCGTGGTTACCTCCTCGATCCGCTCCAGGAGCGGCTTACCCCACTCGGCGGTGGTGTCGCGGTCGGACTCGTCTGGGCCGTCTGGCATCTCCCCCTGTTCTACATCCCGAGCGAAACCATCTACTACCAGAATCCGTTTCTCGGGTTTGCCGTCTCGATCACCTTGCTCTCCGTGCTCATGACGTGGGTGTACAACAGCACGAACCGGAGCCTCCTCCCCGCGCTCCTCATGCACACCGCCTGGAACTGGGCGCAGGGAATGTTCCCTATCCTGGAGTCCGATCCCGCGAGCCTCGCGATGGTCGGCCTCCTCGTCGCCGCGACCATCGTCGTGATCGTGTTTTCGGGACCGCGACGGCTAGGACAACTTGGGCGCATCGCCCGACCTGAGTGATGGACAGAGCGTCCTCTGTGAGTAGAACCCGTCCAGTATGCTGAACTAATCCACTGCCTCCCGCAAGCAGCAAGTGACACACACGAGCCACCAGTTCAGATCGAACAGCCACGTACTCGTCCACCCTCGACAGGTCACTGGTCCCGCTCTAGCCGATCACGGAGGATCGTCCGATGACAGCGTTTCCCGTGGCCCTCGAAGCAGACCAGCACGAGCGGTTCGCCGTCGGTCAGTCGGTCACGGAGATCCGCCAGGGCCGCCTGTGCCTGCTTGTCGGTTGCCAGATACGTCCGATAGCGGTCCGCGAAGTCGACCTCCTCCCAGGCGGCGTTGTGGGCTCCCTCGTCACACATCCCCCGCCGCTTGAAATCCTCGGTGACCTGCTTCGCCTCCGCCAGCAGCCCCTCGGGGGGCCCCAGCGCCGGGACGTTCTCGTCGACGGCGGCGTGGAACCACCCCGTCGGCTCCCGGACGACCCCGACCAGCGTCTCGTCGCCGTCGAGGTCGACGAGGTCGTGCTGAAGTGCGGCGACGTAGGTGTCCGTGACCGTGCCAGCCATAGCTGGCTGGTCGGCCAGCCGCCGGAAAAGTCTGCCGCCACCCGGGACCACCCACACCCTTTGGCGGCTCCACTAGGGGTTTAGGGCGGCGTCGCGTAGCCGCCCGCATGTACGACTCTATCCTCGACACTATCGGGTCGCCGCTGGTGTCAGTCGCCGCGCCCGAGGGGGCGACAGTCGCCGCGAAGATCGAATCGTTCAATCCCGGCGGCTCCGCGAAGGACCGGCCGGCGAAGTTCATGATCGAGCGTGCAGAGGATGACGGCGACCTCTCACCGGGGGACACCCTGGTCGAGCCGACCAGCGGCAACACGGGCATCGGGATGGCGATGGTCGGCGCCGTCAAGGGGTACGACGTCGTTCTGGTGATGCCGTCCTCGAAGTCCCCCGAACGCCGCCAGATCATGCGGGCCTACGGCGCCGACATCGAACTCGTCGAGGGGGACATCTCCGACGCCAAGGACCGTGCCGACGAACTCACAGAGCAGGACGGCTACGTGCAGCTACGGCAGTTCGACAACCCTGCAAACCCACAGGCTCACTACGAGACGACCGGCGAGGAGGTGATCGAACAGGTCGGCGACCGGACCGTCGACGCGTTCGTCGCCGGCGTCGGGACGGGCGGGACCATCAGTGGGACCGGCCGACGCCTCCGCGAGACGTTCCCCGAGATGGACGTTGTCGCCGTCGAACCGGCCCAGAACGCGGTCCTGTCGGGGATGGAACCCGGCACCGGCGAGGACAGCTTCCAGGGGATGGGGCCGGGGTTCATCAGCCCCAACACCGACGTCGACCTCATCGACGACGTCGTGACGGTCGAACTCGACGAGGCAGAAGCCGAATGTCGGCGTCTGGCCCGTGAGGAGGGCATCTTCGTCGGTCAGTCCTCGGGCGCGTCGAACCTCGCAGCCCGCGAGATCGCACAGGACCTCCTCGACCAGGGCGTCGCCGATCCGCTGGTCGTGACCGTCTACTGGGACAGCGGCGAGCGATACATGTCGACAGGGATGTTCGACTAGTCGAGGGGGCGTGCGCTCGTCCTGTAGGACTCGTAGGTCGCCCGCGCCCACTCGTTCATCGCCGTCGTGTCGTTGTTGATCGCGCCCTTGATTCCCGAGTCGGTGTAGACGACGATGCCGCTGACCGTCTCGGTCGGTTTCTCGGCAGTCCAGACGGCATAGGGCATCTCTTCGTCGGTGACGTACAGCGAGAGCCCGGCGGCAGCCCGCAACTGCTCGAAGCCGTCGGCGTACTCGGAGTCGAGGGCCTCGACGACAGCCTCGGTCAGGACAAGTTCGACCGTCGCGCCCCCAGCCGTGACGAGTTCGGTGACAGTGTCGGTGTACTGTGGAATTACGGCCGGCCCGGTCCCGTGGAACGTCGTCGCCCCGGCGACCAGGTCGGCGTTGTGTTCGACGGGTGTCTGGGGTGCCTCGGGCGTCGATTCGAGCACCGTCGCCTCCTCTAGGGCTGCTGGAGGAATCGACACGTCCGCAGGCAAGACGTCGAGGATCGGCTGGGCTGCTTCCAGGGCGTCCAGCCGTGCGCGGAACCCGTCGTAAGCGTCGGCGGCGTGGCGCCCGGCGTAGGTCGCGACGTACGTACTCCCTTCACGTGCCACCAACCCGTGTTCGCGGAGGTCGTCGATGGCCCTGTCGACGGTCGATCGAGCGATGTCGGCCTGTTCGACGAGGTCCGGTTTCGTCTGTGGCTCGGTCAACAGCGCGAGCAACTCGCGTCGTCTGGCGACGACATCGACGACGTCGGGTAGCGATCCCATCGTGAATGACATTTAATTGATCGGATAAGAAGTCTTTGCCTCTCACACGATGTGAGTCGGGCAACCGACCGGACCGGATGCGTCTTGCGGTTTCTTACCTGATGGGCAATTTCCCGGCCCGTCGGTATAAGTATCGTAGACCTCATTCATCTCTGATGGGTCCGGGCTCCAAACGGAGTCCGGGGCCGCGAGTGGTCTGGTCCGTGACCGGACAGCGCCTCTGACAATCGACCACTCGCTTCTGGCCGGTCAAGCGCCGAACTCCTCTTCAGTGACCCGGACGACGAGCGTCTCGTCGACCTCACGGAGGTCGTACTCCGGGATCGTGTCGCCGGTGCGCGTGACCAGCATCGGTTCGACGAGCCGTGGTGGCCCCGGCTCCGGGTCCTCGTCGACCTCGGTTTCGGGCTGTTCGACGCCGTAGATCGTCAGGAACCGGTCGGCCTCGGGTGGTGTCACTGTGTCGTCCCTGATGGCGGCCGCGAGGTCCCGCGAGAGCCATTCCGACTCGCTGATCGAGGGCTCCTTGACGAACGCCGCGTCGGTGAAGCGCACGAGGTACCAGTTGAGGTCGTTCAACAGCGCCACTGCAGCGCCCAGACTGACCGTCTCGATGGCGACGGTGTTCGCGAACGGTTCGCGCAGGTCGTATGTCGCCAGCGCGTTGCGGGCCGTCTCGCGCGAGAGGAGTTCGTACCGGAGGTTCACCTCGTCGTCGCCGACGAGACAGACCTGTGTCATTGTCGGACACAGACCCCGTATGTGGATTTAGTTTTCGATGGGTTCCTCAGAACGTCGAGACGTTGCCCTCGATGACCTGCCGGGTGATCTCGGTGACGTCCGCGAGTTCGTCGTCGACGGCGGCCCGGACCTCGTCCTCGATGTCGCTGATCGCGACGCCGTCTTCGGTGACGAGCATGGCGTCGGCCACGTGGGGGTCGTCGATGGGCGACCCGATCTGTGAGAGCAGGCGGAGCTGGAGCTGTCGGATGCCGTCGACCTCGTCGACGACGGACTCGGCGATCGAAGTCGACAGGAGGTTGTAGATCTTCCCGATGTGGTTGACCGGGTTCTTCCCGGAGGTGGCCTCCATGCTCATCGGACGGTTCGGCGTGATGAGGCCGTTGGCACGGTTCCCGCGACCGACGGAGCCGTCGTCACCCTGCTCGGCGCTTGTCCCGGTCGTCGTCAGGTAGATCGACTCGGTCTCGTAGTCGTCGGCGGTGTTGACGTGGACGGAGACGTCGCGGTCGGTGTACTCGGTCGCGAGCTCCGAGACGTAGGTCCGGACGTCCTCGACTGCGGCCTTGTACTCGGAGAGGTCGGCGACGTACTCGTCGACCATCGCGACGGCGACGGTGACGTCGATGTGGTCGCCCTCGCGCTTGCCCATCACCTTCACGTCCTCGCCGACGACGGGGTGGTCGGCGGCGTACTCGCCGGTGAGCCGCCGTTCGGTGTTGTAGACGATCTGCTCGGTCTCCGAGAGTGGGGCGTGGCCGACACCGTAGCTCGTGTCGTTGGCCATCGGCACCGAGGCCTCCTCGCCGAAGACGGTCTGAAGGTCACCCGACCCCTCGCCGAGCTGGACGTCGACGATGATGTCCGAGCCGACGTCCAGATGCGGGAACTGCTCGTCGAGGTACTCGCGGGCGGCCTCCAGCGCGAGTCGCTCGGCCGGGATGCGAGTCCCCTCGTAGGTCTTCGTGGCTCGGCCGACGATGAGCAGATAGATCGGTTCGAGCACTTCGCCGCCGCCGTAAGCCGGTGCCGCGTTGCCGGCGACGAGCTGGGTCTCGTCGGTGTTGTAGTGCAGTACCTTGCCGACGCGGTCGATATACGCCTTCGCCAGCCGGCGTGAGACGCTCTCGGCGACGCCGTCACAGATAGAGTCCGGGTGACCGATCCCCTTCCGCTCGACGATCTCGACTTCCTGGTCCTCGACCGCCAGCCCGCTCTCGGGCTGGACGTGGATGTTTCGGTCGGTCATTGAGACGGACTTCGCCATGGTGGGTTCTATAACTTACGGGAAGTGCTCAGTGGGGAAAAATAACTACGAGGAATCGTCGAGCAACATCCCGAGATACGAGGTCCGACGCTGGTCGTCGGGGTCCAGGCCCAGAGTGCGGAGCACTTCGTAGGCGCCCTCGCGTGCTTCTTCGAGGTCGTTCTCGCTCTCGACCTCGGTCTCGACTTCGACGAACTCGCCGACGTCGTCGACGGCGTCGAGCGTGACGGTGTAGCCGTCGTAACTGTAGCACCGGCGGTCCTTCCGGACGGTCGCAGCCGGTTCGAAGCCGAGGTTCCGGAAGATGGCGTCGGCGTCGTCCCCGTCGTCGACGCCCGTCTCGACCTCCTCTCTGGTCTTGGACTCGCTGTCGACCAGCGGTCCCTTGTAGGTCATCCGGGCTGTCGTCGTCCCATCACGGGTCTCCCGGCGGACCCGTAGTGCCTCGTCAGTCTCGGCGAAGTCCCTGTGTGGCGCATCGTAGTAGGTGTCCGCCTGAACGACGTCGCCGGTCAGCTCCGCACCTCGTTCGTCGAGGCGGTCCGCCACGGTCGCGAGCGCTGCCGGGACCTTGACCTCTACTTCGTACATGGACCAGGCCACGACGTGGACGGTCAAAAACCGCCTGTTCCGACCGCGGGGTTTACTGTTCCCGGGACCACGTGAGAGAGTATGGACGGTCAGTACGAACCCGTAGAGTCCCCCGACGAGACGACCGTCTTCCCGTACCACGACCTGACGCCCCCCACCACAGCCGACGTCGTGGCCGCTCGTGCGGTCGTCTCCGAGTACCTCCCCAAGACGCCGCTGGTCCGCAGCGAACCCCTCTCGGCGGCCCTGGACGCCGACGTCTACCTCAAGCGAGAGGACACCCTCCCGACGGGCGCGTTCAAGGTCCGGGGCGGCGTACACCTCGTGGCCACGATGGCCGAGGAGTTCCGGGACAGCGGCCTCGTCGCTGCCAGTTCGGGCAACCACGGCCAGTCGATCGCCTGGGCCGGCCGGGAGTTCGACGTCCCTGTCACCATCGGCGTCCCCGAAGCCGCCAACGACGGGAAGGTACGTGAGATGCGTCGTCTCGGTGCCGAGGTCATCCGCCACGGCGCGGACTACGACGACGCCCGCGAACACATCGAGCAGTTGGCCGTCGAGCAACAGGCCCGGTACGTCCACTCGGGCAACGAACCGAAACTGCTCGCCGGGGTCGGGACCGCCGGCCTGGAGATCGTCGAGGAGTTGCCCGACGTCGACTACCTGTTCAGCCCCATCGGCGGCGGCACGTCCGCGACTGGCTACTGTCTCACCGTGGGCGAGAAGACGGACGCGACCATCGTCGGGGCGCAGTCCGAGGCGGCACCCGCGATGTACCGCGCCTGGCAGGAGGATACGCTCGCTGCCCACGACCGCATGGAGACGATGGCAGAGGGCGTCGCCACGCGCGTGCCGTTCGCGCTCCCGATGGCGGTGTTACGGTCCGAGCTCGACGATTTCAGACTGGTCTCGGAGGCCGATATCAGCAACGAAGTCGCTCGGCTGTTCTGCGAGGACCGCATCGTCATGGAGGGCGCGTGTGCGACCGCCGTCGCGGCTGCCTTCCAGTTGCGCGACGAGATCGCCGGGAAGACGGTCGTCCTCCCGATCTCGGGCCGGAACATCGAGCAGTCGAAGCTCGATCGTATCCTCGCGGCGAGTGACTACTCCTGTTGACAGACGGGAAACGTTGTTCTTAAGAGTGCCACGGCAGTCGGACACGGTATGAGCAACGAGTCCGAGGCCGACGCCGAAGACGTCGAGGAAGGAGCCGACGAAACAACCGAGGCAGGCCTGCAGGATGGCGACGTGATCAAGCTCGCCTACACCGCACGCACTGTCGAGGATGGCTCGCTCGTCGACACGACCGACGAAGAGGTCGCCGAAGACGAGGGTGTCGACACCGAACAGCAGGAGTTCGGCCCCCGAACGATCGTCCTGGGCGAGGGCCACATCTTCCCGGACGTCGAGGACGACATCATCGGCAAGGAGGTCGGTGACGAGGGGACCGTGACCATCGCGGCAGCCGACGCCTTCGGCGAGTACGACGAGGATCAGGTCCGCACCGTCTCGAAGGACAAGATCCCCGAGGACGACCGCTACCCCGGCGCCCACGTCGACATCGAGGGCGAGCACGGCCACGTCGAGACGATCATCGGCGGGCGTGCTCGCGTCGACTTCAACCACCCGCTGGCCGGCGAGGACGTCGAGTACAACTACGAGATCGTCGCCGAGGTCACCGACCGCGAGGAGAAGGCCCAGGGCATCATCCAGATGATGCTGGACATGGAGCTCGACCTCTGGTTCGAGACCGACACCGTCGAGGAGGAACAGCTCGTCGAGAGCGACGATGACGAAGAGGACGAGGACGCAGAGCCAGAGTACGAGACCGTCGAGGTCGAGAAGGACACCCTCTACATCGAGGCGACCCCACAGCTGACGATGAACCAGCAGTGGATGATGGGCAAACAGCAGATCGCCCAGCAGCTCACCCAGCTGCTCGGTGTCGACCGCATCATCGTCCAGGAGGAGATCGGTGGCGGCGGCATGGGCATGCCCGGCATGATGGGCGGCATGGGCGGCGGCCCCGGCGGCGCCGACCTGGAGGAAGCGCTGGAGGACGCTGACGTCGACGCCGAAGAGATCGTCGACGAGATCGAAGGCGCCGAAGAGTAAGACCTATCGCGGTGTAGCGGGCGGACAATCTTCCGAATCGCGCTGTCTCGCAGCGCCAATTCTCACCCGTTTCGACCTGCAGAGTGGCGACGCTTGCGGTCGCTCACTGCGCGAGCAGGACGACACCCAACCCGGCGAAGGCGAGACCGGCGACCTCCGTGGTCGAAAGCGACTCGCCCAGGACGACGACGCCCAGGACCGCCGCGACGGCGAAGTAGAGGCCGGTAACCGTCGTCGCAACGGCGACGTCGCCGTGTCTGAGGCTGATGTAGTAGCTGACCGCCCCGAGCCCGGAGAACAGGCCGCCTGCGATACTGTACTGGACGCTCTTGGACGACGGCGAGATACTTCCGGGACTGAGGAGTGCGTAGCCGCCGATGACCAGGAGAGCTGTTCCATACGTGACGAGCAACACGGCTTTGGGCGACGCGCCGCGTTGGCCGAGCTTGACGAACAGCGCCCAGAACGCCCAGGCGACCATCCCGAACAGCGCGTAGGCGACGCTGGTGGCTTGCATCACGGCCCTCCCGGGCGAAGACGCGGCGACAGAACCACCGTTGCCCGTCTCATGCGGCTGCGGTCACGTCGTCGGTGACTGCCTCACCGCCGAGTCGGCGCTCGACCAGGGCGAAGACGGTGTCCATCGAGATGGCCAGTATCGCACCGGGAATCGCGCCGGCGAGCACCTGTGGCGTGTTGAACAGCGAGATGCCGCTGATGACCCACAGGCCCAGGCCGCCACCGCCGATGAAGAACGCCAGGTAGGCCGTCCCGACGTTGATGACCGCACTCGTCCGGATGCCCGCGAAGATGACCGGGAGCGCGAGCGGGAGCTGTATCTTCCGGAGGATCTCGTTGTCGGTCATCCCCATCCCGCGCGCGGCCTCGACGGTGTCGTCGTCGACGTCCTCGATGCCGGCGATGGTGTTGGTCAGGATCGGCAGCAGCGCGTAGGTGAACAGGCCGACCAGCGACGGGAGGAACCCGAGCCCCAGCAGCGGGAACACCAGCGCGATGATCGCCAGCGTCGGGACGGTCTGTGCGACGTTCCCGGTGCCGAGGATCAGCCCCTTCAGACGCTCGTTGCGCGCGGCGACGATACCGAGCGGGACAGCGACCAGGATGGCTAGAATCTCGGAGATGACGACGAGCTGGAGGTGCGTCGACAGCAGTTCGAGGAACTTGTCCCAGTTGGCCAGCAGGAACTCCCAGGCGTCCAGCAAGTCGGTACCGATACCCATCAGGCACCCTCCATCGTGTGACTCCGGATATCGTCCTCGGTGACGACACCGATCACGTCGCCGTCGACGACGGGCAACGCGTCGGCGTCGGTCTCGATGAGCCGCGAGAGCGCGACCTGTGTACTATCCGTGGGCGAGACGGGCTTCGGTGCGCCGGACCCGTTCGCGGCGACAGCCGAAGCGGATGTCTGGAACTCGTCGACCATCCCGGCGTACTGGGTCGGAACGCCGTCGGACATCACCTGCTCGACGCTGGTCACCTGGAGTTTCTTCAGTTCGCGGTCGGCACCGATGAAGTCCTCGACGAACTCGTTTGCCGGCTCGTCGAGAATTGCCTGTGGAGTGTCGTACTGGACGACCTCGCCGACGTTGTAGATCGCGATCCGGTCGCCCATCTTCAGCGCCTCGTCGATGCTGTGAGTGACAAAGAGGATCGTCACGTCCAGTTCCGACTGGATCTCCAGGAATTCGTTCTGGAGGTCTTCTCGGGTGATGGGGTCCAGCGCGCCGAAGGGCTCGTCCATCAACATCACGTCGGGATCGGCCGCGAGCGCGCGGGCGACACCGACGCGTTGGCGTTGACCGCCGGAGAGTTCCGTCGGGTAGCTGTCGCGGTACTGGTCGGGTGGCAGGTCCATCAGGTCGAGCAGTTCCTCGACACGAGCGTCGATCTCGTCCTGGTCCCAGCCCTTGAGTTCCGGTACCGTCGCGACGTTCTCGCCGACAGTCATGTGATCGAACAGGCCGATCTCCTGGATGACGTAGCCGATGTCCCGCCGGAGATCGATCTCGTCTTGCTGCTGGATGTCGGTGCCGTCGAAGTAGACGGTCCCACCGGTGGGGTCCTCCAGTCGGTTGACGAGCTTCATCGTGGTGGTCTTCCCACAGCCGGAGGGGCCGACCAGCACGGTCGTGGTGCCCTCCTCGACGCTGAAGCTGATGTCCTCTATCGCCACGGTTCCGTCCGGATACTCCTTGGTAACGTTCTCGAACTCGATCATAGCAGTGTCTGTCATGCGAATGCCCTCCTGACGAGGCGGGTGCCGAGGATCTGGTCGACCGATTCCCCGTTGCGCAGCCGGAGGAGCTGTTCGACGATGGCGAACCCGTAGTCGAACGCCAGCGTGAGGACCGAGAGGACCACCGTGGTCACGACGATCATCGGTGTGTTCGCCTCCTTGATACCGCGGAAGATGAAGTCCCCGAGGCCACCGGCACCGATGAACGCCCCGATGGCTGCGATGCCGATGAGGATGACGACGGCGTTGCGCACGCCGGCCATGATGACAGGCAACGCCATCGGCAACTGTACGCGCCGGAGCCGCTGCAGTCTGGTCATCCCCAGACCCTCGCCGGCTTCGACGGCGGCCCTGTCGACCCGATCGAGCCCGACGTAGGTGTTTCGGATCACCGGTAGCTGGGTGTACAGGATGAGCGCGAAGATGACCGGTGGCGCCCCGATACCCAGAAACGGGATGAGCAGTCCGAACAGCGCGATGCTCGGGATCGTCATCATGATGCCGGCGAGCCAGAGGATCACTGTTGCAGCCGTCTCGTTGTACGAGATCGCGACCCCCAGCAGGACCCCGATGGGGACGGCGAGGACGATGGACTGGACGATGACGTTGATGTGCTCGACGAGCAGGGTCAGCAGGTTCGCGCTGTTCTCGACGGCGAACTCCACGTAGCCTGCGAGCAGCGCCGGTGCGACGACTGGGTCGGGAGCGGTCATCCGTTCAGATGAGGCCCTCGTCCGACAGGAAGCTCTTTGCCACCGTCTGTGCGTCCTCGCCGTCGATGGAGACCCGTCGGTTGAGGGTCCGTATCTTGTCGGTCGTCAGTTTCGGCCCGATGGCGTTGAGCGCAGATTTCATCGAGGAATTGGTGCTCAGCGTGTCACCGTTGACGAACGGTGCCGGATTGTACACCGGGAAAAAGCCCTCGTCGTCTTCGAGTGTCTGTAGGTCGAACTTCAGGATCTTCGGATTGGTGTTGAATCCCATGCCGACGTCTGCCTCACCCTCGCCGGTGACCTGGTAGGTCAGCCCCGATCCGACGTTCTTGACGTTGAGGTCGCCTTTCACCGAGTCGAACCCGTAGTGTTTGGCCAGGCCAGGCCAGCCGTCCGACCGTGACTGGAACTCGGCGTTCATGACGACAGTCAGGTCGGTGTTCCCGTTGTTGACGTGCTCGGCGAAGCCACTGAGCGTCGAGATACCGGTCTCGCTCGCCCAGTCGGGGTTGGCACAGAGCACGTACGTGTTGTTGAACGGCGCCCGGTCGAGCACCTCCAGATTGTGCTCCTCGGCGAACTCGGATTTGACCTTGCTGTGGATCTCCGCGGGATCGGAGATGACCTCGCTGTGTTTCGGCGGGAGCGTCGCCCACGCGGTACCGGTGTACTCCCAGTAGACGTCGACTTCGCCTTCCTTTACGGCCCGGAAGTTCTGGACGCTTCCACCTAGACCCGTCTCGTCTGTGACTTCGAGATCGGTGTTTGCCTTCAGCGCCTCGTAGGTCATGTAGCCGAGTATCTTCTGCTCGGTGAACCGCTTCGAACTGACGGCCACCGACCCCCCACCGCCGCCCAGGGCGCCACAGCCTGCGAGTCCTGCGAGTCCGACACCTGCGGTCCCGGCCAGCACGTCACGCCGTGTGAACATTCCTGACATACCTACTCGTACCATACCCGATATCTTCGTTAGGTCTTGGCACGAACTATTGGAATGTTTTATAAGAGGGTTTGGATTCGATGGGGATCAGTGGCCCATCGGCACGGCCACGACCGGCACGCCGGCGTTGAGAAGGACCTTCTGGAGCGTGCTGCCGAAGACGGCCTTGCCGGCCGGACTCCGCTTCCGACTGTACATGTAGACGCGGTCGGCCTGCTCGGCCTCTTGCTGTCGGAGGATGGCTTCGCTCGGGTCCGAACCGCCCTCGATTCGGGCTCCTCGGGGTTCACAGTCGAAGCCAGCCTCCGAGAGACGGTCGACGGCCGCACTGACGCCGTTCTTCCGGGCGGCGAGCGTATCGATGTCGGCCTCGTCCGCGTCGACATCCAGGTTCTCCCGTGTACTCTCTACTTCGGTCCCTTCGAAGACGTGCAACGTGACCGGTTCTGTCGTCGACGGGTCTTCGATCTCTGTGACCACGTCCGCGACTGACCTGGCCCACGGCGCGTGGTTCGTCAGGGGGAGCAGTATCCGTGTCGCCATACCTCCCGTTCGGTGACGACTACTAAATGCGGTGTGTCACACATGTCCATACATTAAGTATCGACACCCGAGAGGTTCAGATACGGGACGAAAAACTCCATCATCTGTCGTTCGACTTTCCGCAGGTGGTTCGAGGCGGTCGTCTTCGTGATGCCGAGTTCCTCGGCGATCTCCTCTAAGGTCGTCTCCCGCGGTATCTCGAAGTACCCTTCTCTCACTGCGAGGTTGAGCAGTTCCCGCTGTCGGGCCGGAATGGACGCCAGCAGCTCCTGCCACTCGGCGCTGCTCGGTGTCACCTCCCGACTGAACTCCTGTGAGATCCGCTCGACGCTGACGTGGCCGAACTCCTCTAGCGCTTCGACGGCGGCAGTCAGTTCGTCTCTGTTCCGTAACAACAGATCGAAACACTCCCTGCCGTTCTCCAGAGTCGTCGGTCCCATCGGGAGGAACCCCTCGTACAGGAGCGTCTGTGCCGGCGTGAACTCCGTGAGCGCACCCTCCAGGAACAGTGTCGCTGCGGTCGTGCTGTCCTGTCGGTCGTACCGCTCGACCACGTCGACTTCGAGGACGGTCGGTGCGTCCTCGATGATCTGCAGGACCGTCTCGAACTCCGACGTCTCGAGCGTCATCAGGCCGATGTACTCCCGGTTCCGGAAGGTCGAGGCCGGGAACTGCGCGGAGACGTCGTGTTCCGTCAACTCCGCCGTCCAGTTACCTTCGTATCGGACACAGACCTTCGCTGTCAACATGGTATATCTCTCGCAATCGGTGACTTAATCTTTCGGCCCTCGCCAGGCCGCAAGCACGTTCGTGGCCGGGTCGTCGGGCGCGCTGAGCGTCTCTTGCAGGTGCTCGACGGCGCCCGAGTCGACGGTCGGGGCGAGCAGGCGTCTGGCCTTCTCGACTCGCGCCGCTTCGTCGAGCGGCCGCTCGCGTGCCCCGCGAGCGCGTGTGATCTCCGACCTGACGGTCGATTTCGCTGTCCGGACCGTGACACGAGCGAGACACTCCGCCGGAAACCGGTCGTCGATCTCAGTGTCGACGGACAGTTCGATCTGATCGGCGACCCGGCCGATCGTCTCGTCCGTACGGCTGTCCGGCCGGAGTTCGGTGGCGGTGAACTGTCCGCGGACCAACGCGGCGGCGACCGGGTACGGGTACGAGTACTCCGCCGCTTCGGCCGAGTCGGGCGCGCGAGTCGCCATGTCGGTCGCTTCGCTGAACGTTTCGACCGTCACCGACTCGATATCGGCTGGGACGATCCCCGCCCGTGCTCGGAGTGCGAGCGCGGCCTCGACACCGGGCTGGGCCCACCGACAACACGGGTACGGCTTGAAGTATCCTTCCGTGACGTGGTAGCGCTCGCCCAGATCGGACAGCGGTGAATGGGTACTCCGGCTCTCGAACTCGTCGAACACCGTTCCGGACGCCGTGAAGCCGGTCTCGGCGAGGTCCGTGGCAGCCACCCCGACGTAGGCCCCCCAGCCGATCCCGTCTTTCGTCATCCCGGGCACGGAGACGCCGCGGGAGATGGGTGTCCGTGGCGCGAAGTACTCCGCGGTCCCGAGCGCCGCCCGCGTCTCGCGCTCGGAGAGTCCCCGGAGGCGAGCGACCGCAGCCGCCGCACCGAGTGCGCCCCACGACCCGGTCCCGGAGTAGATCCCGTCGACCTCGTGGATCGCGAGTCCGGCACGGACACCGAGTTCGTACCCCACGAGGACGGCGTCGAGGAGTTCCCCGACAGTCGCGTCCGCTCGCTCGGCTGCTGCGAGCGCTGGCGGGACCACGACGGCCGCCGGGTGACCTTTCACCAGGCGGTGCCCGTCGTCGATATCGAGCACGTTCGCGGCCGTCGCGTTGGCCAGGACGGCCCCGGGCTCCGGTGCCGTTTCGCCGTCGCCGTCGAGTATGGTCACTGGGGGCCCGTCGAAGCGACTGCCCGCGAGTGATCGCGTGACAGCGCCGCCGGGAAACCGATAGCCGGCCGTGATCGCCGCGAGCGTGTCGAGGAGTCGTGCCCGGACATGCTCGCGCACCTCGGCGGGCGCTGTCTGCAGGTGGGCGTCGTGAACGTAGGCCGCGGCGGCCGCCGTCTGGTCCATCAGTCGTCGTCTGCTGTGGCGGCCTCCTCGGTGCCGAAGTCCTGCTTGGCGACGTCGAGGTCGTACAGGTCGATGGCGTTCCCGCCGAGTATCTTTGCCTTCTGTTCCTCGGAGGCGCCGATGCAGTTGATCTTCTCCAGCGCGACGGGGATGTTCGAGGAGTGTTCGGCCGCCATCAGCAGGCGGTCGGCCCCGACGTCCTCCATGGCCCGGCGGATGTACATGTTCAGCGCGAGCGTCGTGTCGAGGTAGATGTTGTCGTAGCGCTCGGCCATCATGATCGCCTCCTGGGTCAGGGTGTAGGCCCCGCCCATGTGTGCCATGATGATGTCGAGTTCGGGGTAGTCCTCGGCGACGGGCATGAGCATGCCGGGCACCGAGAACGGCATCCCGTGTGGACCAGTGTGGACCATCACCGGGATGTCGTTGTCGACACAGGCGTCGTAGAAGTTGTACGCGATGTCGGAGGTCGGGTCGACACCCCACGCGAGCGTGTGGAGTTTCGCGTACTTGAAGTCGAGTTCCTGGACACAGCGGGTGATCTCGTCGTACACCCACTCGTCACCGAGGTGGGCGTTCGGCGCGGCGACGCCGAAGAGCCGTCCCTCGTACTCCTGGGTCGCCTCGTACATCTGGTCGTGAACCTCCGTGACCGTCTTGTCGTTCTCGCCGCCGAGTGGCTGGAGGATGGTCGCGTCGACCTCGTTCTCGTCCATCGCGTCGATGATCTGCTCGACCGTCTCGCTCCACTCGAAGACGCTGTCCTGTTCGTTGTTCTCGTTGCCGATATGGTGGTGGCCGTTGACCACGGGGTAGTCTGCCATTGCACCCCATGCTTTCGACAGTCCGGGCATGATTATTCGCGGAAACATGTCCAACCATTCAAGTGGGGGTTGCACTTTCGGCCGACGAGGGAACGAGAACGAGAGGCACGTTCGGCCGTCTGAGTGGTACCTACGGCGGAATTAAGAGGCAGATGACAGGTCCGGCCGGGGGCGTCGTGTACTCAGTCCCAGACGTCGAGGAGGCGTGTCGCCGTCTCCGCGACCATGGTCCGGACGGTGGAACGGTCGAGACCTGCGTCGACGAGGGCGGTCCCGAACCGCGCGAGACCGGGGACGGGTGGGTTCTCGGCCTGCCCGAAGTCCGTCGCCAGCAGAGCGTGTTCAGGACCGATACGGTCGATTGTCTCGGCGACCCGCTGGACGGAGTGGCCGTCGGTGCTCTGGACGGAGTAGGCACAGAACTCCATCACCGCACCCATGTCGGCGAGACGTGCCATGCGGTCGATGGAGAGGTCGACCACGCGGAAACAGGGATGGTTGACGAGGACGTCGACACCGGCGTCGGCACAGGCCGACACGACGGCCTCGATGGCTGGCGGGGCGAGGTGGCCCGTCCCCAGGACGGCGTCGTGTTCGGCGACGAGGTCGATGATCTGCCGTGTCGTCGGTGTCAGTTCGTCCGCCTCGTCGAGCACGGAGAGTTCTTCGTCGGGGCCCGGCACACGCTGGCCCACGAACTGTTCCACGCCGGCCGCGCGCGCTCGCGAGGCGTGGTTTGCACTCCAGGCCGTCGGCAGCCAGACGATGGCCGCACCCAGGTCCAGTGCAACCTGAACTGCGTCGGGGTTGAGCCCACCGACGCTCCCGTTCAGCGCGATGCCGCCGGCGAGGATCTCCGTTCCGACAGTTTCGTTGACGAGGTCGACGCGGCCTACCGTGGGCACCACGTGGCTCTTGACGACGATACCGCCCATCCCGGCATCGACGGCCTCGCGGGCCAGTTCCACGTCGGTCTCGAAACGGTCGACCAGGTCCGGCGCAGTATGGACGTGGACGTCGACGGCGTCGGCGAGCAGCGACCGATCCGGCCGAGCGTCGTCGAGGCTCATGCCAGCACCTCCGCGAGCAACGCCATCGGGTGACGGGTCTCGATATCGCGCTCGGTCAACTGCTGGGTACACGACGACCCCGAGGCGGCCACCACGTCGCCGTCGACGGCGTCGAGTTTCGCTTCCAGGTCGTCGCCGATGGCCATCGAGAGGTCGTAGTGCTCGGTCTCGTAGCCGAACGACCCAGCCATGCCACAACACGTCGAGTCGACCGGTTCGACGTCGTAGCCGGCGGTCCGCAACAGCGCGACGGGCGCGTGATCGTATCCCTTCGCACCGGAGTGACAGTGGCCGTGGAAGGCGACCGCCCGGTCGACGGCAGCGTCCTCCGAGACGCCGTCGCCGACCGGGAAGCCCCGACCACCCAGGACGTGGTGCTCGTAGAGGAACATCGCGACGGTCTGGCTGGCACCGGGGACGCCACCAGGGTCGTCGAGCAGGTCGTCGTACTCTTCGAGGGCGCTCGTACAGGACGGCTCGACACTCAGTATCGGCCGGTCGGTGTCCAGCGTCTCGGCGTTCGCAGCGGCGCTGTCACGGGCGTGTTCGACCAGCCCCTGTGAGAGCGCGGGCCGACCACAGCAGTCGACGTCGGGGACCGAGACGTCGTACCCACACGCTTCGAGGACGCGGACTGCCGCTTTCCCGACCTCGGGATGGTTGTAGGCCGTATAGCAGTCCGGGAACAGCGTCACGGTGCCGTGTTGGCCTGCGGTCGGTGCTGGCTCGTGGTCGGCGACCCAGGACTGGAGCGACTCGTCGGCGAACGTCGGGAGCGTGCGACGGCTGTCGATTCCGACCAGGCGATCGGCGACCCAGCGACCCGGGCCGAACGAGGACAGCCAGTTCGATAGCGGTGCGAGTGTGCTGCCGACGCGGTTCAGCGTCCGGACGTTCCCGAACAGGCGTGCTCGCAGCGGGATGCCGTCTTCCTGATGGCGCTGGTGTTTGGCCTCCGTCTTGAGTTTCGCCATGTCGACACCGGTGGGACACTCCGTCTCGCAGGCCTTGCAGGCCAGACACCGGTCGAGGACGTCCTGCTGGAACCACTCGCTGGTCAGCGCGTCCTCGCCGAGGTCACCGTCGATAGCGGCCCGGAGCATGTTCGCCCGGCCGCGGGTGCTGGTCACCTCCGTCTCGGCGCCCCGATAGGAGGGACACATCGTCCCGCCCTCCATCGTCCGGCACTTCGAACAGCCGTTGCACTGCTCGACGAGCGAGCCAAACCCCAGTTCGTCCTCGAAGTCGAGCGCAGTCGTGACCGTCTCGGGATCGTACCCCTCGTACCGGAGGTCCTCGTCGACGGCGACGAGTTCGCCGTCGGACGCCGGGACGACCTTCGCCGGATTGAACACGTCCGCTGGATCGGCGACGCGCTTGATCCGCTCGAACCCCTCGTAGATGGCCTCACCGTACATCGCCGGGAGATGTTCCGAGCGCAACCGGCCGTCGCCGTGCTCGCCGCTGACACAGCCCCCGACTTCCAGCACGAGGTCGTGGACGGCCTCCGAGACCGACCGGAGACGCTCGCGGTCCCGTTCGGTCTTGAGATCCAGGAACGGTTTGATGTGGAGGACACCTTGCCCGGCGTGCCCGAAGACGGCCGCGTCGAGGTCATGTTCGTCGAGTATCTCGTCGACACGCTCGACGTAGTCCGACAACCGCGCCGGTGGAACGGCGGCGTCCTCGATGAACGACAGCGACTGTTCGTCACCGGGGTGCCTGTTCAACAGCGGGTTCGACGCCTTCCGGACCTTCCAGAGTCGGTCCTGGTCGGACGCGTCGACGGCTCGCTCGACGGCGACGGTCGCCTCCGTCCGACTCGCTGCGACGGCCGCCGAGAGCCGGTCCGTGATCTCCGCGTCGGGGCCCTCGACCTCGACGAGTAACGCCGCGCCCGCCTCGTCGGGGACCAGGTCGATGCCCCACGCGTCGCGTGCGTGCCCGAGGACGTTGTCGTCGATGAGTTCGACGGCACTCGGATCGCGCTCGCGCGCCCCGGGGACCGCGGCAGCGGCCTCGACCACGTCGTCGTAGAAGACCAGCGCGGCCGCGCGGGCCTCCGGGCGCGGGGTCAGTGACAGCGTGACCTCGGTCACGATACCGAGGGTGCCCTCGCTCCCGACGATCAGTCGCGAGAGGTCGGCCCACGACCCGTTCGGCGCGGCACTCGATTCGAGGTCGTAGCCGCTGGAGTTCCGGTCGACGTCGGGATATCTCGCCGCGATCTCGTCGTCGAGTTCCTGTCTGAGGTCGAGGACCGTCCGGTGGAGGTCACCCACCCGGTCGTCGCGGTCACACCGCTGCGTGAGCGCGGCACCGGTGGTCCGCTCGAAACGTGCCACAGTGCCGTCTGCCAGGACGCATTCGACGGACTCGACGTTGTCGCGGGTGGTCCCGTGGCGGACGGAGTGGGGCCCTGCCGCGTCGTTCGCGACCATCCCGCCGATCGTACAGGTACTGGACGTGCTGGGGTCCGGCGGGAAGTACAGGCCGTACTGTTCGAGATAGTCGTTGAGTTCGTCGAGGACGACACCGGGCTGGACGGTCGCTGTCAGCGCGTCGGGATCGACGCCGACGATGTCGTCGAGGTGTCTCGAACAGTCAAGCACGATCCCCTTGCCGACGGCGTTTCCGGTGAGGCTACTCCCCGCACCACGAGCGACGACGCTCGTCTCCGTCTCGCGTGCGTAGTCCACGACAGCCTGGACGTCGTCGACCGAGGCCGGGGCGACGACGCCGGCGGGACGGACCTGGTAGATGCTGGCGTCCGTCGAGTACAGCGTCCGGGCGCTCTCGCTGAAATCGACCGTCCCGTCGACGCGTCGCCGGAGTGGCTCGGCCATCTGGGTCGGGTCCCTGTCTACGCTCATCGTGTCTGCTATCGACGCCATCGTAAAGAGCCCATCCACGAACATACGGACCGGTTTAAACGAGGGGGCCGAGGGCGGGCAGTCGAGTTCGGCACGCCGGTATAAAGACACCAACATGTGGACGCGAATACTGAAATGGTATCGTTAGGGAGTGACACACGAGTACGACCGCCGGTCCGGCGGGTGGTTCCGGACCAGTTCCCAGCTACCATGACTACACACGGACGTGTCGCTGCCTGTCAGTTCGAACCGGTCGTCGACGACGTCGACGCGAACATCGAGTCGATGGCCTCGATCCTGGATTCACTGGCGCCATCCGTCGAACTCGCCGTCTTCCCGGAGCTGTGTGTCACCGGCTACGCGCTGGACGTGGCCGAGGACCGGGCGGAGGCGGTGCCCGGTCCGATGACGCAGCGCCTCGGTTCGCTCGCCGCCGATAGCGGCGTGACAATCGTCGCTGGAGTCCCGGAACGCCGTGAGGAACACCTCTACAACTCGCTCGTGACCGTCGACGGCGACGGCCTGCAGGGTGTCTACCGGAAACAGTACCCCTGGGGCGACGAGACGGAGACGTTCACCGCCGTCGACGAACCGGTCGTCGTCGACACGGATCTCGGGAAAGTCGGCTTCCTCATCTGTTACGACGCCAACTTCCCCGAGGCGGCGATCGCCTATTCCAAGCAGTGGTGTGATATCCTGGTCGTCAGTGCGGCCTGGCGACAGTCCTATCGCGAGGACTGGCGGTTACTGTTACGGGCCAGAGCACTCGACGGCGCGTGTTACGTCGTCGGGTCGAACCACGCCGGCGGGCAGCGGGGTCGGCGCCACGAGGGCGGCAGTCTCGTGGCGAACCCCCGCGGCAAACTGCTCGCGCAAGCGGACCACGGGCAGCAGGCGGTAACGGCACCGGTCAGTCCGGAGAGTATCGCCCACGGACGCGAGAAGAACCCCGTCCACCAGACGCGCGAAGAGGTCCACCAGTACTGATGATCGGGACGAATCGCAGAGACCGGGCGGCACTGTACTGGGGCTCTCAGACGATCACGTACCAGGAGCCGGTGTTGGACACGGATGAGTGAACAGGAGGACACGACGCGAACAGCTGCGGTTCCACCGACCGTCCGCGAGGAGTGTCGGGAGTTCACTGCCGTCGTCGAGGCGTGTGCCGAGGGTGACCTCCAGCGGATGGACACGGACCTCGACTGTGCGGAACTGGCGACGCTCGCGGCGACGTTCAACGAGATGATCGACGAGTGGGGCGAGATGTTCACCCGGACACAGCGGTTCGCTCGCGAGGTCGAGTCCGCGAGCAACCACACGCGGGAGAACGCCGAGGCTGTCCTCGACGCTGGCGAGCAGATCAACGGGCTCGTCGACGACATCCGTGGCTCCGCGACCGACCAGAAAGAGCGCATCGACGACGTGACTGCGGAGACGTCGAACCTCTCGGCCGCGACCGAGGAGATCTCCTCCAGCGCCGAGAACGTCGCCAAGACCGCCGAAGACACTGCCGAGCGAGGTGATACCGGTCAGGCGGCCGCGGCCGAGGCCATCGAGGAACTGGACGCGATCGAGTCCGACACGGAGACTGCGATGGCGACGGTCGAGACCCTCGACGAGAACATGGACGAGGTCGGCGAGATCATCGACATGATCTCGGACATCGCCGACCAGACGAACATGCTGGCGCTGAACGCCAACATCGAGGCGGCACGCGCCGGCACGGAGGGGAAGGGCTTTGCCGTCGTTGCCGACGAGGTCAAGAACCTCGCCGACGAGACCAAGACCGCCGCCGACGAGGTCGAGTCATTGATCGGTCGCATCCAGTCCGAGACCGAGGCCGCCGTCTCGGAGATGGAGACCGTCACCGAGCGCGTCGCGACTGGCGGTGAGACCGTCGAGAAGGCACTCGCTGCTCTCGACGAGATCGCCGACCAGGCGAGAGAGACCAACACCGGTATCCAGCAGATCCGCCAGGCGACCGAGAACCAGGCCGCCTCGGCACAGGAGGTGGCCCACGAGGCGGAACGCATCCAGGAACTCGCAGAGGACACGACACAGCGGACCGGAAAGGTCGTGGACGCGGCAGCCGATCAGGAGTCTGCGATCAAGGATATCGTGCAGAACGTCGACAATATCTCCGGCCGCGCGACCCAGTTACGCGAGCAACTGGAGACGGCCACGACCACCACGTCGGGTGCCGTCGACGTGACGGTGGCGTCGAAGATGTTCACCGAGAGCGTCCTGTTGAGCCACGTCACGGCCGTCGTGCTGGACGAGACGACCGACCTCACGGTCGCGACCGAACCCGAGTACGGCACGGAGAAGGTGAGCTTCGACGGCGTCCAGACCGGTGAGATCGACCTCTACTGGAGTTACACCGGGACCCTCTGGGAGGTCTTCCTCGCGGAGCAAGGTGAGACCGCGAGTGACGACCCGGACCGCCTGTACGAGACCGCCAGCGAACGATTGGCTGCGGACTACGGGCTCGAAGGATTCCCGCCCGCACCCGTCGACAACACCTACGTCATCACCGCCCGCGACGACTGGGCCCGTGAGAACGGCCTCCGGACGATGGAGGACTTCGCGTCGTTCGTCGAGACGGAGGGCGACGAGCTGGCACTCGTCGGCGACCCCGACTTCCTGGGCCGGAAAGACGGCTGGGCAGGGCTGCTGGACACCTACGGAATTCCAAACGACGCCCAGCGAACGCTGACGGACACCGCCGTGCCCGAGGAGAGTGCCGAGGCCCGCTATCACATGCTCGTCGACGGCGAGGTCGACCTGGCGATGGGCTTCGGGACGGATCCGTGGATCCCCGAGTTCGACCTCCAGGTGCTCGAAGACACCCGGAACTTCTTCCCGATCTACAACCCGCTCCCGGTCGTCAACGCGGAGACGGTCGCTGCTAACCCGGCGCTCGCGTCGGCGCTTGAGCGCATCGGTCCGGCCTTCGACGACGAGGCCGAGGTGGCGGACCTCATCTGGGCGGTCGATCAGGAGAACCGGGACCCCAGAGCCGTCGCTCGGGCGTTCGTCGAACGGAAGGGGCTGCTCTGAGTCGTCTCCTCAGGCGATGTCCCGGGACGTGTCGATGCTGACCTCTTCGACGAGGTCCAGTTTGATGACGTCGTTCGGTGCGCGGCCGCCGCGGAACTTCGGGATCGCCAGCCGGTTCGCGATCTCGTCACCCTCGATCTGTGTGTTGAGCTGGAAGACGACGTCGGCAAAATGCTCGGTGGTGTCGCGCAACGGCGGAACGTCCCGGCCGTTGAGACAGTGGAGGATGCCAAGACTGTTCGTGTTGACGATGTGGTTCTGGAGGTCGTTCATGAACGCGCGGAACCGCGAGTGTGGCTCCTGGGACTCGAGGACGTCGAGCGGGTCGACGATGAGGTTGGAGGTCTCGGGCAGCGCCGAGACGAGTTTCCCCGCGTTGTCCAGGGGCGCCTCGCCCGAGATGTGCCGGACCGTCGGGTCGCCGGTATTGGCCGGCGTCTGCTCGATGCTGGCGACGACCGACTCGGCGGTCCGGTCCAGCGAGAGCCACAGGGTCCCACGTGTGGCGGTGAGTTCGTAGAGAAACAGCTCCGCCTGGCTCGCCGGGTGCGCGGACAGGGTGACGATGCTCCCGGCGGGAATACCGCCGTCGAGCTTCCTGTCGAGCACGTCGATGCCCGTCCGTAACCGGTTGACCATTCCAGTGTGAAATACAGAACCCACAGGATTAAATATTCCGCTTATCCAGCCGCCTCGTGACCGCTGCGTACCGAACGGCGACACCCTCGGCTTCGAGTGGAGGTTCTGATACCTCGGGAACGTGGACCACACTGTCACACCCCAGCAGTGGGGCTGGCTGGACCGATCCGTCGCTCCGTGTCACGACCGCCACCGTCGGTTCGGCGTCGAGTTCGCGGGCCATCGCCACCGTCTTGGTCGCGTCGCGGAGGCTCTGTTCGGTCGGGGTCGCGACGACGACGCTCGTGTCGGCGTACCGAAGCGGCACCGCCGCGTCCGGGCCCGCGCCCGCGGGACAGTCGACCAGTACCGGGCGTGATTGCGGCCGGATCCGTGCCAGTGCAGCGGCAAGCGTCGACTGGTCGGCGGTGCCACACGGGAGCGCATCGACGCGAGGGAACCGACTGGTCTGTCGGGCGAGATCCGTTGGCGCCGTCTCGCCGAGACGTTCGACGCCCGGCGTCCGGTCGATCCCGACCCTGTGATGGACGTCCGGCATCCCAAGATCGGCGTCGACGACGAGCGGTCTGTGCCCGTCGGCCGCGAGCGCTCTCGCCAGTCCCAGTGTGGTCGTCGTCTTGCCACAGCCACCCTTCCCGCCAGCGATTGCGAGCATACGGCCAGTTGGGTCCGGCTTCCCGTTTGAACCCTCGGCGGTCTCGGTGCTGGGCGGTCCCACGGTTTGCGGAGCGAACCTGGGAGCACGAGAGACAGCGGTGTTGTCTCCTGGCGTGTCGGGAGATTCAAGAGCGTTGGGGGCGGGGTTGCGAGTAAGATGCGGCACGACCACATCATCAGCGCCAAACAGCTCTCACGGGCCGACATCGAGGAGGTGCTCGACCACGCGGCGGCCATCGCGGCGGACCCGACGGCCTTCGCCGACCGGCACGCCGACACGCTGCTCGGACTCCTCTTCTTCGAGCCCAGCACGCGGACGAAGATGAGCTTCGCGACGGCGATGAAACGTCTGGGCGGCGACATCGTCGACATGGGCTCGGTGGAGTCCTCCAGCGTCAAGAAGGGCGAATCGCTGGCCGATACGGTCCGGGTCGTCGAGGGGTACGCCGACGCGCTCGTCCTCCGCCATCCCATGGAGGGGTCGGCGAAGATGGCCAGCGAGTTCGTCGACGTGCCGCTGGTCAACGCCGGCGACGGCGCCGGACAACACCCGACACAGACGCTGCTTGATCTCTACACTATCCGCGAGAACGCCGGGTTCGACGACCTCACTATCGGGATCATGGGCGATCTGAAGTACGGCCGGACGGTCCACTCGCTGGCTCACGCCCTGACGACGGTCGACGCCAGCCAGCACTTCATCAGCCCGGAGTCGCTACAGCTCCCTCGCTCGGTCCGCTACGACCTCCACGAGGAGGGCGCCGACGTCCGGGAGCACACCGACCTCGACGAGATCCTACCGTCGCTGGACGTACTCTACGTCACGCGGATCCAGCGCGAGCGGTTCCCGGACGAGAGCGAGTACCGCGAGGTCGCGGGCCAGTACCAGATCGACACGGACACGCTCGCGGCCGCGAAAGACGACCTGACGGTGATGCACCCGCTCCCGCGGGTCGACGAGATCGCCCACGGCGTCGACGAGACCGACCACGCGAAGTACTTCGAACAGGCCCACAACGGCGTCCCGGTACGGATGGCACTGCTGGACCTGATGCTCGGAGGTGAGCCAGCACGATGACCGACGACCAGCAACTCCGCGTCTCGAAGATCCAGAACGGCACCGTCATCGACCACATCGCCGGTGGCCAGGCGCTGAACGTCCTCGCCATCCTCGGAATCGACGGCAGTAGCGGCGATTCGCTCTCGGTGGCGATGAACGTCCCCTCGGACCGCCTGGGCAAGAAAGACATCGTGAAAGTCGAGGGGAAGGAACTCTCACAGGCCGAGGTCGACGTCCTCTCGCTGATCGCACCGGCGGCGTCGATCAACATCGTCCGGGACTACGACGTCGTCGAGAAACACCGCGTCGAGCGCCCCGACGTGGTCGAGGGCGTCCTGGAATGCCCGAACCACAACTGCATCTCCACCAAGGACGAACCCGTCGACTCCCGCTTCGCCGTGACCGACGACGGTGTTCGCTGTGAGTACTGTGAGACGATCATCCGCGAGGACCTCCCCGCCCACATCCTGGTCGAGTAAGCGCTCAGCCGAGGTCGATCTGGTTCCGCAGATCGTCCCATGACCCGGTCTCGCGCGCTCGCCCGACGTTCTCGGCGACGATGTCGGCGAGGCGCTCGTAGTACGACGGCGTGTGGCCGGCGTTGTGCGGGGTTATCAGGACGTTCTCGAAGTCCCACAGCGGGTGGTCCGGCGGCAGTGGTTCGGGATCGGTCACGTCCAGCACGGCGCCCCCGATGTGGTTCCGTCGGAGCTCCGAGACGAGCGTGTCGGTCTCGACGACTGGCCCGCGGGCGACGTTGACGAGCACGGCGTCGGTGTGCATCGTTCCGAACAGGTCGGCGTCGAAGAGCCCGCGTGTCAGGTCGGTCAGCGGACAGGCGACGGCCACGTACCGCGCATCCGAGAGCGCTTCGTGGATCTCGTCGTAGCCGTATATCTCGTCGGCAGGGCCACCCCGGTCGGGGGAGTGGCGCACGCCGATCGTCTCCACGTCGAAGCCATCGAGCCGGTCCAGGATCGACGTTCCGATCGCGCCCAGGCCGACGACACAGACACGGCTGCCAGCGAAGTCGTCGGCCTGGAAGGACTGCCAGACGCGCTGGTCCTGCTGTCGCTGAGCGGTCAGAAACCCTCTGGCGAACGAGAGCCATGCGCCCAGCACGTACTCGGCGATGTTCGGGCCGTGGACGCCCGAGGCCGTCGTCAGGGCGACGCCACGCTTTTCGAAGGCCGTCAGCGGCAGGTGGTCGTAACCCGCGTAGGTGCTGGCGAACAGTTCGACCGACTCGGCACGGTCGAGTAGGTCCCGGTCGAACGAACTCCCGGTAACGACCGTCGCGTCCGTGACGAGCCGTCGTTCCTCCTCGGGTGTGCGGGCGAGCCTGATCTCCGTCTCGGGAAGCCGATCGCGGAGCGCCTCGGCATAGCGCTGGGCGTCCATGCCATGAATCTTGTGTCGAAGTATCACGATCTCTGTCACGATCTGTCACCGTCCACTCGGCTCATAGGTGCCGCTCCAGACGGCTTGGGCAAAACGCTGTCGGCGATTTGGACGGCGTCATTACCGGTCGATTCGACCGCTCTTACGATCGATATCGCGGTTTTGAACGGTCGTGAACGGTCTCAACGGAGGGGGGTGTATATAGACCAGCCGTGTCAGGCACGCAGTACAGATGACCGACACAGTGGGCCGTGTCCTGGTAGCCGACGATTCGGCGGATCTCCGTGACTGTTACCGATGCTGGTTGGGGGACCGATACGACGTGCTCACGGTCGCGGACGGGGACAGTGCGCTCGACCGACTCGACGACACCGTCGACGTGCTCGTCCTCGACCGGGAGATGCCGGGTACCGACGGCGAGGGTGTCGCCGCGGCGGTCTCCGCCGGCCCGCACGACCCCGCGGTTCTCATGATCAGTGGAGTCGAACCCGATATCGAACTGCTCGACATCCCGGTCGACGAGTACCTGCAGAAACCGGTCGAGCGTGACCAGGTACTGCAGGCTGTCGAACGAGTCGGCCTGGTAGGTCGGTTCCGAGCAGAACTACAGGACCTGTTCGCGCTGGCGTCGCGTGCGGCGACGCTGGAGACCCACGTCGACCAGGACCGACTGGACGACTGTGAGGAGTACGCACAGTTGCTCTCCCGACTCAGCGAGAAACGCGCGGCTGCCGACGAGGCGCTCGACAGCGCCATCCGCGAGGAGACCTGGGAGATGGCCTTCGCGTCGACACTGGCCCGGTCGCCGTCGGACACCCCCTCGTGCTCTTCGGTCGGAGCGAGACAGTAGGTTTTAGCCGCACCGGTGGGACCGTTGTCGGTATGGAACACGTTGATGTCGCCATCGTCGGGGGTGGGCCCGCCGGCTCCTCGGCGGCGGCGGCCGCCGCCGATCACGGTGCGGACGCGGTCGTCCTCGAGAAGGGGGTCCCGAGGGCGGACCGCGACCGGACGGGCCCCGATTCGACGGACGCGGCCGGGCTGCTGGACTACTGGATCGACCTGATGGAGTTCTCCCCCGACCAGATCCCCGACCACGTCGTCCTCAGCGAACTCGACGGGGCGAAGTTCTACGGACCGGACAGCGAACTCGCTCTGGAGGAGACCGGCATCGACGCGACCTACGACGGCTTCGGTCTCACGTTCCACCGGGCCCGGTTCGACGACTGGCTCCGCGAACGGGCGACCGCCGCCGGCGCCGACTACCGCGTGGGTGTCAGCGTCCGCGAGGTCGAGACCGACGTCGCTGGCGACCCGCGCCACACGATCAGACTGGCCAACGGCGACGATCTCACCGCCGACTACGTCGTGCTGGCCGACGGGCCACAGCGCACCGTCACCGGCGGGACGCTCGACCAGTTCCTCCCGGCGGGGCGCAAGCTGAGCGACGTCATGCCGTCAACGACGGCGAACCACATCGCCTACCAGGAACACCGCCGGATGCCCGAGGAACTGTTCGACCCCGACTACATCGAGTTCTGGTGGGGCATCATGCCCGGCCACACCGCCTATCCGTGGATCTTCCCGAACGACCCGCCCGTGGCGCGGATCGGCCTGACGATGCCGATCGGGCTGGACATCGCGGACTACGACGTCGCCGAGTGGGACCTGCTGGAGGAGCGCGACGACGGCATCCCGCGGGGCAACGAGTACGTCCGTCGGCTGTTGGAACGCCAGTTCCCCGACTACGAACTCGACGACTTCCCGCTGGTCGAGGATCGCGGGAAGTCCGGCGGGACCGAGACCTACCCTATCTCCTCGACCCGGCCCATCGAGTCGCCGGTCGGGGCCGGCATCGCCGTCACTGGCGGCGCGATGGGCGGCACCTCGGCGTTCCACGAGGGCGGCGACCACGTGGCCGTCAGGACTGGCAAGATCGCCGGGCGACTGGCCGCCCAGGACAGCCTCGAACGGTACAACGACGAGTGGGAGGCCGTGCTGGGCGACGAGGTCCGGCGCAACGTCACCTTCGCCGACCTGGTCCGTGGCTGGGGCCCGTCGGACTGGGACCGCGCGTTCGGGACCGCGAACTCCCTCATGGACGCCCGTGGCGTCAGCGCCGACAGGGCCCTCCGTGGGGGACTCCACGGCGTCGAACTCGTCGCCCGCTACAAGTGGGGGAAGTTCGGCTACCGTGGGAACCGCTACGTCCAGTTGCGCGAGGACGAGTACGCCGTCTGAGGCCGAACGCCACCCTTAGGTACGACTGGCCGCTACATCGAGTGCGCGCCTTCAATCCCCGGCGGAGGCCCGTCTTCGGGACGATGAAGGTCCGGAGAACCCGGGCGCGCGACAGTTGCGGCCCGCCGACGTCACGTCGGCACGCCGAGACGCTTACTGCGTCTCCAGCGCTCGCGGTTGACACCGCTCGCGCAACAGGTCGCCTGACGGCGACCCGCCCGGCACGAGGGTTTGCCAGCCGACCTGGCACGCCGCCCAGGATGACGCTGGACGTTAGTGTTCCGGGCGCACATTTTGCGTGCTCGATTGCACGTCCAGCTGGTCCGCGTGACTGTTCCTCAATCCAGCCGGTCGTGAACGAGACGCTCGATGTACGTGTTGAGTTGCCGGATCTCGTCGTCGTTGATCGCGTGGCCCAGCCCCTCGTAGCGTCTGCTGTCGACATCGCCCCCGAGTTGCTCGAAGACGTGTCCCGCGGCGCGAACGTGAGCGGCTGTGACGGCGGGGTCGTCGGCACCGCAGCCGAGGAATACCGGTGTCCCGTCGATGGAGCCATCGTACTGCCGTTCCGAGTCACCGCCGAGGAGATGGCCCGACAACACGACGAGGCCGCCGTATCTCCGGGGTGTCCGCACGACGAACTCGCTAGCGAGACAGCCACCCTGTGAGAACCCGAGCAGGAGTGTTCGTTCCGGGGGTATCCCAGCATCGGCGGCCGTCTCGAACGCGCTGGCCACCCGGTCGAGTGCCGAGGATATCCACGGTTCGTTCTCGGCGAGCGGAGCGTCGGCAGAGCGAGGGTACCAGGAGCTGTGGGCGGCCTGCGGGGCGAGATACATCACGCCGTGGTGCAGAAATTCGTCGATGAGCGTGAGCATGTCTTTCGCAGTCGAGCCGCGCCCATGAAGCATGACGACGGCCGCCTCGGCCGCCGCCGGCGGTGCCCCGGCCGTCTCGATGGGCTGGCCCTCGTGTGGGCTCTCTGCCCTCGGGTCCGTCCCTGTAGATCGCTCCATCAGCGGGTCTCCTGATCTACCGAGAGGGTCTCCGGTTGTAGCTGGCTCTCGATCATCTCACGGTCTTCTTCGAGCCACGGCGGCAGATAGAGCGATTGGCCCAGCGTAGCGAGATCAGATTCGGTCGTGAGTCCTGGCCGGTCCGTCGCGAGTTCGACGAGGATACCGCCGGGTTCGCGAACGTACAGCGAGTGGAAGAAGTGACGGTCTTTCACCCGGGACACGTCGTAGTCACGCTCTCGAAAGAGGTCGTGCCACTCGTAGAGTTCGGCTTCGTCGGGGACGCGGACGGCGACGTGGTGGATCGAGCCAGCGCCCTCCCGGCCGAACTCAGCGTCACGGTCGAGGAGGTCGACGACTGTCGCCCGCGCTCCCGATGCCTCGTACCGGACCCTGTCGTCCGCCTGTGTGACGAGTTCGAACCCGAGCGTCTCCAGGACGCTTGCGGTCGCGTATATGTCCGTCGAGAGCAGTGTCACACCGTGGATGCCGCGGATCGCGTGCTCCTCGGGAACCGGGCCGTCTCCCCACGGCTCCACGTCGGACTCGCCGGTGACGAGTTCCAGGTACGTTCCGTCGGGATCTTCGAACCGAAGGACAGTCTCGTCGAAACGTTCGAACGGTCCCTCGACAGTGACACCGTGCTCGACGAGTCGGTCTCGCCAGTACGACACCGACCCAGACGGAATCGCCATCGCAGCGGTTCGTATCTGCGGTTTCCCGGGACGCCCGTCGTCTTCGGCTGGATAGGGAAAGAACGTCACCACAGTGCCGGGTGAGCCGGTTTCGTCACCGTAAAACAGGTGACGCGTGAACGTGTCGTTGAAGTTCACCGTTTGCTTGACGAGACGAAGCCCGAGGACGCCGCTGTAGAAATCGACGTTCTCCTGGGCGTCACGGACGATGCCGGTGATGTGATGGATTCCGAGTGTATCTGAGAGCATACGTATTCGATCGGCTGGTGCCCGCTGCCGGTGGATCGCCGTCACGGGCGTGTCGGTGACCGGCGAGTGTGTACCAGCAACGATTTTCGTCCCTGTAGAGGTGGAAGGATCCTAGCCAGATGTGTGCTTTGTTCTCGGTGATCGTTGACTGCTCGGCCAGCGTCGACACCGAGGTCGGTTTCCCGATATCGCGGAATTGTGAACGGCTTCTCCCCCACAGCTGTGGTCCTGAGCGACTCGCATACTTTTAAACCCCCGGATCAATCCGGGGTTAGCTGTTCGTCCGTCGCGGGCGACCATACTGGTAATGGCCCCTGAAACCGTCGCACGACCGGATCTCGAACCAACCGGCTCTCCGACTGTCTGCCACTACGGCACCGACAGGTCGCTCGCGTACGCCGAGTACGGCCCACCCGACGGTACCCCCGTGGTCTTCCTCCACGGGACGCCAGGGTCACGACTGCTCGGATCACTGTTCGAGGCGACCGCACAGGAACACGGCATCCGACTCGTCGCTCCGGACAGGCCAGGCTACGGGGAGTCGACGGCCTGGCCCGACCGCAATATCGTCGACGCCGAGACGTACCTGACGGCTCTCCTCGACCACGTCGGCGTCGACAGTGCCGGCCTCGTCGCCTTCTCCGGCGGGGCACCGCACGCACTGGCGATGGCGGCCGCGCGTCCCGAACGCGTGTCCAGTGTCGACAGCATCTCGGGAGCGACACCACCGGATGTCGACGCGTCGACGCCGCTCCCACAGCGACTGCTCGCCGGCATCGCGACGGCGGCACCGCCGGTGTTGCGCGGACTCCTTCGCGGGCAGGCCTGGCTGGCGGGCCGACTGGACCCGTCGGTGGTCGTCTCGCAGTACACGACGGGCGACGGAGTGGCGGCCATTCCCGACGATGTCGCGGCGACGGTCAGCGCCGACTTCGTCGAGGCACTCGTGGGCGACGGTCGTGGCGCTGTCACCGAGTTCCGGAACACCGCTAGCGAATGGGGCATCGACTACGAGGCGATCACAGTGCCGGTTCGGTTCCACCACGGGACGGCAGATACGAACGTCCCACTGGCGGGCGTCCGGGAACTCCAGCGCAGGATTCCGACCGCCAGTCTCGACCTGCTCGAAGCCAGCGACCATCTGGAGACGCTCCTCCGGAACAGGCGTGTGGTTCTACGGAACTACTGCTGAGACTGCTGGACTCCCTCGTTCCCGACCACGACGTTTGATATGCAGATAGCCGAAATGACGTCCGATGGCGGCATGAAACGTGTCCAGTTCTCGGTGACGTATCCGGAGCGACTCCGCCACCCGCTCCACCAGGAGATACTCGATCAGCCGTCGCTCTCCCGGGCCGAGCTACTGATGTGGAGTCCGACGGCCGAGGCGACGACGCTGTCATGGTTCGACGGCGGTCGGGATGCAACAGAGACCGCGGTCGCCGCGATCGACTCGCTCCAGGTGAGCACCTTCGTCCCGGACGCTGCGGGGACCTATGCGTTCCTCCAGCAGGCGGAGTTCGAGTTCGCGGGCGAGATTCTGGAAGCCATCGCAGCGGCGACAGTGATATTCGTGCCGCCCGTCGTCTTTCTGGAATCCGGTGCCATCCGGTTCGAAGCCGTCGGCGAGACAACTGCCCTCAGTGGCCTCCACGACGAGCTATCCGGACTGGGTGAGTTAACCATCGAGAGCGTCCTCGAGTTCGAGCGGGCCAATGCGCCCGCACCGTTGACCGAACGACAGCGGGCTGCACTCGACGCGGCTGTGGCGGTCGGCTACTACGACGTGCCCCGAGAAGGGAGCATCGCCGACGTCGCAGCGGGACTCGAATGTTCGACGAGTACAGCAGGGGAACTGGTACGGAAAGCCGAGGCCGCCGTCGTCCAGGACTACGTCGCCCGGGCGTTCGGGGACCGTCGTCACCCCTGAATCGCCGCGAACCGCTCGACGGACTGTTGAAGGGTCGAGACGCCAGCACGCCAGACGGCGAAGCCGGAGCGGACCTGCTCGCGACCGTGGTCCCACGTGTCGCCGGCGTTCTCGTTGGGCCGCTGACTGACGAGCGCGAAACAGCACGGGCACCGCTTGTGGCGCTGGCCCGACAGCGTATACTCCAGCCACCCCGTCGGGGGCGGGCTCTCGTATCCACAGTCGGGACAGAACAGGGTGGACTTCTGTCGCGGTGCGTCTGTCTGGCTCATAGTCGGGGCCAGTGTGTTCCCATGTAAAGCCCTTCTGGCTCGGTCGACTAGTCACTGGTCAACCGTTAATATCCATTAATCGTCCTTGAGATACCGTCAGACGGCAGTGAATCCGACTACGCGGCCAAGACGGCAGCCGTTGCGACCGCGCCCGCGAGGACGACAGCGCCGCTCCAGAGTGCCACTCGGACGACGAAGTCGTGGTCGTTCGCCGATAGTGTCAACCCCGCTTTGACGACAATACTCGTCGCGGTCGCCAGCAGGACACCGACGGTCGCGGTGGTCTGGCTGATCGTGCCGGCACGGTACAGCAGTACGGCGGAGGTCGTCGCGCTTGCGCTGGAGACCAGTCCCGAGAGCGCGGCCGTCACGTAGAAGCCGACGCTCCCGAACTCGGCGTTTCCGATGGCTCCAGCGAGGACGATCACCAGGAACAGCGCGCCGAACCCGAGCGCGTAGCGGAGCGAGAACGGTGTCTGGAGGTCGACGTCGATCTCCTCGTGCCACTCCGCGATGGTGGCGGCGACGGCGACCGAGGCGATCACCACCACCGCTATCGGGACGACGAGGCCGACCAGTAGGTTCGGGAACGTGAACGCGACGACGATGGCGAGGTTCCGCAGCGCCATCGCAGCGTCGGCCAGGAGGATGGCCGCCAGCCCGTAGGTCTTCGCGGCCGGGCGCTGCTGGACGTGGTCGACGACGGTCCCGACGACGGCCGTCGACGAAGCGAGACCCCCGAAAAAGCCCGTGATCGCGATGCCTCGGCCGCCGTACAGCGTGACGATGGTGTAGTTGACCATCCCGATACCGGCGACGAACACCACCATCAGCCAGACGATGCGTGGCTCGATGGTGAGCGTGAAATCACCGAATCTGAGCGTCTCCTCCGTCGGCAGGAGCGGGAAGACGACGAACGCGAGGATGGCGAACTCGCTCGCGGATCGGAGTTCCTCGCGGGAGAGTCCCCAGGCGAAGGTGTGTAACTCCCGTTTGAGTACCAGCAGCAGCGTCGAGATGACGGCGACAGCGACGCCTTCGAGCAGGAATCCGGCGGCGACGAGCGCACCGACACCGTAGGCCACGAGCAGCGATGCCGACGTGGTGAGCGAGAGACCCTCGTCGTTGAGGAGGCCCTTGGTCGCGATCAGGACGCCCTGGACGACGACGAGGAGGCCACCGATCGCCAGCAGGAGGTCGACGTCGAGGTAGACGAAGACGGCGCCCGACAGGCTCGCGAGCGAGAAGGTTCTGATACCCGCTGGTTTCTCGGACCACTCCCGTTCCAGTCCGAGGAACATCCCCAGTGCCGTCGCGATCGCTAACTGGACGACTGAATCGTCGAGCGGCGCGACGGTCAGCACGGCTCCCACGGCAGCCATCTGTCCACTGTTTCTCGGATATCCTATTAGTTCATTGGGCGGTCCCGGACATCGAACCCCACTCTGCCAGCCCGTTTGTTCTCAGAATCAATTCTGGAATTGCGGCCGGGCAATTCATAGTGGGTAATGTGATAGTGAGTATCATGTCGAGGGCACTCTCCGGCCTGGCGGTCGTCGGCCTGGTCCTGCTGCTGGCGGCTGCACCGGCACAGGCCACTTTTGTCGGTGATTCGGGACAGCAGATCGAACCTGGAACCGATTCCGGTGCGGTGGATACACAGACGGTGAACAACAGTACTGACGCATCGACTCGTGATCGAGTGCGTGTGGTTATCACCTTCGTAAACAGTGAGGCCCGTGACGAGGCGTCACTACCGACCGCTCACGAGGGAGTCGACATCACTGGTGGCCACGACATCGACTTCATGCCGGTCCTGTTCGCCAGCGTCCCGGAGGCGACGCTCCCGGAACTGCGAGCGCGTTCGGACGTCGAATCCGTGACCATCGACACGGAAGTGCAGTCGCCGGAGCCAGTGTCGATTGCTAGCACCGGCGGTGATCCTGCTGGATCGACCCAGAGTCAGTCGACGCCCTGGGCGATCAAACGGATCGGGGCACCTGACGCACAGCAACGGACCGACGACAGTGCCGAGTCGGACGTCGACGTGGCCGTCCTCGACAGCGGCATCGACTACGATCACCCCGATCTCGACGACAACGTCGTGTGGGGGGCGAACTTCTCCGAGGGGTCGAACGACTACACGCTCGCGAGCGCGGACGACAACAACCGGCACGGGACCAACGCGGCCGGCATCATCGCGGCCGAGGACAACAACCGGGGTGTCGTCGGTATCGTCCCGCACGCCGACCTCTACGCCATCAAGGTGATGAACTCTACGGGGGTCGGCTACTATAGCTGGTGGATCAAGGGACTCGACGCGGCATTGGAGGGGCCCGACGGGACGATCGGAACTGCGGACGATGCCGACGTCATCTCGATGAGTATCGGGGGCGCCAGCGACGCGAGCAAACTCCGGAACGCGGTCTCTGACGCCAACGACCACGCCATCGTGGTCGCGTCCGCGGGCAACAGCGGTGACGGCAACCCCGCGACGAACGAGGTAGGCTATCCGGCGAAATACAGTGATGCGATCGCCGTCGCGGCCACCGACAGGTCCGACTTGACGACCACCTGGAGTTCAGAGGGGACGGAAGTCGAACTCGCCGCGCCCGGGTCGGGACAGTACACGACCGACGCGGGGGGCGGGACCTACTACTTCGGCGGCACCTCCGCAGCGGCGCCACACGTCGCCGGGGCTGCAGCACTGATTATCGCGAAGGATCTCGAAGACGGCTCGCGTGACCTCTCGGACGAGACCATCCGGCAGCGGCTCCAGAATACGGCGACGGACATCGAGTCACCCGGACGCGACAAGAAATCGGGATACGGACTCATCCAGGTCGACAAGGCGCTCACGAGTGGGAACGGTGCACCGACGGCCGATGCCGGGTCGGACACGTCCGTGACTGCCGGTTCGACGGTCGTTCTGGACGCGAGCGGATCGAGTGACCCCGACGGTGACAGCCTCACCTACTCGTGGTCACAGACGGGTGGCACCTCGGTCTCGCTCTCGGATAGTGGAACGGCGACACCGGAGTTCACGGCACCGAGTGTCGGTAGCCAGGAGATGTTGACCTTCGAAGTGACCGTCGACGACGGGAACGGCGGGTCCGACACGGATTCGGTGTCGGTGACTGTCTCACCCGGGAACTCGGCACCGAACGCGGACGCGGGCTCGGATACGTCGGTGGCTGCTGGGGATTCGGTGACGCTAGATTCGAGCGGGTCGAGCGACCCGGACGGTGATCCGATCAAGTACTCGTGGTCACAGGCCGGGGGTACTTCGGTCTCGCTGAACGACGCGAGCACGGAGACGCCGGAGTTCACGGCACCGAGTGTCTCCAGTCAGGAGACGTTGACCTTCGAAGTGACAGTGACCGACACCAACGGCGCGTCTGACACGGACTCGGTCTCGGTGACGGTGTCACCCGGGAACTCGGCGCCGAGTGCGGACGCTGGCTCGGACGTATCGGTGACGGCTGGTTCGTCCGTCGAACTGGATTCGAGCGGGTCGAACGACCCTGATGGCGACCCGATCAAGTACTCCTGGTCACAGACCGGGGGTACTTCGGTCTCGCTGAACGACGCGAGCACGGAGACGCCCGAGTTTACGGCACCGAGTGTCTCCAGTCAGGAGACGCTGACCTTCGAGGTGGAAGTGACCGACAGCAACGGCGCGTCTGACACGGACTCGGTGTCGGTGACGGTGTCGCCGTCGAATTCGGCACCAACGGCCGACGCGGGGTCGGATACCACCACGTCGAGCGGGTCGACCGTCACACTCGACGCGAGTGGGTCGAGCGACCCCGATGGAGACAGCCTCTCGTACTCGTGGGTCCAGACCGGCGGTCCCTCGGTGACGCTCACCGACGCCGGAACGACGACACCGGAGTTTACGGCACCGAGTGTCGCCAATCAGGAGACGTTGAGCTTCGAGGTGACCGTGACCGACACCAACGGCGCATCTGACACGGACTCGGTCTCGGTGACGGTGTCGCCGTCGAATTCGGCGCCGAACGCAGACGCTGGCTCGGACGTATCGGTGACGGCTGGTTCGTCCGTCGAACTGGATTCGAGCGGGTCGAGCGACCCGGACGGTGATCCGATCAAGTACTCGTGGTCACAGACCGGGGGTGCCTCGGTCTCGCTGAGCGACGCGAGCACGGAGACGCCGGAGTTCACGGCACCCACCGTCTCCAGTCAGGAGACGCTGACCTTCGAGGTGGAAGTGACCGACACCAACGGTGCGTCGGACACGGACTCGGTGTCGGTGACAGTGTCGCCGTCGAATTCGGCACCGACGGCCGATGCGGGGCCCAACACGACGGTGCAGGGCGGGACGACCATCACACTCGACGGAACTGGATCGAGCGACCCGGACGGCGACAGCCTCACCTACTCGTGGTCACAGATCGGCGGAGCGGCGCTCTCGCTCTCGGATGCCGGGACGTCCACGCCGACGTTCACCGCACCGAGCGTGAACAGTAATACGACGCTGACCTTCGAGTTGACCGTCCAGGACGGCGTGGCGTCCAGTACCGACACGGTCAGTGTAACTGTGGTCCCCGCGAAACAGAACACCAACCGGTTCGACCTCGACAACGATGGCACCGTCGACAGGAGTGACGTGCTCGATATCATCGCGGCGTACAACACCAACTCGACCGTGGGCGGACAGTCGGTCGATGCTGCCGACGTCATGGCGGCTATCTCGGAGTACAACTCCTAGCAGGCACTTTTCAGAGTATCGCCGGATCGCGCTGCCCTCGGACTCGCCGCCTACCGGTACGTTGCTACCGTAAGCGTGGGTACCGGACCCAGGCATTATTCCCTCTAAAACAAAGATAAGTATTGCATCTAATTCTGAGAAAGCAATTCGAGTAATTCATTAGTATCGACTTATTCGATGGGGCTATGGTGAGGTCCCTGTCACTCTTGGTGGGTATACTCGTCCTCCTGGTGGCCGCTGCGCCGGTGCAGGCTGCCGTTGGGGGTACCGTCGAGGACGCTGACACCGTCCGGAACGGTGCCGTCGAATCGACAACTGCGAACGAGACCACAGCGACACAGCCCGATGGTCCGAACGGTACCGCCGGGACGGACGCCGAACCAGTCCGTCTCGTGATCACGTTCGTGAACGACTCGGCGAGGCGAGCGGCGGACCTCGACGAGGCCGAACTCGGGGTGACCGTCACGGGTGGTCGGGAGGTCGACTTCATGCCGGTCCTGTTCGCGACCGCACCGCGGTCGTCGACAGAACAGTTGCGGGCACGGACAGGTATCGAGACCGTCGTTATCGACGGGCAGATCACGACTCCAGAGACGGTCCCGACTACCCGGCCGCCGAACGTCGGGAGCGCACAGCGTCAGGTGACGCCGTGGGGAATCAGCAAGATCGGTGCTCGGAGTGCTGCGAGTCGGACCCGAGCATCAGCACAGGAGGAGGTGACTGTCGCAGTTCTCGACGCTGGCGTCGACTACGACCACCCCGATATCGGCGACAACGTCGAGTGGGGCGCGAGCTACGTCAACGGCATCGAACGCGAGGGGCTGGCCGCTGCGGACGACCGGGCCGGCCACGGGACCGCCGTCGCGGGGATCATCGCTGCCGAGGACAACAACCGGGGTGTCGTCGGCGTCGCGCCGAACGCGGAACTGTATTCCATCCAGGTTCTGGACCAGTTCGGCTTCGGCTACTACAGCTGGTGGGTCAAGGGGATGGATTCGGCCCTGAAAGGGCCCGACGATACGTTGGGGACCGAGGACGATGCCGATATCCTCTCGATGAGTATCGGGGGCCCGTACTCACAGCCGAACCTGGACAACGCGGTCGAACGAGCCGACGACCACGCCATCGTGGTCGCAGCAGCGGGCAACAGCGGTGACGGCGACGTCACGACGAACGAAATCAGCTATCCCGCAAAGTACGACGAATCCCTGGCGGTGGCCGCCACGGCCCGGAACGACAGCACGACGACGTTCAGTTCGGAGGGTCGTGAAGTCGACGTCGCCGCACCCGGATATCGTGTCGAGACGACGAGATTACACGGCGGGACGCGAAGTTTCGGTGGGACCTCCGCCGCGACGCCGTACGTCTCCGGTGTCCTCGCGCTCATGCTAGCCAAGGACCTCGAAGATGGGCAGCGCGACCAGACCGACGCTGAACTCGTCCGGCGACTCCGTGGGACCGCCGTCGATATCGAAGCGGCCGGGGACGATTACAAGGCCGGTGACGGCCGGGTCGCAGCGAACAGGGCGCTGACGGCGAACTCCGCACCCACAGCCGACGCGGGGACAGACCAGCGTGTCGCCGAACAGTCGCTCGTCCAGTTGGACGCCAGCGGGTCCACCGACGCCGACGGCGATACGCTCACCTACGCCTGGCAACAGACCGCGGGGCCGACGGTCTCGCTATCACAGGCGGGCACCGCGCGCCCGACGTTCACGGCCCCCTCTGTGTCGAGCGAGACCACGCTGTCCTTCGAGGTGACCGTCGCGGACGGGAACGGTGGGTCGGTAACCGACTCCGTCGACGTCGTCGTCGAGTCGAATTCGAGCAGTCCCGATCCGGGGCGGTACGATATCGACGGGGACGGAACGCTGGAACTGGCGGACCTGCACGCGATCATCGACGCCTACAACAGGGAGATGACCGTCGACGGGAACCCGGTGACGGCCAGCGACGTCACCGAGGCAATCGCGATCTACAACTCCTGAGGGGCCCAGCGGACGATCGTCGCCTCGGCGGCCCTGCTCGGGCAACCCCCGAGCAGTGTCGAACAGTCTTGTAGCGGGCCGACGTATGGCCGGCTATGATCCGTGACCGGGACCGCGAGCGTGAATCGGCAGCGACGCGTGTCGCGTTCGACTGTCTCGAAGCCGGTATCGAGAGCGCTCACCCCGATAGTGTCGTGCCCGACGCCGTCTCCGTCACAGGAGCCACGCTCACGGTCGCCGGCGAGACCTTCGATCTCCGGGCGTACGACTCGGTCGTCGTCTTCGGCGGCGGGAACGCAGCGGGACACGTCGCCGCTGCACTGGAGGCCGTCCTCGGTGACGTACTCGACGGAGGGGTCGTGGTCACCGACGATCCGGTCGAGACCGCGCGCGTCGAGGTACTGCCGGCAGACCACCCGTTACCGAGCGAACGCGGTGTCGAATCGACCCGGCGGTTGTTGGACCTGGCCAGGGAGGTCGACGAGCGTACTCTCGTCCTGGGTGTGATTACGGGCGGCGGCAGTGCGTGCATGGTGGCGCCACGTGGCGTCTCGCTGTCGGACCTCCGAGCGACGACGACTGCGTTGCTCGACGCGGGGATTCCGATCGAGGACGTCAACGCGGTCCGCAAGCACCTCTCGGCGGTCAAGGGTGGGCAGTTGGCCCGCGAACTGGCCCCTGCCAGGGTCTGTGGTATCGTGTTTAGCGACGTCGTCGGCGACGACCTGTCGGTCATCGCCAGCGGGCCGCTCGTGTCGGACCCCTCGACGTACGAGGACGCGCTGGCCGTCCTCGACGGAACAGACGCCGAGATTCCTGTGACAGTCCGGGAGTACCTCCGACGCGGTGCGGGGGGCGAGATACCCGAAACACCACGGGCTGGCGACTCGGCGTTCGACAGGGTGACCACGCACGTCGTCGCGAGTAACATGACCGCGCTCCAGGCCGCCAGCGAACGGGCCAGCGCAGCGGGATACGAACCGCTCGTGCTGACATCTCGACTCCAGGGAGAGGCACGAACCGCGGCCGGCACCCACACAGCTATCGCGGCGGAGAGCCGCGCCACCGGCACACCGCTGGCACCCCCCGCTGTTCTCCTCTCCGGTGGTGAGACGACGGTCACCGTCACCGGCGATGGCCAGGGCGGCCCGAACCAGGAGTTCGTCCTGGGAGGTGCCACAGCCCTCCCCAGCGAGAGCGTCCTGGCAGCAGTCGACACCGATGGCATCGACGGGGAGACGGATGCTGCAGGGGCGATCGTCGGGGCGGGCGAACTGACCGACAGGGGGGCTGTCGAGTCCGCGCTGGCTGCGAGTGACGCCTACGGACTGCTCAGCGAGGCGGACGCACTGATCGAGACGGGCCCGACTGGGACGAACGTCAACGACCTCCGGGTCCTCGTCGTCGAGTGAGTCGTCTCAGAGTGCCGAGACAGCGAGGATCGCGCTCTCGGCGGCCATATCGCCGTAGACGACTGACGCGTAGAGGCCGGTGAACAGCGTCGCGTTGTAGAAGCCGTGGACGAGCGAGGGGACGACGATGTTGTCGGTGTACTCGTAGCTCACGCCGAAGACCAGCGCCGGGAGGACCAGCAAGCTCACGACCAGCAGGTTCCCCGCGGTCGACCCGCCGGAGAGCGCCCAGAAGTGGAGGCCAGCGAAGAAGACGCTGGGGGCTAGAATACCGATAGTGGGGCCAAACACTGACCGGATCCGCCCCTGGACGACACCGCGGAAGAGAAGCTCTTCGCCGGGGCCAACGATGAGTATCGACGCCGGGATGAGGAGCAGGAGTACCTCGGGATTCTCCATCCCCGCCTCGGCGGCCGCGTTCGTCCCGGTGTCGACGGCGACCTGTGACGCGAGGAGCGACCCGCCGAGCGCTGCGCCCAGCGCCAGGAAGTATCCGACGACGACGACAGCGACGTCCCGGAACGACGGGAGCGACACTGGGATGTCGAAGTCCGTCCACGGACCGTCGATACCCAGGACGCCACGGATACTGGGTGCGATTCGCGGTCGTAACCTGACGTACGCGAGAGCGACTCCTGCGCAGCCGATACCCTGGACGAAGACGAGACCGACGACCAGCGCGAGCGTCGGGGTGAACTCGATCCCGAGCCCCCAGATGAGGATCGCGAGCGCGAGTACCGTGAGGGCGGCGCCGAACGCGAGGCCGCCTGCGCCCAGAAGGAGCGCCGAGATCACCGTCGCAGCAGTCTGGAGGGTCGTCTGCTGGCTGTGAGTGCCTGCGGTTACCATAGATACCGACGACTAGCGGCGTCGCCCCCATAACAGTTCGTTTACAAGCGGTCTAGGAGAATGCCCCGGGGCTTGACCCCGAGGCGATTCACGAGACGCTCAGCGGTTTCGTTCGCCGGCCTCGACGGTCACGGCCAGCCAGTTCTCCTCGGGTGGCAGCGGGCAGGCGAACGTCTCGCTGTAGGCGCAAAACGGCGCGTAGGCGAGGTTGAAATCCAGCGGAATCTCCTGGTCGTCACTGAGGGGAGCTTCGAGTTCCAGTTCGAGGTAGCGACCGTTCTCGTAGGTCTGCTGACCGGTCGTCTTGTCCCGGAACGGGACGAACAGGCTCGTGGCGTCGTCGTCGGGCTGGCGGTAGCCGGCCAGCGAACAGTCGCTGCCGTCGACGGTGAACGAGAGTGTGGCGACCCGTTCGTAGGTGACGGCGGGACCGTTCGTCGTCTCCAGTTCCAGGATCTCTGGATCGTCGTGAACGGACACCGCCGCCGTGACGTAGTAGTCCGGGTCGGGTTCGTAGTACGCGAGCCCGTCGAAGCTGTCGCGCTCGCCGGGGGGAATCGGGGACTGGCGGTGCTCGGCGAAGAACCGGTCTTTCTCTGCACGGTTGGCACGAAGCTGCTCGGCCCACCCGTCTGGAACGTCGTTCATGGCTGCAGTTGAACGCGGCGTGGTTTCAGTCCGGCGGCTTGTCGTTCGTCCGCGACGACGGTCGGTTCCATTATCTGTGATCACCCTTCGAAACCGTCGAATCGTGGTCAATCTCTCCCTCTAGAGATCTCATCATTGATTCTTAGGGGGGTGGCATCCACTCCTTTTTACGCCTCTTCAGGAACTGGACAAACTCGAAAGAACGTCCCAGCGGTGTTCTTGCAGCGAAACAGCCCATACATTCTTATGATCGGCCACAAGATATATGTGCAACGGGGTGAGGAATGGTGGAAACATTCTACAGCATACTCGGGGTAGATCCCGGCGACGGAGCCGAGCGTATCGAACGGGCCTATCGGGAACTCGTCAAAGAGCACCATCCGGACGTGAGCGACGACGCGGACGCTCCAGAACGGTTCAAGCGACTGACGACTGCCAGAGACGTCCTGACGGACGAGGACGAGCGTGCACGGTACGACCGGTTGGGTCACGAGGCCTACGTCAGCGACAGTCAGGCTTGCAGCAGTTGGCAAGCACCGTCCGGAGCGTCTGGGGGGGCCTCCGGAACCGTCAGCAACGCCGCCAGCCAGTCCAGCACGGGGCGTAGCGACCGGGGCGGGCCGACCGCACGAACCTCGACGCCGAACCAGCAGACCAGGGGCGGAACGACCGCTTACGGGACGGCCGCGAACTACTACACGCCGAGGCAACGGGTCCGTTCGGAACAGGCACCCGGTATCGGGTCGGTCCTCTCGACCCTCCGTGAGGTGGAGACCGCGTTGCTCGTCCACGCACTCTTGCTCGTGAGTTCGTTCGTCGTCGGCGGAATCTTCTTCGCGGCCGGCATCGTCGGCGCGCTGTCACCGTTCGTGAGTGCCGTACTGGGCGTGTCGATGATCGGGATCACCCTGTTCGTCTCCGCACTGCACGTCGTCTCGAAGGTGTAGGCCCACCCCGAAGGGAAACCCGTTTTTCTCCCCGTCTCGAACGCGGGGTATGAACGTACGTACGGTTGCTGACCTCGGTCCGGACGAGCGAGCGGCGCTGTTCGACCGGGATGCAGGTGTCGACGCTGTCCGGGACGACGTCCGCGATATCGTCTCACAGGTCCGCCAGGAGGGTGACGTCGCGCTCCGCCGGTTCGCCAGCGAGTTCGACGACGTCGAGGTGGGGAACGTCGATATCACGGACGCCGCCGAGCGGGCATACGATGAGATCGACGACGACGTGCGCGAGGCGATCGAACACGCCGCCGCCAACATCCGCGCGTTCCACGAACGGCAGGTGCCCGAGGACTGGCGCGAGACCGTCGACGGCCGCGAACTGGGGCGGCGGTTCAGACCGCTGGACAGCGCCGGCGTCTACGCGCCGGGCGGCACCGCCGCCTATCCGTCGAGCGCGCTGATGGGCGTCATCCCGGCGAAGGTCGCGGGTGTCGACCACGTCGCGGTCGCGACCCCGCCCGCCGAGACGGTCAACCCCGTCACACTGGCAGCCATCCACGTCGCGGACGCCGACGCGGTCTACCAGGTCGGTGGCGCCCAGGCGATCGCCGCACTGGCCTACGGGACCGAGACCGTCAGCGCGACAGACATCGTCGTCGGGCCGGGCAACCGGTGGGTGACTGCGGCGAAGGCCGAGGTCCGCGGTGACGTCGCCATAGACTTCCTGGCCGGCCCTTCGGAGATCCTCGTCGTCGCCGACGAGACGGCGGACCCCGACCACGTCGCGGCCGACCTCGTGGCCCAGGCCGAACACGACGAGAACGCCTCCGTCGTGGCTGTGACCGACGACGTGGACCTTGCCGATGCAGTCGTCGAGGCCGTCGACGAGCAGGCCACGGGACGCGAGCGGGAGGCGGTCATCCGCAGTGCGCTCGACAACGACGCCTCGGGCGTCCTGCTCGCTCGCTCGATGAGCGAGGCCGTCCTCTTCGCCGAGGAGTACGCCGCCGAGCATCTCTCGATCCAGGCCGACGACGAGGAGGCATTGCTGGAGCGGATCCCCTCTGCCGGATCGGTCTTTCTGGGACCCTACAGCCCGGTCGCTGCCGGCGACTACGCGACGGGCACGAACCACGTGCTCCCGACTGGCGGCGGCGCGCGTGTGACCGGTGGGCTCTCGGTGGATACGTTCGTCCGCTCGACGACGGTCCAGCGCCTCTCTGCGGACGCGCTGGCGGACCTCTCGGAGACGGTGACGACGCTGGCCGAGGCCGAGGGCCTGGAGGCCCACGCCGAGAGCGTCCGCAGACGGTTCGAGGATTGATACGGACGTGTGCCAGACGCCGTCAGGGTTAACAGGGTCCGGCGCGCATCTGGGTGTATGAGCAGTACCGCCGACGACGGAGACCCCGAACCCGACCCGGAGCGGACAGCCGTCGCCGTCAGCGAGGAGGCGGCCGAGGAGGCTCTGGACCTCCTGGTCAGCGAGGACTTGGACACCGACGTGGCCGGCCTCCGTCTGTTCGTCCAGCAGGGAGGGTGTGCGGGACTCTCCTACGGGATGCGTTTCGAGCACGAACCGGAGGACGACGACACCGTCTTCGAACGCAACGGCCTGCGCGTCTTCGTCGACGGCGCGAGCCTGAACTACGTCGAAGGGTCGGTCTTGGACTACGAAGGCGGACTCCAGGGCGCCGGATTCCACGTCGAGAACCCCAACATCGTCAGCGAGTGTGGCTGTGGCGAGTCGTTCCGTACCTGACTTTTTATTGCAACTTACAATCGATAATTTTATCCTGAGTGCGAGTGGCTATCAGCGTACAGTAGCCATGTCAGATACGGCCGACTATGGGGGGAAACCGCGCCAGTGCGTGGCCGAGAGCGACCCGTGTCCGCGGTGTGGCACCGAACTATCGAAGCAAAACCTGCAGGGGGTCGTCGGGAAAGGTGGGGTCTCCGCGATCGCCCGCTGCGGAAACTGCCACCTGCTGTGGTCGCCCTCGATGGGCTGGTACGGTGACGAAGGCGACGATCGCTGACGGGCCTGTCTATCCGCGATCGCTGGGGCGTGAGCCCCGGACGACTGATCAGTCCTCCAGTTCGAAGGCCACGACGACCTCGGCCTGATACTCCCGGTTCTCGACACTCCCGATCTCGACGCCCAGCTCCTCCACCTCGACCCATTTGAGGTTGTCGAGTGTTCGCTCCGCGCGCTCGATAGCGTCGTCGGCGGCGGCGTCGAAACTCTCCGGACTCGTCCCGATGAGGGTGATCTTCTTGAACACCATGGCATGTTACCGTGCCACACGATCAGACATAAAACTACGGAAAGGGGTGGTCTACGGAGCGGCGGTCAGGAGCCGCTGTCCCCGCGTGCGTTCCGGTCGAGCCACCCCTCGACGTGACCGACGACGTCGGTGAGGTGTCCGGTCCCCCAGGTCGCGACGATGACTGCACCGATCGTGTCGAAGACCAGATCGAGCATCGTGTCCTGCAGGCCGTACTGCGTGAGGACGCTGTCGTTACCCGTCGCCGTCGCGAGCAATCCCAGCGAGAACTCGATGACCTCCCAGAGGACACCGAAGGCCATCACGAACAGCAGGACGAACACGAACGTGAACCGCGGCGGGAAGTTCAGGTCGGGCGTGTGCTGTTCGAGTGCTCTGACCGTCGTATAGCCGACGGCGGCGACGACCGACGACGAAAGTGCGTGCGTGACGTGGTCCCAGCCTGGGACCGTCGCGTAGAAGTTCTGTTCGGCTCCGGGTAGGCCGACGACCCCGACAGCGTGGAGGAACACCGCCGAGGAGATCCACAGCGTCAGTGCAGGGTCGAGCGTGATGTTGTAGTCCCGTTCGAGAATCGCCGGTAGCTGTGCCACCAGCAGGCCGACGCCGGTGTTGACGATGATGCCAGTACTCCCGCGCTCGATCCCGATGGCGAAGAGGCCGACCATCGCGAACATCATCCCTCTGGAGAGCCGGGCCTGCCACCTGTCGCTGATGCCGAACCGGTCGCGGAGCCTCATTGGTCGACGGCCACCTCCTCGGGAACCCGTTCGACACCGACCTGCCGGCTGACGTAGATGGCGAAGATGATGCCAGCCCCGACTCCGGCGACCGTCGACGCGACGAACTCCCACATCAGCGCCTCCTCGATGGCGTGTTCGGAGAGGGCCGGGTCGAGCAGGAACGTCGTTCCAAGCAGCGAATCGGCAGCCCACCGGGTCACGGCCCAGGCCCCGGCAGTCGCCATCGTCGCGACGACGACGAACGCGACGGAGAACCGCGGTGTCATCCGGACCGGCGTGAACACGTGGAGTTCGACGGCGATGATGAGCGCGATGGCAGCCACCGAGAGGTACTTCGCCAGGTTGCCCGTCACCTGGACGGTCGCGAACATCCGGCCCACGACCGGGAGCGCGGCGAGCAGGAGGATCTCCCAGGGTAACATCGCGTTCCGGTGGCGCAGTGCCACGGGCGGGAAGAGCGCGAGTGCGGCCAGCCCTGCGGCGAAGCCGGCCCAGAGCAGGTCCCCCTCCAGGAAGCTCCTGACGACCACGGCTATGATGATCGCGACGACGACCCAGCTAGCGACGGCGTTCGCTCGTTCGTCTCGGAGTAGTCGTCGGACGTCGCGGTCCATACCTGGTGGAACGACCGGACGAGGAAAGAAGTATCGCCCGCTCACAGTGCGCCGAGCGCGAGCGCGTAGGCCACTGCCGCGACGGTGACGGCTGCGAGCCCGGTCACGACGGTCGAGAGCCAGTCGACGCCCTCACTGAACGGCCGGACGGGAGCTCCGATGGCGCCCAGTGCGAGGACGCTGAACACGAAGTGGGCGGACTGTTCGAGCGTCGGGGCTGGAAGCACGAGCGCGGCCGCGGCGTAGCCGACACCGAACGACGCGCGCGGGTGGACGAGCCTGACGAGCGATCTGCCGGTGGCATGCGCGTAGGCGTACACCGCCAGCCAGACCGTACTCAGTTCGATAGCGAACGCGGCTAGAAGGTGCAGCGTCGGGTCCGGGTGGAGGACGACGAGTTCGGTGACGACCGGGATGTCGAGCGGATAGAGCAACGGCGGGGGCGACCCCGTGAACAGGTCACCGAAGGGGTGCGAGAGCAGCCCGACGAGCGCGAGCGGGGCGAGCGTTCGTGGTCTGATGTCGAGGCGGCCGGCGAACATCGTGACGGCGATGCCCCCCATCGCGAACACGAGGGTGACGACGCCGCCGACGAGACCGCTGTAGAGCGTGGCCATACCGACCAGGAGGGCGACGAGCGACAACGAGAGCAGGCGCCGCTGGGCCGTCCCACTGTGCCAGAAGACGGCCGCTCCCGCCAGTATCGCGCCCATCACGAGCGAGTGCGTCGGGCCCCGATGGATGACGTTAGCGGTCTCCCAGAACACGTCGGGGCCGACGGTCCCGGCCGAACTGAGTAACAGCCCGACCGGCGCGTAGACCACGTCGACGTCGGGCACGGCGGCGAACAGTCCCGCGACCGCGCCGTACTGCAACGCTCGCTGTGGTGCCACGCCGCGGCGCTGTGCGACGAGGACGACGAGGGCGAACGCTACCAGCCCGTGGCCGACGAACATACCAGCAGTTCTCGGTCGAGCGGCTTAACTGTCGCGTGTCAAACAGTCTCGGTGTCCGGACGGGAGGGAACGGCGCGAAAACGACCACCATCTGGTACTTTTCCGGGGCAAATCCCGCTTTCTGTCACGGAAACGCGTCATCCAGCCCGCAGTTCTCCGTCTGTTCCGATGTGTTATTAGGGCCGGACTCCCCAACGGGCAACAACAGATGGCTATCGCAGAGTCGGTCAGGGACCGAGGACGCCTGTTCGTGGAGCAACCCGGCGTCGTCGCAGTCGCGGCGGTCGTCGGCTACCTCCTGTTGGACCTCCTCGTCAAACTGAGTGGAACGAACGTCTTCTTCGGGGGAATCAAGCTCATCGGCGGGACACTCACCCTCTCCTCGCTGGGAACGATGGTGTTAGACGGCATCCTCGTCGGGTTGGCAGTCGGGCTGGCCGGGATCGGCCTCTCGATGACCTACAGCATTCTGGATTTCGCGAACTTCGCACACGGGGACACGGTGACCGCTGGCGCCTTCTTCGGGTGGGTTGTCGCGTACGTCCTGGCCGGGCTGGGTGGGGCGCCGCTCGCACGGCTGTTCCTGTTCGACTCCGGGCAACAGTTGAGCGCGCTCACGACGCTCCTGCCGGTGCTTGTCGGACTGGTCGTCGCCGCCGTCGGCAGTGTGGCGCTGGTCCTGTTGATCGACCGGCTCACCTACCGCCCGATGCGTGACTCGGGCAACATCTCTTTGCTCATCGCCTCTATCGGTGTGGCGCTCGCGCTCCGATACGGCATCGCGTTCGTGTTCGGGACCCAGACCAGCGGCGTCGCGACGAGCGGCCTTCAGATCACGCTGTTGGCGCTCCCCTCGGGAACCATCACCATCACGGACAACGAACTGACCCTGCTCGTCGTCTCGCTGCTCCTCATGCTCGGTGTCCACGTCCTGCTCCAGCGGACCACGCTCGGGAAGGCGATGCGGGCGATGGCCGACAACGAAGACCTCGCGCGTGTGACCGGTATCCCCACCGAGCGCGTGGTTCGGCTGACGTGGATCCTCGGCGGCGCGCTCGCCGGCGTCAGCGGTTATCTGCTCGTCCTGGAGAGCGGCACCATCTCGTTCAACTTCGGCTGGATCCTCCTGTTGCTCATCTTCTCGGCGGTCATCGTCGGGGGCATCGGCTCCATCTACGGGGCGATGGCCGGCGGCGTGCTCATCGGCCTCGTCGACAGCATGGCCCTGATCTGGCTCCCGTCCGGGCTGACGAAGGCTGCCGCGTTCTTCGTGCTCATCGTCGTTCTGCTACTGCGCCCGTCGGGCATCTTCTCGGGGGTGACCACCGCATGAGCGCCGTCGACCTCCGGACGCGACTCGACGACCTGCCCGATGCGGCCCTCGTGGTCGGACTGCTCGCGGGTATCTGGGCGCTCCTGGCCGTCCTGGCCTTCCTCGTCGGCGGCCAGCAGTGGACCAACCTTGCGGCCGGCTTCGTCGGCAGCGTCACCATCCTCGTGGCGGCCTACGCCATCCTCGTGCTCGCGCTGAACCTCCAGTGGGGGTACACCGGGCTGTTCAACATCGGCGTCGCCGGCTTCATGGCCGTCGGCGCCTACACGACGGCCATCCTGACGGCGCCGGTCGATCCCGGTCCCGGCGGCGTCCCCGGATTCGGCCTCCCGCTCTGGGTCGGCCTGGTCGGCGGCATGGTCATGGCGGCGATTGTCGGCGCTATCGCCGCGCTCCCGGCGCTGCGGCTCAAGGCGGACTACCTCGCTATCGTCACGGTCGCGCTCTCGGAGATCATCCGGCTGTTCGTCAACTGGGGCGGCGTCGCCGAACTCCAGTTCTTCGGCGCCCGCTTCGGGACTGGCGGCGGGACAGGCATCTCGTTTGCCTCGCCGAGCGGCGTCGTCTCCGGGCTCGTAAACGGCCCGGGACAGCCACTCGTCGCTGCAGCAGCGGGGCTCGGTATCTCCGGGCCGAACGTCGTCAACATCACCTACGGCCTGGTCCTGCTGGCCGTCGTCACCGGGTCGTACTGGGTACTCTCTCGGCTCGTGAACTCGCCGTTCGGGCGCGTGTTGAAGGCCATCCGCGAGGACGAGACCGTCACGCAGTCCCTGGGAAAGGACACGCGGCTGTTCAAGATCAAGGCGTTCATGATCGGTTGTGCGCTGATGGGGCTGGCCGGCGCGCTGTTCCGCGGCCAGGCCGGCTACATCAGCCCCCAGCAGTTCCGGCCGGCGATCACCTTCTACGTCTTCGCCGCGCTCATCATCGGCGGCTCGGGCTCGAACACTGGCAGCGTCCTCGGCGCGGCGACGTTCGCCGCCCTGCTGTTCTACGTCCCGGCACGCCTGGGCGAGTACGCGCCGGTCGGCGGGAGCGGCAGTCCAGGGAACATCGTCGAGGCCGTCGCCGCACTGGGCTCGCTGGATCCGCTACCCCTGCTGGCGTACACGGCCGGCAACATCAGCACCCTCCGGTTCGTCCTCATCGGCGTCGTGCTCATCCTCATCATCCAGCGCCAGCCCGACGGGCTGCTCGGCCATCGGACGGAGCCGGCCAGCAGCGTTCCGCTGGACCGGCGTGGCGACGGGTCCGGAGGTGACGCCGATGAGTGAAACGGTCCCCGAAGCCGAGACCGACGTCGACGAGGGGCCCGCCGTCGAGAGTGCCGCCATCGACGCCCCACTACTGGAGGTCGACGGCCTCCGGAAGGAGTTCGGCGGCGTCACGGCCGTCGACGGGGCCTCCTTCGCCGTCGAACCGGGCGCGCTCACGGGGCTCATCGGCCCCAACGGCGCGGGGAAGTCGACGACGTTCAACTGCATCACCGGCGCCCACACACCCACCGACGGGACGGTCCGCTTCGACGGCCAGGACATCACCGGGTTCCCGCCGTACGCGGTCGCCAAGCGTGGCCTCGTCCGGACCTTCCAGATCGCACGGGAACTCTCGGAGATGACCGTCCTGGAGAACGTGATGCTCGCGCCGCCGGATCAGGTCGGCGAGTCCGCGCTCCGGGCGGTCGTTCCCGGCCTCCGTGACGGTGTCAGACGCGACGAGAGCGACGTGGTCGAACGCGCCTGGGAGACCCTGGAGTTCTTCGAGATCGACCACCTGGCCCACGAGAACGCCGGGAACCTCTCGGGTGGCCAGCGGAAACTACTGGAGATGGCCCGCGTGCTGATGACCGAACCCGAGATGGTCCTGCTCGACGAGCCACTGGCCGGGGTCAACCCCACCCTGGAGGAGAAACTGCTCGAACGAATCCACGACCTCCGGGAGGACGGGTTGACCTTCCTGCTGGTCGAACACGACATGGACGTCATCATGAACCACTGCGAGCACATCATCGTCATGCACCAGGGGAGCGTGCTGGCCGAGGGCGACGCCGAGACGATCCGCAACGACGACCGTGTGCTCGACGCGTATCTGGGAGGTGACGTATGAGTCCCGACGCACAGCGCTCGACCGAGGCGGACCTGCCCGACCCTGCCGAGAGCCTCCTCGCCGTTCGTGATCTGGACGCCGGTTACGGCGACCTCCAGGTGCTCGACGACGTCGACATGGACGTCGCCGACGAGGAGTACGTCGTCATCGTCGGCCCCAACGGTGCCGGCAAGTCCACCGTGATGAAGTCGGTCTTCGGACTGACCACCTACATGGGCGGGCAGGTCGTCTTCGACGGCCTCAACATCGAACAGCTCCGTCCCGACCAGATCATCCACGAGGGGATCGGCTACGTCCCACAGACCGACAACGTCTTCGAGACGCTCAGCATCCGCGAGAACCTGGAGATGGGCGCGTACATCCTCGACGAGGTGCCCGAAGACCAGATCGAGGCGGTCTACGACCGCTTCCCCATCCTGCGCGAGCGCTCCGAGAAGAAGGCCGGGACCCTTTCGGGCGGCCAGCGCCAGATGCTCGCGATGGGCCGGGCGCTGATGCTCGATCCGGACCTCCTCTTGCTCGACGAACCCTCTGCCGGACTGGCACCGGACCTGGTCGACGAGATGTTCGACCGCATCGACGCCATCAACGACGACGGGACGGCCGTGCTGATGGTCGAGCAGAACGCCAAGGAGGCGCTGCGCCGCTGTGACCGAGGGTACGTCCTCGTCCAGGGGCAGAACCGGTATCAGGATACCGGCGACACCCTGCTGAACGACCAGCAGGTCCGCCGGGAGTTCCTGGGCGGCTGATCGGCGGGGTGGAAAAACGGTCGTGTGTCGGGTTACTGGCTCAGTGCGCTGTTGAGCTGTGAGGTGTAGGAGGACTGCTGGGACTCGAACCCGATCTGGTTGAGGACGGAGCCACCGGCCTCCTGGAAGGCCGTCGCGAAGCTCTCCTGCAGTGCCTGCCCGTAGCTGTTGTTGAGGTACAGCGTCGCGGCCGTCGACGCACCGAGTTCCTCGGTGGCGACCTGGGCCAGCACCTGACCTTGCAGCGCGTCGCTCGGGGGCGTCCGGAACATGTAGTCGTCGTCCTCCAGCGACGTGATGGCCGGCGACGTCGAGGCCGGTGAACAGGCGACGACGCCGTTGTCGACCAGCACGTTGTTGGCGACCTGGATGGTCGACTCGGAGCTCGCCGCTCCGGTGATCATCGGGTAGCCGGCACTCACCAGCGAGTTCGCCGCCTCGATGGCGGCCTGGGCGCGGGACTGGGTGTCACCGACCTGCGTGTCGAACGTGAAGTCGACCTCACCCTCTAGCTGACGGGCCGGCAGGAGCGCGGCGTCGCGGATGGCGACACCCAGTGGCCCCAGATCGCCCGTCTCCGGCTGGAGGACGCCCAGTCGGATGGTGCGCCCGCTGTCGGAACCGCTGGCGGACGGTTCCGGCTGTGGGATGTCCCCGGAGCCACCGAAGTCGATTGTCTGCTGGGTCTCGTACCCCTCGGAGTTGAACCCGAAGACCTGATATCGCGCGGAGGTGATGTCGCCGTTCTCGTCGAAGTTGACGTTGCTGGAGGCACCCTGGTACTCGATGTTCTCGCCGGCGGCAGCCGCCTCGACTGCCTCGGCCAGTTCCGACGGGCCGTAGCTCGTGCCGCCGGGGTTGGCGACCACGCGCATGTGGTCGCGGATGGCCTCGCCGTCGTTCTCGCCGGCCATGACGTTGGCGAGGATCTGGACCGCGCTGGCGTCGTAGGCCTGCGAGGTGAACACGCCGGGTTCGTCGTAGTCGAACTCCGACGTGAACAGGTTCGCGAAGGTCTCCCGGCCGGGCCCGGAAGAGGTCGGTGCCGTCCCCATCACGTTGGACATGTCGTTGCCGACGTTGCCGGGGAGGTCAGACGACTGCAGCCCGTCGGTGACCAGGATGTCGACGTCGTCGTCGTCGTAGTCCGAGTAATAGTCCTTGAACAGCTGGACGCCGCTCTGTGGATACCCGACGACGATGAGGACGTCGGGTCCGACGGAACTGCCGCCGTCGCCACCGTCCCCACCGTCGCCACCGGAACCGCCGTCGCCGCCATCGCCACCGTCGCCCCCGGAACCGCCGTCGCCGCCGTCGCCGGAGCCGCCATCACTGCCGCTGCCGCCGTCGGCCTGCTCGGTCGTACATCCCGAGAGACCCATGATACCGATCGTACTGAGCGCGCCCGTGCGTTTCAGGAAGCGTCGTCGACTGCTGTCGCGAGTCATAGTCACCCGTCGTTGTACCCCAACGTAGAAATATGTTGTCTGTCGACCAACGTTGCACGGGGCTATACGTGTCGATACTGCGGGACTACTGCGCCCGTGCTGTCAGGGAGCCAGCCGGTTCTTTCGGTTTTTCATATGCTCCTCGTAGTGGTCGAACGTGATTGGACACCAGTCAGCAGCCAGTTCGAGGAGTCGCTCTGTCATATCCCTGATCTCCCACTGGCTGTCGGCCGCCGCTCTGAGATCCGCGACGTGCATCAGCATCCGGGCGTTCATCGACATGACGATGTTGACCTTCGTCCCGATGGGGAGGACGAACCGGGCGTCCTCGGGGGGCATCCCCAGGTCGAGCAGTTCCTGGTAGGATTCGACGGCGTGTTCGATGGTGTCGTTGAACACTTCGGTCCGTCGCTGGACGGTTTCCTCGTCGACGTCACCGGTCTTCTGGTTGCGCCCCACCCAGTCGGGGTCGGTCGCCGACGGCGGCGTGACGACGAGTTCGCCCTCCCGGACGTCGGCCGGGTCGACGTCGTCGAAGGCGACGTACCGCATCGACTGGACGTCGAACGAGACGTGGCGATGGCGCGTGATCTGTGCCATGCAGGACCGGGAGACGCCCTTCACGGCGAAGGTGATCTGTGGGTGCTCGAACGGGCCGAAGTGGCCGTGGTCCAGCAGGTGCCCGATGAGCGTCTCCTTCTTCGCCTCGATGTCGTCGCCGTCGACGGTCTCCATCGTCGCCGCGAAGGACTGTCCGCCGACGAACTCCCCACTGTAGTCGTTCCGGGCCGCCTTGCAGATGAGCTCTTCCGGGTCCGACGTGGCTTCGAGTACCGTGACTTCCATACCGGAGGGGTAACCCGGAGCGGGATAATTCTTTCCGGGTAGCTCTTTCGGCCTGGCGCGTCTGGCATCCGATATGGATATGTCGACGCTGACGACCCTGGGTGCCATCGTCGCCTTGCTCGCCGCGAGTGCGTTCTTCTCCAGCAGCGAGACGGCGCTGTTTACGGCCTCTCGGGACTCACTGACCGCAGTCGCCGAGTCCGACGCTCGCGCCGCCGCTGTTCTGGACGTCCTCGCCGATCCGCACCGCCTCCTCGTGACCATCCTCGTCGGGAACAACGTCGTCAATATCGCGGTATCGAGCCTGCTGACCGCGCTCCTCGTCGAGCGCGTCGAGTCCGGCGTCGCGGTCGTGGTGACGACCGTCGTCGCGAGCAGCGTCATCCTGATCGCCGGCGAGATCGTCCCGAAGTCCTACGGGCTCGGCCACGCCCAGTCCCACGCGCTCCGTGTCGTCCGCCCGCTGCGCTACGTCGAACTACTGTTGTACCCCGCGGTCGTCGGGTTCGACCTCCTGACGCGACAGATCACGGCCCGGGTCGGTGGCCAGCAGGCCATCGAACAGCCCTACGAGGACGACGGCGTCAGCGAACGCGACCGACCAGCCGACCGATAGCTGCCCGGGTTCGCCCGCCGAAGTCGCGGACCGTATACTTCGACCAGTAGAACTCCACCGTCCCCCAGGACAGCACCGTCCCGAACGCCGTCGTGGCGAAGGCCAGGTCGCTGAACCGCACCCACGATGGCGCGACGTACAGGAGGCCGTTGGCCACGAGCGGTGGAACGGTGGCCTTGAGCGCGAGCCAGAACCGCTCGTCCAGCGGCCTGGTGACGTCCGAGGCACGCTCGGTCTCACCCTCGTCGACGCGCTGGACGACCTGGGTCGCGTTCGCGTCCGCGTCCTGGACTGCTCGTCGGTACCGCGCGGCGGGACCACCGGCGCTCTCGTCGCCAGTGCCGAGCCGTTCGACGTCGTAGGGCATCCCGACGTCGGCCGACCAGACGACCGCGTTCCCCGGCCCGATCTCGGCGACGCGGTCGCCGTGTGAGTCCACGACGAGGGTGGTACCGTCGGGCAGTCTGTCGGCGTCGCGGGGCCACTGCATCCGGGCGTCCCGCCAGTGCCAGCTCAACGTCCAGCCGTCGTCAGCCCGTCTGTACTCGACGATCCGGCCGTTCTCGGAGTCAGCGACGAGGACGCTCGGGCCGCCACGCCGCGGCGGGATGTAGTCGGGGTTGTGCTGTTCGTAGAGGATCCCGTGGCGCTCGTCGGTGCCGAGCGTCGCGTCCTCGTCGACGGTCCAGCCGTCCGGGCTCTCTTCGAGGAAGATCACCTCGTCCATGTTGCGCGGGCTGACCATGATCCGACCGTCCGGGAGCAGTTCGACGTCGTTGATGTGGGTCCAGTCGCCGGGCTTGCCGCCCTGCGAGCGGTCGTAGTGAGCGGAAGCGTTCCAGCGCCACTCGACCTCGCCGTCACGCGTGTCGACGGCATAGACGCCGTCGTTGACGATGTCGGCGACGACCAGGTGGGTCTCGTTGATCCGGTCGACATCGTGCCAGCGCGCCGAGTAGAGGTTGGGGGTGAGCTTGCTGTAGACGGTCTCGTGCTCGCCAGTGGTGAGGTTGACGCGCTCGACGACGTTGCGCGTACAGGGTTCGCCACCGACCGGCTCGCAGGTCTCGTCGCCGAAGTGGTCCGCGGCGACGTACTCGACGGTGTAGCGCGTGCCCGGTACCGGGTCGACGTCGAAGTAGACCCGATAGGTGTCGTTGTAGTAGACGAGCGACCCGTTGGGCAGGAACGCCGCCAGTTCAGCCTGTTCGTCTGTGACGTAGAACCCCTGGGTCGCGACCACGGTGAGGTTCCGGTCCATCCCGGCCACCGCACGGGAGACGCGGCCGGTCGACCAGTTCTGCCCACGCGGCGGTCGCTCGGCGGCGGTCTCGAAGCGCGCCTCCACGTCGATCGACAGCCGACCGTCGGTCACGACCGTGCCGTTCTGTGTGGTCGGTGCGGCCTGCGCGCTGGGGCCGGCAGCGCCACCTGTAGTTGTCATGTACGAGTACCCCACGGCACCGACTGACAGGACGAGTACTCCAAGAAAGACCGCGCGGACGGTCAGGCGTCGACGACTCATCTCTCGGGTAGTCGAAAGCGGGTCGGCATAAAGGGTCTTGGGTAGAGTAAAACTGCGACGGTACCGTTTCAGGCTCCGTCCCACTCCGCACGACAGGTTTCGTCACAGAAGTGGGCTGACTGGACGGAACCGTCCTCGACCCAGGTGATGACGCGATGCGTGGCTTCGTTGACGATGGCGTCGCCACACGTCGCACAGTTCGGCGCTTCGTCCTCGTCGATGTCCTCGTGGTGATCCGATGTCGGGTCGACCATCTTATCTGAGCGTCGGTGTCACCCTACTTAATCCCACATATCCGTCCCGAGTACTCGGGAGTTCACCGGGTCGGGAGAGCACCAGCGTGACAAATGTATGCACATCTACAGTTATCGTGTCAGCGCGCGTCTTGTTCGGTATGAATTTCGGAAGATTCGTCTGGATCGATTCGAAGAACCGAGCTCGCGCCCCGGTTCGGCTCGTGGTCGGGTTCTTCCTGATCGCACTCGTCGCTGTAGTCGGAACCGTCGTGGCTGAGCTCACACTGCGTACGCTATGGCCGTCGATTCCGTTCGCGTACTACCTCGTCGGGACGACGGTCGGACTGGGATTGGGAGCACTCGTCGGTGTCGCTGTCGTCGCTCGCTATATCGACAGGCGGTCCCTGGCGGGCTACGGGCTCCAAGGGAACCGTGCCTGGTGGCGTGATCTGGGTGTCGGTGTCGCCCTCGCGACGACAGCCCAGGCCGTCGTAGTCGGTATCGGGCTGGCAAGCGGCTGGGCCGTCGTCACGGAGACGGTCGTCGCGGGGTCTGGCGGGTTCGCGCTGGCGATGCTCGCCTCCCTGGCGCTGTTCGTGGTCGTCGGACTCTACGAGGAACTCGTCGTACGTGGGTTCGTGCTCACGAACATCGCCGAGGGCTTCGCGGGATACGGTGCGACAGTGGCGGCCGTCATCGCTATCGTCGGTTCGAGTCTCCTGTTTGGCGCCATCCATTTGGCGAACGCGAACGCATCCCTCGTTGCAGTTGCCGGTATCGCCGTCATCGCCGTCACACTCGGGGTGAGCTACGTCTTGACCGGGCGGCTCGGACTCGCAATCGGGTTCCATGCCGCCTGGAACACGGCGATGGGCGTCCTGTTCGGATATCCCGTGAGCGGCTTCGAAGCGCCTGCTAGCGTCCTCGTCGTGGACTCGGTCGGCCCCACGATCTGGACTGGCGGCGCGTTCGGCCCCGAGGCCGGGCTACTGGGCGTGCTGGCAGCGGTGGTCGGCCTCGCAGGGGTCGTCGCCTACGTCAGACTCGTCGAAGGACGGATCGGTATCCATCCCGATCTATTCACTTCCGGCCGTCGCGGAGTGGCCGACAGCGGTGACATCATCGAGGCCACGACTGGCGGGGAGGGATCGACCGACGGGGACCTGGCTGTCGGCTACGAGTCGGACGTGGACTCGAGTCGATAATCCGACCTGTTCTGTTTTCGAAAGGGTTGGCCGCATCGGCGTGAAAGGGCCACTCGCTAGCCAGTGAACCGGACACGAGATACCTTCCTGCGAGTTTCACCGATACCGGATCACCGGTCTCTCGTGACACTTTCCCCCGGCGTCGTAGTCGCGCCGGTCGAGAGGACGACACCGGCGTTGAGGCTGGTGTTGATGGCCGTCTTGACACCGTCGCCGGCGACGACACCGAACTTCCGACGGCCGGTCGAGACCCGCTCGCCCTTGACGGTCATCCTGACGTCCTCGCCGTCGTGCCGGAGGTTCGCTACCTGGGTGCTCGCGCCGAAGTTGACGCCCGTCCCCAGGATGCTATCGCCGACGTAGGAGACGTGCGGGACGTTGGAGTCGGCACTGACGACGGAGTTCTTGATCTCCACGCCGTGGCCGACGTGGGTGTCCGCACCGAGCATCGTCGCGCCGCGCACGTACGCGTTCGGCCCCACGTGGGCCCCCGACCGGACGAGCGCCGGTCCCTCGATGACGACGCCCGGTTCGACGACCGCACCCTCCTCGACGACGACGGTCCCGCGGAGGTCGGCGTCGCCGCCCACCTCGCCGTCGATGCGGCGGTCCAGGTCGCCGAGTTTCCACTCGTTGGCTTCCAGCAGTTCCCAGGGTCGCCCGACGTCGAGCCAGCGGTCGACCTCGACTGCCGTGACGGTCCGCTCTTCGATGACCTTCGCGACTACGTCCGTGATCTCCCGCTCGCCGCGGTCGCTCAGCGGCACCTCCAGCCACTCGCGGGCCTCGGCCGGGAAGACGTACGCCCCGGCGTTGGCGAGTTCGGTCGGCGGATCGTCGGGTTTCTCGACGATGCCGGTGACGGTGTCGCCGTCCGTCGAGAGCACGCCGTAGTTCCGCGGGTCGGCCACACGGTAGGCAGCCACCGACGGCGCGGCGTCGAACAGTGCCGTCAGACTCGCCTCGTCGTAGAGGTTGTCGCCGTTGAGCACCGCGAACGGGCCGTCGATGTGGTCGCTGGCCGCGTCGACGGCGTCCGCCGTTCCCAACTGTTCGGTCTGGACGGCAAAGGAGACCGGGACGCCGCCGTAGCTGTCGCCGAAGTACGACCGGACCTCCCCGGCCTCGTAGCCGACGACGAAGATCAGTTCCTCGGCACCGGCAGCGATGGCGGTGTCGGCCGTGTGTGCCACGAGCGGGCGGTCCGCGACCGGCAGCATCGGCTTCGGGGTGTTCGCCGTCAGCGGTCGCATCCGCGTCCCCTCACCTGCTGCCAGGATCACTGCTTGCATGGACGGCGAGTCGTTCGGTCACCGAAAATAGCTATCGCTCTCGGCGTCCCGAGCAGTAACGATACGGCTGTGGCTCGCCGGTCGACGCCTCGTGAGAATGTGCTCGGTAGGGGATTTGAACCCCTGTCCTCGGCTGTCTTCCTCGCGGAGGGTGACTCCGTGAGCCGAAAGGCCAAGATGATTGGCCGGACTACACCAACCGAGCGCATCCTACTGTATCGGGTGCTCCGTTTTAATCCCATCGAAACGCCCGCTCCCTGTGTCGAGGTCACACCCTCGTCGTCCGTGGGTCGACGGCTACCTACCGCCACTCGACGTCGAGGACGTCGATCCGGGCACCACCGGCCGCCGATGTGCGAGCGCGGACTCGCCACCCGTGTGCGTCGGCGATGGTCTCGACGATCGCGAGCCCGAACCCGGTGCCGGTTTCGGTCGTGGAGAACCCGTGCTCGAACAGTTGCTCGGGCTCGACGTCGCCGAACCCGACACCGTCGTCCGCGACGTAGAACCCGCCGACGCTGTCCACCGGATCGAACCGCTCGACCGTGATAGTGATCTCCGCCCCGTCGGTCCGGCCGTGTTCGACACTGTTGCGAAAGAGGTTCTCGAACAGTTGCTGGAGGCGACTCGCGTCGGCGTCGACGACGCCCAGTGTACCGACAGCCAGCGTCGCGTCCTGCGTTCCCGCCGTCTCCCATGCGGTCTCGACGACCGATTCGAGAGCGACGCGCTCGGGGTCCTGGATCTGTTTCCCCTCCCGTGCGAGCTTCAGCACGTCGGTGATGAGTTCGTCCATGCGGTCGAGCGCCCCCGAGATGGCGTCGAGGTGTTCGCTATCGTACTCCTCTGCCAGGACGGTGGTACGCCCCATCGCGACGTCGAGTGGGTTCCGGAGATCGTGGCTGATGACGCTGGCGAACTGTTCGAGCCGTTCGTTCTGGCGCTCCAGTGCGCGCCGGTCGGCCAGGCGAGCACTGATATCGGTGATCGTGCCGACGTGGTACTGCCGGTCACCGACGGTGATCGCCGTCGTGTGTGTTTCGACCGGGAGTTCCGTCCCGTCGGCGCGCAGATGGGTCGTCTCTGCCCTGCGTGTGTCCCCCTCGTCGAACGACTCCCAGTAGTCGTCGAACCGGTCGGGGTCGACGGCTGGATTGATCGCCCAGATTCCCTCGTCGACGAGCGACTGGGGGTCGCGGTCGAGCATCTCCGCGTAGGTGGGGTTGACGTACCGGAACCGGCCGTCAGCAGCGTAGAGTGCGACACCGACACCGACGCCGTCGATCATCTTGGCGAATACAGAGTCGCTCCCCGCGGCTCCGGTCGCGACCACCTCTTCGATTCGTTCACGGAGGCGCCGCCCGAACTCCGGGAGGTCACGTGGCAGGAAGGCGGTGACGCCACCGTCGACGGCGCGGCTGGCGATGTCACCGTCCGTGGTTTCGGGAACCAGGATGAACGATATCGCCGGACTGCGGTCTCGAACTGCCTCGAGCAACGTGAGTCCGTCACCGTCGGCGAGGTCGTACTCACTGATCACGCAGTCGACACCGTCGAGTACTGTGAGCGCGCCGTCCAGGGTATCGACAGTCCTCACTGACCGATCCAGTATCTCCGGGGCTTCGGGATCGGCGCCGACATACAGGATGGTCTGCTCACTCACGGGGAAACCCACACGTATCCCGCTAAGGATGTAACGGTTATAAATAATCGGTGACGTTCCTGACCTCCGAGGGCGTCAGGCGGAGCTACTTACTTCCCTTCGAATTCGGGGTCCTCGTCGCCGAAGAAGGCGTTGATACCCTCGTGGACGTCCTCGGAGTTCACGACGTGGCCGAAGCCCATCGACTCGACCTCCAGGCCGGCCTCGTGGTTGTCCCAGCCCTTGTGCATCGCGCGCTTGGTGAACCGCTGTGCGAGCGGCGGGCCCCGTGCGAGCTGTTCGGTGTACTCGAGTGCGGCCGATTCGAACTCGTCGGGGTCGTACACTTCGTTCACGAACCCGTAGTCCGCCATCTCCTCGGCTTCGAAGTGATCGGCGGTGAAGATGATCTCCTTCGCACGGCCCATCCCGACGATGCGCTGGAGGCGCTGGGTACCGCCCCAGCCCGGGAGGAGACCGAGGTCGAACTCGGGCTGGCCGAACTCGGAGCGGGTCGTCGCGACACGGATGTCCGCACAGGTCGCTAGTTCCATCCCGCCGCCGAGACAGTAGCCGTCGATGGCGGCGACGACCGGCATCTCGATCTCCTCGAGCCGGCCGAACGTCTCCTGGCCGTGTTTCGAGAGTTCGACCGCGCCGAAGGGGTCGGCGCCGCCCCCGGCGATGCTCATGAAGTCCGCGCCCGCGGAGAACGCCTTCGACCCGGCGCCCCGGAGCAAGAGTGCACGCACGTCGTCGTCCTCCTCGACGACGTCGATGGCCGCGTCGAGTTCGTCGATGAGCTCTAAGCTGATGGAGTTCATCTGCTGGGGGCGGGAGAGCTCGATCTGTGCGACCTTGTCACCTGGGTACGTGAGCTCGATGGTGTCGAAGCTGGGTGCTCCCTGGCCGTCCTCGCCGCCGTCGTAGAACCCACCTTCCTCGACGACCGTCGAGAGGTGGTCGAACGGCTCGTAACGGGGATGGCCGGACTCCTCGTAGGCGGACTGGAGGGCGTCGGCGAGTTTCGCGACGCCGTACTCGTCGGCGAACTTCGCCGGCCCCTTCGGCCAGCGCCCGCCGAGTTTGACTGCGGTGTCGATCTCTTCGGGGGAGGCGACGTCGTCCCCGACGAGGTAGGCGACCTCGTTGGCCAGCACTGCGAGCAGGCGCTCCTTGACGGCCTCGCTGAACAGGTCGTCGTCCATCGGGACGTCGGCGCCCTCGCCGTCCTCGTAGTCGTAGAAGCCCTTCCCGGACTTCTTGCCGAACTCCTCGTTCTCGACCTTCTCGACCATCATCGGGCACGGCTCGTAGCGTTCGCCGGCGACCTCGTGCATGTAGTCGAGGACGTGGTAGCCGACGTCGATGCCGACGTAGTCCGAGAGTTCGAAACTCCCCATCGGCAGGCCGATGTCGAACTTCGTCGTGGCGTCGACCTCCTCGATGGTCGCGACGCCGTCGTGGACGAGCCACGCGGCCTCGTTCATCAGCGGGACGAGGATCCGGTTCACGATGAACCCGGGGACGTCCTTGCGGACGCGCACGGGTGTCTTCCCGAAGTCCTCCGCCAGGTCCTCGATCAGGTCCAGCGTCTCCGGGTCGGTGTGTGCACCGGAGATGACCTCGACGAGGTCCATCCGGATCGGCGGGTTGAAAAAGTGCATCCCGCAGAACTGGCCGGGGCGGTCGGTCACCTCGGAGAGTTTTGTGATCGAGAGGCTGGAGGTGTTCGTGGCGAAGATGGCCTCCGCGGGGGCGTACTCTTCGACCTCGTTGTAGACGTCCTCCTTGATCTCCATCTTCTCGGGGACCGCCTCGATGACGACGTCGGCGTCACCGACCGCTTCTTCGACCTCGACCAGCGGCGTGATACGGTCGAGTGTCGCGTCGGCTTCTTCCTGTGAGATCTGCTCTTTCTCGGCGAGCTTGTTCAACGACCACTCGATGTTGTCGTAGCCGTCCTGGACGAACTCGTCTTTGATATCTCGCATCCGCACGTCGTAGCCGGCCAGTGCGGCCACTTCGGTGATCCCGTGACCCATGTTGCCGGCACCCAGTACCGCGATCGTCTCGATGTCCTCGAAATCCATGACGTGTACTCCCACTCTCGGACCACGTTTCAACGTTTCTCTCGTTTCGAAACTTTGGTGGCGTTTATTGTGGTTCGCCGACCGCTCCTTTTAACAGCGCGGTCCTGCTAGCCCGGAGTATGATGGGTGCCGTGCTCCCGTCGGTCCATCGTGAGTATTGTAGCGATGTACCGGTACGCGCCGATTCCGAGGATCAGCGGTATCCGGACATAGTCTACAATACTCACGATGAGGGCTCGCCCGTCGCACGACCAGCCCGCGGTGCAGTGGCGTGTCGGTGTTGTCGATAGCTTTCTCGCCCCGGCCGTACCGGCACCCAACCGACACGACACACGCCACACCATGCTCGACACACTCCGAGACGACGTCCGCACTGCACTCGCAAAAGACCCTGCCGCGACCAGCGCCATCGAGGTCGTCCTCACGTATCCGGGGCTCCACGCGGTCTGGCTCTACCGCATCGCACACTGGCTCTTCCAGGCTGGGTTCCCGCTGCCCGCCCGCATCCTCTCGCACATCACACGCCTGCTCACAGGCGTCGAGATCCACCCGGCCGCCACCATCGGCGACCGCCTGTTCGTCGACCACGGGATGGGGGTGGTCGTCGGCGAGACCGCCGAGATCGGGGACGACGTCCTGCTGTATCACGGCGTCACGCTCGGCGGCGCGTCCATGCGCCGGGAGAAACGCCACCCGACGCTGGGCGACGACGTGACCGTCGGCGCGGGTGCGACGCTCGTCGGCCCGATCACCGTCGGTGACGGCGCCACCGTGGGCGCCGGCGCTGTCGTCGTCGACGACGTCCCGCCAGGGACGACGGTCGCGGGGAACCCGGCGAAACCGGTCGAAGCTGGCCGGGACGATACTACTTCCCGCCCCGCGCCGGCAGACTCCTGACGTCGATATCCAGCGCTGAGTTCCGGATAGGAACTTTTTAGATAGCACTTGAGATGCTTACTACCAGTGGTGGACGAACGGGGTGCAGCGCCGGTGGTGGCCAATCTCCTCCTCGTAGCCGTCGGTCTCGTCCTCATGACTGTTCTGGCGGTTGCCGCGTTCGGACTCGTTGGCGACCAGGCCGTCCCGCCCTCGGGCGCGTTCACGGTCGAGGACAGCGGCGGGACCGTCTCGGTTGTCTACACCCACGGCGACGCAATCGACCCGTCGTCCGTCTACGTGAGGGGGACCGACCCCGACGGGGGCGTCACCTTCGGACGCTGGGACACGCTCGGCGGGACGACCAGTGACGGATCGGTCACGGCTGGGAACGAACTCACCCTGCCCGCCGCCGACCGCGACGAGACGATTCGGGTCGTCTGGGCACCGCGTTCGTCCGAGGAGTCTGCTGTTCTAACGGAGTGGGAAGGAACGGCCGATCTGGGCCGGACCATCAGCGGGTGTACCGAGATCACCGAGTCCGACACCTACCGGCTGGTGAGCGACGTCTCACAGAGTCCAAACACTACCTGTCTCGACGTGCAGGCCGACAACGTCACCATCCTCGGTCAGGGGCATACGATCGACTCCGACGGTACTGGCTCGACCGGCGTGCAGGTCGCGGCTGGCACCTCTGACGTGACGGTCCGGGACCTGACGGTGACCGACTGGGACACCGGGGTCGAGTACCAGGGCGGTGACGGCGGCGAGGTCACTGGCGTGACCGTCGACTCGCCTACGGGGAACCAGGGCGTTCTCCTGAACGGCGTCGACGACGTGACCGTTTCGAACGTCGACGTCGCCGGCGCGAATCTGGGAGTTTCGATATCCGGGACGACCGACGCGAGGGTCACGGACTCGAACGTATCGGAAGCAGGCCAGTTTGGTGTAGTGGTCTACAACGGTGCGAGTTCGACGCGGGTAGAGCGGACGAACGTGTCGGTTGTCCAGTACGGCATACTCGTCTTCGGTGCGACGGATTCGACGTTCACAGACATCACTGCGGTACAGAACAGCTACTCGGGAGTCTTCGATTTCCAGTCCACTCGGACGGAGATGGTCGACAGCAGCGTAACCGAGAGCGGCGCTGTCGGCATCAGAGGATGGTCTTCCAGGGAGCTGACGATCCGAGGTAGCACTGTCAGCAACAGCGGGTCCTACGGGATACAGCTGTCGGCGTCTGACGATTCGACGATCCGAGGTAGCACTGTCAGCAACAGCGGGTCCTACGGGATACAGCTGTTTTCCACCGACGACACAACGATCGAGCGGACCGTCGTCGACGACAACGGTGGCAGCGGCGTCTACATCGACTCCAGCACCGGCAACGTCGTCACCGACAGCACGCTGACGAACAACGGCCAGTACGGTGCCTGTGCACGACCGCCAAACGACAACGAGTTCCGCAACAACGGCAACACCGTCTCCGGGAACGGTCAGGGCGACTACTGCTGACGGCAGGTTCTTCTCTGCCGGGCCGCTATGGCCGCCGATGAGTGATTCGCCACACGAGACGTTGCGAACGGACGAGTACCTCGGCCCGCTCGTCGACCACCACGGCGAACTGACGCTCGACCCGGCCGACGACCTCTTCGAGCGGCTGGTGACCTCCATCCTGCGCCAGCAGGTGTCGATGGCGTCGGCGGCGGCCACCCGTGAGCGGCTGTTCGACGCCGTCGAGGTGACGCCGGCGGGCATCCAGGCTGCCGACGACGAGACGCTCAGGGACGTCGGACTCTCCCGACAGAAGACCAGGTACGTCAACGAGGTCGCCGCGGCGTTCGACGAACACGGCTACTCCCGGTCGTCCTTCGAGGATATGACCGACGACGTCGTCAGAGCGGAACTCACCGCGATCACCGGTGTCGGCGACTGGACGGCCAACATGCAACTCATGTTCGCGCTGGGCCGCGAGGACGTCTTCCCGGTCGGCGATCTGGGCATCAGGAAGGGGTTCGAGACCGTCGTCGGCGACGGCTACGACCGCGCGGAGATGCGGACGTTCGCCGAGCGGTGGGCGCCCTACCGGAGTTACGCCAGTCTCTATCTCTGGCGCGCCGAGGAGGACATCGCCGAGAGCGTCGCCGAGGTCACCGAGGAGTGACTACTCCTCCGCGTTCTCCTCTTCCTCCTCGGTGTCGATGTCGGGTTCGTCGTCGGCCCGGCGGGTGACGTCGACCTGGTAGTGCTTGAGGATGTCCCGGCCCAGCAGGAGCGGGTAGTCCATGTGCGAGCGGTCCTCGACGCTCGCGGTGACCGTGTGCTGAGTCCCGCCGATGCCGACCACGAGGTCGACGACCGGGCGGGACCGCCCGCCCTTCACGCTGCCGGATTTGATGTTGACGATGTCGAGGATCGGACCAGTCCCGATATCGGCAGCCAGTCGCGTGTCGATGCTCGTCCGGGTCGCGCCGGTGTCTGATTTGGCGAGGACGGTCTTGGCACCGCGGGTGCCCGTGACGACGACCTCCTCGATGTAGCCGACGACGATGGTCTCGGAACTGCGTTCGGTCGTCTCGCGGGGCATACACGCCGGCCGGGAGTCGTCCAGGGTCCCCTGGAGTCGCTGGACCTCGCTGTCGGGGACACTCCCCCCTGCCTGCTCGACGGCCAGTTTGGCGATGTAGGGCGCCGGACTGATCCCGGTGGCCTTGAACAGGCCGCGGAATCCGGCCGTCGGATTCACCTCCAGCACGTAGTAGCCGTCGTCGCCCTCGACGACGTCGACGCCGGCGTAGTCCAGTCCGATGGCGTCGGCGGCCGTGAGTGCGATCTTCTGGACCTCGTCCGGGAGTCGCCCCGTCATGTCCTCGACGTCGCCGCCCAGAGCGACGTTGGTCCGCCACTCGCCCTCTGGCGCGTAGCGGTTCATCGCGCCGACGATCTCGTCGCCGACGACGTAGACCCGGAGATCGTGATGACGGTTCTCGTCGTGGTCGATGAACTCCTGGAGGAACGCGTGCCGGTTCCCGATCTTCGCGTTGACGGGGTCGTCCAGTTCGACCATCCACGTCCCACCACCGTGGGTACCGATAGCGGTCTTGTAGACGGCTCGGTCCCCGAACCGCTTGCGTTCGGTGTTCAGTTTATCGTTCGACAGGGCCATCACGGCGTCCGGGATGGGCACGTCGGCCTCCGCGAGCGCCGCGGCACTGGCGAACTTGTGGAGCGCTGTCGTCGCCGCCGTGGGTTCGTTCAGCATCGGCGCCTGCTTCGAAAGGGTCAGCGCTAGGCCGACTCCCTCGGTCGGGTCCTCGGCGCTGGACAGTAACAGCCGGTTCGCGATGACGTCCACCTCGGGGGAGAGGCCCATCTCCCCGTCACTGACGCTGATCGTCGTGTTCTCGGCACGCAGCCACTCTGTTCCGTAGCCCATCTCCTCGGCGGCGTTCAGGATCGCCTTCGTCTCCTTGCTCGAATGGAGGCTGAGTACGCCGACGGTGATGTCCTCGTCACTCATACGGATGGCTTCTGATTCCGTTGAAAAAGCGTTGATGGTTGACCGCCCGACGCGGTTCGAACGCCGCTGGACACGTTTATACGGCCAGACTCTCTCCGTAGGGGCATGGACGATGCCGAGCCATTCACCTACGACGGTGGACGCGTCGACCCGGGCGAGATACAGAACGTCCGGTACACCGTCAGCGAGACTTACATGGGCGACCCGGTTCGGCTCCCGGTGACGATCATCAACGGCGGGCGCGCCGGGCCGACGGTGTTCCTCTCGGCGGCCGCCCACGGCGACGAACTCAACGGTATCGAGGTGGTCCGTGAGGTCGCCCACGAGTGGGACCACAGCGACCTCGCGGGCACGCTGATCTGTCTCCCGGTGTTGAACGTGCCCGCCTTCCTCGCACAGGAGCGATACCTCCCGATCTACGACCGGGACCTGAACCGGTCGTTCCCGGGGAACCCGGACTCGACGAGCGCGAAACGGATGGCCCACAAGGTCTTCCGGAACTTCCTCGAACCGTGTGATCTGGGCCTCGACTTTCACACGTCGACCCGTGGACGGACGAACATGCTCCACGTGCGTGCCGACATGTCCGACCAGGACGTGGCCAGAGTGGCAAACTCCTTCGCGTCGAACCTCATCATCTCCTCGGAGGGGCCCTCGGGATCGCTCCGGCGAGAAGCCAGTGTCGCCGGCGTCCCGACGATCACCATCGAGATGGGCGAAGCTCACCGGTTCCAGCGGTCGCTCATCGACAGCGCGCTCGACAGCGTCCGCTCGGTGCTTGCCGAGTTCGGCGTCCTGGAGAGCGAGGTGGTCCGGTGGCCGGGGTGGCGGACCGTCATCGGGAACGGCAACGGTGCCGACGACAAGACCTGGATCCGTGCCGACGCCGGCGGCCTCGTCGATATGCATCACGAACGCGGTGCGCTGGTCCACGAGGGCGAGACGATCTGCGAGATAACGAACCCGTTCAAGACCGACACGACGGCGGTCGACGCACCCTTTACCGGCCTCCTGGTCGGTGTTCTGGAGAACCCGCTTGTCTATCCCGGGAACCCGCTCTGTCACCTGGTGAGTCTCGACGACCGGACACGGCGGGCGCTCGAACGGACTGCAGCGGATAGCGAGGCGGCGGTCACTGCCGACGTCACCCGGACGGAATCCTATAGTAGCCATTGAAGATCACTGCACACCCGATCGCACGACGGCAGTGCGATCGGTGTGTAAACCGTTTCAATTGCTACTATAGTCGACCGGCTGCTGCCGTCTCACTCCGGCTGTGACGCGATGAGTGTGTTCTCGACCAGGGTGATGATAGCGCGCCGAAGTCGTTCAGTCACCGCCTGGTCCGAGATGTCCAGCGAGTCGCCGAGTTCCTTCGTCGAATATTCCCGTGGGATCGCGTAGTAGCCTTCGGTGACCGCTTTGATGAGGGTCTCTCGCTGCCGGGGCGTCAGGCCGTAGTGGGCCCCCGTCCCCGGTTTAGTGGGGTTGTAGACCCGCCTGAATTCGATCGGGAGTGACTCCTCCTCACAGTACTCTCTGAACGCCGAGAGCTGTTCCTGGCCGGGGAACCGAAGGTCGAACTGCCAGTTCCCGTTCGAGATCCATCCACCGAGAAACCGGCAGTCAGCCGCCTGGATCGCTGTGAACAGCGGTTCTCCGGTCACGTCCCAGTCGATCGCGTACAGCGATTGTTCCCCCTGGTCGCAGACCACTGCGACGTCGTCGATGGCTGGATGACGTTCGAGTGTCTCCAGCGCGCCAGATCGGCGGGTCTGGTCGATCCACACGAACGGGACGTTCGTCTCTGCCATCGGGACGACCCGTTCGAGGACGAGAGACGCATCAGAGCCTGCATCGAACAGTCGTCCCAGTTCGACGGCGTTGACTGGGACGCTCACGTCGGCGACGACTGTCATTCTGCGTGTCCGCATACTCGTTGCGTCTCGGTTATAACAGGGGTGCATGGTACACCAACCCCGTACAGCATGGTGTGCCATGGTGACCGGCAGTTCTATAACAACATCGGACCAAGGGCCGGAAAGAACAGTGCTATTCGACAGTTCGGCCACCAAGCCCATATCCGATGACCGAGGAACGGTCGGATACCCGGACCGGCCGTCAACTCATGTCTGAAGACACCCCCAACTCGCCGTCGGTAACGACGGCAGCCCAGTTCAACGATGCCCTTACAGCGCTCCTACTGACGGCGTCCGAAAACGACGTCGATATCTGTGGCGCCTGGGAATGTCGAACAGCCGGTAGCGCCACCGACTGGGAGGCGATGATCGTCGAACTCGCCGACGAGGACCAGATAGAGTGATACCGATGCCACAGGACTCGCACGTCTCGCCCTCCGTTCGTCTCGTCGAGGCCATCGCGGACGTCGAGGGCGTCGATCCGATCGAGTTGGATTTCGTGCTCTCGGAAGTAATCGACGCTGAGGCGCTCGATGCGCTCGTCCGACACGAGGGTGAACCAGTCGCCGTCGAGTTCACGCTTGGCGACCACGACGTGCTGGTCACCGACACGGTAATTCACATCGACGAGTCGGTGACAGTCTCACTCGAGTGACCGACTGATCACGATTCGGTCGATATCGTCAACAGGCGAACGTCTTCGGCTCAAAATCCGGCGACCTGCGTGTGCTGTAGTAACTACTATCTGTCCCCGGACTAACCCCCCAGTGTATGAGTCAGTCTTACAATCGCGGCACCGTCGAGGACTTCGGACGGTGGCGGGAGTTCACAGCCGGGATGTGGGCCTGGATATTCCACAAGTTCACCGGCTGGGTGCTCGTGGGGTACCTCTTTACCCATATCGCCGTTCTGAGCACCTCTCTCGGGACAGCCGATCTCTACACGAACACACTCCGGGGACTCGAAGCGCTCCTTATCGTTCGGTTCCTCGAGATCGGGTTGCTCGCCGTCGCCGTCTTCCACATCCTCAACGGCATCCGCCTGTTGATGGTCGACCTCGGTGTCGGACTGGAATCACAGGACAAGAGCTTCTACCTGTCGCTGGTGCTGACGGGCGCGATCGTCGTCGCCAGCGTCCCGACGTTCCTCGGGGGGAAACTAGCCTGATGGCCGAACACTACTCCTCGTTCGAGCGCGGTGGCCGTCGCTGGCTCCTCCAGCGACTCACGGCCGTCTTCCTGATCGGCGTGCTGGCCTTCCACTTCATGCTGCTTCACTTCGTCAACCACGCCGCGGACATCACCTTCGCCGGCACGCAGGTCCGGATGAGTCAGGTGGGCTACTTCGCGACGATGTGGCTGTTCCTCGTGACGGCGACGTTCCACGGTGTCAACGGTGTCTACAACGCGCTCGTCAACCAGGGTATCCAGGGGACCCAGAAGACGGCGATCAAGTACCTGCTGGCGGTCGCCGGACTCCTGCTCGTCGTGCAGGGGACCCGTGTCGCAGTCGCCATGACCAACCTCGTCTAATCCATGAGTACACAGATCGAACAACAAGAGACCGAGTCAGAGAGCGAACAGGAGGCCGAATCGGCCGTCGAATCGCCCGGCGAACGGCGCCGGGCGGAGAAACGGCAGCGCCTCGACGAACAGAAACAGGCCGAGCGCGAGAAGTCCACACTCGACGACGAGGAGACGATCCTGCTGAAGGTGTTCCGCTACGACCCCGAAGTCGAGGACAAGCAGGAACCACGGTTCGACGACTTCGTCGTCCCGTTCCACAAGGGGATGACCATCCTCGACGCGCTCATCTACGCGCGTGACCAGTACGACTCCTCGCTGACCTTCCGACACTCCTGTCGGCAGGCCGTCTGTGGGTCGGACGCGCTGTTCGTCAACGGACGTCAGCGCCTGGGCTGTAAGACACAGATCGCGGATCTGGAGACGCCGGTACGCATCGAACCGCTCCCCCACCAGGAGGTCGTCAAGGACCTCGTCGTGGACATGGAGCACTTCTACGACCAGATGGAGGCCGTCGAACCGTACTTCGACGCCGACGAACTCCCGGACGACGAACTCGAAGAGCAGCGCCAGACCCGCGAGAACCGCGAGAAGGTCAAGATGTCCACGCGGTGTATCTGGTGTGGCGCCTGCATGTCCTCGTGTAACATCGCGGCCGGCGACAACGAGTATCTGGGCCCGGCAGCCATCAACAAGGCCTACCGCTTCGCGATGGACGAACGCGAGGGCGAGAACCGGAAACAGCAGCGGCTCCGGATCATCGAACAGGAACACGGCGTCTGGCGGTGCCAGACCCAGTTCTCCTGTACCGAGGTGTGTCCGAAGGACATCCCGCTGACCGAGCACATCCAGGAACTCAAGCGCGAGGCAGTGAAGAACAACCTCAAGTTCTGGTAATCCTAAGGGCGCATACGACACAATTTCCCACACTATGTACGAACACGACGTCATCGTGGTCGGCGCGGGCGGCGCCGGCCTCAGAGCGGCTATCGCAGCACACGAGGAGGGTGCCGACGTGGCCCTCGTGACGAAACTCCACCCGGTCCGCAGCCACACAGGTGCGGCCGAGGGTGGCATCAACGCGGCGCTTCGGGACGGGGACTCCTGGGACCTGCACGCCTACGACACGATGAAGGGGTCGGACTACCTCGGGGACGCGCCGGCGATCGACACCTTCGCCAAGGACGCTCCCGAGGAAGTCATCCAGATCGAGCACTGGGGGATGCCGTTCTCCCGCGAGGACGACGGCCGTGTCTCCCAGCGCCCGTTCGGGGGGATGTCGTTCCCGCGGACGACCTACGCCGGCGCCGAGACCGGCCACCACCTGCTGCACACGATGTACGAGCAGGCGGTCAAGCGCGGCATCGAGGTCTACGACGAGTGGTACGTCACGAACCTCGCGGTGACCGACCACGAGAACCCCGAGAACCGGACCTGTCACGGCTGTGTTGCCTACGACATCAAATCCGGCGAGATCCACGGCTTCCGGGCCAAGAACGGCGTGATCCTCGCTACCGGTGGGCTCGGGCAGGCCTTCGATCACACGACCAACGCCGTCGCCAACACCGGTGACGGCTGTGCGATGGCCTACCGCGCCGGCGTCCCGATGGAGGACATGGAGATGATCCAGTTCCACCCGACGACGCTGCCGTCGACGGGTGTCCTCATCTCCGAGGGTGTCCGTGGCGAGGGTGGCATCCTCTACAACGACGACGAGGAGCGGTTCATGTTCGAGTACGGCTACGCGAACAACGACGGCGAACTCGCCTCACGGGACGTCGTCTCGCGGGCCGAACTGACCGAAGTCAACGAGGGCCGCGGCATCGAGGACGAGTACGTCCACCTGGACATGCGCCACCTCGGCGAGGAGCGCATCCTCGACCGTCTGGAGAACATCCTCCACCTCGCGGAGGACTTCGAGGGCGTCGACGGGTTGGACGAGCCGATGCCGGTCAAGCCCGGCCAGCACTACGCCATGGGTGGCGTCGAGTGCGACGAGAACGGCGAGACCTGCATCGAGGGGCTCTACGCGGCCGGCGAGACGGCCTGTGTCTCGCTGCACGGCGCGAACCGCCTCGGCGGGAACGCCTTGCCGGAACTGCTGGTCTTTGGCGCCCGCGCCGGCCACCACGCCGCTGGCAAGGACATGAAGACCGCCGAGATCGAGACCGGTCCCTCCGCCAAGAGCGAGGACGGCGCCGTCGAGCCGCCGGTCGCACCCGGTGCCATCGAGACGGGCAGCGACGACGTCGCTGCCGACGGCGGGACGGCCGCCAAACCGAAGAGCGTCGTCAAGAGCGCCGTCGAGCAGGAGCGCGAGCGCGTCGAGTCGCTCATCGAGTCCGACGGCATCAACCACGCCGAGGTCCGCGCGGACGTCCAGGAGACGATGACCCAGCGCGTCAACGTCTTCCGCGAGGAGGACGGCCTGAAGCAGGCGCTCCGGGAACTCAAGGACGCCCGGCGGGAGTACGAGAACGTCGCCGTCTCGGACCCCTCGCGGACCTACAACACCGACCTCATCCACACCATCGAGACGCGGAACATCCTCGACGTGGCCGAGGCCATCACCATCGGCGCGCTGGCCCGCGAGGAGTTCCGTGGCGCTCACTGGCGTGCCGAGCACCAGGAGCGCAAGGACGACGAGTGGATCAAACACACCATGCTCGCCTGGAACGGCGGCGACCCCGAACTCTACTACAAACCGGTCGTTCTCGAAGGTGACGAGGAGACCTACGAACCCAAGGAACGCTCGTACTGAACCGTGGCTGTCGGCCGCAGGGTCTATTTCTCCCGGCGTATCGTCCGGATACTCTTTGTCGGCGGGGTGTGAGTGAGCGAACGAGATATGCTCGTCGCTGGAACGGTCGTCGCGGACAGTCAGACGGTCATCGACGACGGCGCCGTCGTCACGACGGACGATACCATCGTCTTCGTCGGCGACCGGAGGACCGCCGTCGACCGGTATCCGGACCACGAACGCCGCACGTTCGACGTTGTCGCGCCGGGGCTGGTGGGTGCCCACGTCCACAGCGTCCAGAGCCTCGGGCGCGGCATCGCCGACGACGAGGCGCTGCTGGACTGGCTGTTCGACCACGTGCTCCCGATGGAAGCCGCGATGGACGCCGAGGCGACACGTGTCGCCGCGTTACTGGGCTACCTGGAGTGTCTCGAAAGCGGTGTCACGACGGTGGTCGACCACCTCTCGGTCCACCACGCCGAGGAGGCGTTCGAGGCCGCCGGCGAGGTGGGTATCCGAGGACTGCTCGGGAAGGTCCTGATGGACCGAGACAGCCCCGACGGACTACTCGAAGCGACGGAGACGGGCTTAGAGGAGTCCGAGCGGCTCATCCAGTCGTACCACGGCGCGTTCGAGGACCGCGTTCGCTACGCGGTGACGCCCCGGTTCGCCGTCACCTGCTCGGAGGCGTGTCTCCGCGGCGCGCGCGAGTTGGCCGACAGCTACGACGGCGTCCGGATCCACACCCACGCCAGCGAGAACCGCGACGAGATCGCGACCGTCGAGGAACGTACCGGAATGGGCAACATCGCGTGGCTCGACGAGGTCGGCCTGACGGGTCCGGACGTGACGCTCGCCCACTGTGTCTGGACTGACGAGGCCGAACGCCAGCTGCTTGCGGAGACCGACACCTGTGTCACGCACTGTCCGTCCTCGAACATGAAACTCGCCAGCGGCGTCGCACCCGTCGAGGAGTATCTCGAGCGCGGTATCACGGTCGCGCTAGGCAACGACGGTCCGCCCTGTAACAACACGCTCGACCCGTTCACCGAGATGCGACAGGCTGCGCTCCTCCAGAAAGTCGAGCACGTCGACCCCACGTCGCTGTCCGCCCGGTCTGTGTTCGAGATGGCGACGGTCAACGGGGCACGCGCCGCCGGCTTCGAGCGCCTCGGCGCACTCAGAGAGGGGTGGCGCGCGGACGTGATCGGCCTCTCGACGGCACCGGCGCGCGCGACACCGGTCCACGACACGCTCTCACACCTCGTCTACGCAGCCCACGGCGACGACGTACAGTTCACGATGGTCGACGGTCGCGTCGTCTACGACGGTGAGCACCGAACGGTAGACGCTGAACGGATCAAAACACGAGCAGCGACGCTCGCGACGCAGTACGTCGACGACTGAGTCGCGTGCGCTGTCGCTCTTCGGGAGTACACTCCGAAAGTAAGGTGGGGGTGGGTGGGGGGTGGTGGCACCAGTACGGTGCCTGTTGGATAGGAAAGAGCCGTCAGTAAAAAATCTGTTGCTGGAATTATCATCTCCGAGAATCACGCTGGGATAGAACCCCACGTTCGAGCGGTAGTTCGGCTGTCGGATCACGTGAGACAGCTCCGAACGTGAGTTCTCGTCTCACAGTGTGGGATGGACCTGCCACGCGGAGTCCCCGGTTTCGGTTGCTGTTTCCGCGAAATCTTTACGCAGACCACTCGTCGGCGTAGTTCACCGATCTGGGCCGGATAGAGAGCTGTTCGCTCACGCCCGTTCGCTCGAAGAATGCGTGGGACCGGATTCGAACCGGATGGAGAAATGCTCGCTCACTTCGTTCGCGCTGCGACTCCCAGAGTTCGAATCCGCTCGGCACAAAACAGTCGCTCGCGGATTTGCTCGCGACAGAATATGCGTGGGACCGGATTCGAACCGGATGGAGAAATGCTCGCTCACTTCGTTCGCGCTGCGACTCCCAGAGTTCGAATCCGCTCGGCACAAAACAGTCGCTCGCGGATTTGCTCGCGACAGAATATGCGTGGGACCGGATTCGAACCGGATGGAGAAATGCTCGCTCACTCCGTTCGCTGCGCGTTCCTCCCAGGGTTCGAATCGGTCAGACGATTTTGTCACTCACAGATCCGTTCGTGACAAAAATGCGTGGGACCGGATTCGAACCGGCGGACCCCTACGGGACAGCGCCCTCAACGCTGCGCCGTTGGCCTGGCTTGGCTACCCACGCTCGCGCTATCTTACTGCACTCAATCGTACCCGGTGGCCCAATAAAAGCGCTTTCGTTTGGCGGCGGGCGCGGGAGGGAGTCCCATTCCCATGAATCGGACGTTTCAAATATGACGAGGCCGCTACCGGCCTCATGGCCAAATACTCGACCGGCAGCGGGGGGAGCGACGCCGGCGGGAGCTGCGAACTCTGTGGCGCCGACGGCGGCGACCTCCAGACGGCGAGTGTCGCTGGCGCGACGTTGCAGGTCTGTGACGACTGCGCGCGCGACCACGGTGAGAACGACCGGACCGCGACAGGCGACAGCTCTCCCGACGACCGCGAACGACGCAAGCGGGCGGCCCAGAACGTCGCTCGTGCCCACGACGCACAGCAAGCCGACCCCTCCCACTGGGAGGACGGCGCCGACTACGACGACGATCAACTCCCCTATCTGGTGAGCGGCTACGGCGAGCTCGTGACCGAAGCGCGCCAGGCTGAGGGGCTCCAGACCAGCGAACTCGCCGACGAACTCGGTCTCGACGAGGCCGACGTGCTGGCCGTCGAACAGGGTCGTGCGACCCAGGCGAACGTCGGTGGCTCGACCATCGCTGCACTCGAACAGTTCCTCGACGTCGAACTGGTCGAGTCGACGGAGTAACCGGCGACTCTCGAAGTACCTTTCCTTCCCCGTAGCGTACCGTCCACCGTGACACACGACGCTGTGGTCTACGATCTCGACGGGACGCTCGTTCGGTTAGCGGTCGACTGGGACACAGTCGCCGCGGATGTCGCAGCGGTGCTCCGGGACCGTGACGTCGACCCCGAATCCGGTGACCTCTGGTCGATGCTGGAACTGTCCGACGAGGTCGGCCACCGGCGGGTCGTCGAGGAGACGATCACCGAGTACGAGCGCCAGGGTGCGGCCCAGTCCGACCGACTGCCGTTGGCCGATGGCCTCCCGCACGACGTGCCGGTCGGCGTCTGCTCGCTCAACGCCGAGGTCGCCGTCCGGGACGCGCTCGACGTCCACGAACTCGATGCGCACGTGGGCCCCGTGGTGGGCCGCGATACCGTCGGGTCCTCGAAACCAGATCCCGAGGGATTGCTGCGTGTCGTCGACGATCTCGACGTCGCGCCGTCGGCGACGGTGTTCGTCGGCGACTCACAGCGCGACGCGGAGACTGCCCGGCGAGCAGGCACAGAGTTCGTGTGGGCCCGCGAGTTCGATCAGCGCCGGTATCGAGCGTAGAGGTAGACACCGATTGCAGTCAGGAACCAGACGACCGCTCCGACCCGGACGGCGAACAGCGCCCGCGCTGTCCAGGTCGGCAGCGTCGCCGGGATCGACGCCACGGCGACGATCGGCGACCCGACCAGGATCGTCGTGACGAACGTCGTCTGCATGACCCACCCGAAGTCGACGCCGTCCGGGTCGGTCTCTTCGACTGCTGGCACATGCGGCCGTTGACTCGGCGCCGGCAAGCCCCTTCCGGTTCGAACCGGTACCCGAAGACGTAAGCATCCGGCGCGCGCCGCCTCGCACATGACTACCGTCCGTGACCTCCAGTCGATGGCGGGCGAGGAACCGATCACGATGCTGACGGCCTACGATGCAGTGACGGCCGAGATCGTCGAGGAGAGCGGGATCGACGTCGTGCTGGTCGGCGACAGCATGGGCAACGCTGTGCTGGGCCACGAGAACACGCTGCCAGTCACGCTCGACGAGATGGCATCCAGAGTCGGGGCGGTCGCTCGCGGGACCGACGACACGCTGGTCGTCGCGGATATGCCTTTCCTCTCCTTTGGCGCCGACCTGGGCGAGAGCGTCGAGAACTGCGGACGGATGCTCAAGGAGGAGGGCGCCAACGCCGTGAAACTGGAGTCCGGGCCCCACACGATCGAGTTAACCGAGCGGCTTGCCGATCTCGGCATCCCGGTGATGGCCCATCTCGGACTGACGCCCCAGAGCGTCAACCAGACCGGCTACACCCAACAGGCCGACGACCGCGAGGAGGCCGAAGCGATTCTGGATCTCGCGCGCGAGCACGAGGCGGCCGGCGCGTTCGCGCTCGTGCTGGAACACATCCCAGCGAACCTCGCCGCGCAGGTCACCGAGGCCATCGATATCCCGACCATCGGCATCGGCGCTGGCGGTGAGTGCGACGGCCAGGTCCTGGTGTTCACCGACGTGGTCGGCCTGGCCGAGCGGAGCCCGCCGTTCGCCGAGCAGTTCGGAGACGTCCGGAGCGGGATGCGCGACGCCATCTCCGGGTACGTCGACGCGGTCGAGGCCGGCGAGTTCCCGGCCGAGGAACACACCAGTACCGACGAGGAACTGAACGACCTGTACTGAGTGCTGCTTTCGGACCGGCGGGACCCGAATCTTTATCCGCCCGTCAACCGACACAGGGAGTGTGGTTTACGAGACGGGCAACCGCACGGTCGACGACGCAGTCGCTCGCGTACTCGACGGCGAGCGACTCGACCGCACGGACGGGATGGCGCTCATCGCACAGCCGGTATCGGATCTCGCGGCGGGCGCGGACTACGTCCGCACCCAGCTGGGTGACGAGACCGTCGACGCGTGTTCGATCGTGAACGCGAAGGCGGGCAACTGCGCGGAGGACTGTGGGTTCTGCGCCCAGTCCGTCCACTTCGACACCGGCATCGACAACTACGGCTTCCTGGGGCCGGAGAAGATACTGGAGGCCGCGAAACGAGCCGAGCGCGACGGCGCCCAGCGCTTCGGCATCGTCGTCGCAGAGAAAGGCGTCTCGAAGGAACAGCGACCCGAAGAGTGGGAAGAAGTTCTCGAAGCGATCCGACTGGTTCGGGACGAGACCGACGTGGAGGTCGACGCCAGCCTGGGGATCCTCACGGAGGAGGAAGCAGCGATACTGGCCGACGAGGGGCTCAACCACTACAATCACAACATCGAGACCTCGCCCCGGTACTTTCCGGAGATCGTCGACACCCATGCCTTCGAGGACCGCGTCCATACTCTCGAAGTCGCCAAGGAGGCCGGCATGGACCTCTGTGCCGGCGTCATCCTCGGCATGGGGGAGACGCCGACCGACCGCGTGGAGGCCGCGATGGCGCTCCAGGACATCGGTATCTCCTCGCTGCCGGTCAACATCCTCAACCCAGTCGAGGGGACGCCCCTGGCCGAACAGGGGCTCCCGGACATCACGACCGAGGAAGTCGTCAAGACCATCGCGGTCTACCGACTGCTCCACCCCGAGGCGCGCGTCCGTCTCACGGGTGGGCGGGAGGTCAACCTCGATACGGACGGGCAGGTGGCCGCCCTGGAGGCGGGCGCCGACGGCATCCTGACCGGTGACTACCTCACGACCGAGGGCCAGTCCGCCGCCGACGACCTGGAGATCATGGACGAGGCGGGGCTGGAACCGAACACGGACGCCAACGACTTCGACCCCGAGGAAGTCAAGGCACGGGCCGAGAAGGGGACCGATCCCGAGACGGCCGCCGGCACAGCACAGACGAAATCAGAACTCCAATCCGACGACTGACAATGGACGACGTACGTTTCGCAGTACTTGGTACGGGTGGCATCGGCCGACGAACGCTCGAAGTCTCACAACACAAGGACGGCCTGACAGCCGTCGCTGCCTGTGACCGCAACGGCGTGGCGGTCGACCACGACGGCCTCGACGTCGAGGAACTGCTCGACGCGACCGAAGGGAACATCGCAAGCGGGCCGGAGGGCGGCCCGGACGACGATATCGCCACCGACGGCGGTGCAGCCACCGAGGCGAGCGGGGCGGTCGAGGGCGTCAAACAGCACGGCGAGCAAGCCGGTATCGTCGCCAGCGAGCAGGGCGATCCCACCGAGACGCCCATCGACGACGTCATCGCCGAGTCCGACGACGTCGACGCCGTCCTGCTGGCGCTCCCGAACCTCGAACACGACTTCATCCCGCGGGTCGCCGAACGCTTCGCCGAGGCGGACTACGAGGGCGTCCTCATCGACGTGCTCAAGCGCTCGCGTGTCATCGGCATGCTCGACGACCGCGAGGAGCAACTGAAGGAGTCGGGTATCACCTTCGTCTGTGGCGCCGGCGCGACACCCGGGTTCCTCACCGGCGCGGCCGCGCTCGCGGCCCAGTCGTTCGTCGAGGTCGAAGAGGTCGAGATCTGGTGGGGCGTCGGCCTCAAGTCCGGCTACGAGGACAACCGTGGGACCGTCCGCGAGGACATCGCCCATCTCGACGGCTACGACATCAAGACCGCACGCGAGATGAGCGAACAGGAGATCGAGGACCTGATCGACGAGCACGACGGCGTCCTGGAGTTCCACGACATGGAACACGCCGACGACGTCCTGCTCGAACGGGCCGGTATCTGTGACGCCGAGGACGTCCACGTCGGCGGCGTGCTGGACGTCCGCTCGGACGAGAAGCCCACGACGACGACCGTCTCGGTCACGGGCACGACCTTCGACGGCGAGACTGGGACCAACACCTTCCAGCTCGACGACGTCACGAGCATGGAGGCCAACGTCAACGGGCCCGCGCTGGGCTACCTGAAGGCCGGCGTCCGCAACAACCGCGCGGGCCACTACGGCGTCTTCGGCCCGGCGGACCTGATGCCCGGCTTCTGAGCGGCCCGGTCTGTGAGCCCGTCTCCCACAGGTGGGACAGTGTTTTCTCCTCGTCCCCACGAGGTAGTAGCGTGACCGTCGACATCGACGCACTGGCCGAGTTCTGCGAGTTCGGCGAGGACCGGGTCTACCTCCTGCTGGCCATCGCCCGACCGAAGGAGAACGAGGGGACGAGCCACAACGACGCGCCGGCCATCCGGAAGGTCGTCCGCGAACCCGACGACCTCACACGGACGGTCGACGAACTCGACCACGCGACCAGCCGGTTCGACGAGCGGTTCCGGCTGTATCTCACCGTCAACGCTCGGGACGCCCTCGCGGCGACGTTCGAACTCCGGAGCCGGATGGACGACTGGCTGGCGGGGCGGCTCCACGGCGACGAGGGGATCAGCGCGAAGTTCAAACGCGTCGACAGCGAGTTCAAGTCGGTCCTCCAGTCCGACCGGTGTGCCGACGACAGCTATTTCATCTTCGATCTGGACGACGCGACCCAGGCCGACGCCGAGCAACTGCAGTCGGACCTGGCCAGTCACACCGCCGTTCGGCTGGTCCGGGAGACACCAAACGGCCACCACGTCGTCACGGCGCCGTTCAACTACAACGAACTGGAGACGCCCGTCACGTACGAACTCAAGACCGACGGGATGGTCTTCCTGTCGTACATCGGCGAGTAGGTCGCCCTCGCCGACCGACAGAGCAAAACCGCGCGGGACCACCACTCCGAACGAATGAGTCACGGCTTCGATCTCGACGAGCGACTGCGCGAGCGGGAGTCACGCGAGCTTCGACGCCACCTGGAGGTCACGGAGCGCGTCTCGGCACGCACGCGACTCGCCGCGGACCCGAAAGCGGGCGCCGCCGACTTCGACGAGGAGATGGTCGTCTTCGCCGCGAACAACTACCTGGGGCTGGCCGACGACGGACGGGTCCAGCGGGCCGCCGAACTCGGCGCCCGTACCGTCGGCACCGGTGCCGGGGCCTCCCGCCTCGTCACCGGCGACACGCGTATCCACCGCGCGCTGGAGCGCGATCTGGCCGACTGCAAGGGGACCGAGCGCGCGCTGGTCTTCTCCTCGGGCTACGCGGCCAACGTCGGGACTATCGACGCGCTCGCGCCGGACGTCGTCTTCTCTGACGAACTCAACCACGCCTCGATCATCGACGGTTGCCGGCTCAGTGGGGCCGAGACGGTCGTCTACGACCACTGTGACGTGGCTGATCTGCGGGGGAAACTCGAATCGCGAGCGGCCGAGGCCGAGGACGACGAGCAGTGGCTCGTGGTCACCGACTCGGTGTTCTCGATGGACGGCGACGTGGCACCGGTCTCGGCGCTGTGTGACCTCACCGACGAGTTCGGCGCGTGGCTACTGGTCGACGAGGCCCACGCGACGGGGCTGTTCGGCGATAGCGGCGGCGGGGTCGTCCAGCAGGCGGGCGAGAGCGACCGCGTGGATATCCAGCTGGGGACCCTCTCGAAGGCGCTGGCGAGCCAGGGCGGCTACGTCGCGGGTGAGGAGGCGCTCGTCGAGTACCTGCTCAACGCGGCCCGGTCGTTCGTCTTCTCGACGGGGCTGGCCCCGCCCAGCGCCGCTGCTGCCAGGGAGTCGCTGCGGATCGCCCGCGAGACCGACCGTGCGGACCGGCTCTGGGAGACGGTCGGGACGCTCCGGGACGGCCTCGAAGCGATGGGTTACGAGGTGCTCGGTGAGTCACACATCCTCCCGGTGTTGGTCGGGGACCGCGGGGACGCGCTGGCGCTGGACGAACGGCTCCGGGAGCACGGTATCGTCGCGCCGGCGATCCGGCCGCCGACGGTCCCGGAGGGGACCGCACGACTCCGTGTCGCGCCGATGGCGGCCCACACCGAAGCCGATATCGCGCAGTGTCTGGACGGTTTCCGGACGGCCGGCGAGGAGGTGGGCCTGCTGTGACCGGGCACCTCCGCGACCCGCTGTTCGTCGTCGGGACCGACACCGGTGTCGGCAAGACCGTCGTGACCGCCGGTCTGACGGGCTGTCTCAGAGCACGGGACCACGACGTCGTCGCCGTCAAACCGTGCCAGACGGGGTACCCGCCCGACGACGACGCCCAGTTCGTCGCCGACGCCTGTGGGACCGACGAGGCGGCGACCTGCCTGCGCCGACTGGAGCCCGCACTGGCGCCCGAAGTCGCAGCCGACGTAGCAGAGGAGTCGCTGTCCTACGATACGATCCGTGACGGCGTTCGCTCAACGGTCGAGGCCCACGAGACGGCCGTCGTCGAGGGTATCGGTGGGCTCCGGGTCCCGCTGGCCGACGACCGTGAGGTGCTGGACCTCGTCGCAGACCTCGGGTATCCAGCCCTGGTGGTCGCCCGGTCGGGGCTGGGGACGCTGAACCACACCGGGCTGACCGTCGACGCGCTGAAGCGACGTGGCGTTCCCGTGGTGGGTGTCGTCCTCAACGAGTACGAGCGCGCGTCGACGGCCGAACGGACGAACCCCTCGGTCATCGAGTCGATGACCGACTGTCCGGTCTGGACGCTGCCGCCGCTGGATCTGTCCGACCCGAGGGCAGCAGTCGCCGGTGTCGAGGAGGCGCTCCCAGAGAGCGTGCTGACGGGGCGGTAGTCAGGACTGGTGAGACGACAGTACCGCACAAAGGGTCGAATCGGGGGTGGATGGCCCCCGAGCGTGTGACACTACGGAGCCTTTCGGCTCCACGCCGAGTTTGGAGATGCTCTGGTATAAGTATACGGTCCGTTTCACCTGCAGATTCCTGCTAGGCGGACCCACAGCGGCTGTCAGGGACTCACAGACGCGCAGCCGAAACGGTGGGTTACTCCAGCTGGAGGACGGTCTCTAAGTCCACGCCGTCGGTCAGTAGTTCCGCCATCCGTTCGACGGTCCCCTCGTCGCGGGTCCGGCCCGAGCGCAGGACGTCCTCCAGTCGGTCGATGGTCCGTCGCGTGTCGGACTGGACGAGCAACACGGGGACGTTCTCCTCCTCCGCACGGCCGAGGACGGCACTGGCCGGGCGGAACCCGCCGGTCAGTAGGAGGGCCTTGATGCCGGAGGCCTCCAGCGCGGCCGTCTGGACTTCCGACCGGTCGCCACCGGTGACCATCACTGCGTCGCGCGTCCGTCGGAACTGTTCGAGCGCGCTGTTGCCGCCCATCGCGCCGACGGAGAACCGCTCGACGTGGACGTCCGTCGAGGCGCCCGTCGTGAGGACGTCGGCGCCGACGCTGCGGGCGAGGTCCTCGACGGTGACGCCGGCCAGTTCCTGGACACGTGGGAGGGTGCCGTAGACAGGGACACCCTTGCCTTCGAGGAACGGGAGGACGTCGTCGACGAGTTCGTTCATGGCCGTATCGGTGACGCCGTTGAACAGGACGCCGGCCAGGCGGTCGCCGATCGTCTCGGCCGCCGCGAGTACCTCGTCGGCGTCGCCAGGCGTCGCGTAGCCACAGACCAGCAGGACGCGGGCGTCCATCGCCTCGGCGATGTCGACGTCGGTCAGGTCGACGATACCGCCGGTGTCGAGTCGGTCGCTGCCCTCGACGACCATCAGGTCGGTCTCGGCCGACAGCGACTGGAAGTTGTTGAGCACCCGGTTGCGGAGTTCCTCGGGGTCCTCGCGGCCGCGGATGGCCTCCTGGATGAACGTCGGGGAGTAGACGATCGGTTCCATCTCGTGCATCTCCGCGTCGAGGTCCAGCAGCGCACGCGCCAGCATCGGGTCCTCGTCGCGGGTCTTGCCGACCGCGCTCTGGAGGCGTGTTCCCTTCGGTTTCATGTAGCCGACCTCGTGGCCGGCGTCGTGTGCGTGTTTCGCGAGCGCGAGCGTGATCGCGGTCTTGCCGATACCTTCCTCCGTAGACGTGACGAGCAGCGTGTTCTGGTCGGTCATAGTTGGTCCTGGTCGAGCGTGAGTCGCAGGTCGACCGCCTGCACCCCGTCAGGGGTCGCGACGAGTGGGTTGATGTCCAGTTCGACGATCGCCGGGAAGTCCGTGACGAGCTGTGAGAGCCGCTGGACGGCCTCGACGAGGGCGTCCTCGTCGACGGGCTGTCTCCCGCGGGCCCCGCGCAACAGCGGGGCGGATTCGATGTCGTCGAGCATCTCTCGTGCCTCGGGTTCGCTCACCGGGGCGACCCGCACAGTGTTGTCTTCGAGGACCTCCACGAAAATACCACCGAGGCCAAAGAGCAGGAGCGGGCCGAACTGCGGGTCCCGGTTCATGCCGAGGATGGTCTCGGTGCCCGAATCGAGGTCGACCATCTCCTGGACCTGTACGCCCAGGACGGTCGCGTCCCGCTGGTAGTTCCGGGCGCGGACGACCAGATCCTCGAAGGTGTCACGGACGTCCTCGGGCGAGACACCGACCTCGACGCCGCCGATGTCGGACTTGTGGAGGATGTCGGGGCTGACGATCTTCATGACGACGTCGTCGCCGATCTCTTCGGCGATGGCCTCGGCGTCGCCCGGCGTCGTGACGACCTCGCCCTGGGGCGTCGGGATGCCGTAGGCGTCCAGCAGTTCCATCGCTTCCACGCCCAGGCGGTTGGTGTCACGACGGGCCGCGGATTCGAGGATCTCCTGTGCGCGCTCTCGGTCGACGTCGAACGTCGCCGGGTCCTCGAACTCCCGATCCTGGATAGCGCGGTAATCGTAGAGCGCGTCGAGGCTGTCGACCGCCCGCGCGGGATCGAAGTAGTTCGGGATCCCGGCCTCGCTCAGGACGTCCTGGCCGGCGCCGACGGATTTCCCACCCATCAGCGTGGTCGCGATGGGCAGTCCCGACTCCTGCTGTTGGTCGACGATCACATCTGCCAGTTCCTCGAACGAGAGGACGGCGGTGGGGCAGGCGACGACGACGGCCATCGAGACGTTGTCGTCGGCCAGCACCGTCTCCAGTGCGAGCTCGAACCGTTCGGCGGGCGCGTCGCCGATGATGTCGACTGGGTTGTAGATGTTGGCCTCGTCGGGCATCTGCTCGCCCAGTCGGTCGAGCGTCCCGTCCTCGAACTCGGCCAGCGAGAGATCGGAGTCACCGACGGCGTCGGTCGTCATCACGCCGGGGCCGCCGGCGTTGGTGACGATGGCGATCTCGTCACCGTCCGGGAGTGGCTGGCCCGACAGGATCTGTGCGTAGTCGAACAGTTCCTGGACTGATTCGACGCGGACCGTCCCGGCCTGTTCGAGGCCGGCCTCGTATGCCCGTTCCGATCCGGCCATAGCGCCCGTGTGGGACGCTGCGGCGGTCGCACCCGCGTCCGTGCGACCGGACTTGACCAGGACGATCGGCGTGTCCTGTGTCACCTCTCGGGCGGTCTCGATGAAGGTCGTCCCGTCGCTGATGTCCTCCAGATAGCCCAGGATGACGTCCGTCTCGGGGTCGTCGCCCCACTCGGCGATGAAGTCACCTTCGTCCAGGATCGCCTTGTTCCCGAGGGAGACGATGTCCTTGAAGCCCACGTCGCGCTCGGCCGCCCAGTCGAGGACGGCTGTCACGAACGCTCCCGACTGGCTCATGAAGGAGATGGACCCCTCGTTGGCCATCTCGTTGCCGAACGTGGCGTTGAGGCCGTCCGGGGTGGACATCACGCCCAGGCTGTTGGGCCCGACGAGATTGAGGTCGTACTCCTCGGCTGCCTCTCGCAACTGCCGTTCGCGAGCGGCCCCCTCGCTTCCGGTTTCGCCGAACCCCGCGGTGATGACCACGACGTTCTTGATGCCGACCTCGCCGGCCTCCTTTATCGCCTTGACGGCGACGTCGGGAGGGACAACGACGACGGCAACGTCGACTGTCCCGGGTGACTCGACAGCGGTGATGTCGTCGTAACAGTGCAACCCCAGCGCAGACTCCTTGTAGGGGTTCACTGCCAGGACCTCGCCGTCGAACGATTCGAGCAGATTCGACGTGATGGCACGTCCCACAGACCCCTCGGAGTCTGTGGCGCCGATCACGGCGACTCGCTCCGGCGCGAACAGCGTCGATAGTCGTCCCATTCCTCTACCCCGAGGGTTGCAGTGCCTGGTGGAAATAACTGCCGAGGTGTCCCACCCGCTGAGAACTGTATCGGTAAATTCTGTACGTTTCGGTCGCTCGGATCGGAGGACGCGACGCTTTTTGTGCCACTGGTCCTACCGGCACTCATGACAGAGACGGACCTACTGGAGCCGTTCCATCTCGCGGTCATCAGGAGCGTCGCGAACGAGTCGAACGTCCCGGAACCGACGTTGCGGGAGGCCCTGCGGGACCACCAACAGACCATGCGGGACTCGCCTGGCGTCGACGAACTCGTCTACGAGTGGCGCAAACGGTTCGAGGCACCGGTGCTGGCACAGTCCGAGTCGGAGTACATCGTCGCCGTTCGGCCCGGTGTCTGGGAGGAGTACGGCGAGTACCTCGACCTCGAAGCGGACGTCCTAGGAGCGCTCGCTGCCGTCCACCAGGAACAGACGCTCCGGGACGACCGTGTCGAACTAGCGGATATCGATCCCGACGCCGTCCCCCTTATTGTAGGCCGTGAAACATGACTATCCGGGAAACAAGCCGTATGTAGAAACTAATGTTCTCGATATCCAAAATCTATTTTTCTCGTTGGCAAACGTTTAAGTGTGGTCCGGCTGTATGTGTGACTGAATATGGCGACACAGGAACACGTCCGTCGAGAGTTCGGTACCGTAGAGGAGAACGAACTGCGCCTCGGGCAGGAGAAGTCGGAACAGATCGTCACTGCACTGAACCAGGACCTGGCCGACACCTACGTCCTGTACCACCAGCTGAAGAAACACCACTGGAACGTCGAGGGTGCGGAGTTCCGTGACCTCCACCTCTTCCTCGGCGACGCAGCGGGCCACGCCGAGGACGCCGCCGACGAGATCGCGGAGCGCGCCCAGGCGCTGGGCGGGACTCCCGTCGCGGGTGGGAAGGCACTGGAGGAGCACGCGACCGTCGAACCCGAGGGCCAGGACGTCTACGACATCCGGACCTCGCTACAGAACGATCTGGAGGTATTCGGCGACGTCATCGAGTCGCTGCGCGATCATATCGAACTGGCCGAGAACCTCGGTGACCACGCCACCGCACAGATCCTCCGTGAGATCATCGTCCAGACCGAAGAGGACGCACACCACATCGAGCACTACCTCGAAGACGACACGCTGGTCCAGTGATCGGCTATCGTAACAATTGAAACGATTTACACACCGATCGCACTGCCGTCGTGCGATCGGATGTGCAGTGACTTTCAATGGCTACTATAACGGCGGACGATACACCGCGACCACTATTTATAGCCGAGAATGAGAGCGTACCAGAGGGCCGTTACCGTCGGAGTTCGACAGTCAGGTCAGTAGAGATCCAGCCGTCGGTGTTCCCGTCTTCGGTGAACACTGTTCGGTCTTCCCCACAGTCCAGGGCAGAGACTGCCGGGTTGTCAGCGTCGTCGTCCGGTGCGACGTCGTCCGTCTGAGGTGCCATTACTGCGGATTAGGCAACCCTAAAGATATAAGGGTTTTGGTCTGCCTAATCGTTACCAGGCGGACTTTTGTATCCGACCCGCCAACGAGGACACATGAGTACGAGTCCGGACGAGGATATCACCGCCCTGTTGACCGACCTCGTCTCGACCCTGCGCGAACTGGAGACGGAGGTCGAACCGACCACGGAGAGTGGGCTGCCCCGCCCGCCGACACCGGAGGAACTGCTTCGGTTCACGAGCGACGTGACCATCCCGGCTGCGATTCTCATCCTGAAGACGAACATCCAGGCGCTCAAACTGCTCCGGCGCGCGCTCAGGATGGCCGAGGGCCGCCCGACCTCGACGGGATCCGCGTCGGCGGAGGTGAAAGACCGGGCTACCAAACTGAGCAAAGCGACGCTCTCCCGGCTCGACGACGCGCTCTCGGACATCCAGAGTGCCGTCGAGGGCAGGCCGGAGGACGAGGACGCCCGGGAACTGCTCGAAGAGGCCCGTGAACTCCGCTCGGATCTCGAAGACCGCCTCGACGAGGAGTCGCCCGAGACGAACGGTGCCGTCCCCACCGAGGACGACGCGGCCGACGACGCGACCGACGATGTCCCGGTCGACGTCGAGGCGGAACTCCGGTCGATCAAGGACGATCTCGACGATATCGACCAGCCTGACGGCAGCGATTCTAACAATGATAACGATACTGGGGGCGAAGAAGAGGGTTCGTAAAGCCGAAATTCGGGCGGTCGTTGTTGTATAATCTGAAAAACATAATGTTTTATTATGATGGCGTCTCTTGTACCAGTACCGATGCCGGAAACAGAGTGTCCTGGAACGCGGCGTGCGGAACTGTTCGTCAGAGGCTCGCTGCCGACACCGTCCCGCAAGCGGCGTGCGGCGGTCGAAGCCGAACTTGAGGAACTCGAACGACAGGGGGCCTTCGACGAGACGTCGACGACCGTCTGGCAGAAGCGTGTCCCCATCGAGCAGTGTGGTGACCGGAAGGAACGCGATCTGTACAACGAGTTCGCGGCGTGGGCACGCGAGGAGGGCGTCTCGCTCGCTCCGTTCTTCGATACGCGGATGTGTTACAGCATGCAGACGGGCGAGAAACGCGAGGAACTGGTCCTGCCGGCGATGTGTGTCGCCATCTACGATGACGGCGACCTCGAACGGCTCGCCCCGTACGCGGACAGCGGCGGTCCGACCTCCGTCGAGGAGTGTCTCACGGCCCTCGCCCAGCACACCGAGACGGCCCAGACGACCACCACGACTATCTCGACGGCTGACTGATCATGCAGGGATCGGACACCGATACGGCTATCGTATCAACTGACGTAGGACACTCAGAACTCGGTGTACGATACCATGACCCATACTCGTCAGGCGGCGGTGTACGTCCGCTCGCCTGCACCAGCAGCCACTGAACAGCGCCAGGAAACCGTTCTCGCCCGGTTGCAGTCGCTCCGTGCGGCCGGCGCTATCGACGATTTCACCGTCACCTACTGGTTCCGCCAGGCACTCGACAGGGACGGCGACCCGTCGATGCCTGCCGTGGCCGAACTGGAGTCCTGGGCGAGTGAACACGGCGTGTCGCTCTCACCTGCGTTCGACAGGCACGACCGGAGCAACTGGTACACCGGCATCGAGGACACCGTCGTCACCCTGCCGGTCCTCTGTCTGGCGGTCTACGAGGACGACGAACTCCGCGCAGTCTACCCCCACGTCTGCGAGCACGGTCCCAGGACCGTCGCCGACGGCATGGAACAACTCGAAGCCCAGTGCCAGATGGACGCGTAGAGAAGACCAGAAGACGTATTTTCGACGGTTACGAACCGCGAACCAATGCTGCTGGAACTGCTCGCAGAGGGTATCGCAGCCCTCGTGGAACTGGTCCTCGACACTGCCTTCGACGGCGAGGATGCCGACGAGTCTGGGGCGGTCTAGACCGGGTCCCAGCGGTAGCCGTCCCAGGGCTGGCTCTCGGGATTCGCGCTCTTGAGCCCCACCTCGGGGTCACGGAGTTCCTCGACGTAGACCGGGTCGACGGTATCGCCGGTCTCGACCTCGTCGGTCGTGACCTGGCCGAGTGCGCGGACGAACTCGTCGTCGATATCGAGGTCCGTAACGTCGAACTCGACGATGGCCATCGTGTTCGGCTCTCGAACGCCCGGTGGCGTGGCCGTCGAGGTGGTCCACGTGACGACCTCCGCGGTCCGGTCCGAGAGGTCGACGGTCTCGTCCTGCGGTTCGCCACAGTCGGGACAGCGTGGGTGTGTCGGATACGAGATGTGGCCGTTCGGACAGATACCTGCTTCCAGCGTCATTCTGCAGCCTCCATGATGGTGGTGATGACACAGTTCCCGAAGCCGCCGACGTTACAGGCCAGCGCCGTCTCGGCGTCGACCTGGCGCGGGCCCGCCTCGCCGACGAGCTGTTCGTAGATCTCGACGCCCTGTGCGACGCCGCTCGCGCCCAGCGGGTGGCCCTTGGATTTCAGGCCGCCGGAGGTATTGATCGGCAGTTCGCCGTCCTTCTCCGTCGCGCCGTCCATCGCCATCTCCCAGGCGGTCCCCTGATCGGCGACCCCGATGCCCTCCAACTGGAGGAACTCCAGGATGGTGAACATGTCGTGGAGTTCGGCGACGTCGAGGTCGTCGGGGCCGATGCCAGCCATCTCGTAGGCCTCCTCGCTGGACTCGACGACGCCACCCATGATCGTCGGATCGTCACGCTCGTGGACGACGTGGGTGTCGGTCGCCCCGCCGATACCGGAGACGACGGCGTACTCGTCGGCGATCTCCTGTGCGCGCTCCTCGGTCGTGAACATCATCGCAGCGCTGCCGTCCGTGATCGGACAGAAGTCGTACAGGCGCAGCGGGTCGGCGATGATCGGCGACTCCAGTGCCTTCTCGATGGAGATCTCCTTCTGGAACTGAGCCTTCGGGTTGTCGACGCCGTTCTTGTGGTTCTTGACGGCGACGCGAGCCAGTGACTCCCGTGGCGCGTCGAACCGTTCGAGGTAGTGTCGTGCGGTCAATCCGGCGAACGATGGGAGCGTGATCCCGTGTTTGTACTCGTCGGGGTGTGTGATCGAGGCGATGATGTCCGTTGCCTCGCCCGTCGTCTTGTGGGTCATCTTCTCCCCACCGACGAGCAGTGTCATCTCGCTGGCGCCGGAGGCAACCGACTGCCAGGCCTCGTAGATGCCCGCCCCACCGGAGGAGGAGGTCTGGTCGACTCGTTCGCTGTACGCCGGCAGCAGGCCCAGATCGTGGGCGAGCGCGTTCATCACGCCCGTCTTGCCCTCGAACTCGCCGCTGGCCATGTTCGAGACGTACAGGTGCTCTACCTCGTCGGGGTCGACGCCGGCGTCGTCCAGACACTCCTCGCCCGCCTGGGTGAGAAGTTCCTGGAGCCAGGCGTCACGCTGCCCGAACTTCGTCATCGACGCACCGATTACTGCGACTCCCATGGGTGTCTCCACTCAGGGGTGTCGTGTATTCGTTACGGTCCCAGCAGTCTCCGGCCCGGCCTCATTCCCGCGGAACCACTGCGAGCCCGCTCTCGGGCGTCTCACAGTCCGCGGAGAGGGTCAGTTCCCACCCGTTCCCGGTCCGCCGTGCGTCGCCGAACTGCGGGATCGAGGACTGCCGCCTGAGCAGTTCGACGGCCACCGGCAGGACGATACACTCCCCGTTCTCCCCCGTGAGCCGATAGCCCTGCAGCGCCACACGGTCGCCGCCTCCGGGCGCCGGCAGTATCTCGGACGAGCGGAGCAGACTCGACTCCTCCAGCGCCGACAGTGTGTCTCGCAACGGTTCGACCGTCCCGTCTGACCGTGGCAGTTGTGTCGCTGCCGCCCGGAGCAGGTCGTACTGCTGTCTGTTCGTGAGATGCGCCGCGATAGCGGTCGCCAGGCTCTCGACGAGGACCAGCGAGAGGCGGTCCCGGTTGGGCGTGCGTTCCGCGGCTTCCAGATACCGGTCCATGACCGCGCGCTGGACGCGGTCGTCGTGCCGCGAGAGGGTCTCCAGCAGCGTCGCGGTGATCGCGTGACAGTACTCCGGGAGGTCGTCGGTCGGGAGTCGCTCGTCGGCCGGTTCGAGCCCGTGGTCACAGACGATGAGATCCTGGACCCTGACCGCCGGGTCGTACCGTCTGAGCGCCGCTCTGTAGGCCGTCGCGACGCTCGCGGCCTCGGCCGCCGCTCCTCTGTTCGGGAACTGCATCCCGCTGACGGGGACCGGCGACGTACCGGTCTTCGCGCTGACGACGCGATACGGACCGACGGCGACGCTCAACTCCTCCAGCCGCGTCCGGATGTCGACGAGTGTGTGTCCGACCATCGTTACAGCGAGTGCTTCGGGACGATCTCGGGGTCCGGCGTGTACCTGACGGCCGCCTCGACGTGGAAGACGTCCCGCAGCAGGTCCTCCGTGACGACCTCTCGTGGTGGTCCCCAGTCGTACACTGCGCCGTCGTCCAGCGCGACGAGATAGTCCGCGAACCGCGCGGCCTGGGCGATGTCGTGGAGCACGACCGCCACCGTGACGTCTCGCTCGGCGTTGAGGCGTTCGACCGTCTCCATCACCCGCAACTGGTGGTGCAGGTCCAGGAACGTCGTCGGTTCGTCCAGCAGGAGCACGTCGGTGTCCTGGGCCAGTATCATCGCGATGAACGCGAGCTGTTTCTGGCCGCCCGAGAGCGCCCCGACCTCCTTCTCTCTGAGGTGGTCGACGCCGGCGAGGTCGATGGCCCGCTCGACGGCTTCCCGGTCGGTCTCGCTGACCGCGTCGAAGAACCCGCGGTACGGATAGCGCCCGTGGTAGACGAGTTCCTCGACCGTGACGCTCTCGGGGGCGTCGTTCTCCTGTGAGAGGTGGCCCAGCTCTCGGGCCAGTTCCTTCTGTCCGTATCGCTCGATCCTGTCGCCCTCCAGCAGGACCGTCCCCTCGTCGGCGTCGAGCTGTCGGGCGAGGGTCTTGACGAACGTACTCTTGCCGCTCCCGTTCGGCCCGACGAGGGCCGTGATCTCACCGGCCGGGATGTCCATCCGGTCGACCGTGACGACCGGCTCCTCGCTGGTCGCGTAGCTCACCGAGAGGTCGGTCGCCACCAGGGCGCTCTCGCGGTTCCCGCCCTCGTCTGTCCGCGCTGTGCTCCCGTCGTGGTCTGTCGATTCGGAGGCCGTCATCAGATATCACCGAGCCGTTGGTTCTTGCGCATCAGATACAGGAAGTACGGGCCGCCGAGCAGTCCGGTGACGATTCCGACCGGGAGCTGGATCGGCGAGAGTGCCAGTCGCGCGCCGACGTCCGCGGCCGTCACGAGCGCCGGGCCGACGAACAGACAGCCAACGAGCAGACGCCGGTAGTCGCTGCCGACGAGGTTTCGCACGAGGTGAGGGACCACCAGTCCGACGAAGCCGACGAGGCCGGCAACTGCCACAGACACCGCGGTCGCGAGGATGGCGACCGCCGAGAGGCCGAACCGGACCCGTTCGACCTGCATCCCGAGCGAACTCGCCGTCCGTTCGCCCAACAACAGGACGTTCAGTTGTCGGGATCCAGCGACGGCCAGACTCAGTGCCAGGACCGTCCAGGGCAACGCGAGCCGGACGTCCGTCCAGTCCGTGCTGGTCAGCGACCCCGTCAGCCAGGAGAGCGCCGTCTGGACGACGCCCGTGTTCCCGGCGAAGAAGAACAGCCCCGTCTGCAGGGAGTGGGCGATGGTCGTGACGACGACGCCGGCCAGGATGAGCCGCACTGGGCTGGTCCCGTTCTGCCAGGCGATGGCGTAGACGAGCAGGAACGCGCCCGTCCCGCCCGCCGCAGCGACGAACGGGAGGTACGACGAGAGGACCGGGACGAGGATGAGCGCCACCAGGACGGCCAGACCGGCACCGGAGCTGACGCCCAGCACGTACGGGCTCGCCAGTTCGTTCCGCGTGACCGCCTGGAAGATGGCGCCGGCGACGGCGAGGTTCGCGCCGATCATCACACCCACGAAGATGCGCGGGATGCGGAGCTTCCAGACGATGAGCGTCGTGTTGTCGACCTCCGGAAACTCCCCGCCCAGCAGGAGATCCAGCAACACCGACGGGTTCAGCACGACGGCGGGGTCGAAGACAGCGTCGAGGACCATCCGGTTGGTCATCTCGTAGGACCCGTATCGGATCTGGACGAACGCGCTCACGGCGAAGACCACGAGGCTGCCGGCGACGACCAGTCCCAGTTCCCTGTCGCGGAGCGACGACCACAGCCCGACGGCGTTGTCACTCTCTGCCGGTCCGCGGGCGCCCGCCACGGTTCCGGTGTCGTCGCTCATCGCCTCTCTCAGACGTCTCCGGCGACGATGTTGGCGATGCGGTCCCGGTCGAACAGCTGTTCGTCGCCCGTGACCGTCCCGAACGTCTCGGGGAACAGTTGCTGGGCGGCCCGCTCGGTTAGGAAGAAGTTCTGGATCGGGCCCTGATGCAGGAAGCCGCCGCGGTAGACCTGGCCGTTCTGGACGGCCGTGAGTTCGCTGGCGACGTCGTGGTCCTGCATGAATGCGAGGACGGTGTCACGGAACTCCTGGGGCGACTTGCGCTCGTGGCCACGGATCAGCAGGACATCCGGGTCGATGGTGAGCATCGCCTCGTAGTCGATCTTCCCGCGGTCGGTCGTGCTCAGGCCGTCGATGCCGGTGCCCGCCAGCGCGTCGGCGACGCCAAGGTCGTGCCACTGCTTCTTGCTCGTCCCCTTGTCGTTCAGGCGGTAGGGCGAGAACTGCTTGGGCGTATCGCTGCCGGCGTAGGTCAGCAGGACGTTCGGTCGGTCGCCGGCCGAGGGCAGGTCCGTCTGGATGGACGTGATGAACTCGTCGTGGTAGTCCCGCAGCGCTGCGAACCGCTCGCGCTCGTCGAACACCTGGGCGATCTTCTCGAAGGCCTCGTAGAGGGTGTAATACCGGTAGTCGTGCCACGCGTCCTCGCGGCGGAAGATAAGGTTCCCGAAGAACGGCGCGACGTTGTCGGTGATCTCCTCGACGTCGGACTCGGACCAGCCGAACCAGTTGATCAGCATCTTGGGGTCCATCAGGTGGACGTCGTTCTCCAGCGCGTAGAAGGGCTCTTTGGGGATGGTGTCCCCGAGCAGTTCGTTCTCGGTGAGCAGCGAGCGGTCGACGCCCACGCCCTCGAGCTCGTCGTAGACGTAGGTGTAGTACCGGTCCGCATAGCCGATGCCCGTGATGCCGTCCGCCTGGCCCAGCGCGACGGCCATGTCGGCGTAGGCGCCGTCGTAGGCGATCCACTTCTCGGGGACGCTGTCGAAGGTGACCTCCCCGACTGGCGCCATCGAGACGGAGTAGGAAGACGACTCCGCCGCCGTCTCTGTGGCGGTCGATTCTCCGGTCAGTGTCTCGGTCGTTGTCGCTTTCTCTGTCGCGGTGGACTCCTCTGTCGACTCGCCACCGCCGTTGGTACCGCTCCCCTCGGAACAGCCCGCTACCAGTCCGGACAGTGCGATCCCGCTCGCGCGAACGAAGTCTCGTCGATCCATATTTGATTTAGGCCGACCTAACATTCTTAAACCTTCCTAAGTTTAGGCAGCCCTAACAACGGACTATCACGACACTCTCGGAGCGCGGGAACCCACACAAGATTCTTTACTGGCTGTCAATCACACCCAACCATGCAGGAAGCCTGGATCACCCTGCAGTGTCCTGATTGCGAGGAGCACTGGGAAGCCCAGGTCGGTGCGCTGGCAGCCCCCGACACCGACTTCGACTGTGACGTGTGTGACGCCGTCCACCCGCTCGCGGAGTTCACGCAGACGAAGCGGGATCTCGAAGTGCTGCAGGAGTTCGCCGGCTGACGGCGCTGTGGCCGTCGATTGATCCGTTCGAGCCGTTCTGTCGACGGACCGCTACAGCGGGATGTTGCCGTGGTCCTTCGGCGGCGTCTCCTCGCGCTTGCGCTTGAGCAGGTCCAGATCTTCGATGAGGCGCTTGCGCGTGTCTTTCGGTTCGATGACGTCGTCGAGGTAGCCCCGCTTGGCCGGGCCGTAGGGGTGGGCGAACTCCTCGCGGAACTCGTCCATCAGTTCCTGGCGCTTGGCGTCGGGGTCGTCGGCGTTGGCGATCTCCTTGCGGTAGAGGATGTTGACTGCGCCCCGCGGACCGAGCACTGCCATCTCGGACCCTGGCCAGGCGTAGTTGACATCGCTGCCCAGGAACTTCGAGGACATGACGATGTAGGCGCCACCGTAGGCCTTCCGGACGACCACGGAGAGCAGCGGCACCGTCGCCTCCGCGTAGGCGTAAATGAGTTTCGCGCCACGGCGGATGATGCCGTTGTGCTCCTGGTCGGTGCCGGGCATGAAGCCCGGGACGTCGACGAAGGTGAGGATCGGGATGTTGAACGAGTCACAGAACCGGACGAAGCGGGCGCCCTTCTCGGCGGCGTCGATGTCCAGCGTGCCCGCGCTCACGCGTGGCTGGTTGGCGACGACGCCGACGGCCTGCCCGTCCATCCGGGAGAAGCCCGTGATGACGTTGCGCGCCCAGTTACCGTGGACCTCGAAGAACGATCCCTCGTCGACGATGCGGTCGACGACCTGGGTCATGTCGTACGGTTTCCGCGGCGCCGATGGGACGATGTCGGTGACCTCGGGGACCTCGCGGTCGGGTTCGTCCCAGGGCGTGACCGACGGGGGGTCCTCCATGTTGTTCTGGGGGAGATACGAGAGCAGGCGCCGGATGTTCTCCAGGGCCTCCTCCTCGGAGGGGTACGAGAAGTGTGCCACACCGGACTTCGTCGAGTGAGAACTGGCCCCACCCAGTTCCTCCTTCGAGACCTGTTCGCCGGTGACGGTCTCGATGACGTCCGGCCCGGTGATGAACATGTGGCTGGTGTCCTGAACCATGAACGTGAAGTCCGTCAGCGCGGGGCTGTAGGTCGCGCCACCGGCACATGGGCCCATGATGGCCGAGATCTGCGGGATGAGGCCGCTGGCCTTGGTGTTGCGCTCGAAGATCTTGGCGAACCCGACCAGCGAATCGACGCCCTCCTGGATACGTGCCCCGCCGGAGTCGTTGAGCCCGATGACCGGGACGCCGTTCTGGATGGCCTTGTCCATCACCTTGCAGATCTTGTCGGCGACGACCTCGCCGACGGACCCGCCAAGCACCGTGAAGTCGTGGGCGAACAGGAACACCTTCCGGCCGTCGACCTCGCCGTAGCCGGTGACGACGGCGTCGCCGGGGTAGCGCTTGTCCTCCATCCCGAAGTTGGTCGAGCGGTGTTCGACGAAGGGGTCGACCTCGTTGAAGGTGCCATCGTCGACGAGGAAGTCGATCCGCTCGCGGGCGGTCATCTTCCCCTTCTCGTGCTGGGACTCGATGCGGGCCTCGCCGCCGCCCAGACGGGCCTGCTCTCGTTTCTGTCGAAGCTCTTCGACTGGGTCGGTCGCCTCGCTCCCCTCGTCTGATTCTTCCTGTTTGCTCATCTTACCACTCCATACCGCCGTTGACGCCGAGTACCTGGCCGGTCATGTAACTCGATTCCTGGCTCGCGACGAATCGGACGATGCCACAGATGTCCTCGACGCGGGCGAACCGGTCCAGCGGGATCTCACGGAGGATCTTCTCCTGGACGCGCTGGGGGACCTCGTCGAGCATGTCGGTCTTCACGAACCCGGGCGCGACGCAGTTCGCCGTCGATCCCGTGTGGGCCAGTTCCAGCGCGAGCGTCCGAGTGAAGCCGAACAGTCCGGACTTCGTCGTCGCGTAGTTCGCCTGGCCGATGTTCCCCTGCTGGCCGACGACGCTGGAGATGTTGATCAGGCGCCCGTGTTCTGCGTCTTTGATGTCTTCGTAGAAGGCCTTCGTACAGTTGAACACGCCGCCGAGATTCACGTCGACGACCGTCTCCCAGTCCTCGCGGGTCATGTTCTCGAACTTCTTGTCGATAGTGATGCCAGCGTTGTTGACGAGCACGTCCGCGCCGCCGAACTCGTCGGCGACGGCCTCCTGCATGGCCCGTACCTCCTCGATGTTCGAGACGTCGGCCTGTGCCGCGACGGCGTTGCCCCCGTCCTCGCGGATCTCGTCGACGACGGCCTCTGCTTCCCGTTCGGAGGAGCGGTAGTTCACCACGACGTTCGCGCCGTGGGCGCCGAGGTCCTTGGCGATCCCTCGGCCGATCCCTCGTGACGACCCTGTGACCACACAGGTCTGATTGTCGAGATTCATGGCTGACTCGTCCGTCTTCGTTCGGTTCCCGTACTCATCTCTTACGTCTACTGGCAGAGCACAACCAAATAATAGTTCTCCTTGCACAACGTAACTCGATGACACGTTCGCTCGGATGGCGCTGGCTACCGGTCGAGAACGAACTCCTTACTGCACACGAAGGTAGCGGAACATAGCGACAGACATTTTAGGGTGGCCTAAAGAGTGTCGGGTAGCTATGGATTCGGACATCTGTGTCGTCATCCCGACGATACGAAACCCCGACTGCACGCGAGAGTACGTACAGAACGCCCGCGATCACGGCTTCGATACCGACCGACTGTTCTTCGTCCTGGTGACCGAGGAGTTCTGTGACACCGAGGCGATGGAGCAGATGCTCGACGAGGAGGGCGTCGAGGGTACGGTCTTCGACGGTCCCGCACGCGACCAGTGGTTCGCGGACCACGGTGCCGGCGAGTACGCCGACCTGATTCCCGCGGCCAGTCACGCGCAGACCTCGTTCGGACTGTTGTACATCTGGGCCAACGACTTCGAGTACGGCGTCTTCATCGACGACGACACCGCCCCCCACGAGGACGTCGACTTCTTCGGGACCCACATGACGAATCTCGCGTTCGAGGGCGAGATCGAGGCCGTCAGCTCTGACGAGCAGTGGGTCAACGTCCTCTATCAGAACGAGGACGAACACGGGCTCTACCCGCGTGGCTACCCCTACGCCGCGATGGACGAGACCGTCGAGACCGGGACGACCCACGTCGACGACGTCGTCGCCTCCCAGGGCCTGTGGACGAACGTTCCGGACCTGGACGCGGTGCGCATCCTCATGGACGGCGACCTCCAGGGCCAGGCTCAGACCCGGACCAGCGCCGCCGACTTCGGCGAGGACTTCGTCGCCGCCGAGGGCAACTACCTCACGGTCTGTTCGATGAACCTCGCGTTCCGCCGGGAAGTGATCCCGGCGTTCTACCAGCTCCCGATGGACGACAACGAGTGGGACGTCGGCCGATTCGACGACATCTGGTCGGGCCTGTTCCTCAAACGGGCCTGTGACGTGCTCGACAAGCACATCTACAACGGCGACCCGCTGTGTGAGCACAACAAGGCGCCCCGTTCGACGTTCTCGGACCTCACCAACGAGGTCCACGGGCTGGAACTCAACGAACACGTCTGGGAGATCGTCGACGCGGTCGGCGACGACGCCGACTCCTACGCGGAGGTCTTCGAAGCGATGGGCACCGCGCTGGCGACGGGCGATTTCAGCGACTGGGAAAACGGTGCATTCCTTAACTACTGTGGGGACTTCATGCTCGACTGGCTCGACTGTCTCGACGCGGTCGAATCGGCAGAGATAGCACAGGTCCCCGCGGCGGCCGACGACTAAAACGCAAACCATTTAGGCAAACCTAAAACAATACCTACATAAGATGACTGACGACACCTCCTTCGCATCTCGACGACGGTTCCTCGCGATGACCGGGGCGACGACGGCCACAGCACTCTCGGGCTGTTCGAGTATCTTCGGCAGCGAGGGTGACGGTGGTTCCGGCGGCAGTGGTAGCGACGGTGGCTCCGGTGGCGACGGCGGCAGCGGCGGATCCGGCGGCGAAATTACCCTCGCCAACTTCCGTGGCTCCGGGCCACTGGTCGAACAGCGTGACGCACCCGGTGGGACCTCCATCGAGGACCTCCCCGATCTGGACGGCGAACTGACGCTGTACCTCGGTGGCGGCGAGGGTGGACTCTACCTCGCGCTCATCGAACTGTTCGAGCAGATCTACGACGGGTTCACCACGAACCACAGGCTGGAATCGTCCAGCGACCTCGCCAACAGGCTCATCCAGGAGACTGAAGCAAACGCAAGTCCAGCCGACGTGTTCATGTCCGTGGACGCAGGTTCGCTCGGAGCGGTGGCCAACGCCGGCGGGACTGCACAGTTACCGAGCGAAGCCCTCTCTGCGGTCCGCAGCGAGTTCAAAGACACCCAGGGCCGCTGGGTCGGCATCGCCGGTCGCGCACGTGCGATCCCGTACAATACCGACACGCTCTCCGAGTCGGACATCCCCGATACGGTCCAGGAGTTCCCGAACACCCCTGCGCTGAAGAACGCGATGGGCTGGGCCCCCAGCTACAGTGCGTTCCAGTCGTTCATCACCGCGATGCGGCTCATCCGTGGTGACGAGGAGACCAGGTCCTGGCTCCAGGCCATGCAGGAGCACGGTATCGAACAGTACCCCGACGAGTTCCGGGTCTCGGACGCCGCTGCCACGGGCGAACTGGCCGCCGGATTCGCCAACCACTACTACTCGCTTCGTGTCCGGTCGGCCCGCCAGAACGCACCGCTCGGGCTCGCGTTCACGAAAGGCGACGCCGGGGCACTCGTCAACGTCTCGGGCCTGGAGATCGTCAAGGGGTCCGACAACCAGGAACTCGCTGCGAACTTCGTCCGGCACGTCCTCTCGGCGGAGGCCCAGGAGTTCTTCGCCACCCGGACGTTCGCCTACCCGATGATCGAGGGCGTCGCGCCGGTCGGGGGTCTCCCCCGTGTCGACGACCTCAACCCGCCGGACATCGACCTGACGGAACTGGCGGACGTGGCCGGGACCGTCGACCTCCTGCGGGACGCGGGCGTGCTGTAGAGAGAACGCATGGGAACGAGTGACCGATACGAACGGCTGAAAGAGCAGGCGACCGCCGCCGACAGCGACGGGACCGCGCCGACGCTGCTATCGATCGGTGCACTGGCCGTCGCGTTGTTCGTCCTCTCGCCACTGGTGTGGCTCTTCCTCCAGACGAGCGAGATCGAGTTCCCGCGGGCACTGGAACTATTGACCAGCCAAACGACGGTCTCGGTCACGCTCAACACCGTCGTCCTCGTCGGTGGCGTCACCCTCTGTGCGATCGTCCTGGGTGTCCCGCTGGCGATCCTCACCGTCCAGACGGATCTGCCGTTCAAGCGGTTCTGGACGATCACGTCGGCACTACCGCTGGTCGTCCCGAGCTACATCGGCGCGTTCGCCTTCGTCTCCGCGTTCGGACCACACGGCGAACTGGCGACGCTGCTCGCGCCCCTCGGCGTCGAACAGATCCCGACCATCTACGGGCTCCACGGAGCCGTTCTCGTGCTGACGCTGTTTACGTATCCCTACGTCTTCCTGACGACACGGGCGTCGCTGCTGTCGTTCGACGGGACCGTCGTCGAGGCCGCGCGCACGCTCAACCACACCCGCTGGCAGGCGTTCCGCCGGGTCACGTTCCCCCAGATCGCGCCGGGCATCGCTGCCGGGGCGCTGCTCGTGGCGCTGTACACGCTCTCGGATTTCGGGACGCCGGCGATCATGCAGTATGACGTCTTCACGCGGATGATCTACAACGAGTTCGGGGCCCGCCGGCTGGACTACGCCTCGGTGCTCTCGATGCTCCTGCTGGTGATGGCACTGGGTATCCTGGCCGTCGAGTCAAGGCTGAGTGCTAGTCGCGAGGGGGCGTACGTCAACAGCGGCGACCGACGGCCCGGGACGATCAAACTCGGGGTGTGGAAGGTACCGGCGATGCTGTTCTGTGCCGGCATCGCCGCGCTGTGCCTTGCGCTGCCGATCGGTATCCTGCTGCAGTGGCTCGTCCGCTCCGGGACGGGGTACAGCGGCGGGGGGTTCACGTTCCAGTTCTCTTACGCCTGGAACTCGCTGTGGCTGGCTGCCGCGGCCGCCGCCGTCTGTGTCGTCGCTGCGCTCCCGGTCGCGTACCTCGCTGCCCGTGGGTCGGGCGCCCGGTCGGCACTCCCCGAACGGGCCACCTACATCGGCTACGCGGTTCCTGGCGTGGTGCTCGGGCTGGCACTCGTCTACCTGGGGCTGCGGTACGCGACGTTCCTCTATCAGAGTGTCATCCTGCTCGTGTTCGCCTACGTCGTCCGGTTCATCCCGCAGGCTGTAGGATCGACCGAGTCGTCGATCCTCCAGGTCGACCCGAGCTACATCGAGGCGGCCCGATCGCTGGGCTATAACCCGCTGTCGGCGTTCCGGCAGGTCGTCCTGCCACTGGTCGCGCCGGGTATCGCCGCGGGCGCGGCGCTCGTGTTCCTGACGACGATGAAGGAATTGCCGGCAACGCTGATGTTACGCCCGACCGGGTTCGAAACGTTCGTCACGTACATCTGGCTCGTGCAGGGCGCAGGCTACTACGGCCAGGCAGCGGTCCCGGCGCTGATACTCGTCGCCGTCTCCGGGCTCTCGATGCTCGTCATCCTCAGACAGGAGGGAAGCTAACCATGTCAGAACAAACCGCCTCACAACGGATTTCGGAGTTCGAGACGGTCGATGCAGCCGTATCCGACCCCGACCGCACAGTGCTGGAGATAGCCGATGTGTCCAAAGACTACGGCGCGGAGGTCGCCGTCGAGGACCTCTCGCTGTCGGTCAAGGACGGCGAACTGCTCACGCTGCTCGGTCCCTCAGGCTGTGGCAAGACCACGACGTTGCGGATGATCGCCGGGCTGGAACGCCCGACCGCGGGCAGTATCACCATCGCCGGTGAGACGGCAGCGGACGGCTCGAACTTCGAGAAACCTGAGGACCGCGATGTCGGGATCGTCTTCCAGGACTACGCACTGTTCCCGCATCTCACCGTCGCCGAGAACATCGCCTTCGGGCTGACCGATCTGGACGAGGCGGCGACCGACCGGCGCGTCGACGAACTGCTGGAACTGGTCGACCTGGAGGCCCATCACGACAAGATGCCCAGCCAGCTCTCGGGCGGCCAGCAACAGCGCGTCGCGCTGGCCCGCTCGCTGGCCCCGGAACCGGACGTCCTGTTGCTGGACGAGCCGTTCTCGAACCTCGACGTCCGCCTGCGCGTCGAGATGCGCGAGGAAGTCCGGCGCATCCTGAAGCGGGCCGGCGTCACCGCCATCTCGGTGACCCACGACCAGGAGGAGGCCCTCTCGATCAGTGACCGCGTCGCGATCATGAACGACGGGCAGGTCGCGCAGGTCGGCGACCCCGCCGAGGTGTTCGAGAACCCCGAGAGCCGCTTCGTCGCGAGTTTCCTCGGCCAGGCGAGTTTCCTCTCGGCTCGCGTCGTCGAGGACACCATCGAGACGGGCCTGGGCTCGTTCGACACCGAACTGCTGAACGGTCCCATCGAGGCCTACGACGGCGCGATGGTCGATGTCCTGGTCCGCCCGGACGACCTCCAGGCGGTCCCGACGACCGAACCCAAGGCCGACGGGTACGTCGTCCACCGCCAGTACAACGGCCCGTCGTTCGTCTACCGAGTCGAACTTCACAGCGGCGACGTCGTCCACTGCATGCACAACCACGTCGAGACGTTCGAGGCTGGCCAGCCAGTCGAGGTCGACCTGGCCGCCGACCACGAACTGGCCTGGTATCCCACGGAATGAGGCGACTCGGACGGCCACGCATCCAGGCAGGACTCCTCGCCCTCGCCGGGGGCCTCCTCGTTTACCTCCTCGCAGTCTATGTCTTCCCGTACCACACCTCGAACCACGACGAGGCGGTCTACCTCCAGCAGGCCGCGATGTTGCTGGAGGGACAACTGTTCCTGTATCCGCCAGTCGAGGAGGCGTTCCGGCCCTGGTTCTTCGTCGCCGAGGGCAACCGGCTGTACCCGAAGTACGCGCCGGTCCCCGCGGCGATGTTCGCCGCAGGGAAGCTGCTGGGCGGGTATCGAGTCGCGCTCGGGGTGACAGCGACCGGCGTCCTGGCGCTGACCTACCACACCGTCAGGGAGGCCTTCGACCAGCGAACCGGCGTCCTCGCCGCCGTGTTCGTCCTCGGCTCCCCGCTGTTCCTCGTCAACGCCTCGGTGTTCCTCTCGTACGTCCCGACGACGTTCTGGAATCTGGCGTTCGCGGCCGCGTACCTCCACGCCGACCGGACGGGAAGTCGACGGACCGCTGCACTAGCCGGCGGCGCCGTCGGGATCGCCTTCTTCGCGAGGCCATACACGGCGGTGCTGTTCGCGACGCCGTTCGTCTGTCACGCGCTCTGGACCCTGCGGACGCTGGAGCGGTCAGTCGTCGCACGCGTCGGGCTGACGGCCGTGTTCGGCCTCGCCGGCGTGGGGTTGACGCTGGGCTACAACGCCGTCGTCACCGGGTCGCCGTTCCTGTTCCCCTACGAGGCGTTCGCCCCGCAGGACGGACTCGGATTTGGCTACCACGAGATCGCTGGCTACTCGCGGGAGTTCACCCCGGCGCTGTCGGTCCAGGCCAACACGCAACTCCTCTGGCTGCTGTCGACCCGCTGGCTCGTGGCGGGGCCACTCGGCACGCTCGTTGCCGGGATCGGCCTCTGGGTCGCCACGCGTCGGGGGCTCGACGCCCGCCAGCTGGCGGTTGCTGGGGTCCTCATCACAGTCACCCTCGGAAACTTCTACTTCTGGGGGACGATGAACATGCTCGGCGACCTCTCGGACCCGACCGACGGCCTCGCCCAGTTCCTCGGGCCGTTCTACCACGTCGACCTGTTGCTCCCACTGGCGGTCTTCGGGGCCATCGGCACACGGACGTGCTGGCGGTGGTTCAGAACGCAGGTGGTCGAACTGGCCCCTGACAGTCGGACACGCGGGGCCGTCCTCGGTCTCGCCGTCGTCCTCGCGGCAGTCGTCGGCGCAGCGGGCGTCGCAGCCGCGAACGAACCGCTAGGGGACAACTACGAGGCCACCCAGCAGTACGAGATTGCCTACGAGCCCTTCGAGCAGCGGGACTTCGAGAACGGCGTCGTCTTCCTCCCGACGACCTACGGGGAGTGGCTCAACCATCCGTTCCAGCCGCTGCGCAACGACCCAGGGTTCGACGGCGAGACGGTCTACGCCATGCAACACCGCCAGTTCGCGGTCGTCGACGCGTATCCGGACCGGGACTACTACCGCTACGTCTACCGCGGCGAGTGGGTACCGTATCTCGGACGGGCTGTCGACCCACACGTCCAGCGTGTTCGGGTCGCCGACGGCAGCACGGTCTCGACGGACCTTTCGGCGACCGTCCCACGACAGACCGAGGTGGTCTCGATGCGGCTGACCGCCGGATCCGAGACCGACTACGCCACCGTCACGGGGAACGAGTCGCTGTCGCTGACGCTGCAAGCCAGTGGGGACCACACGACACTCACCGGTCCAGCGATCACCGAGGAGGTCACCGTCCCGACGCCGGACCGTGATACGGTCGAACTGTACATGTTTCTCGATTACGGGACGGGGACGGGTGTGACCTACCGTATCGCGCTGCCCGTCGAGCGGACCGACGGCCAGGTACGCGCGCTCACGCCGATTCTGGAGGTCTGCCGGAACGAGTTCCGCTGTGGCGGCGAGGCAGCCTACGTCCCGGGGAGCTACGAGCGGTCGATCTCGCTGAACGCGACGATGGAGGAGACATGACGGAGTTCGAACTCACCAGGCGCGACGCGCTGGCAGCACTGACAGCAACAGGGATCACCGTTGGCGGCGGTGTGGCGGCACTCTCCTGGACCGACGGCGACGAGGACCGCGATGCGGAGTCCGGGGACGTACTGACCGGTCACCATCGAACGACGGTCACGGCGGTCGCGCACGTGATCTATCCGTCCGAACTGAGCGGTATCGACGGGTTCGTGTCCGACTATTTGGCCGGCCGGATCTCGGAGGACAGCGAGCGAGCGACCGGTGTCGCCGACGCGGTCGCTGCACTCGACGCGTACGCTCGTGAGTGGGAGAACCAGTCCTTCGTCGACCTCGCTCCCCCAATGCAGGACGAGACACTGCAGGGGATGGGCGTCCAGATAGCCAACCCGGACCCGGACGGCGACCCGCGCCAGCGGGTCCGCTACTACCTCGTCAACGACCTCCTGTTCGCGCTGTATGCCTCCCCGACCGGCGGGAAACTGGTCGGAATCGAGAACCCACAGGGCCATCCTGGCGGGACCGAGAGCTACCGACAGCCGCCCGAGTCTTGATACAGCGAGAGAATCCCGCCGTTCACGGCGGGCGTGAATCGCGTACGCTTGATGTCGCAAACCACCGGACTATGGCCGGCTGGAACCCCAATGTTTAGTATCGTCTGTGACGACATGTCACATATGGGTTCCGCCGACTCCCGGTGGCTGGTCACCACGGGAGTCAGGCCGTCAACCACCCATGGCGACGGTGCTCCGCGAGCCCGGTGAAAAGGTGTGACCGGAGCCGGCAAATGAACCGTGAGGTTCGACCGCCGGGGAGAGAGCCGCGTTGAGAAACCGCGGGGCAATGACTTCCCGGTGGATGGGAGCCCCTGTGTCAGGGCCACAGGACGCTCCCGAGTTAGGGTCGAAACCCGCCCCGCCGACCTCGGGAGAACCAGTCCTGAAACCGACCGGTAGCAGGCCGGGTTCCCTCTGTGCAGGGAAGCGCGCCGTTTACCGCGGGGAGGATGTCACCGAAGGCGTTCCTCGACCGCCACGCGGACGATCGAGCCCGCGATTTCGGCCCCGCCCGAGAAGGGATCGAGTTTCGTCTCGCCCTTGCGCTCGTCGTACTCGATGGGTATCTCACGGACGTCGTAGCCGCGCATGAGCGGCCGCATGAGCAGTTCTGCGGAGAGGCCGGTGTTCTCCGTCCAGCGGATCTTCTGGACGACCTCGCGCCTGTACGCGCGCATACCGGTCGTCATGTCGTGGGCACGCTTGCCCATCAGCACGCTCCCGGCCAGGGCGAACAGTTCGTTGCCGAGACGGTTCATCGGGGGCATCTCGTCGGCACCGAAGTAGAGTCGGTCACCGCTGACGACATCGGCGCCGTCGTTGATCGCCGCCAGGAGATCCGGGAGCCGTTCCATCGGGTAGGTGTCGTCGCAGTCGGTGGTGACGACGACCGGCCGATCGGGCGTCAGGACGGCCTCCCTGACAGCGACGCCGTACCCCTGTGGCTCCTGTTCGATGACTGTCGCCCCGTGTTCGCGAGCGATCTCTGGCGTCCGATCGCTAGAGCCGTCGACACAGACCACTTCAGCACGACCGTCGGTGATTCTCTCGATATCCGAGAGGACCGTCCCGATGGCATCTGCCTCGTTGTAGGTCCCCATCACGACCGCCAGATCGTCGAACGTGTACCCCTCCTGCTGTGCTGTCTGCTGCTGTTGCTGACTCATTGGGTCGGTATCTGGACCAGCGACCCTTGAGTGTTTAGGTTCGCCGAAAATATGGTTGGATTACTGACGGTTGTCGAGGGGGACCGCGTCCTCCCACACGGTCTCGAAGAGTTCGTTCCCCCACTGGATGGCCGAGGCGTCCTCGGAGACGAGTGTCGCCCGCGCCCACGTACCGTCGCGCTCGGGGAGGGTCAGGATGGTCCACTCCTCGGAGACGCCAAGCGCGAACGGCGCGTCGGTCACTCGGACACTGATCGAATCGATAGACGCCCCGGGGAACTCCTCGGGGTCCTCACCAGCGATAAGGTCGGTGCTCAGGACCAACCTGGTGTCCTCGTGGTCCGGCATCGCTTCGCCGTAGGCTTCGTGGTAGACTGGCGAGACGATGTCACAGACGTCCACGGAGTCGAGCCGGGCTGCGACCGCACGCACCTGTCTGTTCAGGTCCGTCTCGTGGGACCGCAGGATATCGTAGTCCCCCAGTTGGGGCAACCGACAGCGGAAGGCCCGTGGGAGTACCGTCGTATCGTGGTCGTTCCAGTAGCCGTCTGCGTCCGCGAGCAACCGCTCGGTCTCTCGCTGGCGCACCACCGCGTCGGCGACCAGCTGACCGCTGCCTGTCAGGCGCCACCCTCCCTGGTACTCCTCGACCAGTGTCCGGCCTTCGAGGTTCGAGAGGGCGTCGTACACCGCGGATTCGCTGGCATCGAGCGCTTCGAGCAGTTCGTCGGTGGTGTATCGACGCGCTCCCAGCGACTGGACGACGTCCTCGCGTACCGAGGACGTACAGACGTACTTGATCGGCCTCCCCCCAGACATATGCAGAGCAGTTCGACCCTGGGGCCCACCCTACATATCAGTTTCCACTCACAATGGAACTGTGTACGATTGCTCGACTGTTCCCCGGTGCAATAGTGTGGGATTTTTTACTCATGCGGGAACAGAATCTGTTGCTGTCTGGAACCACCCTGGTCCCTGCTGTCTCATCTCGGCCAGTGCTGTCGTGGTCTCCGGCAGCGCGACATCCCCACACGACGCCTCTGACAAGCGGGGCTCTCCCCGGAGCCTCGTCATACCCCATATACGACGCAGGCCCCCGAGCTCCCCTCCCCACTCACTTCGCCGGGGGCTCGTCGCGTCCGATGTGGATCTCGTAGGCCTCGATGTCCTCGTAGGCCGCGACCTGTCCGCCAACGTCGACTGGTCCGTCTGCCGTCTCCACGACCAGTGTCGCGATCTCCCGGTTCGGCCCGAACGACGCCTCCGTGACGCGGCCGCTGATGACCCAGTTGTCCCCCGTCTCGACGTCTCGGCCCTCTATCGTGGCGTAGAACTCGCCCTCCATCGAGGTCATATCGGAGATCGCCCGCCGGATCGTCCCGTAGCGCCGCGGGAACGGGATCTCGCTGTCGTCGGTGGCGATGACCTCTCCAGTCGTCCACAGCACCGTGTTGAGGAACCCGGAGACGAGAAAGCCCAGTTCCGAGCGATTGAAGACCACGCCGTACCGGTCGGTGTTCCCGCTGATGCTCTCGCGTGTCGCGTACATCGAGTAGTTCCCGTCGGCGACGGCGACGACCGGCGTCGTGACACCACGACGACCCATGACGGTCGATGCGACGGCGGCGTAGTCGAACGACGTGGGGTCGGGTGCCTGTGTGGCCGGCGAGATGAGTATCTCAGTCGCGACACCCTCCTCCCGCCGTCTGGCCAACTGGTCCTCGAAGCGGTCGAGCAGTGACGGCGTCAGCGACAACAGGAGTTCGTACTCGGCCGCATCGATGATGTCCTCCAGGTACCGGAGGATCGTCGGTCGGGACTTGACCAGTGAGACAGCCTCGGGTTCCCGCGCGGGAGCAGTGTACCGGTCGGCCAGATCCGCGACGAGCGTATCCAGTGACTCCTGGATGTCGCCGAACGCTTCCCGTGGGTCGATAGCCCGGACCTTCATCGGACGGGATTCTTCGAGTTCGACCAGACCGACGTCGCTGAGGCTACGCGCGGTGTCGTACACCCGCGGCTGTGGGATGTCGGTATGCTCGGCGATCTCCGAGGCGGTCAACTCGCCGTGTTCGAGAACACAGATATAGGCAGCCATCTCGTACTCGCCCAGATCGAACCGTGTGATAACACGTTCGAGCGCGGCTTCGAGACTATCGTCGGGCATGTCGGGCCGTTCGCCGGAGGACTACAAAGAAGTTCTCCCCTGCTACTGGATCCGGGGTGACTCAGCCTCGTCGAGTTCGCGGTTGCGCAGGGCCTCGCCGCTGGCGGTATCGAAGAGGTGGATCGCCGATTCCGGGAACCCGACGACGATCCGCTGGCCGGCGTTGACGCTTTTCATCCCGTCGATGACTGCCGTGAACGTACCGTCCTCGGGATCGTTGCCCTCGAAGACGAGGTGGACGACGTTCTCGTCGCCCTTCGGCTCGACGACGTCGACCATCGCGTGGTAGTCCGTCTCCGACTCGACGCTCGATTTGAGTTCGACGTCTTCCGGTCGGATCCCCAGCGTGACGTCGGTCGTGTTGCCCAGTTCCGAGACGGCCGCATCCGAGAGCGGATACTCGAAGTCCTCGGCGACCAGAACCGAGCCGTGCCGTTCGATGTCGAAGAAGTTCATCGAGGGTTCCCCGATGAAGCCCGCGACGAAGAGGTTGTTCGGCTGGTGGTAACACTCCAGTGGCGTCCCACACTGCTGGAGGATTCCCTCGTCCAGGATGGCGATGCGATCGGACATCGTCATCGCCTCGACCTGGTCGTGCGTGACGTAGACCGTCGTGGTCCCGAGGTTGTTCTGGATGTGCTGGAGTTCGGTCCGCATCTCCGCCCGCAGCTTCGCGTCCAGGTTCGCCAGCGGTTCGTCCATCAGGAACACTTCCGGCTCACGGACGATCGCCCGCCCCAGCGCGACGCGCTGTTGCTGGCCGCCAGAGAGTTCCGAGGGTGCCCGGTTGATCAGTTCCGCGATCCCCAGCAGCTCTGCGGTCTCCTCGACTCGCTCGTCGATCTCGTCGTCGGGCATGTCCGTCGACTCCTCCAGCCCGAACGCCATGTTCTCCCGGACGCTCATGTGCGGGTACAGCGCGTAGGACTGGAACACCATCGCGATATCCCGGTCCGTCGCCGGGATGTCGTTCAGTACGGTGTCGCCGAGTCTGATCTCGCCGCTCGTGATCTCTTCCAGGCCCGCGATCATCCGGAGTGTGGTCGATTTTCCACACCCGGACGGGCCGACCAGTACCAGGAACTCTCCGTCGCCGATATCCACCGAGACATCGTCGACGGCGATGATCTGTTCGCCGTCGTCGTCGAATATTTTCGTAACCTTGTCGAGTGTCAAACGTGCCATCGTTTAACTCCCCATTTGTCGTACCGCGTATTTGATAGTTCTGCTGTCACTCGGGCCGGTCCCGAGATTCTCCGTTTATACCGCCCTCTGGACACCGTATAATGCTACCGCTCTCCGGTCGAGCGATAAAAAATCCGGTGAACAGGGGTGCCGTTAGTTGCTCCAGGCGTTGACCATCTGATTGATGACCTCCTCGTTGGAGGCCCCTGAGATGAACGAGGAGATGGCCGAACTCGCACCGGAGGCGACTTCGGGCGGTGCTGCGAGACCGTGGGCCAGCGAACGGGGCTGGGCTTCGCTGTTCTGGAAGTCCTCGATCTGGTCCGAGGAGAAGTCGTTGAACGGCTCGGTCGAGGTGTCGCCGCGCGGCGGAATCGCACCCTTGCCGGGACAGAAGATCTCCTGTGCCTCGGCCGTGCCTGCGAAGCGGCACCACAGCGTCGTCGCCTCGGGCGACGGGTTGTCGATCGGGTACGGGAACGAGTCCATGTTCAGCGCGTAGTATCCGTCGGTTCCCGGGTACGGGACGTAGTCCCAGTCTTCGCCGTAGTCGAAGTCCTCGGTCCCGACGTAGGTCCCGGCCGCCCAGTCACCCTGGTGGATGAAGCCGGCGTCGCCGTTGATGACCTGCGAGTTACCCTCGGTCCAGGAGATGGAGCCGGCGTCACTCGGGTAGAACTCGCTGTAGTCACGAACGATGTCTAGCGCTTCCGCGAGGGAGTCGCGGTTGGCCTCGATCTGCCCGTCCTCGAAGGTCTCGGTGTAGGTCGACGCATCGGTGACACCGAGATAGACCGTCGCGAACAGCTGGATGGTCGACCACGGCGCGTTCGTCTGGTGTGCCATCCCCGTGTAGCCAGCGTCCGAGACGGCCTGGAGGGCGTCGGTGACGTCCGACGGGGAGCTCAGGCTCGACGGGTCGACGCCTGCGTCCTCGATGACGCTGACGTTGTAGAACAGGTTGTTGATGCGGTGGATGTTCAGCGGAACGGTAACGTAGTTACCGGCCGGCTGGGCCGCCGCCTTGGGCCCGTCGAGGTAGGCCTCCTTCATGTTGTTCTGGTCCCAGACGGAGGAGCCGATGTCCTCGAGCAGGTTCGCGTCCGTGAACGGCGTCAGCGCCGCACCGGGCCAGTTCTGCCAGGTACTCGGGTGGTTGCCGTTCTGGATACGGGTCCGGATGTTGGACTGGAGGTTCTGGCCTGCACCACCCGCGATCAGGTTGTCGTCGAAGTCGACGTACGGATACTTCTCGGTGAAGGCGTCCATTACCGACTGGATGGCCTCCAGACCGTCGCCCTCACCCCACCAGTGGGCGACTTCCAGTGTGTTCGTTTGTGTTTGCTCGTCGCCGCCGGAACCGCCGTCCCCGGAGCCGCCGTCCCCGGAGCCACCGTCACCGGAGCCACCGTCGCCACCGGAGCCGCCGTCCCCGGAGCCACCATCGCCACCGGAGCCACCGTCGCCGCCACAGCCAGCCAGTGACGCAGCGCCGGCAGCACCGGCGATGCGAAGTGCGTTCCGTCTCGAAAGCCGTTTTTCAGAGTTGTCGTCAGTCATGGTTGCACCAATACCTCACGATTTCATATTGAGGAATCGTACTTAATACTTCTGTATGACAACAGCGTCTATTTGACCCTCGGAAAAGACCCACTAATCCGGTCGCAGTCTTGCGGTTATAATTGTTATTCGATGTTGAAACAATCATTTACAATTCTACCGAATTTCGGCCTGGATTGATAATTACACAATAGGTGTGGAGAAAATATCGCTCCTCACGCTGGCGCGCGCTTACAGCGAGTCGAACTCGACAACCGCTTTGATCTGGTCGTCTCCGTTCTCGAACGCCGGTGCGACATCGGTTGGGTCGGCGACCGTCGTGACGAGATCGTCGAGCAACCACTCCGGGGTCTCCGAGAGCGTCTCGACGGCGTACTCGAAGTGTTTGATGTGGGAGTTGACCGTCCCGATGAGACACTTGTTGTGGAGCACGATCTCGTTGTGGAGTGAGCCGCCGTCGATCTCGAAGTCCCAGGAGCCGGGGATACCGAGCAAGGCCCCGACGCCGTTGGGTGCCAGCGCGTGGACCGTCTGGATCGAGTGCGGTGCGTACCCCGTCGCCTCGTAGATGTAGTCGACAGCCTCGTAGGCCTCTGGCATCTCGTCGACGGGTGTCTCGCGGGAGTCGACGTACGTCGCACCGAGTTCGTCGATGATGTCGACGGTCGGATCCGGGCGATCACGCCGACCGACGCAGTAGGTCCGGTCGAACTCCCGGTCGAGCATCCACAGAGTGAGCAGCCCGAGCGACCCGTTCCCCAGAACACAGGCCGACTCCGGCCGCCACTCGAACGGCTCGCGCGTCGCGAACGCGTGTTCGTTTGCCTTCTCGGTGATCGAGATCGGTTCGACGAAGAACCCGTACTCGGCGAGTTCGTCCGGGATCGGGACCAGGAAGTCCGCCGGTGAGGTGAAGTACTCCGCCATGTAGCCGTGGCCACCGACGATACCGCGCTCGACGTACTCCCCTTCGGGTGCCATATCCGGTTCCCCACGCCGGAAGTACTCGTTCGTCTTGCCGTCTGGTTTCCGTCGGACCGTTGGGACGACGATCTGTCCTTCCGCCAGGCCCGTGTCGTTCGATTCCTCGACGACACCGACTGCCTCGTGGCCCAGCACCATGTGGTCCTCCCCTTCAGGGTAGCCACCGTGTGCCCCGCCGATGACTTCGTGATCTGTCCCGTCGACGCCGACGCGCAGTGTCCGAACGAGTGCCTCACCCGGATCTGGCGTTGGCCGATCCTTCTCGATCAGTTCGGGTTCGTCGCCGTCCCGTCTCACACCAATTGCCTTCATAATACACCGAAATGTGAGAGCAAGGGGGATTAAGTCTTTCTTCAGCGTCGTCGCCTACTCGATCCGGACGGCTTCGCCGACCTCGCTGGACCGATAGATTCCGTCGATCACCTTCTGGACCGTGAGTGCCTGGCTCACCGTATTTCGCTCCGGCGCCTCGCCCTCGGCGACGGCTTCGACGAACCGACGCGTCTCGTCGACGTGTGGTTCGTTCGTCTGTGTCTCGATGTCGGTCGTCCGGTGGTGCATCCCGTTGACGTCGTCCGTCTCGTAGAGTGTCAGGTCGCCCGTTCCGATGTCCAGCCCGGCACCCGCGTCGGTCCCCCGGACGTAGTACTGTTTGCTGTTCGGACGGTTGGCAGCCCAGGAGACCTCCAGTGAGATTGTCGTCCCGTCCTCACAGCGGATGAACGCACTCACGGAGTCGTCGACGTCGAACTCGCCTGCGCCCTGGTCTTCGCCCCACATCTCGACGTAGGCGTAGTCCTCGTCGGTCCCGAAGTTCGCGCGCGTGGTCCCGGTGACCTCGACTACGTCGGGGAAGCCAGCCAGGTGCAGCGAGAGGTCGATGGCGTGAACACCGATGTCGATGAGCGAACCGCCGCCGGAGACCTCCTCCCTGGTGAACCACGACCCGCGGTACGGGACGCCACGCCGACGAAGGTACTCCGCTTCGACGTGTGTGATGTCGCCCAGGGTGCCCTGTTCGCGATACCCGGTGAGCACCTCGACCGGCTTGGCGAACCGGTTGTGGAAGCCAACCATGCAGAACCCGTCCGCGGCGGCCGCGGCCTCCGCGATACGCTCTGCACTGGCGAGGTCGTGCGCCAGCGGTTTCTCGACGAGTACGTCGAGCCCTGCATCCAGCGCGTCGACCACGTACTGCTCGTGGAACCGGTTCGGCGTGGTGACGAGCACCGCGTCGACCTTCCCGAGCATCTGCTCGTGGTCTTCGTAGACGTCGGCGCCGTATTCGTCGGCGAACGCGGTCCGGGCAGTGGGATCGACGTCCACGCCAGCGACGATTGTCTCCTCGAGGTCACTCTCTTCCAGTGCTTTACAGTGGACACTGGCGATGTTCCCGAGGCCGATTATTCCGAGTCGAACTGCAGACGGGTCAGTCATGTCTGTATGGGGTGGTTTGTGTGCATCGAGATGCGGGAAAAAGGTTCGGGTCAGTACAGCTGCTGTTCCCGCTCCTCACGCTCTTCTTCGCGTTGCTGCTGTTCCTTCTGGCGGCGGCGTCCCCGCCGGTACTGGATGATGCCCGGGATGATCGTGTTCTTCAGGTCCAGGACGAACGACACGAAGCCGTACGCCCAGAAGAAGAACAGGACCAGCATCAGGCTCCACCAGAGGGTTCCGGGCATTGTTCTGTTGTGTTAGTCGTCGGATTCGGCTTCGCTGCCAGTGGTCGTTCCGCCCGTGCCGATCGGCTCCAGCTTGTGGACGATGGCCTCGCCCGACGCCGAGTCGAACAGGTGGACGTTCCGTCGGTCGATGACGACCTGGACCTCCTCGTCCTCGTCGATGTCCGAGTCCGGCTCGATGCTCATCAGGAGCTGGTCGTCGGTCGTCTGCTCCTGGTCCATCGAGGTCTCACCTTCGCCCAGCAGCAGGTACGCGAAGATCTCGTCACCCATCGGCTCGAGGATGTCCGTCGTGGTTCTGATCTCCATCGACGGGTCCGGGACCTCGCTCTTCTCGGTGGACGGATAGATGTCCTCGGGCCGGATCCCGATCGTCAGGTCGTCGCCGACGCCGACGCCGGGCACCGTCTTGGGATCGAACTCCAGCGAGAAGTTCGGTGTCTCCAGTGCGTTCTCAGAGACGGTCGCCGAGACGAAGTTCATCGACGGCGAGCCGATGAAGCCGGCGACGAAGAGGTTGTCCGGCTCGTTGTAACAGGTCAGTGGGGGCGCGATCTGCTGGAGGCTCCCGCTGTTGAGGACGGCGATGCGGTCCGAGAGGGTCATCGCCTCCTCCTGGTCGTGGGTCACGTAGATGATCGTAGTGTCCAGTTCCTTGTGCAGGCGCTGGAGTTCGGTCCGCATGTGGACTTTCAGCTTCGCGTCGAGGTTCGCCAGCGGCTCGTCCATCAGGAACACGTCCGGTTCACGGACGATCGCGCGTGCGATGGCGACGCGTTGGCGCTGTCCACCGGACATCTCCTCGGGCATCCGCCCGAGCATGCCTTCGAGCTGGACGATGTCCGCCGCGCGTTCGACACGGCGGTCGATCTCGTCCTGCGGGTAGTCACGCAGGCGCAGCCCGAAGCTGATGTTGTCGTAGACGTCCATGTGAGGGAACAGCGCGATGTTCTGGAACACCATCGCGATGCCCCGATCCTTCGGCGGGAGGTTCGTTACCTCCCGGTCGCCGATGAACACCTGTCCCTCGGTCGGGATGGTGAGGCCGGCGATCGTCTCCATCGTCGTCGACTTCCCACAGCCGGACGGACCGACGAAGCAGATGAACTCACCGTGGTCGATGTCGAGGTTCATGTCGTCGACCGCGGTGACCACTTCACCCTGGTCGTCGTAGCGTTTCGTTACGTTTTCGAGTCTGACTCGTGCCATTGTGTTACTCCTTGAGTGCTCCTGAGGTCAGTCCGCTGACGATACGTTCCTGGGCGACGACCACGAGGATGACGACGGGGAGGACCCCGACGATACTTGCGGCCGCCATGAGGTTGTACTGCGTGGTGTACTGGGTCTGGTAGCTGAGGATCCCGCCGACGATCGGTGACCACTTCGACGCTTCCGGCGAGGTGGCCATGATCGAACTGAAGAAGTACTCGTTGTACACGGCGATAAAGGTCAGCACCGACGCCGTCGCCACACCGGGCGCCGACAGCGGCATGATGACCCGGAACAGCGCACCGAGCCGCGTAGTCCCTTCGACGCGTGCGGCGTCCTCCAACCCGTCGGGGATCTGCCCGTAGAAGGTCGTGAGGATGAAGATCGACAGCGGCATGAACAGCGCGCTGAACGGCAGGATCATCGACCCCGGCGTGTTCAACAGCCGCGGCGGCGTGAACAGCGGGATCTGCGTGAACGGCACCAGCAGCGGTTCGTTCCCCGCGAACGCCTTGAACAGCGGGATGACGAACGCGGCCGGCGGGAAGTAGCTGATCGCCAGGATACCCAGCATCAGGAGCGCACGGCCGGGGAACCGCAGTCGGCCGAAGACGTACCCCGCGAGGCTCGCGACGATCAGGACGATGATGGTCGTCGTGATCGCCAGCGCGAAGCTGTTCAGCATGTACAGGTGGAACGGCACCTGCTCGAAGACGGTGACGAACGCTGCCGGGTTGAACCCCTTCGGGACCGGCAGCGGGACGGTGAGCCCGCCCAGCTGTGGTAGGAAGCTCCCCTGTAGCAGGCGACCGTCCGGCGTGACCGCCAGGACGGCAAGCCAGTAGAAGGGGAACAGCGTCGTCACGAGGAAGAACACCATCGCTGCGTAGAACAGCGATTTGTAGAGCCCCTCGGGGTTCGCCATCGTCCGCTGGGCCCAGCTTCCGACTGCTCCCTCGTTACTCTCCTCGGAATCGCCAGTTGTCGTTGCCATGTTAGATCGCGTCCTCCCCCTGCCACAGGATGATTACCATCACGACGGCACCGATGATGGCGGCAGTGACGAATGCGATTGCTGCGGACACCCCTTCGCGGGTCGTGAAGGTCGCGACGACCATACACGACAGCGACGGGACGACGGTACAACTCGACACCGTGTCGATGATCCCGTACACCCGCATCGCCTGCACCGAGCGGAACAGCACGGCGATCCCGATCGTCGGCAGGATCAGCGGGAAGGTGATGTACTTGAACTGCTGCCACTTGGTCGCGCCTGCGACCTTCGCGACGTCGTAGAGGCCACGGTCGATGCTCTGGAGCCCGGCCAGTATCAGCAGCGCCATGAACGCCGACGTCTTCCAGATGTCGGCGACGATGATGATGAACACCGCACTGGCGGTGTCGTTGAGCGTGTTCGTCGGTGCCAGCAGCCCCAGATCTGCGAGGAACGGCGTCGCGAACCCGATGTTCGAGTTGAACATCAGGAAGAAGATCATCCCCTGGATGACGACCGGGACCGCCCACGGGATGATGATGGCTGCACGGATCCACCGTCGTCCGTAGAAGTCCTGGTCGAGGATGAGTGCCTGCCCGAGACCGATCAGTGTCTCGAAGAGGACACTCACCACGGCGAAGATCACCGTGACGATGAGCGCGCTGTTGAGCAGACCCGAGAGCGTGAACTCGGTCGGAATGAACGTCGTCCCTCCTGGGAGATAGCGGTTCAGCCCCCCGGCGAACAGGTCGACGTAGTTACCGACTCCGACGAAGTTCGTCGACGAGAAGTCCACCGAGAGCCGGTACAGGGACAACTCGAACGTCCGGAGCAGCGGGTACAGTGCGACGATGCCCAACAGGACGAACACCGGAATCAGTAGCAGGTACGCGTACTGGGTGTCGCTCAAGTTCTCCATCCAGCGCATTACCTGGACTAATGCACCGGAACGACGAGACTCTCGTCCCGCGTCGGCAGTATCAGTACTCATCTCCGTGTATCCCTCCTATGGGTTCCATAATCAATAATAAAGCAGTATTGTTTTAAAACTAGCCCGCGGGCTTCAGTTCGACTCGGTCTCGGCGAGGCTGTCAGCCAGCGTGTCCATCGCGGACTGCGAGTCGGTCTCCTGCCCGACGGCGCGGTTGGCCTGCTGGGCGATGTTGCTCTGCTGGTTGCTCCAGACCGACGTCACCGGGCGGGCCATCGTGTTGTTCCCTGCGACGCGCAGGGTGTCCATGTAGCGGCCGACCGGTTCCTGCTCGCGGGCGGCGTCGGAGTTGAACAGCTCGGGCTTCGGCGGCAGCCAGCCCCAGATGTCCAGCATGTCCAGGTTGAACGAGTCCTGCATGATGGCCTCGTAGATGGCGAGCTGGGCCTCCTCCTTGTTGCTGTTCGGGTTCGCAGTCATGTGCCAGCCACCGAGTGCGGAGGTGGTGCCACCCGTGCCGGGCTGTGCGGCCTCGCTCTCGGGGACAGCGTACGGAATCGGCATCGTACCGAGGTCCTCGCCGAACGGCTCTGGGTCGGAATCGCTCTCTGCGGGGTCCGCACCGCTGATCGAGATGGCGTAGGGCCAGTTGCGGTGGAAGACCGCGTTGCCCGACGCGAACGGAGCACGGGAGGTCTCCTCGGTCCAGCCGAGGATCTGGTTGGGCGTGAAGCCGCCGCCGTAGTCCTCGAACTCGCCACCGAACTCCTCGTCGTGGACGAACTTCCGCATCATGTTCAGCGACTGGACCGTCTCGGGCTCGTTGACCGTGATCGGCCGGTCGCCGACGGGGCCAAAGAGGTTCTCGCGGCCGCCGAAGTAGGCGCCGCCCCACGAGGACATGACCTCGTTGAAGGTACAGCAGGCGGTCCCGACGTAGATGTCCCACTGGGTCGTAAAGCCGTAGTCGACACCGGAGTTCTCCTGGACGTCAGACGCGATGTTGGACCACTCCTGCCAGGTCATCGGCTCGGTCGCCCAGTTGTTGGATTCGGGGCTGTAGCCGGCTTCCTCGACGAGGTCCTTCCGATAGAGCATCGTCGGGAAGTCCGGGAACATCGGGACGCCGAACAGGTCGCCGCTGCCCGGGTCACGTGCGGTCGCGGTGAAGGCTGTGAAGTAGTCCTCGTCGACCGTCGACAGCATGTCGTCGCTGAAGAAGTCCGCGCTCAGGTTCTTGATGAGGCCGCGCTGGATGAAGATGTTCGTCCAGCCGTTGTCCATCAGGAACAGGTCGGGCGACGTCTCGCCTGCGCTCAGCAGGCGGTTGTAGTTCGCCCGTGCGGCACCAGTGTCCTGGTCACGCGGGACGAAGCTGATCTCGATGTTGTCCGGGACCCCGGCGTCACGGAGGGCCTGGCGGACTTCCTCTTCGGCGTTCTGGAGGATGACCGGGTCGAACCCGATCTCGATGGTCGTCGAGCCACCGTCACCGGAGCCACCGGAGCTACCGCCGTCGCCACCGGAGCCACCGTCGCCGCCGGAGCCACCGTCGCCGCCGGAGCCACCGTCGCCGCCGGAGCCACCGTCACTTGCACAGCCTGCGATTCCTGCCACGACACCGGTCGCCCCAGCCGCCTGGACGAACCGCCGCCGCGAAACACCGTTCTTTCCACTGTCACCTGTCGTGCCGTTGTCCGACATGTCTACCGTGGTGGTTACTGGGTTAGCACTTAAAGGTTATCCATAATTAACCACAGGTGTTGTTAATAGGCTGTGAACTGGCCGTCAAACATGAATATTTCTGATAGATATGGAGTGATTCCAACTTTCGTTATATAAAAATTTGGTAATGCAAAACGCTCCTTTGTGATTGAGCGCGGCTCAAACGCGTAAACTGTGGGTCTGTTTTTCGACCCACGGAATGGTTATTCATATTGAATGTTGGTGACGGTAATGTTGGTCGCCTCTATCTCTTCGAGCACGGCGCCCCAGCCACCGACCTCGTACGTGCGATCCGCGGTGACGACGGTGGCCGTGACGCGACCCGCCAGTTGCGCCAGTGGCACGGGTTCGATACGTCCCATGTTCTTGCCCGTGTAATCGACAGCGGTGATGACGCCGGTTATCTCGATCTCCTTGTTGGTCTGTGTCTCGTAGCCGTCGACGACGACCTCTATCCGTGCGTTCTCCTCGAGCAGTGGCTCGATGTCCCGGACCGCGTGTCTGAGATCGACGTATGTGGTCGGTGTCTCCGGGCTCCGGACCGTATGGACGGTGTCCCAGATCTCCCACAGACAGGTCAGGAAGAACCAGTGGAACACGTACGTGTGTGTGCGATCGTTCACCAGCACCCCGTAGTTGCTGATAGAGTGCCGGTGGGGCGCGAAACACGTCCATGTCCGATCGACGAGGACCAGGAACGGGGCTGGGATCGCCCGGTGTCTGGCCTCCGTGCAGGCCCCCTCCAGTTCCTCTCTGGTCGGGATGTCGTCCTCTGGGTTGGTGCAGATGCTCAGTTTGATATCGACACCCCGGTCCATCGCCTGCCTGAGTGCCGGTTCGAGTTCGTAGAACTGCTCGGTGTTCACCCCCATCTGTATCTGGTTCTCCGCCGCTTCGATCAACTCCCGTGCGCGGTTGAGAACTGTCTCGAACCGCTTGACGATGCTGACCTCGTGGTCGGATATCTCCGGCTGGTTCCAGCGCTCCTCGATGGTCTCGGCCGCGTCGAGATATCTGGTCGAGCGCGAGCGGAGATCTTCGAGCACACCCTTCGGATCCCGCGCTCTGGCAGTCAGACTGTCCTGCTGGAACGTCTCGATGTACCCCTTCGACTCCAGATCTCGCAGTACGTCGTAGATCCGTGGATCCGGGACGTCACACGATTCCGCGACGTCAGTCGCGGATGCCGTCCCCAGCTCCAGCAACGCGACGTACGCTTCTGCCTGGTAGGGAGAGAGTCCAGCGTCCTCCAACACGTCCGTGAGTTCGTCGTCGTTCATCAGTAGGTCAGGTATTACAGATATCGAGTCGTTGTAGTCGCTATCGTCGCTCAGTCTTTCCCTTCCACGGGCCATTGCGGGAAGATCGGTTCTTCGATCCGTGCACACTCCGCGTCGCTCAGGGAGAGGTCGACCGCCTCGACGTTCTCTTCGAGGTGGTCCGTCGTTCGCGGGCCGATGATCGGCGCGTCGACGACCGGCTGTTCGAGTAGCCACGCGAGGCTCACCTGTGCGGGCGTGACGCCCTTCTCCTCGGCGATGTCCCGTATCGCATCGAGGACCGCCCAGTTCTCGTCGGTGAACCGGTTCGCCGTGTACTCGTCGTCGGTCGCCCGTCCGTCCTCGGGAGCGTCGTCCCGGTCGTACTTCCCTGCGAGGAAGCCGCCGCCGAGGGGCGACCACGGGATGACCCCGATCCCTTCGCTCTCACAGACTGGCAGGAGATTCGCCTCTTCGTGTCTGTCGACGGCGTTGTACTCCGGTTGCATACAGACGAACCGTTCGAGGCCCTCGATGTCGGCGGTGTAGAGTGCCCGCTGGAACTGCCAGTTGGCCATCGTACTGGCCCCGATGTAGCGGACGTACCCTTCGTCGACGAGGTAGGTCAGCGCTTCGAGAGTCTCCTCGATGGGCGTCTGTTCGTCCCAGCGATGGATCTGGTAGAGATCGATGTAGTCGAGCCCGAGTCTGTCGAGACTGGCGTGACACTGGTCGATGACGTGCTTCTTCGAGAGCCCGCCACCGTTAGGACCCTCGTGCATATCGAAGAAGACCTTCGTCGCGACGACGAACTCGTCACGGCGGTACGAGTCCAGCACCGACCCGACAATCTCTTCGCTCTCGCCGTTCGAGTACGCGTTGGCAGTGTCGATGAAGTTGATACCGAGATCCATCGCCTGCCGGAGAAGGTCCCGACTCTCGTCGGCGTCGTCCATCATCCAGGGCTCGCTGCTCCCGAAGTTCATCGTCCCCAGACAGAGTTCGGACACCTCCAATCCTGTCGAACCGAGAGTCGTGTACTGCATCCCCGAATCAGGCATGCGAGTATGTAACAACACCTGTTGTTAAAAAGTTTGGTGAGTATTCCATCAGAGACTCACGTGGGGAGATTGATAAGGGCGCTGTTGTAATGGCTCCATACCTATGTCGAATCTCGATTCGGTACGTGATGAGACCTACACGGGGAACAACAGGTGTTGGCCCTGCACGCTCGTCAATCTCGCTATCGTCGGCGTCGTCGCCGCCGCACTGACGCTACGGAAACGGCGACTGCTGGGCGCGCTGGTCGCGACAGTCGGACTCGTCGTCATCTACCTCCGCGGCTATCTCGTCCCGTATACGCCCCGGTTCGCCCCGGAACTCGTGGCTGCCTCGCCGCTCCCGGACGACTGGTTCCACGACGACTACAGTCCGCCGGACATCGACGACGTCGATAGTCAGACCACAGCCACCGACGTCGACACCGCGACGGAAGCCACCGAAACCGACGAGTCGGACGACCCGTCCCACGAGGCCGACGAGAGCGTCTCGCTGTCGGACGAGGTAGACCTGGACGGCGAGACCGTGATGCGGGAACTCGCCGAGGCGGGTGTCATCGACGCCGACGGGGAGATGCTCTTTCTTACCGACGAGGTCGAGAGCGCCTGGTACGACACGATCGACGAATTGGCGACCCTTCCACTCGACGCACTCGCAGCCGAGGTCAGCGAGACGTTCCCCCACGTCCAGCAGGCCGAGGGACTGCACACTGACGACCGTGACTGGGTGGTCGTGGGGGCGGGCGGCGGGAACCTGATTGCACGGCCCGTCGCTGTCGCCGAAATCGCGGCCTATCGCGTCCTCGACGACTACGTCGATGACAATCAGGTCCGGACAGCGGCCACCGAGACGTTCCGGATGTTCCTGGAAGAGTGTCCCGTCTGTGGGACCGAACTCGCCGAATCGACCGAGACGGGCTGCTGTGGTGGACACACGAATCCACGTGAAGCCCCAGACGAGACGCTCGTCTGTCCGAGCTGTGAACAGCGAGTGTATCGCTTCCCGGCCGAATAGTTCGCGAGCGACCACGCTGGTAGAGGGGTGGTAACGGAGAACGGGAAGATCCCGCCGACCGCACGAAGCGGCCGTATTGGTGACAACCATGCGCGCCGGCCTGGCAAACCGGACGCGGTTTCGTCGGTCAGACGCTGGCCGGGTGTGCGACAGTAGGTGGGTAGAGCCCAGGCATTGGGGATGACGATGGCACGTCGCCGGGCTCGGTTGGGGTCATCAGAGCCGTTCGGGTCACGAACGACAGGACACGACCCAGCCGAAGATTACTAACAACGCCCGTTGTAAATAGTTTGTGGAGAACGATTGGCCGATAGCACATGCTATTAAACCCTCCCACTCGGAGGTGAGTGTATGAAGAACACGGACGACCTCGTCGCGAGCGCAGCCGAACTCGCAGAACGGGGGCTCTCCAAGGGTGAGATCGCAGACGAACTCAACGTTTCTCGCGAGACAGCGAGCTGGCTTGTCGAACGGAGCGGCGCCGGCGCCCAGCCCACCGAGACACCGTCGGGTGGCCCACACGACATCCACGTCGACTGGTCGGCACTCGGCCGGGACGCCTCTCGCCTGTACCACGCCGGTGCGGCCATGGCGGACCTGCTCTCGAAGCAGGGCCAGGACGTCGACCTCACCATCGGCATCGAGAAGGCGGGTGCGCCACTAGCGACGAGCGTCGCACACGAACTCGACACGGACCTGGGGACGTACGCGCCGACCAAACATCAGTGGGACGACGACGACAGCGAGACCGCCGACGGCTCGTTCTCGCGAAACTTCGCCGAGATCAGGAACCGCGACTGCTACATCGTCGACGACACAATCACGAGCGGCAAGACGATGTCCGAGACCATCAACGCGATCCGCCAGCAGGGCGGGAACCCGGTCGCCTGTGTCGTCCTGGCCGACAAACGCGGCGTCGAGGACATCCAGGGCGTTCCGGTCTACTCGCTGCTCCAGGTCATCCGGGTCGGCAGCGACGACGAAGACGAGAGGTAACCGCTCACGTCAGCGAGTAGACGACAGCCTCGTACGGACGGAGATCCAGCGCAGCCGGGTCCGCCGGGGTATCAGCGTAGTTGGATGACAGCAGCGACGCATCGTCGACGGTGACGTCTGCGGGGGGATCGAAGGCGACCGATTCGTCTGACCAGTTCAGGACGACCAGCGCTCGCTCGTCACCGAGCGTCCGCCGATAGACGTACAGGTCGGGATCGTCCGGATAGAACAGTTCGTACTCGCCGTAGACGAACACGTCGTTGTCGGCCCGCATCGCCAGGAGGTCCCGGTAGTGGTGCCAGATCGAATCCATCTCCTCGCGGGCCCGCTTGACGTTGATGTCGGTGTAGTTGTCGTTGACCTTGATCCAGGGCTCCCCGTCGGTAAAGCCCGCCTGGCCGCTGGCGTCCCACTGCATGGGGGTCCGCGCGTTGTCACGCGAGCGTGTATTCACGAGCTCACGGAACGTCTCGTAGGGTTCGCCCTGTTCGTCCATCATCTCCGAGATATGGTTGATGGTGTCCGGGTCGCGGGTCTCGTCCAGTGACGCGAAGTCCGCGTTCGTCATCCCGATCTCGTCACCCTGGTAGATATGCGGTGTCCCGCGGAGCGTGAGCAGGAACGTGGCGATGAGTGTCGCCGACTCGACGCGGTACTCGCCGTCGTCGCCGAAGCGGGAGACGATCCGTGCCTGGTCGTGGTTGCCCAGGTACAACGCGTTCCAGGCGTCGGGAAGCAGGCCGCGCTGCCACTTGGAGAAGATCTCTTTCAACTCGGTGAGGTCCCAGTCACTGGAGTCCCAGCGCCCGTCCTCCCCGTAGTCCAGCGACATGTGTTCGAACTGGAACATCATGTCCAGCCCGTCGTCGTAGTAGTCCGAGGCCTGGTCGGTGTCGATGCCCGGCATCTCGCCGATGACCATGATGTCGTACTCCGAGAGGACCTCGTCGTAGAGCTCTCTGCAGTACTCGTGGATCCGCGGGCCGTTGAAGAACTGGTCGGTCCCGATCCAGTCGTAGTCGGTCCGGCCGTCGGGATACCCCTCGGGTTTCGAGAGGTGGTTGATGACGTCCATCCGGAAGCCGTCGATGCCCCGCTCCAGCCACCAGCGGAGCATCTCGTAGATGGCCTCGCGAACGTCGGGGTTCGCCCAGTTCAGGTCCGGCTGTTTGGTGTGGTAGGTGTGGAGGTAGTACTCCTCGGTCCCCTCGTCCCACGTCCAGGCCGACCCGCCCATGAACGACTCCCAGTTGTTCGGGGGGGAACGGTCGGCCGGTCCTGGACTCTCGGGGTCGTCGGCCTCCTCGCCGGGATGCCAGTGGTACCAGTCCCGTTTCGGGTCGTCCTTCGAGGACCGCGACGCCTCGAACCACTCGTGTTCGTCGCTGGTGTGGTTGACGACCTGGTCCATGATGAGTTTGATGTCGCGGTCGTGGAGCGCGTCGAGCAGTTCCTCCCAGTCGGCCATCGTCCCGAACAGGTCGTCGATAGCCCGAAAGTCGCTGACATCGTACCCCATGTCCGCCTGTGGGGACTCGTAGACTGGACAGAGCCAGATCACGTCGACACCCAGGTCGTCGAGATAGTCGACTTTCTCCAGTATCCCCTGCAGATCACCCACGCCGTCGCCAGTCGAATCGACGAAGCTACGCGGATAGATCTGGTATACGGTCGCCTCTTTCCACCACGTCCGCTCGATGTCAGTTGGTTCGATCATAGCTCGTAGTGCCCGACGATCACTACAACAGGTGTAGTTAACCACTATCACTACCTTTCAGTAAAAAAGATTATGTCAGTCCAGAAGATAGACACGTCCCTCGTACGGTTCGAGCGTGACCGTCGCGGGGTCGTCGTCGGTGGTGTCGTAGTTGCTCGTCAGTAGGTCCGCCGTCTCGTATTCGACCGGGATCTCCACCGTCGGTTCGCCGTCGAAGAAGTTCAGGACGACGAGTGCGCGCGTCTGTTCGCCCTCGACGTCGAGCGTTCTGGTGAACGTGTAGACCGCCTCGTGGTCCGGGAGGAGCAGTTCGTAGTCGCCGTAGACCAGGACGTCGTGGTCGCTCCGCAGGTCGATGAGGTGTCGGTAGTAGTGCAGGATCGACTCCTCGTCTTCCAGGGCGTCTTCGACGTTGATATCGGTGTAGTTGTCGTTGATCGGGATCCACGGCTCACCGTCGGTGAAGCCCGCGTTCTCCGCGTCCTCCCACTGGACCGGCGTCCGGGCATTGTCCCGGGAGCGGTACCTGACGATCTCTTTCGCGTCCTCGAAGGAGTCGATCCGGCCGGATTCCAGGGCCAGTTCGACGCGGTTCGTCGCGTCGGCATCCCGCATCTCGTCCAGACTCGACCAGGGGTAGTTCGTCATGCCGATCTCGTCGCCCTGGAAGATGTACGGGGTGCCCCGATGGGTCAGCAGGTACGTCGCGAGCATCTTCGCGGACTCCTCGCGGTACTCCCCGTCGTCCCCGAATCGCGAGACGATGCGTGACTGGTCGTGGTTGCCCAGGTAGATGCTGTTCCAGCCCTCCAGTTCGGTCTGCCACCGCGAGATGACCTCCTTCAACTCGACGAGGTCCCACTCCTCCAGGGTCCACCACCCCTCCTGCTCGTCGAGCAGCATGTGCTTGAAGTGGAACAGCATGTCCATCGGTCCGTCCTCGCCCACGTAGTTCGAGGCCGTCTCGGTGTCGACGGCGATACACTCCCCGACGGTCATCGTGTCGTAGTTGTCGTAGGTCTCCTCGGCGATCTCCTCGAGGAACTCCCCGATCCGCGGGCCGTTGGCGAAGTGCTCGGCGCCGACCCACCCTTCGCCGGGCATCCCGTCCGGGAGCCCCTCGGGTTTCGAGATGAGGTTGATGACGTCCATCCGGAACCCGTCGATCCCCTTCTCCAGCCACCAGTTCATCATGTCGTGGATCTCGCTCCGGACCTCGGGGTTCTCCCAGTTGAGGTCGGGTTGCTTCTCGTCGAAGAGGTGGAGATAATGCATCCCGACATCCTCGTCCCAGGCCCAGGCAGACCCGCCAAAACCCGAGGTCCAGTTGTTCGGGGCGTGTTCGGAGTCGCCCTCGTGCCACATGTAGTACTCCCGGTAGCCGTCCTCGTCGGCCCGTGACTTCCGGAACCACTCGTGTTCGTCGCTGGTGTGGTTGACCACCAGGTCCATGATGAGCTTCATGTCCCTGGCGTGGATCTCCTCCAGCAACCGCTCCCAGTCGGCCATCGTCCCGTAGTCCTCGTAGATCGACTGGTAATCCCGGATGTCGTAGCCGTTGTCGACCTGCGGGGAGTCGTAGACGGGGTTCAGCCAGATGACGTCGACGCCGAGGTCAGCCACGTAGTCGAGTCGCTCGATGATCCCCTGGATGTCACCGACGCCGTCGCCGTCGCTATCGTTGAAGCTCTGTGGATAGATCTGGTAGACGACTGCTTCCTTCCACCATTCCCGTTCGAGGTCGCTGTCCGCTCCACCGTCCCGTGTCATCGTATACCGGGACTGTCGGTAACTCCCGTGATAGTTTTTTCGTCGAACCCCGACTGGTTCGACAGCGGGCGACGAGTCGAGTCGCCGTCTGTCGAGTCCCGAGTGTGGAAGTCAGCGCTCCGACGCGGGATCCTCGGAACGGGCGTGGACGCCCAGCACCCGCCAGCAGTTCCCCCTCGCGACCACCTGTTCGATCTCGACGTCGACGACGGCACCCTCCGAGAGCGAATTGATCAGGTCACGCTGGATCGGCGACGCGTAATCGACGAGCTGAAGTGTCGACTGGGTCCCCTCGCAGATACCGACCGTCGAGTCGCTCCCCGATGGCTGTTTCACGATCGTGACCCGTACCGAGCGCCGCTCCGGGTGGGTGTCGGGATCGGTCGTGGCACTGCGTTCGAACTCCACCGGGCTCGGCCCATCTGGCCGTGCGGTCCCACCCGTCGATACGCGGGTCTCCCGGCGATCCGTGTATCCTCGACCGGACGCTGCCCCCTGTGTGGTACCCGATCGTTCGACCCGTTGGCTCCCATTTCCTGACCCTGTTGAGTGTCTCATCGTTCGTCGTGTCATCGGTCCGAAGAGACTTAGTTATGGAGGTCCTTCTGACACGGTAGGATCCTCCTACTCGGCGGTATCGACGCCGAGAGCGTGTGGGACGCCGGTCGGTCAGACGGACGGTGGATGGCCAGTTCAGATATCGTAGACGGTCGCCTCGTACGGGCGCAGCGAGATCGACGGGAACTCGTGATCCGGGTCGTCGTAGTTGGAGACGAGGGGACGCCCGTCGAGGGCCGCCTCGCTCAGATCGACAGTCAGGTGCTCGTCGCTGAAGTTCAGGACGATCAGTACCCGCTCGTCTTCGAGGGATTGCGTAAACGCGAACACCTGTTCGTGGTGGTCCAGCACCATCTCGAACTCGCCGTAGACGAAGACGTCGCGGTCGTGGCGGAGGTCGATGAGCGTTCGGTAGTGGTCGAAGATGGAGTCCTCGCTGGTGCGAGCGTCCGCGACGTTGATCTCCGGGTAGTTCTCGTTGACCTTCAGCCACGGGTCGCCGTCGGTGAAGCCGGCGTTCTCCGCGTCGTCCCACTGGACTGGCGTCCGGGCGTTGTCCCGCGAGCGCGTGTTGACGAAATCACGGAGTTCCTGGTAGTCGTCGAAGTCGTGCTCTTCCAGCAGGAGTTCGACGTGGTTGATGGTGTCGACGTCGACGACCTCGTCGAGGTGCTGCCAGTCGACGTTGGTCATGCCGATCTCGTCGCCCTGGTAGACGTACGGCGTCCCCGACTGCGTCAGCAGGAACGTCGCGAGCATCTTTGCAGACTCTTCGTGGTACTCGCCGTCGTCACCGAACCGCGAGACGATGCGTGGCTGGTCGTGGTTCCCGAGGTAGTTGCTGTTCCAGCCCTCTTCGGCCAGGCCGTGCTGCCAGCGGTTGACGATCTCCTTGAGGTCCAGCAGGTCCCAGTATTCGTAGTCGCCATAGGGATCCCAGCGGCCGCCGCCGTTGTGGTCGAGGTTCATGTGCTGGAACGTGAACACCATCCCGAGGCCGTCCCCGTCCTCGCCGGTGTACTGTTTGGCTTCCTCGACGTCGACGCCGGGCATCTCGCCGACGGTCATCACGTCGTAGTCTGCCAGCACCTCGTCGTGCATCTCCTGGAGGAACTCGTGGATGCGCGGGCCGTTCATGAAGTGCTCCAGGCCGGTCTGCCAGTCGCCCTCCTCGCCGTCCGGGAGGCCCTGGGTCTTCGAGATGAGGTTGACGACGTCCATGCGGAAGCCGTCGACGCCGCGGTCGAGCCACCAGCGCATCATCTCGTAGACGTCCTCTCGGACCGCGGGGTTCTCCCAGTTGAGGTCGGGTTGCTTCTCGTCGAAGAGGTGGAGGTAGTACTGTTCGCGCTCCTCGTCCCACGACCACGTCTGACCGCCGAAGAACGACTCCCAGTTGTTCGGCGGGCCACCGTCCTCGGCGGGGTCACGCCAGTGGTAGTAGTCCTCGTACCCGTCTTCGCGACGGCGGGACTTCTCGAACCACTCGTGTTCGTCGCTGGTGTGGTTGACCACGAGGTCCATGACGAGCTTGATGTCTCGGTCGTGGAGTTCGTCACGGAGGCGTTCCCAGTCCGACAGGTCGCCGAAGGTGTCGTCGATGGCGCGGTAGTTGCTGATGTCGTAGCCGTTGTCGGCCTGCGGTGACTCGTAGACCGGGGACAGCCAGAGCACGTCGATACCCAGGTCGTCGAGGTGGTCGACCTTCTCGATGATTCCCTGGATGTCACCGACGCCGTCGCCGTCGCTGTCGTTGAAACTCTTCGGGTAGATCTGGTAGACGACGGCCTCCTTCCACCACGTGCGGTCGTCGCTCGTGCGGTCGAGTAGCTGTGCGCTTGCGTTCATAGTACCCGACCTTGAACGTTGAGGCGTAAAAGTGTATCGCAGGTGATATTTTTTGGAATATTCGAACAAACAAATCGAATCGGGGCTATATTCGGGGATAATCGACAGACACAACGCGGGCCGATATCGACACGAAAAATAGTCGAATAATCGTCACGAGGATAATTCCGACCTGGGGATGTCGATTATTACCGGTCGAGGACGCCGTGGCGAGGCAGTTCGAGGTCGTACCCGACTGCCTCGACGGTCCGGGTTGGCCACTTCCCCGTCGTCGACAGCGTCTCGACGTCGTCGTCGGTGACGACGTGGGTATCCTCGCTCTTTGCACCCTGAACAGTCGGGTTCCAGGCGTATCCCTGGGGGAGCACTACCGCGGCGTCACTGGAGGGGGTCGCGATCCACTCGCGGCCGGCGAATCCTGCTGCGCCACCCTGGTGGTGGTTGCGCCACTCGCCCTCCCATCCCTCGGCGTCGTACGCGTCGCGGATAGCGTCGAACACGTCGGCGGCTGTCCCACCGTCGCGCCCGACCTCGCGTGTCGCGGCCAGCGCCGTCGCCTCGACCCGCATCGCACTCTCGGCCCGGTCGGCCAGCCACTCGGGGGCATCGAAGGCCACCGTCCGGGTACAGCTGGTGTACAGGCCGTCTCGGCTGGCGGTGACCGACAGCAGCGCGTAGTCGTCGAGCGGTTCGTCTTTCGGAGTGTAGTGTCGGTAGGACTGCGCACGCTCGCTACCACCGACGAGGACGACCGGCGTCGCGATCCCCTCGCGTTCCAGCGCCTGCCGGAGGTCTGCGGTCACGCCCAGTTCAGTCTCGTCGGGCGCTACCTCACGAGCGACGGACTCGACGGCCGCGGCCACGTCCGCGCCGAGTTCGCGGTAGGTCTCGATCTGGTCGTCCGTCAGCGGTTGTCGGAGCGCCCCTGCGTCGACCGACTCGAACCCCTCGACGTCGAAGTCGGCGGCCGCTGGTGCCGGGCTGACGGACTCGACGACGTCGGCCAGGCCGCGCGCGTGCCAGTCGAAGGTCTCGATAGGGACGCCGTCGTCGAGTTCCTCGTCGCGCAGGCGCGGCGCCTCGATGTTGTCCGCGACGACCTGGACCTCGTCGCCGTCGTAGCCAGCCGCGGCGACACCGATGTCGCCCGCCCTGTCGACGACGTTGTCACCGCCGCCGGTCAGCCACGCGAAGGAGTTCGGTCGCGCGAACCAGACCGCTTCCAATCCGTTGGCTTCAAGATACGCGTCCAGTCGCTCGGTGAGTGACATACCACCGCTATCAGGAAGGGTGGTAATAAAAACTGGCGCCCGTTACAGTTCGAAGGTCTCGTCGCCCTCTAGGACGACGACCTCGGTGTCGCTGCCGGCCGCCTTGACCTCCCTGACGAAGTCCTCGGTTTCGATCTCGATCGGCGGGAAGGTGTCGTAGTGCATCGGGAAGGCGTAGTCGACGTCGAGCCAGTCGACGGCGATGGCGGCCTGCATCGGCCCCATCGTGAAGTGGTCGCCCACCGGGACCGCGGCGGCGTCGGGTTCGAGGTACGGACCGATGACCTCCCGCATCTCGGTCATCAGGCCGGTGTCGCCGGCGTGGTAGAACGTCGTCGACTCCTCGTCGCTGACCTGTGTCGGCTTCGTATCGGAGATGACGAAGCCCGCGGGCATCCCGCCAGTGGCCCCGTAGCCGGTCTCCATCCCGTTGGTGTGGTCTGCCCGATGCATCGTCACGAAGGCGTCGCCGATCTCGACGGTGCCGCCGAGGTTCATCCCCATGCCGCCGACGGCGTCGAACTCACCGAAGGTGTCCTGACAGTAGCCGACGACCTCCGGCGTCGCGACGAGGGTCGTCCCCTCGTACCGGTCGACGTCGCCGATGTGGTCGGCGTGGCCGTGTGTCAGGAGCACGTAGTCCGGATCCAGCTCCTCGGGGTCCGTATCCGTCTTCGGGTTGTCGAAGAACGGGTCGATGAGCAGGTCCGTGTCGTCAACCGCCACGTGCCAGGTCGAGTGACCGTACCAAGTCAGTTCCATAGACACTCATCTGTACTCCCGGCTGGTACTTAAGGCTACACCGCAACTGTGGAGGGCCGCCCGCCTACCGTTGGGTTCTTCGCGGGGGAGCCAGAGGGTCTGGGTATGGACTTCGACGCGACGTCCCGACGGGCCTTCCTCGGGGCGCTCGGTGCCGCCGCGGCGAGCGTTGCCGGCTGCCAGTCACCGGGCACGTCTGACACCGACGGGACGACTGGGAGCAGTACGGAAGCGACGACGCCCGTCGACGAGAACGGCTTCACGGCGGCCTACCGGACGGCTGTCGACGCGGTGGCCTCGATCAGGGTCTACGCCGAGGACGGCCGCGGTTCCCAGGGAAGTGGCTTTCTCATCGACGACCGGCACATGGTCACCAACGAACACGTCGTCGCCGGCGGCGAGGAGTACCACGTCCGCTTCCAGGATACGGGCTGGCGCGAGGTCGAACTGATCGGGGCGGACGTCTACAGCGATCTCGCCGTCTTGCGGCTCGACGATCCGCCAGCGGACACGGCGCCGCTGTCGTTCGTCGGCAGCGACCCACCCATCGGTACGCGCGTCGTCGCCATCGGCAACCCCTTCGGGCTGGCTGGCTCCGTCTCGGCGGGCATCGTCAGCGGCGTCGACCGGACGCTGGAGGGCGCGAACAACTTCTCTATCGCCGACGCAGTCCAGACCGACGCGGCGGTCAACCCCGGCAACAGCGGTGGCCCGCTCGTGACGCTGGACGGCGACGTCGTGGGCGTCATCAACGCCGGTGGCGGCGACAACGTCGCCTTCGCCGTCTCGGCGGCACTCACTCAGCGCGTCGTTCCGTCGCTCGTCCGGGACGGCAGCTACGACCACTCGTACATGGGGGTGATCCTCCGCGACGTGACCCCGCGGCTTGCCGAGGCGGCGTCTATCGACCCCGCGTCGGGCGTCTACATCGACGAGGTCGTCGAGGGTGGCCCATCCGACGGCGTGTTACAGGGCAGCGAGGAGACGGTGGTCCAGTCCGGCCTGGAGATCGGTATCGGCGGCGACGTCGTTCGACGACTGAACGACACGCCGACGCCGACCCGACAGGAACTGTCGACCTTCCTCTCCCTGCAGACCAGCCCGGGCGACACCATCGACGTCACACTCGACCGTGCCGGCCGACGACGAACCGTCGAGTTGACGCTCGGCACGCGACCGCGCCCCTGAGTCTCTGATAGCGCAGCGAGCTCGTCACCAACGAACGCAGGACCTGTGTGCACACCGCGTTCAAGTCAGCATCGGCCATGTGGCCTTTTGATCGTGTTGCATACTCAGGCGTGACAGTTTAAGCTTCTAGAGTCCAAACCTGTCTCCATGGCGACTATCGCCACGTTCACACTTCCCGTGGGGGAGTTTCCGCTCGGGGAGATCTTCTCCGAGCATCCGGAACTCACTGTCGAACTGGAACGGGTCGTCCCGACCACCAGGGGGATCATCCCGTACTTCTGGCTCCAGCAGGCTGAGGGGACCGACAGGCTGGAGATAGACCCCTTTCGATTTGCCCACGTAGCCACCATCGAAGTCATCGACACACTCCCCGATGCACAACTGGTTCGCGCGGAGTGGGTCAGCGATTTCGAGGGGATACTTCGCCCCATCTCGGAGTGTAACGTCGCACTCATCTCCGGTACCGGGACGGCCGAGGGTTGGGCGTTCGAGATCCGTGCAGATCGTCACGATGACCTGGCCACGTTCCAGGAGAAGTGCCGCGAGAACGGCCTCTCGATCAGATTGCAGACCGTCCAATCCCTGTCCGATACCGAGTTCAACGACCAGTACAACCTGACCAAGAACCAGAGAGAAGCGCTCGTGTTGGCCTACCAGCGCGGGTACTTCCGCTCTCCGCGCGAGGTGACACTCGAAGACCTCGGCGACGAACTGGGCATCACGGGCCAGTCCGTCGGTTCACGACTGCGCCGGGGTACGCATCGACTCATCGGCGCCACTATCGGCGAATCGAAGTAAGCTCGTCTTATTTATACGCCGTTCCTGTGAAAAAGGAATACTGACACGAACAGACAGAATACATAGGGCTAATGAGTTCAGGTGATGTGAACGACGACGAATCGCAGGAGCGGCCTGTTCCAGGTGGGGACGTCGTCGACGGGGTGTATCGCTCGCAGGTCGACCTTCTCGAACGAACGCCCAGCGAAGTAATCGTCATGGCAGTCTCGGAAGCGACCGACACGGACCCGCTGGAGTTGCCGCCGCTGTACGAGACAATCGATCCGGACGCCGTAGACGCGCTCTTCCGACCGCTTTCGGACGCTAACGGGCGGGATACCGACGGGACGACAGTCTCTGGTGCGACGAAGATCGTGCTCTCGTATGCTGGGTCCCGTATCGAACTGGGCACGGGTGGGGTCGTCTCGGTGCGACCGAACTGACCGGCCTCGGCAGTCGTAGCCGCTGGAGGAGCACCTCGTAGCGACCGTCGCGTCAGTTCAAAACGACGAACCGGTAGTTCAGGAGCGCGGCGAAGCTGATCCACAGGAGGTACGGGATCAGGAGTGCGCCGGCGCGTCTGTCGATCCGCCAGAACGTCCAGAGCGTCGGGACGACGACGAGCCAGAGGCCGACGACGACCGCCAGGGCCAGCGTGAGGTCTTGCGCGGAGAAGAACGTCGGCGTCCAGGCCACGTTGACGGCCATCTGGGCGACGAACAGTCTGATAGCGACGGCTCCTTCGGGCGTCGCTCGCGCGTCGCGCCAGACCAGATACAGCGCCATGCCGAGCAGTGTGAACAGGAGCGGCCAGACGACGCCGAAGATCCACGGTGGTGGATAGATGGCCGGTTTGGTCAGCGACTGGAACCACGCCGAATCAGGACCACCCAGTAGCGCTGGGAGTGCACCGACGACGTTCACGAGAACGATGGCTGCCACGACGCCAGGGATGTCCTGTCGATCAAGTGCCCATGGGCGTCGGTTCGCCTCGCCGTGGTCGCTCATACAGAAGATACGAGGTGGACGCGGATAGCTGTTGCCGATTTCAGTCCAGCGGCTCGGCGGCGTCCTGTTCGACGAGCGGGTCGGCGTTGTCCGCGGGCAGTGTCACGACGTCGTCGGTCGAGAGGTCGTACTCACGCTCGTCGACGCCGAAGATCTCGCCCACGTCGGCGGTGATACGGACGGTCTGGCGGTCGACGGTCGTCTCGCCGCCGTCGGGTTCCGGCGTTCGCTCCGCCGCCTGTGGCCCACCATCTGTCTCGCCCGCAGGAGCCTGCGGTGGGGCCTCCTCGTCGGCGATGGCCGCTGCCTCGCTGCGTGGCCTGTCGGTCCCGTCGTCGCCGCCCGATTGTGTCTCCGTCCCGCCACCCATCAGGTCGGCAGCGTCGACGGTCGGTTCCGTGTCCGCAGTGGACTGATCGGGCGCCGACTCGGCGGGTGTGACGTCTGGCTGGTCGGACGACGGGCGGTCGGTCTCGGACGTGCTGGCAGAGTCCGTGACGGCTGGCGTCGACTGGGCGTCGCTCCCGGCCGAGGCCTCACCGGCGATGACGTCCAGGACGTGGCCGCGGTTCTGCTCGATGGCCGTGACGAGCGTCTCGAAGAGGTCCTGTTCCTCCTGTGTGAGGCCGCCGTCCTCGGTGGGCATGTCGGCGGCGGCCAGCGAGGCCTTCTTGACGACCTTCCCCACGCGGCGTTCGTAGATGGCCTCGACGGTCTGTTCGGCCGTCTTGATGTCGTTGGTGAGCCGGTTCACCTCGGGGGCGTCGAAGGGGTCGTCGGCGCGTTCGGCCGCGCGTTCGCGTTCCTCGCGGAGCTGGTTGACGAACTCGCCAGCCTCCTCGTAGAAGGTCGGACGCAGCTGCTGGAGCTGGTCGGTCTGGCGCTCGCGGGACTTGACTGACTGGAGTTCGTCGAGATTCATTCCTGGGCCTTCTCAGCACGCCCGCGGGTCATCAGGAAGACGCCCACGGCTTCTGGTACCGATACCTCTCCTTCCTCCAGTGTAAAAGTATCGCCGTCGAGGTCGATGCGGCCGCCATCCGTCACTTCGACGGTTATCTCGTGGCCACGGAACGTCTCCGGGACCGCGTCGACGAGCGGGTCGAAGTCGGCCAACGCGTCCCGTTCGAGACGCCTGACGGCCAGTCCGCTCCCGCCGTGGAGCGAGCCCGGCAGCCGGATGAGCCGGTTCGTGTCCGTCGTCACCGGCTCGTCGATGGGCGCGTTGTCGCTGGCGACGGCCTCGTGGACGACGAGTTTCGCGAGTTGGAACACCGCGGGGTGGACGTCGATGTTGCCCCGCTGCAGTTCGTCGTAGTTGTTCCGGGCGGCGGTCAGCGCGGCCGTCGCCTTGCCCTCGCCGATGCGGTCGTACTCCTGGAGGCGTTCGATAGCCTCGGCTTCCTCCATCGCCAGCAGGTCGTCGAACAGCGAGAGGAGGTGACTGTGCGCTCGCGCGCTCCAGCCGCCGTCGACGTCGAGCATCCGTTTCTGGGCGGGGCTGGAGCGGCCTGCAGTTCCGGCGACGGCTTCGGAACTGACCAGTTCCTCGAACTCCAGGCCGATGCCGCGGACGTAGTCGACGATCTCGCGCCGTGCGTTCCGTTCGAGCCCCTGGATACCCGCGTCCCTGACGTGGACGTGGTAGCCACGCCCGCCCGAGAAGACGACCGTCAGATCCTCGAAGCCGAAGTCGTCCTCCAGAAAGTCCAGCAGTCGCAAGAGAGCGTCCTTGCACTTGGCGAGCATCTGAGCGTAACTGTCCTCGCCGAGCGTGACCGACGGCAGGTGGTCGGCGTCGAGGTCGAACACCAGGTCGGAGGCGCGCCACCCCTTGTCACTCATGCGGGACGCGCTCGGGTCGTCGTACCGTCCCGCGGAGAAGTAGACGTGTCGCGGCTTGTCCCGGCCGAGAAACCCCTCGATGTCGCCCAGGTCCAGCAGCGACTCGTGACGGATCATCGTCTCGCCGGGCCCCTCGGTCCAGGGAATGTACCCCCATTCGCGTTCGTTCGCACCCGGCGGCGGCGTCACCGACGCCTGTCGGTAGTGGTCACCGAAGCGCCCCTGGAGGTAGTTGCGCGTCCGCTGTTCCATCGGCTATCCGCTTGGGTGGGTCCGGTCAAAAGCGTTCCCTTACCTGCGGAGGAGCTTCGTCAGTTTCTCGGTGATCGAGTCGTCGCCCAGTTTCAGGTAGTAGGCGTCGCCGCCGTCCTCGTAGTAGTCGTCGATCCGGCGACGGATCTCGAACCCGATGTGGGTGTAGAACTCGATGGCCTCGCGGTTGGTCGTCCGTGCGTGACAGGTGACGCTCCCGTAGTCCTCGGCGACGCGGGCGATGAGTCGTTTCCCGAAGCCGTGGCCCCGGTAGTCGCTGTCGACGGCGAGAAAGAGGATGTAGCCGTCACGGCGCACCGAGGCGAACCCGATGAGTTTGTCCTCGGACCGGTCGATGTACAGGTAGACCCGCGACCGACGGTAGGCGTTCTGGAAGAAGCCGCGTCGCTGCCTGAGGACGCCCTCGGATTCGCGGATGGATTCCTTGAGGCGCCAGGCTGCACCGACGTAGTCGTCGTCCCCTCTGTCGACGACCTGTGTTTCGACGTTGACGCTCACTGGCATGGGTATAGCACTGGGACGAATATAATTCCACCGCCGTCCGTCCTGACACAGTAGAATTCACTGTCAGGACCGGAGACTCGACCGTCGAACGAGAGGTGGGAACACCGTTAGGTGGCCTCGCTCCAACTAAGGCGTATGAGTCCCGTCTCCTCAGCGAGCGGTGGTGCGTCCGACCTGTCGTCGAGCGCGCCACCACTCGCACACGTCGATTACGTCACCGACGGTCCCGGTGCGGCGGTGGACGCGGTCCAGTTCGTCGTCGCGGTCCTCTCGACTCCGTTCAACGCAGCCGTCTTCGCGTTCTCCGGCCTGCTCATCGTCGGCGGGCTCGCCGCCTACCTCTGGGTCCGGCCGACGATCACCGACATCGTCATCCTCCGTGACAAACTCGCCGGCTACACGGACCTCGTGCCGTGGATGCTCCGTCTGAGTATCGGTCTCCCACTCGTGGGAGCGGGGTTCCAGGGGTATCTGTTCGCGCCGACGATCTCCTTCGATACGACGGCGAACCCCCTCGTCCGGGTCCTGTTCATCGGGTTGGGGTTCTGTATCCTGTTCGGCCTGGCGACCCGCATCGTCTCGACGATCGGCCTCGGGACGTACGCCTCCGCCCTCCTGATCGACCCCAGCGTCGTCCTCGCACTGGAGTACGTCCCGGCGTTTCTCGCACTCGTGATCCTCGGCGGTGGCCGGCCCAGCGCCGACGACATGCTCCAGGCCGTCGCCAGCACCGACGGGACCTACTACGGGCGTGTCGACCCCGTCCACCACCTCAAGGGGTTCCTCGACAGCGCGACCGACCCGTACCGGCGCTACGTCCCGACGATCATCCGCGTCGGTATGGGCGTGTCGTTCATCTACCTGGGCCTGTTCCAGAAACTGGCCGACCCGGGCAGCGCGCTGCTGGTCGTCGAGAAGTACGACCTCACCGCGGTCGTCCCGGTCGACCCCGGACTGTGGGTGGTCGGCGCCGGTGTGACCGAGATCGCCGTGGGCCTCGCACTCGTTGCCGGCTTCTTCACCCGGGGGGCTGCGGCTGCTTCGTTCGTCCTGTTCACGACGACGCTGTTCGGGTTGCCCGACGACCCGGTCCTTGCTCACGTCGCGCTGTTCGGGATGGCGTCGGCCGTCTTCACGATGGGTGCCGGCCCGCTGTCGGTGGACTACGCCATCGGACGGCCGGCCGAGGAACCCGACGACACCGGCGTCCCTGCGGACTGATCGCCATCAGCTCCCGCCCGACCACTCGTCCAGTTGTGTCCGGTTCCCGCTCGTGTTGTAGTATATCGTTATCGTGTCGCTCTGTGCGACACTCGCCCCGTAGGCGTTGCCACTGCTCAACTGCGTGATATCGCCGGGGCCGATCGACGCCGACTCGTTCGTGTTGGCCAGGGCTGCCCAGGTGACGGTGCTCTGTGGCCCCACGAACTCGATGTTGCCGGCCTCCAGTTCGTCGCCCTGTGCGTGGGTGACCAGCAGGAGACTGCTGTCGTCGACGTAGTCGTACGTGAAGTTCGCCTGGACGCCGGCCTCGTCCTGGCTGTCGAAGACGAGGACACTCAGGCCAACAGATGCGGTCAGTACGATCGTCATCCCGATGAGGACCGCGACGCCGATCGATTCGGACATCCCGACCGAGTCGGTCCAGAACTGGCCAGCCATCTCTGTTGTCCAGTACGTAGGTGAGGCCGCATAAAGACTGTTCGGCCCAGGGGGAAGACACATGTCGGTCCGGGTCACAGCCATCAACATGATAGACGAGACCGTCGAGCAGATCGAGGAGATGCAGACCCACAGCTCATCGGTCGTCGCTGTGAAGGCTGCCGAGGCGCTCGCGACGCTCACCGAACGGGAGTACCCGACCGTCGACGAGTACCTCCGCGCCCTAGAGCGAAACAGCAGTGCCCTCCGCAGAGCCAACCCTTCCCACGCGTCGCTGCACACGACCCAGCGACGGATCGTCGAGGAGGTCGTCGACGCGAACCCCGGTGACATCGAGACGGCGAAGGAACTCACGCGGTCGGCGGTCGAAACCGTGGTCCAGAACGTCGAGACCGCCAAGGAGAAGGCCGCACAACGCGCCGCCGACCTCATCGCCGGGCACGACGTGCTGTTCACCCACGAGTACTCCTCGACGGTTCTGGACGCCATCGACGTGGCACTAGCCGACGGCGAATCGTTCGAGATCTACGTCACCGAGTCCCGGCCACGGTACATCGGCCGGAAGGCCGCCCGGTCGCTCGCCGAGCGCGACGGAGTCAACGTGACGCTCATCGTCGATAGCGCGGCGGGACACTTCCTCCCGAAGGCGGACCGCGTGCTCTTCGGGATGGACTGTATCGTCGACGACACGCTCTACAACCGCGTTGGGACCTACCCCATCGCTGCGACGGCGGCGGACGTCGGCGTCCCGGTCACTGTCGTCGGGGCGGCCGCGAAGTTCGCGGGTGGCGCGTTCGCCTTCGAGAACGACTTCCGCTCGCCGACCGAGGTGATGCGCGAACCGGCGGAGGGGTTCGAGGTGGCGAATCCGGCCTACGACGCCACCCCGACGCGATTGCTCGACTCGGTCGTCACGGACGAAGAAGTAATCGAGTACTGAGACTCACCGGTCGTCGATCTGTGTCCCGCAGTCGGGACAGTAGAGCGTCTCGCTCTCGCCATCCTCGCTGCGGTCCCAGTCCCCGCCCACGGGGTTCTCGTACCCACACACCTCACAGAAGAGGACACCCTTCTGGCGGGTGTGTGGCGGGCGCTCGGAACGCGCCGCGTCGACTGGGTAGGTATCGGTAGCTGTCATCACTGTAGTGGAGGGGCCACAGCGGGAAATAACTGTTGGATAATTGTTTGATTGTTCAGTAACTTCTGGTCCAAACGTCGGAAAACCATCCGTGAAAAATCATGGACGTGGCTTCACATGTACATCCGGTCGTCGGGCATCAGATCCTCGTCTGCCTCCTCCAGCCGCTGTGCGAGCGCCTGGTAGTGGGATTCGACGCTCGCCGCGAACGTCTCCAGCGGGCCGGTGTCGATCTGGATGTCGTGCGCCGTCGAGAGGGCGTCGAGGAGTCGCAACGCTGCGGAGGCGTCTGGTGCCTGTGCGTGGACGGGCGTCGTGAACACTCCGACGCGGACTGCATCGGTCCCGATGCCTCTGTCGACGAGTTCCGCGGGGAGGCCGTCGAGGAAGCCGTTCCCCATCGGGCGGATATCAGTCCCGTCGATGAACGCCTGGCGGTAGTCCTCGGTCGCGATGTAGAACGGGACGTGGTCGTCGGGCCCGTGTGCGACCGGCACTCCGGAGAGTATCGCGATCGACTCACACTCCAGGTCGCGGTACAGCCGCTCGATGGCGTCCGCGATACCTGCCGCGGCGTCCAGCGTCACCATTCGTTCGCCGACCATGACAGCGAACGACTGCTCGTCGTGGCGATACACCCGCGTATGGTGGCGGGGGTTCCCAGCCTCGAAGGGTGTGATCGGCGGTGGTCCGCCCCCCGTGAGGTGACCGATCTGCGACATCGGTAACTGGTCGGTGAGGTAGTCGACAGCCGTCAGTCCAGCCAGTCCGAACGTCGAGACCCCGACGACGAGTGTGTCGACGTTCCGGACGGAGTCGGTGAGTTCGAACTGCGGTTCCCTTGCCATGTGATCACAGTTGGTTGGCCACTGCTAATCAGTTGTGGAAGGGGGAACGCTTTTCTCGGGGGGTTGGTACAGTGTGGACATGGGCGCTGTCTCGTTGTTACAGGCGACACCAACACCGACGCCCACCCCGACCACCACCACGTCATTCGGTGGCCTCCTCCCGTTCGCTATCCCGATCTGGATCAGCCAGATACTCCAGACCCTCGTGGTGCTGGCGCTCGGCTATCTCGCCTCCAGAGTGATCGTCCAGTTGCTCGGCCGCCGGGTCGCCCAGCGGTTCAAACGGCCGAGCCTGACTCGCACCGTCCTCCGTGGCATCCGTGTGAGCGTGTTCATCCTGGCGCTCCTGTCGATCATGAACATCTGGGGGCTCGGCCTGGGCGAGATCGGCCTCTCCGTGGCCGTCTTCTCGGCCGTCATCGGTGTCATCCTCGCGCCGATCGTCGGGAGTTTCATCTCCGGGGTCTTCCTGCTGGCCGACCAGCCCTACGAGATCGGCGACATGGTGGAACTCGTCGATACGAATCAGCGCGGCTTCGTCGAGGACATCACGCTTCGCCACACGAAGATATTCACGATGGACAATACGTTCCTCGTCATCCCCAACGGGTCGATGCGGGACCGCGACGTCGTGAACTTCTCCGCCGAAGACTCCCGGACCCGTCTCTCGCTAGATGTCCTGGTCACCTACGAGAGCGATATCGAGCAGGCTCGACATCTCATCGAGGAAGCGGCGCGGGAGGTCGACAACGTCATCGGTGGCGGGCCGAACATCCGCATCGGCGCGGCCCGGTATCCCTCGGCACCGACGGCCTACATCAACGAGTTCGCAGACCACGGGGTGATGCTGACACTCCGCTACTGGGTGACGGAACCGTACAAGCTTCTGACGGCCCGGTCGAAGGTCCAGACGAACGTCTGGGCTAGATTGGACGAGGCCGACGTCGAGATTGCCTACCCCCACTCGCACCTGTATTTCGACGATACCAGCGGGGAACTGCAGGTCTCGATGAACGGGAGCGACTCGCCGGCGCCGAACTCGACTCAGGTCTCCGAGGACGACGTCGAGTACCGGGACGGCTGACTGTCGGGCGAGACCGTCACGATGTCACAGTCCAGTTCCTCCCGGAGGAACTGCTCGATGTCCGGATCGTCGACGAGTCGACGGATCATCTGGCGCCAGCGACCGACCTGTTTGTCGCCGATGACGACGACGTCCGCCTCCTGGGCAGCGACCTCGTCCAGAATCGTCTCCTCGACGAGCATCCCGGACCGGACGACGTACCGCGTCCGAGGGAGGTGTCCGAACGCCTCCTCGACGGTCGTCTTGAGCTGGGATCGTGAGACGTGCTGTCCGTTCTGATAGAGATTGACGTGCAAGACAGTGAGGGCGGCGTCGTCGGCCTCGGCGACACGGATTGCTTCCGCGAGGGTCGCCCGAGAGTTCTCAGAGAGTGGATACCGCACCGGAACGACGACCTGTTTCATCGACAGGTGGTTCGACCGCGGGGGGTAAAACCCTAGCGACGCACGACTCGACCGTCCACCGTCGGGTCGATCCCGTGCTCGCGGGTGTAGTCCGCCAGGACCTCGTACTGGAGCGCGTGCGTCTCGACGCGGTGAGCCTCGGTCAGTACCGGGAACTCCAGTGGCGACGTGAGCAGGTAGTCCGTCGTCGCGAGCGTGTAGGTGTCGTCTTCCTCGACCGGATCGCCGTCGATTCGAAGCCCCTCCACGGTCTTCGTCTCGCGCTCGAACGTCACTTCGAGACCGCTGACGTGGGCGTGCCACCACGAGGTGTCACCGTGATCGACCACGCGGCCACTGGCCTGCCGGCAGAGCCGCCGGAGTTCGTCGCCGGAGAGTCGAGCGACGACCACGGGTTCTTCGAAGGGGACGACGGAGACGAGGTCGGCAACGGTCACGTCCCCCGAAAGCGGCGTCTCGTCGGTTCTGACGCCACCGGCGTTCTGGAGCCCGATGTCCGCACCGGTCTGGGTGCGGTAGGCGTCGGCGACGAGATTCCCGATGCGACTCTCGCCCTCCTTCGTCGCTTGCCGCGACCGGGAGATGGGCTCTGTGACGTGAGCTACAGTCTCGTCGAGTCCGCTCGCCGCCAGTCGGTCCCGGACGGCGCTCGCGACGGCGTCGTCACGGATGCCGAACTCGTCGACGTCGCGGAACGCCGCGGTCGGCTGTCCCCCGTCGAGGTCAACCTCGACGACCGTGTGGCCGTTCGATCCGGGCCGCGCCAGCAGCGTCCCCTGGACCGTCGTCACCCGCCGCTCGTGGACGTGGCCGCCGAGGACGACGTCCACGTCGCAGGTCCGGGCGAGGCGCTCGTCGTCGCGACCCAGATGGGAGAGGACGACCACGTGGTCCGCGCCGCGCGAGCGCAGGGCCGCGACGGCGTCGCTCACCGCGGCGATCGGATCGGTGAACGTCAGCGGATCGGCGCCCGGACTGGTCGCGCCCGTGTCCGTGTTCGTCACGCCGACGAGACCGATCCGGATGCCGTCGACCTCCCGGACCGCCCACGACTCTGTCTCTCCGGCGAGGAACCGGTCCCCGTCCCGCCTGACGTTCGCGGTCAGCCACTGCTGTGGCGTCCGGTCGACGATATCCGAGATGGCCGCGACGCCGTGGTCGAAGTCGTGGTTGCCGAACGTCTCGAACGCCGGTTCGACGGCGTCGAACAGGTCGGCGGACTGACGGCCGTTCGTGACCATCGAGAGGACGCCGGGGCCGGTGTTGTCGCCAGTCCCGACGAGCAGCGCGTCGGCGCCGTCAAGTGCGTCCAGCGCGCCGGCCAGCCGAGCGAGCCGGTCCGGGTCGTCGTAGGCGTTCTCCACGTCGGAGTAGTGGACGAGACGAGGACTCATCACCTGCCTTTCGGAGACACGCCCGGATAGCCGTTCCGCAGTCGTTTAGCCGCTGGCCGTACAGACATCGATATGGAACAGCGTGCAGGACCCGACGGGAAGACGCTCTACGTCGACCACGAGGACGGCGATATCGGCACGAAAGCACCCTTCTACGTCGTCTATCTCGACGCCGACCGCGAGCGCCGCTGGGGCTTCTTCTGTGGGAACTGCGAGACGTTCAACAACGCCATGGACTCGATGGGCCGGATCCAGTGCAACGACTGTAGCAACCTCCGGAAAGCCGAGGAGTGGGACGCGGCCCACGAGTGAGGACAGTGTCGCGCGGCGGGCCTAGCCGCTCAGACGGACTGTAGCGCGGTCGCCTCGGGTTCCTCGAACAGTTTCGCGACCGCCTGGGAGGTCTCGGTCCCCTCGCTCGCGTTCTCCAGCAGGACCGTCTCGCTCGGGAACAGCTGTTCACCCAGTTCCAGGCCGTGGTCGTGAGCGGTCGACCCTGTGACGGTCAGGTAGACACCGATCCCGGTGGCCGCGATGTCGGCTTCCTCCTCGACACCGTCGTCGGGATAGGTGAACGTGATATCGTCGAGTGCGGCGGTCCCCAGGACTGCCTCGACGAGTCGTTCGTACCGCGGCGAGATACAGAAGTCCCCTTCGTAGTCGGTGACGAACGCCCGGTCCAGCCCGCCATCCTGGCTGTCGATGACGTCCGGTGTCGCCAGTAGCGTGTGGTAGACCGTGTCGCCCAGTCCCGTCACGACGCGGACGTCCGTGTCGAGTGGGTCGATACGGTCGTTGATCTCGTCGATGCTGGTCAGTGGCTCGTCGCGGAGCTGGACGACCTCCTCGAGCACGAGGTCGGCGCTGTCGAACCCGAGTGCGAACTCGTGGGTCCGCAGCGCACGGAACGGCTCCTCGCGCCCGACGAGCTGGACGTCGCCCTCGCTGGTCGGGACGGTGACGCTGTCGAAGACGATCCGGCGGGGCATCCCGTCCCTGTCGTCCCGTAACAGGGTGTACTCGGGCTCGGTCGGCTCGTCCAGCGTCGAGTAGGTGGCGAGCCGATCGTAGACGTGGTCCTCGGCGGTCTGGTTGTCCTTCGTGACCGCTTTCTCGTAGCGGAGCGTCGAGATGATGTCGTCCGCCCACTCGGTCGTGCCGGTCCGTGCGGCCAGTCGTTCGAGAACCGCTTCGAGAGGCCGCCCTTTGCGTGGAACGGCCACTCTGGTCGTCGTCATTGTGGAAACGCAGAACAGGGATCGGTAAAACGAATTCGGTTAGCTGCCGCCGCCGCCGATGACCGAGGACAGCTGCTCGCGCCACTCGTTGAGTTCCACGATCTCGTCTTCCAGTTCGGTGAGCCGTTCGTCGACCTCGCCGTCGCCGATCTCCTCGTGGAGCGCCTCGACCTCGCCTTCGAGATCGGAGATGTGCTCGTTGAGTTGCTCGATCTCCGTGTCGAACTCGTCGACGTCGTCCTCGACCGTCCGGAGGCTGTTGCCGATCGAGTTGACCTCGGATTCGACCTCGTCGACGTCCTCCTCGACGGTGCTGACCTCCTCTTCGAGGCTCTCGACGCCGTCGTTGGCCGACTGCGCGGTCGACCGTGCACTCTGGATGTCGGACTCGAAGGAGTTCAGTTCCGTCTCGAACTGATCGAGGCGCTGGCTGAACTCCTCGATCATCTCGTCGCCGGTCCCGTTCTCTTCGAGGAACTCTTCGAGAGCGTCCGTGTAGGCACGGAGATCCGCGATATCCTGCTGGAGGCGCTGGATCTTGGCGTTCGTCGCGCCGTCACCACCACCGCCACCGCTGCTGTCACCGTCTGAGACCGCATCGAGCGCACGCTGGAGGAGCTTCACGTCGTCCGGCGAGACGTTGCTCTGTCGGATCTCGTCGGCCATCGCGGCGATGACGGTCCCCTCACCGACCTCGCCGTTGGTGTCGGCGTCACCGTCCTCGCCGTCCGCGTCGGCCGACTCCGCGTCGGCCGAGGTCCCCGCGTCCGGGTTGTTCGGATCTTTGAGGTCCAGCGTCTCGATGTCTTCGTCGTCCTCGTCGTCCTCCAGTCCGGGGACGCTGTCGGCTTCGCCGGCGATGACGTCTTTGACCGCGTCGTCACCGCTTCCGACGATGTCCGCTTCGTCCTCGTCGAGCGGCGGATCGACCGACTCGATCTCGGGCTCGGTGAGGAACTTCTCGACGTCGTCGGTCCCGGTCGCGCGGATGCCGTAGACCGTCGTGTACTCCGAATCGGCCTGGATCTCCTTCTCGAAGGCGATGCGGTCCTCGTTGATGTCCCAGTATTCGCTGCCGTACTCCGGGTGAAAGCCCAGGTCCTCGACGGCGACGTCGTCTGGGACCGTGTCTACCAGACGGAGCGTCACTGGCTCTGAACGCTTCGAAGAGACGTTGAACGCGATAGCCGGCACGGGGAACTCGTCGGCTTCGAACCGCTTGGTGACGATCACCCCGTCGGAGCTGACGGTGACTTCTTCGTATGTTTGTGCATCACTCATGTATTCTATTCCGTGACCCTACACTATTAAATATGCATTGTATAGTTAGTCCGACACTACTGCCGAAAGCTAGGGGCTGCTTACAGGTCCACTCGGTCGCCGATCTTGGCGACGGTCAGTGAGTTCGGGTACTCGAAGCTGTTGGCGTGGTTGTGCAGCACGGTCGGTTCGGTCGTCATCCCCTTCCACATGTCCCAGTGGCTCGGCAGCAGGGTGTCCAACTGTAGTTCGTTGGCCGCCTCGACGATCATGTTCTCGTCGTTGTACCACTGGGTCCGGACGCCCTCGCCGGTCTCCTTGTCCTCGATCATGCCGATGGTCCCGAACGCCAGGACCCCCAGGTCGATGTCGTAGGACTCGCCGACCGTCTCGAAGTCGCCGGGACGGGCGTCGCCGCCGTGGAAGAAGGTGCCCGACTCGTGTTCGAAGACGTACGACACCGGATGTTCGGCGTCGGGGTCGTTCGCGGGCTCGACGTGGACCGTGATGTCGCCGATCTCGATGGAGTCGCCCTCTTCGACCTCGTGGAGCTGGTCGTCGGTCACGGACCAGTTCTTCGTCCACCCCTCCTCGCGGATGACGTCGTGACCGCTGTCGGTGGTGTAGTAGTCCGCGCCCGTACTCGCCAGGATCGGCGCCTGCGAGGGACCGTGGACGTGGTCGACGTGTTCGTGGGTCCCCAGGACTGCGTCGGCTTCGAGGACGTCCTCGGGGTTGAACGGCACCGGGACCATCCGCACGGTCCGCGGTGGGTCACCGATCCCGAGATAGGGGTCGATGAACACCGTCGTGTCGCCGCTGGATTTGACGATGAAGCCGTTACAGCCCAGATACCAGATCGCCAGTCCGTCGGGGTCGGCGTCCTCTACCGCGCGCAGGAGCCAGTCCTCCCAGTCAGAATCGACTGTCATACCGCAGTCTGTGCGTGGCCGCAGTTAAATCGTTACGGGTCGGCCGGAGATACCGTCTCAATCAGCGTACTGCTCGATCCGGTCGTCGCCCCGCTCGACGTCACGGATCGGCGGGAGTGAGCGGAGTCGTCCCGACAGCGCCAGATAGGCGGTCGCGACGAAGTTCGCGACGCCCAGTGCGACGAGGATCGTAACCGGGCCGACGACGGCCGCCACTGCGCCGCCGACGAGCGACCCGAACGGCGTGGCCAGTCCCTCCAGCGTGGTCATCGAACTCGTCACGCGGCCGATCATGTCTTCGGGGACGACCGTCTGGACGAGCGTGTCGAAGAGGACGCTGTTGCCGCCCGAGTAGACGATCGCGAGCGCGAAGAACGCGACGATAGCTGGTGTCCACGTCGACAGTGCCGCACCGATCCACGCGAGTCCCGTCAGCGCAGTCCCGCCGAGCATGAAGTAGCCGTAGGGCACACGGTCGAGTCTCGCCGAGAGGACCGACCCGACGAGCGCGCCCGCCGCGAGTGCCGACAGGAGAACGCCGTACAGCCCCGAGCCACCGCGAAGTGCGGCGTAGGCCGGGAGGATGGCCAGCATCGCGCCGGCGACGAAACTGACGAGGATCCGCGGGACGATGACGGGCAGGAACGCGGTCCCACGGAGATACGAGAGGCCGTCTCTGAAATCACCGACGTAGCGGCGGGTCCGCTCCCGGACGGATTCGGCGTCCCTGTCGTCCGCTGTGGTGGTGTCGTCCTGAGCCTGCGTCGTGGCTTCTCCCTCGGCTGCCCCCGTCTCGCCCGACCCACGCTCGGGGAGAGTCAGGCCAGCGAACAGGACGATGGCGATGGCGAACGTCCCGGCGTCGATCAGCAACGCACCGACCGCGCCCACCGCGGCCAGCCCGACGAGGATCCCCCCGACAGCGTTGAACGTCATGTTCACTCCCTCGTGGGCGGTGTTGAACACGGAGTTGGCCGTCGAGAGATGTTCGGTCTCGACGGTGCGGGGCAACGCCGACGACTGGGCGGGGTACGTGACCTGGTTGACGAGCGACGCCAGCGGGATGACGACCAGGACCAGTTCGACCGAGAGGACGCCAAGCCAGTCCGCGATCGGGATCGTCAGGACCAGCAGTCCCTGGATGGCCTGTGTCGAGACCAGGAGCCGCGGGACAGGAACGTCGTCGACGAGCGGGCCGACGAGGAACTGGAGCATCCCCGGGATCATCACGAGGAACGACGCGATGCCGGTGTAGACGGTCGACCCGCCGAGGTCGTGGACGAGCCAGAGGGCGGCGACGTAGTAGATGCTGTCCCCCGCGTTCGTCACGAGGCGGCCGACGAGCAGTCGGAGGAACGTCCGATTCCGGGCGAGGGCGTGCACGTCGCTCACTCTCTCGTGAGACTCAATGAATGTTGAGGATTTACAACAATAATGTCCTCCGGCCGATGGTATCGCGGTGGCGAGGGGAATATCTAATCGCTCACGCCAGCGCGTCGGCCAGCCGCTCGACCGGGTGTGGTGGTTCGTCGCCGTCGCCGAGCGGCCGGTCTGCCAGTTGCGTCCGGCAGGAGGCGCCGGGTGCGACCACGGTATCGCCGTCGCTCTCGGCGGTCTGTTCGTAGAGGATGCCGGCGATAGCCTTGCTCATCGAGTAGTGTTCGGCCTCGTAGCCGAAACTGCCGGCCATGCCACAACAGCCCGAATCCAGCGGGTCGACCTCGTAGCCGGCCCGCCGGAGGACACCGACGGCGTGGTGGTCTTTCTTCGTCGCTTTCTGGTGGCAGTGGCCGTGGTAGGTCAGCGACTCGACGGGGGCCTCCCAGTCGACGCCGCTGTCGAGTGCGAACCGGTCGAGGTACTCACAGACGCCGAAACTGCTGGCTGCGACAGTCGTCGCGTCGTCGTCGTGGCCCAGCAGGTCCAGATAATCCGACTGGAACATCACGGCGTCGGAGGGCTCGACCACGACGACGTCCCAGCCGTCTTCCACGCGGCCCCGGAGTGCGTCGACGTTCCTCCGTGCTCGGGACTTCGCTTTCCCCACGAAACCCTTGGAGTGGGCCGCTCGGCCCGAGGCGGTGACGTCACTCGGTACCTGGACGTGGACGCCCGCTGCCTCCAGCACTTCGACGGCAGCCCGGAGGACTTCGGGGTGGCTGTAGTTGTTGTAGGTGTCCGGAAAGAGGAGCGCTCGCCGGTCGGCCTCGGCTGCCGAAACTGTCGGGTCGTGGCTGGCCCACCACTTCTCGAAGGTCTGCCGCCGGAACGTGGGGAGGTCTCGCTCGCGAGCGATTCCGAGCACTTTCTCGGTCAGCAAATCGCTGCCGGGCAATCGCTGGGCCCAGTTCGAGACCGGCGCGAACGCGCTCCCGAGTTTCGAGAGCGTCTCGACGTTGGCGAATACCTTGTCCCGGAGGCTTGCGCCGTGTTCCTGGTGATGGGCGTACTCGACCTCGGTCTTCAGTTTCGCCATGTCGACCTCACTGGGACAGTCCCGCGCACAGCCCTTGCAGCCGATACAGAGGTCCATCACCTCCGAGACGAACGCCTCGTCGGTCGGATCGTCGGGCAGGTCGCCGCTCATCGCCGAGCGGAGCATGTTCGCCCGCCCTCGGGTCGCGGTGACCTCCTCGTCGGCGGCCCGGTAGGTCGGACACATCACCCCGCCGGTGGTCTCCTGGGGGCCGCGACAGCCCCCACAGCCGTGACAGAGTTCGACCATCCCCTGCATCCCGTTCTCGTTGGCCCAGTCCAGCGCGGGGTCGAAGTCGAAGTCGAACTCGTAGTCGGGCGAGAACCGGAGGTGTTCGGTCATGTCGGCCGTCCGCGCTCGCGGGGGTGCCTCGCCGGCCTCGACGGCCGCCTCGTCGACGCCGACGACCTGGCCGGGGTTCAACAGCCAGTCCGGATCGAAGGTGCGCTTGAGGTTCTGGAACACCTCCCAGACGTGGTCGCCGTACAGTTTGTGGTTCCACTGGGTGCGTGCGCGGCCGTCGCCGTGTTCGCCCGAGACCGACCCGCCGTACTCCCGGACGAGGTCGGTCGCGCCGTCGGCGATGGCTTCCATCTGGTCCACGCCCTCGACGGTCTTCGTGTTCACGAGCGGCCGGATGTGCAGGCAGCCCGGCCCGGCGTGGGCGTAGAACGACGCGAAGGTCCCCTCGTCTTCCAGCAGGTCCTGGAAGTCACTGACGTACTCCGGGAGGTTCTCCGGTGGGACCGCCGTGTCCTCGATGAAACTGATGTGCTTGGCGTCGCTCGTCCGGGAGAGCAGGATCGGGAGGCCGGACTTGCGGAGTTTCCAGAACCGCTCGCGCTCGGCGTCGTCGTGGGCCTCTCGGCCGTGGAACGCCCGGACCGGCGCTGCGGTCAGATCCTCCGCACCTTCCTGTGGGACACCCACCGACGAGACATCACCGACGCGGTCGGCGAGCAGGTCCGCGACCTTCTGTTTGCCCGCCGCACTGCTGTCGGCGTAGAACTCGACGAGCAGGACCGCGCCGGTCCCCTCGGGGACGATATCGTCGACGAGGTCGCCGAACTCCTCGGTATCACCCGCTAACTCCAGCAATACGTCGTCGAGCACCTCGACGGCCGCCGGGTCGTGTTCGAGGATTGGCGCGACGTCCTTCATCGCGGTGACGAGGTCCTCGAAGGCAAGCAGAGCGAGCGACTTCGTCTCCGGGATGGGTTCCAGCGAGACGGTCGCCTCCGTGACGACGGCCAGAGTTCCCTCGCTGCCCGCCAGCACTCGGGCGACGTTGACCGTGTCCGGGTCGCCGTACTCACCCGAGACCTCGGCGACGAACCGATCCAGGTTGTACCCCGAGACGTTGCGTTTCAGGTCGGGGAACGCGTCGTCGATGGCGTCGCGTTCCTCGTCGAGGATCCGGACCAGTTCGGCGTAGATGCGTGCTTCGAGGTCGCCGTCGGCGTCGGCTGCGTCCCGCAACTCGTCGACGGTCATCTCACCGAACGTGGTGACGGTCCCGTCGGCGAGTACCACCTCGCACTCCTCGACGTAGTGGTCGGTCTTGCCGTACTGCAGCGAGTGGGCGCCGGTGGAGTTGTTGCCGATGGCGCCGCCGAGTGCCGATTTGTCGCCCCAGGCGGGGTCCGGCGCGAACTTCAGGTCGTGGGCGGCCAGTTCGGCGTTCAGGTCCCCCAGCGTCGTCCCGACCTGGGCGACGGCGCGTTCCTCGTCCGGGTCGACGTCGACGAGCGCGTCCATGTACCGCGTGAAATCGAGGACGACAGCCTCGTTGACCGCCTGGCCGGCGAGGCTCGTCCCGCCGCCCCGAGGGAGGACAGGAATCTCCCGCTGCGCGCAGTAGGAGACGACGGCCGCGACGTCGTCCGTCGACCGGGGGTAGACGACGCCGACCGGCGTCATCTCGTAGGCGCTGGCGTCCGTCGCGTACAGTTCCCTGGAGTAGTCGTCGAACCGGACCGTCCCCTCGACGCGCTCTGTGAGGTCCGCGACGAGCGCCGGTCGAGCGACGGCGTCTGACTGGTGGTCGTAGTCGGCCCGTTCGTCGCTGGCCGGGTCACCGCGTGGCCCCTGCTCGGTTGCGCCCATGGACGGGCCTTCGGACGGCAGGACGTTATACTGTCGCCTGGTTCGCAGTTTTCACTGGATGTACGAGGGGTCCTCGTCGTCGCAGTTGGACTCGTGCTGGCGAGCATCCTCCTGGTCGTCGAACATGAGCCCACAGGACTCGCACTCGTACCATGTCATCCCGTCACGCTCGGTATCGACTACCATACCCGAAGCTCCGACGCCCTGTCGTATATTGTTTTCCCGCGACACAACGGGAACCCTGAAGAGCCTCGACCGGCTACGGAGGGCTATGAGTGGGTCCCCAGACGGCGGTATCGAACTCACGGTGGAGGGAGCGAACAAGCGAGATGCCGGACGTGGCATCGCGCGGCTCCCAGAATCCGTGCGAAGCAGGCTCGGCGTGTTGAGCGGCGACCCGGTCATCGTCGACGGGAACAAGATGACCGTCGTGAAGGTCTGGCCGGCCGACGACGGCGGCCAGTTCGTCCGGATCGACTCGGACACCAGGGCGAACGCCGGCGTCAACATCGGGGACACCGTCCAGGTGCGCCAGGGATCGGTGACCGAAGCCAGTGCCATCACCGTCCAGCCGGCCGAGCCCCTCCCAGGGACCGAGGAGTACGAACACACCGTCCGCTCGCGACTCGTCGACCGGATGGTCCAGGCCGGCGAGCGTGTCCACGTCGACGGGCTGGGTACCTTCCTCGTCCGGTCGACGACGCCCGACGAGTCGGTCCGTGTGACCGACCGGACGACGGTGACCGTGCTGCCCCGGACGAGCGACACCGGTGGCTCCGCGGCCGGCGAGCAATCCGACGCTGCGCCCTCCTCCCAGGCCGATTCAGATACCGGCGTCAGCTACGAGGACATCGGCGGCCTCGACGACGAACTCGACCGCATCCGCGAGATGATCGAGATGCCCCTCTCGGAGCCCGAACAGTTCCGGCGGCTCGGCATCGACCCGCCGAAGGGCGTCCTCCTGCACGGCCCGCCCGGCACCGGGAAGACGCTGATCGCCCGCGCGGTGGCCAACGAGGTCGACGCCTACTTCGACACCATCTCCGGGCCCGAGATCGTCTCCAAGTACAAAGGCGAGAGCGAGGAACGGCTCCGTGAGGCCTTCGACCGGGCGACGGCCAACGCCCCGGCGATCCTGTTCGTCGACGAGATCGACTCCATCGCTGGCTCGCGCGACGACGACGCCGACATGGAGAACCGCGTCGTCGCCCAACTGCTCACGCTGATGGACGGCCTCGAAGACCGCGGCCGTGTGGTCGTCATCGGCGCGACCAACCGCGTCGACGCCGTCGACCCAGCACTGCGCCGCGGTGGCCGCTTCGACCGCGAGATCGAGATCGGCGTGCCAGACGAACCGGGGCGCCGGGAGATCCTCGACGTCCACACACGCGGGATGCCACTCGACGAGGACGTCGATCTGGACAGGCTGGCAGCCCAGACCCACGGATTCGTCGGCGCCGACCTGGCCTCGCTGACCACCGAGGCGGCGATGGCGGCACTGCGTCGCGAGCACGAGGACCCCGACGTGACCGGCCCCGATTTTGACGCCGCCATGGCGACAGTCGAACCGAGCGCGATGCGGGAGTACGTCGCAGAGTCCCCAACGGTGTCCTTCGAGGACGTCGGCGGCCTCGACGAGGTCAAACAGACGCTCACCGAGGCCATCGAGTGGCCGCTCTCGTACGGCGAACTGTTCACCGCCACGAACACCGACCCACCGAGTGGGATCTTGCTCTACGGACCACCGGGAACTGGGAAGACCCTGCTCGCCCGCGCCGTCGCCGGCGAGAGCGGCGTCAACTTCATCCACGTCGCCGGGCCGGAGATCATGGACCGCTACGTCGGCGAGAGCGAGGAAGCGGTCAGGGAACTGTTCGAGCGGGCCCGCCAGACCGCGCCGAGCATCATCTTCCTCGACGAGATCGACGCCATCGCCAGCCACCGCGGGGACGGCAACGAGGTGACCGAACGCGTCGTCTCCCAGTTGCTCGCCGAACTCGACGGCGTCACCGAGAACCCCAATCTGGTGGTCCTGGCCGCGACCAACCGGCGCGATATGATCGACGACGCGCTCCTGCGACCCGGCCGCCTCGAACAGCACGTCGAGGTGCCCAACCCCGACCAGGCGGCCCGCGAGGAGATCCTGGCGGTCCACGCCGACGGCAAGCCCCTCGCAGAAGACATCTCGCTGTCCGACATCGCCAGCGAGACGCCGGACTTCTCCGGGGCGGAACTCGAAGCGGTCGTCCGCGAGGCATCGATGCTCGCCATCCGCGAGACGGCACAGGAACTCGGTCCGGAGGAGGCGACCGAACACGCCGACGAGGTCGAGATCACCGCCGAGCACTTCGAGCGGGCGCTGGAGCGCGAACGCGAGCGCTGAGAGGTCGCAGGCCCCCATCCCTTGCGGTGTGTTGACGCACCACTTTTGACCGTGGCCGTCCAACTAGTTCCTATGACAGGTCAGTCAGACAGTGAGTTACACCACTACATCGACGGCGAGTGGGTAGCAAGCAGGACAGGGGAGACCTTCCAGAGCGTGAACCCGGCGACTGGGGACGACATCGCCACGGCCCAGATGGGATCGCCGGACGAGATCGAACAGGCTGTCGGGGCTGCACGAGATGCCGCAGCCGAGTGGCGAACGCTGTCGTATATCGACCGCGCGGAGTACCTCTGGGAGATCTACCACGAACTCCGTGAGCGGACCGACGAACTCGGCGCGATGGTCTCCCGGGAGTGCGGAAAGGAGATCAGTGAGGGCCGGGCCGACGTCGTCGAGGCGGCACACATGGTCGAACTGGCCGCCGGCAACGCCAGGCATCCCCACGGCGACGTCGTGCCCTCGGAGGTCGCCGCCAAGGACTCGTACATGCGCCGGACGCCGAAGGGTGTCGTCGGCTGTATCACCCCGTGGAACTTCCCGGTCGCCATCCCCTTCTGGCACATGGCCGTCGCACTCGTCGAGGGCAACACCGTCGTCTGGAAGCCCGCCGAACAGACGCCTTACTGCGGACAGATCGTCGCCGAGATGTTCGACGACACGTCGATCCCCGACGGCGTGTTCAACCTCGTCCAGGGCTACGGCGACGCCGGCAACGCCATCGTCGAAGACGACCGGGTCGACACGGTGCTGTTCACCGGCAGCGCCCAGGTCGGCCACCGCATCGACGAGAAGATCGGCGGCCGCGCCGGCCGGAACGCCTGCTGTGAGATGGGCGGTAAGAACGCCATCGTGATCACGGAACACGCCGACCTCGACATCGCCGTCCACTCTGCCGTGATGTCGAGTTTCAAGACCACCGGCCAGCGCTGTGTCTCCAGCGAGCGACTGCTCGTCCACACCGACGTCTACGAGGCGTTCAGAGAGCGGTTCGTCGACCTGGCCGAGCGCGTGACCGTCGGCGATCCCCTCGACGAGGCCACCTTCATGGGTCCGCTCGTCGACCAGGAGCAGGTCGACAAGTTCGGCCGCTACAACGACGCCGTCCGCAGATCGGAGGCCACTGTCCTCGTCGACCGCCAGGACCTCTCCGGCGACGAACTCCCCGACGGCCACGCGGCGGGGTTCTGGGTCGGCCCGTTCGTCTACGAGGTCGCGCCCGACACCGATCTGACGGCCTACCGCGAGGAGGTCTTCGGCCCCCACGTCGCGCTCGTCGAGTACGAGGGCGACATCGAACGTGCGCTGGAGATCCACAACGACACCGAGTACGGCCTCGCCGGCGCGGTCATCTCCGAGGACTACCGCCAACTGCACTACTACCGGGACCACGCCGAGGTCGGTCTCGCCTACGCGAACCTCCCGTGTATCGGCGCGGAAGTCCAGTTACCCTTCGGCGGTGTCAAGAAGTCGGGCAGCGGCCCGCCACACGCCCGCGAGGTCATCGAGGCCGTCACCGAACGGACGGCCTGGACGCTGAACAACTCGAAGGAGATCCGGATGGCACAGGGGCTCTCGGCGGATATCTCGACGGACGAGGAGTGAGATCGGTCGGTGTCGTGATTCCCGGTATGCGCCCAGGGCGCACTATACGGGACTGATCTACACCGATTCGTCTTCGAGAAAGGCTGTCCGGACAGCCTTTGGCGGACGAGCGACGCCGGGTGGCCGAGCAGCGAGACGGGCTGTGTTGTTGCCGGGTGCGACGTGAAAAGCGTCTCACCGGCAGGAAATCGTTTTGGACCGAGCGTAAAAAAAGGCCCGGTGTCGTCATCCGGTGAGTACGGTGGGCTTACTCCGAGTGCCCGGTGTCTGAGGAGGATTCCTCGGGATCGTCGCTATCTGATTGCTTCTCGTCATCCTCGACAGCCGACTCGTTCTGGCTGGTCTGTTCGGTATCCGGTACATTCTCGCGGGTTCCGACGAACGGAATCGAGCGCCCACGTAGCCACCGTCGCAGCCCGATGGCCGGCACGGCGAGCACTGCCAGCCACGGCAGCGCGCCGACGACGGTCACGAGCGAGGCCTGCGCGAAGACGACGACGTCGTTCACCGAGCCCATGAACACCGCGACGAGTGACTGCTCGTGGTACTGGGTCCTGATCTGGTCGATGCCGGGTTCGGGCTCGTGCAGTTCGATCCGGATCGTCGAGTAGGCGACGCGCTGTTCCAGGGACCGTTTCTGGGCCTCCAGACGTTCGATCTGGCCCTGGACCTCCGAGAGCTGTTCCTCGATGCGGAGCAGTTCCTCGGTGTTGTTGGCCTGCGCGTAAAAGTCGCGGAGCCGGTCGCGCCGGCTCCGGAGGTTCTCCAGGCGGGCTTCGAGGTCGACGAGCTGGTCGGTGACGTCCTTCGTGGTGGTCTCCTCGGAGAGGACCGTCCCCTGGTCGGCGGCCAGCGACTGGGTGTCCTCGTAGGAGTCGCTGGGGACGCGCACGACGATGTGGCCGGTGATCCAGGTTTCGTTGCCGCTGCGGTGGAGCCGCTGGTCGGAGCCGCCGACGTAGCCGCCCTGTGATCTGACGCGCTGGGCGATGGTCGAGCGCGCCGTCGAGAAGTTCTCGACCTCGACGACCATCGACCCGGTCTTGATGATCGCACGCTGCTGTGCGCCGCTGGCGACGTCGCTCCCGCCACCGGCATCCCCGCCACCGTCACCGCCGTCGCCCCCCTCGCTCGCCGCGTCGTAGCTCAGGTCGGACCCGCTATCGGCGCTCGCGGCCGTCGCCGCGGCTTGCTGGCCACCGCCGGCGCTCTCCGCACTGTCGCCCGATCCGAGGCCCGCGCCCGCACAGCCTGCCAGCAGGAGGCAGGCCACCACCGCCACCGTTGCTGCTTGCTTGGACATGACGGATGTACGTCGCTCCGAGAGGGGGTTAATATCGACGTACGCTCAAAACGGATTTTATGTGAAAGAGCGACTGGAGTTATTCCAGATCCATCCGACGGTCGGCCAGCGCGGGGAACTCCGCGCGGACGCGTTCGACGCGCTCGGGGTCGAGGTCGGCGACCACCAGTGCCGGTTCGTCGGCCGAACTCGCGAGGACGGTCCCCCAGGGGTCGTAGATAGTCGACCGGCCGAGCAACTCGGCGTCCTCGAAGCTCCCGACGCCGTTGGCCGCGGCGACGTACAGCTGGTTCTCGACGGCGCGGGTCTGGCCGAACAGCTCCCAGTGCTCGACGCGGGGATACGGCCACGCGCTGGGCACACAGACGAGAGTCGTACCCTCGTCCACGAGTCGCCGGTACAGTTCCGGGAACCGGAGGTCGTAGCAGGTCGTCATCCCGATTGTGAAGCCGCCATAGTCGACGGTGTCGACGTGCTCGCCGGGTTCCAGCAGCGACGATTCGGCCGAATCGTAGCCGAAGAGGTGGTGTTTCCGGTAGACTGCTCGGCGGTCGCCCTCGGGGCCGAGGAACACGGAGGTGTTAGCCAGTCCCGACTCCGCTGGAACCCTGAACCCGTCGTCGGCGCTCGCTTCGAGGTCCTCGACGATGCTCCCGGCGAGGATGGCGATGTCGTTCTCGTCGGCCACGGCGGCAAGCCGAGCGATCGTCTCGCCAGCGACGCTCTCGGCGTGTCTGGCGTACAGATCGAACGCGAAGTAGCCCACGGTGAACAGTTCCGGCAGCACGACGAGGTCGGCGCCGTCCGCAGCCGCGCGCTGGATCGCGTCGATCGCTCGGTCGACGTTCCCGCCGAGATCGCCAGCCTCGATCTCGAACTGTGCCACCGCCAGTCTCATGCTTCCAGCCCCAGATCCTCCCGGAGGGAAGCCTCCAGGTTGTCGATCTCGCCACCGAGATTCCGCTTGAAGAACCGCTCGACGCCTGGGAAGCGGCCGTCGACGACGAACCGGTTGTGCAGTTCCGTCCCCCCGTCGTCGGTCGCGTCCAGTTCGTGTTCGCCCTGGACCCGCATCACCTTGGACTTGCCGACGAACCGGACGTACTCCGGCGGTCGGCGGTCGACGTCTTCGGTGTCGACGCGGACGGTGCGGTCGATCACTGGGATCGGGAGCTGCAGGAACCACGTGGACTTCCCGTCACCACGGTCCTCCCAGTCGGTCACGACGCTGATCGAACGGGCACGTTTCTCCGGGTCGGCGATGAACTCCCAGACGCGTTCGGGGGGCGCCGACACTGTGATCGTCTGCTCGACCCGGACGGTCATAGCAGAAACTCCGACCTGCTCCCGAATGAATCCACCGACTAACTCGTGGTCACGCGCCAGGTCGTCGACCGAGCGCGACCCCACTTCTCGATATCTACCTCGTCGGCCTCCTCCGCGAGCCGCGGTAACCGCGCACCGACCTGCTTGGCGGAGAGACCGATGGATTCAGCGATGTTCTTCGCGCGGAAGTAGCTCTCACCCCGCGAGACGCTGTCCCTGAGGTACTCGAGGATGCGCCGGTCCTCTTCGCTGAAATCGGCCATAGTAGATGTACGTCACGACCCAATTTAACGATTCCTTTCCACGAATGGACTGCCAGAAACGAACGTCGTGCAGCAATTCGTCAGCCGTCGAACACGTGGACGGCGACGATAGCGAGACCGGCGGCCAGCATGGCGACCCCGAACGCGACCCCGCTGGTCACCTGGAGCCCGGTCGCTTCCAGTCCCTGTGCGGTCCGTGTCGCGTACGTGTACCCGTTGACTGTCGTCAGCAACGCTGCGCCGACTGCGACGAGCCCGAACACCAGTCCGAGGCCGAGTCCCATGTCGGTTTCTGCATCCGTTGAGGCCATACCGGTGCATTCGGTGTCGGCTACTTAGTTCATTCGGGCCGGGCCACAGGACCTATACATCCCGGTGAGCGAGAGACCCACGATGGGACGAAAACGGCAGGTCGCAGTCGTCGTGGTCGGACTGATCGTGCTCCTCGTCGGTGGTGTGCTCACCGGCGTCCTCGGAGCGCCGTCCGTCCAGTCGGTCGAGAACCGGTTCGCTGGCGTGTCCGAGTCGACGACGACCGTCGAAACCGACATCGTGGTTGCGAATCCGAACCCGATCGGGGTCCAGCTCGGCGGGACCGCGGTGGACTATACGGTCCGGATGAATTCGGTTCCGATCGCCGAGGGCGGTCGCGAGGGCCTCCAGCTCGGTACTGGACGGACGACACTCGACTTCACCACGCAGATGGACAACGAGCAGATCCCCGCGTGGTGGTACACTCACGTCCAGAACGGCGAACAGACGCAGGTCGAGATCGACGGCGAGGTCAGATCGTCGACGCTCGGGCAGTCGCTGTCGGTCACGCAGGGCAAGTCCATCGAGACGGACATCGTCGGGCAGTTCAACAGCACCGAGACCCGCCCGGTCGACGCGAACGCACCGCTGATCTCGGATCCGGTGCTCTACATCAACGAGACGCGGGGCTCCTGGGACCGGGCGAACCTCACCCGCGAGCGGACGCCGATGGATCTGGCCTTCACCGTCCACAACCCGAAGCCGATCCCCTACACCATCTCGAAGATCGGGTACACCGTCTCGATGAACGACGTCACGGTCGGGTCCGGCGAGACGACGAAGAGTCACGTCATCTCGCCCGGCGAGACCGAGACCATCGACGCGCGGGCCGCCATCGAGAACGAGAATCTGGACGACTGGTGGGTGACCCACCTCCAGCGCAACCAGTACACGCAGCTGCGTATCGACTTCTACATGGTGCTTGAGGGCGGCGGGACGCAGATCCGCATCCCGCTGGACGCGGTCGACTACGAGAAGGAGATCGAGACCGACATCTTCGGCAACAAGGACGAGTATCCGACGGGAACGGTGTCGTCCCAGAGCGAGTCGGGGGCCGACGGCTCGGAGGGCGGCGAGTCAGGGAGCGCCACTCCGACGCCCACGCCGACCGACGACGGGCTGCTCGATACGGGAACGGATACACAGACTGCGACTGACACCGACGACGGACTGCTGGACGGCGGAGAGACAACCGGTTCGACTCCCACGCCGACTCCGACAGCCACCCGGACAGAATCCGACGACGGACTACTGTCTCTCTGACGGGCGACCCGCCCTCACTCGATCGTCGTGTGTTCGGACTCCTCGTTCAGCGCGAGGTTCGTCGCGATCTCCGCGTTCCGGACGGCGTACTCGGCGGTCTGACGGAGACTGACGAGGACTTCGCGGATCTGCAGCAGCGACTCGTTCTCCATCTCCGGCAGGTCGTCGAGGATCTCGTGTTCCCGGTCGCCGACCTTCGCGTACTCCTCGCGGACCTCGATGGCCGTGTCGTAGTCGCGTTCGACGGCCGCCTGGACGGCCAGTTCGCTGATCTCGTTGACCTTGTCGGTGAACTCCCGGATGCGCCGCATGGTCGAGCTATCGACGTTCAGTGAGTGGTCGGTCGCCTCCAGGGCGATCTCGGCGATGTCCTCGGCGTTGTCGGCGGTCAGCTCCAGGTTCTTCGCGATCGAGCGGTAGCCGATCAGCGGGAAGCCGTCTTCCAGGCCGATGGCGCGGGCGAGGTTCGGGTTCTGGTAGGCGGTGAAGATGAGCCGCAACAGGAGGACGAAGATCTTGTTGGCCTGCCGTTCACGGTTCAGCGCCCGCTGGGCCAGGTCGGGGTTCCCGTGAGCGAGGGACTTGATCGCCTCGTTGCGCATCGTCGACCCGGTCGATTCGAGCCGTTCCAGGAGGTTGTCGAGCGTGAAGTCCTCCGGGTCGACCGAACAGCGGATCGCGATCCGCTCGGGGGTCTCCTCGATGACGCCCAATCCCATCAACTGCGTCTCGGCGTTGTAGACTGCGTTGATGTGTGCCGAGTCCAGTGTGCTGCCCTCGGCTGCCTCGACGTGGATGATCCGACGGCCCAGGACGTACTGTGCGACGATCGCGCGTTCGACGGCGTCGGCGTTGAGGTTCTCCGCGTGGATGGTCGCCTGGGACTCCTCGGTCTGGACGGACTCGGGGAGGACCGTCAGCGTCCCTTTACCGCCCATCCGCAGCGACACCTCGTCGCCCTTCTCGACGTTGTGCTTGCTGGCCCACTCGGCGGGCAGAGTCATCGCGAGCGTCGATGGCCCCAACCGCTGGACTTTCCGCGTTTCCATATGCCCTTTGTTGGCCGCGGCCGACCTTAATCTTGACTATACTCCCACTTATCGAGACAGCAGAATACAATCATCGGAGTCCGGAGGTGTTCCCCGGACGTTTGTCAGGCCACGACCTCGACGAGGCGCTGTTCGTAGCGACCCACACGGACCCGTACCCACCCGGCGAGTTCCTCGTCGAGCGCGCTGTCGCCCGTATCGACCCGCAGGCGACCCACGTCGTCGAGCTTCCGGCTGGAGGCGACGACCTGGATACTCGACCGGCGCAACACCTCCGGCGAGAGCTGTTGGTTGCCCCGACCGAAGACGAACCCCTGGCCGCCGATGGGCGAGACGATCACCACGTTCTCCTCGCCCAGGGCGTCGAGGATCTCCGATTCGCTGGCGTCCGCGACGAGCACCTCGCCGTCGCGCCAGACGTCCACCCCGAGTGTCGTCCCGTCGAACCCCAGTCGGGACTTGATCTCCCCGACAGTACTGCCGGGACCGAGGACGTAGGTGACGCCCGCTTGGGCCCCCTCGGCGACCGCCTCGGCCAAGGTCGCAACGTCCCCACCGCCGCGCTGTTTCGCGGACTGGCGCTGGTCGGCGACCGGGACCGTCGCCACCGCCCTGAGTTCTGTCACGACCTCGCCACCCCGGAACGCGTCCTCGTCGATGTCGTTGACCTCGGCGCGCTCGGTCTCGGTGAAGGTCGCGGCGATGTGGCCGGCCGCCCGCGGCGAGACGCCGAACACCGACGAGTAGACCTTCACGCCGGCGGGGACGCCCAGCATCGGGATGTCGACCCCCGCGTCGTCCAGTGCTGTCGCCACGTCGACCGCGGTTCCGTCACCGCCGACGAACAGGATGGCGTCGACACCCGCATCGACGAACGCGGCGACAGCCTCGCTGGTGTCCGCACTCGTCGTCTCCTCGGGATCGGCGGGACTGGCCACGACCTCGGGGTCGAAGCCGGCTTCCCTGACGACCGTTTCGCCCATCGGCTCTCCGACGGTCAGCAGTTCGACCTCGCCGGCCGCGTCTCTGAGGCCGTCGAGTGCCTCGCGTGCTCGGTCGGGGGCACGCGGGTCGGCCCCCCGGCGCCGTGCCGCCTCGACTTTTCCGTCCGTACCCTTCAGGCCGACGCGGCCACCCATCCCGGCGATCGGGTTGACCACGACACCGATTCGTCGCATCACTCGACCTACGATACCCTGCGGCAAAAGGCGACCGGGAGCGTGTGTTTCAAGCCACGGCGCACAGAAGCCCCTGCTATGCTCCCACTGTTGGCAGGCAGCGTCCAGCCCGGCGTCGTCAACCTCTCCGGCTGGGTGCTCACGGTCGGCGGACTGCTGGTAACCGCACTCTGGCTCCTGTACCTCTACCGCTAGCGCGGTGGTCAGTCCGGGGTGTCGACGCGGTCGCGTAACCAGGCAGCGGCCGCCTCGACGGCCTCCTCGTCGGTGCTCTTGAACCGGACCGTGACGTGCTCGCCCGGATAGCTCCCGACACCGACCGACGGGAACTCCTCGCGAACCGCTGCTAGTCGGTCCAGCAGCGCACTCTCCGGTTCGCTCGTCTCGACGGCGACGACGTGCTCCGGGTCGCCACTGAACTGGTCCGCGACCTCCTCGAACATCCGCTTCATCTCGGCTGGGACGCCGGGCAGGACGTAACAGTTCTCGACGACACAGCCCGGCGCCACGCCTTCGTGGTTCGGGAGGACTCGGGCTCCCTCGGGAACCTCTCCCGTGCCGTCGGTCAGGTCGTCGCGCGTGTAGCCGCCGTGTTCTTCGAGCCACGCCAGGGCCTCCTCGCTCTCGACGACGTCGCGACCGAACGCCGCAGCGACGCCGTCGATGGTCACGTCGTCGTGTGTCGGACCGAGGCCGCCGGTGACGATGACGGCGTCGTAGGCGGCGTGGTACTCGTTGACGACCTGAGCGATGTCGGCGGTGTTGTCCGGGACGACCGTCGCCCGGCCCACCGTAACGCCCCGCTGGGCGAGTTGCTGCCCGAGCCAGGCCGCGTTGGTGTTGACCGTCTCTCCGGCGAGCAGTTCGTCCCCGACAGTGACCACCGCGACGCGCATAGCTCCCCGTAGGACCGGGTGACACAAATACTGTCGGTAGGCCGGTGCCGGGCGATTAGCGCATCCCTGGCGGCGGCCCGCGGTCGCGCGGATCGTCGTCGTCCTCCTCCTCTTCGAGGTCGATCCCGGCCTCCTGTCGGCGGCGCTTGACCGCCTGGAGCTGTCGGTAGTAGTACAGCGTCCCGACCGAGCCGATCACGACCGCGATGACCGTCAGCCCGCCGAAGATCAGCAGGTCACGCTGGAGGTAGTACCGGACGCTGATCATCCGCGAGTCGACCGAGCCCCACGAGACGGTCATCCGGTCCGCGGACTGATCGACGGACCGATTGGCGTTGCCGGGGCTGACCTGCGAGAGCAGCGGGATCCCGACCCGTGCGTCGGGCGGCAGCGTCACCGCGTACGATCCCTCCTCGACGAAAACGGGCGTCGTGAACTGTTTGCCCGATCGGGGCGCGGTAAAGGCGACCTCGCCGGAGACGTTGCCGCCGAACTGGATCTCGGTCCGCTGGCTCCCCTCGGTCGCCGCCAGCGAGGAGTTGGCCGGCCCGACGACGGTCCCGTTGGCGTAGCGGAAGCGCAAGCCACGGATCGGGACGCTCCGTTCGCGACCCAGCCCGTCTCGCGTGTACACCTGGAACGTCGACTGGTTCTCGACGTCGTAGACGGCGGTGTAGCTGGAGCGGTTGACGACGATGGTGGCGTCCTCCGGCGTGTTCCAGTCGTAACTCGCGTTCTGGTTCAGGCGATCCGGATCCGACGGCTGCGGGCCGAACAGGCCGGTACACCCCGAGAGGGCGAGCAGTGCGACCAGGCCAGCGAGAGCGAGGTGGCGGCGGTTCATAGTCTCAGGGGACGACTGCGAGCAGTTCCGAGGGCATGTACTGCCCGATATCCGAGAGCAGCCCCGGCGCGTCCGTGTCCGGGTTGCAGATGATACTCTGTTCGAGCAGTCCCAGCCGTTCGACCGTGACGATGTCCTGTGCGTGACCGGCACGGTTGACGGTCGCCCGCGCCTCCGAGCGGGTGACGCTGTTGGCGTTGACCCGACCGTTGCCACGGGACCACTCGTAGAGCCGGTCGACCTCCTCGTCTGCCAGCCGTGGCTCGTCGCCGGCGACGAACCGGAGCGGGAGGTGCTGGACGAGGCCGAACCGTTTGCGGATCTGTGCGGGCGAGCCCTGCCCGAGATTCAGCCCGCTGGCCGGAATCCGGACGGTCTCGTCGAAGCCGACGTCGAGGACGAACCCGTCCTCGTCCCACTGTTCGAGCGTGCCGACGTACGTCTCGCCGTCCTCTCGGTCGGTGACGAGTTCGCCGAACTCCTCGCGCAGGAGATTCCGCGCGACCGTCTCGTCGGGTCCGGTGACGGTGACGGTCGGGAACTCGTCGTGGCGCAGGCCGACCTCGAACTCGACGTCCAGGTCGCCGAACCGGTCCCGAACGATACCACGCAGTCCATCGAGTGTCCGCTCGCGAGCGTCGCCCGCGACGTACACTTTCGTTCCCAGGACGACCATCAGGCTTCCACGTGGTCGACGTTCAGTTCGTCGCGCAGTTCCTCGATACGGTTCTCCATGGCGGTCACCAGGCGGGTGTTCTCCATGGACTCGACCTGGTTCCCACACTCGGGACACTGGAAGCCGAACTCCATGGCCTCGCCGAACTCGAAGCGGATGCCACAGTGTTCACAGAGGTAGAACTCGTTGTCGCGCTCGTACTGCCGGCGCTCTTCGAGCCCGTCCAGCAGCCGGTGCATCTCCTCTTCGAGCTTCTCCGGGATTTCGTCGTACTCGAAGGTCCAGAGGTAGGTCAGCCACCCCGAATCCTCGTCCCGGAGCCGCCGATACGACGCCAGGTCGTTCTCGTACAGGATGAACAGCGCCCGGCGGACGTCGTTCAGCTCCAGACCGAGTTCTTCGGCCAGTTCTTCGTCGGTCACTTCGCCGTCCGGCGGCGCGGCGGCGACCGGCATCCCTTTCGGTCCGACAAGCTCGTGGAGGTACTTCTGTATCACGGGATCCTCCAAGAGGTCTTCAAAAGCCATTGTCGGTCTTTCGGGGGGTCACGTGGTTAAAACCTCCGGCTCGGCTCGTGGGCTGTGCTCACTGATGGCTTAGCCCCCGTCGTCTGCCCAGGGTCCGAGGTCGGCGTAGCGGCCGAGCAGCCAGCCGCCGACGAACGGCGACAGGATCAGCAGACAGGCCAGGCCGACCCACCGTGCCGGCGGTGGCTGTGTCGCCAGATAGACCAGATAGACGGTCCCGAGGACCGGAACCACCCGCGAGGTCGGCGCCGTGAGACGGTCGAGCACTGTTCTGGCTCCTCACTCGGTGTCGGTATCCGGCTCGACGACCTTCTTTCCGGTCTCCTTCGGGACGACGACCCGGTCGGCGTCCTCCCATTCGCGGTCGAGCTCCCGTCCCTCGAAGAGATGGTCGAGGAACACCGCCAGCGAGGCCACCTCAGAGTGGGGCTGGTTGGTGACGCCGACGTTGTAGTCGGCCTCCTCGTACACCTCGAAGGAGACCTTCTCGGCACCGACGACGACCAGTAGCGGCCCGGCCTCGTGGTCGGCTCGGACGTCGTCGACGACATCCTGGACCGGTTCGCCGTACATCGTCAGGTGGACGACCGCGCCCTCGAAGTCGCGGATGACCCGTTTTGGTTCCTGGGTCGTCTCGACGTCGAACGGGCCGCCGAACCGCTCTGTGATGTCGACGATAGTGTCGGTCCTGTCACGGGCCGATCCGGCCATGATCACACGGTCGGCACCCAGCGCACGGGCGGTCAGTCCCACGTGTGTCGTCATCCGCTCGTCCCGTCCCGGCCGATGTCCGAGACGGAGCACGGTCACGTCGTGGTCGTCGTTCATCCGTTCAGTGCCGCTTCGATGGCGTCCCGAACCGGGCCGAAGGCGATTTCACTCCACTGGACGGCGCTGCCGTCGACGAAGACCGTCGGTGTCCCACTGACGTTGTTCTCGATGCCGTCTTCCCGGTCGGCCGACACCGTCGGTTTGTACGCTTCGCCGACACCCGCCTCACGGACGGCCTGTCCGTCGACGTCGATCCCGTCGGTGAGACTCTCGTACTGGTCGGGGCCCAGGCTGTTCTGGTTCTCGAACAGGCGTTTGTTGTAGGTGAAGAAGGCCTCGTCACCCGCGCGGTCCTGGACGGCCCTCGCGGCACTCGCAGCCTGCCAGGAGACGTTCTCGTCGACCGGGATCGGGAAGTCGTTGAACTCGTATCTGATCGACCCGTCCTCGAGGTAGTTCGAGCGGACCTTCGGGAAGACTTCGAGCGAGAAGGTTCGACAGTGAGGGCAGGCGTAGTCCTCGTAGACTGCGACGGTCACGTCCGCGTCGGGGTTGCCGGCGACGGGCGTCGCGAGGGGCTGTCCCTCCGCGGTCGGAACGTCGGGGGACCCACCCGACCCGCCGGAGTTCGACAGACAGCCAGCACTCAACGCCGTGACTCCGACGCTCGCGGCCAGGAACCCGCGGCGTGTCGACGTGTTCATACTGCTCCTCTTGCCGGGACGCATAAAACCATTCTGTCACGCGGTACGCCAAGACCGGAATCTTATTTCGGGCCTGCCTACACCCCTCGGTATGGAGCTTTCCGACACGCACGTCGTCGTCACCGGCGGGGCGGGGTTCATCGGCTCGCACCTGGTCGAACGCCTCGTCGCGGACAACGAGGTGACCGTCGCCGACGACGCGTCGAACGGAGCGATCGAGTGGGTGCCGGACGATGCACAGGTGGTCGAGGGCGACCTGACGGACGCTGGCGTCGTCGCCGACGCCATCACTGCGGATGTCGACGCCGTCGTCCATCTCGCCGCCTCGAAACTGGTCGATACCGACACGCCGCGGCGACAGTTCAGCGACAACAGCGCGATGACCTACAACGTCCTCGAACGGATGGACGAGGTCGGGGTCGAGAACCTGGTCTTTACCTCGTCCTCGACAGTGTACGGGGAAGCCCCGCGCCCCACGCCGGAGGACTACGCGCCCCTGGAACCGATCAGCGTCTACGGAGCGACCAAACTCGCCGAGGAGTCGCTCGTCTCGACGTACGCACACAGCCACGACATCCAGTCGTGGGTGTTCCGGTTCGCCAACATCGTCGGCCCCCGCCTCCGGGGCGCCGTCATCCCGGACTTCATCGAGAAACTGCGTGCGGACCCGGACTCGCTGACGATCCTCGGCGACGGGCGCCAGGAGAAGTCCTACATGCATATCGCCGAGTGTCTGGACGCCATCGAGTTCGCCGTCGAACACGCAGACGCGGCGCACAACGTCTTCAACCTCGGGACCCGGACGACGACCTCCGTCGACCGGATCGCGGATATCGTCGCCGACGAGATGGGGATCGACCCCGAGCGCGAGTACACGGGCGGGGACCGTGGCTGGACCGGTGACGTCCCCCGGATGCGACTCTCCGTCGAGAAACTCGCGGGACTTGGCTGGGAGCCGAGCCAGTCCAGCGACGACGCCGTCCGCCAGTCGACGCGGGAACTGCTCGACGAACTCTAGGGCCCGTAGGTCCCGGTCAGTTCCGCTTTGTCGACGACGTGCCCGCTGGCGGCGTCGTAGACGTCGTCTTTCGTCGCGTTCGGCGAGAGACCGAGTTTCGCGTCCAGCGCGTACAGCAGGAACCGATACGTGTGTTCCCGGTCCGGGGGATTCGGCCCGCCCCAACCGGTCTCGCCGAAGTCGTTCTGCCCTTCGCTGGCGTCCTCGACGGACCAGTCCTCGGGGATATGCCCGATATCGGGCGAGATGTTCCAGACGACCCAGTGGTCCCACACCTTCCCAGCGGGTTCCTCCGCGTCGGGGTCGTCGACGACGAGGACCAGCGACAGCGTCTCCTCCGGGACGCCGTCGATATCCAGGGGTGGGTTCGTGTTCGAGCGGGTGTACCCGTACTCTTCGGGGATGGGACCTCCGTCCTCGAAGACCGGGCTGGTCAGCGACAGGTCTGGCATATGTGAACATATATATCTCCTCCGACAAAAGCGTCGTCCCGGTACGCATTTGAGCGGGCCTCCCTAACCCGCGGTCGTGCAAGTCGTCGGCTACCGGCCACGCGTAGATGATCCTGCGTCACTCGTGCTCGCAGACACGGGAACGGTCACGCGCAAGCCTCTCGATGCGGGTACCGATCTCTCCTACACCCTCGGTGAGCGCCACTGTGCTGGGGCCGTCGGCGGCGACACCCATCATCGGTGTTCCGACTTGTCGGCACCCTACTGTCCGGAACACACGGACCGCTGGCCCTGCGCCATGTGTACCGGTGACTGCGACAAACCGCTGGACACCTGCGAGGAGGAACACGCCGTCTATCTCGCTGCGTTCGCCCCCGCCGTCGTGAAGGTCGGCGTCACCCGCTCGTGGCGCCTCGGGACCCGTCTCCGCGAACAGGGGGCCGACCGGGCCGCCCATCTCCGGACGGTCCGCGACGGTCGGGTCGCCAGACAGGTCGAGGCCGACATCGCGACGAACCTGGGCGACCGCGTCCGCGTCCCGCGGAAGATAGCCGGCCTCGCGGACACCGTCGACGACGAGTGGTGGCAGGACCTCCTGGGCCGGTACTCGGCCATCGAGACCTACGAGTTCGACTACGGACTGGACCTCGCGGAGCGGCCGCTCTCCGAGACGCTCGCGACTGGTACTGTCGTGGGAACCAAGGGTAGAATCGCCGTGCTGTCGAACAACGGGAGTACCTACGCGGTCGACCTGCGGGATCTCGTCGGCTACGAGGTCGACGAAGGGACCACCGATCGGGACCTCCAGTCGAGTCTGGGTGCGTTCTAGGACCAGTCAGACCGTTCACAAGATACTTACCGAACGGCCGAGCCAGTTCCACCGTGCGACGCGAATTCACGCTCGCCGCCCTCGCCCTCCTGCTGTCGCTGGCGCTCCTGGGGTCCCTGCTCGCGGTGCCCGGCGCGTTCTCCCAGCCGACGGAGAACGTCCGGCCGAGTTCGCTGGACCTCCGTGAGACGACCATCGACGCACGGGACGTCCGCGGCGAGACCGTCACTCTGACCCTGGACTCGCGACTCGAACACCGTGGCGGGACCGCCTCGAACGTCACCGTCGAGACCCGGGCCATCGACACGGACACCGGCCTCGTCGCGACGACGACTCGGCAGTCGCTGGGCAACATCAGCGGCGACCGGGAGGTACGGATCCTGACGAACCTGACCGTCGAACGGCAGGGCGGCTACCGCATCGAGACCATCGTCTACGCGGACGAGCGCCGCCGGACCGTCGGCCGGACGAGCGTCCGCAACGTCGATGCGCTGGCGCCCGAATATGCCCGGAGTACGGTCTCGTTCCACGACTACGAGGGCGCCGAGGTCCCCAGGGACGCCATCTCGTATCGGATCCACGAGGTCGACGACAACCGGACCACGTTGAACGTCTCGGTGGACCTCACGAACATCGGTGACGACCCTGCTGGCGACCTGCAACTCCGCCTGCGGGCCCGACAGGCCGAATCTAATGTCGTCGCCAACGAGACGAGCATCCGTGTCGGTCAGATCCGACCGGGCCGGACGACGACCGTCAGCGCCCACCTGACCGTCCCGGACGGCTACAACTACTGGCTGGACGGCACGCTCCAGTCCGACGGCGTCATCATCGCCACCGAGAGCGCGCCGGCGAACCTCGACCCGACAGAGGTACTGGAGAAGAACACCACCCGACGCGACACCGGATTCCAGTCGGGCGACTTCGAGGAGGAGTCGACCGGCGTCCCACAGGCGACCGAGGAACCGAGATACACCGCCAGTAGCGGGCCCGGCTTCACCGCCGTCGCCGCACTGCTCGCGATCCTCGCCGCGACGTTCGTCCTCGCACGGAGGCAGCAATGACCGACACCGCATCCCACACCGACGACACGACCGAACCGACCGCCGAAGCAGCGAGTAGTCCCGACAGCACGGACGTGGAGACCGACGCCGGCCCCGATACTGATTCCGACGGCGGTGGCCGTTCTATCGCGGTCTACGCCCAGTGGGCCGCGTTCGCCATCCTCGTGCTCATCGCGCTGATCGCGTCCCTCCAGTTCTACTTCGCCGCCTCGGCGGCGGTCAACGAGTTCGTCAGCCGGCGGTACCGGCCGCTGTTCCGCGCCGGGTTCAACCTCGTGGTCGTGCTGGTGGCCGCGACCGGCATCTCGCTGCTGGTCCGTCGACTGGCCTGAGGGGTCGCGGACGACAACCCTTTTCAGCGCCCCTACCGAACCCGCGTCCATGGCAGACGACGAACCCGAGGAATCCGCGGAACCGGACGTATCGGACGACGACGGAGAGGAGAAGTCCTTCCGAGAGCGCGTCGAGGAGATCCGCCAGCAGCGCGCAGAGGAACGCGAGGAGGGCGAAGAGGGCGAGATGAGCCGCGAGGAACGCATGGAAGAGATGATGGGCGGCGGTGGCGGTCCAGGCGGCATGGGCGGCAATCCCTTCGCCCAGATGATGGGCGGCATGATGGGCGGCGGTCCCGGTGCCGGCGGCCCCGGTGGCATGGGCGGCGGGCCGCGCGGTCCCGGCGGTGAGGAGGAGAGCAGCGACAACGAGGAACTCACCCGCGAGATCCGGAAGCTCCGCGACGAGGTCCACGACGTTCGTCGCTCGCTGGACCGCATCGCCGACGCGCTCGAAGACTGAGCGGCCACCATTTCTCCAGTTTCTCCTGGCTACAGAGCTGCTGCGCTGCCAGCGCGCAAAAACGAACTGCTGCCCAGATCAGTCCTCGTAGGCCAGCGTCATGATCCACTGCGAGAAGGTGTCGTCGTGTGGGTCGACCTCCTCGTCGCCGATGAACGGCGAGAGCTGGTCTCCGGCCATCAGCAGCGAGAAGTCAAGGTCCCGTGCCGCCGGGGTCAGGTAGTACGTGTTGTGGCCGTCGTAGACCGTCTCCTCGCGCTGGATGAGCCCCTTCTCGAAGAGGGACTCGACGATGCGACTGCCCTTCCGGGACGAGACGTCCAGTTCCTTCCAGAACTCGCTCTGGTGGATGCCCCCGGACTCACGGATGAGGTTCAGGCCGGCGCGCTCGTCCTCGGAGAGGTCCGCTTCCGCGGTCGCAGAACTCATTATATCCTACATCAGAACGGTCGGGCGGTTAAATCTGACTTTCGACCGGTCGGTAATCGGTCCGGCAGGGTGGGCCGTCGGCGTACCGATAGGTCGTCTCGGTCCCCAGCGAGATGAGCGAGGACGACCGGGTCCCGAAGCCGTCGCCGTGGATGCAGACGCCGTAGTCGTGGTCGCTGATGACGCCCGCCGCACGGTCGAGCCACGTCGCGGCGTCCTCTCCCGGCTCGACCTGGAGCGCCTCGCGCACCCGGTCGGCGTTGTTCGCCTGCTGTTCCCCGACCTCGGGACGGAAGCCGGGAATGCGGTAGTCGCCGTCCGCACCGACGTTGACGACGACGTGGACACCGGGCTCGAAGTTCCGGACGGCGAGCTGGCCGTCCCACTCCAGCAGGACGGCTGCGTTCTCGTCGGCCAGCACGAGATTGAACCCCTCGTACTCGGCCTCACGGACCGCGTTCTCGACGGCGCGCGCGGCCGACTCGGCGCTCTCGTGGCCCAGCGTGTCACGGACGAGGAGGCCGCGCGAGCGTTCGCCCGCCAACTCGGTGTCGACCCAGCGGTTCGTGATGGCCGCGAAGACGCCGTGTTCGTTGTAGCCGAGCCAGGTTCCGCCGGCTTCGGCGTCGCTCGGTGCGACTACGCGGGCGCCCCAGTGGCGCAGTTCGGGGAGCTGTGACTCGCGGTCGAGACGTTCGTCACGGTTCGTTGCCGCTACGACAGGCGTTCCGTCGAACACCTGCCAGGCGAGGACGAGGGTACACACGACTGTCCGTAGGCGCTGGAACGAGAAAACCGTTGGCGAGGGGTGACTGGCCGACTATCCCGCTGCCGGTGTGGCCGTCGCTTCCGTGGCGTTCGCTTTCACACCAGGTGCCCAGTCGGGCTTGCTGACCGTGGTCGACCCGACCTCGGTGACGACGATACGCAGCTCGTAGGTGACCGCGTCGCCCCCGCGGGTGACGTTCACGTTGTATTCCAGGAGGCGAACGACGCCGTCACCATCGACCAGAAGCGTCGCGTTCGCGTCGTTGATGGTGACGTTCGTCACGTTCAGCGTCGCGTTCGTGTCGGTGCTGTTGGGCGCCAGGTCGGCGCTCAGTGACGCGTTGGTCTGGAAGCCGCTCACGTTCCCCGGCGAGTCGGACTCGTAGCGGGCGACACTGGTCCCCTCGAACTGTCCGCTGCCGTTGCGTGTCCAGGTCACGTTGCTGGCACCCTCCAGCGTCTGGCCGAAGACGACGTCGCTGACGTTCGCCCCCTCCCAGGCGCCACCGACAGAGCCGTTGTAGTCGCCGTAGGACCCGTTGGCCAGGTCTGAGGTCGTGTTCGTGTACCGCTCGGACGGAGTCTCGTACTGCCGGACACGGAGCAGATCTGCGCGCAGGATACCGCTGGATCCGCGGATCCGAGCGTCCTTGTACTGTTCTCGGGACTCGAAGTCGACAGACCGTGTCTGCGTGAACGCGACGTCTTTCGAATCCCGGTGTTCTGTCAGCGAGAACTGCACGGTCACCGAGCCAGCGTCCTCGATTCGCTCGACGTGGCGATCCGAGAGCGATTCCCCGGAGATGTTCCCGCTGTCGAAACTGCTCACGTCCGAGACGGTGGTACCGTCACCAGCCTCGAACGCAGATTCGCCGGTCGAACCGTCCGTCCCCGCCGAGCACCCGGCGAGGGCGACGAGCAGACCGAGCGCGACCACACACCATCCCACCCTGTTTGATACCATCTAATCTGAAAGAAATTTACCCGCGTAGGGTGTAATTCTTTCGATCGGCGAGGTGGCGAAACCGATGGACTCACCCAGCTGATTCCGCAAGGACGGCCCGGGCAGCCTCGCGGTCGACCGTTCCGGAAGCGGTCCGTGGGAGCGACTCGACGACGCGAACAGTTTTCGGGACCTCGTAGGGGGCCAGGTGTCGCTTGCAGTGGGACCGGACGGCCGCTGCCGACACGTCGCCGGTGACGAGTGCGGCCACGCGCTGGCCCCACTCCTCGTCGGGGAGGCCGACGACGACGGCGTCGGTTACGCCCTCGATATCCTGGATGGTCGCCACGACGTCGCCGGCGACAACGTTCTCGCCGCCGGTGACGATACGATCGTCGACGCGACCGACGATCCAGATGCGGCCGTCGTCGTCACGATAGCCCAGGTCCCCAGTGTGGAACCCGTACTCGCCGAAGGCCGTCTCGGTCCGCGCATCGTCGAGATAGCCCGGCGTCACTGTCGGCCCGTCGACGACCAGTTCGCCACGGGTGCCGGCTTCGCAGGGCTCGCCGCCGCTGTCGACGACGGTCACGTCGGTACAGACCAGTGGTTGTCCGACCGTCCCACGATGATCGAAGGCCATCTCTGGACGCGCCGTCGCGATCTGGGAGGCCGTCTCGGTCATCCCGTAGGTCGGGTGGACCGGGACCCCACGCTCGCGGCACCGGTCGACGAGGTCCTCGCTCGCCGGCCCGCCGCCAAGTAGAACCGTCCGCAGTGACGCTGGTGGGTCCCAGCCCTCGTCGAGCAGTCGCGTGAGCATCGTCGGCACGAGCGAGACGCCAGTGATCTCGTGAGCCGCGATCACTGCCCCAGTCCGACCCAGGTCGAACGATCGCTGGACGACGACCGCGGTCCCGTAGAGTGCGCTCCGGACGAACGGGGCCAGCCCGCCCATGTGGTAGGTCGGTAGCGTGACGAGCCAGCGGTCGCCTGGAGTGACGCCGAGTCGGAACGCGGAGGCGGTGGCGCTGTCGACCAGGTTCCCGACCGTCAGCTGGACGCCTTTCGGGTCGCTCGTCGTCCCCGAGGTGAACAGGACCAGTTGGACGTCGTCCCGTGCGAGTGCGACGGGCTCCGGCGGATTCTGGTCTGCGTCGAAGTCGCCGACACCGTCGCTCTCGGGGTCGTCGACGGAGACGACCGGACAGTCGGCGGCGTCGAGAGCCGTCGCTGCCGTCTCGTGTTCACAGACCAGCAGCTCCGGTGACACCCGATCTAGTTGCGCCGTGAGGGTCGGGGCGTCCAGTTCGACGTTCAACGGAACCAGGGTCGTCCCCGTCCGCATCGCTCCGAACAGCAGCGGCGCGACCTCGATCCGTGTGTCGACGAGCGTCGCGACGGTCCCCGTCGTCGATGTGTGAGCGGCGAAGACGGCTGTGGCCTCGTCGACTCGCTCGTCGAGGTCCCGGTAGCTCCATCTCCCATCCTCGTCAGCGTGGACGACTGCCGTCCGCTCGGGCGTACTTCGGACGCGGTGGGTGACGAGATCTCTCGTCGGCCAGTCGACCGGGTCACGCATCGGTCCGTACCTCCGAGGGATGGACGCCGAGCCCAGGCCCCTGGGGCACCGACAGCGTCCCGTGCGACAGCGTCGTTGGGTCGGCGGCGAGGTCGCGCTGGAGGCGGTCGCCGGTCGCCAGGCCGCATGCCCCGATGTTCGGTACGGCGGCCGCGACGTGCAGCGCCGCGAGTCTGGCGACGACACCGTCGATTGTAGTCGTCACGACCGGTTCGACGCCGCGGTCCCTGGCTCTGAGCGCCAGCGTGTGGGCGTTGCCGGGCCCGCCCAGCACCATCGGCTTCAGTATCAGGACGTCGGCAGCGTTGGCGTTCAGCACCGTATCCACGCGGTGGTCGACGAGCGATTCGTCGATAGCGACGCCGACCTCGCCGCCACGCAGGTCCTCGTGGCCCGCCAGGTCCGCCGAGGGAAGCGGCTGTTCGACGTAGGCCACGTCCAGATCGGCGAACCGAGCGAACGCCTCGTGGGCCGTCTCGCGGTCCCAGGCACCGTTGGCGTCGGCCCTGAGCGTGACATCCGCGCCAACGCGGTCGCGGACGGCCCGGAGGCGTTCGACATCGGCATCGACCGACCGAGCGCCGACCTTGACCTTGCAGCAGTCGAACCCGGCCTCGACGGCGTCGGCGACGGCCCTCGCCGTCTCGTCCGGGCTGCCGTCGCCGACGGTCGCGTTGACCGGGACCGACCGACACCGCTGGTCGGGTGCAAACCACTGATAGAGCGGGAGGTCGTCGGCTCTCGCGTCGGCGTCAAGCAGTGCCGTCGCGAAGCCGTGCCGGGCGGCCGGCACCTCGGCGGCGTCGAGCGCCAGGAGCGCGCCGCTGTGGCTGCCGTCGGGTTCGGCCTTGGCTGCGGCCTGCAACCCCCGCTGGCACGCGTCCATTGATTCGGTCCATCCGGGGAGCGGCGTCGCCTCGCCGATACCGGTCTGGCCGCGGTGGTCGTACCGGACGAGGTAGCCCGAGCGCTCCTCGATGGTGCCGTGGGCGGTCCCGAGTGGTCGTGCGAGCGGGAGCGAGAACCGCTCGAACGTGATTCCAGTCATCCGCCGGTGAGCCCCAGGCCGACGGCGAACAGTAGCGAGTGGAGGAACAGCGTCTTGCCGACCCGTTCGAGCGCGGGGTTCAGCGCCTCCCCTTCGGTCCGTGTGAGGACCGTCCTGGTCACTGCTGCAGCGAGCGGGAGCGACAGCAGCGGCGCCAGCGCAGGCAGCCCGTACGCGGGGTTCAGCGCGAAGACGACCGGCACCGTGTAGGCCATCCCGACGAGTGCGAGGAACTCGCCGCGGCTGAAGCGGTACCCGAGATAGACCGCCAGGGTCTTTTTACCCGCTCTGGCATCGGTCTCGCGGTCACGGATGTTGTTGACGACCAGGATTGCCGTCGAGAGTCCCGCAGCGGGGAGACTCGCAGTGATCGCTGCCAGAGTGACACTCCCCGCTGGAAGTCCCGTCGGGAACAGCCCGACACTGGACATGCTCGCGACCGCCTGGACGTAGTAGGTCCCGGTGACGGCGACGAGTCCGAAGTAGACGAAGACGAACAGGTCGCCCAGTCCCCGGTAACCGTAGGGGAACGGCCCGCCGGTGTAGAGAATGCCGGCGGCGATACCGGAGAGGCCGACGACGACGATGGGGACGCCACCGATGGCGACCAGATAGACTCCGACGACGACCGCCAGCCCGTAGGTAGCGATCATCGCTCGCTTGACCTCGTCGGGGTCGATGAGACCGCCGGCGGTCACCCGTGTGAACCCCTCGCGGTCGTCCGTGTCGGCCCCCTTGACGGCGTCGTAGTAGTCGTTCGCGAAGTTCGTCCCCACCTGGAGGAGGAGCGCGCCGACCAGGGCCGCCACCGCCGGCAACAGGGCGTCGACGCCGTCGTGGACGGCCAGACCGACCCCGACGATGACGGGTGCAGCCCCCGCAGGCAACGTCTGTGGCCGCGCGGCCATCAGCCACGCCTTCCGTTTCGAGACGTCCGCCGTCGCTGTACTCATTGTCGAGATGTGGGGTCGCGACGTTCAAAGCGACTGTGGTTCCGGGCCTCCCGGACGCCGTCTCAGTCCTCGTTCCAGGCCGTCAACTCCGATTCGATATCCGCGTTGATACGGGCCAGGTCGGTGGCGACATCGCCCGCGTCCATCTCCGTACGACCGTCCTGTATGATCGACCGGACCGACGGGAACGGGCCGATCTGCGCACCGTTCGTCGCGGGCGTGTCGGCAGTCTCGCGGAACTGATCGAACGCGGTCGAGAAGTGGGGGTTCGCTTCGAACCAGCCCGACGATTGCAGTGTCGAGATAGCGCCCTCACAGACCGGGAAGTAGCCCGTCTCGCGGTGCCAGCGTGCCTGTTGCTCCGGTTCCAGCAGCCAACTGAGGAACTCGCCGACGACGGCCTCGACGTCGGGGTCGAGACCGTCACCGATCCACAGCGATGCACCGCCCACGAGAACGCCGTTCCGTTCGTCCAGCACCGGCAGGTAACCGGTCTCGATATCGAAGTACGCGCCCGACGTGATACTCCCGAGCGAGGAGGTCGATCCGACGAGCATCGCCGCTCGCTCGTCGTGGAACGCCTTCTTCGCGGCCCCGCGGGCCTTGATTCCGGGGTCGAAGTAGAGGCCATCTCGTTCCATCCCGGTCCACCACTCGAAGAGGTCGATCCCGAACTCGCTGTCGAGGTACGCCTCGGTCGGCGTTCCGGCACGGCCGTTCCGGTTGTCGACGAGGTCCTGGCCGGCCTCGGCGAACCACTGTTCGACGAACCACGAGTAGTTGGCGAAGGTGATTCCGTAGTCACAGACGCCCGCGTCGACCAACTGCTCGCTGGCGTGTCGGACCGCAGCGAACGTCGACGGCGGGTCCGATGGATCGAGTCCCGCAGCCTCGAACAGGTCCCGGTTGATCGCCAGCACGGGGTTCGAGGAGTTGAACGGGATGGAGTGCAGCGTCCCGTCGATCTCGTAGTAGTCGTAGACGGCGTCGACGAGCGAGTCCGTGGCCCGCTTCGGGACCACCTCGTCCGCGGGCTTGAACGCGCCCGACCGCCGGGCGCTGGTGCTCCCGATCTCGTTGATCTGAGCGATCGCAGGGACCTCCCCGGTCTCGATGGCTGCAGTGGTCTCCGCGAGCACGCCGTCGTAGCTGCCCAGCGAGGTCAACTCGAAGTGCACGCCACCGTGTTCGGCCTCGAACTCGCGTGCGAGGTCGTGTAATAGAAGCGATTTTGCACCGCCCATCGCGTGCCAGAACGGGACGACGGTATCGCCCTTCGAGACGGTATGTTCGGACCGTTCCCCGGTCGTGAACTGGGCCGTCGCCTCGCCGAGTTCTTCGGCCTCTTTCGAGAGTGTCGTCACGTCCTCGGCGACTTCCGTCAGGGAGTTCGACTGGCTCGCGGCGGCGGCCGCGACGGTCTGTGCCTGTGCGGTCGTCTCCTCGCTGACCGAACTGACGTCGTCGACCATCGAGACGACAGACTGTGTGACCTGGGCCTGTTCGTTGGTCGCACTGTCGATCTCCTGGATGCCGACGTTGACTTCGTCGACGATGTCGACGATGTCGTCGAGTCCGTCGATCGCTTCCTGAACCGCCTGTTCGGTCTCGCTGACGGCCGACCGCGTGTCGTGCATGTCCTCGACGGTCGTTTCGGTCTGTGTACGCACTTCGGCGACCGTCTCGCTGATCTGGTCGGTCGCGTCCTTGGTCTCGGTCGCCAGCGATTTGACCTCGTTGGCGACGACGGCGAAGCCGCTGCCGGCCTCGCCGGCACGCGCGGCTTCGATGTTCGCGTTCAGCGCCAACATGTTCGTCTGCTCGGCGATATCCGTGATGAACTCGGTGATCTCCTCGATGTCGCCCATCAACTCGCTCAGCTCTTCGACGGTCTCGACCATCCGCTCGGTCTGTTGGGCCATCGCATCGAGGTCGTCGATAGCTGTCGTGGCAGCCTGCTGGGCGGCGTCGCCCCGTTCGACTGCACGGTCCCCGCCCTCGGCGACCTGGTTGGCCGATGCCGCAACCTCCTCGATGGTCGCCGAGAGCGACCGCATCTCGTCGGCCATCTGCTGGAGGTCCTCGTTCTGGTCGTCGGCACCCGATGCGATCTCGCTGATCGACTCGCTCACCCGTTCGCTCTCGGATTCGACGGTCGCGACTTCGCTTGCGACGTCGCTGGTCGCACCGTCGACCGTCGTACTCGACTCCGTGACACGCTTGAGCGTCTGATTCCACTCGTCTAACATCCGGTTGTATCGTGAGACGAACTCCACGATGGCGTCGACGTCGGAGTCGATGTCGGCCCGACGTGTCAGGTCGCCCTCGGCGTTGGCCTCGATGACGCCGCGGAGTTCCGCCAGCGACCCTTCCAGATCGTAGAGTCTGTGCTCGCGCTGGCGTGCTTCCGCTTCGAGTTCCGCGACGCGATCCTGGGCGGCATCACGTTCGGCACGGACTGCTCTGAGTTGCTCACGTAACTCCTCCGGTGAAGCTGTTTCTAGATCCGGTTCGGGAACGTCCGTCGACCCTGGGGGCGGCGAAGCACTCCCGCCATCCGTCGAGAGGTCTTGCCGGCGCTCGTCCGTTCGTTTCCTGTCCATTCCTGATGATTGTTTTGGATGGTTATATATGTATCTTTCCGAAGGGGTAGAACAATTTTTTATTCATAATGCGTGTGATGGGTATTGGAAGTAAAGAAATCGAGGAGTGGGAATACCTACCAGTGTTTATATAATGGTCCTTCATCGCGCCGAAATGGTCATCTGTTCGGGTAGAGATAACGACATATGACTGACTCGTTACAGACCGACGATCTCGATCTGGGGTTCACTGTCGGCCTCGGCCTGGACTTCCAGACGGCAGTCCAGTGGGCCAGCAGGCAGGGGTTCGAGTTCGTCGAGTTGCTCCTCGATGGGCCGTACGCTCGCGAGCGGATCGAAGACAGATGTACCGAGATGAGAACTGTACTCGACGGGACCGGCCTCGCACTCGTCGTTCATCTGCCGTTCACGGCCGACATCGGCTCTCCTTTCACACCTGTCCGAGAGGGCGCGGTAGCGGAGTTCACAGCGGAGATGGATTTCGCGGCCGATATCGGGGCCGCGAAGGTCGTCTTCCACCCGGCGTCGGACGCCTGGAGTCTCGGCTGGTCGGACACCGAAACTCGCGAATTCGTCCACGGGAGTCTGGATACGCTCGTTCCTGCCGCCCGTGAGCGAGATCTCGTCCCGTGCCTGGAGAACATCATCAGCAGCTACTACACCGCCGAACGGTTCCCCGACCTCCTGGCGCGGTATCCCGACGCACAGATGACCTTCGATACCAGTCACGCCCTGCTGAGCGGCATGGCCGAAGCCGAGATGGCGACCTTCTGTCGGGAGCACGCCGACCGCATCGGCCACCTCCACCTCGTAGATACGCGGGGCAGTGACGACGAACACCTCCCGGTCGGAATGGGGAATCTCGACTTCGCGACGGTGCTGGCTGGACTTGCAGCGGCCGACTGGCGGGGAACTGCGACCCTCGAGATCGGGACCGAGGACTACGCCACGATCGCACTCGGGAAGTCGAACACGGAGAAACTGCTCCGGGGCTAGTAATGCCAGGGAACGTCGTCGAAATCCGGCGCGCGCCCCTCGTTGAAGGCGTCCCGACCCTCCTGGGCCTCGTCGGTCATGTAGGCAAGTCTCGTGGCCTCGCCGGCGAACACCTGCTGGCCGACCATTCCGTCCGAATCGAGGTTGAACGCGTACTTCAGCATCCGCATGGCCGTGGGTGACTTGCTGTTGATCGACTCGGCCCACTCGATGGCGGTGTCCTCCAGGTCGTCGTGTGACACCGCCTCGTTGACCATCCCCATATCGGCGGCCTCCGCGGCGCTGTAGGTCTTTCCAAGGAAGAACACCTCACGGGCCTTCTTCTGGCCGATCTGGCGGGCCAGATACGCAGAACCGAAGCCACCATCGAAACTCCCGACGTCGGGGTCCGTCTGGAGGAACTTCGCGTGCTCGTCGCTTGCCAGCGTGAGGTCACAGACGACGTGCAGCGAGTGGCCGCCCCCGACGGCCCATCCCGGGACGACGGCGACCACGACCTTCGGGATGTGTCTGATCTGGCGCTGGACTTCGAGAATGTGGAGGCGGCCGACGTTCTCCGGCGCGTCGTCGGCTTCCGACGCGTCGGTCTCTCGGTATTCGTACCCGCTCTCCCCCCGGATACTCTGATCGCCCCCGGAGCAGAACGCCCAGCCGCCGTCCTTCGGTGACGGACCGTTCCCGGTGATGAGGACACAGCCGACGTCGGTCAGCCGTTTGGCGTGGTCCAGCGCCGTCGCGAGTTCGTCGACCGTCTCCGGCCGGAACGCGTTGCGTTTCTTCGGCCGGTCGAACGCGATCCGGACGGCGCCGGTTTCGGTCGAACGGTGATACGTGATGTCCGTGAAGTCGAACCGGTCGACCGACTCCCAGCGGTCCGGATCGAAGATCTCAGAGACCATACCTCCCGTCCGGGCGGCCGCCGCAAAAAGATTCACGCGTGGGCGTGCCGACATCTGTCCGTGAGGCCGTAACCCTTTCGTCCGTGTCGGTCGAGATACGAGTCGTATGCCCTCCACTTCGACCGATCGCTCACTGAAAACCGCCCTCGCGGTCGGCTCGTTCCTGCTACTCGCGTACAGTCTCGTCATCGTCCAGCAGATACTGTTGGGTGTGCTGGCCGTCGTGGCCGTCTGGGGTATCTACCTCGTCTGGCGCCTCATCAAGGTACTCGAACGGATCGCTGGCTCGCTCGAAGTCAGGGTCGCACAGTCCGAGGAGTCGCCAGAGCGGTCCACGGCGAGGACGGACGATCCGGAGCAGGAACTCGAACGCGAACTGTGAGAATCGGGCGCAAGGATTTATACCGACATGTCGACGAGTAGGGACTAACGGGCAGGCAATGACCGAGACGTACTACGACGTGCTGGGGGTCTCGGAGGAGGCCTCGACCGACGAGATCGAGGCCGCCTATCGGGAGCGGCTGAAGGAGACACATCCCGACGTCAGCGACGCCGCCGACGCCCGCAAAGATACACAGGCCATCGTCGAGGCCAGGGACGTCCTCGTCGACGAGGACGAGCGAGCGCGGTACGACGATATCGGTCATGCTGCCTACGTGAGAATTGGGGAGGGAACTGTCGATTCGGAGAGTAACGCGGCCGCTGCCGCACGGCGTGCCGGCTACGGACAGCCCTCCTCGGAACCGGAAGACACGGACAGCGAGGGTGACGACCGGGGCAACCGACAGCGCCGTTCTGACCGCGAGCGGCGGGCCCGTGAGCGCGTTTCCAACGAGCGGAGACAGCCTAGCCAGAACCGTCAGCGCTCACGGTCACAGGGGACGAACAGGACGACAGCGTCCACCGCGGCGACGACCGCCAGCGGCACCACACAGCAAGGGATGTCACAGGGTGGTACCACGGCAACGCAGTACTCGGTCCGACAGGAGTACGACGTCGTCGAGAAACCAGAAGACCTGCTGCCCAGCGGTCGTGCGCTCACCGTTTTCGGATTATCGTTCGCGTTCTACCCGGTCCTGCTCGCCAGTGCGGTCTTCCCGCCGTTTCCGATCACGGTGAACATCTTCGTCGGTCTCTGTGCGGTGTTCGTCTTCGGCTACCTCCAGTCGATGCCACGCATCGCTGTCATGGTCTTCGGTGGTTGGAGCCTCATCGCCCCGCTGATACTGCTCGGGCTCCCGTTCGGCATCTTCTCCATCGTGGGCATCTTCACGCTCTGTGGGACCTGGCTCCCGTTCGGATTCTCGGTGCTGACGCTCTCGATACTGCGGTCGGGCCCGTGAATCACTCCAGGACGCCGACTTTCTCGGCCGTGTACCCGAAGACGTCCTCGTACCCCTCCGGGGACAACAACACCGGATGGAACGGCTCGTTCACCGAGACCGGCGTGCCGTCCGCAGCGGCGAACGGTTCGCCCGCCGGGACCAGTTTGAAATTGTCGACGTAGACCTCGTAGGAGTCGGCACTCGATTTCGGGATCGGGTCGCCCAACTGGAACACTGGGAGCGACGTCTGTCGTTCGCGTGGGTCGGCAGCGACCACGCCCGTCGCGGCGAGGAACTCCCTGATGACCAGCTCTGCGTTCGCGGCGGCCGCCGCCGACCCCTGGAACCCACATTCAACTTCGATCGTCGAGGGAGCCGCAGAGAAGATACGGCCCTCGTTCGCACCCGCGGTCCGGACAACGGCGTCGACGGAGAGCTGCGGGCAGATGCTCCGTACCAGTGGCGTCACCTCGTCGACCAGCGCGAAGAGGTCGTCGTATGACTGGGTCGAGTGGAGCGCGAGGACGGTACAATCCGCCAGTTCCCGAGTGAGTTCGGCCGCCAGTCGCTCCTCGTGGAGTTTGCTGTCCGGATCCCCCGGGAACGCTCGGTTGAGATCGACGTCGACGTAGCGCTGGTGGGCAGACAGTGCCTCCTCGTTCGCAACGACGAACTTCACCGGACGCTCGACGGCGGGCGGGTCTTCGAGAACAGCCTCGATACCCGCGGGGCCACAGGGCTCGTCGCCGTGGATACCGCCGACGACCGCGACCTCGGGGTCCCCCTCACCGAGTTGCTCGACTCGCATTACCACTCCGTATGGATGACGGCACTAAGTGACTGTGGAATCCGTCTCAATGCTCCAGTGTCTCGGCGTATTCGATGTCCTCGGGTCGCGCCTCCGGATACCCGTCGTCGAGGCGGATCTGCCACCCCTCCAGGACTGTCGGGTCCTGCAACGCGTTCGTCACGGTGGTACGAACGTCGAGCAGGTCGACACCGTAGAAATCCCCTGGCAACCCCTGGAAGTACTGGAGCGAGGTCCGGAACAGCGAGCGCATCCCCTCGTCGTCCTCGAAGTCGAAGTGTTTGTACGCACCCGCGGCGACCTGGACCATCCCGTGGAGGAACTTGCTCTCGGCGGTCCCCCGGCCGTAGTTGTACCACTCGTCCTCGAAGCAGTCGTGTGAGTCGTGGAACTCCCCGGAGTTGTAGAGCCGAACGCCGTGGACGACGGCCTGTCTGAGCGTCGCGTGCTCCCACTGCCCGTCGCTGCGCCACCCTGCCGGGTCCCCTCTCGGGGGATCGACGGTCGGGTCCCGCGTGTGGTCGTCCATACACACAGTTGGCCGCCTGGATGGGTCAATCCTCCGGTCGGATCAGAGGTCCTTCCCACACTCGGGACAGAGATCTGTCGCGCCGCCGGTCGAGTGGTGACACCGCGGGCAGACGATCTCATCGTCCGCCTGTGCGACATTCTGGTAGCCGGCGTCGTCCCTGACCGCGTACGCTGCCACGACGACCAGGATCAAGCCCAGCAGGACGCCGACGACGGGCAACGCACCCTCCAACTGGAGGATCGTGCCAGTGATACCCATGCCGAAGCCGTTGCTATGGAGACCTATATACGTTCGCCCGCCGGGTCGTTTCCGTGGCACCTTTAACCGTGACCGACGTCCGTGGAGATGCGAGAATCGCGTGCGAGGGTAGCCAAGCCTGGAAACGGCGGCGGACTCAAGATCCGCTCCCGTAGGGGTCCAAGGGTTCAAATCCCTTCCCTCGCACTGTTGGGGCCGAGTGGTCCCCTGCATACAGTGCGGAAGACTGCACGGAGCGGTCTTCCCTCGCAAATTCCTTACTGAAACAGGTACGGTAGCCAAGCCTGGAAACGGCGGCGGACTCAAGATCCGCTCCCGTAGGGTCTCCGTGAGCGAAGCGAACGGAGGCAGGGAAGTCGCAGCACGCGAGCACCGCGAGCGTGAGCGTCTTCCCGTGGTCCAAGGGTTCAAATCCCTTCCCTCGCATCGCTGTCCGGCGCACCCCGCGTCGGACGAGATGCACAAGAAGGGTTTGAATCAGGGACGTCGCAGCGGCCGAACGAAGTGAGGCCGACCGTCTTCCCGTGGTTCAAATCCCTTCCCTCGCACTGACCGACCGCTATCGCCGTCGGGTGGTGTCGCCGAAGGCGACGACGCCCGAGACGTGAAAGTGGTCGGGACGGGGGCCGAGACGGCCCCTCGCTCACAGTGCGGAAGACTGCACGGAGCGGTCTTCCCTCGCAATTCTAGTGATAGATAGCTGCTTCTCCGGCGCTATCCTGTGATGCCGAACCGTCACGCGAGGGTTGTTGAGCACTTTCTTCACAAGTATCTTCGACCGTAGATTTATCAGTATCCAATTGATACGTGATGGCATGGCAACCGACCAGTCTGAAGGGTCGCGTCTGCGAGTGCCACCGTTCGAGAACACGGCGTTCTTCTCGATCGAGACGGACGATGGGTACGTCCGTATCGAGCAGTCGCTGGGGAACCAGGTACTCTACACGCCCGAGGAGGCCGAAGACATCGCGAGAGACATCCTCGACGCGGTCGAGGACGCAACCGACGGGAACTAACGGGTTTTGCTGGATACCGAGGTGGTTTGAGGGCGGGGGTGCCAGCGGAAGGCATGACCGATACTCACCACAGAGCAGCGGTAGCCGAGCGTGCCGCGAGAGCGGGTGGTGCCGTCGCCCGTGAACAGTTCCGGAGCGTGTTGACCGTCGAGACCAAGGCGAACAAGAACGACGTGGTGACCGAAGCCGACAGAGACGCCCAGCGCCAGGTCATGGCGACAATCCAGGGGGAGTTCCCGAACGACTCGTTCGTCTGTGAGGAGGACGTCGGCCCGGTTCCGGGGACCGACAACGAGGGCGTTCTCGTCGATTCCGTTCCGGACGCCGGGGCGACCTGGGTCGTCGACCCGATCGACGGGACGGCGAACTTCGTCCGCGGGATGCCGCTGTGGACGACCTCCATCGCGGCAATCGTCGACGGTGAGACTGTCGGGTCGGCGACCTACGTCCCCGCCCAGGGTGACCTCTATGCGGCCGGCGAGAGCGCGACACGCGACGGAGCGGAACTCTCGGTGAGCGACCGCTCCGACCCCGAAACCTTCGCCGTCGCGCCGGTCGGCTGGTGGGACCGCGACGACCGCGGCGAGTTCAGTCGCCTCTGTACCGCCGTCGCGGAGCGGTTCGGTGACATGCGCCGACTCGGTTCGTTCCAGTTGACCCTGGCGACGGTCGCCGACGGGGGGCTCGACGGCGCGATCTGTACCCGGAAGATGTATCCCTGGGACACCATCGCCGGCGTCCACATGATCCGGGAAGCCGGCGGGACGGTCACCGATCTCGACGGGAACGAGTGGGACCGTGACAGCGACTCGCTGGTGGCCTCGAACGGCGAAGCGCACGACGAACTGTTGGCAGCGGCCGGGCAGGCGCTCTCGTAGCCCCACACGACGGCGTTGTGGGGACCGCACACTGGACCGGAAGTCTGAAACCGCCTGCCACCGGTCACTCGGCCATGAACACGTTCGATCGGGTCGTCGACGAGTACGGGGCCGAGCGGTTGTGGCTGGCCTCGTTCGTCGCGCTGATCGTCGCCGGTGCCGGTGCGGTACTGGCGGCGCCGGTCCAGGTCTGGGACCGCTTCCTCTGGCACTACTTCTGGGGGCCGGTGTACGCCGACGCGAAGGCCGCCCAGTGTGCAGTCATGACTGAGCAGGGTCCACAGGCGCTCTACCAGGGCTGTAGCGACGCTATCGCGGCCGGTCAGGTCGTCGCCGAGCCCGGGTACACGGTCGTCTCCGAGGTCGGGTACATGCTCATCCTCGTCTACATGCTCGTCGGGGTGTACCTCCTGCTGGAGAACCTCGACGTGGCCGAGGACCCGGAACTGTACTACGCGCTGGTCCCGTTCATGATCCTCGGTGGCGCGCTCCGGACTGTCGAGGACGTCGGCGACCGCGCGCTTGAGGCCGGTGTGGACCCGCTCATCACGTACCCGCTGAACTCGCTGCTCATCAGTCCGATCATCTACGGCAGCGTCTTCGTCCTGACGCTGGTCTCGCTGATCGCCTGCGTCTGGTTGGACTCGAACGGTTACGTCGACAGCTACTACCGTACGATGGCCGCACTCGGTGTCGGATTCGTCGGACTGACACTGACGTATCTGACCATCGCTGCTACGACACGGCCGTACGCCACCCTGTACCCCTCGGTGCTGGTGGTCACGGTCGTGCTCGCGACGGCACTCTCCTATGGCCTGTACCGGCTCTACGATTCGGTCTGGCCGGCGGTCAACGTCGGGACCGGTCCCATCGGGTTGCTGGTCATCTGGGGCCACGCCATCGACGGTGTCGCGAACGTCGTCCTGGCGGACTGGCTCGACCTGCTCAACGTCCCGCTGACCTACTACCCGAAACACCCGGCCAACGCGTTCATCATCGACGTCACGGAGACGCTCCAGCCCGCCGGAGTGAGCGCTGCTATCGGGACCTCTTGGCCGTTCCTGATCGTCAAACTCGCGGTCGCCTCGCTCGTGGTCTCGCTGTTCAACGACGAGTTCATCGAGGAGAGTCCCCGCTACGCGCTGTTGTTGCTCGTCGCGGTCACCGCGGTCGGACTCGGCCCAGGAACGCGTGACATGCTGCGGGCGACGTTCGGGGTCTGACGGTCAGGGATACGGGTGGTGGGCCCGGTCGAGTCTGGGCTCGAAGCCCAGCGCTTCTGGTACTGACCGGGCACGCTCACCGAAGTACGCATCGCCGAAGAACAGTGGCTGTGCGCTCGGACAGACGACACGGACCGCTTCGAAGCCCATCATCGCCAGATCGCGCGTCGTGAGACGGACCCCGTACGCGTCGACGCCGGCATCGGAAACACGGTCCAGCAGGATGTCGAGTTCGTCGTCGGCGTCGCCGACACGGTCCGGCCCGAGACTCCCGAGTGGGACTGCTGTCTCGGTGTCGGTCAGTGACTGGACCGACTGTGGCAGGTCGGCGTAGCGGCCGATAGCGCCGTTGGCGTCCTGTGCGTCACTCCGGCCCATCCCGCGGAGTTCCATCCAGTTCTGGAGGGCTTCGGCGAGCGCACCGACGGCCGCAGCACCGGGATCCAACTCCGCGTTCATCCCGAGGGCGAACTTCGGCCAGCTCTCGCCCTCGACGGCAACGGCGACGACTGGGACGTCAACGTCCTGCGTGAGCAACAGCGGCGTCACGGAGAGGTCCTCCGCCGTCGCGCGACGCCGAAGCGTCTCGTAGCCGTCGTGGTCCTCGATACGGAGTTCGAGGGGTTCGTACGTCGAGTACCACGCCAGTATCGCCGCGTCGCGCTCGACGATCTCGTAGAGGCCGGCGAGGACGGCGTCGGTCCCGGAGCTACCGAGCCCGAGTCCCGTCGTCGTCGCCGGGCGGACACGGTCCGATGGTGGTGGATAGAGGACGGTCTCCGCTGGAAGCGAGACAGGGCTACCGGACTGCAGCTCTTCACCGGGGAGCCAGGCGACCGGTGGGTCGTCGGTGTGGTCGTCCGGCGCGACGAAGCTCGCTGGCTCGACGACCGTACTCGTCGGTGGTCGGTCGGCGAGGATCGAAGTTCGGTAGACACCTGCTGCGTAGCGCTCGTAACTCTCTCCCAGGGCTTTCATGAACGCCGTGTCCCAGTCGGCGGCGACGCCGGCCGCCTGCCGGGGCGCAGCCACGTCGCTGAATCCGCTCGTGTCGCTGAGCGTCGAGAGGTAGTACGGCGCCGGGAACGACTCCGCTTCCCCCACCTCGGTGACGATACCGACCCGTTCGTCGAGCCCTCGCTCGGCCTGTGTCAGTGCGTCGCTCTCGTGGGCTGGCTCCTGACGGCGAGGTGCCCAGTCACGCTCGGCGTCACACGCACAGCCGGGTACCGGGAGGAACTGTCGCTCGGCGTGTGGGACTTCGACGATCCGGCCGACGAGGTCGGTATCTCCTTCGAGTGCGCCGACGATGTGATGTCCGGCGACGGCACCGACGTACCGCTGTGTCTCCGGCGGTGGCAGCTCCACTGTTCCGTTATCTCCCACCGTCGCTGCCTCGACTCGTGTCCGGAGACAGCGATAGCACCCGCTCTCGGGGCCGAAACCGGTCACTGCGCCGTCGACAAGCGGTTGGCCGCCGATACCGCCCAGTTCGACCGCCACCCAGGTCGACTCAGATCGGTCGGTGGCTGTCTCGAACGGCTCGGCACCGGCGCTGTCGACGACGACCAGTAGCTCGGCGTCGGTATCGTCCGGTTCCTCCCGATGCTGGACGGCGATATCGGCTGCGGAGAACGCGTCGGTGAGTGCTTCGGATGCCGGCCCGGTGCCGACAACGGCGACAGGTGTCATACCTGCCGACTCACGGAGGGCGGTCAAAAGCCTGTACGTCTCGACTCGTCAGGCTGCCAGGATACTCTGTGCGACGGTGGCGAGTTCGTCGGCGTCGGCGTCCTCCAGACGCTCGTCGCCGAGCAGGAGACGCAGACGCGGGCGACCGACGTCGATGGGGACTTTCTCGGTGTCGATCAGGCCCATATCTTCGAGTTTCGTCTTGGTGCGCGAGAACGTCGCCTTGCTCGCCAGCCCGATGTCCTCGCCCCACTTGCTGATGTCGTAGAGCAGTTCGCCGTTCCGGGCAGCGACGAGGAGGCTGATGGTCACCTCGTCGAGCCCGTCGCCATCACCACGGGCGGTAGTGAGCGAACTGAGGACGCTGTCGAAGTCGGTCGCCGTCTCCGGCCCGATATCCGACTCCAGGGTCGTCTGGACACGGGAGAGTGGCGGCGTTCGCAGCGAATACGCGTCCGCGTTGGACCACTGCGTGCTGTACTGCTCGTATGCCTCGTCGACGAAGTCCTCGTCGTCGGTCCCGAGGCCGCTCGCTCTGTCGTCGAGTTCGACGATGGCGTGGACCATCTCGGGGGTCACGGCGATAGAGTGGTTGGGGACCTCGTCGAGGACGCGCAGCGAGAGCTGGTCGGCCTCGATGAGGTCCGCCGCGGTACTGGCGACCAGGAAGTCGTCCATGACGTCTTTCAGAGCCCGCTCGTCGGCGAGCATCCTGACGCTCGGCGCGTTCTCGACTGTCTGGAGTGTCGAGACGAGTTCTGAGATCGTTTCGTGCGACGGGTTGACGATGTACAGTGGCTCCGCTGCCTCCGTGAGGATCGTTGACAGCATCGAGCTACTATCGTCGTGGAGTAGAGTAGCACTCATGCTCTAATGAGGTATATAGTTATCTATCATATTTAATTTTATCCCCTTACGACCATTGAATTCTCATCATTGTTCAAAACACCCGCCGACGTGTTATCCTAAATGTATTCTTTAACAATCATTAACGGAAGGCTAAACTCCTCTTTATCAACAATTAGCAGAACCCTACGACCCAGCGAGAACTACTGGGCGGCGAACTGCTGACACGCGTGGGTACGATCGCTGGTCCGCGCTACGGATTCGAATGGACGAACACAGCGACACGTTTCAGAAATCGAGCGACGCTGCCAGTTCCTCGGACCAGTGGAACTCCCCACCGTAGATGACCGGGAGCGAACTCTCTTCGAGGACGTCGACGAGTTCCGGCCCGGTCACCGAGTACTCCTTCGTCCGGCCGTTGATCGCTTCCGTCCCACCGTCGAAGGGTAACTGGTACCGTTCGCCTGCGCGCCGTGGCGAGACCACCTCACAGGTGAGGGTGTAGCCGTCCTCGGCGTCCGATAACCAGAGGACAGCAGGCTCACCCGGACTCGGGAGGATCGCGTACGTCCCGTCGCCCACGACGGCGTAGTCCTTGCCCATGACGATCCGTCGCCGAGCCAGTTGCAGCGCGCGGTCGATACTGAACCCGTGGACCAGCAGTCTGGCGAAGGCCGTCCCGACCGTCGCAGCGTGTTCGTCGAGGACGTCGGTGAAGGTCACGGCGCCCGCGACGGCACCGCGCTCGACCAGGTCCAGTCCCTCGTCGTACGAGCCACAGGCGTTGAGGAAGAAGGTCGGCGTCCGGGCCGCTTCGAGTTCGCTCGCTGCCAGATGGCCGTCGGGACACCGCAACCCGGCATCGTCACAGTGGCCGATGTAGTGGACGAAGTCGTTGTTCGCCTGGAAGACAGTCCCGAGTCGGTCGGCCGGCAACTGTTCGTTGACGGTCACGTCCATCGGCAGGCCCGTCGCCCGCTCACGGTATATCTCCGCGACGGCGTTGTGTTCGTCACCCATCTCTCTGTCGTTCAGCACGACCGCGACCTGCAACCGGTCGTCGTCCCGGTCGCGATAGCGGTACCGGTTCTCGTAGGCCTCGGGGATGCTCTTGTGGGCGTCGATAGGCGTCCCTGGGGCCAGCCAGGCGTGGATGTGACCGGCTCCGAGGTTCGGTGCGAGCACCTGTGTGCGCTCAGCGCGCGCGCCCCTGGTCGGGTACGCATCCGAGAGCGTCCGCTCCAGAAGGTCGCTCCGGTCCAGTTCCGTCCCGTCCGGGAGGTAGATCAGACTGAGTTTGTCCAGGAGGAAGGGGAGACAGCGGACCCGTTCAGTCGACGGCGCTGCGTACGTCGAGAGGTGCCAGTCCGGGAGCGACGACACAACCCGGTCCGTGGGTGCGTCGAGGTACCGTTCGAGTCGCGCCGCCGGAGCGAGGTCCTGGACCGCAGCGGGCTCGATATCTATATCGGAGAGCAACGCCGCTCCGGTCCGGTTCGGATCGACACGTCTGACCAGACAGTCGAGGTAGAAGACGCGACGCAGGAGGGCTGCGACCTCCTGCTGGAACGCTGGGAGGTCGCTGAACTCGTACTGCACGGCCCGGTCGGCTGTCGTGAGCAGCGGTGTCGATCGGTCCTCGACAGTGATGTCGGCGCCGAGGTAGTACGCGAGCGGCGCCGCGACGAACAGCGAGTCGAGTGTTTCGGGCAGTCTGAGCGAGATCTCCGTCTCGGTGCGGTTGCTCACGATGTTGTCTGGGATCGACAGCGACTCGCCGGTCGTCACCAGGGGCGGGTGATCCCGGAGTCCTGGGTGGGACCGAGACGGAGCGAGCGTGTGGTGGGCAGCACTCAGCGCGGAGATACCCGCTGCGATGCCCTGTGGCGTTTCCGGGACCGTGATCCGACCGGGGGTGGCGTGTGCGATCTCGCGGAACCCGACGGTGATCGGTTTACACTCCCACAGCGATAGCACCGTTCCGTCGTCGGTCGGTCTGAGCGAGGCAGGCCCCTCGAACCGGACGAACACCCGGCAGGCACCGCCCGTCAGCGGATCGGTCGTATCACCACTGAGCGTCCGCATCGTCGTCGTCACGAGGAAGCCACCGTCCGGCAGTTCCGAAGCGGTCGTCAGGTGGTACTGGGCGTCACACGACAACGAGGTGACTGTCGTTTCGTTTCCAGGAAGGACGAGGCGCGTGGCCTCACCAGTAAAACTCTCGTCGGTTCGGCGGGGGATGGGTCGCTCGACCGTCTCACAGCAGTGATCGAGCTGTGAGAGTACGACTGTCGGGGCGGCGTCGTCGCCCATAGCACCGGCTTCCAGCGTCGTCGAGTCGGTCTCGGAGTCTGTCACCCCCCAGGTGACCATATGGCAGATTGTGTGTCCTTATCAGGTATATACGTGCTGGTCGCGCGATTGACACCTCCGGACCCGGTCGTGAGAGTCCACTCCTGGCACGCTGTCGCACGCCATCTGACAAAGGGTAGATTATTGTCGGCCCCGTTCCGAGGGGCAGATATGACCTACGACACCGTCCGCGAGACGGACCCGGCGGTAGCAGACGCGCTGGAGGGCGAACGGAGCCGCCAGAACGACACGCTGGCGATGATCGCGAGCGAGAACCACGTCTCTGAGGCGGTCATGGAGGCCCAGAGCTCCGAACTGACGAACAAGTACGCCGAGGGCTACCCCGGCGAGCGGTACTACGGCGGCTGTGAGTACGCCGACGACGTCGAAGAGCTAGCCATCGACCGCGCCAAGGAGCTGTGGGGCGCAGCCCACGTCAACGTCCAGCCCCACTCCGGATCGCAGGCCAACATGGGTGTCTATCTCGCGGTGCTGGACCCCGGCGACAAGATCCTCTCGCTGGACCTGACCCACGGCGGCCATCTCAGTCACGGTCACCCGGCCAACTTCGCCGGCCAGGTCTACGAGGTCGAACAGTACGAAGTCGACGAGGAAACCGGCTACATCGACTACGACGAACTCCAGGAGACGGCCGAGGAGTTCGAACCCGACATCATCGTCTCGGGCTACTCCGCGTACCCGCGCGAGGTCGAGTTCGAGCGTATCCAGGAGGCAGCCGACGCTGTCGACGCCTACCACCTCGCCGATATCGCCCACATCACTGGCCTGGTCGCCGCTGGAGCCCACCAGTCGCCGGTCGGCATCGCGGACTTCGTCACGGGCTCGACGCACAAGACCATCCGTGCCGGCCGTGGTGGCATCATCATGTGTGACGAGGAGTACGCCGACGACATCGACTCGGCGGTGTTCCCCGGTTCACAGGGCGGCCCACTGATGCACAACGTCGCCGGCAAGGCCGTCGGCTTCGGCGAAGCGCTGAATCCCGAGTTCGAGACGTACGCGGATCAGACCGTCCAGAACGCGAAGGCGCTGGGCGACCAGCTTCAGGAACACGGCCTGGAACTGGTCTCGGGCGGTACGGACAACCATCTCGTCCTCATCGACCTCCGGCCGTCCCACCCCGACACGACCGGCAAGGAAGTCGAAGAGGCGCTAGAGGAGGCCGGCATCGTCCTCAACGCCAACACCGTTCCCGGCGAGACCCGCTCGGCGTTCAACCCCTCGGGTATCCGCGCCGGCACGCCGGCCCTGACCACGCGCGGCTTCGACGAGGACGCCTGTCGAGAGGTCGCCGACCTCATCTACGAGGTCGTCGATGCACCACACGACGAGGACGTCATCGCCGAGGTCGCCGACCGCGTCGACGACCTGACCGACGAGTACACGCTGTACGACTGACCGACGGCGGTCCCCGACGGTTTTTGTCGCCCGCACCGTACTGATTGCTGATGAGTGGCGGGGCTGCCACCGCGATGTACCGCGAACGGATCGACGCACTGGCGAGTGTCGCCGGGAACGGGCCGCCCGTGCTCTGTCTCCACGGTACCCTGATGGACCGGACGATGTTCGACCCCCAGCGGCAGGCGCTCGCGGACGACTACCGCGTCGCCGCCTACGACCTCCGGGCACGGACCGAACACGCCGTCGAGGGATACGGGCTGGCCGACCTCGCCACCGACTGCCTGGCAGCGATGGACGGGCTGGGGATGTCCGCGCCGGTCCTCGTCGGGATGTCGATGGGCGGCTTCGTGGCGCTCCGGGTAGCGCTGGCCGCACCCGACCGGGTGGCGGGACTCGTCTTGCTGGATAGTACTGCTGTCCCGCATTCCTCGACCCAGCAGGAGCAGTACGCGGCGCTGGTCGAGCCACTCGCGGGCCAGTCGACAGTGCCAGCATCCCTTGCTGAAGGTATCGCCGAGACGCTGTTCGGCGAGACGACGCGGGAAGAGCGGCCCGCCCTCGTCGAGGACTGGGTCGACCGCTGGCAGACCTACCGTGGCGACGCCGTCTACAACGAGGTCCACTCTTGGCTGGACCGTCCGGGGACCGTCGACCAGCTCTCGACGGTGGATTGTCCCGCGCTCGTTCTCCACGGCACCGAGGACACGGCCATCCCGCCGGCACTCGGCCGTGAGACTGCCGAGAAATTGCCGGCCGGCCGGTTCGAGTCCATCGACGGTGCCGGCCACACCGCGAACCTCGAACGACCGACGGCGGTGAACAGACAGCTACGCGCCTTCCTCGATGGCGTCACCGACGCACACTGACCCGACGCTTTTGTCCCGAGCGGTGCCATCGCCCGTATGGAACAGCCGATGCGACGGCGCCTGCTGGGCGTCCTCGGCGGTGGCCTGACGGCGCTGGCCGGGTGTGGCGGGCCGGCTGGCAGCGACGACGAGGGCGGGGATACGGACAGCGCGACAACAGAGGCGGCGACACCGACAATGGACGAGACGGACACACGCTCCGACAGCCCTGTCGCGAGCGATGGCGGCTCGGATACGGGGACACCCACTCCCGATCTGGATCTGCGCGAAGCGAACGTCATCGGGGTTGCCGTCGAGTCCGTCGACGACAGACAGTACCGGTTCGACGTGACGCTGTATCACGATGACGACGGCGAGGACGGCTACGCGAACTGGTGGCAGGTCGAGACACTCGACGGCGAGCAACTGGGCCGGCGGAAACTGCTACACGCGCACTCGACGGCCCCGTTCACCCGGTCGGAGACGGTCACCGTCCCTGCGGACGTTTCCTGTGTCGTCGTCCGGGGCCACGACCAGACCCACGGCTATGGCGGTCAGGCGATGGTGGTGGGAATTCCCGGCGGTGATATAAATCCCGTCCAGCAGGCCAGCGAGCGTCGCTCTATCTCCACAGACGCCTGCCCGTAGCACGTTCCAGGCTCACACGGGAACCTTCCCCATCCCTTACACGTTGTGTCCTGCTACTTACTCATCACCTCCTGTCCACCAACGTGGTTGCTCACATGAGTGACTCTTCGACGACACGACGGTCCTTCGTGAAAGGTATCGGCGGTACGATCACACTCGCGGCGCTCGGGACGACGGCGTCCGGCCAGACGGCCGAGACGTGGTCCGTCGCCGAGTCGCCGACAGGGAACACCCTCTACGACGTCGAACAGACGTCCAACGGGCTGTTCGCCGTGGGTGCTGGCGGCATCGTCCTCCATCGGACCGAAACCGGCTGGGAGAAAGTCCTCGACGGCGGTCCGACCGGCAACGGCAACAGTCTCTACGGCTCCGACGTGACGTCCGCGGGCGGTCGACTCTGGTTCGTCGGCTCCAGCGGCGCCATCGGCGAGATGGACGTCTCCTCGTACGCCGTCGACGATCACTCGGCACCCAACGACGTCACGAACAACTTCAACGACGTCTCGGTGACCGGCGTGATGGGCTCGGCCAACGCCTACGTCGCCGGCGACTCCGGGAAGCTCTACTACAGTTTCGACGACGGCGCGACCGGGACGTGGGACGACACCACGCCCGGCAGCGGCTCCGCGATCAACGCGGCGGACTTCTACGACGTCCGCTCGGGGCACATCGTCGACGGGAACAAGTCGGTGTTCGCGACCGACGACGGCGGGACCTACGACAAGGTCGGCCTCGCGGACGCGAACGCGAACTTCTACGCGGTCGACAGCGACGGTGCAGACGACGTCTGGATCGCTGGCGGCGGCGGGATGATCCACCACTGGAACGGCACCGAGTGGACGCCGACCGATACCGGCGACGCAGCGCTGCGTGACATCGAGGTGTCCGGCGACAGCGGCCTCGCCGTCGGCGGCGGTGGGAAGGTCTACGGTCGCGGGAGCGACGGCTGGACGGCCCAGTCGACGCCGACCGGCCAGAACCTGAAGGCGGTCGTCACCGGCAAGACAGACGTCGCGGTCGGTGCTGGCGGCGTCATCGTCGAGAAGTAGGCCGCGGTCCACTCCGTTCTTCCCTGCGGATTCGTACTGTGTCGACAGTGCCGACAGTGGCATAGTGACGTTTTTGCCTCCCGAGGGTCCCTCTCCACGTGATGACTGAGATAATCGACGGGAACGCGGTCGCCCAGTCGGTACGGGACGACCTCGCGACGGCTATCGACCAGCTCGCCGACGCGGGCGTCCAACCCTCGCTGGCGACGGTGCTGATGAGCGACGACCCAGCGAGCGAGACCTACGTCTCGATGAAACAGGACGACTGCGCGGAGGTCGGCATCGAGGCCATCGACATCGAGATCGACCCCGAGGCCGACGCCGCCGAACTGTACGACACCATCGACGACCTCAACGCCGACGGGAACGTCAACGGCATCCTCGTCCAGATGCCCGTTCCGGACCACGTCGACGACCGGACCGTCCTGCGGGCCATCGACCCCGAGAAGGACGTCGACGGCTTCCACCCGGAGAACGTCGGCCGACTCGTGGCCGGCGACGCCCGCTACAAGCCCTGCACCCCCCACGGGATCCAGAAACTCATCGAATCCGCCGGCGTCGACACGGAGGGGAAAGACGCCGTCGTCGTCGGCCGCTCGGACATCGTCGGCAAGCCGATGGCGAACCTGCTCATCCAGAAAGCGCCGGGTGGCAACGCGACCACCACCGTCTGTCACTCCCGGACCGACGACCTGGCCGCGAAGACCCGCCAGGCGGATATCGTCGTGGCTGCTGCCGGCGTCCCAGAGATGATCGACGGCGAGATGCTCTCCGATGGGGCGACGGTTATCGACGTCGGCATCAACCGCGTCGACGCCGACACCGACAAGGGCTACGAACTGGTCGGCGACGTCGACTACGAGAGCGCCAAGGCGGTCGCCGGCGCGATCACGCCGGTCCCCGGCGGTGTCGGCCCGATGACCCGGGCGATGCTGCTGTACAACACGGTCAAGGCCGCGAGCCGGCAACACGACGTCGACGTCGACCTCCCCTGAGCGATGACACTCGACACGTTCGCCGAGCGGGACGTGGTGACCCGTCGTGTCACCCGCGAGACCGACGCCGAGAGCTACGCGTCGATCAGCCGGCGGATCGAGAACGGCCTGGACTGGGGCGTCGGTGCCCTCGTCGAGGACGATAACCGGGTCCTGTTCGTCCGCGAGGGCGACAGCTACGAGGACGCGACCTGGAAACTCCCCGGCGGCGGTGTCGAGCGCGGCGAGAGTCGGGAGGAGGCGCTCGTCCGTGAAGTCCACGAGGAGACGGGCGTCGAGATCACCGTCGACGACCTGCTGGCGGTCAGCGAGGTGACGGTCGCACACGACGACCGGGAGGCACGGTTCCACTTCGGGACCTACCGCGCGACGCCGGAGACGACGCGTCTCACCGACGATCCGGGCGTCGACGACGAAGGTATCGTCGACGTCGCGTGGAAGCCCTCGATTCCGGACAGCGCGCTGGACACGGGACTGCTCCGTCGTCTCCGGTGACCTACGCCGTCGTGTCGTCGATACCAGCGAGCCAGTTGTCGGCGGTGACGTAGGCGTTCTCGTCCCCGTCGGCTGCCAGCGTCCCGAGGTCGCGGGTCGCACGGACGAGACGGTTCGCGTTCGCCGGGTCGACGTCGCCGTCCAGCGCTTCGATGCGCTTGCGATGGTCACGGATCCGGCCCGAGAGCTGTCGCGCCTGCTCGTCCGGATGCTCGTCGAGATACGTCCGGACGTCCCGCTGATAGTCCGCGACGGTGGCTGCCATCGCCAGTCCGTAGGCGCTCCGGAGCGATTCTGGGACCTCTTCGGGTCTCGGTCGCTCACCCATGTCGGCGCCGCCCAGCAGGTCGTAGAAGTACAGTTCGACGGCGTCGTCGACACGGAGTTCGCGCCCGATCTCGTCGGCGACGTACTGGAGTTCTCGGGCCGCGACGAACGTCTCGTCGAGTGTGCGGAGTTCACCCGCGTCGATGAAGCCACGCTTCCGCGTGTACGCGCGACACGCGTCGGCAGCCTGTGCAGCCAGTTCACTGAGCGTGACGTCGTCGATCCGGTTCCGGATCGGGGTCAGATCGAGGGTCGCTGGCGCGTCCGTGTGTCGTGTCCGATCGTCGACACCGACGCTGTGGATGCTGCCGCAGTCGGGACAGGCGATACTCCCGCTCTCGTAGTAGGACCATCGGGTGCCACAGTCCTGGCATTCTCGTTCCCCACGGACTTTCATACGATACTCTCGCTGCTCTGCCCTCAAGTGAGTTCCGCGCCGGGACGAGCGCCCCCGATCGCCATCGGCGGCGGATACGGAACCGTTTTGTCCGCCGACGATAGATTCGAAATGTTACACCATCTGCCCGGTGCCGGTACATTTAAGTTTCTCACACTCCTCCGCCTAAGTGACGCTTCGCTTGGAGGGCCGAAGCGTCAGCGGGGACCAATTCAGGGCGGCAAGCGGTCGTGTTTTCTCACGACCGCTTTCCACTTACTTCGCTTTACTGACACCAGATAGCGCAGCTTTCGTCGTGACGATACGGTTCTCGGATAGTGTACCGATCGGCTGTCGTCGAGTGGTTCGGTGGCGGCAGACTGCTGCGTCGCTAAAGCGTGCGACCTGTTCCGGACGGACAAGTAATCCTTCATCGTCACCTTCTGCTGTATGATGAAATTTTGACTCGAAATGTCTGGGCCACAATTGGTCCGAAATTGTCGCCTAGAGGCCCGTTCAGTCCGTGATTGGATTTGAAAGGTAACGAGGAATAATCTGCTCCGAAATATTTAAAGGATTCAGACAGTAATATCTATACAGGACAGACCAATGCACGACCTGACCGGCTTCCAGCGCGACCTCCTCTACGTCATCTCCGGTCTAGAGGAACCCCACGGGCTGGCAATCAAAGAAGAACTCGAGGAGTACTACGAGAAGGAGATCCACCACGGACGACTCTATCCGAACCTCGACACGCTTGTCGACAAGGGTCTCGTCGAGAAGGGCCAACGTGACCGTCGGACGAACTTCTACACGTTGACACGGCGCGGCCGACGGGAGATCGACGCCCGGCGTGACTGGGAAGCACAGTACATCGGCGAGTAACAGAACCGAACGCCGCCCCGCTGGGTCCCGGTACAGATTCTACGCCGTCTCCGCGACGATCTCGTAGCTACGCTCGCCCAGTTCGTCCTCCTCGAAGACGAACACGCGGCCGTCCGCGACCTCGAAGTCGACGTCCACCACCACACGCATCTGCTCGTCACGGACAGTGACACCCGGGAACAGTTCGTCTTCCTCGCCGTCGTCGAGGATGACACGTCCCACACCTGTCTCCTCCAGGATGTCGTCGTGTGTTCGCAGGTCGTTGACGTAGACGAGGATACCGCTCGTCTCTGTCTGGTCGGTCACCAGAACGTGCGTGTCCTTTCCTGGGGCGGTCCGGATACCACCCTCGACCGCCTCGGGGACGCCGTAGTAGTAGACACGTCGACCGTCGAGGTACTCGACGACGACGCCGTCCTCGGTGAGTTCGACGGACAGCGTGTCCGGCGGGATGTCCGAACGGTTGCTCATACCCGCCCTTCCACCCGCGGGGGGAAAAGCCACGCGCTGTGGACCCGACCGACGCTTTCACAGGTGGTAAGTACCCCCGGCCGGGAGATGCGGTCGATGGAAGGCAAGGCAGTGGCACCGGCAGCGGGCACCGTCCTCAACGCGCTCTCGACCGGCCGTGGGTCGGCGTTCGCCATCGACGAGTACACCACGGCAACAGTAGAGCTGATGCCCGAATCGGGCGTCACCGGTGAGATCGACGACGCACCGGACGCGGATACTCGATTGATCGAGCGCTGTGTCGAGTTCGTCCTCGACGCCCACGGCGGTCCCGACGTCGACGGCGGGCACGTCTACACCGAGAGCGAGGTCCCGATGGCCTCGGGGCTGAAGAGTTCCAGCGCGGCCGCCAACGCCACGGTGATGGCGACGCTGGACGCACTCGATGCGACCGACCGGATGACACGGGCCGATATGGCTCGCCTCGGCGTGATGGCGGCGCGGGACGTCGGCGTGACCATCACCGGTGCGTTCGACGACGCGTCGGCGTCGATGCTGGGCGGCGTGACCGTCACCGACAACGAGAACGACGACCTGCTCGCACGCGAAACCGTCGAGTGGGACGTGCTGGTCTGGTCGCCGCCGGAACAGTCGTTCTCGGCCGATGCCGACGTCGAGCGCTGTGAGCATATCGCGCCGATGGCTCGGCTGGTCGAGGAGCTCGCCCTCGACGGCGACTACCAGCGGGCGATGACCGTCAACGGACTGGCGTTCTGTGCCGCGCTGGGCTACGACGCGGAACCGCTGGTCGAGGCGATGCAACACGTCGAGGGCGCGTCGCTATCCGGGACCGGCCCGTCGTTCACCGCAGTCGGCGACCGGGCGGCCCTCGAAGCCGTCAAGACCGACTGGGACGAACGCGCCGGCGAGACACTGCTGACGACCACACAGACAGAGGGAACACACACAGTATGAGCTCAGAGCCGAACCCCGAGAACATGTCTCTGGAGGAACTGCGCGACGAGATTCGAACTATCGACCGCGAGATCGTCGAGAAGATCGCACAGCGGACCTACGTCGCCGACACCATCGCCCAGGTCAAAGAGGAGCAGGGCCTGCCGACGACCGACGAGGAACAGGAACAGGCCGTCATGGACCGCGCCGGCGAGAACGCCGAGCGGTTCGACGTCGACGCGAACCTCGTGAAAGCGACGTTCCGACTCCTGATCGAGTTGAACAAGGTCGAACAGCGCGAGAGCCGGTAACCGAGTCAGTTCACCGCCTTCGACAGCTCCGCACCCGCCTTGAACTTCACGTCCTGAGACGCCCGACTCGCACTCATCAAGTGAAGCACCGGCGCGTCAACCGCCACGTGCTTCAGATCGATATCGTACTCCCGTTTTCCGGGCCGCTTCCGGATGCCTCCGGCCACACCATTCGAAAGCACCCCCGACCCAACCAACGCATCGACCGTCCCCGAGTCGAGCCGCGCCCCTCGCCGAGCACGCGGACCCGGCACCGACCGCGCCACCAGATCTCCGAGTCCATCCCCGTCAGCGTCACCGTCGACAGCTTCGAGTTCGACAGGAACCACCTGCGTCCCCGTCGTCATCGACAGTACCGTCGTCGAGTTCTCGTACAGTGCTGCCTCGTCGACGACCCATCCGCCCGTGTAGACGAGTTGCTCGTCGCGCTGACATTGCTGGACGTACAACAGCGCCGGGAACGGATGCGGACACGCCGGTGGCTGCACCAGCACCTGAGAGACAGAGATGCCCGACCCCGAAGTCGACCGCGTCGTCCGCGCCCACACACCCGGCCCACACGGGTCATCGTCCGCCATACCGGCACATACCCTCGCAGGACTATCGCCATCCTCCGCCGGACGGCTCACAACCGCCACCGTCCCATCCTCTCCTCGAACAATCTCGAGACTCCCGCCCGTCGCCGTCGGTCCCGTACTGTCTGCCACGAGATGCGGTGAAGTCCCACACACCGCACCTGGGTGAGTGCTTGGATCGTCATCGTCGCAATCCCCGGACTCGTCCGGGTCGCCCGGACCGGACTTCGATGTCCCCCACGAATACACCCGACCACTCCCACCGGACTGCCCTGTCATGTAATCGATAAGTCGCTCCGGGGTCACCGCCGCCGCGATACTTCCGTTCCCACCCGGAACCTCCGCCTCGGGTAGACACACCGTGAACCGCTCACCGACGATCGGTTTCCCACCCAGATACGCCAGAAGCTCGTCCTGTTCGTCAGCATCCGACACTCCATCCCCGTCGGAATCCCCGTCCGACGACCGTGTTCGGGGTCTGTTGCTCCGCGAGGAGTTGTAATCCGTCGCCATCACCGCAGACGACGTCACCCACCCCTCCAACTCGATCTCGCCCGACAACATCCCAGATCCACCCGACAGTGTCGGCGTCAACCGACTCACGTGTGGCCCACCGGGAGCCATCTCGAACGTGACGCCCGAGTCATCGTCGTTCCATCCCATGCCCGCGAACACTGCCGCAGGCGACGCCCCCGTATTCGTCACCGCCGACGACACACGGTTCGAACACCCAGCGAGCGACCCGGCCGCGACGAGACTGCCTGCCGCGAGGAAGCGACGACGACTAATGGTCCCGTGTGACACGTCGGATGAGGTACCGGCAGGTCTTCGTGAACTCATGAGTGGATACTAACGAGCGGCTAAATCATAAGTATATTTATAAATTTGACACAGTACCTATCCTCGTCATCACAGTAGTTCCAGTTCGCCCACACGGGCCGAAGCGGCCAAGTACGTCTACGAGACTTCCCGATCAGTACTCCCAGAGGCGGTTTATGCGGTCCTCGAATTCGGGGTACGTCTCACGGAGCGCGTCGACGTCGGTCTCGCCGCCGACGTTGACCACGTGGACCTCGCCGCGCTTGCCGCCGTAGACGTCCTGGAAGTCGTAGACGACGCCGAAGACGTCGACGTCGTCGTCGACGTCGTCGCTCTCGATCAGGTGCTCGACCTGTCGGTCGACGTTGTACTCGACGAGGCGGTTGATCGCACCTGGACGGTCGATATCGTCCGGCAGTGCCTCGACGCCACCTTCCAGATGGGGCTTGAGCAGACCGATACAGTGTTCGATACCCGGCGCGTCCGAGAGGCCCTCGGTCAGGTCGTCGTAGGTTGCGGTGACGGCACCACAACCGGTGTGACCGATAACGACGGCGGTCTCGGTCCCGGTGTGAGCGAGCGGATAGAGGACGTCACCGGAGACTGCCTCACCCGACGCCGTCTGCTGGATGACGCGGTTCCCGATGTTGCCACACGTGAACAGATGACCGGGAGTCTCGTTCCCGAAGAGATGGTCCTGTAGGACCCGCGAGTCCGAACAGCAGACCGTGACAGCATCCGGATGTTGGGCGTCCTGAACGTCGTCGAATCGCGACTGGAACGCGTCGGCGTGTGCTGCGTTGTGGGCCAGCAAATCCGCGAAGACATCGTTCATACACACCCCCAACTGTGGCCGTCGATATATCAGTTGGTGTCCCGGTTACAGTGTGACGTCGCCCTCGCCAGCACCGAGGTCGGATTCTACGGCCGACGCATCGAGGCTGTCGAACGGAACCGGGGCTGTCGGCTCGCCCGAGCGGTCCTGCAGCGAGTGTGCCCACCACTCGACGTCGTGCCACGCTCCGTGTTTGTAGCCGACGTTCTCGTAGGTCCCGACTGGCTCGAATCCGACGGACTCGTGGAAGGCCGCACTGGGCGGGTTCGGAACGGTGATTCCGGCGTAGACAGTGTAGTACCCCTGGCGTCGGAGGAGTTCGAAGAGCGACGTGTACAGTCCGCGGGCGACCCCGGCCCGCCTGGCCGTCTCGGCGACGTAGACAGAGGATTCGACAGCCCACTGATACGCGTCCCGGTTGCGGTGGGCGCTCGCGTACGCGTAGCCGTGGATCGACCCGTCGTGTTCACAGACGAGCCAGGGGTGGGTTTCGAGCGTGTCGGTCAGACGGTCCCCGAACGCTGGCACGCTCGGGACGGTCGTCTCGAAGGTGATCGCACTGTCACGGACGTACGGTGCGTAGATGTCACGGCAGGCAGCAGCGTCTGCGTCCGTAGCGACTCGTATCTCGGCCATCTGGCACGGCTAGCGGCAGGACGGATATAAGCGGTCCACTCTCGACCGCGGACAGTAGCTGTCGGACAGCGTCCGGTAGCTTGACCCGGCTGTCGATATAACCCGGATCTATGCCCTCCGAGAAAGAGAAGATGCTCGCGGGCGATCGGTACGACCCCACGGACCCGGAACTGGTCGCCGACCGCGAGCGAGCCCGCGAGTTGACACACGAGTACAACCAGAGTGACCCCACCGACGAGGACCGCCGGCAGCAGTTGCTCGCCGAACTGTTCGGGTCGACCGGCGAGGACCCGACTGTCGAACCGACGTTCCGCTGTGACTACGGCTACAACGTCCACGTCGGCGCGGACTTCTTCGCGAACTTCGACTGTGTGTTCCTGGACGTCTGCCGGATCGAGTTCGGCGACCGGTGCCTGCTCGGCCCCAGCGTCCACGTCTACACCGCGACACATTCGCTCGACCCGCGCGAGCGCCGCCGCGGTGTGGAGTACGGCAAGCCGGTGACGGTCGGCGACGACGTCTGGATCGGCGGCCAGGCAGTCCTCAATCCGGGGGTGACGGTCGGCGACGAGAGCGTCGTCGCGTCCGGCGCGGTCGTGACGGAGGACGTCCCACCGGGGGTCGTCGTTCAAGGGAACCCGGCGACGGTCGTCAGAGAGGTAGACACCGAGTAACCTACTCGCCGTCCCGGATCATCATCACCTTCACGCGGTGGACCCCGTCGAAGTCACGGAGGCGGTTCGTCAGTGCCCGCACCCGCTGGGCCGGCCCGCGACAGAACAGCGACTCCAGACACCACTCCCCCTGATGCGTGTGGCTGGTGTTCAGGATGACGTCCTGATAGTCGTGTTGGACGGTGTGGAGTGCCTCGATGACGTCGTGGTGGCGGTAATCGAAGCCGAGGAGCGCCACCACGTCGCCGGACTGCGCCTCGAACCGGGAGTGGGCCTCGATGTACTCCCGCATCGCCTCGCGGACCGCCCGCGACCGGTTGTCCAGTCCCTGCTCCTCCCACACCCTGTCGAACTCGTCGAGCACCTCGTCGGGGATGTTGAAGCTCGTTCGCATGGTCGTCGAGTCGGACGCCGGCGTACAAGAACACCATGGGACGACTGCCCGCGTATGACGATACCCCGAAGCCGGTATTAACTACCCTTAAACGGCCCGCACAGCAAGTTTCGGTCGAGATGATCGAGCGCGAACTGTTCGGGTTGCTCGTCGGTGCCATCGCGCTGGGCGCGGTCCACGGGATGGAACCGGGCCACGGGTGGCCGGTGGCAGCCTCCTACGCCCTGGACCAGTCGAACAAGTGGGCCTCTGGTATCGCAGCGAGTACGATCCTCGGTGTCGGCCATCTGGTCAGCAGCATCGCGATGGTCGCCGTGTTCTTCTACGCGAAGTCGTACTTCTCGCTCACGCAGGTCAACGAACCGCTGACCGTCGGCGGCTTTCAGGTCGGCGGCCCGGTGAGCATCGTCGCGGGTGTCCTCCTCGTGGCGCTCGGCGTCCGTGAGTACGTCTCGGGACATAGCCACGGGGTCGAGATGACAGACGGGTCCGACGACACCGGTCACGAGAGAGATCACACACACGACCACGGGCACGACGATCACAGCCACGGGCATGGTCACAACCACGATGGCGGTCACGACCACGATCACGCGCACGACACGCACGACCGCGATCACGGACACGCTGACCACGACCACGATACCGGCGTCCTGGCTCGCTTTGTGGGGTTCCTCCCCTTCGTCGGCGGCCACAGCCACGATCACGGATCGCTGTCGGAGGCCGCCGACCGCGGACTGTTGAGCATCGCCTGGGCCGCGTTCCTCCTGGGGTTCGCCCACGAGGAGGAGTTCGAGATCATCGCGCTCTGTGCCGGCTCGAACTACTGTCTGGAACTGATGAGCGCCTACGCCCTGACCGTCGTCGTCGGCATCGTCGGGCTGACGGCGCTCCTGCTAGCGGGCTACGAACACTACGAGAGCGAGGTCGAGCGGTTCACGCCGTATCTCCCCGCGTTCTCGGCTGCCGTCCTGATCGTCATGGGACTCGGGTTCGTCGTCGGGCTGTTCTGACCGTCAGTGGTCTCGGTCAGTCGTGGTCCGGGTGCCGACGAACTCCTCGCGGATGGCGTCCCGCTTGAGGAGCACGAATCCGACGAGGATGAGGCCGAACCCGACCACCGTTTCCTCGGTCAACTGCTCCGAGAGGAAGAACAGGCCCGTGACGGCGGCGACGACGGGCGCGGCGTAGGACACCAGATTGATCTCGATCGGTCCCAGTCGTTCCAGCAGGTCGAAGTAGATCAGGAAGCCCAGCGCGCTGGCGACGACGATCAGATAGCCCAGCGCGAGGACGCCCGCCGCAGTCCAGCGGATCTCGCCCGGTGCCTCCCCAATCGCGAGGCTCGCGCCATGCATGACTACGGCTCCGAGCAGCATCGACCAGGCTTCCATCGTCTCGATGGGGAGTGACGCGTCGATGCGCCGGGTGAGGACACTCCCGAGGGCGAACGAGGCGGCGGCCAGGAAAACCAGAAACAGCGAGACGTTCCGTGCGGTGAGCAGGTCGCCCGGATCGGGGTCGCTCAGTGCTACGACACCGACGAACCCGACGAGCAGTCCCACCACACCGAGCGCCGTGAGTCGTTCCTCGGGCAGAAAAAGACGGGCGAAGGCCGTGGTGAGGATCGGCGAGAGACTGACGACGATGGCGGCGACGGCGCTCTTGACCCCGAGTTCACCGACGAACAGGAACGCGTGGTAGGCAGCGATCAAGAACAGGCCGCCGACACCGACGAGTAGCCACTCGGCCCGACTCCGTGGGAGCCACCGGTCGGTCGCGTAGGCGGCGTATCCCAGCATCAACACGCCGGCGACGTCGTACCTGAGCGCGGCAAACAGGACCGGTGGGAAGTAGTCGAGACCGGCCTTGATCGCGGTGAAGGCGCTCCCCCAGACGACGGCCAGCGCGACGAACAGCAGTGCGTTCCTGAAGCGCATCGAGTGTGTGTCGGCGTTCGTGTCCGTCGATATAACCCTGCTCATCGGCCCGCGCCGGCGTCACTCCAGTGCGCGCCACACCGACGCCGAGAGGTACGCGGTCGCCAGCCCACCGACTGCCAGGACCAGCCAGTAGGTCGCCAGCCGGTAGAGGAGCACCCCGGCAGCCGCCTGCTCCGCGGAGGCGGCCGTCACTACCGTGAACACGGCCGTGAGCCCGACTTCCGAACTGCCGAGACCGCCGGGCGTGGGCAGCAGCGTCGCGAGGCCGCTCGCCGGCGCGAGAAACAGTGCCAGTCCGAGCGGGAGTCCGATTCCGACCGACGCGAGGCCGTAGTACAGCGCCAGACCGAACGCGAGCCATCCAGCCACCCCGAACAGCGCGGCGAGCGCGAGCCGTCTGGTGTCGTCAGTCGCGTCCTCGAATCCCGCGAGGAACGAGTCGACCCCGTTCTGTATCCGTGCCGGCTCGACCTGTCGTGCGACGCGCTTCGATACGGGCGCCAGGAGCCGATAGACACCGGCTGCGACCCGGACGATCAGGGTCCCGAACGCGGTACGTCGGTAGGCAACGAGCGCGGCGCCGACGACGATGACGGCCAGTAGGGCGACCGAAACAGCCAGGAGCACCGGACCGTCGAACCCTGGCCGAGGTCGGACGACCAGACCGGCCAGTCCCAGCGCGGCCACTCCGAGCGAGCCAGCGAAGATGAGCAACTCACTGGCTGCGACAGCCGCGAAGATGTCCCTGAACCGCTGATCGAGGTCCTCGGAGATGACGTAGGCCAGGATCGCCGTGCCACCGACGTTCCCCAGCGGGAGGATCTGTTTGCCGAAGGTTCCCGAGAGGTAGCCCAGCTGGATGCGGTGGCGTGGCAACGCGCCGTTCGTCCCCGTCAGGAGCGTCGCGGTCGTCAGGCTCCAGCAGAGTTGTGCGGCCAGCGAGGCGACCAGGGAGATGGCCACGAACGTCAGATCGGCGTCGGCGAAGCTCTCGACGATCGCGGCGGTATCGAGGCCGAACAGCAGGAGGCCGATGAGCGCCACCGCCAGCGCCATCCCGGCCAGCTGTCTGAACCGTATCGGACGGGATTCGCTGACAGTGGCCATCGTACTACGTCTGGTGCGGGGGAGAATATTGAACGTGTCGGCGAGTCAGGAGCTCGGGTCGTACGTCTCGGCCAGTGCATCAAGCGCCTCGTGGTGTTCGGTCGTGTGTGGGGCGGTCAGCGGCGAGACACTGACCTTTCCGTCGACGACCGCTCGGCGGTCCGTTCCCTCGGGGTCGGGGATGTCGCCCTCGGCCATGTGCTCCCAGATACGGTCGTGGAGCGTCACGGCGCCACCCTCGTGGACGGCGTCCATCTCGTAGAGGTGCGAGGGGCGTGTGATCTCGATATCGGCCGGCCCCCACTCGGCGACGGGGGCGTTGACGTTCAGGTAGTCACACTGCTCGAAGACGCCGGCACCCAGCGCGTGGTCGGCGAGGTAGGTCGTCGCCCGGACAGCCTCGCCGTAGCTGTCACCGTTGGCCTCGATATCGGAGAAGGCGGCATCCTCGCGGACCGGGATGTACATCGAGACGGCTATCGCCGGGACATCGAAGAACGTGGCCTCGACGGCGGCGCTGACCGTCCCGGAGCGGCCCAGGACGTACGATCCCAGGTTGGCGCCGCGGTTGCACCCGGCGACGACGAGGTCCGTTTCGGGCACCAGTGCCTCCAGTCCAGCCACGACACAGTCCGTGGGCGTCCCCTCGACTTCGTAGCCGAGGTCGTGCTCGCGGACCTCGACCTCGTGAGAGATGGCGCGGCCGACCGCGCTCTGGTCCTCGGCCGGCGCCACGACGGTGACGTCACCGACCGTCGAGAGCCCCTCGTACAGCGTCGTCAGGCCGACGCTGTCGATACCGTCGTCGTTCGTCAACAGGATGGCCGGGTCGTCCATACCGCCTGTCCGGCCGTCCGCGAGAAAAGCCCACCGCTCCGCCCTATCGGGCCCGGTCCACGACCGCTTCGCCGTCGACGACGACGTTGTAGGCCGCTTCGTCGTCGTTCCAGAGGACGAGCGCGTTCTGTATCGAGAGCAGGTCGCCGTAGTCGGCCTCGACGAGGTCGACGTTGAGCATCGTGGGATCGGTCCTGACCGCGAAGTGGTCGGTCGCCTCGCTGCCGTCGCCCAGCAGGAACAGCGGATTGCCCTCGCCATCCGAGAGGTCGTGGCTCAGTTTGATCGCGAGCAGGTTCACCCGGTCGGTGACGTACTGTTCCGCGTCGGCCATCGGCGCGTGGACGCCCCGGTCGGGCGTCAACTCGATGGCCCGGCGGCCGTCCAGGCGGAGGACGCTGTAGGCGTACTGGACGTCGACGTTGACGAACTCGCCGGTCCCGCCGCCGGTGTCGTCCAGACGGCGCTGGATCTCGGGGACCTCGATGTCGGGCTTGCGGTCGAACGACCAGCACTCCCCGGTGGGGCGCTGGTGTGGCCAGAGGCGGACCGTCGGGGCGTACACGGTCGCGGGGCCGTCGTCGGCGACCGCCCGCTCGACAGTCCGGAGGTCCGTGGCAGTGTTGCGGTCCGCCGGGGCGATGGCCAGCATCGTGCCGTCGTCGGCCAGGAACTCCAGGTACCGCTCGACCGTCGCCGCTGGATCGTCCAGTTCGCTGAGGACGTTCCCGAACAGGATCAGGTCGACCGACTCGTCGGGGTCGAAGTTCTCCGCTCGCTCCCGGTGGACCGTCGCCTGGACGTGTGGCGGGCGCGATTCGAGGAGGTGTTCCAGGACGTCGGCGGCAGCACTGGGCTCGACGGCGTGGTAGTCCAGCAGGGCGTCGTCGGGCAGCAGGTCCAGCAGGCCGAGTGCCGGGCCGCCGACGCCGGCGCCGACGTCGAGGACCCGGAGCCGTGACGGCAGTAGGCCATCCCTGGCGAGGTCGGCAAGCAGATACTGTGCCGTCGCGTAGTAGTCCGGGAGGTGATAGATGGCGTAGCCAAGCGCCGTCAGCGTGTCGTACTCGACGTCGGCCCCGTGGAGGTACCGCTCTTTGACGTCGCTGATTCGGTCCCGGAGTCTGTCGCCGCTGTCGCCGTCGTGCCAGTTCGGCCCGAACTCCTCGACGAGCAGGTCCTCGACGGCCCGGGCGTAGGGCGCCGGGAACGACTCGACACCGTGGAACGGGACCGAAAGCGGTTCCTCCGGGGCCGGGACGAAGGTCCCGTCGGACTGCTCGACGATTGCCAGATCGAACGACTCCTCCCGGAGGACCTGTCTGACGACGGCCGGGTGTGGTTGGCCCTCGACGTACTCCTGGATCTCCTCGGGGTCGAGCGGGCGGACGTTCCGGAGGTACTGGGCGTTCTCGCGGATCTGCCTGCGTGTGTCGGCGTTCATAGCTCCTCGTAGATCGCGGCGAACTCTTCGGGGTCGGCGTCGGCCAGTCGGCGCGCGGCGTCGGCCACGTCGTCGGCCCCGTCGAAGGCCCGCTGGATGTCGGCGTAGACGTGCGGGTCGCCGCCGGTGACGCTCTCGACGAGGTCGGTCAGTCCCGCCGAGATCGGCGTGTGGAACATCTCGTGGACGTCGTCGGCCGCCAGCGCGAACGCCAGCACGGCGGTGTGAGCGGCGGCCTGGACCGTCTCCATCGCCCGGTCGTGGTCCTCGGCGGTCGTCTGGAAGAGCGTGTTCCCGGCCGCGTCGATCGCCGTCCAGACCCGATCGACCGTCGGCCCGCCGGCGTCGGTGACGACAGCGACGTTCCCGGGCGCGTTGGCCGGCGCGAACAGCGGGTGGAGGCTCATCCGTTCGACGTCCGGAGCGGCCGCCCGCATCGCGGCGAGTGGTTCGGCCATGCTCCCGGTGACGTCGACGACGGCGCCGGTCGAAAGCGGCCCATACTCCTCGATAGCGGCCCTTGCGACGGGCATCGGCACGGCCAGACAGATCACGTCGAATCGCTCGTCGGTGTCGGTATCGACCGCCCGGCCACCGACGGCCCCGGCGGCGGCCTCGGCGGCACTCCGGTCCGTGTCGGTGAAGGCGAGGCTGGCGTCGGCGTGGTCCCGGAGGACACCGGCGACCCACCGCCCCATCGCGCCCGCACCGACGACGAGAACGTTCATCGAACGGGCGTAGCCCGCCCCGTCTCAAAAGGCGTTCGGTCACCCATCGGCGAGGGTCGACAGCAGGCCGATTCCCCACCTGACGATAGGGCCGTAGACGACCGTCGAAATCAAGGGACGGCGGTGGGTCGTCTCTCCCGTGCTCGCTCCTAAACGCTTATCCGTGGTCCGGGCGAGGTGAGAGCCATGAAGCGCGTTCGATTCCGTGACTCCGCGGGGAACGTCCGTGGCGGTCGGTGGACCGTCCAGGACGGTGAGCCTGTCGTCACCGCCGCCGCCGGCCCGTACGGCCGTATCGCCTTCGGGGACGAGACCTACGACCCCGACGAGGTCGACATCCTCCCGCCCTGTGAACCGACGAAGGTGGTCTGTATCGGCCGGAACTACGCCGACCACGCCGAGGAGATGCAACAGGACCTGCCGGACCGACCGATGCTGTTCCTGAAAGCACCCAACTCCATCGCCTCGCACGGTAACACCCTCACGCTCCCCTCGGGGAAAGAGCGGATCGACCACGAGGCCGAACTCGGGGTCGTCATCGGCGAGCAGTGCAAGAACGTCTCCGAATCGGGCGCGATGGACGTTATCGCGGGCTACACCTGCGTAAACGACATCTCGAACCGTGACGACCAGGAGAAAGAGCAAAACTGGGTCCGGGGCAAGGCCTTCGACAACGCCTGCCCCATCGGCCCTCTGGTCGCGACGCCCGAACACGTCCCCGACGACGCCACCATCGAGTGCCGTGTCAACGGCGAGACCCGTCAGTCGTCCTCGCGGGACCATCTCATCTTCTCGATCCCGGAACTCATCGCGGAGATCACCGAATACATGACGCTGGAACCGGGGGACGTCATCGCCACGGGGACTCCGGAGGGCGTCGGGCCGCTCTCGGACGGTGACGACGTCGAGATCGAGATCGAAGGTATCGGAACGCTGAAACACTCCGTAAAGATCCCCTGAGCCGGACTGTCGTCGCTCTGTCTCGTTGCTCGTCCGATTGTGCATCGACGATACGACAGGCAGATTACACTATTCCGCACGACGATAGCAATGCCTAAGTTTAGGGTTGCCTAATCCCCGCCGAGATGGACCGCGAGCCGTCCGTGCGAGCGGACGTCTGTGTCGTCGGTGCCGGCCCGGCGGGCGCACTCGTCGCCAGTCGACTCGCGAGCGACGGCTACGACGTCGTCGTCCTGGAGGCCGGCCCACGGTTCGATTTCGAGACGCGCACCGAACGGATGGAGCGAGCCATCCGGCCGGGAGACGACCGGGACGTCTGGGAGATGGGTGGGCCACGCGACGCGTACAGTTCCGACGGCGAGCGTCACTATCCGCTGAACATCTCCAGAGTGAAGGGGATCGGCGGGTCGACACTCCACTGGCAGGGGATGGTGATGCGGCTCCACCCGACGGATTTCGACGGGGGTCACGACAACGACGATCCCGCCTGGCCGATCAGCTACGACGACCTCCGGCCCTACTACGCCGACGCCGAGCGGGCGATGGGTGTCGCCGGTGACGCCGACAATCCGTTCGCCCCACCCAGGGAGTCGCCGTATCCGATGCCGGGGTTCCCGCCGTCGTACAGTGACTCGCTGTTCGCCGAAGCCTGCGAGTCGCTGGGCATCGACATGCACTCGGTCCCCAACGCTCGCAACTCCGAGACGTACGACGAGCGGAGCCAGTGTGTCGGCTACGGGACCTGCCAACCGGTCTGTCCCTCCGGCGCGAAGTACGACGCCAGCGTCCACATCCGCGACGCCGAGACACAGGGCGCCCGAGTGCTCGACCGCGTGCCCGTCCAGCGACTGGAGACCGACGGCGAGGGGCGGGTCACCGCGGCCGTCTACGCGGCGCCCGACGGGACCGAACACCGCCAGCAAGCCCGCGAGTTCGTCCTCGCCGCGGGGGGCGTCGAGATCCCCCGTCTCCTGTTGCTCTCGGCCTCGTCTGACCACCTTGGCGGGCTGGCTAATTCCTCGGGACTGGTCGGGCACTACTTCATGGAGCACCTCTTCGCCGGCGCGGACGGGATCCTCGACCGGGAGACCCGCCAGAACCACGTCGGGTTCATCACGAGCGAGTGCCACCAGTTCTACGACGACCCCGCGCAATCGGTCGAGCGCGTCGACACCGGCGAGACGGTGGTGCCGGCCACCGACGAGACGCTCTCGCCGATCAAACTGGAGTTCCTCAACTACGCGGGTCCCTCGCCCGTAGAACTCGCGCTGGATAGCCAGACGTGGGGCGACGAACTTCTGGACGACCTCAGAGCGGCCTACGGGACCCACATCGCACTGGGTGGCCTGGTCGGTCAGCCCCCGCGCAAGGAGAACCGTGTCACGCTCGATACGACCCGAACGGACGACCACGGCAACCCGGTCCCCAACGTCGTGTGGTCGCTGGGCGACCGTGTCGAGGCGTCGCTCGAACGCGCGAACGAACTCCAGCGGGCGATCCTCTCCGAACTGGGGGCCGACATCGGCAGCACCGTCGGCCCCGAATCGACCGGCCCCGCATACCACCACATGGGGACGACCCGGATGGGGACCGACCCCGAGGCGAGCGTCGTTTCACCGACACTGCGGACCCACGACGTCGAGAACCTCTCGATCGCGTCGTCGTCGGTGTTCGTCACCGCCGGCTCACTGAACCCGACGCTGACCATCGCCGCGCTGGCGCTGAAATGTGCCGACCACGTCGACGAACGGCTCTAGTAGTACAGCCCGAGGATGGCGCCAGCGTTGACGAGCAACAGGACGGCGACGACGGCGGCCCCGAGGATGAACGGGCGTGCCTCGTGGGCCGGCGAACGGACCTTCTGCTGGTCGAACCCGCTGGAGAGCTTCGCGGTCCCGACTTCGACGAGGCCGGCCAGCAGGAACCACAGCGCGACCATCGTCAGGACGAGGTGGCCACGTCCGGTCCCGGTCAGTGACTCCGTGGTGTACCGCGCCGCTGCCATGTGGCCGCCGGTCAGCAGCAAGAACAGTGCACTGGCACGGGAGACGGTCTGGAGTTTGCTCGTCAGCGTCGAGAGTGCGCCCGCCCGTGCGTCCCCGTTCATCGCGACCGGCAAGACGGCGTAGGCTGTGAACAACACGCTCCCCGACCAGAGGCCCGCGAAGACGAGGTGGGCCCCGAAGATGGCGGCATCGACAGTGCTCATGCCCGGTGGTTGGCCGGGACCGCCTTCAACGTCTTGCTTTCCAGCCCGTTCCGACCGGTCAGCCGTCCTCGGTGAACACGTCGACCTCGGCGGACATGTCCAGTTCCTCCACGTCGGCCCTGTCGGCACCGACGACCCCACCACTCTCGACGTCCCGGTCGAGCTGGTCGATCAGATGGACGAACGAGCCCGGGTCCGGGACGAGGAAGATGTGCAGCGAGAAGGCGACGTCGGTCTCTTTGATGTCGACCAGCGAGTCCAGGACGATGGTCAGCGAGTCCCGGCGGACGTGTGAGAGCGCGTCCTCCGCGATGACGCTGGCCTCGTCCTGTTCGACCGTCGGCGTCCCGATGTCGATAGTCGTCTCCAGCGTGTTCGCTGTGCCGTCGATGAACCCCGAGGTCAGGATGTTGCACATCTCCTGGATCGCCGATCGCTGGAGCTGGGTGAACTCCCCGTCGACCTCGGTCCCGGTCATCAGGCCGGCGATCTCCGCCGCTGTCTCGGTGGAGAACGACATCAGGAACACGCCGTACGGTGGTTCGGTCAACCGGACCCGGGCGCTGTAGATCTCGCCAGTCCCCAGTTCGGCGACGATGTCCTCGGGCTGGACGAACGAGAGGCTCTTGATCTCGACGACGGCGTCGACCCCGGCGAGTGTCCCCAGCGACGAAGCGACCTGTTCGGCGCCCTCCTTGATCAGTTCGGTGATCAGCGAGAGCTTCCGGATGTCGATCAGAAGTGGCATTAGCCTACTACACATCTTGCCGTATGTTACCATTTTCGGTGGTCTGCGGTGGACGCCGGTGTCGCGGGGACGTGTTCGAGACCCAGGACACATCTTGCTCTGATGGCCTCGCGGTGCGGGTCCGGCGGGGCTGGCGCGAGCGGTTTCTGGGTCCACCACGTTAACTGAAGCATGCGATGTGCGAATTCAGCTACGCGTTCTATTGGCGGAGTGCCCGAGTTAGCTCCTCTGGAGAGGTTTGTCACGCCACATCGAGTTCTCGCTATCCGTCTCGGCGGGTCCCTGCCGTCATGTGAAAGGTTTTCACCTCCGGCATCGCCAGAGTCGGGTATGACAGGCGACATCGACAACACCGCCGACGCGCTCGCGCGGGTCCGGACGAACGGGAACCTCGACACGGTGGAGATCACCGACGTCACCGAGGAGGGCCACGAGGTCGTCCTCACCATGCAACTGCCCGGCGGGGCGACGCTCGAACAGCGGTTCAAACGGCCGCCCGTCTGGGGCGCGAACTGCGATCTGAAGCGCTTTCTGGACGCCTACGGGCTGGCACCCGACCAGGTCGACGAACTCGTCGGCAAACGTGTCCCGGTCAACCGTGAAGTGATCGACGGGACGCTTCACTTCGAGATCGACATCGACGCGTTGCCACTGGAGTAACGGGGGAAGGACTAACCCGCCGCCGGCCGCTACGCCGGTATGGACATTCTCGTTACCGGTGCCCACGGTACTGTGGGGACGGCGATCACCGACCACCTCGGCGACGACGACCGGTTCTCGTTCACTCTCCTCGACGTCGCAGATGCTGACCGCCCACACGAGACGGTCGTCGCCGACGTCCGGGAGTACGACGAGATACGCCAACACTTCGACGGACAGGACGCCGTAGTCCACCTCGCACTCACACCCGGAACTGGCGGGCCGGACTCCCGCGAAATCTCGTGGTCGACACCACAGGCCGACAACCTCGAAGGCATCCACAACGTCTACGATGCTGCCGTCGACGCCGGCCTCGACAGCATCGTCTTCGCCTCCTCGAACCACGCCGTCGGGATGGTCGAGGCCCGGAACGCGCCGGACGTCTATCACGACAAGGGAATCAGCGCCGGTCACGACGAGCCACACCGCCCCGACTCGCGATACGGCCTCACCAAGAGCTACGGCGAGGACCTCGGCCGCCTCGCTGCGGAGGCCCACGGCATCCGGTTCTACGGGCTCCGTATCGGGGCCGTCCGAGACGAGCCGTACGACCACCCCTACGGCGACGCCGAACGCGGCGTCGAGGAGGGGCGCTGGGAGCGCGGCAGCGATCCCTACGAGGAGCAGGCGGCCCGGATGAAGGGGCTCTGGCAGTCTCGCCGGGATTTGGCACAGATGGTCGAGTGCTGTCTGACAGACGAGTCCGTCGAGTGGGACCACTTCTACGGCGTGAGCGGCAACGACCGCCGGTGGCTCGACGATCTTGCGTACGCCCGCGAGACCATCGGGTACGAGCCACAGGACAACGGTGAGGAGTGGGACGGGCCACCGGAGTGACCGGACGTCAAGATTTATTTACACGAACGGATAATAATGGTCTATGGCAACACACCGCAGGGGCGGCTCTTCGCCGCTCGCACGCATCCAGGACCGCTACGAGGGGACGAAAAAGAAGTGCCCGGAGTGTGGCTACGTCGACGAGGCCGGCAACTGGGATAGCCGGACCAACGGCGGGAAGATCGTCTACCGACACACCTGTCCCAGCTGTGGAGCGGAACGCGAACACACCTTCTCGATTCTGGGCTGAGGACGGGGCTTTTGCTCGCAAACACAGGTGGTCACTCTTAAGCCGCCCCACCCGCTTGGCACACCCATGGAGCCACGCGATCTCTCGTCGCATACGGTCTACCGGGCGGGCCGCGGTATCGAGGAAGTCGCCCGCGAACTGGGGCTGGACCCCGAGTCCCTCGTGAAACTCGCCTCGAACGAGAACATGTTCGGGCCGAGTCCTGCCGCCGTCGAGGCCATCGAGGAGTCGGCCGCAGGGATGCACTCGTACCCCAAGGCCTCGCATGCGGACCTGGTGGCGAGGATTGCCGAGCAGTGGGACTGTGACACCGAACAGGTCTGGCTTGGCAACGGTGGGGACGGCGCACTGGACTGTCTCGCCCGTGCGATGCTCGACCCCGGCCAGCGGGTCCTGACGCCTGACCCGGGATTCGCCTACTACTCGATGAGTGCGCGGTACCACCACGGCACCGTCGCCGAGTATACCATCTCGAAAGCCGAGGACTTCGCCCAGACGGCCGAGACGGTCCTGAAAGACTACGACGGGGAGCGCATCGTCTACCTGACGAGTCCGCACAACCCGACCGGTGCGGAGTTCACGACCGACGCGGTCCGGGAGATCGCCGAATCGACCGACGAACAGACGCTCGTCGTCGTCGACGAGGCCTACGGGGAGTTCTCGGACCGGCCGAGCAAGCGACCGCTGCTGGACGAACGGGACGACGTCGCCATCCTGCGGACCTTCTCGAAGGCCTACGGACTGGCCGGCGTCCGCATCGGCTACGCGCTCGTCCCCGAAGAATGGGCCGACGCCTACGCCCGGATCAACACGCCCTTCTCGGCGAGCGAACTGGCCTGTCGGGCTGCCTTGGCCGCCATGGACGACGACGAGCACGTCGACCAGTCCGTCGAGACGGCCGCCTGGGCGCGCGAATATCTGTACGACGAACTCGCCGCCGATACCTGGGAGAGCGCTGGCAACTTCGTCCTCGCCGAAGTCGGTGACGCCGCCGCGGTCACCGACGCGGCCCAGGAGCAGGGCGTCATCCTCCGTGACTGCTCCTCCTTTGGCCTCCCCGAGTGTGTCCGTATCACCTGTGGGACCCGCGAGGATACGCGCCGTGCCGTCTCGACGCTCAACGAGATACTCGAGGTGACCGAGGCGTGAGAGTCGCGGTCACCGGAACCCCCGGAACGGGGAAGACGACGGTGACGGAGCGTCTGGACACCGATCTCGACGTGATTCATCTCAACAACGTCGTCAAGTCGGAGGGGTTCTCGACCGGCGTCGACGAGGAACGGGGCAGCGTCGTCGCCGACATGGACGCCGTCGCCGACTGGCTCGACGGCCGCGACGACGTCGTCTTCGAGTCACACCTGGCACACCACTTCGACGCGGACAGGGTCGTCGTCCTGCGGGCCCACCCCGAGACGGTCGCGGACCGCCTGCGCGAGCGAGGTGACGAAGAGGCCAAAGCAGCGGAGAACGCCGAATCGGAGGCGCTGGACGTTATCCTCTCGGAGGCCGTCGACCGCCACGGGACGGAGAACGTCTACGAGATCGTCACGACCGAGACCGACCCTGACGCAGTGGCCGACGCCATCGAGGCCGTCGTCCGTGGGGACCGGGAACCGAGTGCCGGGACCGTCTCCTACATCGACTGGCTATGACACTGGACAGGTTCCGCCCGCTGGCCGACAGAGCGCTTGGCCCGTTCGTCAGCGCCGCACGGATGACCGGCCTCTCACCCAACGGTGTGAGCGTCATCGCGTTCCTGCTGGCGGTCGGCGCCGGCGGTGTCTATGCAGTCGCGACGCGGACCCCGCTGTTGTATCTCGCGGGTGCGTTCCTGGTCTTCTGTAACGGCTGGCTCGACCTCGTCGACGGTGCGCTCGCCCGCGAACTCGACGTCGCATCGTCCGGTGGGGACCTGCTCGACCACGTCCTCGACCGGTACGCCGATATCGCCATCATCGTCGGCCTGGCGGCCGGTATCGACCGCTGGGCGCTCGGAATCGCCGCCGTCACTGGCGTCCTCATGACCTCGTATCTCGGCACGCAGGCCCAGGCTGTCGGCCTCGACCGAGTCTACGGCGGTCTACTAGGTCGGGCAGACAGACTCGCGCTGGTCGGACTCGTGACGGGCGTCGCCGCTTTCGTCCAGCCACAGGTCGCCGACCTCTCGCTCGTCGGCTGGCTACTCGTACTCTTTGCCCTCGTGGGCCATCTGACCGCCGTCCAGCGGTTCTACCACTCGATGCGGGCGCTGGACTAGGTCGGCCGCCGGCACACCATTTATACCCTCCCCTCTCCAACCCGGCAGTATGGTCCAGTGCGAGATGTGCGGCAAGGAGGTCTCGTCTCCGAACCGCGTCAAGATCGAGGGTGCTGAACTCGACGTCTGTGACGAGTGTACCGACTTCGGCACGGAGGTCACGACAGAGGACTCCTCGTCGACATCGACGAAGTACTCGACGTCGTCGAGCGGGAAGAGCGGATCGTCCTCGTCGTCGACAGGAAGTTCGTCGAGTTCTGGTGGATCGGGTGGCAGCCGCCGGCGGGACATGTTCGACGAGATGGACGAGGTCGCGCAGGACTACGACCAGCGAATCCGCCAGGCACGCGAGGCCAGCGGGATGAGCCAGGAGGATCTGGCGCGCAAACTCAACGAGAAGGCGAGCCTCATCCGGAAACTCGAACGTGGCGATACGCTGCCCACCGACAAGATACAGAAGAAACTGGAACGGGAACTAGAGATCTCGCTGAGCGAAGGTGGGAGCACGGAGGAGACCGAGTGGTCCAGCGGCAACAGTTCGGGTAGCTATACACTCGGGGACGTCGTCGAGCGGAAGGACTAGAGACGGAGGTCTTCTTCTTCGACGTCGAGTTCGTCGGCAAGCGAGTCGACGCTCGCTTCGATCTCTTCGATCTCGGCCTGTAGCCGGTGGTACTGATCGCTCTCCCGGAGTTCCGATTCGGTCTTTTCCAGTTGCAACACGTTACGCTTGAGCTTCTTCGTCGTCAGCGCTCGCATCTGGTCGTTGTAGTCGGCGATCTTCTCCAGCCGCTGGACGACATCGACGAGTTCCTCGCGGGTGACGGGTTTGACGATGTAGTCGTCGACGCCCATGTCGATGATCTCGAAGTCGGGGTTCACCGCTGTCACCATCGCGATCCGGCACTGGACGGGACTCTCTTCGATCTCTGCGAGGACCTCGTTCCCGGAGACGACCGGCATCCGACGGTCCAACAGGACGATATCAGGCTCACGGTCGATCAGTTCGAGGGCTTCTTCGCCACCGTATGCGGTCAGTACGTCGTAATCGGCAGTCGCTAGATAGTCCGTATAGAGGTCTGCAAGATGCTGTTCGTCTTCGACGATCAAGACCGTCGGTGTGCCCCCATCTCCACGGTTCACGGTTCGGTTTTTGGTGACGGTGTGGGTCGTCTTAATACCCCAGCTTTCGTCTGGTAGTGGATACCGCACAACCTATTTGCCTGCTCGCCGAGGGGATAGTCGTATGTTCGTACTCGTCAACCTGAAGGCGTATCCGTGTGACCCGATCGAGGTAGCGACAGCAGCCGCCGACGTCTCCGACGACTCCGGCGTCCGGATCGCCGTCGCTCCGCAAGCGGCCCACATCGAATCGGTCGTCGAGACCGGCGCCGAGACCTGGGCCCAGCACGTCAGCCCGGTCGACCACGGCAGCCACACCGGGAGTACGCTGGCGGAGGCCGTCGCCGACGCGGGTGCGGTCGGGACGCTGCTGAACCACTCGGAGAACCGGCTCAAGCTCGCCGACATCGACGGCTCGCTGGACGCTGCCGACCGGAACGATCTGGAGACCATCGTCTGTGCGAACAACCCGGCACAGATCGGTGCGGCCGCCGCACTCGGTCCGGACGCCGTCGCCGTCGAACCGCCGGAACTCATCGGGACCGGGACGCCAGTGAGCAAGGCGGACCCCGATATCGTCACCGGTGCGGTCGACGCCGCCTCCCGGGTCGACGGGGACGTCGACGTTCTCTGTGGCGCCGGTATCTCGACCGGCGAGGACCTGGTCTCGGCGAGCGACCTCGGTGCGACCGGCGTGTTGCTGGCCAGTGGTGTCGCAAAAGCAGACGATCCGCGTGCAGCCCTCGAAGACCTCGTCGAGCCGCTTGTCTGAGGCCCGCGACACCGTCAGTCGTCGCTGTCGAGGACCTGCTGTTCGATGCGGTCGGCGTAGGTCTGCAGTTCGCTCTCGTCGATGTTGGCGGCTGTCTCCTCCTCGATGAGCGCCGGCAGTCGCACGTCGTAGGAGCCCCGGCCGACGTGTTCGATCAGTCCGCGGAGCCGCAGCGTCCGGTTCCGGGCGTACGCCGCCGTCCGGTCGCCCGAACCGCCCGCCGAGAAGTGTGCGTTCAGGGGCGTTCCCGGCCCCTGTTCGGTGTAGAAGGCCAGCATCCGGCGGGTCTTGCTCTCCAGATCCGCCACGTCGGCGGCGATGTCGGCCACCGCGTCCGGGACGGACCCGTCGATGGGGTCGATAGGCTGTGGTGTCGAGGCGGTTGCCGTCCCGCCTTCGGTCGTCGTCCCGCCACTCTCCGACGATCCACCGCCAGCGTCGACCGACGCCATCGCCGCCGCGAAGGCCGCCTCGGCGTCGTCGCCGGTGTCGTGGCCGTTCGTCGCCGCGTCTGCGGTGCCGTCCTCGGGTGGTGCGAACCCGTCCGCTGGTCCGGAGTCCATCCCTTCCTCGGGTGCGAAGTCGCCGAAGTCGTCGCCGAAGCCGCCACCGGAGGCGCCTGCGTCGGCGGTGTCGGGTTCGGCGGAGTCGTCCTGGGTCGGCCCCGCCCCTTCGTCGGACTGCTCGGCGAACCGCTCGCGACGCTGTCGTTCCTCCTCCTTGGCGGTCCGGCCGGGGTTGTAGTCGTCGACGTGGTCGACCAGCGCCTCGGTGAACTGCTCGGCCATCCGCGAGAGGTCCCTGGCGTCCTGGAGTTCGCGTTCGAGTTCCGCGATGCGTGAGTTCTTCTTGTCCAGTTCCTCGCGGAGTTCCTGGATACGGTTCTCGGTGGCCTGCTTCTCGTCGCTGATGGTCTCCAGTTCGGAGACCAGGTCCTCGCTGACGGATTTCAGTTCGGGCCGCTCGAAGTCGTCCAGCCCCGGTGTCGCGCCGGCGTCGAAGGTCTGCTTGCGGTGGAACTGGACGCGGTGGACCGACTCGGCCCAGTCGGTCATCAGGAACGCCTCGCCGTCGCCCAGGTCCTCGACGGCGTCGGCGTAGTTGGTGTCGAGGATGCGCCCGACGACCTTCGTGTCGTTGTTCCAGGTCAGGCGGTGCCAGACGAGCCAGTCACACTGGGTGATGTAATCTTTCTTGACGTCGGCCGGCCGCTGGCTGATGCCGACGATACCCAGGCCGTGTTTCCGGCCCCGCTTCCCGATCTTGATGAGCATCTTCCCGACCTCGCCCATCGACCCCTTCTCGGGCATCCACTCGTGGCACTCCTCGACGAGCATGAGAAACGGCTGTTTCTGCTTTTTCGCCTTGGCGAACAGCTGCTTCGCGACCTCTGTCAGCAGCGACTCGGCCTCTTCCTCGTCCAGGAACGACGAGATATCCAGGATGATGGGGACGTTCTGTTCCAGTGCCAGCGAGGCGATCTTGCCCGCGTGGTCCTCCGTGACCTGGATGTCACACTCCTCGTCGCCGCCGACGTGGAGGATCTCGTACTCCTCTTTGAGCCCGTAGTACTCGCCGTCGATGTCGACGATGAGCAACCCGAAGCCGTTGTCGAGTAGCTTCTCGGCGATGACGCTTGCCGAGTTGCTCTTCCCGCTGCCGCTCTTGCCGGTGATAAACCCCCGACCGGTCAGCAGTTCGACGACGGGCAGATTCACGGGTCGGCCCGGATCCGCGTTGCCGCCAGTGCCGGCGCTCGTATCGGCGACGGTTATCTGTTCGGTCTCTGCCATTCTTACAGTGGTGAAGACACGCACACCCCATAACTATCCGTCAGACAGGTGTCTGTCGTCCGCTGACCGGGCCGAACGGAGAAACCCCTAATGTGCTGGCGCTCCATTTTTCCAGATAGTCTGGTAATCGATGGCACGATACGCGACGGTCGTCGAGGACGGGGTGGTCTACGTCGGGACGGCCGAGGGGCGCATCGAGATCGCGCCACTGGACGACGTCCTCGACGCCGTCGGCGGACCTGCCTGGACGATCCAGTACTCCGAAGCGTACAGAGAGCAGTTCCCGACCGTCGACACGTCCGACGAGGGGCTCGTCGTCGACGTAGTCGACATCCTCAACGCGATGACACACAGCGAGCAGTTCGTCCAGACACTCGAAGCACATCCGACAGTCGTCCCGGAAGACGAGACGCTCTCGCCCCGTGGGGGGCTGTTCGTCGGCAAACTCCTGGAGAATCTGGAACACGGCCTCTCGTAGCTCAGCGGAAGTCGTCGAGAGTGGTCTGGCCCTCGATGTGGTCCGGTTCCCGAGGCGCCTCGAACGCGACGAGGCTGGCCTGGTCGTCAGACAGTCTGTGCTCGCCAGTCTCGCTGTCCGTCTCTCCGCTCCCATCGAAGCCGTCGAGACTCGCCTGCTGGCCGGCCGAGAAGTCCAGATTCGAGACGCGCACGCCGACCTTCCGGACGGCCGCGTCGTCGAACTCGGCCAGCAGGTCCAGCGCGACGGACTCGACGAGGTCGGCGTCGGCGACCGGCCCTGGGAGCGAATGAGCTCTCGTGTGCACGTCGTAGGGCGGTGTCACGACCTTGATACCGATGGTCTGGTAGCGAGCGTCCCGGTGGTCGGCCCGATCCGCGACGGCCTCGGCGAGTGTCTGAACCCGGCGGCGGACGGTCTCGCTGTCCTCGGTCGCCTCGGTGAACGCCGACTCACGCGAGAGGCTCTTTGGATCCCCCTTCGGGGTTACGTCACGGTCGTCGTCCCCGCGGGCGAACCGACGGATCTCGCGGCCACGCTCCCCGAACTCAGTGGATAGTCGTTCGGGGTCGGCCGCCGCGAGGTCCCCTGCGGTCTCGATGCCCATCGCCGCGAGCTCTCGGGCGGTGACTGGGCCGACGCCGTGGACGTCCTCGACCGGGAGCGGGTCGAAGAACTCACGGACTTCACCGGGTTCGATCACGACGAGGCCGTCGGGCTTGTCGTGGTCGCTGGCCACCTTGGCGGCGCTCATCGTCGGCGCGAGACCGACGCTGGCGACGACGCCGACCGACTCCTCGATACGGTGTTTCAGGTCGCGCGCCCAGCCCCCCGCTTCGTCCCAGTCGACGCTGTCGGTGACGTCGAGATAGGCCTCGTCGACGCTGACCTCCCGGACGGTCTCGGCCGTGTCGTGGAGTACCTCCTTGACCGTCGCGCCGACCGATTGATAGTAGTCCAGGTCGACCGACCGGTAGAACCCGGCTTCCTCGACGTCCAGTTCCGGGTCACGGGCGGCATCGACCTTGCGCGGCAACCGCTCCAGCGCCTCGGAGATGGGCATCGCCGACTCCACCCCGTAGTCGCGGGCCTCGTAGCTCGCCGTCGCGACCGCGCCGTGCGTCTCGCCCGGTTCGAAGCCCATGCCGACGACCAGCGGTTCACCAGCCAGTGCTGGCTCGCGGCGTCGCTCGCAGGCCGCGTAGAAACAGTCCATGTCGACGTGTGCGACCACCCGTTCCCGACGGCTCGTTCCGGGGAGTCGCTGACCGTCCATGGCTGGTCGTACGACACGGTTCCCAAAGTCGATGTCGCTGTCGGTCACTCCTCGACTACAGTAAAAACGCGAGTCGTCCCGTCGATGCGGTCGAGGTTGGTCCGGAGTGCGTTCCGCTGGGTCGCCGTGGCAGCGTCGAGCAACGTGATGCTCACGATCCCCTCGAAGGGGTGGGCCTCCAGTTGACTGCGGGCTTCGAACAGTCGTCCGTAGCCGTCGCTGCCCCACTCGACGTCCGTGGTGAACACCATCGCCTCGAACGACTGCCCGTAGTTCGCCTCGGCCTTCGTCGAGAGCGTATCGAGCCGTTGCCCAACCGACGAGAGCGCCCGCGTCGCCGGCAGTGCGAGCAACAGGTCGGTGACCGGATAGGCCGGAGCGGCCGAAAAATCCGGTGCGTACGCCCCAGGGATCCGGTCCAGTTCCGGGCCCTCGGCGACGTGAAACGCGACGAACCGGGCCAGGCCGTTCCCGTACAGGTGGGCCTCGACCTGGGGCACCATCCCGTCACCGATGGGTGGGCGGTCACCGACACGGACGACAGCGGACAGAACAGTCATTCTGTGAGCAGATAGCAGTAGCTACCGAGTGGGCAACTATAATAGTGAAGTCGCCGGCGGAGTGGCCGAACCCCGCCGGCTATCGGTTGGCCGCCGATGCCAATCCCGGATGTATACGGCGGTCGTTCCCGCCGGGAGTCGTGCTGCTCCATGCTACCATATACCACGACCGTACTTCAACCTTGCTACTCCGGAACACACCACCGCCACTACGCGTCGGCGTCCGTGACGTACGACTCCGCCGCTTTCATCGACGTGACCGTCGCTACGTCGTGGTCGCCGCTGGTAGGGTCGACAGCGTCGGCGGAGTCGAGGACGCTGACCATCGCGGAACTCCCCATCGTCGCTAGCTCGTCTCTCGCCCGTCGTATCGGTTCCAGGCCCTCGCTCGACCGCTCGGCGACTCTGGAAACGTTAGTGACGACCGCGAAGTCGTCTTCAAGCGACCGCGCCGAGGTGATCGCTTCGACCGCCAGTCGTTCGGCGGTCCCCTGGTCTACCAGCCCGTGCAGGTCGAGATAGAGCGTGTTCCGCGTGGTGTCTGCTGTGACATCGTAACTGGCTTGGGAGACTTCCATACCTGTTTCGACACCCTACCGGCTAGTGCCTTCGTTACCTAACTGGTAAGGAGACGACGGCGGCTCGAACACCGTGCTCACTCGTCACTGAGTTCTTCGGGTGGAATCTGGGCGTTGAGAACGTCGATACCCCGCTCCGTGATGCTGTAGTACGGGTGTGACCCGCCCGACTCGTCGACGGTGACCAGCCCACGCTCACAGAGTTCGTTGAGGCGGCCGCTCGTGTATCCACGGCTGAACCCTGCGTTGCGCGCGATGTTACTGGGCGTCAGTTCGAGTGGCTTCGGCGGGCCCAGAACCGTGAGGATGGACTGGTCTGCTGCTTTCATCCAGTCCACTTTAGTATACATTCATCTGTCATTACGGACACTGACTTAAATCCTGTTCGGTCAGTTACAGAATATGATAGTGTCGTCAGTTAGGGAGTACGAACTCGTGAGGTGGAACTAAGTTGTTCGGGTCGAACGTCTGAACATATGTGGCATACGGCGACGCCAGTCCCCCGGTGGGGAGCTGGACGAGACGAGTGTAGCGACGGAGCGATAGAACGGCGAGAGTGGCGATGACAGGACAGCTAGATACGGACTGGACGCAGTTGAGCGGCTTCCAGCGGGATCTGCTCGTCGCGATCTGCCGACTGGAGCGCGAGGACGAGACCTGTTACGGCCTCGCGATCAAACGTATCATCGAGGATGCGTACACTGGTACGGTGACACATGGCCGTCTCTATCAGAACCTCGACGAACTCGACGATCGGGGACTCGTCGAGAAACAGCAACTGGACAGACGGACCAACGAGTACGTCATCACGGGGGCCGGCACGTCACTCCTTCGAGAGCAAGGCTCGTTGTTACGGTCGCTGACAGACGAGGAGTGATAGCCCGATCAGACAGTCAAACGCCTGACGGTTGTCCCGGCCTGTTCGATATCCCGGTCGGCTGCAGCAGCCACGATAATGTCGTTCTCCCCGTAGGTGATATCGAGGCGTTGCTCGAAGGCGCCGTCTTCGGGCTCGACGACGGCGATGTCCGTCGGCGTCTTGATGGCCACGACAGCAGCGGTGGTCTCACCACTGACGACTACTTGGTTGCCCTCGAAGCTCGTATCCACGTGGAGCCCCGGACTCTTGTCGGGGCCGTGTAGCCCGCGGTCGCTGTACCGGTCACGGACGAACGCCGGCGTCTCGACCGGTTCGTCCGCGTCGATACCGTGTGCGAGTCTGATGAACTGAGCCATCGCCCAGGCCAGTGGCGTCGCCGAGCCGGTCCCCTCGCCGTACTCCCAGTCGTACTCGGTGCTGTACTCCCGGTCCCAGACCTGTTCGGCGATCATCCGCCCGGAGTTGGCGAACCGCTGCATCGTCCGGAGGAGTTCTTCCGGCGCCAGGGCCGGGTCGTCGGTCTCCGCGAGCAGTTCGTACTCGCCACGCTCGCCGGTCAGCAGTGGCCAGAGGCGGCCCTTGCCGCTGTGTTCGATGGCCCAGGGAGCGCCGCTGTTCTCGCGGTCGGCTTCGCCGTAGCTGTCGCCGTTGTACCGGTAGAAGGCCGCCCCCGCGGGAAGATCCACGCGGATCGTCTCGTCGACCTCGGCGACGGAGTTCCGGACGATCTCGTCGTCCCAGGGCTTGATACCCAGGCGGACGAGTTCGAGGAACCCGGCGTCGATGATGTTGCGCTCGTCGAGCTGTGGACCGCCGTTGGCGAGTCGCCGGCGGTAGCCCGTCTCCGGGTTCCCGTCCCGTGTTACACGGACGTAGTACGGTGTCCGAGCGTGGCGGTCGGTCCCGGTCTGTGTGGCCGTCCAGTTCTCGACCATGTTGGTCCAGCGATCAGCCAACGAGAGCCAGACGAGTGCGTCTGCCTCGTGGCCGGTCTCCAGGGCGACCTGGCCTGCACAGGCCAGGCCCGCTATCTCGGCGGCGATGGTCGAGGGGGAGTAGCCCGCCTCCTCCTCCCAGCGCTCCTGTCCGGTCGCCGGACCGTTCCGAACGACGTAGTCCGCCGACCGGCGGACGTGCTCGTAGTCGTAGTCGACATCGTCGAAGCCGTAGCCCCGTTCCATGAGGCGGGCGGCCATCACCTGCGGGAACGAGATGTTGTCCATCTGCTCGCCGCCCCACCGCGTGATACCGTTGAGGTAGGTGTTCTGCGGGATGAAGCCGTTCTCGTCCTGCTGGTAGCGGTAGATGTACTCCAGTTGCGTGACGGCCGTCTCCATGTCGTCGACGAGTTCGAACGCGGTGAACACCTGATAGAGGTCCCGTGCCCAGACGAAGTTGTAGCCGTACCCCTTGCGCTCCTCTGCGGCGACGGCCTCGCCCCAGGGCACCGACGGGGAGGCGATGGAGCCACCGAGGAAGGTCTTGTCCTCGACGGCCAGCAGCGTCATCAGTGCGGTCCGGTACTGGGCCGCCAGAGCCGGCTCGTCGCCGACACTCTCGGGCAGTGGCCGCCCGTCGAGGAACCCCCGCCAGGAGTCGACGTAGCCCGCCCTGACAGCGTCGTAGCCGTTCGCTAACGCACCCTCGGCCTCGCCCAGTGCCGCCGCGGTATCGGCCTGTCGCGCGAACCCCAGCGCCACCGTCTCGCCGACCTGCGTTCCGCTCCCGAGCTGGCCGACCAGCACGACGCTGTCGTTCGAGATGGACTCGCGTGGCTCGGGTCTGCTCCCCTCAGCGAAGAGGTCCGTGATGTGGTCGCTCCCGCTGACGCCGACGGTCGCCCAGTGGAAGCGGTCGGCGGCGACCATCGCGAGGGCGACGGAATACCCCTCGCCGTCCTCGTCGACGAGCCGCGGCTGAGTCGAGGAACCGGTGTAGGCACCCGCGTCGCGCGCTGCGACGTGATAGCGGCCAGGTTGTCCGAGTCTGAGCCCGCGGTCCTGCGTGCCGCTGTTGGCCAGCGCGACGTCGGCGGCGGCGAAGAGGTCGTAACGCTGTCCGTCGCCGGCCTCGAAGTCGAGATCGGCCACGACGGCGTCGTGGTCCGGGTCGGCGGCGTACTCGACGGTGAGTCGCCACTCGTGGCCCTGCCCGTCGCCCGTCTCGGTGACGACGTGTCTGAAACAGAGCGCGTCGTCCTCGGTTGGTTCGACGCGTCGCTCGACGGAACCCTCGGCCCGCTGTGGTTCCTCGACGTGTGTTCTGACGCTGTAGTCGTCGGCCTGACAGGAGACGATGAAATCGAGCGTCCGGAGGTTCATCACGTCGACGCGGGGGAACCGGACCTCGGTCAGTGCGCCCGCGGTGAGCGTAAACCAGACGCGAGAGGGATCCTCGGTCCGGTGGTCCGCGACGGTCCCGACGCCGAACTTCTCGCCGGTCGTCCATCGGGGCCTGTCCGGCGGGCCGGTCGGGGAGGGGGCAGCGCTCGGGAGTGAGTCGTGAGCAGCGAGTGTCGCCGTCGCCCGCAGGCGGTAGGCGTGGGCGAACCCGAGCGGCGTCCCGCTGTCGGGCCGGCCGTCGTCGTACACCTGCTCCGGGATGAACCCGAGTGCGGTCACAAGCGGCCCGTCGTGTTCCAGCAGGGCGTAGAGCCCGGCGGCGCGCTCGAAGAACGCCGTCCCGTCGCGGCCGTGTTCGTCGAGCAGGACACCCAGTCTGGCCGCGGCCGCAGCACCCCACGCGGTCGTCAGCCCCCAGATCTTCTCGCCGTCCTGGCCCTCTGTCCGCCACTCGTCGCCCTCGTAGCGGACGAGCCCCGCCACCGGTTCGCCGGCGGGGTTCCGGTAGAGGTCGTCCAGACAGGCGCTGACGTGCTCGGTGAGTCTGTCGGCGGTCTCCGAATCGAGCGTGACCCCGTCCAGGGCGGTGTACGCCGAGAACGCGTCCACGAGGGCGAACGTCGCGGCGTCCAGCCGGAGGTCGAGTCCCCCGTCGGTCCGTCGCAGCGCGTAGGTCCGCGTGGCGTCCTCCCAGAGCGTGTCCAGCCCGGCGGCGACCGTCTCGGCACCCTCACGGGCCCGCTCGCGCAGGGCGTCCGAGACGGGTGCGTCCGCGACCGTGGCGAACGCCTCGAGATACGTCGCGGCGGTATGGGTGAACTGGCCGACCATGTCCTCCCAGAGATTCTGACAGGGGCCGGGGAGTCCGTCGTCGTCGAGATGTGCTTCCATCGCGTCGACTGCCGCGTCGATCGTCGCCCGGATGTCGCCGGCCATCTCCGGAGAGAGCTGGTCCCGTCGGTCACGGAGCAGTGCTGCCAGAAACGCCGTCACCGTCGCCGTCTGGTCGGCCTGGTACTCGCGTGACTCGTCGTTGCCCTCGACGTGTGCGTGTGCCCATCCAGGAGCGATAGACCCGTCCCGCGCCCAGACCCGGTGTGGCCAGGTCCCGTCGGGTAGCTGTGTCTGGCAGTACAACTGCGCGCTCTCGACGAGTTCGTCCTGGACGGTCAGTCCCAGTTCAGCAGTCGACTCCAGCAACGACAGCGCGATGCTGGCGTCGTCTCTGAACCAGGTATAGCCGTACCCACCCGAGTTGCGGAAGAACGGGTCGAATTCGGGGGCTGCGATACGACCACCACTGGGTGCTTTGAGGAGATCGAGCGCCCGGAGGTCGCTTCTGACCACCCGCTCGCGGACCACCTCGTCCGGGACCGTTATCTCCGTGCGCTCGCGGGCGGCCGCCTTCACGTCGCGAGCGCTCTCGAACCTGGACGCACACTCCGTGAGGTCACGGATCGCAGTGCTCCGGTCGATATCACCGTGGTCAGAGAGCTGGGTGACGAGCGTGGTTCGAACCCCACGCCCCTCCCGCTCTAGGGGCGCCCGGACGACGACGTCGCCGCTCAGGTGCGTGTCCTCGTAGCGGCGACGGGTCTCCCGCCGGGGGAACTCCACTGGGTCGTCGTCGAGGATCTCCGGGAACCGTTCGGGGATCTGGCCACGAATCCCCGAGAGCCCCGTCGAGGCAGTGACGTAGTCGTGTTCCTGCTGATGGAACACCTCGACGACCGCGCCGTCGTCGGGGCCCTTGTCCGGATGGACGAGTCGGCCGACACGGGTCTCCTGGCCCTCCGGCGCCATCGTCAGGAACGTGACCAGTTCGGCGTCGGGGGGGACCGCTCCCCGGAGTTCGACGTGCGTGAGATGTGCCCGGCCGAGCGTCAGGTCGTACTGGTGGACCGTGAACTCGCCGGCGTCGTACTCGGTCTCGATGAGCATCGTCTCCCGGTAGTAGTGCTGGCGGACCGTGTCGAGGTCGTCGAGCCAGACCGTCCGGCGGGCCGTCTTGATGCCGAACCGCGACCGGTCGATCCCGTAGAGGCCGGAGATAGCCGAGGAGAAGTCACGGACGGTGCCGGAGGGCGCCACGTGGACGAGACGATCGCCGTGAGCGGAGAAGGCCCCGTCTACTGGGGGTGCCCCCTCGGTTCGGTCCCGCTTGTACTCGTTGAGTGCCGTTCGCAACCGCATCGTGGTCCCTACAACAGCCCCCGTGATAAAGTTCTCATGGTATCGGTTCACACCGAGGCCCCGACGACGCTCGGTTCGAGAGTCGACGGCGCTCAGGCGGACCGACAGTATAAGTGGCTCCGTAGAGACGTTCAGGTATGAGCGATTCCGACGCCAGTTCGGTCGAGTCGTCGATCCCGATCTCGGTCGACGTCGAGATAGACGACGGACGGACCGTCATCACCGCCACGGGCGACCGGGACGCGGCCGTCGTCGTCGAGTCACGGTCCGGCGAACGGATCTACCTGCCGCCGGAGGACTTCAAACGACCGCCGGACTCGGCCGGCGAGAAGACACCGCATTCGGACAGCCCCTACCAGTCCGTCGAGTCGGACAGCCCGTACCAGTCGGTGGACAAATCTGACAGCCCGTACCAGTCGGCCGACGACTCCGATAGCCCCTATCAGTCCAGCGGCGAACCCAACGACCGCGTCGGGATGTCGCCGACCGCAGACGGGTTCCGTATCGTCCATCCCGAACCGGTCACCGATCTCCGCCTTCTCCGCTGATCACTCGGCCGTCCCGTCGTCAGTCCCGTCCTCGGCCGCGCCATCACCTGCTTCGTCGTCCACAGTGTCTTCTTCCCCGCCGGCGACCGCTTTGTACATCTCGACGTGGTCCTCGGCGACGTCCGCCCAGGTCCGGACCTCGTACTCGATGGGCGTGTCCAGCGTGAGCGCGTACTCGATACCGTCGGCGATGGAGTCGGACTGGGGTTCGACCTCGATGAGACAGTCGTCCGGGAGCACCTCGGCCGCGCCGGCGTTGCTCGCGACGACACGCGTCCCGACAGAGAGCGCTTCCGTAAACGTGATTCCGAACGGCTCCGACAGCGAGGGCGAGACGAACAGGTCGGCGCTGGCGTAGTAGTCCCCCAGGTCCTCCTCGGGGAGGTAGCCGACGAACTCGACCTGCTCCTCGATGCCCAGCAGTTCCGTGAACCGCTTGAGCTGGTCGGTGAGGTGGCCCGAGCCACCGAGGACGAGCGTCAGGTCGTCCCGGCGGAGCTTCGAGAGGGCGTACAGCAGATAGGAGATACCCTTCTGGTCGGTGTGGCGGCCGACGAAAAACAGCATCTCGCCGTCGATGTCGAGTTCCCGCTTGATATCGCGGCCGGACGACTCGACCGACGAGAAGCCGTTGTAGATGACGTCCGCGTCGCGGCCGTACTCCCGCCGGACCTTCCCGGCAGTGTACTTGCTCACTGCGATGAGGTGGTCCGCACGGTTGACGATCCGCTGTTCCGTCTGGACCTCCCGTTCGGGCGGCTCCATGTTCCGGTCCGACGACAGCGAGTGGAACGTCGTCACCCACTCGACGTCGTGTCTCGACTGCGCGCGCGAGCCGGGGTTGTAGCCGAACCAGTCGTTCGTGTGGACGATATCGGCGTCCGCAGCCCTGTCGACGAACTCCCCGGAGAGACGACCGATCCGGGTGATGATGTCACCTTGACCAGTCGGGACGCCGTGGATGTTGTCGTACCCCTCGGGCGCGTACTCCGCGGGCAACACCAGTTCGATGTCGACCTCGTCTCTGGTCTCGAGTTGCTCGAACAGCTCACCGACAGCCGTGTCCAACCCACCGGTCACGTTCGGTGGGAATCCCCAAGCCAGCATCAGGACCTGTATTGCCATCACGTGGATGGTCGCGGGTCGGCTACTTATACTGTTGGCCGAGACCGACGGCGTGGCTGCGCCCGGACGGGCTCGATCGAGCGACCGACTACGCCGTTGTGTCGCACACACATATCAACAGGAAAGGAAAAAAGAGATACCCCCCGCCCGAGTGGATGGCCCTATGGACGCGATTGTTCTGGCAGGTGGGTACGCGACACGACTCTGGCCAATCACGCGGAACCGTCCGAAGATGTTGCTCCCGGTCGGCGAGGAGACCATCATCGACGGTATCCTCTCGGATCTGGAGGCCGACGAGCGGGTCTCGGACGTCTACATCTCGACGAACGAGTACTTCGCCGACGAGTTCCAGGCACACATCGACGAGAGCGACTTCGAAAAACCGCAACTATCCATCGAGCAGACGACAAACGAGGACTCGAAGTTCGGCGTCGTCGGCGCGCTGGCCCAGCTCATCGACCGCGAGGGCATCGAGGACGACATGCTCGTCGTCGCCGGGGACAACCTCATCGGCTTCGACATCGGTGAGTTCGCCTCCTTCTTCGAGGAGACCGGCACGCCGTGTATCGCTGCCTACGACGTCGGATCGAAGGAACGAGCGACCTCCTACGGGGTCGTCGATCTCGACGGGACCGAGGTCGTCGGCTTCCAGGAGAAGCCCGACAACCCCAAGAGTACGCTCTGCTCGATCGCCTGCTACGCCTTCCCAAGCGAGACGCTCCCGCTGTTCGACGAGTACCTCTCGGAGGACAACAACCCGGACGAACCCGGCTGGCTCATGCAGTGGCTCGCCGAGCGCGACGCGGTCAACGCCTTCACTTTCGACAGCTACTGGTACGACGTCGGCGAGGCCGACGCCTACATCGAGGCGGTCCAGTGGGCGCTGGGCGACGAGACAATCGTCGCCGACAGCGCGTCGGTCACAAACAGCAAACTCGGCAAGAACGTCCACGTCATGGCCGACGCGACGGTCACCGACGCTACGCTGGAGGATACGGTCGTATTCCCCGGTGCGACGGTCGAGGACGCCGCTGTCGAGTGGTCGCTCGTCGACCGCGAATCCAGAGTCTCGGGGGTCGACCTCTCGGGTGCCCTCGTGGGCGAACACTCCAAGGTCAAGTGAGCCACGGCACCCGATAGTTCAAATCCCCTCCGGCTGAACTGTCGGGTATGCGTTTCAGTCGCCGAAGCGGTGTCTTCCTGCATCTCACGTCAGTGCCCAGTCGCCACGGCATCGGTGACCTCGGTGACGGTGCCCGCTCGTTCGTGGACTTCCTGGACCAGGCGGGCCAGACTGTCTGGCAGATCTGTCCGCTCGGACCGACAGCGTCGATCCACGGTCACTCGCCGTACCAGACTTTCTCTGGGTTCGCCGGGAATCCGCTGCTGGTCGACCTGGACTGGCTGGTCGAGCGGGACTACCTGTCCGCGGACGCCGTCGACCCACCGTCGGACGCCGACGACCACGAGGTCCACTACGAGGCGGTCCGCTCGTTCAAGCTCGACCGTCTCAGGACGGCGTTCGAACAGTTCCAGGACGAGACTGGCGAGGATCGCTCGGCGTTCGACGCCTTCCGCGAGCGGGAGGCCGACTGGCTTCCGGAGTACGCCCTGTTCCGGGCGCTCAAACGCGAGTTCGACGGCGCACTCTGGACGGAGTGGCCCGACGAGGTAACCACGAGGGATCCGGAGACGCTGGAGCGGTACCGCGAGGAACTGGCGGACGAGGTGGCGTTCCGGGAGTTCTGCCAGTGGGTCTTCGACGAGCAGTGGCGGGACCTCCGCTCGTACGCACAGGACCGCGGCATCGACCTGCTGGGTGACCTCCCGATATACGTCGCGCTGGACTCGGCCGACGTCTGGGCGAGTCCGGGGGCCTTCCGACTGGACGAGGATCACCGGCCGACCGACGTCGCCGGCGTCCCGCCGAACCAGGGCGACTCCGGACAGCGGTGGGGCAACCCCGTCTACGACTGGGACCACCTCGCCTCGACCGGCTACGAGTGGTGGCTGGGACGGCTCGACAGGCTGTTCGACCTCGTCGACATCGCCCGCATCGACCACTTCAAGGGGTTCGACGAGTTCTGGGCCATCCCTGAAGATAGCGATGACCCGGCCGACGGCCGCTGGCTCGACGGTCCCGGGAGCGCGTTCTTCGACGTCGTGCGCGAGCGCTTTGGCAGCCTCCCGTTCGTCGCGGAGGACCTGGGGTTCGTCGACCACACCAGCTACGATCTGCGCAGCCAGTTCGACTTCCCGGGGATGCGCGTCCCGCAGTACGCCGACTGGTGCGAGCAGGGGAACATGTACCAGCCGATGCACTTCCCCGAGAACAGCGTCGGCTACACCTCGACCCACGACACCGACACCATCGTCGGCTACTACCGCTCGCTGGGCGACCGCCAGCGGGACTGTCTCCACTTCAACCTCGGCTCCGACGGCGAGGACGTCCACTGGGACATCGTCGAGGCCGTCTGGAACTCCGACTCGGTGATCGCGATGACGACGATGCAGGACCTGCTCGGCCTCGGGAGCGAGGCGCGGTTCAACACCCCGGGAACCACCGACGGGAACTGGGCCTGGCGGGTCACGGAGGCCCAACTGTCGGACGATGTCGCCGACGAACTCCAGTTGATCACGGACGCGACGCTCCGCTGAGCGGCCGTGCCCGCCCGTCCCCCCTTTCGGTGTCGCTGAATCCGGGCCGTGAGCGTGCTGGGTTGGCGCCGAGCGCCACGTCAGTAAGCAGGACCGACGGCGCCGGGTATGCTGGAGACGGACGCTCGAAGCCCTGAACGGCTACCTCGCCGGTCGGTGGCCGACACCGACGATGGGTTTATATCGGACGGTACAGAGCGAATGCCATGCACGACGACACGGACGGGACCGGACAGGTGGGGTATACGCCGGTCCCACCCGCCGATGGGACGGCCCAGGAACGGGTGGTCTCACTCGATGGGCCCTGGACTGCGGTCTTCGAGCCGGAGACCGACTTCTGGACCGCGGAGACAGTCGACGGCGGGACTTCGGTCACGATCCCGTGTGAACTGGCTGCGGAAGGGATGGATGTCGATCCGGAGACGGTGGTTGGCCTCCGCCGACGCGTCCAGATCCCCGCGGGGTGGGAAGACCAGCGGATCTTGCTCCGGTTCGACGGCGTGTACAGCCATGCCGTGGTCAGGGTGGACGGTGAGCGGATCGGGGCACACTCGGGTGGGTTCACGCCGTTCGAACTCGACGTCTCCGAAGCGGTCGAGCCAGGCGGGTCGCACGTCCTCGGTGTCGCGGTCAGTGCCGACGACGTCGCCGACGACCTCGCCAGCGGGAACCGCTACGCCGGGCACGCGCTGACGGGTATCACGCGGCCGGTCCGGCTATTTACGGTCCCGGAACACCACCTCTCGGATCTCAGAACCCAGACGACGCTCGACGACGCGTTCCAGGACGCGACGCTGACCTGCACGGTCTCGGTGCGGAACGACGACGCGACACCGCACAGCCCCGACCTCACGCTCTCGCTCCGTGATCCGGACGGCGACCTCGTCGAACTGCCGACCCAGGAGTGGACGCTACCGACCGTAGCGCCGGGCGAGACCGTCGACGAGACGATCTCAGTCCCGGTCTCGAACCCAGTGAAATGGCACCCCGAACGGCCGGCCTGCTATCGACTCACCTGTGCCGTCGACGGCGTCCCGGTCGTCAGACGACGGGTGGGCTTCCGTGAGGTGTCCGTCGACGAGGACGGCCTCGTGCTGAACGGTGAGCCGCTGACGCTCCGCGGCGTGTGCAGACACGAGATCCACCCGGTCCACGGGCGTGCTGTCCCACCCGAAGTCGCCAGGACGGACGCTGCTCGGTTCAGAGCCTGTAACGCGAACTTCGTCCGGGCCGTCCACTACCCGCCCACGGAGGCGTTCCTGGACGCTTGTGACGAATTAGGACTGCTCGTCGAGGTCGAGGCGCCCTTCTCCTGGGTCGGGCAGGCCGACCACGCGGACGCCGCCTACGCCACCGATCCCGACCTGTCGGCCCACGTCGTCGGTCCGACCGTCGAGACGGTCGATGCCCACCGCCATCACCCGTCGGTCGCCCTCTGGTCGCTGGCCAACGAGTCAGTCTGGGGAGAGAACTTCGCGCTGGCAGCCGAGGCAGTCCGCGAGCGGGACGACCGCCCGCTGGTGTTCAACTACATCGACTACGACGACGCGGACGCGGAGTACTGCGAGCTGGGCGTCCACCACTACCCTGGCCCGGAGGGACTCGCTGCCGTCGACGACCCGACCCGGCCGGTGCTGTTCGACGAGTACTGCCATCTCAATACCTACAACCGTCGGGAACTGACAACAGACCCTGGACTCCGGGACTACTGGGGGCGCGGGTTCGCCCGGATGTGGGAGCGCATGGAGTCGACCGACGGCGTGGCCGGCGGCGCGCTCTGGTCGGGCATCGACGAGGTGTTCGCCCTTCCCGGTGCAGACCCGTACGTCGGCTACGGTGAGTGGGGAGTCGTCGACGGCTGGCGCCGGCCGAAACCCGAACACTGGCACGTCAAGAAAGCCTACTCGCCGCTCTCGGTGGATACGGAGACGGTCTCGATCAAACCCGGTGAACGACCGGCGGTCACCCTGGACAACGAGATGCAGGTGCTCGATCTGTCGGACTGTCGGGTGACGTGGTCGCTCGGGACGGCATCGGGTATCTGTCGCCCATCGATTCCGCCGGGCGAGCAGGGCGAGATCGTGCCGGACGTCACGCCGGAGACCGACGGCACGCTCTCGCTCACGGTCAGTCATCCGGACGGCTACGTGATCGACGAGTTCGCGGTCGACGTCGAGATAGGACAGGAGTCGACGGCGCGACCGACCCACGACCGGGACGTGGATCCGACACCGCTCTCTGTCACCGAGACTGCCGAAGCCGTCATCGTCGGGGCTGGATCGGTGGAGTGGACCGTCGACCGGGCGACGGGACACCTACAGGGAATCGGTGCCGACGGGCACCCGATACTCCAGGACGGTCCCTGGGTGACGATCACCCCGCTGCAGGACGACGTCGGGTCGTACTTCGAAGAACCGCCGGCGCCGCTCTCGGGCGACAGCGGGAGTGCCCCGGACACTCACTCGCTGGAGGGCGTCCTGACGTCCTGGACGGCGACCGATGTCACCGTCACGTCGACGACGCCACCGACGGTATCGGTCACCGGTACCACCCCGGCGGTCGAAGCGGCGCTGACCTACGAGTTCGCCCCCGACGGCGGCCTATCGGTCGCCTACGAGTTCACGGTCCTGGCATCACTCGCCCCGCGTGAGGTCGGCCTGACGTTCGACCTCGACCCGGCCTGTCAGCGACTGGAGTGGAATCGCGACGGACAGTGGAGTACCTATCCGCCGACCCACATCGGTCGCACGGCAGGGTGGGCCGACGCGTTCGGCGACGCCGAATCGACCGACCGCCGGACGCGCCCGACTGGCCCCTGGGCCGCGGACACGACCGCGGCGGGCAGCAACGACTTCCGGTCGACGAAGTACGACATCCGGCGGACGACGCTCCGTGACCCGGATGGTCACGGGCTCCGAGTCGTCCCGGACGGGACGCCCCAGCACGTCAGGGCTCGCGTCGACGAGGAGTGTACACGGTTGCTCGTCGCAGCCCACTCGAACGGCGGCGCCGACCCGTTCTTCGGCCCGCACGTCGCTGCGGACCGACGGTCACTCTCACCCGGCGAGACAGTCGCTGCGCGGCTGGACCTCTCGCTGGAGTGATCACCACTCCGCGAGGCTGCCGTCGTCGTGGTGCCAGACGGGATTGTGCCAGCCGACGGCCATCGTCTCCGCTCGCACTGCTGCTTCGTCGACTTCGATGCCCAGCCCCGGCCCGTCGAGCACCGGTAGTGTGCCGTCGCTCGGCGTGAATGGGTCCGTCGCTTCGAGATACCGGAGGCCGTCGCCGCCCGGCCCGATCAGGCCGGGACTGACCTCCTGAAGCGAGACGGCTGGCGAACACGCTGCGACCTGTAGCGATGCCGCCAGCGAGATGGGGCCCAGCGTGCAGTGCGCGACCATCGTGACGTCGTGGGTCTCCGCTGCCGCGGCGATGCGATGGACCTCGCTGATGCCGCCGGCGTGGGAGACGTGTGGCTGGACGACGTCGACCGTGCCAGCGGCGAGCAGGGGTTCGAAGTCGAATCGCGAGTAACACCGCTCTCCGACGGCGATCGGTGCCGTCGTCGCGTCCCTGAGATCCCCCAGTCGGTCCCCGTGTTCTGGCAAGAGCGGCTCTTCGACGAACATCGGGTCGTGCTCGTCGAGCGCCGCCATGAGACGCCGGGCCATCGGTGCGGCGACGCGACCGTGGAGGTCGACGGCGACGTCGACGTCCTGTCCGACCGCTTCCCGGACGGCACCGACCCGTGCACTCGCGGCCTCGACGGCCGCCGGCGAGTCGATCGGTCGCAACTTCGCTACCGGGTTGAGCTTCAGCGCGGAGAACCCTCGGTCGACGGCTGCCTCGGCCTCGGCCACGAGTTCCGCGAGGTCGTCGCCACCGATCCACTGGTAGAGCCTGACTCTGTCCCGGACACGGCCGCCGAGCAGTGTCGCGACAGACACTCCCAGCGTCCGCCCCTTGAGATCCCAGAGCGCCTGGTCGATCCCTGCCAGCGCACTCAGCAACACCGGCCCGCCGCGGTGGAAGCCGCCGCGGTACAGCGTCTGCCAGTGGTGCTCGATACGGCTCGGGTCGGCGCCGAGCAGATACGTCTCGACGAGTTCCCCGACCGCGGCTGCTGCTGTCTCCAGCCGTCCCTCGACCGACGGCTCTCCCCACCCCACCGTGCCATCGCTCGTCTCCAGCCGCAGGAACAGCCACCGTGGAGGGACGGTAAAGAGCTCGTAGTCGACGATCTGCCGACTCGGCGTCTCGGTGCCCTCCTCAGAGGAACTCATGGTCCTCGCTGGCGTGAGCCGCCAGCACGTCGTAATCGGGCTCGACGCCCAGACCCGGCGCGTCCGGGACCGGTGCCACACCGTCCTCGAAGACGCGTTCCTCGACGACGTCGTGCCACCATGGGAGGCCGACCCCGTGGAACTCCGTGGCCAGGACGGACGGCATCGCCGCCGCGGCGTGGACACTCGCGGCGAAGCCGACCGGCGACCCGGCGTAGTGCAGCGAGACCGGCACGCCGAACTGCGCGGCGAACTCGCCGATCCGTTTCGTCTCCCGAATGCCGCCCGCCGTCAGCAGGTCCGGGCCGGCGATATCTATCGCGCCAGCCTCGACCAGCGGTCGGAAGTTCTCGACCGTGTAGAGGTCCTCGCCGACCAGCGTCGGGACCGTCGTCCGGTCGGTGAGTTGCTCCCAGCCGCGCACGTCGTCGTCGTGGCGGAGGTCTTCGAGGTAGGCGACGTCCAGTCCCTCGACGTCACGAGCGAAGCGCACGACGTCCGAGAGCGCCAGATCCCGCATCGGCGCGCAGTCGAAGGCGATGTCCACGTCCGCGGGAACGGCCTCGCGGACGGCCCTGACCGTCTCGACGAGGTACGACCGCCCCGCCCTGGTGAGGTGGCCGTGGCGGACACCGGTCTGCCCGTCGGTCTCGCTGACTGCCCGCGGATCCAGATCGAACTTCACGAAGTCGAACCCCTCGGCGACTCGCTCGCTCGCGTGGGTCGCGTAGGCTGCTGGCGTGTATCGCTCACCGTCGAGCCTGTAGTCCGTCGCCGAGTCCGAGATGGGATGGCCAGCGTGACAGTCACAGTACACCCGGACGCTGTCACGATAGGAGCCGCCCAGGAGTTTGTAGACCGGTTCACCGATGGCCTTCCCGAAGGCGTCCAGGCAGGCGACCTCCAGACCGCTGACGCCGCCGCCGAGTCTGCCGTGTCCCCCGGCGTCACGGATCGTCTCGAACAGCCGTGCGATATCGGTCGGGTCCTCGCCGACGACGCGGTCCCGTAACGCAAGGGCGAGGTCGGCGGCACCGACGTACGGTGACTGAGTGTCCGCCCAGAACTCGCCCTGCAGGTGGTCACGGACCTCGCCGTGGCCGCTCACACCGGCGTCGGTGTCGACTCTGACGATCGGCCAATCGTAGTTCCCTTCGACGACGACGACGCTGACATCTGTGATCTCCATCGATGAGTGCGCAACTGTGGGTGGGTGATATATAGCTATCGGCGCACCCCGAGGGGAACAGTTAAGATAGCCCACCGAAAGAGGGTGCTCGATGGGAACCGACATCCCCACGGAGACGCTCTGTGACCGCTACGAACGACTGTATACCGGGGCCGTGACTGACGTCCTCGACACCGAGTACGGGCGCTACGACCAGACCATGGACACCGCCCTGTCCCCACTGGCTGACGACATGACGACAGCGGGAGTCGCCTACCCCGTTATCGGCCGCCAGAACCGCGCTGTCGACCCGGAAGAGAACATCCGGAGTATCCTCCAGATGCTCGGCGAGGCCCCCGAACACGGCGTGCTGACTTACCAGACCAACGACGACCGAGCCGCCCATCTGGGGGAGCTATCCGTGACCGCGCTGGCCGAGCAGGGCTGTCGTGGCGCGGTGGTCGACGGCTGTGTGCGCGACGTGGCGTACATGCTCGACCACGGATTTCCAGTCTTCACGAAACACCGGACGCCTGCCGACGCGGTGCCACGGTGGGAGATACTGGACTGGAATACAGCTGCCGTCGTGGGCGGTGTCCGTGTCGAACCCGGCGACGTGGTGGTCGCAGACGCCGACGGCGTGGTGGTCGTCCCCGAAGCGATCGCCGCAGGCGTTCTCGTGGAGGCCGAGGCCCTCGTCGATTCCGAGAGCGCCGTCAGAGACGCTGTCGCCGACGGTATCTCGCCGCTTCAGGCCTACGAGGACCACGGGACGTTCTGATCGGGATCGTTTCGGCATCACTGAAACAGCTATTGCGATCCAGCCCCAGCGTCCTGCATGGAGGAGGCTACAAACCCCGTCGGTTCGGTGAGCCGGGCGTTCGAGGTCGTCGACGTCCTCGTCGAGCAGGGGCCGTCGACGGTCTCCGCCGTCGCCGGCGAACTCGACCTGGCAGTCAGCACTACCCACAGTCATCTCGCCACGCTCGTCCAGGCGGGCTACGCCGTCAGGGACGGCGAGCGATACCGCGCCAGCCTCCAGTTTCTCGACGCCGGGGCACAGGTGCGCAAGTCGCTACCGATATTCCGGGTGGGCGCCCCGGAAGTGGACTCGCTGGCCGAGTCGACCGGCGAACTGACGAACCTCAGTGTCGACGAGCGGTACCGCTGTGTCCACATCTACCAGAGCAGTGGCTCGGACGCGGTGACCCTCGACACGCACGCGGGGGCCGCGACGCCGATGCACGCCACCGCGTCGGGGAAGGCGATCCTGGCACACCGGTCGGACGAGTACGTCGACTCCCTGATCGAGACCCACGGCCTGCCGGCGCTGACAGACAGCACAGTGACCACCCGATCTGCGCTGGAGACGGAACTCGACTCCGTCCGGGACCACGGATACGCGGTCGACGACGGGGAGCGACTCCCCGGCCTCCGCTGTGTCGCCGCCCCCGTGACGACCCAGGACGACACCGTACTCGGCGCGGTCAGCGTCTCGGCACCTGCTCGCCGTGTCGAAGACGACAGACTCTACGAGACGCTCCCAGGGGTGGTCATGGAGGCTGCGGACGTCATCGGCATCACGATCTCCTACGGCCCGGACGCCTGACTATCAGGCCCGGGCCAGTCGCGCGACGACGTCGTCCATCCACTCCGGGACGTCCAGATCCGCGAGTGTCCCGTCACGTTTCGTCGTGACGATCTCGCTGTCACCGTCGCGGGTCACGTCGATACGCCAGGTCCGGCCGTCGTCGAGCCTGACGTCGAACCGGGCACCGCCGTCCGGCAGCGCCTCGACGTGCTCGACGGTGACGACGTCGCCGGTGTAGACCTCCATCGTGTCGGGCATACCCTGGCGTAGTGGCGGGAACGGTTTATATCTCCCTGGACGGTTCGCCGTCAGTCACGAACTGACGGATAACAACCCCTTACTCCTGCGAAGTCGTGATATAACTAACCCTGTTCAGTAAGTAAGAGTGCGTGTGGGCGCGGTGCCCACGGCCTCTGACACCGTCCCAACCCCCCTACCCATACCATCCTTGGGACGGATTTTTCAGACCCCGAGACGGAGGCTCGTGACCTACTGCTCCCCGGTCGTGTGTGAGTGCTAGCAGCCGCTCGACTACGGAACCGTGACTCGCGGTTACGCGTCCGGACCGGAGTCCTGTCCGAGCGTGGCGGAACTGTCACCGGGTGCTGCCTCGTAGACGACCCGGACGTCGTAACTACTGGAGACCCCGACAGTGACACTGGTCCCAGCAGACACTTCGGACACCCCGGAGACAGTCCAGTCATCGCCGCTAGTGGTGATGTCTGGACCACTGCCCTGGATGCCGCTCCCACGGACGTACAGTTCGTTCGCGGAGATAGTGTCACCGCCGTCGTGCGTGATGGTGAGGACGTCGCTACCCGCGTCGTAGTCGAAGCTGAACGATGCCTGCGGTGCGGTTTCACTGGCCTGGTCGCCGAGTCCGAGGACGAACGAGGCGATCACAGCAGCGAGGATGACGGTAATCGCAACCATCAGGATGACCCCGATGACCGGTGAGACCGCGTCGTCGTCTGCGAACAGTTGTTTGAGTCGCATACACCGCTGGCTCTGACGGAGACCGATATAAACAGCACAGACCTTTCGTCGCGGAGTGAGCGGTTCAACCCGGTCTTGAACGCGTCGAAGGATCCAGTCCCGGGGCTGGCGGACCCGCGAACAGTCTGATCTGTGGCACTAGATATCGAATTTGAGAACTGGATAGATAACGGCGCCTCAAGCTGGCACTTTCGACTTCCTATCCGTATACAGAATTTGATAATGGTGTACTGTAAAGACCTCGTCATAGCGGCCGCTCGTCTGATCGTCGGTCCGACTCGCCCGCTCTGTCGGAACAGGTCGCTCACCATTCAACGACCCCTTGATATCGTCGTGTTCGACAGTCGACAGCCGCAGTGCGATCTGCATCCGGTCCGGGGATATATCTAAACGTCCGCTTCGGGGTCAGAACCCACGCCAGACGGTTGGATAGGGCATACCTGTTACGGCAATGGACGGTTCTGAGAGGACGGTAACGCGCGCTTCTACGCGGGGGGTGGTACCCCCAGTGACAGACGAGTCGGTAGCGACATCGAGTTCTGGCGGGCACTTCGGTGGCGCTCGCTGTGTTGCGGTGTCGGCCCGGCGAGACGCCCACTCGACGATCAGGGGTCGAGCCGGCCGAACCCGATTGCCTAAATAAATCGGGGCAGAAGCCACCACCTGATGTCGCCCTCCCCGCCCTTCGTGGACCGACGTACCGACACGCTGGATCTCCCCCAGATCATCGCGGAAGCGATTCCCCTGGCAAAACTGATCGGACTGGTCGCCGCCGTCGCAGCTGTCCCCTTCACACTGGTTTACGCTGTGTTTGGGCAATCGCTCCTGGGTGTCCTGTTCACCGTCCTCGGCCAGTTCGTTCTCGCAGTTGGCTCGGGTGTGGTTCTGCTGTACGTCGTCGCTCGCGCGATCGCCCTCTCGGACGCCTAAGGGCCGCTGGATACCCGCGGCTGCTCACTCACGAATCCGTCCGGTCGTGCCGTCGGGCACTGGGTCGTCCCAGCGCTCCGCCCAGTCACCCAACTGCGAGAGCACGGTGGTCAGTTCCCTGCCTTTGTCGGTCAGACTGTAGTAGACCGCGACCGGTGCGGCCGCCTCCATCCGGCGGTCGACGATCCCGGCCTCGACAAGGTGGTCTAGCGCGTCCGAGAGCGTCTTCGAGCGGGCGTCCGTCGCACGCTTGATGTCGTTGAACCGCTGCTCGCCGTCCTGGAGTGCGTGCAGGACGTTGAGTCGCCAGGGGGTGCCGACCTGCTCGATGGCGTGGACCACTGGGCATGCCTGTGCGTTCTGCGTCTCGATCGCCTGCTGTCGGTGTTCTGTCTCGGCGGTCATCGGTTGATCACACCCAAATACACGTCAAACAGGGCTGTAAAAGCTCTGTGAAGCTGATTTCAGGTGTTCAACTCTCGCGACGGCGGACAGATGGGTGCGACGGAGGGCCGAGGTGACGAGCGGGAGCGTCAGCGCGGAAGCGTGTGAACTCGATTTCTCATCAGGGGGGACCGGACCGGTCGACAGTAACGATGGCGAGCACCACGGTACAGACGGCTGCGCCGCCACTCGCGCCGAGGAGGGCGGTCTGGTAGCCGACGGCAGTCCCCAGGCCGGTAAAGACGGCCGGCCCGACGGCCTGGCTCGCGCCGATGGTCGTCGTCTGGAGACTCATCACACTCCCTCGGACCCGGTCCGGGGCGAGCGAACTGATGGCCGCGAACAGTGTCGGTGTCACGAGTCCACTGCCGGCCCCGAAGACCAGCAGCGCCCCGACGAGCAAACCGAGGCCGTCGGCGAGCGCGACACCCAGGAACCCGACCGTGTAGAGAGCGAAACCGCCACGGAGAAGGCCAGTCGTCGAGATTCGGGCAGCCAATCGACCGTTCTGTGTGGCGACGACACCCGTCACGGCCAGGACGCTACTCGTGACGAGGCCGACGGCGGCCGGCGCCAGACCGAACTGCGCTGCGAGATAGAACGGCAGCGCGGTGTAGAGACCGCCGAACACCAGGGCGAACGAGACGAACATCACGGCATAGAGACCGGCGGTCCGCCGCGTGGGCACTTCGCGGAGCGCCGCGCGAACTGAACCAGTGTTGCCAGCCACGTTCGCGCGGTCTCCGTCGAGCGAGTACAGGACGACGCCTGCGACCGGCACCGCGAGGGCGTACAGGAGGAAGGGCGCGTTCCAGGCCCGCGCCGCCAGGTAGCCACCGAGGACGGGGAAGACTGCTGTCCCCAGCGAGAGCGTCGCCGACGTGACACCCATGACGGCGTCGTGTCGGCGACCGTCGTAGGTGTCCCCGACCACGGTCATCGCGAGCGCCGAGAGGATGCTCCCGGCGGCGAACCCCTGGAGGACCCTGAGCGTCAGCGCCACGGTGAAGTCGTTCGTGAACGCGATCGCGGTCCCCGCCAGGCCGTACACCACGAGACAGCCAGCGAGGACGTCACGGCGGCCGATACGGTCGGCGAGGGACCCGATCGCCGGCGCCAGCAGTATCCCGGGCAGCGCGTACGCAGAGACGAACAGGCCAGCCCGAGCGGCCGAGACGCCGAAGACGGCCTGAATCTCGGTCAGTGCCGGACTCACGAGCGGGACGTCCATCGGAGTCAGCAACGTGGCCGCGAGGAGCGCCACGAGCGTGGGCGACCGCCACGGGACGCCGCTGGCGTGCTCGTCATCGGTAGGTTCCCCGCTGCCCACGCTTTCGGTCACCGACATCGCCGATCAGAGCCCGATACCGACAGCGAGGGGCCACTCGGTGGTCGAGAGCGCGAGGAACACCAGCGCGCCGCCGAGCAGTCCCACGTTCTTCAGGAAATGGATCTGTTCGTTCTGTCGGTCCTGTCCCGCCATCGTCCAGAAGTCGTGCATGACGACGGTTATCGGCCCGAGGACGACTGCGACGGCGAGTGCCCCGACGGTGGGGTAGACGCCCGCCAGGACCCCGAGCGACCCGACCACGAGGACGAGACTCCCCAGTGGAACGGTGACGCCGGCCAGCGGGATGCCCTTGCTCCTGGCGTAGCCCACCGACGATTCGAGGTCGAGGAGATTCCCGACCGCGAGGTAGCCCACGACGAGCGCGAACAGTGCTCTGCCGAGCAGGAACGCACCGTCGGCGAGCACCGAGGGGAGTTCCATCAGTCTGCACCCCCAATTCGAGCGTCGGTTCCGGAGCGATCGGTCGTTCGATACAGCGTGAACATCGCGTGTCGTCGGTTGATCGATGACATCGCGATTCGAGATAGTTCCCCGCTCCCGATATACCTCAGGCAAATTATACGATACCAGGTTTCCCGCACCGAATCTGACCTGGCGTTCCAGTGGTATCAACGGCTCTGGGGTCTTCTGGAACAGTGTATATTGATCACGGAACCTAAACTCGTAAGAGTATACTAATATTGATAATTAAGCGTCTGTCGACATTCCTCAGGAGTTGAGAAAATCGGCGTGGAAGATTACAGAGGGAGGATGCAGCAATCGATTAATATCCCTGAATTGCGTCGATCACAACTGTTCCTGCCACAATCGGGTCCACCGGCACCGAACTGCTATCAGTAATTGTGATCTCATATTGATCGAACACCGCAAAGTCACTCTGGATGGTCCCGACAGAATCGCCTTCGGCGTCTGTAATCTCGAATCTGTGTCCGATCCATTGCCCGACGGGCAAGAGCTTTCGTCCGACAGTAGCGAGTGCACCACGTGAGTTGATTTCGGCGAGGAGAGAACCGTCTTCGGCATCCCGGATCCGCCAGGTATCTTGGAGGATGGAAAAGTCGTTATCCAGAACGACGAGCTCTTCTCTGGTCTGGCTATCTGTAAGTAAATAATCGCCAGCTACGTTCCAGTTGCCGCTCGCTTCGACTGTGAACAGTTCCGTGCCGTCGGTGTCAACGAAGGGGAATGTATCGTTCCCTTCGTACATTTTGTAGGTACATCGAAAGATCGTATCGCCAGTAACATCTCTGGCTTCGTACTCTGGACGAAAGTTTTTGTCCGTCCCTGTCTGCTCGACGGTATATCGAGTACCGGAGAGGTCGAGGGCAGCAGTCTCGTATCGTTGTGGAGATCCCATCGTTAGAGGGAGTTTGCCCGAACGATACATCAAACAGGAACTACTGTCTCTATCTGTGAAATTGTCAGTCAAATGTTGGAAATGGCGCCCGAAGAGCCCACATCAGATACTGATAGAGATACGAGCGCATACCCCCGCCTTCCCGTGAGTGACGAGTGTTCCGACACCAGTCGGAACCGAGGAGCGAACAGGCGGGGGTCGAGCGGACACTCCGACCGATACACCGCCGTACTGTGGCGGATCTGGATGACCAACCGAACGTTTTTGTCGTGGCCCGACAGACTGGAAACTGCTACGGAATCGGTGAGATGCCGGTCCCCAACAGACAAGGGGCGGTGACGAACCAGGTCTGTTCGTCACACGGCGATGACACGGATTCCGATGGGGCCTCAGTGACCGGGCCACAGCCCTATAGCGAGGGAGAAAACGAGAGTTTCGCCGGTATGCTGCCGGTTCCCTCTGAGTGCGGGTTGGAACCGGAACGGCCTGTTTCGACAGGCCGGTCATCCGGTGGCCGGATGCCACGGCCTTCAGCCCGTGGAGGAGGTCACTTGCGTAAGCGATTCCGCCCTCAATTCACCGAGACTACTGAAATCTTTCCCCGAGTGAGAGTGTCAACAAGGCCAACTCGGGAAACGACGATCGTTTGGAACCGATAGAGAGGTCTCGCCCGGACCTGGAACCGATAGAGAGGTCTCGCCCGGACCTGCCTACTGCTCTCCGAGTGGGACCTGTCCACCCAGCTCCGCTCTGGCGTGTGGCGCGGTCCAGTCGGCGTCCGGAGTGACGGCGACGAGGCCAGTGGGGTTGATATCGTCGTGGCTGCGGTAGTAGTGAGCGGTGACGTGGTCCATGTTGCAGGTCGAGGCGACTCCCGGCGTCTGATAGACGTCCCTGGCGTACGCCCAGAGGGACTCGAAGTCGACGAGCCGGTTGCGCGTACACTTGAAGTGGGTGTGATAGACCGCGTCGAACCGGTAGAGGGTCGGGAACAGAAACACGTCGGCGAGCGTCAGGCTGTCACCGACGGCGAACCGGGTGTCGGCGAGGTATCTATTCCACCGGGAGAGGCCGTCGAACAGCTGCGAGACGGCCGTCTCGTAGGCCGATTGCGAGTCCGCGAAGCCGGCGCGGTAGACGGCGGTGTTGATCGACTCGTGGATGTCGTCGATGGCGTCGTCGATTGCCCCGCGCTGCGAGTCCGGATAGAGGTCGAGGGCTGTCGTCTGATACGAGTCGAACGCAGTGGCAAGCATCCGAGCGATGTCCGCGGACTCCTCGTTGACGAGTGTCTTCGTCTCCCTGTCGAGTAACACCGGGACCGTCACACGGCCGGTGTACGTCGGGTCAGCCCAGCGGTAGACCTCGTAGAGCTTCTCGTACCCGAACACCGATTCGGGGGTACAGCCCGCTTTCTCTGGCGAGAACTCCCAGCCCCTGTCCCGACGGACCGGGTCGACGACGTCGACGCTGACGACGTCTTCGAGGCCAAGCAGTCGGCGGACCAGTGCAGTCCGATGCGCCCACGGGCAGGCCCGCGACAGATAGAGGTGGTATCGATCCTCGGCTGGCGGGTACTGCGCGTCCGGACCAGTACCGATTCGGTCGTCGATACTGTCGTGGTCGTACTGGTCGCGGGTGGCCATGGGCTCCCACTCCCCGTCGTGCAGCAAGCCCATCACGCATCACCGCCCGTCCGAGATGCCCAGAAGTACCCGTTACCGCGCCGCTCGCGATCGAGGGCCCCCTCGTCGACGAGCGTTTCGAGGGTCTGCACTGCTTTCCCCCTATCGAGATCGTAGACCTCGGCGACCTCCTGTGTCGCGACGGGCCCGTACTCGTCGACGAACTGTTCGACCGGCGGCGGGGACCGTCGTTCCAGTCCCGGTGCGACCGTCTCCAGGCGCGATGCGAGTTGGTCGAACGTCTGGAAGCCCGCTGCCCGCTCGACTCCGTCGGGGCCGTCGATCCTGTACGTCGGGAACGACCGGATGCCCGCCTGTGCACTCCGTTCGAGGTCCGCTTCGAAGGCCCGACGGGCGCGGCCATCGTCCATCGCGGCGGTGAACGCCTCGACGTCGAGGCCGACCTCGGCAGCGATCTCGATCTGTTCCTCACGTCGGTTCACGTTCCGAACCGCTGTCGCGTAGGCCGCTCGAATCCGTCGCAGGTACCGTTGGCCGAGGTTCCGGTCCAGGATACGAGCGGCAGCGACGGCCTCGCTTGCTGGATAGGTCGACTGGGCAGGGTCGGTCTCGAAGATAGTGGTGTCCACGGGCATCCCGTGCTTCGTGGAAGCTTCTTCCCAGTGTGGCGCCACGTCTCCCGGTGCCGAGATATCGTTCGCCGCGTCGTAGAACGTCTCGAAGTCCTCGACGAGCCCGCCCAGGACGAACCGGAACTCCAATTGCTCGCCAAACGTCGTCCGGAGGCGCTGTAACACCGGTTCCGACCCCCAACACCACGTGCACATGGGGTCGGTGAACTGTGTGATCGTCGGCGTGTCGTGTGTCGGCATACGAGTAGACGAAGGTTCACGCCTCGAATATATCTCAGGCAACTTATACTAAACTGGCTGTAGCGATCCCAATCAGGTTACGAAATGTTATCGCCCACGCGGTGCAGTCGACTGCAAGCCCGTGTCCGGTCCGCTCAGCTCAATCCACCGAGGATCAGGAATAGTGTCACGACACCGGCGACGAGCGCTGCCTGGCCACGCGTGACGTCACGGCCGCGTTCCAGGCCGAACGTCCAGATGGCCGCACCCCAGACGGATCCGACGAGATTGAGTCCCATCGCCACCGGGACCCACGGATCCAGGCTCGCCATCACGGTCCGCTGGATCGCTTCGGGTGCCGTACCCGGTGTGACCGAGACCGGATCCATCAACAGCCAGAGGGCCAGCAGTCCGAGCGGCATCGTGACGAGGAACGGGCTCAGCCCCCAGGCGGTGACCGCCAGTGTGTCCGCGAAGCTTCCCTCCCCGTTGCAGAGGGCCGTCCCGACGTGGAGCAGGACTCCCGTGACGAGGATGACGATGGGGAACCCGATCAGCATGGCACCGTAGAAGCTACCGAGTGTCCGCTGGATGAGTGGATCGACGTTGCGCTCGATCTCGGCCGGCCCACTGCAGTCGAAGCCGGTGTCGTTGATCTCGCTGAACGTGTCGTTCGTGCGCATCTCACAGAACGCCTCCGACGGGCGATTCGGGTTGTCGACCATCACCGTGCCGTCGATCTTGGCGGTGAAGACTGTCCCAAGGCCGGCGACGAAGGCGACTGCCGCGACCGTGACCAGTATCGCCACGACGAGCCCCCGCGAGAACGAGGGGTGTCGGTCTGCGAAGTATCTATCCGGGCGGAGGAGGGGCGTACGCGGGGCCATAGTTTCGGGACCGGAAGGGGCGATAATAGGCCTTGTGTCTGGGGCCGCCAGCGTCGCAATTCGGTGACCAAGCCGCAGATAGATTGATGCTCTCAGCGCGCGTCTAGATGGTGACATGACCCAAACAGTCGCACTCAAAGAGATCACGTCGGTCCTGGAGAGATTGGAGTATCCGACGACCCCGGACAGGGTCGCCGACGAATGTGGGGACATCGTCGTCGAACTGGCCGAGGGCGAAGTCACGATGAGCGAGGTCATCGGTGACTCCCAGACAGATACGTTCAGTTCTGCCGAGGACCTGGAACTCTCGTTCAGGATGCTTCTCCCGCGCAACGCGGTCGGCGAGCCGTATCAATCGGAGGGGGACGCATGACCCGCCTCGTCGGCGAGTCTCGACCACCCCGCCGCCGTGACGTCACTGGCGTCGCGTACGGGACGTGGCGTTGCGGGTCCTGTGGCGAGATGGGGCGTCTCGGCCGCTCGCTCCCGCGAACCTGCCCCGGATGTGGCGAGCCCAGAGAAGCGCTGTTCTACTGGGCCGAGGACTGACTCGGGAACGACTCCCATCGCGTTCGTGAGGGTGTTCTGAGGGCGGTTTCGGTGTCAAAGACAGTAAAGATCTCAAATCAAATATTTGCTTTTGTCGCACCGAAACTTCAGTTCCGTTTTAGTCAATCTTAACAGGGCAACGTGACAAGGTCCCGGTGATGACTAGGTCCAATCAGGACTGGTGGCCGAATCAGTTGCAGCTGGACGTCCTCGACCAGAACGCCCGCCGGAGCGATCCGATGGGCGAGGAGTTCGACTACGCCGAGGCGTTCCAGGAACTCGACCTCGACGCGGTGAAAGAAGACATCGAGGAGGTGATGACGACGTCCCAGGACTGGTGGCCGGCCGACTACGGCCACTACGGGCCGTTCTTCATCCGCATGGCCTGGCACAGTGCCGGGACGTACCGCACGAGCGACGGCCGCGGCGGCGCAGCCGCTGGCCGACAGCGTTTCGCACCGCTCAACAGCTGGCCCGACAACGCGAACCTCGACAAGGCCCGTCGACTGCTCTGGCCAGTCAAACAGAAGTACGGGAAGCACCTCTCGTGGGCCGACCTGATCGTCCTGGCCGGCAACGTCGCCATCGAGTCGATGGGCGGCAAGACAGTCGGCTTCGCCGGTGGTCGCGAGGACGCCTTCGAGCCCGACGACGCCGTCGACTGGGGCCCCGAAGACGAGATGGAGGCCAACGAGCGCTTCGACGAACCCGGCGAGATCCAGGAGGGACTCGGCGCGTCCGTGATGGGGCTCATCTACGTCAACCCCGAAGGTCCCGACGGCAACCCCGACCCAGAACAGTCGGCCAAGAACATCCGCCAGACGTTCTCCCGGATGGCGATGAACGACAAGGAGACCGCCGCGCTCATCGCAGGCGGCCACACCTTCGGGAAGGTCCACGGAGCGGACGACCCCGACGAGAACATGGGTCCCGAACCCGAGGCCGCGCCCATCGAGCAGCAAGGGCTGGGCTGGGAGCACGAGGGCGCGAAACAGGGTGCGATGATCACGAGCGGTATCGAGGGTCCCTGGACCAGTTCCCCCATCGAGTGGGACATGGGGTACGTCGAGAACCTCCTCGACTACGAGTGGGCTGCCCAGAAGGGGCCGGGTGGCGCCTGGCAGTGGACGCCGGTCGAGGGTGACATCGAGAGCGCGCCGGACGCCCACGACGCCGACGAGGCGGTCACGCCGATGATGCTCACGACGGACATCGCGCTCAAGCGCGATCCGGACTACCGGGAGATCATGGAGGAGTTCCGGGACAACCCCATGTCCTTCGGGATCAACTTCGCGAACGCCTGGTACAAGCTGACCCACCGCGACATGGGACCGCCAGAGCGGTTCCTCGGGCCGGAAGTACCCGACGAGGAGATGATCTGGCAGGACCCGCTGCCCGACGCCGACTACGGACCCGTCGGCGAGGACGCCGTCGAGGACCTCAAGGCGGAGCTCCTCGATTCGGAGCTCTCGACCTCGGACCTGGTCAAGACCGCCTGGGCCGCCGCGTCGACGTACCGCGACAGCGACAAGCGCGGCGGTGCCAACGGCGCACGCATCCGGCTCGAACCCCAGCGGAGCTGGGAGGTCAACGAGCCCGAGCAGCTTGAGACGGTACTGGAGACCCTGGAGGACATCCAGGCCGAGTTCAACGAGTCACGTTCCGACGGTACCCGTATCTCGCTGGCCGACTTGATCGTCCTGGGTGGTAACGCTGCCATCGAGCAGGCGGCGGCCGACGCCGGCCACGATGTCGACGTGCCGTTCGAGCCGGGCCGTGTGGACGCCTCGCCCGAACAGACCGACGAGGAGTCCTTCCAAGCGCTCAGACCGAAGGCGGACGGCTTCCGGAACTACCGACGCGAGGACGTCGACACGCCGGCCGAGGAACTGCTCGTCGACAAGTCCGAACTGCTGAACCTCACGCCGGCCGAGATGACGGTGCTCGTCGGCGGGCTGCGAACGCTCGGTGCGACGTACCAGGATACTGACCACGGTGTCCTCACCGACGAACCCGGCACGCTGACCAACGACTTCTTCGTGAACCTGCTCTCCATGGACACCGAGTGGGAGGAGGCCGACGCGGACGCGCAGCTCTACGAGGGGTACGACCGCGAGACCGGAGAGCTGGAGTGGACGGGTACACGCGTCGACCTGATCTTCGGCTCGAACTCCCGGCTGCGGGCCGTCGCGGAGGTCTACGGTGCCGAAGACGGCGAAGAGAAGTTCGTCCAGGACTTCGTCGACGCCTGGCACAAAGTGATGACCCTGGACCGCTTCGACCTGGAGTAGCCCGGGCGACCCATCCGGTGCGATGACGGTCACGCTGTCACATCGTCGCTGACAGTGTGCTTTTCCTTCTGGCGTTCGCAGTACGACCAACCCACTATGCACCGCTATCGCTGGGTGATTAGTCGTGAGTGATCGTCCGGACCCACCCTCCGAGTGGCTCTCACCGCTGGCAGCACAGGTGGACGACGTGCTCGCACGCTACGACTACGAGCTCACGCCTGCCATCGAAGCTATCGACGCTGCCGTTCCCGGTATCGGCGGCCTGTTCGACGTGAATACGTCGACGGCCGACCTCCGGACAGCGCTGGACGAGGTCACGTCCGACGCCGCTCGGCGGGCAGATCAGCGCGACCACGAGGCCGACCCCTCGGCGGTCGTCCTCTACGTCGACGGTAGTTGCCACGGAAATCCTGGCCCGGCGGGCGCCGGCGCAGTCCTCCAGGGAGAGAGCGGGACGCTCGCACGGCTCGGCAAGCCGGTCGGCTCGAAGACGGGGAACAACGTCGCCGAGTACGCGGCGCTGTATCTTGGGCTGGACACACTGATCCGGTGGTACGACCCGGAGACAGTAGAGGTCAGGACCGATTCGATGACGGTCGTCAAGGACGTTTGGAAGGGTAACGAGCCAGCCGAGAAGTACGTGGAGTACAGCACTGGAATCAGCCAACTCCTGTCGGCAATTCCGGCCCACGACTGGACCCATCTCGCCGACAGCGAGCCGAACCCGGCCGACGCGCGAGCGACGGTGGGCGCCGATATCGCGGCGCTCGGGCCGTGACCTCTCGACGCCAGAATCTATTGCCGGTGTTCCCGCCACGGGCCACGCAATTGACGCCGCTGCAGCCCCTACAGCGGGGTGATGCCCCAAGTGACCGAAGCGTACGCCGACGGCCTCATGTGCCGGTTCCAGGATACCGACGACGTCTTCGAGGCTACTGTCGACGAAATCGAGGTCACCCATGTCACATTACGCCTGTTTCGGGGCGGGACGAAGGTCGGTAGCATCTACAACGACGATGGCACCGAACGTACCATGGCTCGGCTGACCGTCCCTGGCGAGACGGATTCCATCAGTATCGAGATTCCGGAGGCGTTCGTTCGCACTGTCCTCGACACGGCACAGGAGCAGGAACGTATCGCCGACCCCGATGCCGTCGAGGGGTGCCGACTGCGGATCTTGCGGCCAGACCGATACCGTATGGCCCGTCTTGGTCACTGATCACCACTGCCGAGTGAGTGCCTATCCGTCCAGCAGCGCCAGTTTGATGTCGGCGACCGGTGTCCGACGAAGTGATCGAAGATCCGATCCTATTGATATTCGAACACGAGATATCCGATTGCCTATCCCGGGGGAAGCAACGAACATTCGCTGAAACGGATAGTTTCAATACTGCTCTCCCGTGTGCAGTTACCATGCGCGACACGTGGAGTCGTCGGGGCGTACTGGAGTCGGCAGGAGTCTCCGCATCGGCGCTCGCGTTCCTGACGACCGAAGGGACAGGGACCGGTCGAGCACAGTCGACAGCGGTGGTCGATCTGCGACAACAGTCCACAGCAGGACTCGAGATAACGGTCGCTCGCGTCGTCTCACCGGTCGACGCGCGATATACGCTGGCGACCGACGACCACAGCATCACCTTCGCCGAGGGTGAGATCGCGGCCGGTACGGACACACGGGATTTCACGGTTACGTTACGGCAGCAACTCACACAGGAACGACCGCTCGAGTTCACGCTCTACCCGAAGGATGGCGGGAGCGCGCTCGCGAAGGACATCGCGAAGATATCGGTCAGTTCTGGTTCGAACGTGTATCCGGGCCTCTCGGAGACGAAGGTCGGTGCCGACCCGAACGCTGGGTTCAACTACCCCTACTACCTGTACGTCCCGCCAGCTAAACCGGCCAACGCCGAGGGTCCCATCCTCGTCGAGCCGAACAACACAGGAACGTCGACCGACGACTTCGACACCCACCGCCAGAAGGCCCTGGAGACGATCAGGGGGAACCACAACGGGGGAACCGGGCGGACCATCGCCGACCGACTCAAGGTCCCGCTGCTCGTCCCGGTCTTTCCGCGCCCGCAATCCACGCCCGTCGACTACACGCACTACGTGCACCAACTCGATACCGAGACGATGCGTCTCTCCAGCGGGAAACTCGAACGTGTCGACAGGCAACTCCTGGAGATGGCCGCAGACGCGCGGCGGCGACTGGCCAACACGCAGTACACTGTCCAACAGAAGCTGTTGTTGACCGGCTTCTCCGCCTCGGGGAACTTCGTCAACCGGTTCGCCGCGCTCCATCCCGACGAGGTGATCTCGGTCACGGCGGGCGGGATCAACGGCACGGCGATCCTCCCGCTCGACGCCGCCAAGGGCCACACGCTGAACTACCAGATCGGGATCGCTGACCTGCCCTCCCTCGTCGGCGAGTCGTTCGACCTCGGGAGCTTCCGTGACGTCGATCAGTTCCTCTACATGGGTGATCTGGACACGAACGACACGCTGCCCTACGGCGACGCCTGGAGTTCGACCCAGCAGGCCGTCGCGTACGACGTCTACGGACCGAACATGCAACGCGACAGGATGCCCTACTGTAAGTCAGTCTACGACGACAAGGGTGTCTCCGCTGCGTTCAAGATCTACAAACGGGCCGGCCACTCCCCCAGCCCTGCCATCGAGGACATGGTCGAGTTCCACCGGGAGAGCATGGCCGGGAACGATATCAGCGGGTTCGGTGGCAACGTCGGCAGTTCCGGCAGTACCCCCGATCTGAACGAGCAGATCAGTCCACAGGACGTGATGAACGTCATCTCGGCGTACAACGACAACGGCGACTGGTCGGACGTGATCGACTGATCTGGGTTGGTCAAGTCCGGTGGCACTCGAGCGTCTCGTCGGCGGCTCGCTGCGCCCACGTGCTTTACATCAGCGGGCAGTGTGGACACCAGTGTGAAGGAGTGCCCCGAGACACCCCCGCTGGAGACTGCCGACGAGTTCGCCGGCCACGTCTGGGTGCAGGAACTCCCGACCGGGGAGAGGTTCCGGTTCCAGGTGGCTGCTTCGGGACTGGTGACGTTCGCGACACCGGAGCAGTCCTTCGAAACGGTCGCGGCAGTCCCGGCTCAGTTCCGCAGGGCAGCCACGACGATCAGCGAACGGTTGAATCTGGACGCACTCCAGGCCGCGAGCGACGATCCCGAGAGTGTGACGTTCTGTGGGATCGCCACCCGCAACGAGGGCGTCGACTACGACTGGGATTCGGTCCCGCCGTTCGTCGGCGTCGACGTCTGGTCCCAGCGCCAGGGGCAGTTCCTGGCACCGGATGCTGCGACTGGCGTCTTCGAACGATTGGGGATTCCGACGTTACCGACCATCGAGACGGAGGTCGTCGCTGCACACACTGATCTGGAGCGATTCCACGACGAGACGGGGTTCCCTGAGTCAGAGTGGTGTGCCGGGTCGGTTGCGGGAGTACTGATACGAGACAAGTCGGGTGGGCGTGCTGCCGCGTGGGCCGTCGACCGGTCGGCGACACATTCGGAGACAGCGCCGCCTTCCGCCGCGGAACTGGCCGACCGCTACGCGACGCCAGCACGAATCGACGGGACTGTCGCGGCGCTCCAGGGGGAGGGGGCATCGCTGACCGTCGATTCGATCCGTGACCGACTGATCGCGGACGTCGCGAGGGAGTCGTACGTCGATCTGTTCCCCGACGGCGAGTTCGTCGCCTCGATGGCCGAGTTCCGGTCACTCGTGGCCGAGCGCGTGCAGGAGTACCGGGCTTCGAGGTAGACGGTCCGGCTATCGGAAAACAATCAGCTCGGGTCGAACGACCGCTTCGAAGCCAGGCGCTGGCTTCGACGTGGAGCTCGATTGATGGCGGGCTACCTGTCGTTCGCCGATCCGTCGGCACACTTCGAGCTCGTCTGGGAGGAGGTCCCGATCGGAAACGGCGGGTGACCGAGATGCGACCCACGGGCGAGATTCACTGCGAGGCCTGCGGCACGACGGCCTGGAACACCGACGATTTCCCTCACGAAGCTGATTGTCGGCAGCGGTTCGTCCACTCGAAGAGTGACGCAGAGCAGCTGCTGGGCTGCCCACTATCGTGACATTTTCGTGTTGTTCTCGGTGAGATGCCTGACAACGAGCCTGGTGAGCGCCAGCAGAAGGGCCCCCACGACGATCGCCGGGGTGTTTATGAGCATGTCCTGAACGAACGGTAATCCGGGTTCGATGAGCGCCGACATACCTGCCCTCGTCGACGCGGAGCGCTTCGATCTATGGCCGCCCGCAGGCTTCCTATGGGCAGCCTTATGATTCTTGATAGATATGTCGGTCGCATGGACAGACGGACGTTCTTGGCCGCCCTTGGACTGACAGCGACGGCTGGCTGTCAGTTCGGGACGTCAGATCCGACGCCCAGCCCTCCCCCGACGGACACTCCCGCCACGACTCCAACGAGGAGTCCGACTGTGACAGCTACCGACACGGCCACTCCAACAGCGACCGCAACTCCAATGCAGCCGGCCGTCACCTACCAGTCCTGTAGCCAAGTCGCCGTCGACGGCGGGACGTACGGCACGGTCTACGTGGCTCGCGTCGATCGCGAGGCCGTCGAATACGATACAGGCTATAGCGGACGGCAGACGTTCTCCGTTACCGGCGTCATCAGCGAGGTAATCGTCTACTACGCCGGCGGGTCGGTGGCAGTCCGGAATCCCGAGGTCAGCGCCTGCCAGGGCGACATTGACGGCGAGGAGCCCACACCCACGGAGACCGAGTCTGCGGCGATAGAAAACCAGGCAGTCCTCGATGTCCAATCGCTCGTCGAGGACGCCGTCGCCCGATACATCGCGATCGGGCGGCCCGGTGGCGGGCTGTTGGATGTGACCGCGGCTAACAGCGTCGACGGTGCCGAGATACGGGAGCCGCTCTACGACGCTCGCGACCGCATCAGCGATGCCGAAGACCAGAACCTCTCCGACGTCGAAGAGACCCGGCTCAGCCATCTGAAGGGTGCACGGTGGTGTCCGTGGTATCTGGAGCCGACGCAGGAAGCGCTCCGGACGACACACCGTCGAGCGGCCAACGCGTGGGATCGGGCGATCGGCGGCGACTGGACGGCCGTGCGATCCCGTGCGGAGTCGGTTCCGGAGGACGCTGCCGATGTCCGCCCGCAACTGGAGAAGGTCACCGGCAACAGCGACCCCGCGGACGTGGCTGTCCTCGCAGATCGCTCTGCCGAAGAGTACGAGGACAAGATCGACCAGATCGAGACGGCAGTCGACGAGTACGAGGCGCTCGCCTCGCTGCTCCTGTCCGTGGCCGATGCTGTAGAGACGTTCGCGACGGCCGCTCGGGAGTATCGTACCGATGAGTATCAGGATGCCAGCGCGACGTTCCTTACTGCCCGCCAGAACTTCGAGGACGCCGGCGACACGGCTGATTCTGCCGACTGGTCTGGGCCACGCGCTCGGATCGTCGAGGGAGTCACGGAGCTCACTGCAGCAGCAGCCGAGGGGTGCCGGCTGTACGACCAAGCCGCACAGGCCGGCGCTGATTGGGAGCAGGACCGTCGCGAGAGCCTTGCCAGTGATGCGGACGATGCGCTGTCGGGTTGGGAAGGGGGCCGCGACGCCCTCCCCAGGACGTAGTCACGCCCGATTGGCCGTCTCGGAGCGCTGTGACCTGATATCGGAGACGATCTCCGCGACCGGCGCCCAGCGTGCCACACCGGAGCGCGATCCGGCCCGGCTCGCGCGTCGGGCTGGTGGTTGAGCAGACGCTCTCGACCGGCCAGCGCCGCCGCGACCGATGGGAGCCCCGCACGGACGGGCAGTGGGACTACTACGAGGATGAGCTCTCAGATGGGGAGTGGCGGCCGGTCGGTCAGGACGTCGTCATTGATCCGGACGATCGCCGATCTACTGGACGGTGCCGTCGAGAGCGGGCCCGTCGTACTGCTGCCCGCTCATACGGAGCACCCCCCGTTTCGACTGTTCCAGCCGAAATATCTATCTCGTAATATGATGTCCACCTATCTGTCGGTGTCAGCGTCGCGTTATTTTGAGACTCGGCAGCGTTGGTGTGTAAGGAAAATGAATAGAGCCAGGGGTGGGATTTGAACCCACGAACTCTCGATTACAAGTCGAGTGCTTGGACCACCCAAGCTCCCCTGGCGCTTCGCATGGGGTAGTTCTGGGGGGACCGTTTAGAGAGTATCGCTTTCGGTCGACTTCTCGAACTCGATCCGGTGGGGAGTGTACCCGTGGTCGCGGTAGAACCGGCGGGCGGCGTCGTTGTCAGCCATGGCCTCCAGCGAGATTATCTCTGCGCCATCGTCGGCCAGCGCGGACTCCGCGGCGGCCAGCAGTTCGCCGCCGATGCCGCCGTCCCGGAACGACGTTTCTACATAGAGGTTCTCGACGATGCCGCGGACCGCGTCCTGTTCGTACGTGCCGCTCTCGATGGTGAACATCACGAAGCCGACGAGTTCCTCGTCGTCGTCGGCGACGAAGAGTCGATCGTTGACCGTGCGCTGGAGCACGACCTCACGGATGGCGGTTCTGTTCGAGGCCGTACGCAGATGCGACTCGTGTGCACGCTGATCTCGTGCGAGATCGACCCAGAGGTCGGCGATCGCGTCGGCGTCGCTGGTCCGTGCGGTCCGGATCTCCACAGGGACAGTCGGGCTGGTACGGACAAAACGTTTCGCCTGACTACACGTTCCGGCAGTCGCTACAGAGCAACTGACCGTTGAACGACGCGAGATTCCGGGTGAACGTCCCGCAAGCGGAACAGATGCCCTGCTGTTCGAACCGGTCCTCCGCGACCGTCGCCGAGCCGTCAGCCGTAGCCACCTGCTCTGTGGTCGCTACCTCCTGGGTCTCGGTGACCTGCTCGGTTGACTCGCTCTCCATGCGGGCGGCGGCCAGGACGTCGTGTTCGGTGACGGTTCCCAGCGGTTCGCCGTCGTCGACGACGAGCAGCCACCCGGCGGACCACTCGAGCATCGTGTCGCGCACGTCTGTGAGGCGGGCGTCGGGGGCCACGGACGGAACCGATTCGACCATCGCGTCGCCGACGGTCGCGTTATCGGTGTCGCCGGCATCGACGATATGCCCGAGTATGTCTGTCTCTGTGACTACGCCAACGGGTTCGTTCCCGCGCAGGACGAGCGCTGTGGTCTCGTCCTCGCGGACGAGCAACTCGGCGGTTTCGTGGAGGTCGTCGGACTCGCTGGCACCGACGAACTCCCGGTTCATGACCTCTCGGGCGGTCACCGCGGCGTTCATGTGTGTCAATATCTCACGAGCTGCCTAAAAGGTACCTCCACCACGCTTATGCTACGCGGTGACGTACCTCTTTAGTCCCACCAGTCGAAGTGGACGGCGGTACCGGTTTCCCGGCACTCCTCCAGCGCGTGTTTGGCCTCCATCCCAGCGGTGGCAGCCGTCCGTCCGCGACCGACGCCGACCTTGAGTTCGACGCCGACGGTCTCCTGGACGTGGTCGATGGCGTCCCGGTAATCCTCGCGGTCCAGCGCCGAACAGACGGCGATGATGTTGTCGCCGCCGACGAAGAACGACAGCGAGTCGTGCGCGTAGCGCATGTACTTCATCAGCGCGGCGTAGCCCTGCTCGATGTTGATGAACGTGTCGAACTCGTTGAGCTGGTCCGTGTACTTCCCGGTCGCGTCGTCGACGTCGAAATGTGCGAGCTGGACGTCGGTGTCAGTCCGGTCCGTAGACGCGAGGATGTCAGTCTCGAGCACCTCGCGACGACCGTCGTCCTGTGCACTGCCTGCTGCCTGGAGCTGTTCGGTCGCCGTCCCCAGGGCCGCTGCCGGCGATGGTGCGGTCGCCACCGAGAGGCTCATCGTCACCGGATAGCGGTTCCCCACCGACTCCTGGATACGGGCGTGATCGGACCTGTCGAGACCGTTCGTGACCGCGACCATGTTGTCGAACCGAGAGAAAAAGAGGTAGCCGTCACGGTTGCCGAACAGTTGTGCGAGGTCCGCGTAGAGTCGCGATTGGAGCGTTTGGAGGTCGACCTCGCGTCTCGGCTCCGGCGTCACCGTCCACGGCCCGTAGTTGTCGATCTGAACGTGGGTTACCTGCGTGTTCGTCACTGTCGGTGCCGACTTCGTGAGGGGCCAACATTGGTCTGTCGGAAGCCGCTCACTCCGGCGAGAGAATCTCGGTTCGCTGGAGTTCGACGGATCCCAGCATCGAGTCGTAGCTGACCACTCCCACGGCAGTCAGTCTCGGGATGTGCTCCTCGTAGAGTTCGGTTCTGAGTGCCTGTACGTCGTCCTCGTCGACCGCAGCCGCTGTCGTGTCCCGCTCTCTCGCCAGAATCGCGGCAGCGAGGTCCTCGACGACCATCGGGTCGCTGCTGTCGTCCAGAATCTCCAGGGCCAGTCGGCAGTGGTCGTCTTCGAGCAGTCCCTCGACGACGTGGTCGGGCAGGCTGGTCGGCTCGTCCGTCCCGTTCGAGCTACGTGTGGCCATAGACGGGACTACAACAGCCCGGTACAAGTATGTGTCGTGGTCTCACACCACTCGATCAGGCGTGGGTGAGCCGGTAGGGCCACCAGTCCGCCTCACGGAGCGCGCGTCCGAGCGCTTTGTGGAAGTCCGGGAAGTCCTCGAACTCCTCCTGATCGACGTACTCGAAGATGTCGGCGACGCTGACGACGGTCTCGTAGTCGATCCGGACCGGGTGATCGCCGTACTGGTCGACGTAGTCCGCGGCCGACAGCGGGAAGTCCTCTTCCTCGTCGATCTTCTTCGCTAGCACTGCGTGCCCGTACTTGCGGCGTCCTTCGCTGCCCTCCTCACCGTCGGGATCGTGCGGCCAGTCCATACCTGCCACTGAGAACAGCGGGACAAAAAGAATTGCTTTCGGGGTGTTACCACCGGTTGGGGTCGGACCCACCGCTGGATCGACCGCTGCGCCACAGCAGGCCGCCGATAACGAGGAAGATGAGTACGCCGGCACCCACACCGACGATCAGCACTGTCGAGATGCCCGCGACAGTATCGGGCAGGGAACTCGGGAGGAGGCCGTCAGCACCACCGCCGGACCCGCCACCCGGACCCGCCGCGTCGGTCGGTGTGGGAGTCGCCGTCACTGCTGGCGTCGGAGTCGGCGTGGGACCCTCCGGTGTGGGGGTTTCGACCTGACTCTCGACGATCTGAACGACACCGACAGACTGGTCGTTGACCGCGACGTTGTACGATCCGGCCGAACTGGTGACCGAAGACAGCGTCACCGTTTTGGACTCGCCAGGCGCGACGCGGACGGCCGTCTGATTCACCGACTCTTCGTTGACCGACAGCGTCATGTCGTAGTCGTCGGCGATGGCCCCGTCGTTCGCGACTGTCGCCTCGACCACGATACGCTGGCCGCCGTCAGCATCGACCGTGTCGAGCGATGTCTCGGAGATGGAGAACATCGGCGAGAACTGACCGACGGCGAACGACGAGCCGTTCGTCACGGTCCCCTCGTAGACCACTGCGTCCGCGCGACGGTCGACGACCGTCGTGTCGACAGCTTGCCACTCCTCGTCCTGATACTGGTACAGCGAGACGTCGGTGGGGTCCAGCCCCAGCGAGTCGAGTTGAGACCGGTTGACCGCCACTCGTGCCTCCGTCGCATCGACGGGGGCCGACGAGGAGACGGAGATCACGCCGGCGACTGTCGCGTGGGACGACGGCAGCGGAACGTCGGCCGCGGCAGGGTCGGCGTATTCCGTGACCGTCTGTTCGAACTGGTGGTCCGACGTCGTCACGTTCCACTGTTCGAGCGACACCGAGCGGTTCTCGGCTGTCGGCATCCGGACGTAGTAGGTCTCACGGAGCGGGACACTGTTGACGCGGACGGTCACGTCACGGCTGGCGTCGAGTCGCGACGATTCCGTCGCCAGTGTCCGCTTGACAGTGACGTAGCCGGCCAGTTCGTCGTCCGCGCGGAGTTCGTAGACGCCCGGCCGGTCGAAACTGACGTTGATCGACGCCCGGTTTCGTTCGTCCGGTTCGACCACCACGCGCTTCTCCGCGACGGTGGTCTCGTTCCGGGTGAACGTGACCGTATGCCCTCCTCTCGACGTCCCGAGATTGCCGACCACGGCAGTCACTTCGACTGAATCACCGACCAGAACCTCGGTACTATCGACGTTCGCGTTGGCGAGGTACGTACTGGGCGTTGCGGCGGCAGGCGCCATCGCAACCCCCGCGACTGTGAGGCCGACCAGACAGGCGGCGGCGAGGATAGCCGCCGGGGACCCTTGCTGTTGGTGCATTATATCTGTGTGACCAACACCAGGAGTATAAAACTGCCCAGTTGTTGACTGAACTACACTAACTCGTCGGCGCCGAGAGGGCCTCAGAACACGATGGGACTTGGATTTGAACCCGATGCCAGACCGCACTTCGTTCGGTCTGCCGTGATTCAAATCCCAGCGTCTCGCTGTTGCTCCTCACGTGAATGCTCGGAGCAAAGCAGCGGTGGGACTGGGATTTGAACCCAGGAGGCATAACGCCACCTGCTTTCAAGGCAGGCGCAATGGGCCACTCTGCCATCCCACCGCGGACGGGTCTATTGGACGGCTCCTCTAAGAACTGTCGGTTCGGCGGACGACCGTCAGTTCGTCGCCGTCGGGTTCGACGGTCAGCCCGAGGTCGGCCAGGCAAGCGGCCGTTCGCGGCGGGACGAGCCGGTCGGCACGACGGCGGGCGGTGATGAACGGCAGCGCGTCACGGAGATCCGACGGTCGTGTGACGACGGGATCGCTCGGCAGGAAATCGACGTCGAGCCCAGCTTCACGCGCACGGTCTGTCAGGGTCACCAGTGCTGGTGCGGTGTAGGCGTCCGCGAAGTCGATTGTGTCGGCGAAGCCAGCGTAGTACACCCGTCCGTCGGTCGAGGGGCCGAGGACGACCTCGCTGGACCGGAGTTTCATCGCGGCGCTGTCGATCCGCTGGCGCGAGAGGAGCGCGCTCGTGGGTCGGACGGCGGCGGCCGTCGTCACCTGCTCCTGTTCGAGCAGGTACGTGACGGTGTTGCCCACACGGCCCGCGAACGTGGTCCCGACCTGTACCTCGTAGCGAGCGTCGTCCGGGTCGGCCAGTGCGGGCTCCAGTACCTCCCGGAGGCTGGCTTCTGGATCGACGTCGGCCGCCATCTGGTCGGCGGGCCGGTAGTTGACGAGGAGTTCGCCCCCGCTGTCCTCGACGGCACGACAGACGTCCTGGACCATCGCGGTGTACAACTCGACGGCTTCGGCCTGGGTGAGCGGGCCGTCGACGAACGGTGCCAGGACTTCACCCTCGACCGGCGGGTCCGCGAGCACTGCTACAGTGGTCATACCCTCCCCTCGGACCGTCCGGGGTTTGTCGGTTGCGTTCACGGGTGGGACTTATTCCGCTGGCGGACTCACGTCCAGTGTGCTCGTGCGCGACCTAATGACGACCGACGTGGTGACGGTCCCGGTCGACGAGACACTGGAGGTGGCTGTCGGGCGACTACTCGACGAGGGTGTCGGCTCCTGTGTCGTCGTGAACACGGACGGCACACCGATGGGATTGATCACGGAGAGCGACGCGTTGGAGGCCGCCCACGAGACTGGTAGACCGCTTTCCGATCTCGGTATCCGCGAGGTCGGCCACCGTGCCGTCGTCACGACCGCACCGGGCCGGTCGGTATCGTCGGTCGTGCGAACGATGATCGAGGCCGGCGTCAAGAAGGTCCCCGTCGTCGACGGCGTCGACCTCGTCGGGATGATCACGCTCACCGACGTCGTCTGGCACTTCGCTGACCTCAAACAGGAGCTCTCTACGACCGAGCAGGTTCGAGACCGCTGGGACCCCAGCTGAAGGTCCCGTAGCCGGCACATACCTTTGCCATCGTTCGTGTGACTATCTGGCATGGGCCAGGATACGAGCTACGACGCCGGACAGACGTGTGGCTGTGGCGGGTGTAGGGGCGAGACGCGCAGCGATACAGCGGCATCGTCGACGGTCAGGTGCCCCGACTGTGGGCAGGCACGACGGCTCTGTGGCGACTGTACTGCCAGACGTGAGTACCGGATCGGCTACGCGAGATACCGCGAAGGCCGCCGACGACTCACCGCCGGGCTCGACGACTACGCTCAGGAGCGCTGGACCGAGGCCAGAGCCCACATCGAGGGGGCAGCGAGCGAGTTCCAGACGGCTGTCGATCATTTCACGACCGCCGTCGGTCGCGCCGGGAGCGACGCCGTGGCCCAGCCCTGTGAGCAGGCCCGCCAGAAGGTGACCTGTCTCTGGCAGGCGATGGAGTGGCTCAGCGGCGCGACCTTCGCCAGAGAGCGTTCGGCCGACAGGCTCGCAGAACGATTCCACCGCGACGGTCGCCAGCGGTTGCAGACCGCGGCGGATTACGGGACGGTCGCCGCACCGGGCGCGCTGGGGTGAGTTTCCTACCGACCGCGACGACCCTTGGTCTGGCGGTAGTCGCGACCTAACGTCTCGCTGAAGGCCTCCAGGAAGGCGGTCCGCTCCTCGTCGGTCTGGTCGGCCGGTTCGATCATCGGGAGGAGTTCGAATCCGCGCCCGCGGATGGTCGTGGCGTGTTGCTCGGTCACGTCGAGTTCGTCCTCGCTCATCGTGGTGTACTCGAAGGCAAGCGCTTCGAGCGCGCGCTGGCCGACGGGAAGCAGAATCTCGGGGTTGATCATCCGCACCTCGCTGTTGAGGTAGGGCTCGCAGTTCCGCACTTCCTCGTCTGTCGCGTCACGGTCGGGGTGGCGACACCGAGTAACGTACGTCAGGAGGGCGTTGTCCAGGGTGGGTTCGTCGGCGTCGGGGTCCTCGCACATATCGACGGCCGTGAGGATGTCGAGCAGGCCACGCTCCTCGTCGCCGGTGAACGGGACACCGGACGCGTCGGCCTCCGCACTGGGCGACCCACCGAGCACGAGGAACTCCGCGCCGACGTCGCCGTAGCCGTGGACCACGGTCTCACGGGTCTCGCAGAGCGCCTCGCAGTTCTGACACTCCTCGTCCATCCCGAAGGGGTTCGAGGCCTCCTCCTGGTTGGCGTCCATGTTAGTCCTCGTCGACGGTCTTGGCCTTCGTCTCGGCGTCGTCGGGGTCGTTCTGCGGACTCGACGGGTGGTAGGCCGTCTCGTACGCTCCGGGCCGGTCGTCGAGTCGGTCGGGGTTGATGCGGCCACCCAGCAGCATGAAGTCAAGCACCGTACAGTAGAGCATGGCCTCGACGACCGGGACAGCACGTGGCGGCAGCACGGGGTCGTGCCGGCCCGTGACGGTGATCTCCTTCTTCTCGCCGGTCTCCCAGTCGACGGTCTCCTGGGTCTTCGGGATCGAGACCGGCGGGTGCCAGGTCACTTCCCCGTAGATGGGCTGGCCGGTGGTGATACCGCCCTGGATGCCGCCGTGATCGTTCCCCTGTGGGACCGGGTCGCCTCTCGCTCGCGACTCCTCGTCGCTCGCGGATTCCGAGGCTGTCGCCTCGCTCTCGCCGAACTCCCAGTCCTCGTTGTACTCGCTGCCTTTCGTCGTGCGGGCCTCGCGACCGATGCCGTACTCGAAGTCGTTGACGGCGGGGATGGAGTACATCGCCTGTGCCAGCCGCGACGGGAAACTGTCGAACCGCGGGGCGCCCAGCCCCGACGGGACGCCGCGGCACTCGAAGTAGATGGCCCCGCCGATGGAGTCGCCCTCCGTCTGGTGTTTGTCGGCCAGTTCGCGCATCTCCTCGGCGGCCTCGGGGTCGGCACAGCGGACCTCGTTCTCCTCGCTGTGTTCGAGCATGTCCTCGAAGGTGACCGGGCCGGCCTCGACGTCGCCGATCTGACAGACGTGGGCCTTGATTGTCACGTCGTAGTCGGACTGTTCGAGGACCTGCTTGGCGATGCCGCCGGCGGCGACCCAGTTGACGGTCTCGCGGGCCGACGAGCGGCCGCCGCCGCCCCAGTTGCGCGTCCCGAACTTCGCCGAGTAGGTGTAGTCGCCGTGGGAGGGTCGCGGTGCCGTGATGAACGGTTCGTACTTGCCCGACCGGGCGTCCTTGTTCTGGATGACCATCCCGACCGGCGTCCCAGTGGTGTAGCCGTCCTGGATGCCGGAGTTGATGGCCACCTTGTCCGGTTCCCCCCGCGAGGTCGTGATCATCGACTGGCCGGGTTTCCGCCGGTCGAGGTCTTTCTGGATGTCCTCTTCGGAGAGTTCGACCCCCGCCGGGACACCGGAGACGACACATCCCATCGCCTCACCGTGTGATTCGCCGTAGGTCGTCATGCGGAAGAGACGACCGAACTCGTTGCCGTTCATTACGAAGGGTTCCGGGACGGGGGCATTTGAACCTTGTAGATGCCGGTTCCCGCACCCGGCCCGCTACCGCTCGACGCTCGCACCGAGGTCTGCGAGCAGATCGAAGAAGTTCGGGAACGAGACGTCGACGTGTTCGGCGCCGGTGACGGTCGTCTCGCCGTCGGCCACGAGACCGGCGACCGCCAGGGACATGATGATCCGGTGATCGGCCCGCCCGTCGACGGTCGCACCCTGCAGGTCGGTGTCCTCGCCGTAGACGATCAACTCGTCCTCCTTCTCTTCGACCTCGGCACCCATCTTGGTGAGTTCCTCTGCCATCGCGCTCACGCGGTCGGTCTCCTTGTAGCGGACGTGTTCGGCGTCGGTGATGCGGGTGACGCCGTCGGCGGCCGCGCCCAGTGTCGCGATGGTCGGCAGGAGGTCCGGCGTGTCCTCGACGCCGACCTCGATCCCCGAGAGGTCGCTCTGGCGGACCGTGATCTCGCCGGCGTCCTCGTCCCAGTGGAGGTCGGCGCCCATCCGGTCGAGGATGTCGACGATGGCGGTGTCGCCCTGTGCGCTCGGGACCGCCGAGGTGACGACGACCTCGTCGTCGGCGGCCAGCGCGCCCATCGCCAGGAGGTAGCTGATCGAGGAGAAGTCACCAGGAACGTGGTACTCGCCGCCGTCGGGGTCGTAGGTCTGTCCGCCGCCGACGCTGTATCCCTCCGCGGTCACCTCGGCGTCGACGCCGTAGGCGTCCAGCACTTCCAGCGTGATGTCGACGTACGGTGAGGACTTCAGCCCGGTCGTCAGTTCGATATCGATGCCCTCCTCGGTGACGGCGCCGGCCATCAGCAGCGCGGTGATGTACTGCGAGGAGACGTCACCGGGGATGGCGACGTGGCCACCCGAGATACCGTCGCCGACGACCAGCGGTGCCTGGCCGTTACGGCGGGTGCTCTCGGCGCGCCCGCCGAGGTCCTCGATAGCTTCCAGCAGTGCCCCTTGCGGGCGCGAGCGCAGCGAGTCGTCGCCGGTCAGGACCGTCAGGTCGGCCTGGAGTGCCGCGGTAGCTGTAACCAGTCGCGTGGTCGTCCCGCTGTTGGCGCAGTCGATGACGTCGTCCGGCGTCTCGGGCCGGCCATCGAAGCCCTCGACCGTCAGCGTCTGCTCGTCTTCCGAGAGGTCGGTGTTGCCGCCGTACGCTTCGACGGCACGCATCGTCGCTCGTGTGTCGGCGCTGACCAGGGGCGCCCTGACGACGGCGCCGTCGGCGTAGCCGGCTGCAAGGATCGCGCGGTGCGTGTAGCTCTTCGACGGCGGGGCCTGTGCGGTCCCGTCGACCGTGGATTCGGCGATGGTGATGTCCATGCTCGGGGCCTTGCGGGCGGGCGACAAGAGACTACCGTTCCCGCGAACTGTCGGCCCCCGGAAGACACTTTACGCCACGAGCGCAATTCGTCTCCCGTGCGCCGCCGTGAATTCCTCGCGGCGGGTGCAACTGCCCTCTCGACCGCCGTCGCGGGCTGTTCGAGCGATTCCGGGTACGACGGATCGTTCGGGCGGCCGACCGATCGCTGGCCCGCCGCCGGGTACGCCCCTGCCGGCACCAGTCACGCACCCGCCGGCCCCGACGCCCCGACCGAGCAGTGGACCCTCGACCGCGAGTCAGTAGAGCCGTCGATGTACGGCTATCTCGGCCCGCCAGCCGTCGGCGACGCGGTCTACGTCGCCGGGATGGCCAGAGGCTACTACGACTCCGAGCAACTCGACAGCGTGCTGGCCGCGGTCGACCCGGACGCTGGGACGACGCTGTGGACCCACACTGTCGAAGAGCGGATCGTCGGCGCGCCGGCGGTGATCGGGTCGACCGTCGTCGTCGGCACGGCCGACGGTCGCGTCCTGGCCGTCGAGGAGGGCGAGCCAGCCTGGGAGACCTCGCTCGGTGGTGCCGGTCTGACTCCCTCGGTGTTCGGCGACCGACTCTACGTCCCCGACGACAGCGGGGCGCTGCACTGTCTCGACCAGTCGGGATCGACCCGCTGGACGGCGTCCCGGAGTACCCTGCTGGACGCACTGCTCGGAGGCGGCGATCCGATTCGCGCGGCGGTCCCGGCGGTCGACAGCGATCGGGTCTACGCCGCGTTCAGCACCGGAGACAGCGGCCCCTCGGTCGTCGTCGCCTACGACCACAGCGGCCTGCGGAAGTGGCGCCTCGAACTCCAGTCCGGGATCGGGTACGACGTCGGTCCCAGAGGACTGGCGCTCGACGACGGGACACTGTATCTCTCGCACGGCGGGACCGTCGCGGCGGTCGACACCGCGGCCGGCGAACTGGACTGGGAGTTCGTCACTGGGTACTACAGTGCCGGACCGCCAGCGACCGACGGCCAGCGCGTCTACGTCGCCGCGAAGAACCTCTACGCGCTCGATTCCGGCGACGGGACCGAGCTATGGCGCGTCGTCAACGAGTCCCGACCCCGGAACGATACCGATATCAACGGCGTGCCGTTCCTGGCCAGGCCCGTCGTCGCCGACGGGACGGTCTACCTGCGGGCGGCCGGGTTCGACCCCGAAACCGGGACACGCCGCTGGGGGTCCGATGCCGATAGCTGGGCGGACTCGGGGAAGTTCTTCACCGATCCGTACGACCGCGTGCCGATGGCGAACCTCGCGGTGACGGCCGACGGGCTCTACCTGACACACTCCGTCCGGGGGGTGCAGAAGTTCGCATGACCGAGCGGTCCCGCCGCGAACTGCTCGGCTCGCTCGGTGCCGCCGGAATCGCCGGACTCGCTGGCTGTGCGAGTGGCGGTTCCGAGGACGCCGAGCGTACCGACTCGGTCGGCTCGTGCCCGGCGTACGAGCCCACAGTCTCGCCGACATCGGCGTGGACGACACGCCTGGGCGGTCCCCAGGGGACCGGGACCGTCCCGGCCGACGCGATTCCCGGCGCGAACCTGTCCCACGACTGGACGTTCGAGTTCGAGACGGCACTCGGCTACCATACCCCCATTGTCGTCGACGGGACGGTCTACGTCAGCGACCTGGATACGACCATGTGGGCGCTCGACGTAGATTCGGGTGACGTGGACTGGCAGACGAGCGTTCCCGAATATCCTGGCTCACCGGCCGTCGCGGAGGAGACGGTGGTCTATCTCGCCGACAAGGACGTCAGGGCCCTCGACGCGGCGACCGGCGAGACGGTGTGGACGGCCCTGGAGACCGGCGGCCGCCTGCTGGACGCGCGCCCAGTCATCGCCGACGGGACGGCGTACGTCCAGGTCGGCGTCGCCACCTACGCGCTGGATGTAGCCACCGGCGAGACGGAGTGGCGGTACGCCACCGGGCTTCAGTCCGAGGTGACGCCCGCCGTCGCCGACGGCACCGTCTACGTCGGCGGGGACGACACCTACGTCCGAGCGCTCTCGGCGGCCGACGGGAGCCAGCGGTGGCGGTACAAGTTCGGTAATCGTGTCGAAGGGAACGTCAGTGTCGCCGCCGGACGGGTCTTCGCGGGGTCCCGTGACGGATTCGTCGTCGCGCTGGACGCCGCCGACGGGAGCCGGGAGTGGCGGTATCGGCTCCCGAAGTCGGAGGGTGACCGGCCGACTCCCGAGACGATCACGACCGACGGGAGCAGAGTCTATATTCTTGCGGGTGGGCGGCTCCACACGCTCGCCGTCGCGGACGGGACGGTCTGCTGGTCGAGACCCGACCTTGGCGGGAGCTACAACGCCGGCGTCGCCGTCGGTGGCGGTCGGCTGTACGTCCCCGCCGACCGCCGCGACACCCGATTCGTAACCCTCGACCCCGTCACGGGAGACCGACTGGAGTCGTGGGGGGCCGAGGACACCCACTTCGAGACCGGGCCGGCCGTCGTCGACGGCGCGGTGTACGTCAGCGGGGGAACCGGCCTCGCACGGTTCAGCTAATCGCCGCGGGCGGTAGCTCTTTCCCGCCCACGCCCGGAGACGGTGGCATGGACCCCGACCTCTCTCGACTGGACGCCTACCTGGACGAGACTGGCGCCGACGGCTATCTGATCGACGCCGACTCGGAACTGTCTGACCAGTACTACCTCTCGGGCTTCGACGCCCCGGACCCCTTCGTCACGCTGTACGACGGGGAGACACATCTCCTGTTCCCCCGGAGTCTGGAGTTCGGCCGGGCGAAGCGGGAATCCCGGGCCGATACGGTCGAGCGGTACGTCGACTTCGACCACCAGCGTCTCGTCGAGGAACACGGCCCGGACGAGGCGGTCTCGCACGTCCTCGCGGCGTTTCTGGACAGCTACGACGTGGAGTCGGTGGCCGTTCCGTCGCGGTTCCCACTGCGGACCGCGGACCGACTCAGAGACCGCGGCAAGACGGTGACTGCCGACACCGACAGCGTGGTGACAGAGATCAGAGCGACGAAGACCGACACGGAGATCGACCACGTCCGAACCGCCCAGCGGGCCAACGAGGCGTCGATGGCGGCCGCGGAGGCCTTCCTGCGGGAGGCGACGGTCGAGGACGGTACGCTCGTCCACGACGGCGACCCGCTGACCAGCGAGGCCGTCAAAGAGGAGATCGAGGTGACGCTGTTGCGCCACGGCTGTGCACTGGACGAGACCATCGTCGCCTGTGGTGCCGACGCGGCGGACCCCCACGACCGCGGGAGCGGCCCGCTCTCGGCCGACGAGGCCATCATCGTCGACATCTTCCCGCAGGACAAGACCACGAAATACCACGCCGACATGACCAGAACGTTCGTCAAGGGCGAGCCCACCGACGAGATTCGCGAGTGGTACGACCTCACCGAGCGGGCGAAGGCGGCGGCCTTCGAGGCGCTCGAACCCGGTGTCACTGGCGAGGCAGTCCACGACGCCGTCTGTGACGTCTACGAAGAAGCGGGTGAGCCCACGCTCCGGAGCGACGACCGCACCGAGACGGGCTTCATCCACAGTACCGGCCACGGAGTGGGTCTCGACGTCCACGAACTCCCGCGTCTCTCGCCCAACGGCGGCGAACTGGAACCAGGTCACATCGTCACTATCGAACCGGGGCTGTACGACCCCGAAATCGGTGGCGTCCGCATCGAGGATATCGCCGTCGTCACCGAGGACGGCTACGAGAACCTGACCGAGTACGAGCAGACGCTGGTGATCTGAGCGGCCTACTTCTGCGGGTTTGTGACGTGGTAATCACTGGCACGATTATATCATGAACATTTATTATAGATGGGGCAAAAGGAGGTGGTACCCTATGCTTGTACCCAAAGCAATTCGTTCGCCGACACGCCACAGCGCCTCGACTCCCGACTACACGACACGACCCACACGACCCCCAGGATGACAACACGGATCACGACACCCAGCGACGACGAATCGTACCCGACCACCCAGACGATCGGCGAGACCGACCGGAGCGATCGGGCGCCGATGATGTTCTCGCCGACCAGTTCCGCGACGGCCGGGCAGTTCGACACCGAAGCCGACCAGCCACAGTAACAGAACGCCTTTGGCCGCGGCCGTCGTCTCCCCACCCATGGCTGAGTACACGACGGTCTCGATCCCGAAGGACCTCGCGGACCGCGTCGACGAGACGATCGAAGGCACGAGCTTCGCCAGTACCTCCGATCTCGTCCGGTTCCTGCTGCGCAGCATCGTCGTCCAGCACCAGCGCCAGGGCGAACTCACCGAAGCGGAGTTCCAGGATATCGCCGACGAACTGCGGGACCTGGGCTACCTGGACTGATCAAACCGGATACTCCTCGGGCGGTTCGATATCGAGTATCTCGACCGACTGCTCCCGGTCCGACCGGTCGAACGCCTTGAAGGAGTCCTCGTCCCACGGCGGGATGGCGACGAAGATCACCTCGTGGAGGTCGTCGGTCACGTCGACGCCCATCCGTCCTGTGGGATGTGAGATGAACCGCCCGTGGGTCTGTCCCGCCGGCGTCCCGAGATCCATCCCGAAGACGGCGTTGACGGAGCTACCCGCGGAGGGCAGATAGAAGTCCGTGAACACGGGCGTCTCCGGCGGGAGGTCGGCATCCGGGAGCTCCGACGCCCGTGTCACCGCGAGCGATATCGTCACGGAATCCGGTTCGGCGTCGCTCGCCAGCCGTAACAGCGTCTGGACCAGACCGCGGGTGACGTATACCACGCCCGAGATTGGCGTGGCTGGAATAAAACCCCGTCGCCGCCCCTACCCGAAGACGAGCGATTTCATGCTCTGGGCCCAGAGACCCGGTGCCCGCTCACGCGACCCACGGACTGCGTAGGTCAGCGCCTCGGCGGCGTCGTCCATGATGCCGTGGCCGTGCCCGACCAGTATCCGGTCGGGGTTCAGCCTGGTGAGTTTCTTCGGGGGGAACAGACGGACCATCGGATGGACGCCGAGTCGCTCGTCGCCCGTCAGGAAGTAGTCGGCGGTGCCGACCGATTCGGGGACGACGAGTGTGTCGTCCTCGTCGCCGTACAGCGCCGCCTCCTGCCAGAAGGGGTTCTTCCGGACAGTGTGGACGCCGTAGTCCGTCCCCGGAATCTGGCGGTGCAACCGCTCGACCGGTGCGTCGAGTTCGCTCGCGACGCCCGAGAGCGCCTCGGGGAGGTAGACGGGCACGTCGTGGCGGTTCGCGATGGCAGCGCTGTCGCGCTTGTGACGGTCCAGCAGGACGACGACGCCGGCCACGTCGCCGTATTCGGCGAATAGGTCGTCGATACCCTCCGCGTCGACCGGGTCGACGAGGAACACGCCCGCGTCGGTGGCGAGGACGTGACTGGCCCGTTGCATCCCTTCCTCGGGGTGGGCGATCCAACTGGCCCCGCGGTCCCAGCGGTTCGTCACTTCCCAGTTCGTCGCCGTCCCCGAACCTTTCAGGGGCATATCCAGAACTGAGGGTTACACGGTATTAAGCCCGTTCACCGTGTGGGTGGTCCACACACTCCCTCAGACGCCGGTGACGATGACGGCACCGCGCATCCCGAACTGGTTGTAGACCGAGCCCCCCATGAACGATTCGACGCGGTACGGGGCGCCGTGGAAGGTGCTGTAGTAGAGGTAGTGCCCCCAGGCTTCGAACGTGTGGGTGAACTCTTCGCCGCCGGGCGGGCGCATGCCGCTGTCGAAACACCCCAGCGAGAGCGAGACGACGTCGTTCGGGAACGCTGGATCGCCGTCCTCGGCCCAGGTCCAGCGGACGGTCGTTCCCGGCGAGACCAGGACAGCCGTCGGCGAGTACGAGACGGGGGCTGTCTCCATCTCGATGCCGGGAACGTCCACGGCTCGCGGGTCGCCGACCGCGATCTCGACTGTTTCCTGATCGGTCCGGTCGACGAGACCGCTGTTCCAGACCGGTGGCTCGACGAACGCTGCCGACTCGTTGAGGAAGGCGCCGAGTCGCCGCCGCCTGGCGAAAGCCGTCCGGCCACAGACGATCGGATCGTCTGGCTCGACGGGATTGCTCTCGGGTCCCGTCACGTCTCCGGCCGGCTCCGCGGACCTGCCACCGCCCAGGAGACCGGACGCGAACCCCGAGACAGCGAGGACAGCCCCCAGGAAGCCACGGCGTGTCGTGAGCGGAGACGGGACCATCGACACCCCGACGGTCGCCCCCGAACCGGGTTTGTAATAGCGTGCCTACCTGACCGCCAGCGCCTCCGCGAGCAACTCCGTGATGCCGACTATCTCGACATCGTCCTCGTAGCCGCCGGTCTTGCGGCCGTCCTCGTACATCGTCATGCACATCGGGCAGGCGACGACGAACTTCTGGACGGCGTCGCCGGCCTCGGTGTCGGAGAGGGCCTCCCGGAGCCGCTCCTCGCTCGGTTTCGGCTCCTCGTCGAAGTCCATCCAGAGCCCGCCGCCACCGCCACCACAGCAGAAGCTGTCCGAGCGGTTCCGGGGCATCTCGACCAGTTCACAGCCGGTCGACCGGATCAGCTCCCGTGGGGCCTCGTACTCGTCGTTGTACCGGCCCAGGTGACACGGGTCGTGGTAGGTGACCGTGTAGTCGAGCGCGTCCGGCACGGTCAGAGCTCCGGACGAGACCAGCTTCGAGACCACCTGCGTGTAGTGGAAGACGTCGCTCTCGGCCCACTCACAGGCCTCGAATTCGGGATACTCGTTGGCGAAGGTGTTGAACGCGTGGGGGTCGGTCGTGACGATGGCGTCGTACTCGCAGTCCTGGATAGCGGCGCAGTTCTGTTCGACGAGTTCCTCGTACAGTCCCTCTTCGCCGACGCGGCGGACGTCGTTGCCGTCGGCCTGCTCGTCTTCGTAGAGGATGCCGTAGTCGACGTCCGCAGCCTCGAAGACCCGTGCCAGGGCACGTGCCACGGCCTTGTTCCGGTCGTCGTAGCTCGGATAGTCGCCGACGTACCAGAGGTACTCGACTGGTTCCTCGCGGGCGTCGGGCACCGTAAACGGGAGGTCGTCGGTCCAGTCGGGCCGCTTGCGGGCGGACTCCCCGAAGGTGTTGCCGTGCTGGAACACGTCCATCATCGCGTCCTGGACGTGCTCGTCCATCTGGCCGGACTCGGTCAGCCGGCGGTTCATATCGGTAAAGTGCGTGAGGTGCTCGATATCGACGGGACAGGCGTCGACACAGGCCAGGCAGTTCATACACGACTCCATCGTCCCCGCGTCGATGACGCTCGTCCCGCCGTCGGCGACGATGGGGATGGCCTCCGTCTCGCCCGCAGCGCGTTCCTCGCGGTAGGACTTCAGATCGAGGATGACCTCCTGGGGGTCCAGCGGGCGCCCGGCGGCGTTGGCCGGGCAGGCCGACGAACAGCGACCACACTTCGTGCAGGCGTCCTGGTCCAGTGTCTGCTTCCAGGAGAAGTCCTCGATCGTCGAGGGACCGATGTCCTCCGGCGCGGCGTCGGCGGGCACGCCGGGTAGGCGGACCCCGGCCTTCTCGTCGGCGAGTGCGACGTTGGTCGCCGAGGAGAGCATGTGGAACGGCTTGCCGTAGGGGATCCAGGCGACGAACCACAGTGCCAGCAGCGAGTGTGACCACCAGACGGTGGGGTACGCGGTCTGTGCGGTCTGGGGTGTCACGCCCACCGCCGAGATCACCGCTGCCAGCGAGTAGCCGACGAACGAGACCGTCTCGAACGGTGGAAAGTCCTGGCCGAGGATACGGACGGCTTCGGTCAGGTAGCCGCCGACGCCGAGCGCGAACAGCGACCAGAGGAAGAGCAGGTCGTCACGGCCGCTGTAGGGGCCCTGAAGGCGGTCGAGACTGGCTCCGTGGCGTTTGTAGATGGCGATACCCAGACCGACGACGAACAGCAGCCCCATCGCGTCGACGACCAGCGAGTAGCCAAGGTAGAAGTCCCCGACGAAGAACGACTGGCCGGTCAGCGGCCGGTAGATGTCCATGTCGATGCCAAGGATGGTGGTCGCGATCAGCAGGGTGAGAAAGCCCCAGAAGACCAGCAGGTGCCAGGTCGCGCCCAGGCCGTCCCTGGCGAACAGTTTCGCGTTGCCGAACGCCGCCAGCAGGCCCTCGCGGAGCCGGCCGGGGAGGTCACCGAGGCGGTCGATGGGCTCTTCGTCCGCGGCCCGGTACTGCTGGACCCGCCGATAGACGCCGACGCCGAAGACCAGCAACGCCAGGGCCGCCAGGTAGTAGAACACGGCCTTGCCGACGGGGCCGATGAGCCAGAACGTCGGTCGGGTGACTGTCTGGAGCATCGGTCAGGCGAACTGCTCGGTCAGTTCCGGAACGACGTCGAAGAGGTCCCCCACGATACCGTAGTCTGCGATGTCGAAGATGGGGGCGTCGGGGTCCTCGTTGATGGCGATGATAGTCTCGGCACCCTTCATGCCGGCGACGTGCTGGACCGCGCCGGAGATCCCGATTGCGAGGTAGACATCGGGCGTGACCGTCTTGCCGGACTGGCCGACCTGGCGGTCTTTCGGGAGCCAGCCGTTGTCGACGACCGGTCTGGAGGCCGACAGCGTCGCCCCGGTCACGTCACAGAGCTCCCGGATCATGTCGAGGTTCTCCTCCTCCTCGATGCCGCGACCGATGCTGACCAGGAAATCGGCGTCGCTGATGTCGACGTCGCCCTCACCGGTCGTGACGAAGCCGGTGACCGTCGAGCCGATGGTGCCCTCGTCGATGGTGACGTCGGCCGCCTGGACGCTGGCCGACCCGTCGCCGGTCGCCGGTTCCCACTCGCTGGCCCGGAGCGTCAGCAGACACGGTCGCTCCTCGACGGCGATATCGCTCTCGACTTTCGAGCCGAGTCGCTCGCGGGTGGCGACGAGTGTGTCGTCGTCGAAGGCGGTCGCGACGACGTCGGTCACGATCGGGAGGTCGAGCCGTCGTGCGACCGCAGGTGCGTAGTCGATCCCGTCGACGCTGTGCGGGGTGACGACGGCAGCGGGCGAGAGCTGGTCATTGAGCCGCTCCACCGCCTGCACGTAGACGTCGTGGTTGAACTCCTTCCCGTAGTCGACCGTGTGGATGGCGTCGACGCCCTTTCGGTTCAGCGACTCGGCGAACGCGTCGACGTCGCCCGAGACGACGGCGACGTGGAGGTCCCCGCCGAGCCCGTCGGCCAGTTCACGGCCGGCCGTGAGCAGGCGGTGGCTCACGTCACGAAGCTCTCCCTGGCGGTGCTCGGCGACTGCGAGCACGTCGCTCATGCGTCGATCACCCCCTCGTCGTCGAGGACATCAGCCAACTTGGTGGCCTGCTCGTCTGGACTGCCGTCGAGGTACTCGGCGTCGCTCTCGCTCTCGGGTTCGGCGAGACGGCGCAGCGAGAGCCGTCCGTCCAGTTCACCCTCCAGACCGATGTCGGCGAGCGTCTGCACGTCGAGGGGCTTGGACTGGGCCTGTCGGATGCCCCGGAGACTTGCGTACCGCGGGTCGTTGATGCCGGACTGGATGGTCAGGACGGCGGGCAGGTCGACGTCGGTCTGCTCCTCGACGCCGCCTTCGAGTTCCCGGTGGACGTGTGCGACGCCGCCGTCGGCGCCCAGGTCGAGGTCGTTGACGACGGCAGCCCACTGGAAGTCCAGTTCCGCCGCGAGCGCGACGCCGGTCGCGCCCCAGGCGTCGTCACCCGACTGCACGCCCGTCAACACCAGGTCGGGGTCGACTTCTTCGGCGACTGCGGCGAGGATAGTCGCCTTCGCAGCGACGTCGAGGACGTCGGCCGACGCGAGCGTGTCGTCCCAGACCCGCACGGCCCGGTCGACCCCCTTGGCGAGGGCCTGTCTGATCGTCTCCTCACTCCGTTCTGGCCCGATGCTCGCTGCGACGACCTCGCACTCCTCGTCGGCGGCCTCGGTGATCTGGACTGCTTCCTCGATGGCGTACTCGTCCCACTCGTTGAGTTCGTGGGTGACGTACTGGTCGTCGATCCGGTTGTCGACGATCTCGAATTCGTCGTCGACGACGGCCGTCTCCGCGGCGGTCGTGAGGATGCGCATACAGCGGATGTACTCAGCGGTCTCACATTAACGTTTATCCGAACAACGCAGCTGTTTCAAGTATTGTTCGCTATATATCCGATAAATTTACCAGTGTTAAATACAGTCCCGAGATAGTTTTCCGCCGGGAATTATTTGATGCTGCCATGAAATATCGTTCGTATGCACTTCGCTCTCACACAGGAGCAGCGTCAGATCCGGGAGATGGTCCGCGAGTTCGTCGACGAGGAGGTGGTTCCGCGGGCCGGCGAGATCGACGAGCGCGACGAGTTCCCTCGGGATCTGGTCGACCAGATGGCCGACCTGGGGCTGATGGGAATGCCCATCGACGAGGAGTACGGCGGTGCGGGCCTGGACTACCACAGCTACGTGATGGCACTGGAGGAGATCTCTCGTGGCAGCGGCGGCCTCGCGACCATCGTCGGCGCCCACATCTCCCTGGCCTGTAACATGATCGCGGACTTTGGGACCGCGGCCCAGAAGGAGACCTACCTCACGCCCCTGGCGGAGGGGCGTGAGATCGGTGCGTTCGCGCTCTCGGAACCCGGCGCCGGGAGCGACGTCCCGGCGATGGAGACGACCGCGGAACGCACCGACGACGGCTACGTCGTCGACGGAAACAAACTCTGGATCTCGAACGGGTCCGTCGCGGACACTGTGGTCCTGTTCGCGAAGACCGACCCGGACGCGGACAACAAGGGCATCTCCTCGTTCGTCGTCCGGCCCGAGGAGGACGACGGGTTCGTGGTCGAGGGCACCGAGCACAAACTCGGCGACAAGGGCTGTCCGACCGCGGAACTCCGGTTCGACGACATGTTCTTGCCGGCGGACCGACGCCTCGGCGAGGAGGGTCGTGGGTTCGTCCAGGCCCTGAAGACGCTCAACGGTGGCCGTATCTCAATCGCCGCCCGTGGTGTCGGCATCGCGCAGGCCGCTCTCGACGAGGCCAGTTCGTACGCACAGGAGCGCGAGCAGTTCGGGCAACCCATCGGCGAGTTCCAGGCGATCAAGCACAAACTCGCCGACATGGACACGAAGATCCAGGCGGCCAGGATGCTGATGCACAAAGCCGCAGACAGGAAGATCCGCGGTGAGCGGTTCATCAAGGAGGCCGCACAGGCCAAACTGTACGCCTCCGAGATCTCCCGGGAGGTGGCCAACGAGGGGATCCAGATCCACGGTGGCTACGGCTACACCAAGGACTTCCCGGTCGAGCGGTTCTACCGGGACGCCAAACTCAACGAGATCTACGAGGGGACCAGCGAGGTCCTGCGGAACACGATCGGCGATCAGTTACTGGAGGAGTGAGCGCCCGCGACCACGTGAGCAGATGACGGCCTGTCGATAGGTTGTGAAATAGACCCACAGGATTTTGGGTGGAACGATAAACTCGTTTACTCTGTCAACTGGGATATGGAGTTCGCCCTCAGTGCAGAACAGGAACAGATCCGCGACGAAGTGCGCCGGTTCGCCGAGAACGAGATCGCGCCGGTCGCCGGCGAGTACGACCGCAACGAGGAGTTCCCCCACGAGATCGTCGAAGAAGCGGCCCAGATGGGTCTCACCGGCGCAGGCATCCCGATGGAGTACGGCGGGGCCGGCTACTCCACCCTGGAGATGGCCCTGATCATCGAGGAACTGTTCGCGGTCGACCCCGGTATCGGACTCTCCATCGCGGCGGCCTCGTTCGGGGCCGACGCCATCATGGGTTTCGGGACAGAAGCGCAGAAAGAACGGTACCTCGAACCCGTCGCGACCGGGGACGCAATCATGGGGGCTGCGATCAGCGAACCCGACGTCGGGTCGGACGTCTCGTCGGTCTCGACACGCGCCGAGAAGGACGGCGACGAGTGGGTCGTCAACGGAAACAAGATGTGGATCACCAACGGTACCGTCGGGGACTACTTCGTCGTCCTCTGCCAGACCGATTCCGACGCGGAGGGGCGGTACAACGGCTTCTCACAGATCGTCGTCGAGGCCGACCGCGACGGGTTCGCCGCCGAGAAGATCACCGGAAAACTCGGCATCCGTGCCTCCGATACGGCGGAGTTGCTACTCGACGACGTTCGGGTGCCAGCGGAGAATCTCGTGGGCACGCGCGGGGCCGGCTTCCTCCAGTTGATGCAGTTCTTCGACGAGACGCGGACGGCCGTCGCGGCCCAGGGTGTCGGTATCGCCAAGGGAGCCACCGAGCGTGCGCTCTCGTACGCCCAGGAGCGCGAGCAGTTCGGTAAGCCTATCGGGGAGTTCCAGGCCATCCAGCACAAACTGGCCGACATGCACACCCGGACCGAAGCTGCCCGGCAGCTGACCTACAAATCCGCCTGGAGCGTCGACAACGCCGACGACCAGCTGACGATGCTGGCCTCGATGGCGAAAGAGTACGCCTCTCGTGTGGCCGTCGACGTCGCCGACGAGGCGGTCCAGATCCACGGCGGCGCCGGCTTCGTCGACGACTTCGACGTCGAGCGGCTCTACCGGGACGCGAAGATCACCCAGATCTACGAGGGGACCACGGAGATCCAGAAGAACATCATCGCCCGCGAACTGCTGGGAAAGGGCGCGTTCTGACGGTCAGAGCCGGTCGGCGTCGATGTCGACGCCCGGGGGCGTGACCACGAGGAATCCGCGGAAATGCATCAGTTCGCCGCCGGCCTCCTTGACGGGTCGGGCGAACCCCGCCGCGAGTTCGTTGAGGTCGCCGTCGACGTTCAGTACGAGGACGGCCCCATCCTCGACGGTCTCGATCCACTCCTGATCGGGTGTCGTGCCGTCGAGGATACCCAGCACGACACGGTCGCTGTTGCCCCCGCCGCTGTCGCCGTCCATCTGGTCCTCGACCGCCTGCAGGTCCAGGCCCTCGAAGTCACTCATACGGAGTCGATAGCGGGGCGGAGAGAAAAATCCTCCCCACGGTCGGCCCGTCGTCGCTCCTGCCGACCGGATTTTTGTCCGTGGCGTGTGAACGGCCGGCCATGCTCTCGACGCCCGCGTGGCTCACGCTGGAGGCGAAGGATCCGGACCGGCTGGCGGCGTTCTACGAGGCGTTCCTGGAACTGGATATCGTCTCGGAGTCCGAGCAGGAGGCGGTCCTCTCGGCCGGCGAGACGGCGCTCCGCCTGCGCGCACCCGGGGAGGTCCCTCGTGGCGGCCTCCACACCCACTACGCCCTGACGGTCCCCGAGCGCGAGTACGACGACTGGTACGACGTGCTCGGCGAGCGCTTCGACCTCGTCGAGGAAACCTTCGGTGGCCAGCGGTCGCTGTACTTCTACGACCCCGAGGGGAACTGCGTCGAACTCGGCGAGCGGGCCGACGCCCCCGAGGGCGTCTCGGACCTGTTCGAACTCGTCCTGGAGGTCGAGGACCTGGACGCGGCCGTCGAGTTCTACACCGACCTCGGCTTCGCGGTCGTCGACGACGGCCGCCAGGAGGGCCGGGTCCGCCTCTCGACTGGCGAGTTCGATCTGGAACTGTGGGCACCTCGGCTCGGTATCGCCGACGCCCGCGGCGGTGTCCACGTCGACTTCGGTGTCGTGGCCTCGGCGCCGGACTCGACTGCTCGCGAGGTCGCCGACAGAGCCCTCGCCGTGACGTCGGTCGACGAGGGTATCCGTATCCGGGACCCCGACGGCCACTACCTGACGCTGGTCGCAGAATAGTCGGAACCCGGACATGTCGGGGGCCGATGGACAACTATAAGTACCGGAAGCGACCAGATACGGGTGATTATGTCCAACATTGAGGGCACGTCGGAATCTCCGGCGGATCGAGTTCTTCCAGGGCACACTGGATTCCACGTCTGAGATAACAGACGCACGGATTTTCGACACCACACTGCGTGACGGTGAGCAGTCGCCACGCACGTCGTTCAACTACGAGGACAAACGCGAGATCGCGGCGATTCTCGACGAGATGGGCACCCACGTCATCGAGGCTGGCTTCCCCGTCAACTCCGACGCGGAGTTCGAGGCCGTCCGCGACATCGCCGAAGCAACTCACGTGACGACGTGCGGGCTGGCGCGTGTGGTCGAGAAAGACATCGAGGCGGCCTTAGATTCGGGTGTGGACATGGTCCACACCTTCGTCTCGACGTCGGACGTACAGTTGCAGGATTCCATGCACGCGACACGGCAGGAGGCACTCGACACGGCCGTCGAGTGCGTCGAGATGATCAAAGACGCCGGCGTCGAGTGCATGTTCTCGCCGATGGACGCCACCCGGACCGACGGGGAGTTCCTCCTGGAGGTCATCGAGGCGACGTCGGCGGCAGGCGCAGACTGGATCAACATCCCCGACACCTGTGGGGTCGCCACGCCGCGGCGGTTCTACGACCTCATCGAGGAGGTCGACGCACACACCGAGGCCCGCATCGACGTGCACACGCACGACGACTTCGGGCTGGCGTCGGCAAACGCCATCTCCGGGTTCGAGGCCGGCGCGAGCCAGGCCCAGGTGTCGGTCAACGGTATCGGTGAGCGGGCGGGCAACGCGGCCTACGAGGAGGTCGTGATGAGCCTGGAGTCGCTGTACGACGTCGACACCGGTATCGATACCACCCGGATCACCGAACTGTCACGGATCGTCGAGGAGAAGTCCGACATCCCGATTCCGGCCAACAAGCCGATCGTCGGTCGCAACGCCTTCTCCCACGAGAGCGGCATCCACGCCGCGGGCGTCATCGAGAACTCCGACACCTTCGAACCCGGCGTCATGACCCCCGAGATGGTCGGCGCCGAGCGCGAACTGGTGCTGGGCAAGCACACGGGCGCCCACTCGGTGCGAGAACGGCTGATCGACGCCGGCTACGATCCGACCGAGGCCGAGGTCCGCGAGGTGACCCGTCGGGTCAAGGACTTCGGCGCCGAGAAACAGCAGGTCACGATGACCGAACTGGAGCGGTTCGCCCAGGAGGTCGGTGTCGACGAGGAGACCGAGGAGGTCAGGGCGTAGGCCCATGTCGTCCTCGGTCGCTGTCTACGGCCAGCAGCCACGGGTGAATCCCCTGGTGTGGGACGCCGTTCGTCAGCACCTATCACAGAACGTTTATTATCCGGGACGGACTGGTACCGCACGTGATGACAGCGCGTGCTGGCAGTCGGGTCCGCTCGACTCCCAGCAGCGCGTCCATTCTTCTCGGCGAGGGTATCGTAGGGGCGCTATAGCCCCCACTACACCCACTTCCGACGCCGACCGTATCGAGGTTCGATCCGACACCAGCGACACCACAATGCAGACTGCATCCACATCCACGACCGACAACGGAGGGCTCCCAGCATGAGCGAACGAGCATCAGTTCCGAAAGAAGACGAACAGCAAGCGACCGAGACCGACGACGAGCAGGCACCGGTGACCACCGGCGCACAGTCGGTCGTCCGGGCGCTCGAGAACGCCGGCGCGGAGTACGTCTTCGGCGTCCAGGGCGGGGCGATCATGCCCGTCTACGACGCGCTGTACGACTCCGACATCACGCACGTGACGATGGCCCACGAGCAGGGGGCCTCCCACGCCGCCGACGCGTACGGCATCGTCTCGGGCGAACCGGGCGTCTGTTTCGCGACGTCCGGGCCGGGCGCGACCAACCTCGTGACCGGCATCGCCGACGCCAACATGGACTCGGACCCGATGATCGCACTGACCGGCCAGGTCCCCACGGAGTTCGTCGGCAACGACGCCTTCCAGGAGACCGACACCGTCGGCATCACCCAGCCGGTCACGAAGGAGAGCTACTTCGCCAGCCACTCCGACACTGTCGGCGACGACGTGAGCGAGGCGTTCGCACTGGCCGACGCCGGCCGGCAGGGCCCGACGCTCGTCGACCTCCCGAAGGACGTCACCCAGGGCGAGACCGAGGTCGAACCGAAGGCCCCGTCGACGCCCGACACCTACGACGTCCCCGAGGAGGCCGACGACGAGGCCGTCCAGGAGGCCACCGAGGCACTGGCCGACGCAGAGCGCCCGGTCATCCTCTCCGGTGGCGGCGTCATCAAGGCCAACGCCTCCGGCGCGCTCCGGGAGTTCGCCATGGAGTACGAGATCCCGGTCATCACGACGATGCCCGGCATCGGGTCGTTCCCCGAGGACCACGAACTCTCCCTGGAGTGGGCGGGGATGCACGGCACCGGCTACGCCAACCTGGCGATCACGAACACCGACTGCATGCTCGCCATCGGGACCCGGTTCGACGACCGCCTCACGGGCGGTGTCGACTCGTTCGCCCCCGACGCGGACATCATCCATGTCGACATCGACCCGGCGGAGATCAGCAAGAACATCTACGCCGACTATCCGCTGATCGGGGACGCACGGAAGGTCCTGCGACAAATGTTCGACGCCATGCCGCGAGCGCCCGATGCCGACGTGTGGCGCGAGCAGTGCCAGACCTGGAAAGCGGAGTACCCGATGACCTACGACACGCCCGACGACGAGCCGCTGAAACCGCAGTACATCGTCGAGCACTTCTCGGACGTGACGCCGGACGACACCATCGTCTGTACGGGCGTCGGGCAACACCAGATGTGGGCCTCCCAGTTCTGGGAGTACACCGAGCCACGGACCTGGGTCTCCTCGCACGGCCTGGGGACGATGGGCTACGGCGTGCCCGCCGCCATCGGCGCGAAACTGGCCGCCCCTGACCAGGAGGTCGTCTGTTTCGACGGCGACGGCTCGTTCCTGATGACCGTCCAGGGCCTCTCGGTCGCGGTCCGCGAGCAACTGGATATCACCTACGTCATCCTCAACAACGAGGCCGTCGGGATGGTCCGCCAGTGGCAGGACGGGTTCTACGAGGGCCGTCGGATGGCCTCGGAGTACCCGTGGATCCCGCAGTTCGACAAGCTGGCGGAGGCCTTCGGTGCCGCCGGCTTCCGGCTGGAGGACTACGACGACGTCGAGGACACCATCCAGGCCGCGCGTGAGTACGACGGCCCGGCGGTCATCGACGCGCACATCGACCCCGGAGAGAACGTCTTCCCGATGGTGCCAAGCGGCGGCGACAACGGACTGTTCGCACTCGAAGAAGACCACCTGGACGAGATCTAACGATGACTGGAGGAATGCCTGGCCCTGCGCCACACGACCGGATGCGACCCGAGGGACGACGCAACTCGCAAGGGATTCGCGTCGATCCCGAAGCAGAAGCGACCCACGAACCACGCCAAGCAGTGCTCTCGGCCCTGGTGAAACACCGTCCCGGGGTGCTCGCCGAGATCTCGGGGCTGTTCAGCCGCCGGCAGTTCAACATCGAAAGCCTCACCGTCGGCCCCACCAGTGACGAGAGTATAGCCCGGATGACGATCCTCATCGAGGAACCACAGCCGGGAATCGAACAGGCGAAAAAGCAACTGCAGAAGCTCGTGCCCGTCGTCTCGGTGATGGAACTCGAACCGGAGGCGGTTCGACGGGAACTCGCGCTCATCAAGGTGGGCGGCGAGAAACCGGACGACGTCAACGCCGTCGCGGAGATGTACGACGGTCAGGCGGTCGACGCCTCGACCGACTCGGTGACCGTCGAGATCACGGGCAGCAAGCAGAAGATCGACGCCGCCGTCGAGGCGTTCGAGCAGTTCGACGTACAGGAGATCGTTCGCACCGGGGCCGCCGCGCTAGAGCGTGGCCCCACCACACTGGACAAACATGACTGACCTATCCACGACCGTCTACTACGACGACGACGCAGACGTATCGACACTCGAAGACGAGACCGTTGCCGTACTGGGCTACGGCTCACAGGGCCACGCCCACGCGCTGAACCTCCACGAGTCCGGGGTCGACGTGGTCGTCGGCCTGCGCGAGGACTCCTCCTCGTGGGCCGAGGCCGAGGATGCCGGCCTGCGAGTCGAGACACCCGACGTGGCGGCCGCCGAGGCCGACCGCGTCGTCATGCTCGTGCCCGACACCATCCAGCCCGCCGTCTACGAGGCCATCGAGGAGGGGATGGAGGCCGGCGACACGCTGCAGTTCGCCCACGGGTTCAACATCCACTACGGCCAGATCGAACCCGCCGAGGGCGTCGACGTGACGATGGTCGCCCCCAAGTCGCCGGGCCACCTCGTCCGGCGGACCTACGAGCGCGGTGAGGGGACCCCCGGGCTCATCGCCGTCTACCAGGACGCCACCGGCAACGCCAAGGAGGAATCACTCGCCTACGCGAAGGCCATCGGTTGCACCCGCGCAGGCGTCATCGAGACGACGTTCCAGGAGGAGGTCGAGACCGACCTCTTCGGCGAGCAGGCTGTCCTCTGTGGCGGGGTCACCGAGATGGTCAAGGTCGGCTTCGAGACGCTGGTCGACGCCGGCTACGCGCCGGAGATGGCCTACTTCGAGTGTCTGAACGAACTCAAGCTCATCGTCGACCTGATGTACGAAGGCGGGAACATGGGCATGTGGAACTCCGTCTCCGACACGGCCGAGTACGGCGGTCTGACCCGCGGTGCGGAGGTCATCGACCGCGAGGGCATGGAGAAGATCCTCGAAGAGGTCCAGAACGGCGAGTTCGCTCGCGAGTGGATCACCGAGAACCAGACGAACCGCCCGTCCTACAAGCAGTATCGCAACGCGGAGCAGAGCCACCAGATCGAGGAGGTCGGGAGCGAACTGCGCAAACTGTTCGCCTGGGGCGAGGACGAACAGGCCGCGGAGGAAGCGCCGGCAGATGACTAACGAAGAGCGTCGCTCTGACACGACGGAGGCCACAGCATGAGCAACGGCACGCTGTACGACAAGGTATGGGACCAACACAAGGTCACCACGCTGCCCAACGGACAGGACCAGCTGTTCGTCGGGCTCCACCTCATCCACGAGGTCACGAGCCCGCAGGCGTTCGGGATGCTCCAGGAACGCGGCCTGGAAGTGGCACGGCCCGACCTGACTCACGCCACGGTCGACCACATCGTCCCGACGGCCAATCAGGACCGGCCCTACGCCGACGACGCGGCCGAACGGATGATGGCAGAGCTGGAAGAGAACGTCCGGGACGCGGGTATCCAGTTCTCGGACCCGACGACCGGCGATCAGGGGATCGTCCACGTCATCGGGCCGGAGCAGGGGATCACCCAGCCCGGCAAGACCATCGTCTGTGGCGACAGCCACACCTCGACGCACGGCGCCTTCGGCGCGCTCGCGTTCGGGATCGGGACCAGCCAGATCCGGGACGTCCTGGCGACCCAGACAATCGCGATGGAGAAACAGCAGGTCCGCAAGATCGAGGTCAACGGCGAACTCGGCGAGGGGGTCGAGGCCAAGGACATCATCCTCGAGATCATCCGCCGTCTCGGGACCGAGGGCGGCGTCGGCTACGTCTACGAGTACGCCGGCGAGGCCATCGAGAACCTCGACATGGAAGGCCGGATGTCCATCTGTAACATGTCTATCGAGGGCGGCGCTCGCGCGGGCTACGTCAACCCCGACGAGACCACCTTCGAGTGGCTCGAAGAGACCGACTACTTCCAGGAGCACCCCGAGAAGTTCGAGGAGCTCGTCCCGTACTGGGAGTCCATCCAGAGCGACGACGACGCCGAGTACGACGACGTCGTCGAGATCGACGCGGGCGAACTGGACCCCGTCGTCACGTGGGGGACCACGCCCGGACAGGGTATCGGCATCGACGACCCGATCCCGGCGCCCGAGGACCTCGCCGACGACAAAGTCGACACCGCCCGGCGCGCACAGAAGCACATGCGCGTCGAGCCCGGCGAGACCATGAACGGCTACGAGATCGACGTTGCCTTCCTGGGCTCGTGTACCAACGCGCGGCTGCCCGACCTGCGCCGTGCGGCCCGCATCGTCAAGGGCCGCGAGGTCGCCGACGACGTGCGCGCGTTCGTCGTCCCCGGCAGCCAGCGCGTCCAGCGCGCCGCCGAGGAGGAAGGGCTCAAGGACATCTTCGAGGCGGCCGGCTTCGACTGGCGCAACGCCGGCTGTTCGATGTGTCTGGGCATGAACGAGGACCAGCTGGAGGGCGACGAGGCCTGTGCCAGCTCCTCGAACCGGAACTTCGTCGGCCGGCAGGGCAGCAAGGACGGCCGCACCGTGCTGATGAACCCTCGGATGGTGGCCGCCGCGGCCATCACCGGCGAGGTCTCTGACGTGCGCGACCTGGAGGAGGTGGCGCTGGCATGAGCGATCCGACGGAAGAGATCCCCGAGGTCGACTACGTCGAGGGCACCGGCATCCCGATCCGCGGGAACGACATCGACACCGACCAGATCATCCCCGCACGGTTCATGAAGGTCGTCACCTTCGACGGCCTGGGCGAGTTCGCCTTCTTCGACCTGCGGTTCGACGACGAGGACAACCAGAAAGAGCACCCGATGAACGAGGAGCGATTCGGTGACGCCAACGTCATGGTCGTCAACAACAACTTCGGCTGTGGCTCCTCGCGCGAACACGCCCCGCAGGCGCTGATGCGCTGGGGCATCGACGCGATCATCGGCGAAGGGTTCGCCGAGATCTTCGCCGGGAACTGCCTCGCACTGGGAATCCCGACGGTGACTGCCGACCACGAGACCATCAACGCGCTCCAGCAGTGGGTCGACGACCACCCCGACGGTGAGATCGAGGTCGACGTGGCCGCCGAGACCGTTCGCTACGGTGGGAACGAGATCAGCGTCTCCGTCGACGACGCCCAGCGACAGGCCCTGGTCGAGGGCATCTGGGACACCACGGCCCTGATGAAGGCCAACCAGAACGCCATCGAGGAGACCGCGGCGAACCTGCCCTATCTCGATCAGACCCGGTCGGATCTGGAAGCGGACGACTGAGAGAACCGCGGCAGCTCTCCTCCCATCAGAACGCGATTCATTCCTGCGTCTCGGGAGATAGATTAAAGGCCGAGCCGTCGGTCTATCGACCGTCACGATGAGTACACTACTGCGCGGTGAGAGCGCTGTCGTCACGGGCGCTGCGAGCGGTATCGGCCGAGCAATCGCGACGCGGTTCGCCGAGGCGGGCGCCGACATCGTCGTCGCGGACGTCCGCGAGGATCCACGGACTGGAGGGCTGCCGACGCACGATGTCATCGCCGAGGAGACCGACGCCGACGCGCGGTTCGTCCACGCCGACGTGACCGAAGAGGGTGATCTCGAAGAAGCGGTCGCGGCCGCCGACGAGTTCGGCGGGCTCGACGTCATGGTCAACAACGCAGGCATCATGGGGCCGCTCGGGCCGGTGACGGAGGTCAGCTACGAAGACTACCGCGAACTGATGGAGATCAACCTCGACGGGGTCTTCCTGGGCTCGCAGGCCGCCGCCGAGGCGTTCCGTGAACAGGGCAACGGGGGTGCCATCGTCAATATCTCCAGCCTCGCGGGGATCGTCGGCTACGGGGAGGTCGTCCCCTACTCCGCGGCGAAAGGTGGGGTCAGGAACATGACCTACGCGCTCGCCGACGCGCTCGGCGAGCACGGGATTCGGGTCAACGCGGTCCACCCCGGCGAGGTCGAGACGGCGATGACTACCCGGGACATGCCGCTCGTCGGGACCGAACAGGGCGAAGCGATCAAGCAGATGATTCCGCTCGGAAAGTTCGCCCAGCCCGAGGAGGTCGCCGACGCCGCGACCTTCCTCGCCAGCGACATGGCGAGCCACGTCACTGCGGAGTCACTGCTCGTCGACGGTGGATACGCGAACACGAGCTGAGTGCCGGGTGGCGATGCCAAGTCACATCTACCCGCGGACCACCTGTACTGTCTATGGAGCGGATTCGTGAGATCCACATCGCCCCGCTGGGTCACGAACGTGACCGGATCGTCGAGCCCATCCGCGAGCACAACGCCGACGCCGTCTACCTCCTCACCCAGAGCACGCGGCGGCAGCGACTCACGCCGTACCAGCAGGCCCTCGTCGAGGACCTCGAAGCCGACGGTGTCGCGATCGAGATCACCGAGACCGACCTGCACGACCTCTACGATGTCCTCGCGGTCGTCACGACGGTCACGGCCGACCACCCGGACGATATCGTCCGTGTCAACGTCTCCAGCGGGCCAAAGCTCGCAGCGATCGGGAGTGCTATCGCCTGTATGGCGACCGAGGCGACGGCCTACTACGTCCACCCCGAGCGCCACGTCCCCGCCGTGGCCGAGGAACCGCTCACACGGGGGATGCAGGACGCCGAGGTCCTGCCCTCGTATCCCATCGAGGCCATCTCCCGGGACCAGGTCGCCGTGCTGGACTATCTCGACCGGACGAACACCGACAGCTACACTGCCAAGAAATCCGATCTCATCGACTTCTCCGAGGAGGCCGGCCTCGCGTTCATCGACGACGCGGACCCGGCCAACGACAAGGCGAAGTTCGCGCTGCTGAACGCGAACATCGTCGACCCGCTGACCGACGACGGATATATCAGCGTCCGTGAGGTCGGGCGGACCAAGCAGATCGAACTCACCGAGACCGGCCGCAACGTGCTCCACGCGTTCCGGCACAAACTCTGAGGCCGGACCCGTCGGATCGTTCTCTCGACGACGGTGACGCCCACTACGGAAATTCTCGTCTCGATAGTATAGATAGTACAGATACTATGAATTGTATCGAGAGTATACAGATAGAATGTACATACCGACCCGTCGAAGCAGGAGATGCGCACGGGTCGGCGAGTCGTCCCCGGTGTCCACCCCCTTCGGCCCTCCATCGCGGACACCGGGACGGACACGCCACCCCGCGCCCGCCCTCACCCCGTGCAGTGAGGGCGTGCCTCTGACACGCACGGGGCCCTGCCCGGGGCCTTCCAGTTGCCCGCTGGTCCCTGCTGACGCATCCGGTCGATTACCGACTGCGCGACCGCGGCGCTTTTCTCGACCCGTATCGAACCGACGACAGTGACAGAACACGGTCTCCTGGTCCCGCTGCTGGGCCTGATGCTCGGGGTGACAGTCGGTGGGCTGGTCCTCTGGGTGGCCCTGGACGCCCGGACCAGGGGCGAGAACCCGCTCCTGTGGGGGCTGCTGGCAGTGCCGCTCTATCCCGTGTTCCCGGTGGTCTTCTACCTGCTGCGCCGACGGGCCGCTCGTACCCGGCCGCCCGGCAATCGCTTCTATCTCGCCAGGGTGCTCGCCATCGGGAGCGTCCTCTCGTTCGCCGTGGCTGCGCTAGCAGCGCCCCCGGACCCGTACACGCAGGTGAGCTACTGGGTCGTCGCCTTCCCACTGGTCGTCGCCGGTCTGTACGTGTTCGACCAGCGGCGCCGGCAGGCACAGGCCACGGGTGGGCTGTAGCGCGACGGAAATCGAACCACTTTCACCCCCCGCTCGTCTCTGCTGGGATATGACACACGAGATCGCCGTCATCCCTGGCGACGGGATCGGGCAAGAGGTCACGCCCGCCGCCGTCGAGGTCCTGGAAGCAGTCGAGACAGTCGACTTCGAATTCGTCGAGGCCGAGGCCGGCGACGCCGTCAAGGCCGAAACCGGCACGGCACTGCCCGAGGAGACCGCCGACATCGCCGCCGACGCCGACGCGACGCTGTTCGGTGCAGCGGGCGAGACGGCCGCCGACGTCATCCTCCCGCTCCGACAGATCGTCGGCTCGTTCGCCAACGTCCGCCCGGCGGTGGCCTACCCGGCGCTCGACGCCGTCCAGCCGGACACGGATCTCGTCTTCATCCGCGAGAACACCGAGGGTGTCTACAAGGGTATCGAGAGCGAGATCACCGACGGCGTGACCACGTGTACGCGGGTCATCACCGAGGGCGCCTCCGAGAAGATCGCCGAGTTCGGCTTCGACTACGCGAAACAGAACGGCTACGACGACGTGACGATCGCCCACAAGGCCAACGTCATGCGCACGACCGACGGGCTGTTCCTGGAGACCGCCGAGCAGGTCGGCCAGGACCGCGGCGCGGACTACGACACCGCGCTCATGGACGCGCTGGCGATGCACCTCGTGATGAACCCCGAGGACTACGGCGTCGTCATCTGCCCGAACCTCGCGGGCGACATGCTCTCGGACCTCGCAGCCGGTCTCGTCGGTGGCCTGGGACTGCTCCCCTCGGCGAACATCGGCGACGAGAACGCGCTGTTCGAACCGGTCCACGGCTCGGCTCCGGACATCGCCGGCGAGGGTGTCGCGAACCCATCCGCGATGATCCTCTCGGCGGCCATGCTGCTCGATCACCTGGGCTACGACGAGGCGGGTGACCAGGTCCGGGACGCCGTCGAGACGGTCCTGGAGGACGGCCCGCGCACACCTGACCTCGGTGGCGACGGTACCACCGAGGAAGTGACGGCGGCGATCCTCGCGGAACTGTAACCGAGCAGAAACAGTCAGCTTCCGATAGAAAGGTGTAAAACCGGAGCGAAACAATCACGGGAGAGAGGATGCTCCCGGCCGAGCGCAAACGCACGATCGTCCAGTTGGTGACCGAGCGAGACGGCTGCTCAGTCGCCGAACTGGCGACGGAACTGGACTTCTCGAAGGCAACCATCCGCCGTGACCTGCGGGACCTGGAGGCGGAGGGACGCATCGAACGGTCACACGGCGGTGCCGTCCCCAGTTCGTCGGTCGGGACCGAGCGCCCGTACGACCAGCGGGAGGTCGAGAACCTCGACGCCAAACGTGCGATCGCCGGCCGGGCGAGCGAGGAGATTCGCGAGGGGGAAGTGGTGTTCTTCGACGCGGGCACGACCACGATGGAAGTCGCCCGCGCAGTGCCGGACATGGAGTTCGTGGCCGCGACGAACATGCCGGATCTCGCGATGGAACTGGCAGATCGGAGTCTGGAGGTGAAACTGACCGGCGGGACGATGCGCAAGCGGACCCGCGCACTCGTCGGGCCGACGGCGATGGCCTTCCTCGACCGGACGAACTTCGACCTGCTCGTCCTCGGGACGAACGCCCTCGACGCGACGGCCGGGCTCTCGACCCCCAACGAGGACGAGGCCGCCGTCAAGTCCCGGATGGTCGAACGAGCCTCCCGAGTCGTATTGGTCGCGGATCACTCGAAGTTCGGCGAACGGAGTTTCGTCTCGTTCGCGGATCTCGACGCAGTGGATCACCTCGTCACCGACGAGGCACCGACAGGTCGTCTCGCCACCGCACTCGAAGACGCCGGTGTCGTCGTCGATGGAGTCAGCGCATGATTGTGACAGTTACCTACAACCCAGCAGTCGATCAGACAGTGCAGTTCGACGAGCCGATGGAACCCGATCGCGTCATGCGGGCCAGTAGCAACCGCTACGACGCCGGTGGGAAGGGGATCAACGTCGCCCAGTTCCTCACCGCGATGGACCAGCCCTGTGTTGCCACGGGACTGGCCGGCGGGTTCACCGGACAGTTCGTCCGCGAGGACATGCAGTCCGGCGGCGTCGAGACGGATTTCACGGAGATAGCAGGTATCACCCGGCTGAACACGACCGCGCTGGCCGACGGGGAGGAGTACAAACTCAACCTACAGGGGCCGTCGGTCGACGACGGGGTGGTCGACGAGGTTCTCGACCGCATTCGGACCCACGATCCGGATCGGGTCCTCGTCGGCGGCAGTCTCCCGCCGGGGCTCTCCATCGCGGATATCGACCGCGTCGCAGAGGGTGGCGACTGGGAGACCGTCGTCGACGTCCAGGGAACGATCCTCAGGGAACTGGACGCGCAGTACGCGCTGTGTAAACCGAACCGGCAGGAGCTCGGTGACGCGACGGACGCCGACGTCTCCACGCTGGAGGGCTGTGCACGTGCTGCCGGCCAGTTCCGGACCGAGGGATTCGACCGAGTCCTGGCGTCACTTGGTGCCGACGGTGCAGTCATGGCGACAGGCGACGACCTGCTGTTCGCGGAAGCACTGGACGTCGACGTCGTCGACACCGTCGGTGCCGGCGACGCGCTCCTCTCGGGCGTGCTGTCGGCCTGGGAAAATGGCGAGAGCGACGAGATGGCGCTCCGGACCGGCATCGCCGTCTCGTCGCTGCTGGTCTCACAGGCAGGGACCGGCGTCCCCTCCTTCGAGCCCGTCGAATCGTTGCGGGAGGACGTCGTCGTCCGGACACTCTGACCGGGCCGGACAGTCGATCAGAACTTCTCGACGTAGTCGTCGACGAACGCCCGGACCTCGTCGAGCGACGGCTGGTCCGCCGTCCGGACGAAGTAGCCGGCGACGGCGTTCCCGACGACGATCGCCGCTGCCGGATCGAGGTCGGCGACACGAGCGAGTGCCAGACCCGCGTTGAAGTGGTCGCCGGAACTCGTCGTCAGTTCGGGATCGTCGACGGCGGGGACGGAGACGCTCTCGGTCCCCTCGTCCGTGACGACGACTGAGCGGTCGACGCCGTGGCCGACGAACCACGTCGGCGAGAGCGCCTCGAAGGCCGCCTGGGCCGATTCCTCGAAGGTCCGCTCGGCCTCGCCGGCGTAGGCGTCGGCCAGGACGGCCGTCTCCGCTCGGTTCGAGGAGACGACGACGTCGGTCACGTCGTCGAGTGCGGCGAGCGCCTCACGGCCCGCACGGAGCCTGTCGGCGTCGAGTTTCCGGACGTCACCGGGATCGACGAGGACGGTCTCGGGTGGGTCCCCGATCCGTCCCCAGTCGTCTCGCAAGCCCTGGTAGACGTCCGGCAGGTCCGGCGTCTCCGACCAGTAGCCCGTCCCGAACAGCGCGGCACCGTCGAGCCGGTTGAGCAGTCGGTCGTGACCGAACCGCTCGTCCAGGGTCGCCCAGTCGAGATCCATCGTGTCACCGATCTCGGTCAGCATCAGTTTCCCGTCGTCGAACTCGACGGCGTCGGTGACGCCCGGTTCGCCGATACTGTACAGATCGAGGTGACCGAACTCGGCCTCGAAGGGCTCGCGAACGGGGTCGTCGTACATCCCGATCATGACGGTCTCGAACGCCCACGTGTCGAACGCTCGGGCGAGATGGCAGGTGTGGCCACCGGTCCGGCTCCCGTCCTGGAGCCACTCGAAGGTCAGCGAGCTCTCGGCGGCGACCGACCGCTCGACCCGGTCGCCGAACCCTTCGAGGGTGGCCAGTCGTTCGTAGGTCTCCGGGTCGGTGCGGTCGGCGACGACTTCACGGACGCGGTCGAGGTAGCCGTCGAAGCCGAAAACGACGTGGCCGTGCGTGCCGTCGTCCAGTCCATCGCCCAGGCGACGCTGTGCGTCGGTGACGGCGTCGCGTGTCGGCTGGTCGGGAGCGTCCGATGGCGTCTCCGCTGCCATGGCCTACAGCACGTCGTCTGCTGCAGCGCCTTCGAAGACGACCGGTTCGAGTTTGTCGAGGATGTCGTAGGGGTCCTCGCGCTGCCAGACGTTCCGGCCGACCGCCAGCCCGGAGACGCCGACGTCCATGCAGTCCGCGACGAGTTCGAGGAAGTCACGGTCGGAGGTCTTCGAGCCGCCCGAGAGCAGGACGCGGTTGTCCGCGGCAGCATCGACGGCGTGGGCCATGGCCTCCTTGCTTCGTGGGTACTTGACCTTCGTGAAGTCCGCGCCCAGTTCCAGGCCCAGACGGGCCGCGTAGGCGATGATATCGGGCGTCCGGTGGTCCTTGACGGCCTGTCCGCGCGGGTACGACCACATCGCGACCGGCAGGTCGTGGTCGCGTGCCGCCTCCTGGACCGGCCGGAAGTCCTCGAAAGAGTCGGGTTCGCGGTTGATTCCGGGATAGATCGTGTACCCGATGGCGTCGGCACCCAGCTCGGCGGCGTAGTCGACCGACCAGTTCTGGGGCGAGTACGGGTCGCCCATCCAGAGGTCGGAACTGCCGTTGAGCTTCGCCAGCAGGTTCACGTCGTCCTCGTAGCTCGGGTAGTAGGTCTCGGCCAGCCCCTTCCCGACGGCCAGTGCAGTGACGGCGTCGTGGGTCGCCATCTCGAACACCTCACGCGGGTCGAGGCGTTCCTCGACACCGCTGAACTGCTTGGGGCCGTGTTCGAGCCCGTGGTCGTGGGCGAGTACGAGCGTCTTGTCGTCACGAACGATCGGGGAGTCATCAACGGGTCGCATGTGGTTGAACTACCCAGAACGGCCATTAACAGTTTTCGGTATCTATTGTTTACTACTGTTCGTGTTCATTTTTGCACGTTCACAACCATTAGGACCCTCGCCGTGGAAGGAGGTCATATGCCGACAGTGGAACTCGACGCCGACACCGTCGAACGGCTCGACGCGCTCCGGGAGGAGGACGAATCCTACGACGAACTCGTCACCGAACTGATCAACATCTACGAGGCCGAGGAACTGACGCTGTTCCACGGCGGTGACGAGTACTAGGCCTGCTCACAGACCGCCTTCCAGCGTCCGTTCGACTCCAGTTGTTCCTGGAGCTGCTCGGCGTATTTCTGGGCCAGTTCGGCCGCCTCGTCCATCCGCTCGTCGTCGCCGCCGCCACCGAGGCCAAGCGCGTCCTTCACACCGGAGAAGATGCCGCCGCCACCGCCGCCGGATCCGCCGCCTTTCTCGGGCGCGCCGCCCATCGCCGACTGCTGCTCGATCCGGTCGAGTTCGGGCATGATACTCGGTAGCTTCGACGTATCGGCCACGATACGGGCCGAATCCGGATCGGACGCGTTCTCGATCTCGAACTCCACGGCTGTCATCACCAGGCCCCACTGCTGGCTCGAGAACGAGGAGACCTCTACCTGGTCGTTGAACTGCTGGTCGACCTGCATCCGCTCGGCCGCGATCCGGTCGGTCCAGTTACCTTCACTCATACCTGGCGGTTAGACGGCCTGATGTATCAGCGTTTCCCGCCCCGACTTACAAGAGGGACGAACTCGAAGACGGCGCCATGACCAAAGTTGGCTTCATCGGCCTCGGTGCGATGGGCGCACCGATGGCGTGGAACCTCGACGACGCCGGGTTCGACCTGGTCGTGTACAACCGGACGACCGACCGCGAACAGCCGTTCGCGGAGGCCGGTGTCTCGGTCGCCGACTCGCCGAAACACCTCACCAAACGATCTGACGTGGTCTGTATCATGGTCAGCGACGGCGACGCCGTCGAAGAGGTCCTGGAACGCCATCTCGGCGTCCTGGAGGGCCTCGACGAGGAGACGACCGTGGTCCAGATGAGCACCATCGGTTACGCCGAGACGATGGCTGCCGCCGAGCTCGTGGCCGAGACGGGCGCGACCTTCCTCGACGCGCCGGTCTCGGGGACGGTCGGTCCCGCCCGTGAGGGGACGCTGGTCGGCCTCGCCAGCGGGGACGAAGCGGCTGTCGACGAGGTTCGTCCCGTCCTCGAAGCGATGTGTGAGCCCGTCGTGCACTGTGGCGACGTCGGGCAGGGGACGAACATGAAGCTGTTCATCAACCTCCTGCTGGGCGACGCGATGAGTGCCTTCGCCGAAGCGCTGGTCTTCGGCAGTGCGAACGGGCTGGAGTTGGGCGACATGCTCGAGGTCGTCGAGAACGGCGCGCTGGACTGTCCGCTGTTCGCCGGTAAGGGTGCGCTGCTGACCGAGCGGGACTTCGAGCCGCGGTTCCCCGTCGACTACCAGTTCAAGGACCTCTCGCTGGCGCTGGACCGGGCGGGCGAGGTCGGCGTCCCGCTCTCCCAGACTGCCGCCGCGCGTGAAGCGTTCAGCGCCGCACGCGCCCGCGGACACGGTGGCGAGGACATGGGCGCAGTCGTCAAGCACCTCGAAGCGACCGCCGACGTGACCGTCGGCGAGGACTGACTACAGGAAGTCCGTCATGTCCGGGGCGTCGCCGCCCTGATCGCCGCTCCCACCGAAGGATTCGGCGATGGCTGCCATGAACGAGTCCAGTCCGCGGGTCTGGTACCAGACGGTACCCGGCCCGGAGAAGTCCATGACGAGCCCCTCGCCGCTCAGGAGGGTCGACTTCAGGCCGCCGACACGGCGGGCGTCGAAGTCGACCGACTCCGTCCAGGCCACGACGTGCTCGTTGTCGATGGTGTAGGTCTCCCCGTCGGCCAGTTCCTTCTGTTCGATGCCGCCGAAGGCCTCGATGAGTACGTTGCCGGTCCCCTTCAGTGCGAGCGGTGTGATGCTCGCCCCGGCGAGCATCGACTTCAGCCCGCCGAACTCCGAGTCGATGTCGATCTCTGGGTCGGAAGCGAGATACGCGCCGTCGACGGCGTAGAGTGTTTCGTCGTTCAGGACGTGGTGGTTGACGTCACCGGGTGTCGGCGGGGCGAGCGTGATAGTGCCGCTGCCACCGTTCGCGGTAAACTCGTTGGCCAGGAACGACTCGCCGCCCAACATCGACTTCGCGGAACTGAGCAGTCCGTCACGACTGGTCGTCGTGTCGATCGAGACGTTGGTCGTGTGACTGACCATCGCGCCGGGTTCAGCCATGATAGATTCACCGTCTTCGAGGTCGACGACCACGTGCGTGTACGAGGGCTTGTGGGTGAGTTCGACGTCCATAGGTTCTCACGCCACTCTTCTCCCGGAATAGTATATAAACTTAATCTGGAGAACAGGTGGGGTCGACTCGATAGTTATTCGACGTCGACCCACTCGCCGCGCTCGTCGCTGCGCTCGACGGCGTCGAGGACCCGCTGGACCGCGAGACCGTCGGCGAAACTGGGTTCGTAGTCGCTGCCCGCGGCTACGCTGGAGAGGAACTCGTAGTTCTCGTGGACGAAGGTGTGTTCCCACCCGATGACGTGGCCCGGCGGCCACCAGTGGTCGACGTAGGGGTCGCTCTCGTCGGTCATCAGGATGGTCTCGTAACCCCGACTGTCATCACGGAGCAGTTCGAGTTCGTTGAGTCGCTCCAGCGAGAACCGCAGGCTCCCCTTCGAGCCCTGGATCTCGATGGTGTGATCGTTCTTGTGGCCGTTGGCGAACCGCGAGGCCTCCAGCGTGCCGACGGTGCCGTCCGCGAACTCGACCTGCGCGCTGTAGGCGTCGTCGACGGTCACCGGCCGGGTCTTGTCGCCACCCTCGACCGGGCGTTCGTCGACGAACGTGGTGAGGTGACCGCTGAGTCGGTCGATGTCGCCGACGAGGAATCGCGCCAGATCGATGGTGTGGGCGCCTAGGTCGCCGAGCGCACCGCTTCCAGCCATCTCCGCGTCGTTGCGCCAGGACCACGGCGCCTCGGGGTCGACCAGCCAGTCCTGGAGGTACCGCCCACGGAAGTGGTGCAACTCACCCAGTTCGCCGTCCTCGATGAGCCCCTTGGCGTACTGGATCGCCGGCACGAACCGGTAGTTGAATGCGATGCCGGCGGGCACGTCGGCCTTGGCGGCCGCGTCGGCCATCGCCTCGGCATCGTCCAGCGTCGGGGCCAGCGGCTTCTCGCAGAACGTCGGTGTTCCGGCCTCCAGGGCCGCTATCGAGGGCTCGCGGTGGACGTGGTTCGGCCCGAGGTTGTAGAAGACGTCGACGTCGTCGACGACCTCGCGCCAATCGGTCGCGTAGCGGTCGAAGCCCAGTCGGTCGGCGGCCTCGCTGAGTGCCTCCTCGTCGCGGCCGACGATGACGTCCCGGTTCAGTGCCGGCGCGTCGTCGAAGAACATCGGGAGGCGAGCGAACGCGTTGGCGTGTGCCTTGCCCATGAAGCGGTACCCCAGGACGCCGATGTCGAGTGGTGTGTCGGTCATGAATTATTCCGCCCAGTAGGCCTCGCCCGGTTGCGTCTCGAAGACGGCCCGCGAGAGGACGTCGACGGCTTTCTCCAGTCCTTCGCGGGCGCTCGTGAGCGAGTCCTCGTGTTCGATCGAGAGCGCGCCGTCGTAGCCGACCATCCGCAGTGTCGAGACGACGTCCTTCCAGTGGCTCTCGTCGTGCCCGTAGCCGATCGAGCGGAACAGCCACGAGCGGTTGGGTTCGTCGGTGTAGGCGGTCGTGTCCAGAACGCCCTTCTCGCGGGACTGGGACTCGTAGACCTTCGTGTCCTTGGCGTGGAAGTGGTGGATCGCGTCCTCCTCACCCAGCAGCCGGATGGCCTCGGTGACGTCGATGCCTTGCCAGTACAGATGGGAGGGGTCGAAGTTCGCGCCGACGTGCTCGTTCGTGGCCTCACGCAGTTTCAGCATCCCGTGGGGCTCGTAGACGAGCATGTTGGGGTGCATCTCGATGGCCACGTCGACGTCGTGGTCGGCGGCGTGGTCGGCCAGGTCGCTCCAGTAGTCGGTGGCGACGTCCCACTGGTACTCGTGGGCGTCGGCGTGTTCGGTCGGCCACGGCGCCGTGATCCAGTTGGGCACCTCGTCGTCGGGGCCGCCCGCGGGCAGGCCCGAGAAGCAGGTCACCGCATCGACGCCGAGCTGATCGGCCAGCCGGATGGTCTCCCGCAGTTCGGTGTCGGCTTTGTCGGCCCGCTCGTCGTCCGGATGGAGCGGGTTGTTGTGGGTCGCCAGCGCGCTGACGGCCATGTCGTGCTCGTCGAGCAGTTCCTGGAGGTCCGCCTGTGCGTCCTCGTCGTCGAGATACTGGTCGCGGGGCAGGTGGTCGTCCCCTGGGAACCCGCCACAGCCGAGTTCGACGGCGTCGACGCCGATGCTATCCAGGTACGACAGTGCGTCCGCGAGCGACTGGTCCCCCAGCGGGACGGTGAGTACACCGACTTGCATGCGTGGTACTGCGAAAATGAGGCTATTAAATCCTTGCGTGGGGCTGTGCCGTCTGTCGATCCTCACTCCGCGGTGTCGTACCGCTCGAACAGTGTCGTCAGTTGCTGTGCACGCATCGTGAGCATCTTCGCGTTGACGTACATCTCGCCGAGCGCGAGGTTCTGCTCCTCGGCGATAGCGGCGACGTGTTCGGCCTCCTCGACGTTCTGCCGGGAGGTCTCCGCGACCGTATCCGCGATGGAGGCCACTTCTTCGGAGGTCGCGGCCTGGTCGTCGGTCGCGTTACTGATCTCCTTGACGCCGGAGGAGGTCTTCTCGACGTGTTCCATGATCGATTCCAGCGCGGTCAGGCCCTCCTCGACCGCGTCCTGCCCGTCCTCGACCGAGCCCTGCATCTCCGAGATCTCGCCGACAGCCTCCTCTGTCTGTGACTGGATGTCGCCGATGAGCCCCTCGATCTCGTTGGTCGCCTCCTTGGTCTCCTCTGCCAGCGTCTTGACCTCGTCCGCGACGACCCCGAAGCCGTTGTTGTTCTGGGCGCCGGAGGAGGCGTGGGCCGCCTCGATGGAGGCGTTCAGCGCCAGGATGTTCGTCTGCTCGGCGATGTCGTCGATGAGGTCGACGATCCGGCCGACCTCGTTCATCTGGTCGTCCAGCGTCTGGACGGTTTCGACGACCTCGTCGGTCTGTGTCACCGTCTCGACCATCGTCTCCTGAGCGCGCTCGGCAGCCTCGATGCCTTCGACGGTCCGTCGCTCGGTCTTATCGGCCATCTCGGTCACCTCGTTCGAGGAGGCCGCGATCTCCTCGATGGTGGCCGACATCTGTGACATCTCCTCGCTGATGGTCGTGATCTGCTGGTGTTGCTCGTGGAAGACGTCGGCGATTCCCTGGACGGTCTCGGCGACGTTCTGTGAGGCCTCCTTGACCGCCTGGGTCGCCGCGGTCACCTGTTCGGAGGAGCCAGCCACGTCGTTCGAGAACTCGTCGGCCGTCTCGATGGTCTGCTGGAAGGCCGCCGCCATCTCGTTGAACTCCGCCGCGAGTTCGTTCAGCGATTCCGAGGGTGTCTCGGCGTCCATCCGCCGTCCGAGGTCCCCTTCGTTCGCCGCGTCGATGGTCGCACAGCAGTCCGAGAGATACGCCGAGAGCTGCTCGTGGTCGAGGCCGTCGGCCGCGGAGACGCCGCCGTCGGTCGCAGCAGCCGTGGCACTGCTCGGAGACACCTTTGCGGCTTCCAGCTCCGCGAACTCCGCTCGGACCCGTTCGAGTTCGGCGTCCAGATCCTGTCGTGTCGTGCGTTCCTCGACCAGTTCTGTCTGGAGCCGATCGCGCTCGTCGGCCAGATCCCCGAGACTGTCCCGGACGAGCATCCCGGTCCACAGGGCGCCAGAACCTGCGACTATCGCGCCACCGATAGCCAGCGGCCACCTGACGCCTGTGGGACCGAACCCGACCACGGCGATCTGGTAGAGAGCATGGAGAAACTGCACCGCGATGCCGACGAAGACCCACCTACGTCGAGTATGTACCATGATATGGGATATATACATAATCGATATAAATCCCCTTGCCCCCTGTGTTCAACATTGAGAATCCGCGGGGTAGCTTGATAACCAGGAGCGAGTAATCGCACTGTATGTCACGGGCTTCGACCGGGAGTGGTGCGGACGTCGAGTTGCTGCACCGCCTCGTCGGTGGCGACGGGGGTGCAGCACTGGCGGCCCTCCTGGAAGGGTTCTCACAGCACCATCCCAGTGTCCCACTGGGCGACGTCACCAACGAGAACCTCAGTCTCGCAGTCAAGAGTCGGATCCTCAAGGAAGACCCGCCGGACGTCTGGATCGAGTGGCCGGGGCAGAACCTCAAGCCCTACACCGACGCTGGCGTCGTCGGCGACGTCTCGGACGTGTGGACCGAGAGCGACATGGAGCGGAACTACCTCGACGGGCCGAAGGAGGCCGCACGCTTCGACGGGACCTACCACGCGGTCCCGCTGAACATCCACCGTATCAACAACCTGTTCATCAACCCGGTGCTGGCGGACGAGGTCGGCGTCGATCCCACACGTATCGACAGTCCGAGTGCGTTCGCGGACGAACTCGAACGGATCGACACCGAGACCGACCACGTCGGGATGCTGTTCCCGATGAAGAACCCCTGGACCGTCCTCCAGATATTCGAGACGGTCCTGCTTGGTGAGCACGGTCACGACACCTACCGGGCGATCAGCGACGGTCGGGCGAGTCAACACCGCCGGGAGATCGCCGACACACTGGAGATCGTCGCCCGGTACGGCAACGTCGCCACGGAGGACCGGCTCTACCTCTCGCTGACCGACGCAAACGACCGCTTCGTCGAGGGCGAATCCGTCTTCTTCCATCAGGGTGACTGGGCGGCCGGTGCGTACACCGAGACCTCCGGGTTCGATTATCAGACGGACTGGACACACACGCCGTTCCCCGGTACCGACGGGTATTACGCCGTCAACATGGACTCTGTCGTCTCCGCGGCGAGCACGGAGAACCCAGAGGCCGTCGCCACCTTCCTGCAGTACGTCGGGTCGGCCGACGGACAGCGGCGGTTCAACCAGAAGAAGGGGTCGATCCCACCCCGCGCAGACGTGGACGTGAGCCAGTTTACGGAGTTCCTCCGTGACCAGCACGAGGCGTTCCAGCGGGCCGACAGTCAGCCACTGTCGATCACACACGGACTCGGCGTGCAACCGGAGCAACTGATCGAACTGAAGACCGCGATGTCCGCGTTCGTCTCGTCGTGGGATATCCAGTCGACCGCGGATTCAGTTATTACGGCCCTGGAGAGTTCATCATAACGTAATATTCTTTGTCTATCTCTCGAAATTACGAGCCGGGAAGCCGTCGCCCCGACGCCTGGCCCGTTCGGAGACAGTCACAGACGGTTTCGGAAGGGCGGTCCCCGCTGGCGTCGCTCGGCTCGTCGCCCCCCTGGTCGCCAGATACCCCCTCTCGAAGGGTGTGAGTCCGTCACGTACCGGATGCCGGTCATCCCGGATTCCTCTACACTTTTGTAACGGGGGTAGCAATGCCCAGTCATGGGACAGGCAAACGACGTGGATTACGCTGACCTGCACGACCCGAACGCGGAGTATACGATGCGGGAACTCTCCGCAGAGACGATGGGTGTCACCGCCAAACGTGGTGGCGGCCGCGACGTGGAGATCACCGACGTTCAGACGACGATGGTCGACGGGAACTTCCCGTGGACTCTCGTGCGCATCTACACCGACGCCGGCATCGTCGGGACGGGCGAGGCCTACTGGGGCGCCGGCGTTCCGGAACTCATCGAGCGGATGAAGCCGTTCGTCGTCGGCGAGAACCCGCTGGACATCGACCGCCTCTACGAGCACCTTATCCAGAAGATGTCCGGCGAAGGATCCGTCGAGGGCGTCACGGTCACCGCCATCGCCGGCATCGAGGTCGCGCTGCACGATCTCGCCGGCAAGATCCTCGAAGTCCCGGCCTACCAGCTCCTTGGCGGGAAGTACCGCGACGAGATGCGCGTCTACTGTGACTGCCACACCGAGGAGGAGGCCGACGCCGACGCCTGCGCCGAGGAGGCCCGCCGTGTCGTCGACGAACTGGGCTACGACGCCCTGAAGTTCGACCTCGACGTCCCGAGCGGCCTGGAGAAGGACCGCGCGAACCGTCACCTCCGTCCCGGCGAGATCCGCCACAAGGCCGAGATCGTCGAGAAGGTCACCGAGGAGGTCAAAGACGAGGCCGACGTCGCCTTCGACTGCCACTGGACCTTCAGCGGCGGCTCGGGCAAGCGCCTGGCCAAGGAGATCGAGGAGTACGACGTCTGGTGGCTCGAAGACCCCGTCCCGCCGGAGAACCTCGAAGTCCAGGAGGAGGTCACCAAGTCCACCACGACGCCGATCACCGTCGGCGAGAACCGCTACCGCGTGACCGAGGAGCGCCGCCTCATCGAGAACCAGGCGGTCGACATGATCGCCCCGGACATGCCCAAGGTCGGCGGCATGCGAGAGACCCGCAAGGTCGCGGACGTCGCCAACCAGTACTACATCCCGGTCGCGATGCACAACGTCTCCTCGCCGATCGCGACGATGGCCAGCGCCCACGTCGGCGCCGCCGTGCCGAACTCGCTGGCCGTCGAGTACCACTCCTACGAACTCGGCTGGTGGGAGGACCTGGTCGAGGAGGACGTCATCGAGAACGGCTACATCGAGATCCCGGAGGAACCCGGTCTCGGCCTCACTCTCGACATGGACGCCGTCGAGGAGCACATGGTCGAGGGCGACACGCTGTTCGACGAGGAGTAACGCGACTCGTCGAGCCAGCGAATCTCTGATTCGCCCTGTTCGACGAGGAGTAACGCGACTCGTCGTACTCGCCAGGCAGCGCTCGGCGGTGTTTGACAAAGCGTAAGCTTCGACAAGCACGAAAATATCAGATTTTCGTCGTTCGCCGACAAGCCTCGCCGAGTTCACCGAGCTACGTCAGCTACCCGTCACTTCTTACCCAGTCCGTCACCGGTTCTTAAATACTAACAGAGACAATCATCATATCCTCGATGCCACTCCCCGTCGGGTCACTGGTAGTGGCCCTCGTCATCTCGTCCTTGCTCTCACTCGTCGTGGGAGCCTTCGTCTGGGGCGAACGCCCGAAGACCGGTTCGACGGCAGCGGCTGTGGGGTCGTTCGTCGTCGCGGGGTGGGCCGCAGGCCAGACGTTGCTGGTTGTCTCCGATTCGATCTGGCTCTCCCGGCTCGGGCTGTCGATGACAGCAGTCGTGTTGACCTTCATCGGCCCGGTCTGGTTCGTCTTCGCGTACCAGTACACGGGCCGGAGTGAACAGGTGGGCCGCCCGATCCTGCTCGCGCTGGCGGTCGAACCGGCGATCTATCTGACGGCGCTCGCCACCAACGGTGTCCACGGCCTCGTCTTCTCGAATCCACGACTGGTCTCCCAGGGCGGCGAACTCGTCTTCGAGATCACTCGGGGCCCGCTCTGGATCCCGAACTACGTCTACGTCTACGCCCTGCTGGCGTGGGCGAACTACCTCCTGTTCCAGAAGTTCATGGGCTCGCGTAACGTCTACCGCAAGCGGACGCTGATCCTCTTTCTCGACAGCGTCCTGCTGACAGTGGGCCACGGAATCAGCGAGGCGGGTCTGAGTCCCCTGCCCTACTCGACGCTCGGGCCACTGCTCTTTCTCGGACTGGGAATCGTCTCGCTGTTTTTCGGGCTGAGCAACCGGTTCGTCACGGCGCTCCCGCTGGACAGGGTCCTGTCGTGGTTCAGCAGCCAGTCCCGGAGCCTCTCACCGATCGCCCGTGACGTGGTGCTAGAGGAGATACCCATCGGCGTGGTCGTCATCGACCACAAGAACCGGATCGTCGACGTGAACCCGATGGCGCGGCAGATCCTCAACCGCGACGAGGAACGGGTCATCGGGAAGCGACTCGCCGAGGTGACGCCGCCCGAGATGTACGAACAGGCGGATACCTCGTTTCTGGAACCAGAAGTGACCGGCAAGTGGACCGGCGTTTGGGCCAACCCACCAGAAGGTGAACGGCGCTGTTACGACGCCCGCCTGACCGAGCTGACCACCAGCGGTGAGGACCACGCGGGTCGGGTCGCACTCATCGAGGACGTGACCGAGCGGGAGCGGCGCAAGCAGACGCTCCAGGCCCGTACCGAACAGCTCGAACGCCAGAACGAGCGGCTGGAAAGTTTCGCCGACATCGTCAGCCACGATCTACGGAACCCGCTCAACGTCGCCATGGGAACCCTCGACATGGCAGAGGAACGAGACGATCCCGAACTGTTCGACCGAATCAGTCGCTCCCACGATCGGATGCTGGAGATTATCGAGGATGTGCTCACGCTCGCCAAGCAGGGCCAGACCGTCGACGAGACCGAATCGATCGAGATCGACGACCTGGCCCGTTCGGCCTGGGAGAGCGTCGACTCCGAGGGTGGGAGATTGGTCTGTGACTGCGACTGGATCGTCGAGGGCGACCGCGGACGTCTCCAGGAGGTGTTCGAGAATCTCTTCAGGAACGCACTCGAACATGGACGGCCGGAAGATGCGGCGGACGTGGTAACCGTCACCGTCGGCGACCTCTCGGATGGCTTCTTCGTCGCCGACGACGGTCAGGGGATCACTGCCGACCAGCGGACGGAGATCATGGAGAAGGGGTTCACGACCAGCAGTTCGGGAACGGGACTCGGTCTCTCGATCGCCGAGTCCATCGTCGAAGCCCACGGCTGGGAGATTGGTGTGACCGAGAGCGAGAACGGCGGTGCGCAGTTCGAGATCCGCGGACCGTCCCGTCGAACGGGGATCGACTGATCGCCAGACGAGCCGATCGACATCCTGCCCCTTATCATTAGAACACAAGCCGTTCCACCCTCGTGTTGGCGTCGCCAGGTCGGTGACAGAGGCCACGGCGACCAGCAGTTCGTTCTTGCCGGTGATCGTCTCACCTCGGACGACGGGTCACCGGTGGTCGGCCCTGGGGTGGCGGTTTCAGCCGGAGACATCATGGCGGCGAACCCGAAACTCGTCTCGACGCGATCTGTGTCGGTGTACACCCGTATACCCGCCCACCTGTTTCGAGCCGAGCATCGGTGTACGGCCGTACAGGAGCCGTGAACGGCCGTTCGGGATTATATGCGCTCTCGTCGCAGCCCAGACTGCGATGTCGACGAGATTCATATGGAAGCTGTGCCCGTTCGGGCAGACGGAATCGACCCCGCCCAGCGATCACCGCCAGACACCGGGAGGTGTCCGCAGGTGAGTGCTCTGACTGATTACTGGGATGGCAGCAAGTCCCGGTTCCCAGCGCGTCTCCGTGTCGGCGGGGCTACGCTTGCCATCACTGTCACAGCTTTCCTCGCTGGCCTCGTCGGCATCGTCCTCGTCGGCGCAGTCCTCCGGATTGCAGATCTCTTCACGGTCCCCGCTGTGCAGGTCCTCCGTGGCAACCTCATCCAGATCGGCTTCGCCGCCTTCGCCGTGACGTTCCTCGCCTGGCGAGGCGAGTTCGGGCGGTACTGCAAGCTCCGTCGACCGACCCTCGAAGACCTGGGCTGGATCGTCGTCATCCCCATTCTGTTCGCCGCGCAGGGTGCGCTCCTGTCGCCGGTCCTCGCCGCCGTCGGTCTCCCGCACCCACACCCGAACGGCGGCGGCGAATCGATCGATCTGGCGACGAGACCGCTGCTCTGGCCGGTCGCGTTCGTCGGAATGTACCTGTTTGCGGCCCCGGCCGAGGAACTCGTCTACCGTGGGATCGTCCAGGGAACGCTCCGGCGGGCCTTCGACACGTTCGGAGTCGTCGTCCTGGGTGGACTCGCGTTCGGGTTGATGCACGTCCTCGTCGGCCTCGTCACGCCCAGTGTCGGTCCGGGAGGGGCGCTCTACTGGGGGATGACGACCTTCGTCCCCGGCTTGCTCTGGGGGTACGCCTACGAACGGACGGAGAACCTGACGGTGACGGCAGTCACTCACGCAATGAGCTGGACGGTCGCAATCCACGAGATCGGGCTGGAACTCCTCCCGTTCTGAGGGGACCGGCTCAGAGTTCCTCCCAGATAGCCCGGAGTTTGGCCCCCGGTCGGCGGAGTACCGTCGCCAGTCCACCGAGCGTGCCGACTGGATCCCGCCTGAACCGCCGGGTCCCAGGGACGATGTCGTGTTTCAGGGCCTGTGCGCCCTTTATCAGGAGGACGCCTGCGATGCCGGCGATGACGACCAGTGCCGAGAGGAACATGACGAGAGCGACCTCCGTCCGCGTCGCCAGGAGATTCTGCGTGGTGACCGTATCGACGAACCACCCCAGAAGGAGAGGTAACGCGGCGACGGCAGCCGTCTTCAGGAGTCCATCCGCTCGCCGGTCCCAGACGTTCGTGTGTTCGGCCGTGGCGGCAGCACGGCCCTGCTGACGGTACTCCGTTGCGGGGACGAGTTCGACGTCTTCGAGGCTCGCTGTGTCTTCGCAGTCGTGAGCGACCGATCGAGCCCTGTCGCTCGATCGCGAGACCACGTCCTCGCGGTCGACGTCACGAACCACTCGCAGTCGCTCCGTCACGAGTCTTGCGTTGGCCAGCGCTTCGGTCACCTCATCGTCCGTGAGGCCGTCGAACGCGAGTTCGAACTGTCTGTCCGGGTACGACGCCAGCAACTCGAAGTCGGTGACTCCTGCCCGGATCCGTTCGCGTATCTGCTGTTGATCCCGCCGGCGCTGGTGTTCGGCCTGGTCGGCGAACTCGTTGCTGATACGGGACCGCTGTGTCTTCGTCAGGAGCGAAGCCGGTTTCGACGCCGACTGGTCGTCGTCGCTCACGGGTGCTGGGGCCGGCGGTGGCCCTGGTGGTTCGTCACTCGTAGTGCTAACGCAGGACGGACTCGGCTCACCGATGTCCGAAACTGGGACGCCGGTGGACCGGGCGGGTGGAGGCACAGCGTCATCACGAGTCGCTGTACCGGGCCGTGGTCCAAAAATCACCGCGGTCCGGAGACGGCTCCGATAGAGCCATTTGCCACCCGGACCAACCCGCTCGGTGTGGCGCCCTCCCTCTCGAACCTCGCGGTCACGGTTGCTGTCGGTCCCGGTATCGTGACACACGAGTACGCCCACTATCTGGCCTGTCGGCTGACCGGTGTCACCGTGCTCTCGCCCCCTGCGTTGCGCCCGTTCGCAGACGACGCGGTCCTCGAACACGAACCGGTCGACTCGTTCGGTGCGGACTTCCCCATCGCGGTGGCGCCGTTCGCCGTGAACTCGATCCTGGCCTTTGCCGCGTTCTGGGCCTGGCACGGTTCGACGGCACCGCTCCAGTGGCTGTGGCTCTGGCTCGGGATCTGTTTCGGCTTCACTGCGCTGCCCAGCGACGCCGACACCGACACGCTGTTCTCGACGGCCGGTCGCTTGCCGACCGGGTTGCGCCAGTGTGCCTATCTGCTCGCCGCTCCGGTCTGGGCTGTGACCAGGTCGATGCTGCTCGCCGGTGTACTGGCGTTCCTGTGGACGAGCGTGCTGTTCGCACAGAGCGCTGGCGTCTAAAAGAAGTGTTCGGGGCCGATTTATAGCGTGAACTGCTCGACGGTCGTCCCCGCGACGTCGAGATCGGTGTCGGTCGCGGCGGCGACGGTCACCTGGTTCTCGCCCGACACGACGTCCAGACGGACGACGAAGGCGCCGCTCGTCGGTTCGGTGACGGCGGTCTCGGCGGGAGTCTTGACGGCGACGAGGTCACCGTCGGTTTCGACGGTGACCACGAGACCGCCCGACTCGTAGTTCGTGTCGACCCACAGGTCGGGGCCGGCCGGCCGCTGCGTTTCGAGGTAGCGCTCCCGGACGACCGCGGGCGTCTCGATGGGCGAGCCGTTGTCGATACCGTGTGCGAGACGGACGTACTGGGCCATCGACCAGGCCAGCGGCGTCGCCGACCCGGTTCCCTCGCCGAACTCCCAGTTGTAGTCGCTGGGGCGTTCGACGTCCCAGACCTGCTCGGGGATCATCCGGCCGGAGTTGGCGAACCCTTCCATCGTATCGAGGAGGCGGTCGGGTGCGTTCTCGTCCTCGGCACCGGCGAGCAGTTCGTACTCGCCGCGCTCGCCCGTGAAGATGGGCCAGAGGCGCCCCTTGCCGTCCGGTTCGTGGGGATGCCACGGTGCACCCTCCCGGTCGCGTTCGAGTTCCCCGTAGCCGTCGCCGTTGTACCGGTAGAAGGCGGGTCCGTGGGGCGTCTCGACGCGGATGGTGTCGTCGACGGCGGAGACGCTGTTGAGGATTGTCTCGTCGTCCCAGGGCTTGATCCCCAGGCGGACGAGTTCGAGGAAGCCGGCGTCGACGATCGCCCGCTCTTCGAGTTTGGGACCACCGTTGGCCAGCGCCCGGCGCGACCCATCGTCCGGGTCGCCGTGGCGGGTGATACGGCAGTAGTACGGCGTCTGGTCCAGCCCGCTGGTCCCCTCCTGGGTCGCGGTCCACTGCTCGACGTGGGTCACCCACTCGTCGGCGACGGCGTACCAGACGAGCGCGTCGCCAATGTGGCTGTGGTCGTCGGCGAGCGACGCCGAACAGGTCAAGCCGGCGATCTCCGCAGCCAGCGAACTCGGCGAGAAGCCGGATTCCTCCTCCCATCGTTCCTGGGCCGTGGCCGGGCCGTTGCGGACGACGTAGTCCGAGGACCGCCGGAGGTTCTCGTAGTTGTAGTCGGCGTCGTCGAAGGTGATGCCCTCCTGTGCGAGGTGGTAGGCCATCACCTGCGGGAACGAGATGTTGTCCATCTGCTCGCCGCCCCAGCGGGTCCGCCCCTGCAGGTAGGTGTTCTGCGGGATGAACCCGTGCTCGTCCTGCTGGTACTCGTAGATGTACGAGAGCGCTTCCTGGGCGGTCTCGATCTCGCCGACGGCCTGGAACGCGGTGAACGTCTGGTAGAGGTCACGCGACCAGACGAAGTTGTATCCGTAGGCCTTCGGCCGGTCGGCGGGGACGACCTCGCCCCACGGGACCGACGGCGAGGCGATGGCCGCGCCGTGGTAGGTCTTGTCCTCACAGGCCTGGAGCACCATCAGCGATGCCTTGTACTGTGCGGCGAGGTCCTCGTCGTGGGCCACCGAAGCGGGCAGTTCCTTGTCGGACAGGAACTCCTCCCAACTGTCCTCGTAGGCATCCCGGACGGTGTTGAACCCACGCGCGAGGGCCCCGTCGGCCTCACCCAGCGCGCCTGCAGTGTCTGACTCCTCGGCAAAGCCCAGCGCGACCGTCTCGCCCAGGGACTTCCCGGAGCCGATGCGACCGATCAGGACGACGTTCTCCTCGTCGACCTCGTTCGAGGAGTGGGGGAGTTCCCCATCGATGAAGAGGTTGTCGATGCGTTCGGTGCCGGCGACTTCGGCGGACGCCCAGTCGAACGAGGAATCACAGGTCATCGCGACGGCGACGTTGAACGGTTCGCCCTCGTCGTCGACCAGCAGCGGATCCTCGTCGTGGACGTCGAAGGCAGCGGCGTCGCGGGCCGCGAGCGAGTACTCGCCGGGTTTGCCCAGCAACAGGCCGCGGTCGGTGTTGCCGGTGTTAGTCAGCGCCGTGTCGGCGACAGAGAAGACGTCGTAGTTGCTGTCGTCGTCCGCTTCGAACGTGACTTTCGCGAGCAGGGCGTCGTGTTCGGGGTCGGTGACGTAGTCGACGACGAGCGTCCACTTGTGGCCGTGGCCGTCGCCGGTCTCGGCGATGGAGTGTCGGAACACGAGCGCGTCCTCCTCGACGAGTTCGGCCGAGCGCTCGATCGTCTCGGCGTGGTCGTCGGTCCGCGTCTCGTTGTGGGTCCGGGCGACGTAGTCGGAGTCCTCGTCCCTGTCGACGACGAGGAAGTCCATCGTCCGGAGGTTCATGGTGTCGATGCGTGGATAGCGTACCTCCGTGAGTGCCCCCTCGGTCAGCGTGAACCAGACCTTCGAGGCACCCGTGGTGTGGTGGTCTGCGACGGTCCCGACGCCGAACTTCTCGCCGGTCGTCCAGTGGGGTCGGTCGCCGGGCCCCTCCGGCTTCGAGGGCATCGGTAGCGCACCCAGATCCCGGAGCACAGCGGTCGCCTGGAGGCGAACGGCATGGGTCCAGCCAAGCGGCGCAGCGCTGTCACGGCGCCCGTCGTCGAACACCTGCTCCGCGAGGAACCCGGCGTTCGTCGCGAACGGGCCGTCGTTGAGGAGGTAGCTGTATAGTTCGCCGGCCAGATCCAGGGCCTCCTCGGCGTCTTTGTCCTCGGACTGCAGGAGCATCCCCAGTTCCGCAGCGGCGGTCGTCCCGAGTGCGGTCGCGACCGACCAGAGCTTCTCGTGGTCCTGGTTCACGGTCCGCCAGCCGTCGCCCTCGTAGCGGATGAGGCCGGCGAGCCCGTTGTCCAGATTCCGGTACAGCGCGTCGACGACGTTCTCGACGTGGGACTGGAGTCGGCTCAGGGTCACCTCGTCGACGGGTTCGATCTCCGCGTACGCACGGACTGCACTGACGAGTTCGAGCGCGGCCGAGTCGGCCACCTCGTCGAGGTCACCATCGTCGAGTCGCATCACGTAGAACTCACGCTCGGAACTCCACAGTTCGTCGAGCGCGTCGTAGACCTGCTCGGCCTGGCTGGCAGCGTGTTCACGCAGGCCAGATTCGAGTGGCGCGTTGGCGACGGTCGCGTAGGCTTCGAGGTACTTCGCGGTCGTGTGGGCGAACTGCCCGGTCATGTCCTCCCAGGCGTTCTGGCACCGTTCCGGCAGTCCGTTCTCTGCGAGCGCGTCGTCGAGACCGTCGATCGCGTCGTGGATGGTCTCGACGATCTGCGAGCGGGCGTCGGCGGTGAGTAGGTCCTCACGCTCGGTGAGCAACTCTGCGAGGTACGTCGTGACGGCGGCCGTCTGGTCGGCCTGGTAGCCCGGGCCTTCGCCCTCGATGCGCTCGTTCGCCCATCCCGGTGCGAGTCGCTCGTCGACGGCCCAGATCCGGTGAGGCCAGGTGCCGTCGTCGAGCTGGGTCCGACAGTACAGCAACGCGCTGTCGAGCAGTTCGGTGTCGAGGTCGATTGGGAGCCGTTCGCTGGCGTCGAGCAACGCGGCAGAGACCTCGCTGTCGTCGCGGAACCACATGTAGCCGTACCCGCCCGTGTGTTCGAAGAACGGGTCGAACTCCGGTGCGGCCAGTCGCGCGCCACTGGGGCCGGTCAACAGCGACAGCGCGCGGAGGTCCGACGCGACGGCGTCCTCGTTCGGCGTGTCCTCGGGCACCTCGTCGATGGCGCGTTCGAGGGCTGCTTCACGCAGGTCGTCGACGGATGCGTGCGAGCGTGCCGCGTGAGTGACGTCGATGAGAGCCTGTTCGCGGCTGGTCTCGTCGTGGTCGGAGAGTTGTGTGGTCAGCGTCGTCCGGGCTGCGCGACCGACCTGTTCGAGGTCCGCCGTGACGACGATATCGCCCGTCAGGGACTCCTGTTCGGGCTTGCCCTCGTAGCGATCACGCGGGTAGTAGACGGGGCTGTCGTCGAGCAGTTCGGCCATCGTCTCGACGCGATTGCCGACGGCCATCTCCAGGTTCGTCGAGGCCGCGACGTAGTCGTGTTCGCGTCGGTGGTACACTTCGACGACCCGCTCGTCGTTGTAGCCGGCCGATTCGTGGATGAGTCGACTGACCTGTGTCTCCTTGCCCTCGGGCGCGAGGGTCATGAACGCGACGAGCTGTGCGTCCGGCGGTACCTCCCCGCGCAGTTCCACGTGCGTGAGGTGGGCCCGACCGAGCGTCAGGTCGTACTGGTGCACGCTGAACGCCCCCGCGTCGTATTCGGTCTCGACGAGGGACGTCTCGCGGTAGTAGTGCTGTCGGATCGGCTCGATGTCGTCGAACCACAGGACACCGTCGCCGGTGTCGATCCCGAGTCGGGAGCGGTCGACGCCGTGGAGTCCGGAGAGTTCCGCGGAGTAATCGCGGAGAGAGCCATCGCGCTCGACGTAGACGAGTCGGTCGCCGAACCCGGAGAAGGTCCCCGTCGTCGTGGGGGCCTCACCAGGGAACGGCTCGTCGAGGCGGTTTTTGTAATCGTTGAGCGCTGTGCGCAGGCGCATGCTTGAGAGAGAGAGGAGATTCTTAATAACACCTGTGATGCAGGCGAGTCTTAATACCACCCGTAGTACCTGATTGAGAAAACTCTTTTACCAAGACCCGACAGGGTACACGTACAGATGAAACATCCTGGACCGCCGCGGTTTCTTGCCGTCGGTGAGACGACGGAACTTGCACCGCGCGACCCCGACCCTGCCGTATCGTACCGCTGGGAACTGAGCGACAAACCGGAGGACAGCACAGTCGAACTCGAAGACGACGAGGCGGTCGTCTACTTCACACCGGACGAACCCGGCGAGTACACGGCGTCGCTGTCGACCCCCGAGACGACGCATCATCTGACGCTTCGTGTGTTCCCGGCCGATACCGCGATCACCAGCGGTGGGACCGGGACGAGCGGCTACAGCGGCTATTCTGGCGTCTCCGGCGTCTCCGGCGTGAGCGGTATGAGCGGCTTCTCCGGCGGCCAGAGCGGGAGCGCGCGCTCCGGCGACCTCGCGAGCCGTGGCGGCGAACAGGCGCGCCCGCGACTGCACCTGACCGGCGAGACCGAGGACGACGTCGCGACCGTCCGCGCGACGGTCAAGACCGACCCGAGCAGCGACGAGGAGAACGAGACCCTCGACGTCGAGTTCATGGTCGACGACCGTGATCCGACCCCGGCGGACTTCGAGACCGATCACCGGACGGCGACGTTCTCGGTGGCCGACCTCGACGAACCGGTCCGTGTGCGTGCCGTCGCCATCGGCGAACAGTACAGCGTCCCGGACACCGTCCGCGTCCACCCCGACGGCCGCGTCGAGAACCTCAACGAGCCACCGGCGTGGAGCAAGGGCATGACCCTCTACGAGGTCTACGTCCGCGGGTACAAGGAGGGCAGCGAGGACCAGTCGGTCTTCGAGGTCATCCAGGAGAACCTAGACGAGATTCAGGATCTGGGCGTCAACACGCTCTGGCTCACGCCGATCCTCCAGCACGACGGCTACGACCACGGCTACAACATCACCGACTTCTTCTCGGTCGCCGACGACCTCGGCACCGAGGAGGAGTTCGAGGACCTCGTCGCGGCCGCGCACGACCGTGACATGCACGTCCTGTTCGACCTCGTGTTGAACCACTCCGCGCGCGACCACGAGTTCTACCAGCGTGCCGAGGCCGGCGACCCCGAGTTCGTCGACTACTACGAGTGGCAGGAGGACGGCTCCCCCGGGACCTACTTCGAGTGGGAGTACATCGCGAACTTCAACTACCGGAACCTGAAGGTCCGCCGGCACCTGCTGGACGCCGTCGACAAGTGGGCCGAGTACGTCGACGGGTTCCGCTGTGACATGGCGTGGGCCGTCCCGGACCCGTTCTGGCAGGAGATCCGCGAGCGCCTGCGCGCCCGTGACGACGACTTCCTCCTGCTGGACGAGACCATCCCGTACATCGCGGACTTCCACGACCTGGCGTTCGACATCCACTTCGATACGACGCTGTACTTCACGCTGCGCCAGATCGGCCGCGGGGACGCACCGGCGGACGAACTGACCGACGCCTACCGCCAGCGTGCCGTCACCGGCTTCCCGGACCACGCCGGCTTCATGCTCTACATCGAGAACCACGACGAGACCCGCTACGTCGAGGAGTGTGGCCGTGACGCCGTCGAGGCCGCCGCGGGCGCGCAGTTCACCCTGCCCGGCGTCCCGATGATCTACGCCGGTCAGGAGATCGGCGAGCGCAACCGCCGCGGGCACATCTACTGGGAGCACGCCCAGGAGGACCTGCGCGAGTACTACAAGACGCTGACGAGCACGCGCAACTCGATCCCGGCGCTCCAGTACGAGGGCGACTACGAGGAGATCGAGTACCAGGCCGACGCCGACGAGGTCGTCGCCTACGCTCGCGAGGCCGACGAGCGCTACGTCGTCGCGCTGAACTTCGGCGAGGGCGACGCGACGGTCTCGTTCCCCTCCGAATCTGTCGACACCACCGACGCGGTGTCCGGCGACAGCGTGGCCGCAGCAGACGGCGACGCGTCCGTCGACAACGTCGTGGTCCTGCCCGCAGGGGAGTAACTACCAGCCATGTCGGAGTACACCACCGTCGAAGACGAGACACGGGCGCTGATCGAGTCCCAGCGTGAGGTGCTCGACGCACACGACGACCGGTTCGAAGCCGCAAAGGAACTGACCACGCGCCTGGGTGCTCACTGGCGGGATGGCCACGCGGAGTTCGGCTTCTGGACCCCCCAGCTCGTCGACGAGGTCCCCGCAGACGAGGTCGAACTGGAACTGCTCACCGCCGAGGACGACGTCGACCTGACGGCCGACGAATCCGAGGTCGCCTTCGACCGGCAGTTCGTCGAGACCCGGCGCGAGGGTGAGTTTACCTGGGCCGCCGTCGAGGGGCCACGCCCCGGCACCCGCGACCAGCTCGGGACGCTCTACCGGCTCAGCTACGAGGCCGACGGCGAGCGCGAGACGATCACCGACCCGTTCGCCGACTCGCTGCCCTTCGGTGCCTACGGCCCGCCGGAGCTGTACGACATGTCCCGCCTCGACGAGGAGCGCGACGACCGCGACTACTTCCAGCGGCTCGAAGACGATGGCGTCGCGCCCCACGCCCACGAGGACGACGGGCTGCCGCGGTTCGAGCCGGCGACGAGCATGCTGGAGATCCATCCCGGCACGGCGACCGAATCCGGGACGCTGGCCGGCCTGCAACGCCAGTTCGAGACCATCGGCGAGAAACAGGACAGCGGCGCGGAGTTGACGCCGGCCGAACGGAACTTCGTCGGCTACGACGCCGTCCAGTTGATGCCCGTCGCGCCGATCACCCAGAACGAGGACGAACTGGGCTACTGGCTGCCCGAGGTCGCCTCCGGGGACCGACTGCGCGCGACCATCCGTCGCCCGGATATGGTCAACTGGGGCTACGACATCATCATCTCCGGGTTCGGCACGGTCAACCCCGCCATTCTGGAGACCCGCCGTCCCGACGAACTCGTCGACCTCATCGCGACGCTACACACGCTCCCGGAACCGATCAAGGTGGTCTTCGACATCGCGCTCGGCCACGCCGACAACGGTGCACTCCCGCTGTTGAACGAGGAATGGTTCGCCGGCCCCGGCATGTACGGCCAGGAACTGGACTACACCCAGCCGGTCGTCCGTGCGGGCCTGCTGGAACTCCAGCGCCGGAAGATGGATTTCGGCGCGGACGGCATCCGCGTCGACGGCGCACAGGACTTCACGAACTGGGACCCCGAGGCCGAGGAGGAGTGGCACGACGACGAGTACCTCGCAGAGATGGACCGGGTCAGCCAGGAGGTCGCCGGCGTCGAGTACCGGCCCTGGATGATCTTCGAGGACGGCCGCCCGTGGCCCCGTTCGGACTGGGAACTGGCCTCGACCTACCGGACGCTCATCGAGGAACACCCCCACTCCTACCAGTGGGGGCCTGTCACCTTCGCGCACAACACGCCCGCGCTCCAGACCTTCTGGGCCACCAAGTGGTGGCGCGTCAAGGAGGTCCGGGACATGGGCGCAAACTGGATCTCCGGCGTCGCCAACCACGACACAATCCGCCGTGGGACCCAGCTAGAGCCGGATCCACCGTTCAGCCAGCCCCAGATCAACCGCTATCTGGGCGAGACGCGCAACGAACAGCTCCGGAAGGCGTACAACAACCCGGCCTCGACCATCATGTTCCATGGGTTCATGCCGGGGTGTCCGATGGACTTCACCCACGCCAACATGCGCGCGCCGTGGGGCTTCGTCCGTGACACCGACGCCGTCTGGAACCTGAAGGTCCTCTCGGAGGAGGAGAACTTCCCCGAGTGGCAGATCCGCCCGCAGGACTTCGAGAACGACGCCCACTTCCAGCGGCTCAAGGAGTGGGGCTTCGAGTCACGCGACGAACTGAGCGAGTTCCTCGGCCTGCTCGCGGACGTGGTCAGCATGACCGACTACGACAAAGCGGAGATGGCGACCCTGCTCAACACCGCGGGGACGCCCATCGGCGACGACTTCACGGTCGCCGAACTCGAACAGCTCGGCCGCGAGTGGATGCGTGACCTGGGCGACTTTTTCAACCTCTCGCACTGGCGCGACCAGCAGGGCGACGAGCGCACCGCCTTCGACCTGCGGGTCCGGGAATTCCGCCACGACCACGAGTGGGTGACGACGGACTTCACCGGCGAGGACACGCTCGACTACGTCTATCCCACCGACGGCACCGTGCTCTACTACGGCCACCGCCGTGCACCCGACGACAGCGAGGAACTGCTCTTCGTCGGGACGATGGAGGGCGTCGCCGAGACGGTCACGCCGACCGACCTGGTCGGCGTCGACGACGAGGGCTGGGAGGTCGCACTCTCCTCGCCCGATCTGGACGTCGAAAGTGCGAGCGACGAGGTGTCGCTGGCCGACAGCCAGGCCGCACTGTTCGTCCGGTCGTTGGACTGAACAGTAAGCGCAGCTTTCCCGCCCCAGTTCTGCCTTCTCCGGTGACAGGTAGGACAACGTTTATCCACGTCGTTCCCCTTCCGTAACCAACCAATGCGGTGCTCACACGACGGGTGCAGGTGGCAGGCTATCGCGGCCTCGGCAGCCGGCGCGCGACGACAGTACGCAGAACATCTCGTCGAGGCCCACACCGAAGAGGTCGACGTAGATGTGCCCGATGGGAAGGTACAGGTCCGCGTCGACGACGAGTGGGAGACGATGACCGTCGAACAGGCTCGGTCGTTCCACGACCGGTTCGGGACGAGCGACGACTGATACTGTTGGCTGTAACTGAGACACGATATTCGCCACCCCGTGGTGGCGAAATTCTTGAAGGACGTTCAGCCGACAGTATGAGACGGGTCGTTTCTCACTCCCGCGCGTGACGCTCGGTCACGTCACGGAGTCGCTGGGCGACGCCCTGGTCGAGGCCACCCTCGGTGATGCGCCAGCGCCAGTTCCCCTCGGCGGTGCCGGGCGTGTTGAACCGCGTCTCCCCGCCCAGGCCGAGCAGGTCCTGCATCTGCGTGATAGCGAAGATGGAGTCGGCGGCCCAGACCGCTTCCAGCAGGTCCCAGTTGATCTCGTGGCCGTCCGAATCGAGATAGAAGTGCAGGCAGCCCCGCTGGCGGTCGCTGACCTCGTCGTCGTACCAGCCCATGACGGTGTTCGTGTCGTGGGTCGACGTGTAGGCGACCGAGTCCTGGTCGTAGACGTGTGGCATGTACATGTGGTCCTCTGAGCACCAGTCGGCGTAGAGGACGACGTTCATCCCGGGCGCGTCGACCGCCGCGCGGAGTCGCTGGAGTTCGGGCGTGATAGCGCCGAGGTTCTCGACGATGAGCGGGAGGTCGCCCAGCGCGTCTTCGACGGTCTCGAAGAGTTCGATGCCGGGACCCTCGCGCCACTCGCCGTCGGCGGCGGTGGGGGCGTCCTCGGGGATTGCCCAGTAGCTCTCGAAGCCCTTGAAGTGGTCGACGCGGGTGATATCGACCCGAGAGAGCAGCGCCTCGAAGCGCTGGACCCACCACTCGTAGTCGTTTTCGGCCATCGCGTCCCAGTCGTACAGCGGGTTGCCCCAGCGCTGGCCGGTGCCGTCGCCGTCGGGGTTGGTCGGCATCCCCGCGACCGCCGCCGGTTCGTTGTCCTCGTTCAGATCGAACAGCTCCGGGTTCGCCCAGACGTCGGCGCTGTCCATCCCCATGTAGATGGGCATGTCGCCGATGATCTGGACGCCGTTGTCGTTGGCGTACTCGCGGACGTCCTGCCACTGGCGGTCGAAACAGTACTGGACGAACTCGCGAAAGCGGATCTCCTCGGCGAGTTTCTCGCGGTACTCCGCGAGCGCGTCGGGGTCGCGCTGCTTGAGGTCGGCGGGCCACTGGGTCCAGCCGTCGTCGTCGAAGTGCTCTTTCAGTGCTCGGAACAGCGCGTAGTCGTCGAGCCAGTGGTCGTTCTCGTCGACGTACTCGTCCAGGGCCCCCTGTTCGCTCTGGCCGGCGGTCTCCTGGAACCGCTCGAAGGCGGTCCGGAGCATCCCCTCCTTGTACTCGCCCACGCGGTCGTACTCGACCCAGTGGTCGTCGAAGTCGGGGCGGTCGGCGAGGTCGTCGTCGGTCAGCCAGCCGTCGTCGACGAGTCGGTCCAGGCTCACGAACAGCGGATTGCCGGCGAACGAGGAATGAGTCTGATACGGTGAGTTGCCGAACGCACCGGCTGTCGGCCCCAGTGGACAGATCTGCCAGAGGCCCTGGCCGGCATCGGCGAGGTAGTCGACGAACTGTTCGGCCGGCTCTCCCAGGGTCCCGATACCGTCCGGGCCAGGGAGGGACGTAACGTGCAGGAAGATACCGCTCGACCGGTCGAAGGACATACGCGACTCGTTCGAGAGGCGGGGATAAGAAGCCCGGTCATCGCGGCCCGTTCAGGCGTCGCCGAAGCGATCCTCGATAGCCTGCCGATCGATCTTGTCGGGCCCGCTCGTCGGCATCTCGTCGACGAACGCGAGGTGACGTGGGTGTTTGAACCCGGCCAGTCGACCGTCGAGGAACGCCCGGAGGGCCGAGAGGGTCAGACTCTCGTCGCCCTCGACGACGGCCTTCCCGACCTGGCCCCACTGCTCGTCGGACACGGGGACGACGACGACCTCCGAGACGTCCGGGTGGTCGGCGATGGCGTCCTCGACCTCCGCCGGGTAGACGTTCTCGCCGCCGCTGACGTACATCTCCTTCTTGCGGCCCTCGATGTGATAGTAGCCGGCCTCGTCCTGGCGGGCGAGGTCGCCCGTGGCGACGAAGTCCCCGAAGGTCGCCGCCGTCTCCTCTGGGTTGTCGAGGTAGCCATCGGCGGCGTGGGGCGAGCGAAGGAGGAGTTCGCCGATCTCGCCCTGGTCGACCGGGTCGCCGTCCTCGTCGACGATCGCGGCGTCGACGTGCATGTTCGGTATCCCGACTGCATCGGCCTTCTCGTGGGGCCAGCCCTCGGGCATCGCGAAGTTGTTGGGCCCACACTCGGTGAGGCCGTACCCCTGCGAGAGGTCGATCCCGCGGTCCCACCAGGTCTCCATGACGGACTGGCGACAGGGGCCGCCGCCGGACTTGACGAACCGCAACTGCGAGAGGTCCGCCGACGCCCAGCGGTCGTGTTCGGTCATCATCCGGAGGACGGCCGGGACGGCAACGAGGACCGTCCCGCCCTCCTCGTCGACGACCGAGAGGACCTGCCCAGGGTCGAACTCGCGGGCGATGACGACGGTGCCGCCCATGTGCCACAGCGGGACCGTGATGACGTTCCAGCCGCCGGTGTGGAACATCGGGAAGACCATCGGCGTCACGTCGTCGTCGCGCAACCCCCAGGAGGTGATCGTGTTGACCGAGTTCCAGACGATACCCTCGTGTGAGAGGATCGTCTCCTTCGGCGTCCCGGTCGAGCCGCCGGTGTGCAACAGCAGGTGGGGGTCCTCGGGGGCCAGTGTCGCCCGCTCGACGGGACTTCCGTCGGCAGGGAGCGCGTCCGGGTACGGAGCGGCGTCCGGGACTCCTTGGACCGCGTCATCGTCCGTCTCAGTTGGAAGCGTGAGTACTGCGGGCGACGTCCCGGCGTGGTCCAGCGCGGCCGAAACGTCCGCGGCGAACGGCGCCTCGACGACGAGCACTGCGGGGTCGACGCGGGCCAGTAGTTCGCCCAGTTCGGGCGGTGCGAGTCGGTGGGAGAGTGGCGCCAGCGTGCTCCCGGTCTTCGCCGTGGCGAAGAACAGGTCGACCACGGCGGGCCGGTTCCGGGAGACGACGGCCACGCTGTCGCCCTGTTCGACACCATGCTCCCGAAGGAGTCGAACCGCGCGGTTGGCCCGCCCGTCCAGTTCCGCGTAGGTGAACCGCTCGCCGGTCGTGGCGTCGACCAGGCCCTCGCGGTCCGGTGTCAACTGGGCGCGTTTCTCGCTCCAGGCGCCGACCCACTCCTGGGCCAGGGCGGGGTCAGACATCGTCGAGGAACTCCAGCAGGTGGTCGTCGACCTGTCGCCGTCGCTCGATGAACAGGAGATGTGGGGCCCCTTCCAGGGTCACGAAGTCGACGTCGGGCAACCCTTCGGCGAGCAGTTCGCCGTTCTCGTAGGGGACGACCCGGTCGGCAGTCCCGTGGAGCAACAGCGTCGGGAGCGTGAGCTCGTCCAGTCGGTCGTGGACGTCGAAGCTGTCGACGGCCTGGCCCTGCCAGACGCGGGCCTGCTCGGAGGCGTCGCTGTCCAGCCGCCAGTCGACGATGCGCTCGATCAGGTTCGGGTTGTCGTCCCAGAAGCCGTCGGTCAGTGCCGGTCGCATCTTGTACCGGATCGCTTCGCGCTCGTCGGCGTCCTCGGGGACGCCGTACATCCGGTCCAGTGTCTCCTCGGGGATGGGGACCTCCTCGGGCCCGCCCGGTGAGGTGCACATGAGCGTCAGCGACGCCGCCCGGTCGTAGTCCAGTGCGTACTGCTGGGCGATCATCCCGCCCATGCTGGCGCCGACGACGTGGGCGGCGTCGACGCCGGCGTCGTCCAGGACAGCCTCCAGATCACTGGCCATCTCCGGGATGGTGTAGGGCCCTTCGGGTTCGTCGGACGCGCCGGTGCCCCGGTTGTCCCACCGGATGCTCTCGTAGTCCTCACTGACGGCCCGGTGCTGCCAGCGCCACATCCACCGACCGTACCCGAGTCCCTCGACGAACACCACGGTCTCGGCGTCACTGGGCCCCGCCCGTTCGTAGGCCAGCCTGACGCCGTCGTTGGTCGCGTATGGCATAGACAGGAGTACTCCCGCTATCTCCTTCAAGGGGGACGTTACCATGTGAACGTCGATGCGAGGGGGCAGCGGTCGCCGTCCCCGACTACGCGCGCCACTCCAGGACACTCGCAGCCCAGGTGTAGCCGGTTCCGGCAGCCAGACAGAGGACGGTGTCGCCGGCAGCGAGGCGGTCGCGACAGTCGGCCAGCGCGAACACCTGGTCGCAGCTCTGGACGTGGCCGATGTCGTCGAGATAGCGGTGCTGGTCCTCGTCGAGGCCGAATCGCTCGCAGAGCAGGTCGTGGAACGACCGCTTCATGTGGGTGATCGCGGCGAAATCGACGTCCGCGCGTTCGTAGCCGGACCCGTTCAATGCCTCGTCGGCGACAGCCAGGAAGTTCGGCAGGCTCTCCTCTGCGAGGCGTTCCTTCATCCTCTCGTGGTCCGGTACGCGCAGCGAGTGCCCGCCGCTCTCGACGGTATCGTGACTCGGCGGCCGCGCTGTCCCCCCGGCGGGGACGATCACGTCGCGAGCGAAGCTGCCGTCGGTCAGTGTCGCGCTCTCGCGGAGGCGGGCGAGCGCTCGGTCACCGGGAGCGGCCTCGACGACGGCTGCCGTCGCACCGCTGCCGAAGTTGAACATGAAGGATGTGTCGGGGTCGTCGTAGTCGACCAGGTCCTCCTCGCGGCTGGCGGCGACCAGGAGGATACGCTCCAGCGAGTCCTCCGTCGCGAGGAGCGCACGGGCCTCCCGGAGGGCCACGGGGAAGCCCGCACAGAGGGCGTAGCTCTCGGTCGCGGCGGCGCCGGTCGCCCCGATCTCGTCGGCGACGGCGGCCGCGGCGTTCCAGACGACGTGGTCCTTGTACTCGCTGCCGTGGTACCGGACCATGTCGAGCGCGTCAGCGGGGATATCGGCGTCGGCCAGTGCCTCGTGGGCAGCGGCGACGCACATCTCCGCGGGGTGGTCCGCGTCGGGCGGGCAGACGTGTTTCGTCCGGAGTCCCATCTTCTCACGGACGACGGATTCGGGCACGTCGCTCCGGTCAGCGACGTCGGCGGCGGTCATCGTCGCCTCGGGGAGGTAGGTCCCGAGGCCGGTGATCCCCACCGTCATCGGTCGTCGTCCCAGACCTTCGCCGGGAGAGTGTCGGCGAATGTGCCGCCGATGCGGTTCCGGATCGTGCCGAGCAGGCCGTCGGGGACGTAGAGGACGAACAGGACGAAGATGATCCCGATATACAGGCTCGCGTGGCCGTTGAGCAGCGTGTCGATGAGTCCCCCGAGCGTCATACCGCCCGCGACAGGCGTAGCGAGCGTCTGTTCGCCCAGCAGCAAGCGGAGGTAGGGCAGGAGGCCGCCGCCCTGCCCCGACTTCGAGAGGAACTCCCGGACGGTCTCGTCGAAGAGGCGTCCGTACAGCGGACCGGCCAGGGTGCCGAAGCCGCCGATGATACTCGCCAGGAGGGCGTCACCGGAGACCAGGAAGTAGAAGGAGTTCTCGGGGCTCGCCGAGCGCTTGAAGCCGGCAAACAGCGCGCCAGCGACACCGGCGAAGAAGCCGCTCATGGCGAACGCTGCCAGCTTGTAGACGTAGGTGTTGTAGCCGATGGCGACGGCCCGCTCCTCGTTCTCGCGGATGGCGATCATCACGCGCCCGAACGGCGAGTGGATGATCCGCTGCATCGCGAAGTAACAGACCAGCACCACCAGCCCGACCATGTAGAACGAGACGGTCGTCCCCGAGAGCGTCGTCCCGAGGAGCGACACCTCGTCGCCGGTGAGGACGCCGATGGCGAGGTTGAGCTGGTCAACCCAGGGGATCCCGATCTCGAACCCGCTGGCGTGGGTCGGCCCGACGGCCGGTCCGTCACGGGGGTTGCGCGCCACGTAGTCCCAGCCGCGGATGAACACGTACAGCACCTGTGCGAACCCGAGGGTGATCATCGCGAAGTAGACCCCGGACAGCCGGAACGAGACCAGGCCAACCAGGATAGCGAGGACGACGGCGAGCAGACCGGCCACGAGGAGCGAGACCATAAACGGCGTCTGTGGCCCCAGCAGTGGGAACTTCCCGTTTGCTACGAGGATCACGGTGTAGGCACCGGTCCCGTAGAAGGCTGCGTGGCCGAAGGAGAGGTAGCCGGTGTAGCCGCTGATGAAGTCGAAGGACATCGCGAACAGGCCGAAGTACAGCACCCCGACCATCGTCTCGACCGTCGGCAACAGCATCGTCGCCTCGTACTGCAGCGGCGAGTTGATCAGGATGTTGTAGATCGACGGGTAGACTGCCAGCAGCAGGATGATGGCGATATGGGCCGTGTGCGAACGGACGTAGGCCATGGGCCAGGACACCTCTGTCGGTGTCCCGGCCTGGGTCTCGGTGCTAATGGCCACCCACCTCCTCGACGCCGAACAGGCCCTGTGGTCTGACGATGAGCGTCAGCACCAGCACCAGGAACAGGACCAGTTCTGGCAACCCGGTGAACTGGATGTAGTTCTGGAACCACCAGGTCATCACGGAGTCGGTCATCCCGACGATGACCGCGGCGACGACGGTCCCCCGGAAGGTCCCGAGGCCGCCGACGATGACGACGATGAACGCCGGCAACAGCGTCTCGGCAGCCAGAGGCACGCTCGCACCCCACGTGGCGTCCCACATCAGCAGGGTACCGGCGGCACCGGCCAGGCCGATCCCCAGCGCGAAGACGACGGTGAACACCTGCCGGACGTCGATACCGAGTGCCGAGGCCATCTCTGCGTCCTCGCTGCCGGCCCTGATGTAGAGCCCGTAGCGCGTCTTCGTCAGGAACGCCCAGATACCCACGACGGTGACGACGCCCAGCAGTATCTGGAAGACGGCCATCCAGCGGACGCTGATGCCCGCGACCGCCGCCGGTTCACGGAGGAACTGCGGCTTGGTCGCCAGCGCAGCCTGCCAGTCCGAGAGTGGCTGCATCCCGAACACACCGAGGATGATCCGGACCACCTCGTCGACGACCAGCGTCAGGCCGAACGTCAGCAGGATCTGGTAGATCGGCGGCCGGTCGTACAGCGGCCTGATGAGCGTCGTCTCGATGGTGCCACCGAGGACTGCAAGGAGGCCGAACACGACCAGGATGGCGACGAAGAAGAACGCCAGCCGCGTGACCGAGCCGGTTGCCTGCCCGACGACGGTGACCATCAGCAGGCCGCCCAGGTAGGCACCGACCATCGTCAGCGAGCCGTGGGCGAAGTTCAGCACGCCCATCAGCCCGAAGATCAGCGTCAGCCCACTGGCGATCATCACGTACAGCGCCGACTTCGCGAGCCCGTTGACGATCACGGTGCCCAGTTCCGAGACGGTCAGGAAGTCCGCCAGCGTCTCGACGATCATGCGGACAGATACCTCCTGAACCGCTCGTCGTCTGCCGTCACTGCATCGGAGTCGCCGTCGTCGACGACCACGCCGTGATCGACGATGTAGAACCGATCGGAGAGGTCCAGCGCCAGCGGGAGGTTCTGTTCGACAAGGAGGATGGTCGCCTCGGCGCTGGCTTCCGAGAGTGCCTCCGCGACGTCGGCGACGATCTGTGGGGCCAGACCCTCGCTCGGTTCGTCGACGAGCAACAGGTCGTTCTCGCCGACGAGCCCCCGCGCGATGGCCAGCATCTGCTGCTGGCCGCCAGAGAGCGTCCCGGCCTCCTGTCGTCGCCGTTCTTCGAGGATGGGGAATGCGTCGAAGGCGTACTGGAGCCCCTCGCTGATGCTGTCGGTGTCCGGGATGGCCGCCCGGAGGTTCTCCTCGACGGTCAACTGGCCGAAGATACGCCGCTCCTCGGGGATCCAGCCGACACCGCGGTCGGCGACCTCGTGCGTCTCCAGGCCGATCAGCGACTCGCCGCGGAAGGTGACCTCACCCTCGCGTGGCGGGTTCAACTGGAGGATCGAGCGCAGCGTCGTCGTCTTGCCGACGCCGTTGCGCCCGACGAGTGCGACCACCTCGCTCTCCTCGACGGCGAGGTCGATGCCCTGGAGGATGTGGCTGTCGCCGTAGTAGGTGTTCACGCCGGAGAGTTCCAGCAGGCTCATGCGACCCCTCCCTCGTCCGTGGCTTCGTCCGCGTCGTCGAGAGAGCCAGGTTCGTAGCCACCGAGATAGGCGGACTGGACGTCGGGGTTGGCACGGACCTCCTCGGGCGGACCGTCCGCGATGACCGCACCCTGGTGGAGGACGACGACGCGCTCCGAGACGTCCATCACGATGTCCATGTTGTGTTCGACGAGCAATACAGCGTGGTCCTCGGCGACGTCCTCGATGAGTGTTCGCACCTCGTCGACGCTCTCGGAGGAGACGCCGGCGTTTGGCTCGTCGAGCAACAGCACCGCCGGATCCCCGGCCATCGCCATCCCGACCTCCAGTTTCCGCTTGGCGCCGTGACTGAGCGTGCTCGGCGGGTCGTGGGCGCGGTCCTCCAGACCGACCCGTTCCAGTATCTCGTGTGCGCGCTCGGTGTACCCTTCAAAGTGGTCGACGTTGCGCCAGAACCGGGCGGAGTCGCCGCCGTGGGCCTGCTCGGCCACGCGGACGTTCTCCAGGACGCTGCTGTTGGGGAACACCGACGTCACCTGGTACGAGCGGTGGATCCCCTGCTGGGCCGTCTCGTGGGGTGGCGCCTCGGTGATGTCGTCCCACTGGTTCCCGCGCTGGAGTTCGACAGTCCCCTCGGTCGGTGAGAGGACCCCCGTCAGGAGGTTGAAGAACGTCGTCTTCCCGGCGCCGTTGGGTCCGATGAGCGAACATAGCTCGTCCCCGAGTTCGAACGATACGTCGTCGACGGCGGTGAGCCCGCCGAACTCCTTCGTGAGGCCCCGCGTTCTGAGCATGTTACAGCGAGCAGTCCATCTGGTCGCTGTCTGCCGGGATCGTCGTCTCGCCGGCACCGATGCGTGCGAGGGGCTCGCCGGGCATGATCGCCGCGCCCCAGTTCTCGGCCCACTCGTCGGTCGTCGGGATGGGGTCCGCGACGGTCATCGCCGACCGGGCCTGATTGTTGTACTCCTGGAAGGTGTACCCGCCCTCGCCTTTCGGGGTGTCGGTGACCGTCATGCCCTTGAGGGCGTTGGCGATGTCGGCACCCTCGCTGGAGCCGCCTTCCTGAACCGCCTGGTGGATGGCCGAGGCACCCGTGAACGTCCCCGAGGTGAACAAATCCGGGACGACGCCGTACGTGCTGGTGTAGCTGTCGACGAAGGCGTTGTTGATCTCGTTGTCGTACTGGTTCCAGTGGTACCGCGTCGTGAACGGGCCCAGGTTCGAGTCGCTGATCTTCTCTTCGGTCAGTGGCTCTCCCAGAACGTTCTGCATCGTCCCGCCGACGACGCTGTTGGTGATCCGGGTCGCGTAGCCGCCGAACACGCGATAGGAGTAGTCCCCCGAGAGGAAGGCGTTGAACATGCTCGGCAGCGTCGCGACGGTGAACCCGCCGACGACGCCCTCGGCGCCCGCCTCCTCGGCGTTGTCGAGCAGTCCCTCCCATTCGGCGTAGCCGCGTTCGACGAACCGCTCGCCGACGATGTTGACGCCCTCGTTCTGGAGGACCGCCTTGTAGTTGTTGACCACTGCACGACCGAAACTGTAGTCGGCACCGAACAGGTAGACGTTCGAGACATCGGTCTCGTTGGCGACGTACTTCCCGCCAGAACGGGCGTCCATCGCGGTGTTCTCGCTGGCGCGATAGACCAGGTCGCCACAGGTCTCACTGTTGGACGTGATCCCCGCGGAGGCGGCCGGACCGATCATCATCGGCACGTTCGCCTGGTTGACCACAGTGGTGACGACGCGACTCGCCGACGCGGAGGAGGCACACCCCGCCAGGATGTCGACGTCCTGGTTCTCGACGAGGTTCGTCGCGGCCGTCTGTGCGGTGTCGGCCGAGAACTGCGTGTCACGGACGTAGATGGTGTACTCGACGTCCCCGACGGTCATCGTCAGTTCGCCGGTGCTCGGTTCGGCCGGCGGGTCCTCCCCGGCCTTGTAGGCGAGTCCGGAGAGGAACCCCCACAGCGACTGCTGGCCGTAGTACGCGAGGTCGCCGGCGAGGGGCTGTAACATCCCGATGGAGACGCTCGTCGTCCCGCTCGATCCGTCGCCAGTGCTCCCGCCGTCACTCGATGAGTCGCCGTCGCCGTTCATGTCGGAATCTCCGTCGCTGCCACCACTGCCTCCATCACTGCCGCCGTCACTTCCACTACCGTTGCCGCCGTCCTCACTGACACAGCCCGCAAGTCCGGTCAGTCCGGCACCGAGTGCGCCCAGTACACGGCGTCGTGTGGCATAATCTCTCATACACGATAAACTATCGTGTACGACCAGCATAGTAACGGGCGTTTACATGTTAACGCCCGTCGCCCCGGGCCTGAGAAACGTCACTCGTCGATGTCGTCGAGCGCGTCGACGACGCGTTCGATCATCTTCCGTTCACCGCGTCGCAGGTTCTTCGAGACGGCAGGTTTGGAGACGCCGAACTCGTCGGCCAGCGTCCCGAGTGTCGCGCCCCGCGGGCTCTCGAAGTAACCCTCCGAGACGGCGGTCTCTAAGGTTTCCCGCTCCGTTTCGGAGAGATCCCGACAGCCGTTGACGAGTGTCATGGCAGCGCCGGCGTTCTGGACCACGTCCTGCAGTTCGGGGAGGCCGGTCTTCTCGCGCTCGACGACGTCGAACTCGTTGTCCCTGTCCAGTTCCGAGAGCGTCGTGTCCGCGTCGTGGCTGGTATCGAAGCCGACGTGCCAGACTTCGCTGCCGGCTTCGATGTGGAACGGCCCCGTGATGTAGCCGTCGTTGGCCCGGATCGTCTGCATCGCTGCCGTCTCCTCGATCACCGTCCGAATCTGGGCCACTTCCCCCTGACGGCGCAGTAGCGACACCTCGTTCATGTTCCCGTGTGCCTGAAGCGCCTCCAATCCGGTATCGAGTTCGCCCCCACCCTCCGCTTCGACGACCATCCTGGTCTCCAGCTCACGCGCGCTCTGATCGAAGTCCCACTGCATCGCCGCGAACGCCACCTCGTGGTCGGCAGTCGTGTCGATGAACGGACAGTCGTACTGTTCCATGTCCAGGGCGATGTCAATCATACGTAGTGTCCGCTACTCAGAACCCGAACCTCCACAATCATAAATGATTCTTCCTACGTAGGTCGTATCGTTCGATCGTTTCCAGTCCCACTCGGGTGGATATATATTCACACATATTTCAATTCCGATCGACACTTTTCGGCTGTCAAGCCCTCTGGACGGCGTTTCCATCACAAATTACCACGTACTTTGTGGGTTCGTCCCACCCCGTTTCAATACTGTTTTAGGGCTCGACTCTGGAGGGACTGGTATGACTTTGCACGCCAGAGAACTTCCCCAGGACGTCCGGGAACTGGGCGAGTTGCTGGGCGACGTACTGGAGACGCAATCCTCCACCGAAGCGTTCGAGATCGTCGAAGATATCCGTACGTCGTCGATCGAATATCGGCGCGGCGATCTGGAAACGCGGGAGTCGATCGGGCGGACGCTCGACCGCCTCGACCCGGAGATGGAGGGGGTCGTCGCACGGGCCTTTACCACCTACTTCGAGTTGATCAACCTGGCCGAAGAGCGCCAGCGTGTCCGGGAGATCCGGGAGGCGAGCCAGGCCGGGACACTCGAAGACAGCGTCGGTGCTGCGGTCGAAGAGCTCGCGGACGCCGACATTGGCACCGAGACGGTCGAGCAGGTCCTCGACGACGTGTTCATCGAGCCGACGTTCACCGCACACCCGACCGAGGCCCGCCGGAAGACGGTCAAGGCGAAGCTCCGAAGCGTGGCCAACGACCTCGAAACGCTCGACGAGGTCCGACTGACCGACCGTGAGGAGGATGTCGTCCGGCGGGATGTTCGCTCGGAAGTCACGAGCCTCTGGCAGACCCCGCAGGTCCGTGACCGCCGACCGGAAGTCACCGACGAGGCGCTGAACATCCAGTGGTACCTGGAGAACGTCCTCTTCGATGTCATCGACGAGGTCTACGACGAACTGGAACACGCGATCGACGAAGAGTACGACGAGGAGATCGATGTTCCGAAACTCTACGAGTTCCGGTCGTGGGCCGGTTCCGATCGGGACGGGAACCCCTTCGTCACGCCCGAGGTCACCGAAGAGACCCTGGAACGCCAGCGCGAGACGGTGCTGCCGCTGTATCGAGATCGGCTGAAGGCACTCTCGGGTGTCCTGAGCCAGGACGCCTCCAACATCACGACCGACAGCCGCTTCGACGAGCGGTTGGCCGAACACAAGGAGCGACTCCCCGGCGTCGCCGCCGAGGCCGAAGATCGCTACCCGGACGAGCCCTACCGCCAGAAGCTCAAGCTGATGCGCGAGTCGGTGCTGCGCGTCGACGACGTACGCCAGGGCGGCTACGACAGCCCGGAAGACTTGCTGAAAGACCTCCACACGATCGCCGCAAGCCTCCGGGACAACGACGCGGCGGTCATCGCCGAATCCCACGTCGATCCCCTCATCCGGAAGGTCGACACGTTCGGGTTCACGCTGGCGAGCCTGGACCTTCGTGACCACCGCAAGATGCACACGGATGCCATCGCGGAGGCGGTCGACCGCCAGGGGATCGACTACGAGTCGATGTCAGAGGACGAGCGCGTCGAGTTCCTGACCGAGGCGATCCTCCAGGACGGGCCTGTCGTCGACATGGAGGACACTGACGGGCTCTCCGAGGACTCGATCCGCGTCCTGCGGCGGTTCCGCAAGACCGCCGACTGGCAAAACGAGTTCGGCGTCGACGCCATCGACACCTACGCGATCAGCTGGTGTGAGGAGCCCAGCCACGTGCTGGAAGTCCTCTTCCTGGCCGACCAGGTCGGGATCGTCGACCTCCCCGGCTACTGTGGGCTCGACATCGTCCCGCTACTGGAATCGGAGTACGCCCTCTCGGGCGCCCGGCGGATCATGGGGACGCTGTTCGAAAACGAGGCTTACTCGCAAGCGTTGGAGGCCCGCAACACCGTTCAGGAGATCCTGCTCGGGTATTCCGACTCCAACAAGGAGAACGGCTACCTCGCGGCGAACTGGTCGCTGTACAACAACCAGCGCCGGCTGGCCAACATCACCGACGACTTCGACGTGGAGATGCGCCTGTTCCACGGCCGCGGCGGCTCGATCTCCCGCGGTGGCGGCCCGATGAACGACGCCATGCTGGCGCTGCCAAACGAGACGGTGACCGGCCAGATCAAGTTCACCGAACAGGGCGAGGCCATCGCCGAGAAGTACGCCAACCACGACATCGCCGAGCGGAACCTCGAACAGATGCTCAACGCCCAGATCCGGGCACGCCACAACGCGATGGAGGAGCCGGTCGAGGAAGTTCCCGAGGAGTGGGTCGAGGCTATGGAGACGGCCTCGGACGCCGCTCGCGACGAGTACCAGTCGCTGCTTGAGACGGACGGTTTCGTCGACTACTTCGAGCAGGCGACCCCCATCACCGTCATCGAGAACCTCAACATGGGCTCGCGCCCGGCCTCACGTAGCGAGGACCGTAGCGTCGAGGACCTGCGCGCTATCCCGTGGGTGTTCTCCTGGACGCAGGCCCGCTGTATCATCCCTGGCTGGTACTCCATCGCCACCGGTCTGAACGAGTATCTCGACAACGGCGGCGACATGGAGACGCTCCAGGAGATGTATGCGGAGTGGCCGTTCTTCCGCACGAAACTCGACAACGCCTCCCTGGCGCTGGCCCGCACCGAGATGGGTATCGCCGAGGAGTACGCCGATCTGGCCGACGACGACCTCCGCGAGCGTATCTTCCCGCGCATCAGGTCCGAGTACGAGGAGACCGTCGAGCTGATCACCGAGATCACCCAGCGCGAGGGGCTACTCTCGCGTGACTGGTTAGAGGAGAACCTCGAACGGCGCAATCCGTACGTGGACCCGCTGAACCTCCTGCAGGTGCGCCTGCTCGCGCAGTCTCACCTCACCGAGGAGGAGAAGCGGACGCTCCGATTGACGGTCCAGGGGATCGCCGCCGGCATGAAGAACACCGGGTAACCCCCGGCGCCAGCGGTCTGTGGCCACGATTTCGCGCCTGTCGAGTAACAACACCTGTGGTACCTACCGAAGGATTTACCCCGTCGCCGACAGCATGGCCGCTATGGCACTCGAGACGATCCTGCTCGCGGTCGGCCCGAACGACAAAGACCGCATCGACGAACTCGCCAGCGCCGTCACGGACATCGCCGGTCCGGCGGGCGCGGAAGTAATCGTCGCACACGTATTCACGGACGAGGAGTACGAGAACGTCGTCGACAGACTCGAATTCGAATCGGTCAGTGAAGCCGACGCCGATCAGGTCGCAGACCGGCACACGACCGTTCGGGAACTGCTCAAGCGACTGGACGAAGCGGACATCGAGACCGACGTCCGTGGCGCCGTCGGGAACCACGGCGAACAGATCGTCGACCTCGCCGAGGAGGTCAGCGCCGACCTCGTCGTCGTCGGTGGCCGCAAGCGCTCCCCGACCGGCAAGGCGGTCTTTGGCTCGACCGCACAGGAAGTCATGCTGAGCGCTCCCTGCCCGGTCACGTTCGTCCGCGGCGAAGAGTAACCGACAGCCTGCTTCTCTCACTCGCGAGGCCGGGACGACCCGGCAGCCGTTTCACTCGACGAGGGCTGCCTCTAGCAGTTCGAGTGGATGGCGGATCTCGTAGCCGGTGCCGTGTTCCATCTGCATCGCACAGGTGGGACACTCGGTCATCCCGGTGTCACCGGAGGCGTCCTCCATGTGGTCGAACATCTCGTCGCCGATTTTCATCGACTTCTCGTACTTCTCGGCTTTCCAGCCGTAGGTCCCCGAGATGCCGGAACAGGACTCGCCGACGTCCTCGATGCCGACGCCCTCCAGATCACGGAACAGTTCGACGGACTGGCGTTCCAGCCCCTGGTTACGGGCGTGACACGGCGCGTGGTAGGCGAACTCCCGAGCGAGGTCGCCTTCGACGTCCGCCTCGCGGAGTTCGCCCCGCAGGTCCTCGTGGATACGGAGGTACTCGACGGACTCGAAGGTGTTCGCGGCCACGTCCTCGATGCCGTCGACGTCGAACAGTTCGGGGTACTCCTGGCGGAGCGCCATCGAACAGGAGGTACAGGACGCGATGGCGTCGTAGCCCTGATCGATCAGATCGGACATCGAGGAGACGTTGACTTCGGCACCCCGTCGTGCGTCGTCGAGCATCCCGTTGGCGAACATCGGCGTCCCGGAACAGCGCTGTTCGGGGACGACGACCTCGTAGCCGAACTCCTCGAAGACACGGACCATCGCCTTGCCGACCTCGGGCGTGTTGTAGTTCGAGTAACAGCCGTGGAAGTACGCGACCTTCTTCTCGGCGTCGCGGTCCTCGCCGCGCTGTTCGCGGGCCTCCTGTGCGTTGGCCTTCGAGGTGGCCGCTCCGCCACGGGAGCTCCACCAGTCGCGGAAGGTCTGTTTGGCGAACGACGGGAACTCGCGTTCGCTGGTGACCCCCAGCGTCTTCTCCATGACCCAGCGGGCCGGGCCGAAGTTCATCGCGAAGTTGGCGACGCTCGGGACGAGGCTGGCGAACCGCGCGGAGGTGCGGTAGTTGGCCAAAATCCGGTTACGGACGTACTCGACGGAGAGTTTGTCCATCTGCTCGCTGACGTACTCCCCGCGGGCGGTGTTGTGCATCTGGCTGAGCGGGACGCCCGACGGACAGGCGTTGTCACACCGCATGCAGTTCGAGCAGTCCGTGATCGAGTCGTCGATGGTGTAGTCGTCCTCGTTCTGTTTGAGGCGCCACTGCTCGGGGCCCTGGAACTTCGGGCCGGGGAAGTCGTCGTCGACCTCCGCCACCGGACAGTTGGTGTCACAGGTCGAGCACTTGTAACACGAGTCCGCGCCGGGGCGCAGGTCGAAGTCGTCACTGTCGGGGAAGACGTCGACCGGCTCGAAGTCCTCGCCCGTGTTCGGTGCTGCTGGGTCGAACTCTGTCTCTGTGGGTGATTCGGCGTCGCTCATCGTGCCTCCTGTGCGGCGTTCGTGCCAGCCGCGTGGCCCGTCGCGATCGACACCCCGCTTCCGGACTTCTCGGCTGCGAAGTCGTAGCCGCCCAGGATGCTCCCGGCGGCCCGCAGGTTGTCGAACTCGACGCTGTCGTCTGTTGTGAGTGGGCGCAACTGCTCGTCTGTCGGTACTCCGAACGCCGCGAACGGGTGGTCCCCGAACACGTCCAGGTCGAACCAGTCGTACCGGTCCTCGGCGTGGGGGACGTGGCAATCGAAGATCGGTTCGTAGACCCCCTCGCGGTCTGACTCGACGCCCTTGCCGACCAGACCGCCGGTCGCCAGGACGTACTGGTCACCGCTGACCGGAATCTTCGCGCCGTTCTTCTCGATGTAGACCTCCTCGATACGACCAGCCTCGCTGGCGTAGTCGACGACCGGGTTGCCCGTCTCGAAGTTACCGCCGGCCTCGTCGAGCGCTTCGAAGAGCGCGTCCTCCAGACGGAGGCCGGGTAGCGATGGCGGCCCCATCGGGACCTCGAAGACGTCGACACCCAGCGCGTCACCCAGCGCGGCACGGACGGCGTCTGGATGATCGTCCCCGAGGATGGCCGGGAAGCCGACGCGCTCTTCGCCCTCCAGATGGGGTTCGACGGCGTCCGCGAGCGCGTCGCGCGCGCCGACCATCCGACCGCGGACGGCGACCTCCCCGTTAGTGTCGAGCAGTTTGGCGTACCGGGTGACCTTCGCGTCGGCCCGGAGGTCACCGGGGAACTCGATGGTCACGCCACGAGCGTCGAAGGGGACGCCGGCAGCGTCCAGATGAGCGGCCACGTGGGGGGCGTCGAAATCGACCATCGAGCCCAGCCCGACGAGTAACACGTCGCGGTCGTCGCTCGCCAGCCCTGGGGCGGCCCCACGAGGATAGCGGGCGGTCGGCTTGACCGTCCCGCCGTGGGTCGGCAGGAGCGCGTTCGTGTCCGTGTGGTGGCCACGGTAGTCGGTCACCTCGTCGAACATCGACATCGCCTCGCGGACGCCGTCGACGCCGACGGTCCGGTAGGGGTGGTCCGCTGGGAGGGCAGGGATGGCCTCGTACGGATCGGTCAGTGGTCCCTCGCCCTCGTGGGTATACCCCAGGATGTCGACGAGTCCAGAAGCGTTCCGGAGCGTGCTCTGCTTGTACGAGACCAGACGGACGTCGGCTCCCTCGCGGGCCGCAGCTATCGCAGACGAGAGGCCTGCCAGCCCACCGCCGATGACCAGTACTTCCGATTCAATTGCCATCTGTGCGTCCTCCGTCCGCGGCGACGTCCGTGCCGGTCGCGCCACCGGCCTGTGTGGGTCCGGTGTCGAAGGCGGCGAAGTCGACCGGGTCGCCGTCCGCTGGGTCGTGGTCGCGGTTCTGTGTGGTGGCGTGGAGCGCGTAGTTCAGCATCGCCTGGGAGAGCTGCTGCCCCCACAGGGCGTGGCGCTGCCCTTTCCAGCGCTCCTGGAGGAGTTCGTCCCAGGCCTGGCGGGCGACCGACTCGTCGTACTCGCCGTGGAGTTCGCTGGCCATCCGGTGGGTACAGAAGCCGCCCTGACAGTTGCCCATCGAGGCGCGGGTCCGGATGCGGACGGCGTTCAGGTCCGACCCGGACTGTGAGATGGCGTCCTGGATCTCCGCGCGGGTGACACCCTCGCACTCACAGACCGTCGGGTTCGGGCCGTCGGTCGTGAGCACCTCGTCGGCCCGCGACCCCAGCCGTTCGACGCTCCGACGGCCGATCGGCGACCGCAGGCCGAACTCGTCCATGTAGTCCCGCAGGACGGAGAAGTCCTCGCTGCCCGGCAGCGGCACGTCGGCGGTCCGGCAGTCCGCGTCGATGCCGAACTGGTTACAGACGTGGTCGGAGATCTGTTCGCCCATCATCCGGTAGGTGGTGAACTTCCCGCCGACGATGCTGGTCATGCCGTCTAAGTCGTCCCGTTCCTCGTGGTCCAGCAGGAAGAAATCACGCGTGATGTCGGTCGGGTCGTCGCTGCCGACGTCCGGCGGTTCGTACAGCGGGCGGACGCCCCAGAACGACCGGATCGTCCGGGCATCGGCCAGCATCGGGACGAGTTCCGAGAGCGTCTCGATCATCAGATCGACTTCCCACTGTTCCTCGGGGTAGTCCTCAGGGTCCTCGACCTCCTCGTCGGTGGTCCCGAGGATACAGGTCGTCTCGTGTGGGACGATGATGTCCGCGTCACCCTTGGGCCGACAGCGGTTGATGACGGTGTCGACCTGCCGGGAGTTCATGATGGTCATCACACCCTTCGACGGGCGGACCTCGATGTCGACGCCGGCCATGTCGCCGATGCGCCCCGCCCACGCGCCCGTCGCGTTGACGATATAGTCAGCACGGATCTCCTCGGTCCCGCCCTCGGTGCCGTGGACACGCTTGCCGGGTCCGGCGCTGTGGTCCACTTCGATGCCGACGACCTCGCCGGACTCGATGATGAGATCGGTGACCTTCGAGTGTGTCTCGATGCGTGCGCCGTGTTCCTGTGCACTGGCGGCGTTCGCGACCACCAGACGGAACGGGTCGATTGCCCCGTCGGGGACCGAGATAGCCTTGTCGATGTCCTTGGCCAGGTGTGGCTCCATCTTGCGGGCCTCCGTGCGGGAGAGCACCTCTGCGGGGATCCCGCATTCCTCACAGCCGTTCAGTTTCTTCTCGAAGTACTCCTCGGTGTCCTCCGGGCGTTTGACGAACATTCCGCCGGTCATCTCGACACAGTGGGACGCGATATCCCTGAGGACCCGGTTCTCCTCGATACATTCCGTGGCGCTGGCCTGGTCCGAGACAGCGTAGCGTCCGCCGCTATGCAAGAGCCCGTGCATCCGGCCTGTGGTCCCGTGCGTGAGGTTTCCCTGTTCCAACAGTGTCACGTCGAGTCCTCGCATCGCGAGGTCTCTGGTGATGCCTGCCCCGGTGGAACCGCCGCCGATGACGACGATGTGTGGTGATGAAGCCATCTATCTTACCTGGACTTTGGAGCCCATGTACTTTATTTTACCGTCGAACGGTTTTCGCTGGTAAATTTTATCTGTAATCATGAACATGAATAATTATGATTATCGAGTTCCGAAACTTGAGGATAAACAAATCAGCGCCAGTATCCCCGCTAGACCGGGTCTAGAGCCCATATCTATCCTCTTTATCGGAACATGATAATCCGGGGCGACCCAACAGACGATAGTTACTACTACCCCCGTAGTAGTCAGTTTGCCACTGGTCCCGGTAGCACCGACCGGGAGTACCAGCCGATACGTCCGGGATTGCCCCTGTGACGACAAGATATGTCGGTATACACGCTGACTCGCGCACACGCGAACTGGATACGCTCACTATGGACGGTCGTTCTGGCTGTGTGGCTCCGTAGCACGATTGTGAATCAGACTTGGACAGATCGTCTGCGATCGGGGACGTACACACGGGATTAAATTCGACGATCTGGTAGTGTAGAGAGCCACAGAATTCTAAGTGCCGGGTTCCAGGCGCCGAAATACGAATACCCGGTATCTGGAGCCGAGAAGTAATCTAGTGAAGAGATTTTTCGTTTTTTATCGACGCTCGGCTAATGTGGGTAATCTTTATAATGGTTCACTATATTGTTTACTAGCAGAGCGGCATTCGGCATAAACAATGCCGCCAACGGAGTACACACCAATGGCAGACACATACGTCGGCTCGATCGATCAGGGGACGACTGGCACACGCTTTATGGTCTTCGACCACAGCGGACAGGTCGTCGCCAACGCGTACGAGAAGCACGAACAGATTTACCCGGAGCCGGGGTGGGTAGAGCACGACCCCATGGAGATCTGGGAGAACACCAAGCAGGTCGTCCAGGAGGGGCTCGCGGACGCCGGGCTCGAGGCCAGCCAACTGGAAGCACTGGGCATCACGAACCAGCGTGAGACCACGATCGTGTGGGACAAGGAGACCGGCAAGCCAGTCCACAACGCACTCGTCTGGCAGGACCGCCGGACCACCGACCGTGTCGAGGAGATCCAGGAAGCGGGCAAGGTCGAGTGGATCCGCGAGAAGACCGGCCTGGAATGTGACGCCTATTTCTCCGCGACCAAGACCGAGTGGATCCTCGACAACGCGGAACCGCTCAAGATGCAGGCCTCACGCGGCGCCGACCTGCGCGACCGCGCCGAGGACGGCGAACTGCTCATGGGGACCATCGACAGTTGGGTCATCTACAATCTCACCGGGAACCACATCACGGACGTCTCCAACGCTTCCCGGACGATGCTGTACAACATCCGAGACCTCGAATGGGACGACGAACTCCTCGAAGAGTTCAACGTGCCCAAGGAGATGGTCCCGGAAGTCCGGCCGTCGTCCGACGAGAACCTCTACGGCCACACGGACGCCGACGGCTTCCTCGGGGAGGAAGTCCCGGTCGCCGGCGCACTGGGCGACCAGCAGGCCGCAATGTTCGGCCAGACCTGTTTCGACGAGGGCGACGCCAAGAACACCTACGGCACCGGTTCGTTCTACTTGATGAACACCGGCAACGAGGCCGTCGAGTCCGACCACGGCCTCCTCACCACGATCGGCTTCCAGATGTCCGGCGAACCCGTCCAGTACGCCCTGGAGGGCGCCATCTTCATCACGGGTGCCGCTATCGAGTGGCTCGAAGACGTCGACCTGATCAACAACGCCGCCCAGACGGCGGAACTGGCCAGGTCGGTCGACTCGACCGACGGCGTCTACATGGTACCTGCTTTCACCGGCCTGGGCGCCCCCCACTGGGACGGCCGTGCCCGCGGGACCATCGTCGGGATGACCAGAGGTACCCGCAAGGAACACATCGTGCGGGCGACCCTGGAGTCCATCGCCTACCAGACCCGCGACGTCGCAGAGGCCATGGAGGCCGACTCCGGCGTGGAGACCACGTCGCTGCGTGTCGACGGCGGTGCAGTCAAGAACAACTTCCTGTGCCAACTCCAGTCCGACATCATCCAGACGGACATCGTCCGGCCGGAAGTCGACGAGACGACCGCGCTGGGGAGCGCCTACGCTGCCGGCCTCGCTGTCGGCTACTGGGACACCGTCGACGAACTCCGCGACAACTGGCAGGTCGACCGTGAGTTCACCCCCGAGAAGAGCGCCGAGGAAGTCGACAAGCTCTACAGCCGCTGGGACGACGCCGTCGAGAAGTCCCTCGACTGGGCCAAAGAGGAGTGATCTAGGATGTACGACATGCTACTGCAGATTCCTGTCATCGGCCTCAGTGTGCCGGATTTCCTCATCCTGCTCATTGCGGCCTTCGCCGGCGGTGCCTTCGGCGCGGCGATCGGCGCGCTCCCGGCGTTCTGTTTCACCGGCTTCGCGGTCATCGCGGGTGAGGCGGTCAACGTCGCGGGCTTCGAGAACGCGCCGGACGGCCTGGGCATCTCGTCGGCCCTCACCGGGACCATCGGCTTCGGTGCCGTGTTCGGTCCCCACATCGCCTTCGCGGGTGGTGCCGCAGCAGCAGCGTACGCAGCCAAGCAGGACGGTGCGATGTACGAACCTGGCGACGGTGACTACCACCTGGCCAAGGACATCGCCTACGCGCTGGGCACGCGCCCGGACGTCCTCGCAGTCGGTGGGCTCTTCGGTATCGTCGGCGCCGTCGGGACGGCTATCTCCGGTGGCCTCGCACTGCCGTGGGACCCGATCGCGATCATGGTCGTCGTCTCTGCGGCCCTGCACCGCGTCGTCTTCGGCTACCCGCTGATCGGTGCCGGCGACCGCAACATCTTCGACATGACCCCGTTCGAGAACGGCGAGAAACGCATGGCTACCGACGGTGGTAGCGACGTCATGACCGATGGTGGCACGGCCGAGGCCAAGCGCCTGGCCGTCGAACCGTGGCTGCCCCACCAGTACAAGTGGGCCAACGTCGCCATGATCGGCCTGGTCGCTGGGATCCTCGGCGGCTTCATCGCCGTCGAGACGGGGAGTGCGTTCCTCGGCTTCGGTATCTCGGCCGCCAGCCTGACGTTCCTCAACCTGGGCGTCGAGAAGATTCCGGTCACGCACCACATGACCCTGCCGGCGAGCACCGCCGCGCTCGCCATCTTCGGCGGCGTGCCGACGGGCATGAACGCTGTTATCGCGGTCATCGTCGCCGCCGTCTTCGGCGTCTACGGTGCACTCCTGGGCGAAGTCGTCCAGCGCATCTTCTACGCGCACTCCGATACGCACTTCGACCCGCCCGCGGCCGCTATCGTCGTCGCCACCCTGACTATCGCGATCCTCGGGATCGTCGGTGTCTTCGGTGGCACGTCGTGGGTCCCGGCGCTGGGTCTGCTGTAGACGAGGCGCTCGCAATCTATTTCGTGGGCTGACCGCCCACCTCTCCTGAACGATGGACATCGAAGCGCGAATCAAACGACGCCAACGACGCGACGGGGAACACAGACTCGTCCTCGACTACGAGGCGCTGTCGCCGATCTACCACGCGGCAGAGCCGACCGATCGTGGGCCGGTCTTCGAGCAGTTGCTCGATCACCTCGATCCAGTGTTCGACGGCAAACTGCCCCCCAACGCGTACGTGTTCGGCCCTGCTGGCTCCGGGAAGTCCGCCGTCGTCACGGCGCTGTTCGGACACCTCGAACAGCTGCCGACGGACGCGCGACCGGTCATCCACACGAGTACACGGGCACAGACCCCGACCTCGCCAGCGTTCGTCTACGTCGATACCAGGACCACGACGAGCGAGTTCGCGTTCTACCACGCGATCCTCGACAGCCTCACGGAGGAGGCCGTTCCGGAACACGGCATCGGCACCGAGACCTTACAGTCCCGGCTGCACGAGAAGCTCGGCGGTACCCATTCGGGTGTCGTCGTCGCCGTCGACCACATCGACGACCCTGGCGGGACCGAGACGAGCGACCTCGTCGGCCTGTTCGCCGGGCTCCCGAGCAAGGCGAGCTGGCTGGCGATCGGCCGACTCAGTCCCGAGCAGACGGAGCTAACCGAGTACACCGCCCGGTCGATCCGTGTCGACCGCTATCGACGGCAGATGCTCGTCGACGTGTTGATGACGCGGGCCTCGGACGGACTCGCACAGCAGGCGCTCGACCATCGACTGGCCCGGACGATCGCCGACTGGGCCGACGGGAACGCACACGACGCCCTCGCCGCGCTCCTGATAGCAGCCGTTCACGCCGACAGCAACGGGCGCGACCGCCTCACCGAGGCGGACGTCACCGCCGCTATCGAAGAGATTCCCGATCCCTGTGTGTCGCTCGGCCGCGTCCTCTCGCTGCCGGCAAACAGACAGGCGGTTCTCCGGGAACTCGTCGACCTCGACGCGACCGAGACGGAGTCGGTCACGAAGACGACGGAGGCTATCAGCAGGCGACCGACTGTCGATCTTTCGCAGGGGACCGTCAAACGGTTCCTCTACGAACTGGCCGAGACCGGGATCGTCGAACGCGTTCAGTCGACCAAAGATACGGGACAGGGGCGACCGCCGAGTCGGCTGGAACCGCGGTTCCCGCCGACCGCCTTCCGACAACTGTACGACCTCGCACAGTAGCCGGCCCCGATAGTAGCAATCGAAACGATTCACACCCGATCGCACTGCTGTCGTGCGGTCGGGTGTGCATTGATTTTCGATTGCTACGCTACTTTCCCGTCCACAACCCCATCCAGTAGTCGAATCGCCCGGTCAGGAAGAGCACGACAATCAGCGGCGGGACGAGACTGATCAGCGTCGCCGCGGCCATGAAGTTCGCGTTCGTCAGCGCGGGCAGCGCCATGAGCCCGTTGAGCCGGGTCGCCACCGTCGGGATCGACTCCGTGCCGCCGGTCAGGACCGACGTCCAGAAGTAGTCGTTGTACACCTCGATGAAGACGATGAAGCCGACCGCCGCGAGCGCGGGTTTCGAGAGCGGGAGGACGACGTAGAACAGCGACTCGATGCGGGTCGACCCCTCGACGCGGGCGGCCGCTTCGAGATTGTCCGGTATCTGTCTGAAATACAGGGTGAACAGGATGATTCCCATCGGTAACAGCATCGTCGTGGTCGGCAGGACGATGCCAGTACGGGTCCCGTAGAGGTCGGGGATGGTGACAAACGGGAGCACCGGTGGCGTCAGTGCGAGTTTGATGACCGGCTGCGCGACCGCTTCCGGTGGGAAGAACGCCAGCGCGACGACGAGCAAGAAGAGTGGGCGTCGCCCGTAGAACTCCACACGGCCGAACACGTAGCCGGCCAGCGAGCCGATTGACAACACGAGCAGCGTCGATACCGAGGCGATGACGACGGTGTTCCCCAGTACCTGGAGCCAGTCGACCATCCCGATAGCGATGACGAACCCGGCCGGCGAGACGGACTCCGGAACGACCGGGACCTGCCTGACGGCTCGGGTCGACGTCACCGCGAGGACCATCGTGATGTAGAGTGGAAAGAGACTGAGGAACGCGAACAATCCACCCCCGAGATAGAGAACCACGCGGTACACTAGCGACGGGTGGGCTGCGATATGGAGTATCCGGCGTTGCAGTCCTGATTCTGTGTCTGCCATCGGTCGCGCCGGTTTCCGCCGGGGCCGATTAAACCTAGGGAGAACGAGATTAGTCTAAGCCGTCCGACACTCTATCTGTCGACTCCCGACTACTCGCTTCCGGGGACGGCGACCGGTTCGACGACTGTCTCGAACGTCGGTCCCGGCGCGACGGTCCGGCTACCGGGGTCGTAGTCGAGGACACCGATATCTGCGAGTTTCGGGACGTCGACGTGGTGGAGTCGAGTCAGGAGGCTCTCGAACTCGTCGTCGGTCAGCGGCTCTGACTCGGCTGTCACCTCCAGCGCCAGTGGGACCAGCGGACACGGGGCCCCGTCTTCGGCGAACCGCTTCAGGATCTGCTGCCTGATCGGGTCGGCTCGAACCGCCGCCAGCACGTCCCAGGCAGGGTGGTCGGGGTCGGAAACGTCGGGGACGTTCAGTTCGAGAGCGCCGAAATCGGGTTGCCAGGACTGCCTGAGTTGGACACCCTGTGGACCCTGCTCGACGACGTCCTGTGCTGCGAGCGCAGGGACCGTCGAGTGTCTCAGCGATATCTCGTGTCGACGACGCTCGTCGTCGGGGACCGCCTCACACGGGACACCACCGGTGCTGGAAGCGAGGCGGAGAGCTAGCACTGACGCCGGGAGTGGTCCGGCGCTATCTACGAGGATAGCGAGCACGTGGCGGCGTTCGGCCGTGGCGATCGGAGAGGCGTCGCTCCCGACACAGCGTGAGTGATTAACACGTGTACCACTACTCATGGACAGAGACTAGACCCGGCCCCGCATATCCCCGCTGCCGAAAATTTGAGAGTCCTTACTGGCCATCGAACACGAGATCCAGAAGTTCCTTCTCTGCTTTGCGGAGGTGCTGGTGGAACGTCGACGCACTGATATCGAGGGACCGGGCGACGTCCTCGCCGGAACTCCGGCGCGGCCACTCGAAGAAGCCGCTGAAGTATCCCGTCTTCAGTGCCATCGCCTGTCGGTCGGTGAGTTCGGCCGAGAGAGCCTCCATCAGTGGTCCGGGGGATGGACCGGCCCGCTCCGTCCGCCGGCGTGTCAGGAGTTCCACGTCGGGATAGGTGGTCGTCACGCTCTCGACCAGCGTCTGGACATCCGACTCCGAGGCGAACCGAACCGTCATCTGTAATCTGTCGTCTTCGAGCACGACCCGATCGACGTGCCCGCCGGCCGAGGCGATACTCGCGAGGATCGTCGGGTCGGTCCATCGCGCCTCGAACGAGACGTCGTCGCCGTCGGAGTCCAGGATACTGACCTCGTCCCAGTGCGCCGCAGCATCACTCTCGACCAGTTCCCGCAGCGTCGCGACGCCGCTCTCGGTCGTCCGACCGTACGCGAGAAAGGTCTCTGATTCGACATGAACGGTTCTGTCGACCGTTATCTCTCCGTCGGCGGGTGGCGAGACACCGATATTCTCGAAGACGTCTCTCACCTGGAAGGATATCTCGGTGACCTCCTCGCGCTGGAGGGCGTGCTTGCGCTCGACAGCAGCGATGGCGTGTCCCACGACCTCCCTGATCTGGCCCACGATGTCCCGCTCGGCCTCGTTGAAGGCGTCCGGCCTGTCGGAGTAAATCCCCACCAGCCCGTAGACGGTCCCCTCGTGGACGATGGGGATCGCCGCCGCCGACTGGTAGCCGTACTCCCTGGCGACGTCGTGCCAGGGCTCGAATTCCGCGTTGGTCCGTGCGTTCGCAGCGACGTGCATCTCACCGGTCCGCACGGCGCGCCCGGCAGGCCCCTGTCCCGTGGGAGCGTCGGGATCCGCCGAGAGTTCCACGTCGTCGAGATAGCCGTCGACGCCGACCTCGACGCGCGGCCGGATCTCGCTGGTCTCCGGGTCGACCTCCGCAACCCAGGCGAAGGAGTAGGAGTCCGCCGCGGTGAGACGTTCACACGTCGTCCGCTCGATCTCCTCGCGGGTCGACTGCTCGATGACCGCATCCGTAATCCCCCTGACAACCTCGTTGAGGTCGTTCAGTGCCCTTAGACGCGCGCGCTGTTCCTCCAGTTCCTGTTCGCGTGCCTTCCGTTCGGTCACGTCCATCGTCGCCCCCCGTAGTACGTCGCCGTCGTCGGCCGGTTCGGAGACCGCGCGGATCCACCTGACGTTGTTCTCGCCCGTCACGATCCGGTACTCCTGAACGAGGCCCTCGCCGTCTTCGAGCAAGCGATCGGTCTGGCGGCGAACGCGTTCGCGGTCCTCGGAATGGACGAACGAGAGCACCTCGTCCGGGAGGAACGATTCCTGGTGGTCGACTTCGAAGATGTCGAACAGTTGCTCGGTCCAGATCGCCTCGTGGGGCGGCTTCGAGACGTCGAGTTCCCAGCCGCCGACGTCCGCGAGTCGTTCGGTGTGTCGAAGCAGGTCCGTCGTCCGCCGGAGTGCTGTTTCCCGTTCCTTCTGGCCGGAGATGTCCCGTAACACCCCTGCCGTCCCGCGGATGTCTCCGTCATCGTCTGTGAGCAGTGTGAGGTGGTTCTCGACAGGGATCGTATCGCCCCCTTTCGTGGTGACCTCGTATTCCAGCGTCGCGCTGTCGCGGCTGTCGTCGGTGACGAGGTCGACGATTATCGATTCGGTCTCGGCGATGGTCTCCTCGTCCATCCCTACCGCGACAGAGTTTCCGAGCAACTCAGACCTGCTGTACCCGGATAGATCGACGGCGGCCTGGTTGACGTACGTGAACCGCCCCTGACGGTCGAGTTCGTAAACGGGGTCCCCGACCGCGTCGATGATACGTTTGTACCGCTCCAGTTCGGAGGGGGCGGCTCGATCGGATTCTGCTCCCGAGTCCGCAAACGCGGCCGGTCGCCACCACACGCGTCCGCCGGCTCCGACCTTCTTGGTCCGGAGTTCGTCCCGGTCGGCGAGCGTCGTAAGGCGCTTGTGGACTGTCCGGCGACCGGCGTCGAGTCGGTCGGCTATCTCCGGTGTTGTGAGCGGTTCTCGGGGTTCGACGTCCGAGAAGACCGAGAGCGTCTCGGTGTAGATGTCCCCCTGGTCAGTCGACATGAGACCCATCTAGAGATAGCGGAGCAAAACAGTTCCGCCGGCGGAACTCGAACTGGCGGCGCTGGTCGGCTCTACTCAGCCAGTGTGTGACGGATCGCCGGTTCCACCGGTGAGCGCGGATGCGAGGGCACCGCGGACACCCACGTCGTCGCCCAGCGTCGTGAGCTGGATGTCCGGAATGTTCGCCATCACCATATCGTCGAGTCGGTCGCGGATCGGGTCCAGAACGAGGTCCGGATTGTTGAGCGCGACTGCGCCGCCGACGTAGACGACCAGCGGGGCGTAGGAGTGGACGATGTTCGCCACGCCGATCGCGTTCCAGTGGTTGATCTGATCGAGTACGTGCGCGGCGAAGTCGTCCTCGCCGGCGTACTCGAAGACGTCCGCGGCGGTAAAGCCCTCCTCGTCGATGGGGAGTGCCGTCTCGACGGGGTCCTCGCGGTGGAGCCGCGTCGCGTATCGCGGGATGTTCTCACCCGAGCAGTACGCCTCCCAGTGGCCGTCGTGCCCACAGCCACAGGTCATAAAGCCCGTCGGGTCGATAGTCAGGTGGCCGACCTCGCCGGCGTTGCCGTCCCAGCCGGAGAGGATGTTCCCGTCGACGGCGACACCGGCACCGATACCCGACGAGATGGTGAGATACACCATGTCGTCGGGGTTGCGGTCCGAGTAGTATCGCTCGCCGATGACACCCGCAATCGCGTCGTTGTGGAGGTAGACGCGGTCGCTCCCGATGAGGTTCTCGACCGGGCCGGTCAACGGGATCCGGTCGATCGTATCGGGGAGGTTCGCGGGGTTGGTCACAACGCCCTCGGCCAGATCCATCGGGCCGAAGGAGCCGATACCGGCGGCGACGATGTCGGTGGGGACGATGTCGGCAGCGTCACTGGCCTCGCGCAGCGAATCGAGCACCGCCTCCGTCACGGCGATGCCTGTCGGACCGCGCGGGGTCTTCGTCTTGTGTGATGCAAGTTCAGTTCCGGACTCATCTGCGATGAGGACCCGGATGTGTGTCGCACCGAGATCGACCCCAGCGTATGCGCCCATGCTGGTGGGAACGTCGCCCTTCCGCTACTTAACTACACATATTCTACGCTCGGTCACCGCCGACGGTTCTCCGCGTCCTCGCGGTCGACGGACTGCTCGTAGACGACCCCGCGTTCGGCATCGAGCGTGATCGTCGACCCCTCCTCGATGCTCTCGGGCAGCGTCGCGTCGGCGATCATCGGGATATCCAGTTCGCGCGCGACGATGGCGGCGTAGCTCGTCATGCCCGGATTGCCGTCGATGATACCGCCGATGCGGTCGGTGTCGCCGACGAACTCGCCCTCGAAGTCGCTCGGGACAGTGACGATGGCGCCGTCGGGCATGTGTTCGATGTTCCCGTCGGTCGCCCGGTAGACCTTCCCCGTCACGACGCCCTCGACGACCGAGCGTCCACTGGCGACCGTCTCGGCGGCGACGTGGACCTTCAGCATGTTCGCCGTGTTGAGACCCTCCAGTTCGGTCATCATCCCCGACAGGACGACGACCGTGTCGCCGCCCTCTGCAGCGTTGGTGTCCAGGGCCGCCTGGGCGGCACTCTGGATGATGGCGTCGGCACCCTCGGTCGTGTACTCGGTGAGGACCGGCGTGATGCCCCACGAGAGTGCGAGCTTCCGCTTGACGCGCTCGTTCGGTGTCGACGCGACGATGGGGATCGACGGCCGGTACTTTGCGGACTTGAGGGCGGTATAGCCGGATTCGGATGCAGCAACCACGGCCGAGGCGCCGATGTCCCGCGCGAGGAACCGGGCCGACCGCGCGAGCGCGTCGGTCCGCGTGTCGCCCGCGGCGGGGACGCGCTGTTCTCTGGACTCGGCGTACTCCTCGCTGGCCTCGACGTCCCGGACGATGCGGTCCATCGTCTCGACGACGCGGGCCGGGTGGTCTCCGATGGCCGTCTCACCGGATAGCATCACCGCGTCAGTCCCGTCTAGCACCGCGTTGGCAACGTCCGAGGCCTCCGCGCGAGTCGGTCGCCGCGAGTGGATCATCGAGTCGAGCATCTCGGTGGCCGTGATGACCGGGACGCCGGCCTGGTGGCACTTCCGGATGATGCGCTTCTGGATGATCGGGACATCCTCCAGCGGGCACTCGACTCCCAGGTCGCCACGGGCGACCATGACCCCATAGGCGGCTTCGATGATGGAGTCGAGGTTCTCGACCGCTCCCGCGCGCTCGATCTTGGCGATGATCGGGATGTCGACGCCGCGGTCCTCCAGTGCGCGGCTGATCTCGTAGATATCCTCGCCTGAGCGGACGAACGAGGCTGCAACGAAGTCCGGTTCCTTCTCGGCAGCGACGTCCAGTTCCTGCTCGTCGTTCTTCGTGATCGTCGGCAGGTCGAGTTCGACGCCAGGGACGTTGACTCCCTTGCGAGCGCCGAGTTCCCCGCCGCTCTCGACGTGTGCGAAGACCGAATCCCCCTCGATACGTTCGACGGTCGTCTCGATGCGGCCGTCGTCGAGCAGGACCTTGTCACCCGGTTCCGCGGCGGTGATGGATTTCGAGAGGCCCACCCGTTCGGGAGTCGCCTCGTCACCGACGACGAACTCGACGGTCGATCCCTCGACCAGTTCGATCGAGTCCCGGATCGGTGCGGTCCGGACCTCCGGGCCTGGCATGTCCAGCATCGCCGCGACCGGGCTGTCGACCCGATCGTCGGCCTCTCGAATACGGTCGATCATCTCCCGGCGGTGTTCGGGCGAACCGTGGCTGGCGTTCAGTCGGGCGACCGACATGCCGGCCTCGGCCAGCGACGCGATCTGGTCGGTCGATTCGCTGGCAGGGCCGAGCGTACAGACGATCTTCGCGCTACGCATCAGCGACGACCCCCGTGCTGCTTGCTACTACTCTGATACATCGTGTTATCATAGATAGCGATACCGTCGCGGGGGATAAGAAGGTTGTCTGATACGCGAAACTCACCGACGGCGCCGTCCGGCTATCGACTGATGTCGACGGTTTCGCCCTCGATGAGTTCCCGAACCTCGCTGGGCGAGACCACGGCGATGTCACCGGGGACCGACCGTTTCAGCGCGGCGGTCGCCGCACCCCAGGCCAGCGCATCCGAGACGGAGTGGCCGGTCAGATACCGCGAGAGGAACCCGCCGACGAAGGAGTCCCCGGAACCGACGGGATGTGCGTCTGTCGCTTCGAAGGAATCCTGAACGAACTCGTCGTCGTCTGTCGCCGCAACGACGCCCTCCGAACCGCGGGTGACGACAGTCACGTCGAAGTCGTATTCCGCCGTGAGGTCGGCCGCGATCTCGACGGCGTCGCCTTCCGCCTGGAGGATGTTCTCGGCGTCACGGCGCGCGACGACCAGCACGTCGATATCCGGGAACAGGTCGGTCACGACGGACCGTGCCGCCGCGTGGGACCAGAGTTTCGACCGGTAGTTCATGTCGAAACAGGTCGTCGTCCCGGCAGCACTCGCCCGTGCGAGCAGCTCTGCCGTCGTCTGTTCGAGCGTGTCGGACAGTGCAGGAGTGATCCCCGACGTATGAACGGCGTCCGCGTCCTCGATGAGCCCTTCGGGTACTTCGTCCGTCGAGAGCGTCGTCACGCTCGCGCCCGCGCGGTCGTAGATAACCTCGTTGCCGCGCGGGATCTCGCCCATCTCCAGGTAGTATGTCCCCTGGCGCCCGCTCCCGGAGTCGTCCCAGCAGATCTCGACGTCGACGTCGTGTCGCTTGAGTTCGCCCGTGACGCGTCGCCCGACCGGTGAGTCCGGCAGTTTCGAGAGCCACGCGGTGTCAAGTCCGAGTCGTTCGGCTGCCACTGCCACGTTCGACTCGGCGCCGGCGACGTGGACGTCGTACTGATCCGCCGTCTCAAGACGCTCTTGCTCCGGGGGCGAGAGCCGCAGCATCGTCTCACCGAATGTAACGAGATCTGTCATACTCTCCAGTGATGGTGGGGTGGCTATAAATCCCGTCGAAGTCCGCACCGAGATCGCGATACCGCCAGCGTATCGACTGTACCCGGCCTAAGGTCGCCTTACCATCAGATAGCAGCTATGTAATCACACCGTTACTGCGGGACGACGACCGGCTGAAACGCTCCAAAAGCTTTTGTACTCGAATATATCACACAAACCTATGGGACGTAGGCCAGTGCGTCGTGAGTCCGCTTTCTCACGTCGATCGTTTCTCAGGGCTGTCGGGGCGTCGAGTCTTGCCGGCCTCGCCGGTTGCGGCGGCGGTGGTACCGGAACTCCGACAGGAGAGCAGATCGGTAACTTTCCCGTAACCGGTGACACGGTCACGTTCGGATTCAACGTCGCACAGTCTGGCCCGTTCTCTACCGCAGGGGAGGAGGAACTCCGCGGCCACAAGCTAGCGGTCAAACACATCAACGAGGGTGGTGGCTGGGTCGGCCAGAGCATCTTCAGCAGTCTCGACGGAGATGGGTTGCTGGGAAAGACTGTCGACTACACCGTCGGTGATACAGAGAGCGATCCGGAGTCAGCACGACTCTCGGCCCAGTCGATGATCGACAACGAGGACGTGATCATGCTCTCGGGTGGGTCGACGAGCGACACCGCACTCGCCCACCAGGAGATCGCCGGGGAATCGGAGGTGATCTACATGGCGACGATGTCCCAGATCGACTCGCTCACCGGGTCGGACTGCAACCGCTTTACCTTCCGTGAGATGTTCAACTCGACGATGACGACCAATGCGCTGCTCCCGGTCTTGCTGGACGAGTACGGCGAAGACACGGAGTTCTTCCAGATCTACTCACAGGACGACTGGGGCAACGCACAGCGGCAGTTGTTCGTCGAGAGGTTACGAGAAGCAGGGTGGCGATTCACGGGGAGTCTGGTCTCCCAGGTCGGAACACGCGACTACTCACAGTACATCCCGGACATCGAGAACGCCACGGAGGACGTCCTCATCCTGAACCTCCGTGGGCTGGACGCAGCCAATGCAGTCCGGACCTTCCGTGACGAGTTCCCCGACGAGAACATCGTCATCCCGCTGTACACGCGAGCGGTTGCACAGACGGCAGGGGGCGCCATCGAGGACGTCATCGGGACAGTCGCCTGGGACCCATCCATCGACACCCCACTGTCGGACACGTTCCGCTCTGCGTTCGCCGAAGAGTACGAGGGGGGCACCGCATCGACAAGTTCGTCCGTCCCGTCTGGACCGGCACAGGTCGCGTACACACAGACGCTGTTGTACGCGAGTGCGGTCGCACGGGTAGGGAGTTTCAACCCCAATTCGGTCATCAGTACACTCGAAGGGACTCAGTACGGTGCAGGGGTCGGGTCACAGGAGATGCGCGCGTGTGACCACCAGGCAATGCGGCCGGTACCGATCGTCCGTGGCCGGCCGGAAGACCAGCAGTCGTTCGGGCGGTATTTCGATCTGATCAAAACAACACGGGACACGGCGTATTCGTGTCAGGAAGAACCGGCGAGCGAATGCTCGCTGGGAGGTAGCTAACAATGAGTTCGCAGGAACAATCACAGTCAGGCGGAACAGATTCTGAAGATGGACCAAGTGCCGGGATTCTCGGGACTGTCGTGCCGGATTTCATCCGGCAGAACTTCGCGCTCAAGTTCGGTATCGTCCTCGTGGTGATGGCGCTCTCGGTCGGTGCCGTCGGTCTGGCAGCGACACAGGGTGTACAGGACTTCACGCAGACCCAGGTCGAAGACGAGTACGAAGGTATCGCGTCCCAGGAAGGGGACATCATCGAGCAGTGGATCGAGCGGAACGAACTGTCGGCGAAGTTCATCTCCTCCAGTGGCGTCTGGACGTCCGACGACCAGGGCGAACTACGGACCGAACTCCAGAACCAGCGGGCTGGCCTTTCGGCGGACGTCGCGCACATCCATCTGCTCGAACGGAGCCCCTCGGGGACGACGATCGTATCGAGTACGGCCGTCAGCCCCGGGACGAGCGTGGCCGATGCCGGCCGCAGCTGGACCAGTGACCTGCGGTTCAGCCGTGCCGGCGAGGTGAAGATGTCCAGCGTCTACCAGACACAGGACGGCCCCGTCCTGGGCTTCATGAGTCAGGTCGACGCCTCACAGAACCGATTCATCGTCATCGAGTACACCACGGACCGGATCGCCGGCTCGCTCCAGGGTGCCGACCGTGAGGAAGGTGGCTTCACCCAGGTCGTCAACGCATCCGGGACGATCATGATCGACGAGCCCCGCGACGCCTCGACCGGTGTCGGTGGCGAGACGCTTTCGGCCTACGCGGGCGACGGGCCTGCCAGTCGCCCACTCGACGCGGCGGTATCCCTGCGGGGATCGACGCAAACGGCAGGTGTCATCGCCGAGATGCCTGCGAACGGTAACGTGATGAACGAGCGGTACACGGTCGGCTACTCACCGATCGAGGGGACCGACTGGGTCGTCCTCGTCCACGCACCGTACTCGTCGGTCTTCGGGTTCGTCGAGAACGTCCGCGTCTACGGGCTCATCGGGACCGGCCTGATGGTGCTCCTGATCGGTGGCGTCGGTGCCGCACTCGGGTACAACACTGCGTCGGCCATCGACCGCCTGACCAGAAAGACCGAGGAGATGCGCCAGGGCAACCTGGGTGTCGATATCACCACGAGCCGGATCGACAATATCGGAGAGCTGTACAACGGCTTCTCGGAGATGCGTGACGCGCTCAAACAACAGATCAACGAAGCGGAGAGCGCACGCAAGGAGGCCGAGGTCTCCCGGGCGGAGGCCATGGAGATGAACAACTACCTCCAGCAGAAAGCCGAGGAGTTCTCCGAGGTCATGGAGGCGGCTGCCGGTGGGAACCTCACCAAGCGCATGGAGACAGACGGCGAGAACGAGTCGATGGACCGCATCGCGAGCGAGTTCAACGGGATGATCAACGAACTCGAGAAGACCGTCGGGCAGCTCAACAGCTTCGCCGGCGAAGTCGCGGAATCCGGAGACGTCGTGCTGACCAGTTCCGAGTCCGTCCGTGAGGCTTCCGAACAGGTCGCCGAGTCCATCCAGAAGGTCTCCGACGACGCCTACGACCAGAAAGAGCGACTCCGGAACCTCTCGGAGGATCTGGACGACCTCGTCGACTCGCTGGAACAGCTCCAGAACGACAACCCGGACGTCGACATCCAGGATTCGCTCGACCAGTTCCGCACCGTCGCGACGACGCTGCAGGACGCGGCCGACACCAGCCAGGAGATGATGGCCGAGTCCGAGACCGTCGCCGGTGCCGCGGAGGAACAGGCCGCCGAACTCAACGAGGTCTCTTCGCGTGCCGAACAGCTGAAACGCTACGCCCAGCCGCTGGGTGACATCCTCGGACGCTTCCAGACCGAGGCCGAACACGAGTTCGTCTTCTCCGGTGGGCCATCGCAGGGTCTCGCGGAGAACGACGACAACAACTGATCGCGTAGCTGGACTTTTTTTACTGCGGGCTCGACGCGTTCGATTCGCCTCACGAGAATCGGTCACGTTCCGGGCGTCCGTTGCCGGTCGTGGTACACGACCTCGACCGAGACGGGCCCGTCCGTGCCTGCGAGTCCGGTCTGGACGTCACTCGCGAACCGTGGATAGGTGGTTCCGACCGGCCGACTGACGACGACCGTGACGGTCCGCTCCTCGACGAGCACGCCCGGACCGGCATAGGACGCCCGGACCGAGACGAGTTCGAGCGCCTCGTAGGCATCACGTTCCAGGACCGACTCGACGACCCGGTTGGTCTCTCGCTCGAAGGCCATCTGTTCGCTCATAGGAACGCTCGCGGCACCGAACACAGCGAGGAGCACCGCGACGGTGAGGACTGCTGGCAGGAGGTTCCTGTCGTTACGGTCCGGTGCGCCCTCGCGCGTTGCTGGACGATAGCCGAAACTCCAGAGTGTGAGGACGCCCGCGAGATTGATCGAAACTGCGTTGACGACGAGCAGGACGGACGCACCGAGGGCAACGGCAGGCAGACCCCAGGCGATACCGATGCCGATGGCCGCGGCAGCCGGGATGAGCGCTGCCGCGATCATCACGCCGACCAGCGAGACTGGGAGTCCGGTTGCGAGCCCGATAGCCCCAGCAGCCCCTGCACAGAGTGCGACCGCCAGCGAGAGCAATCCCGGGGAGATACGGCTGCTAATCTGCTGGATGGTGGTGACGTCGAGGACTGGTGCGACGAACGCAGTCGAGCGGAGTGTGATCCCGAAGGCTGTCGCACTGGCTATCGCCAGCAGGAGCCCCCCGACCTGTGCTCTGAGGCCGGTCGAGAGGAGTTTCTGATCCCCGAGTGCCGTCCCGACACTGGCGAGGAGTGCCGAGCCGACCTGCGGGGCGATGACCATCGACCCGACGACGATTGCAGGCGAGTCCAGTAACAGCCCGGCCGCTGCGACGACTGCACTCAGCAACGTCATGCCGTAGTAGGCGATCCTGTCGGGGTGCATGTCCCGCGCTCTGGAGCGGATCTCGTCCGGGGAGATACTCTCCTCGCCTTCGGCCCCGTCGACGAACCGGTCTTCGAGGACGTCGACATCGGGTACCCTGGCGGTTTCGGCGTCGATGACGACAACGTACTCCTCGTCGTCGAGGTCGTGTTCGGCCAGCAAATCGAGCACGTGGTCGACCGCTTGTGTGGGTACCGGGAACTGCAGGACCGCCACATCGTCGTCAGCTTCTGAGAGTGTGAGATAGCTGATGTCCTCGTCGTCCAGTGAGCGCTGGACCGCTTCGAGGTCTGCCGTCGGGACACGGACCTCGACGAACCGCACTACATTCCCACCTCGCTTAGGTGCGATCTGTGTCTCGGAGGTCTCGACGCCGCGTGTCGATACCCTGCTTTCAGTGAGTGTTCCAGGGCTCTGATCGTCTGGCACAGTCTCGGACAGTCAGGGACCCGCGGAACCACGAAGCGCTGCCCCGTATATTCTTCAGAACGCATATCACTCCCCATCGGTACGCCGAACGGGCGGAAATAGTTCTTCACTAACCGTTTAGGTCCTCGGCCAGGTCCACGGTGCGAGCGTACGCTGTTCCTCGTGGCGGTTTCGTATAGCAATATACAGTTTATATGTTGCCGTTCGAGCACCGGTCCGATAACGAAACCGTCAAATCAGATTTATAAACTCCCATATATTCTGGATACAGCGGCCTCGACACGGGCGGTTCGAACGACTGAGCGAGACTGACCGGGCGACTACGGCGGCCGATCGACCAACCTGTGGCGACCGGAGGAGTCAGGATTCGAACGTATACCCGATCAAGAACTTCAGCAACAGTACTGATCCAAGAATGCTGATGAGCATCGCGACCAGCACGATCACGATCATGATGAGGCGCACGGACCCGGGATCGGCCATTCACACTCCCCCCGACGGATCCAGTGTCTCGTTGTACGTGGTGGTCATAGGTGGTCCTTCGAGCAGTATCCCCTAATCCGTTGTGTTCTATCACGGGGAGGGACTGAGCGCTCGGCGGCACGGTACCCGTATCCAGCTTTGCGCCTCCGCCATTGATATGTGCCCAACCCAATGTCGTACCATGAACGATGGATCGAGGGACGATGGACTCGACATACACCCCGTGATCCGGTCGATCCACAGGGCCCTCATCGACTCCGAATCACCCGGCACGCTCGAATCAGAGGTGTGCAAGGTGTTTGCCGAGTCAGGTCCGTACGTTGCCGCCTGGTTCGGGTCGCTCGATAGCGACGATGGCCATATCGATCTCCGGACCGCGGCGGCGATCGATTCGACAGCACTCCGGGAGAGTCCGTCCGTCTCGTCCGAGACAGATCTATCGACAGCCCCGACCGCAAAAGCGGTCAGTACCGGCACTGTACAGGTTGTCAAGGAGTCTAGCGAGAGGGTCCCGACAGAGATGTGGCAGCAAGAGACCATCGATGTCACCTACACTGCAGCCGCTGTTATCCCGATCGTGAACGACGACGTGGAGTTCGGCTTCTTGACTCTCTATGCGGACCGTACCGATGCTTTCGACGAGCGCGAACGGGAGGTACTCGAAGAACTCGGTGAGACGCTCGCTACTGCCCTCTCAGGGGTCCAAGCCCGCCAGAAACTCACCGCACAGAAGGAAAAGTACGAGCGGTTTACGACTCGAATCTCTGAAGCGTACTACGCGGTCGACGACGAGTGGCGGATCACCTACTGGAACGATCAGATGGCGGCACGAACGGGAATCCAGGCGACCGAAGTCCATGGAATCCCCCTCTGGGAGGCGTTCCCGTCGATCGAGGGTACCGAACTCGAAACAGCCTACAGGGAAGCGATGGCAGAGAACGAATACCGGTCCATCGAACACCGACTCGACGACCCGTTCGATTACTGGGTAGAGATAGATATCTATCCCGACGAAGACGGACTCTCGATCTTCTCTCGTGAGATTACCGAGCGGAAGGAACGAGAACAGGAACAGATGGCGACGAACGCGATCCTAGAGACAATCGTGGAGAACCTTCCCAGTGGAATCCTCGTCGAGGACGCAGATCGGACGATACTGACGGCGAACGAACAGCTGTGCTCCGTCCTCTCGCTTCCCGTCGACTGTACCGAGATAATCGGGCAGGACTGTGACGTCGCAGCAAGGCAGATGAAGGACCTGTTCGCCGAACCCGAGGAATTCATCGAGGGGATCGACGAACGGATCGATTCCCGAGAACCTGTCAGAGGTGAGGAGATACGACTCGCCGATGGCCGCACCCTCGAACGCGACTACGTCCCATACGAACTCTTCGGTAGCCAGGCGAACATGTGGCTGTACCGGGACGTCACTGATCGAACGGAGCGGAAACGAGATCTGGAACGATCACGCCGTATCATCGAATCCTCGACGGATATCGCCACCATCGTCGATCAGGAAGGGTCGATCACGTACGTGAGTCCCGCGGTCGAACGTGTTCTCGGGTACGAGCCGTCCGAACTGGTAGACAGAGACGGGTTTAGCTTCCAGTCGGGCGAGACAAGCGAACTAGTCCGCGCAGCGATCGAGGCGGTGATCGAACAACCTGAGAAAGCGAGGACGGTCCAGACGAAGTTCCGGCACGCGGACGGATCCTGGGTGTGGGTGGAGTCGACGATGCGGAACCACCTCGACGACGATATTATCGACGGCATCCTGGTGAGTAGTCGTGATATCACGGAACGAAAGGCCTACCAGCAACGGATCGAGGAACAACGGGACAACCTCGAGACGCTGAACCAGGTAGTCAGGCACGACATCCGGAACGACCTGCAACTGGTGACTGCCTACGCAGATATCCTCTCGCAGCGGATCGATCCGGATAGCGAGGAATACGGGTACCTCGAGACGCTCCGCGATCGATCCGAACAGGCGGTGAATCTGACGCTCACCGCGGGCGATATCGCCAGGGTGATGCTCGGAGATGGAACAGTGGTCCAGCCGGTGTTGCTCAACGACTGCGTCATGAACGAGATACGGGACGTGCGGAGTGCACATCCGGGTGCAGAGATCGAGGTCGACGGTGAGATACCACCTGTGTCGGTCGAAGCAAACGACATGCTGGGATCAGTGTTCAGGAATCTGCTCAACAACGCTATCCAGCACAACGACAAGTCGACTCCAGCAGTTACGGTCGCCGCCACCGACCGTGGCGACACGGTGGAGGTGTCCATCGCCGACAACGGCCCCGGTGTGCCCGAGTCCCAGCAATCCGATATCTTCGGGAAGGGGACGAGAGGCCTGGATAGCAGTGGAACCGGACTCGGTCTCCATCTCGTGCGCACACTCACAGATCGGTACGGTGGTGACGTGTGGCTCCGGGACGAGAACTCGACTGGAGCTGTCTTCGTCGTGGAACTCCAGAAATATCGAGAGGATACCTGACTCCGCTACAGAACCCGACAGTGGACGGTGGTAGGACTGATTCTACCCCCGATCCACGACGATCGCTGTGAGATCAGTTTTCGTCGGATTTCCGGCCCGGTGAGGGGTCGAGAAAATATAGCGATATGTGATATACGAGTTCGAGGGTAGTCGGCAACGTGGGTGAACGAGTGGTCAGACGGGCGATCAGATGGAGGGTTTCGTACCGACCGCCCGGAGGTTGTGTCACATCGAATGATCGTTCCGCTGGACAGAGTTCGGTTTCGACGTTAGTCCGGACATCCGACGAGCAGCACGGCGAGAGATGGATGACTAGTTCAATTCTTGATATTAGTTTAGATTTGTATGTATAGTACTCATATCTGGATCAGTACTAGATATTTGTGGGAGTAGGGCGTTGAGGCCCCCTCTTGATGGGGCTAATTATCAAAATAAGTGTCTTTATCTGTAAATCTGGGATTAACTTGATGTACCTGGCGTATGAGTATCGTACCATGGCAGGCGACGGAGATGATGTCGAGCGAACGTCAGTTCGAACGTACGTCCCAGCGTACCAGAAGGAGATCTGGCAGGACCATGCCGACGAACTCGACATGAGTCAGAGCGAGTTCGTCAGAACGATGGTCCAGGCAGGCCGGAGCGGCTTCGAGCCACAGGATTCCGAACAATCGAAACCGGTCGACGAACCTGGCGATGCGGAGGAACGGGATATTCGAGATGCTACCCCGGGGGTTGATGGGGTGAAAGACAGGGTACTCGGGGTTCTGGACGACGACACGTACTACGACTGGGACCAACTCGTCGCAGAGTTGACCGACGATATCGAACAGCAACTCGAAGAGATACTCCAGGAACTACAGGCCGAAGGGACCGTTACCTACAGTGGGCGTCACGGGGGGTACGTGTTGAACGAATGAGTGTCGACCCGACTGATTCCACCACCCCAGACGAGTTAGACGATCCCATCGAGTATTTCCTCGACGATATCACGTTCCACGGGAAGAGCGAACGCACTCGGGAGTTCTACGCGAGAGTGCTGCGGGATTTCGAGTCGTACCTCGACGACGAGGGGCAACCGACACGGGTGAGCGGAGCCTCCCATCGTGATTGTCTCGCCTACGTTCACAGACTCCGGAGTGAGCACAGTGCCAGTACCGTCGCCACCTACGCCTCGTACTTACACCGGTTCTTCGATTACATGGCCCAGGTCGGGGTGTTCGATACCAACCCGATGACGCTGGTGATGGAGGAGATGGACGAGTCGATCAACACAGACCCCACGCGGCGGGAGATTTCGGTACCGTCGATGCGTCAGTTCGTCCGTCGCATCTCTCACCCGCTGGACCGGGCCGTCGTCGTCACCCTCTTGAAAACCGGAATGCGGGCCGGTGAACTCTGTAATCTCGATATGCGGGACCTCCACCTCGAATCGCCAGGGCCCCGCCCCGACGTTCCTGTCCGTGCGGCTCTCGAAGGCCGGCCTGGGTCGCTCTACGTCGCCGCTGAACCTGCACGGGGGGAGACAGTCAACGGTGAGGAACGGTCGGCATCGAACAAACGCAAGCGAGACACCACTGTCCCAGTCGACGCCGAACTAGCCACTGTACTACGCCGTTGGCTCGCAATCCGGCCCGATAGCCTCTCGGACGCAACACCAGTCTTCGTCTCGACGAGCGGTAGCTGGGGGAGGCGGCTCACGCCAGATATGGTCCACCACATCGTCGAACACTACGCGCGAGACCAGGGGTGGTACGAATCAGGTGGCGGACCGGAGGTCAACGTGACGCCACATTACTTCAGACACTTCTTTACGACGCATCTTCGGGATCGAACTGGTGACCGCGGGATCGTCAAATATCTCCGCGGTGACGTCGCACAGGACGTCATCGACACGTACACGCACGAGTGGGGGGACCGCGTTCGGGAGGTATATCAGTCGAATATCTATTCGATAGTATAGGAATTCCAATACACCGGGCGGGCTGCTGTGGACATATAAATCGCATATCGCTATATAAAATTCGAGGTGTTCGCTCCAGCTCGGGCTGGTGCGACAGCGACAAGACACCGGCTGGAGACGCACTCTCGTCCAGTTGCGGGAAGAACTGGAGATTTCGATTCAGGCCCACGGAGGGCGCTTCAGGAAACCACAGTCGTGGAAGGCACCAGTTGAGATCAAAGGGAACAGAGACCAGTCAGGGCCCTGTAGTGAGGTTAGAGAGTAGACGTCGGTCTCGGAAGGGTACAGTACGGCGCCCCAGTATCGCACTATTCATCCTGGAATCGCTGTTCTAATTGGGAGGCATCCACTCGTGGGCGTTGCCCTCTGGCAGCGTAGGCGTGGTGGCGTCGTCGATGTGGTTTCGTCCGGGCGACAACCTGGTGGCGACCGAGTCACGATCCCTAGATACCCGGCTCGTTCACCCAGCTGTCTAACTTCCTGGCAGTCGGCTACCTCTACAATCGCCACACGCCTCCGAGGGCTCACCAGCGGACGACACTGGACCGACAGACGATCCGGAAAGCGTTTCGGTCGAGAAACGCCCGGAGCAGTACAGTAACGGCTGGCTGACGGCCGGCAATCTCGAACAGGGGGGAAGTAATCTCGAAGACGGGGCTGCAACTGTCGTGCGGTGTCGGCAGACAACCAACATTGACGAATCGTTGAACCGGCAACAGTCGCAGCCCGACCCCTGGGTAGCCGCCTGGCTAGCGACTCGCCCGGGCGCCGGTGGCTGCTCTCGACGCGACGGGGCGATAGGTTGAAAGACGTGACAGCGCTATCGCCGGTCGATGGTCTCCCAGGCCGAGATCGACCGACTCCGAACCGAGGCTGATACCATCATGACCCGCATCCAGCGTGTCTCGACGGCACTGGAGCAGGCCCGTAACGAGTCGGGCGACCACTGGGAGGATGGCGAACTCGACCTGACACTCGAGACGCCACAGGGAGAGCCTATCGAGGTGACGATCGACATGGATACCGACGCCGCCAGCAACGCCCAGGCCCGGTACGAACGGGCCAAAGAACTGGAGTCGGAGCTGGAACGACAGCAGTCGGTCGTCGGCCAGCTCGCCCCGATGCCAGCCGATCCCGTGGCGTATCTGGTCTGCTACCACCTCGATACCGTCGAAGGTAACTACCCGCGGTCGATGGCCGGCCACCTCGACGCCGAACGGAAACAGGTCGAAGCGCTCTGTGAGGAGATGGAGACGGCTGGGATCCTCGAACGGGTCGAGTCCGGGACGGTCAAGCAACGCCGGGTGAAGGCCAAGCAGGCCGACGAGGTGCGCCAGCACCACACCTACTACCGTCTCTCACGTGAGGGCGATCACCTGCTACGGTTCCTCGGCGAACGCGACGGAAAACGGAACGTCCTCAGGCACCTCCCGGACGGACAGACCATCGCCCGCCGACTGGCGCGTGGTGGACCCGACTATCCCCGGATGACTGCCGAGGAACTGGACCTGGAGTTCGAGTACGTCAGACACCTCTATCGCGCGCTCCGTCGCGTCGGCCTGGTCACGGTCTACGAAGGGAGCATCATCAAGGGGACCGAACGGAAACTCAAGCCGAAAGACGAGACCCATCGGAAACACACCTACTACGTGACGACGTCGACGGCCGAGGAACTGCTGCGGGACCTCGGCGATTAGTCGGTCGTCGGGTCACCGGGTGAGTGATCGTCCGGGTCGACACCGTTGCCCGGCGCCGTCCCGTCCGCTGGCGTGTCGTCTTCGACCGGCGGAGGTTCTTCCACGGACGTGGCCGGGTCGACCGCGTACGGTTGTATTTTCGACCCGTTGACCAGTTCCGGCAGCACGAACCTGGCGAAGTGAATGATCAGCACCAGCAACATCGGCGCCAGGAAGATACCGTACCAGCCGAACAGGAACGGCCCGAAGATGTACGCGAACATCAGCGTCCCAGTGTGGAGCGCAGGCTGTGAGTCGCTCGCGGTCTCGACCGGCTCCGATCCGAACGGCCCGAACGATATCGATCCACCGCTGGAGACGTACGGGCGGACGAGCAGGTCGGGGATCGTATCGACGACGAGGAACGCCGTCGCGAAGAACAGAATCACGAACCACCACTCCTGACCGTTGAAGGCCGTCTGGACCGCGAGGTAGCCGCTGATCGGGACGTAGACGATCTTCATCCCGATGATGGGGATGAGACTGGCGGCCCCGGCAAGGAGGCCGGTCAGTGCGGGGTAGGGAACGCCCAGGCCGGCGGGCGCCACGATGTCGACGATACTGAACGTGATTGCACCGATGGCACCGGTGACGATTGCGTTGAGGATGTTGCCGTAGAACACGCGGTGGAAGCTCCGGTCGACCTCGTGGAAGTACCGGTCCAGGACGCCGTGGTGGTCCAGCATGTTCTTCCCCCACTCGGTGAGTCTGGGGCCGTCACGAAGCATGTAGAAGGCGAACGCGAACATGACGAACGCGTGGACCAGTCCCGTCCCGATCAGTCCCAGGAAGTCCAGCGCCTGGGAGAGCGTCGAGACGACGGTGTCGGGGCCTGCCGACCCAGTGATGAGACTCTGTGGGTTCTGGACGACCGCCGAGACGTCGATATACGGGTCCAGCACGTTCTCGTAGGGGCCCAGATCGACGTTCTTCGTGAACCGCTGGAACTCCTGGAGCGAGATGGCGATGGTGTAGTACAGCAGTACCAACACCGGGAGCGCCAGGAGGAACAACGAGACCATCGCCGCTGCGGTCCGCTGGCGGACGTGCCGATAGACGCGACGGAACAATGGCCGCGTCGCGTAGTAGATGAACACGCCGAAGACGAACGTGCCGATGAACGAGTAGACGACGAAGAGGAGGGCTGCCGCCAGCACCACGCCGAAACCGATCCAGAAGGCGCGGGGCCAGTCGACATCGACGTCGTAAGATGCCATGGCTTCGGATTCCACACCGATGAATAAAAAGCTGTCCCGAGGGATATCGGTCGGTATAGCGGCGACTGATGGTCTCTACTGGAGTGATTCCCGGACGAATTCGATTCGAGAGTATACGGGGGACACTGGCGCACTATACCACAACCAGGGCCCCCATTGGGGTGATTTCTGCAGGATGTAATCAACTTTGTGCTCGGCACATCTCCTGTCACTACTCGCACAGCCAACAGTATCACCCGATCCAGGCCCGTGCGAATGCGTCGAAGAACTCCTCGTCTGTCGTCACCTCGACGTGGCGAGCACGTCGCTGCCGGGCGGCCTCCGCGACCTCGTCGATGTGTGCTGCGAGTCGCTCCTGGTACGTCCGTCGCTGTCGCGCGCCGAAATACGTCCGGATAGTCCGGGGTCGTTCGAGGCCCTTGAAGATGGTCTCGCCGGTCGTGGGCGGGTCCCGCTCCTCGGGCGAGTGGACGTGTGCAAGCACCAGATAGTTGTCCGCGAGCGCGTCGAGCCCCTCGGCGATCCCGTCCACGTCGGCGAGAAAGTCGCTCGCGACCAGCACCAGCGACCGCGAGTCGATGGTTCCGGCGTACTCCGACAGCGCCTCGGCGAACGACGTTTCACCGGCTGATTCGATGGCGTTGAGGCGGTCGATCAGTGCCAGCACCGCGCCCTGGTTCGAGACCCGCGTGTCCAGTCGCTCGTAGGTCTCGCCCAGCAACGAGAACCGGAAGTCGTTGTGCTCGGCGGCGGCAAGCGAACAGAACCCGAGGCCGAGTTTCGCCGCGTACTCGAACTTGTTCTGTTCGCCCTCGCCGGCGACCATCGACTCGCTGCCGTCCAGCAAGACGTGGACGGTGAGGTTCCGTTCGGACTCGAACTGCTTGACGTACAGTTCGCCGGTCCGGCCGTAGAGCTTCCAGTCGACGAGCCGTGTGTCGTCGCCGGGAACGTAGTTCCGGTAGTCGCTGAAGGTCAGGCCCTCGCCCAGCACCGTCGACCGCTGTTCGCCGCGCTGTCTGGCGTTAGACAGCCGATCGATCGACCCCCGAAAGCGGTCGAGTTCGTCGAGGAACGCCGGCGAGATCATAGCAGGTCGGCGACGACGTCGTCGGGGGTGATCCCGTCGCGTTCGGCCTTGAAATCGACGATTATCCGGTGGCGCAACACCGGGGGTGCCATCGCCTGGATGTCGGCGTCGGTGACGTGGGACCGTCCTTCGAGGAACGCGCGGGCTTTCGCGGCCAGGACGATGCCCATGCTCGCACGTGGGCTGGCACCGTACTCAAGACGATCCTCGTGACGGGTGGCACGGACGAGTTCCACCGCTCGCTCGGTGATGTCGTCGGCGATAGGCATCTGACGGACGAGTCGCTGGGCCCGTTTGAAGTCACCGTCGTCGAGGATGCGGTCGACCGGAATTGTCTCACCGGTCCCCTTCGTGTACCGGTTGACGATGTCGAGTTCCTCGTCGCGTTCCGGGTAATCGAGCAGGATCTTCAACAGGAAGCGGTCCCGCTGTGCCTCGGGGAGCGGGTAGGTCCCCTCCTGCTCGATGGGGTTCTGTGTCGCCAGGACGAAGAACGGTTCCGGCAGTGCGTAGGTGTCGCCGCTGGCGGTCACCTGGCCCTCCTGCATCGCCTCCAGCAGCGCGGCCTGCGTCTTCGGTGTCGCCCGATTGATCTCGTCGGCCAGGACGACGTTGGCGAACACCGGCCCCGGTTCGAACCGGAACTGCGTCCCCTCGCTGGTCTCGCGGATGACCTCCGTCCCAGTGATGTCAGAGGGCATCAGGTCGGGTGTGTTCTGAATCCGCGAGAAGTCCAACGCCGTCGCGTCGGCGATAGTGCGGATCAGCAACGTCTTCCCGAGCCCGGGCGTCGACTCCAGCAGCGCGTTCCCATCACAGAGCAGACACGCGAGGAGTTGCTCGATGACCGGTTTCTGGCCCACGATACGCTTGCCGACCTCCTGCCGGAGCAACTGGAGGGCCTGCTGTATCTCCTGTACCTCTCGCTCGTCGATTTCAGTATCACTCATCTGTATCGTTCCTCGTGACTCGCAGTGTGTATTCGCGGATGAGATCCGCGTCCTCGACCTCTCCGGGATCGTCGAAGCCGCCACGCTGGGCCTCGACACCGCCACCGCCGGCGGTTAGCCCCTGGCGGTCGTAGCTCGCCGGGTTCCGTTCCTCGCCACTGCCGGGCCCACCCGAGATATTCGACTCCAGCGGGTCGCTACCCTCGGAGATCTCCTGTCTGTCGCCCAGGACCTCGTCGCCGGACTGGAGTCCCTGGCCGCTGGGGTCGTTCTGGCCTTGCGACCCGGACCCATCGGTCGGGCCAGTGGGGCCACTGTCGCCGCCGACCGATCCCGATGGGACCGGCGCGACCGAGATACCGGCGACGGTGACGTGGAGCGTGACCAGGCTCACGACCAGGACGACGACGAGTCTGACGCCGAGCCATCGTGCCCGCAGGAGCTGCTGGCTGGAGGCTGCCGAGAGCCGGTCGATCAGGTCGCCGTAGAGGACACGTGCCATCGTGTCGTCGGCGTCGTCCGAGAGAACGTCCCTGGCAGTCCTGACCGCGGCCTCCAGGTTCGGGTTTGCGGCCTCGAACCGTTCGAGAGAGTACCGACGTGCGTGGACGACCGTGGCACCCAGGAGGACGGCGACACCGGCGGCGACTCCGCCTGCAGTCGGTGTCGCAACCGGCCCGACTGTCGACGGAATGGCCTCGACATCCAGCACAGAGAGTGCGAGGTTGACCACCAGGAGTGCGACGACCGCGTCGGCGACTGCAGTCACGAGCGTCGCCTTGTAGCGCTCCCGGCGGACTGCGGTCAGTGCCGCCTTCACGTCGTCACGTTCAGCTGCCATTGTTGGGTGTCTGGTTGTCCAGTTGGTCTTCCAGGTCGTCGATCCGATCTTCGAGGTCCTGGTTCCGCTGCTCCAGATCGTCGACCTCCTCTCTGAGCGACTCGACGTCGTTCTCCAGTCGCACGTTCTCCCGTCGGAGCGTCTCCCGTTCGGAACGCAGGTCGACGTTCGTCTCGTTGAGGTCCTCGTTGATCCGTTCGAGGCGGTTGCGCTCCTCTCTGAGGTCCTGGTTCTGGTCCTCGACGCGTTCCAGGGACGATTCCAGGTTGTTCACGCGCAACTGGAGCTGCTGGGACCGTTGCTGGGACTCCTGGAGGGCACTCTGGGTCCGCGTGAGGTTCTGCTCCGTCTCGTTGAGCTGCCTGGTCAGTGACTGCAGGTCTCGCTGTCTCGTCTCCAGGCTGTTGTTGATCCGCTGGAGCTTGTTCTGTAGCGACGTAACGTTAGCTCTGGATTGCTGAAGCTCAGCCCGTAGCTCCTGGTTCTGCGCCCGGAGCCGGTCGTTTTGCTCCGTGACCTCCGTAACCGATTCCTGATAGTACAGTGTCGTGCCGCCGACGCTGGCGGTCGCCAGGATAGTGACGATCACCAGGCCGAGGTTGAGTGTGCGTCCGATGTAGCTCATGTCGTTGTCCCTCCGCTCCACGCGTAGATCTCGTCCAGCCGCCGGGCCGATACCTCGATCAGGAACAGGACCAGTCCCGCCACGAGGGGGAGCCACGACCAGTCCGTCCGGACGGTTCGGGGTCGCGTGGCCTGTTCCCGAGCGAACTCGGCGATCTCGGCGGCCGAACTCGGTTCGAACACCCGGCCATCCGTCGTCTCGACGGCCGAGCGGAGTGCCGGCGACGGGCCGAAGCCGGCGTACTCCTCTGGGTAGTTGACCGCGTACTCGGCACCGAGGACGCTGTGATACCCCTGCTCCGTCGCGACGAACGAGCCCTGGTAGCGGTCCTCGCCGACCGCAGTGAACGAGACGGTCTCCGCTGTGGGCTTGCTCGACCCGCGGTACTGGACCGTCGTCTGCTGTCCCACTCGTGTATCGGGGACGTCAGTGACACCGGTCGCCAGTCGCTGCGGGTCACCGATCGCCCAGTTGACGGACTTGGTCATCACCAGCGAGTCCGGCCGCGAGAGGAGTCCACCAAGCGTCCCGTCGGAACTGTAGCTCGTCACCGAGACGACACGACCGAGCCCGTAATTCCAGGCCGCGATAGCCGGCCGACCGCTCGAACTGGCGACGAGGAAGTCCGCCCGCTCCTTGACGGTCAATTCGTGGGACTGCCCCGGCGCAGCGGTCAGTTCGACGCCGTCGGTGATGAAATGTGAGCTGTCGACGACAGTGAGTTTCGACCCCTGGTACTGGCGGTCGGGGCCGCCGTAGCGCAGTCGGAGCCGGCTCGTCTCGTCGGCCTGCAGGTAGGTCCCGCCGCTGGCGCTGGCGATCTGTCGCAACAGTGTTTCGTTGCGGCGCTCGCCGACGCCGATAGCCGTCACCTCGGTCCCCTCACTGCCCAGTTGTCGGGCGGCCGCGACGGCGCCACCGCGCTTGTCGCGGCCGTCACTCAACAGGATGATCGTGCCGCCGCCGTCACCGAGCATCTCGCGACCGCCTTCCAGCCCCGCAGCGATCCGTGTGCTGCCGGTGGTCTGGAGGCGACGGATGCGGTCCTCGACGAACGGCCGATTCCCGCCCAGCGGTTGTGGCTCGACGATAGCGAACGCTCGCGTGTTGAACGCGACCAGCCCGACCTGATTGTCGTCACCGAGCTGGTCCAGAACGTCCAGAGCGAGTCGTTGCTGGATCGCCAGACCCTGTTTGGCGCTGGCCGAGATGTCGACCACGATGACGATCGAAGAGTCGGTTCCGGGGTCCCCCCGTCGCACGGGGACCAGATCGCCGATGATCTCCTCGCTGTACCCACCGTGTTCGTAGGCGTTCGGGCCGCCGACGACGACCAGCCCGGTCCCGTCGACGACCGCCTGCTGGAGTGCGGTCTGGTTCCCGACGTGCAGCCCGGAGAGGTCCTGCGTGACGACGGCGTAGTAATCGGAGACGTCGTCGGGGACCGACTCCGCACGGTCGACCTGGTACAGCGTCGAGAGGTACGACTCCAGCGGGTAGCTCCCACGCGAGACGTAGAGGATACGGGGCTGTTCGACGGCTCGGACGGACTTTCGGAAGACATTGTTGCGTTCGTATCGGTCCGTACCGTCGAGTCGGGCCGTGATCCGATGGCTCCCGGTCTGGTTGAACGTCCTCGTGAACTCGAAGCTACTTGTGTCGCTGATCGTCCGCGATTCGATCTCGGTGCCGTCGACGCTGACCGTCAGCGTCGCCTCGCTGTCGTTGAGTTCGACCCCGTCGACCGTGACGAGATAGCTGTTCTCGACGCCGGTGCTGACCTTCGCGGGGCCGTTGACCGTGACGTAGCGCTCGGTCTCGGTTGGCTCGGGCTGAATCGCGCTGACGGTGGCGTTGACCTGCGTCGCCAGTTCGGCGGCCGCGTCCAGCGACTGACCTTCGGTTACTCGCCCGTCGGAGACGACGACGACGGTCCCGTTCGGCGAGAGCGACGACGCGACCGCGTCCCCGACCGGTGAACCGGTCGTATCGCCCACGCTTCGTGTGGTCACCGAGACGCCGCGCTGTTCGATGGCCGTGGCGAGTCGCCCGGTCGGGTCGTCACCCACGCCCATACTGGCCGACCGGTCCGCGACCAGGGTCACGTGGGGGTCGGCCGTCGTCGTCTCGGTCGCGAGCGTGTACGGGCCTGCCGCAGCGACGATCAGGAGTGTCACCACGAGCGCGCGACTCGCGAACAACAGCCCCCGACGTCCGCGGGAGAGCGACCCGACACCGGACCGGAGGACGAGCGCTCCGACGGCGACGAGCCCGACCAGGATTCCGGCCAGGACGAGCGGTCGCTCGAACCCGACGGTCGTCCCCTCGACGACGAACTCGACGGCCATCAGAGATCACCCCGGTACCGGAGGAAGGCGAGTTCGCCCAACAGGACCAGGATGGCGAGTGCGGCCGCGAACGGCGTCAGGTCGATGGCCTGTGACTGAGTCGTGGTCCCGTTGTTCGCCGCTTCGCTCCGGATATCTTCGATACCCGGCGCGGTGACGTTCGATTCAGCCTGCGTGAGCAGCGCGGCACTGTAGCGCTGGTTCCCGACGGCGTAGTACCCCTGTCTGTCCATGAGGACGCTGCCCGTCGTCTGGCTCCCGTCGGGCCGTGTGACCGTCGTATTGGACCCGACGGTCAGGTGCTGTCCCGTCTGGCGGTTCAGCGACGCCGCCTGTGGCCGGTCGGCCAGATAGAACACCGCTCGTTTCCAGAACACGGGGTAGCGATAGCCGTTCTTGAAATCGGAGGCATTCGACAGGTAACCGTAGTACAGCACCCGTCCGGCGCCTCGGTTCCCGACGGCGATCAGGGGTGACCCGTCGTCGTAGGAGACCAGTGTCCTGGCGTCGCTGGCGTTCCCCTGGACGTACCGGTCGGGCGCCGAGAAATCGAACCCCTCGGTCAGTGGATGGCGGGTAATAGCTCCGAGTTGTGGGTCCGACCCGACGCCAGTTGGCTCGATCGCCAGCAGGTCGCCGTAGCCGACGCGCCCGGCGTCACCCTGCGCAACGATGGCGACGCCACCGCCACCCTCGGCCGTGTCACGGGCCGACTCGATGGTGCTGTCGAGCACTGCATCGCTCCTGACGTCACCGAAAATGAACACGTCGTACTCCCCGGTGACGGTCGTCGGTGGCCGCTTGACCGTCAGCGAGACGGCGTTGTTGACATCCAGGGCGGCCACGAGATAGCGGTTCGGGTCGTTGGTCAGCAACAGGACATCGACAGTGGGGTTCGACGGGGCTGCGACCGGGACCCTATCGTCGGTCGGAAAGTCGTCCCGACCGGATAGCCCGGCCGTCGCGCCATCGGTCGGGAGCGGGAAACTGACCGACTCCGCGTCGCCCGGTTCCGGCGCGACCTGCTGGGACTCGCCGGCGAATTGGACCGTCCGTTGTTCGGTTTCGGTCCCGAAGTTCGCCACGGTCAGCGTGACCTGCCGTTCTGAAACGTCGCGAGCGACGAAGCCGACGTTGTCCGTCCCACCACCGTCGAACTGTCGGAGTTCGACCGTCGCTCCGCGCGCTCGCGTTGCCCGGACCGCCGACCGCCAACTGCTCTCGTCGACGAAGTCGCTGAGGACGACGACGTGGGACTCGGGGCCGACGGAGGCGGCCGCCTGTGAGATGGCGCTCCGGAGGTCACCGGGGCTGTCGGTGACTGTCAGCGACGAGAGCGCCGCCTCGGCGCGGGCGGCGGGTGCCTGGTCGACGACCGTCACCGTCCGTGCGCCGGTCACCACGACGGTGGTTTCACTGCCTACCTCGTCGGTCGCGGCCGCCCTGGCGGCTTCGAACCGCGTCCCGCTGCCCGTCTCCGTCGCCATGCTCGCACTCGCGTCCAGTACGACGATGGTCGAATCCGCTGCGCGCTCGCGGGGGAGTGACGCCGTGGGTGAGGCCAGCGAGAGCGCGAGCAGCACGACGACCAGTACCTGGAGTAGGAACAGGAGGTTCCTGGTGAGTCGTTCGATGACCGGCGTCGCACCACCGTCGCCCTCGTCGGACTGGAGGAACTGCAGGGTGGGGAGGGTCAGTTCGCGCGGGTCCGGTTTGATCAGATAGAGGATGACCAGCGGGACCAGTGCGAGCAGGGCAGCGAGACCGGTGGGCGTCTGGAAAGCGTCGGCGAATTGCATCATCTCGGGGGGCGGCGTGGTCATCTGCCCTTCGGGAGGGCGAGCAGATAAAGGCGGGGTTTACTTCAGGTCGTTTTTGAGGGCAAATTCACCTTAAAACTGGTATCTACGGTCGTCGTTGTCCTGCTGTTGAGGGAACTGGTTGCCGGTCATCTGGTCGTAGGTCATCCCCGAGAGGTACTCGTCGTAGGTGCAATCGTAGCCCGAGCGGAGGTGGAAATCCAGCGTCCCGCGGTCGACGATGGACTGGAAGTAGGCGTGGACGGCCTGGCGGACGAGTTCGTCGGTGTCTTCGGGGTCGAGCGCGGCGACCAGCATCGCCAGTTCGTGGCGCGTCTGTCGGTCGATATCGACCGTGAGTTCGTCACCGTACTCGCTGTTGGCCGCCGCGACGTCGTCCTGAAGGTCGTCGAGTGACATACGAACGCGTTGGCGGGCACGGGCAAACACCTTGTGTCTCGTCGCTTCTGGCGGTCGTGACCCCTTAGCGGTATCGCAACATTATTCGTGATAGGCCAAGATTACCCGCTGTACTACTCCTCGTTTGTCGAGTATGACAGGGTCAGATGTGGATCGGGACAGCGAGCCATCGTCGCTAGTCTCGGGTCTGGCCGACCGGTTCGTCCCTCCTGTGGTCAAGCGGAGCTACGCCGCGAAGTTCGCGATCTCGCTGACGGTCGTCATCCTATTGATCGCACTCGTCGGAACGGTCAGTTACGTCCAGATACGCGACCTCTCACAGGAGACGGCGACGGAGAACCTCCAGTCGACCGCACAGTTACGTGCCGAAGCCGTCGACGAGTGGCGGTCGAACATGCGCACACAGGTCCGTGCCTTCTCGACCTCGGAAGTGTACGCCGACGGCGATACGGAACGTATCGACCGGTACATCGGAGAGGTAACCGTCCCGACGTCGGAGAGCACGATCGAGATCCACTACGTCGATACGTCCGGGTCCGCGGACGTGATCACGGCGAGTACCGTCGACCAGATCAAGGGTCAATCCATCGCGATGGTCGAGACGAATCTGGAAGGGCCACTCTCTGCTGCGAAACAGGCGGACTCGACGAACGCAGTCGTCTCCTCGGAGACGTCCTACCGGACCGAGAACGGCGCGGCGATGGCGTTCGCCAGCCCCGTCTCCAGCGGCGACGGTGTCCTGATCCTCGTCAGCACGTTCGGAGAGGAACTGCAGGCGTTCGACGGCCACCAGGCGGCCTACACGACGACGATCGTCGACGAGTCGGGCGCACCGGTCCTTGGAACGGACCTTGGGTCGGGCAACCAGTACGATCCTGGGCCCGGGTTCGTCGGCGAAAGCGGGACGCTCCCGTCGACTGCCGAGACGACGTCGCAGGTGTACGCGTACGCGCCCGTGGAGGGTGTCGACTGGGTCGCCGTCACGATGGCGCTGAAAAGCGAGCTCTACCGTGCCAGTCGGACGATCAGACAGAGCATCATCGTCCTGATCCTGACGAGCGTTATCTCACTGGGGGCCGTCGCAGTGGTCCTCGGCCGGCAGACGGTGACACCGCTGGTGCAACTCCGACAGCGTATCGAGACCATGGAGGAAGGGACGCTCGACGTCGATCTCTCGACGAGCCGTCAGGACGAAATCGGGCGGCTCTACAACGCGTTCGGGAACATGCGCGACGCGTTGCGCAGCCAGATCAGGGAGGCCCGCGACGCGCGTGAGGAGGCCGAGCAATCGCGCCAGGAGATGGAACGGCAGAACGACCGCCTCGACCAGTTCGCCTCGACATTGAGCCACGACCTCCGCAACCCGCTGGCGGTCGCACGGGGCCACCTGGAGCTGCTCTCTGCGAGTCTGGCGAGCTTCGATCCGGAGTCCGACGACACCGAGGACCTGCAGGAACACGTCGAGACCATCGAGGACGCCCACGACCGTATCGACTCGATCATCCAGGACGTCCTTACGCTGACCCGCGAGGGTGAGAGCGTCGAGGAGACGGCGCCGATCGATCTCGAACAGGTCGCCCGCGAGGCCTGGGCCAACATCGACAACAAGGACGCGACCCTGACCGTCTCGGCGACACGGATCTTCGAAGCCGACCGCACACGACTCCTGCGTGCCTTCGAGAACCTGTTCCGGAACGCTATCGACCACGTCGGCCCCGAGGTCGCCGTCGAGGTCAGACTGACAAGCGGCGGCTTCACGGTCGTCGACGACGGCCCCGGAATCCCGACCGAGGCGGTCGACAACCTCTTCGAGTACGGCCACACGACCAGCGAGGACGGGACCGGCATCGGCCTCTCTATCGTCAAGACGATCGCGGAGGCCCACGGCTGGCGGCTCTACGTCGACACCACGTACGAGGACGGGGCGATGTTCGTCTTCGACGATGTCTTCCGCGAGGACGAACCGGACTGGTACAACAGCGAGTTCGAGTGGGTGGACGAACTGTCGGCCGACGATTGAGGGTGCGCCCCAGCCAGCCCACGGGCGGGCAGGGACCCGGCGACCGGACCGCCACACACAAGCCAGGAGAACCGCTAGCGAGGGGCGATGACCGAGCAGTCCGAGTCGGCGGCGTCGCAACACCTCCCGGCGGACGTCGAGGCAGTCCAGCGGGCGCTGGTAGAGTGGTACGAGGCCGACCACCGACAGTTCCCCTGGCGCGAGACAGCGGACCCCTACGAGATCCTCGTCTCCGAGGTGATGAGCCAGCAGACCCAGCTAGCTCGGGTCGTCGACGCCTGGGAGGACTTCCTCGACCGGTGGCCGACCGCCGCCGACCTGGCGGCGGCGGACCGCGCGGACGTAGTGGGGTTCTGGACCGATCACTCGCTGGGGTACAACAACCGCGCGAAGTACCTCCACGAGGCCGCCCGACAGGTCACCGAGGACCGCGACGGCGAGTGGCCACGCGACCCCGACGGGCTCTCGGAGTTGATGGGCGTCGGTCCCTACACCGCCAACGCCGTCGCCTCCTTCGCGTTCGACAACGGCGACGCCGTCGTCGACACCAACGTCAAACGGGTGCTCTATCGGGCGTTCGACGTACCGGACGACGACACCGTCTTCGAGCAAGTCGCGTCGGGGCTCATGCCAGGCGGCGAGTCCCGCGTCTGGAACAACGCCATCATGGAACTGGGCGGCGTGGCCTGCGAGAAGACGCCCGACTGTGACGGTGCACAGTGCCCCTGGCGCGAGTGGTGTCAGGCGTACCAGAGCGGGGATTTCACCGCGCCGGACGTCCCCACCCAGCCCAGTTTCGAGGGGAGTCGCCGACAGTTCCGCGGGCGTATCGTGAGTGTGCTGAACGAGTACGAAGAACTACCGCTGGACGACCTCGGGCCACGTATCCGCGTCGACTACGCGCCGGCGGGGGAATACGGCCGGGAGTGGCTCGGTGACCTCGTGTCGGGACTGGCCGAGGACGGCCTCGTCGAGACGAGCGAGCGAGCGCGCGAGACGGTAGTCCGACTGAAGCAGTGACCCGGTTCGGACGGGCAAGAACGCCGGGCACCTCTGTCACTCGGCTGTTCGGGGCGTTGCTACGGTCCGACCGGCTGGGACAGGGGCGGTCGTGCCGGCGGAGTTATAAATAGTATAACAGGATTACTGTTGAATGGGACCAACCGACAATGTCCCTGGCGACAACACCACCGTACGACGGCGAAACAGTATCCGCGCGGTCGGGGACCGCCGTGGTCGTCGGCGCGAGCATGGCAGGATTAGTCGCGGCACGCGTTCTCGCGGACGTGTACGAACGGGTCACCGTCCTCGAACGGGATCGGTTACCCGACGAGCCCGTCGTCCGCCGAGGGACCCCCCAGGCGCACCACGTCCACGTACTCCACGAGGCCGGCAGACAGACGCTCGAAACACTCTTTCCGGGGTTCAGCGACGACCTGACGGCGGCCGGGGCAGCGGTCGTCGATTTCGCGACCGATCTGCAGTTCTACGACGAGGGCGATTTCATCGCCTCCGGCATCAGTCGTATCCCGATGTACTGTGCGAGCCGTCCGGCGTTCGAAACCGTGACGCGCCAGCGGGTCGAGGACCTCGTTGACGTGCAGATCAGAGACGAGGTCCAGGTCCAGGAGTACACGACGGGCGACGATGGATCACAGGTCGATGGGGTAGCTGTCAGTCCCGACGCCGGTCCGTCCGAGATGATCTCGGCGACCCTGGTCGTCGACGCGACGGGGCGAACGTCACGGACGCCAGCATGGCTCGACAGCCACGGATACCCCACACCGTCGCTGGACGAAGTCGCGGTCGACCTCGCGTACAGTACGCTCCGCCTGGACAGGCCCGTGGACGATCTGCAGGCTGTGATCCTCCTGCCTGCGCCACCACGGACACGCGGCGCCGGACTGGTACCGATCGAGGACGGGCAGTGGCTGCTGACGATGGCCGGCCTCCACGGTGACCACCCCCCGGGGACCTACGACGAGCTGGTCGAGTTCGCCTCGACACTGCCGGTCGAGGCGTACCACCGGCTTCTCGAAGAGCAGGCGGTCCGCTCCGATACGATCGAACGGTATCCGTTCCCGTCGAACCGGCGACGACGGTACTGGGAACTCGACCGGTTTCCCGAGCGCTTCGTCGTCCTGGGGGACGCGGTCGCGAGTTTCAACCCGGTCTACGGGCAGGGGATGTCCGTCGCCGCCCTAGAGGCACTCCACCTCCACCACGTCCTGACGGACGACGACCAGAGAGCTATCGGTCACCGCTTCTTCGAGCAGATCCGGCCGGTGGTCGGCGACGCGTGGCGACTCGCGGTCGGGACGGACTTCCGGTTCCCCGAGACGAGCGGCCCCAAGCCGGTCGGCACGGATCTGTTGAACCGCTATCTCGCTCGCCTTACCCGCCGGGCCCACGACGACCGCCACCTCGCGGAGGAGTACTCGCGGGTGGTCAGTATGAAAACCAGGCCACGCTCGCTCCTCAGACCGCAGGTCGTCTGGCGCGTTCTCCGGCCGTCGGTATGAGCGGTCGGGGTCGTCCCCGACCGGCTCCCGCTCGCTCTGCCACTGGATCGAGAGTTCGTACCGTTCGGCCTGGTCGACGTTCCTCTCCAGTTCGAACGTCAGCCCGGCGGTGTCGCCGGCCGAAACCTGGGTGGCACCGGTCCGAGTACTTCGACAGCCTCGACTGGGGCTACCCGGTCGTGGTAGGTCATCCGTTGCGCATGCACGTGCGTTGGATACAGATCGGACATCGATACAGATCGGACATCGATAGGACGGAGGACGCTCCGAGCGCACCGGTCCATCGTGGCAACCCACCGCGTTCCCGAGGGCGTCGTGAACCTCGTCGTCGTGACAGACGAGTACCGGACTTCTCGACGTGATCCGTAGTCGAGTCCCGGGCGTAGCGGTACCCCTAAACCCGCCCCGACCGGATTCGAGGTATGTCCAGGCCACACGTCGTCGGTATCGCCGGCAGTCTCCGTGACGAGAGCTACACGCGGATCGGCATCCAGCGCGCGCTGGACGTCGCCGAGGAGGCCGGTGCGACCACCGAACTCCTCGACCTCCGGGAGTACGACCTCCCGGTGTTCGACGCCGACCACCGCGAGGCCGGTGACGCCGTCGCGCTGACCGACGCTGTCCACGACGCCGACTCCATCCTGCTCGGGACGCCCGTCTACCACGGCTCGTACTCCGCGCCGCTGAAGAACGCACTCGATTACTGCGGCTTCGACGAGTTCGAACACAAGACCGTCGGGTTGCTGGCCGTGGCCGGCGGCGGGTTCCCGATCACCGCGCTCGAACACCTCCGGTCGGTCTGTCGCGCGCTGAACTGCTGGGTCATCCCCCACCAGGCCGCCATCCCGCGGGCTCGCAACAGCATCGAAAACGGCCGGATCGTCGACGACGGCATCCTCGACCGGGTCGACACGCTGGGCGAGGAGGCAGTCCAGTACGCCAACATCGAACCAGATCCGCCCTGCTTCGAGAGTACCGAGAACGTCGGCGCGGACGACTGATCCTGGCAGGTCGGTCCAGCGGTTGTCCGCTCTCGCTCGCAGACGGAACCGTCAAATCACCTCACTCCTAACTGTCGTCCGTGACTCAGTGGGTCGAGAACCCCTCCGGCGGGCGCGAGCGGGGTCCGCTCGCCGTCCTCAGAGCGTGGGGCGAAGTGCTCGTCCGCCCGCGGCGGTTCTTCAGGACCGGCGTCGCGCCCGGCGATCAGGCGCCAGGACTCGTCTTCGCGGCGCTCGTCGTCCTGGTCGAGGAACTGAGCCGGTTCGCCGTCGCGCGACTGGCGGCTCAGGGGACGATCTCGACGGGGCCGTTCGCCTACCCCGCAGTCGGCGGCTTCTCGCCGGGCGTCGCCTTGCTGGCCCTGCTCGCGGTGGCGATGTTCGTCATGCCGGCGACGGTCCACCTGACGGCGGCCGTCCAGACGCTGTTTCTGGTCGTCGGCGCGCCCGAGCGCGGCGGCATCAGCGAGACGGTGCAGGTCATGTGTTACGCGATGGCACCCTGTGTGCTCGCAGGCCTGCCGTTCCCGGAACTCCGCGTCCTGGTGGCAGCCTGGGGTGCCAGTCTCTACGTGATCGGTCTGACGGTCGTCCACGACCTCTCGCTGCCGCGGGCGGTGGTCCTGGGGGCAGTCCCCGCAGCTATCGTCTTCGGCTACGGCTTCCGTGGATTCCTCGCGGCCGGCGTCCTGCTGTAGGGGGCGGTTTTAGGTGGCCGGTGGGCGGAGCTAGCCCATGCTCACGCTGGACATCGACGACTTCATGCTCGAACTGAAAGACGGGGCGTTCAAGAACGTCGGCCCGTCGAACAAGCAAGCGACGGTCAAACTCTACGACGTCGAGGGCGTGGACGTCAGAGAGTACGGCGACAAACGCGTGAAACTGGCCTTCGAGGACGAACAGGGCAGCGAGGTCGAAATCGCACTGTTCCCCGAGCAGGTCGAGGCACTCGCTGCTGGGCTCGACGGACTCCGTGAAGAGAGTGATATTATCGATTGATAGACAGGTCTGCTGGCGCGCCGAATCCGACAACAGTTTTAGGCCCGAACCGTTTTCACCGAGCAATGGGTTCGTGTATCATCTGTGGCACCTCTGTCGAGGGTCACATCTGTGACCTCCACGAGGAGGATGCGTTGTTCGAATTCCGAGGTAATCGCCCCGATCAGTTGACGGTCGGTCGCTACTATCGCGGAGAAGTGGACGGATTCGCCGAATTCGGCGTCTTCGTCGATATCGGTGACAGCGTGACAGGGTTGCTCCACCGGAGCGAACTGGACCGTCGACTGGACTCGCTCGACTGGGAGCCAGGTGACGACGTCTACGTGCAGGTCACCAACGTACGTGACAACGGCAACGTCGACCTGGGCTGGTCGATCCGCCAGGCCGAACGCGAGTTCCGAGGTCACCTCGTCGACGACCCGGACATCGGACACGCGATCCTGCTCGAAGAGGCGGACGAGGACGAGGAGGACGCGTCGCCCGAGGGAAATGAAGCCGCCGACGAGGAGTCGGCACAGCAGGCGACGCCGACCGACGGCGGTGCGGCTCGCACCGAGACGGCCGCCGGCAGCGTGAGTGCTGCGGGCGACGCAGACCGCGTCGAGGGCGCCGGCGGGACCGTCGGCGAGACCAGCAACGACGATACCGCGTCCGACGACGGGGACGATCAGACGACGGCGTCCGAGAGCGACGCCGAGACGTCCGACGACGGGGACGACCAGGCAACGGCGGCCGAGAGCGACGACGAGACGTCCACGGACGCCGGCGTGACCTACGAGGAGGCAGCTATCGGCGACCTGTCCGACCGCGTCGGTGACGACGTCCTCCTGGAGGGTACCATCGTCGGCATCCGCCAGACGTCCGGTCCGACCGTCTTCGAACTGCAGGACTCGACCGGGACCGTCGACTGTGCGGCCTTCGTCGAGGCGGGCGTGCGAGCCTACCCGGAGGTCGAAGAAGGTGACGTCGTCAGCATCGAAGGCGACGTGCGGGAGCGACGCGGCGAACTGCAGGTCGAGACGGAGACGCTGACCGTCCTGGAGGGCGAGGAGCGCGAGGCCGTCGAGCAGCGACTGGCCGACGCACTGGACGACGAAGCACGTCCAGACGCCGTCGAATCCCTGGCGGACGACCCCGCCATCGCGGCGCTCTCGGGCGAACTCGTCGAGGCGGCGACCCAGATCCGCAAGGCGGTCCTGACCGACCGCCCGGTCATCGTCCGCCACGCCAACACGGCCGACGGCTACCTGGCTGGCAGCGCGCTCGAACGGGCGACGCTCCCCTTGGTCCGTGACCAGCACCGCCGCGACGACGCCCAGTACCACTACTTCGACCGCCGGCCGCTGGAGGGCGGCGTCTACGACATGGATGACGCGACGAAAGACACCACGACGATGCTCGACAACCGGGAGCGCCACGGTGAGGCACTCCCGCTGTTCGTCTTCGTCGCCGCCGGTGGTACCCGGGAGAGCCGCGACGGCTTCGATCTGCTCTCTGTCTACGGCGCGCCGAGTATCGTCATCGACGACGTCGATGTCGACGAGGAGGTCGTCGACGCCGTCGACGCTGTCGTCGCCCCCTCGGTCGTCGACGCCCCGGAGACGACCGCAACGGCCCTCGCGGCGAACGTCGCCGCACACGTCAACGGCGACGTCCGCGAGGACCTGCTGCACCTCCCCGCAGTCAGCTTCTGGGAGGGAGCGCCGTCCTCGTACCTCGATGCAGCAACCGATGCGGGCTACGACGCGGACGCCGTCTCGCAACTCCGCGAGGCCGTCGCGCTGGAGGCACACTACCAGTCCTACGAGGACAAGCGCGAACTGATCACCGACCTCGTGTTCGGCGACGACGAGGACGACGTGGGCGGCCTGGCCGGCCACATCGCCGAGCAGTTCCGCGAGAAGGTCGACGAGGAGGTCTCGACCGCACGGGTCAACCTCGAACACCGGACCGTCGCGGAGTCGGATATCGCCGTCCTCGACACCGACGCCTACGTCCATCAGTACGAGTTCCCGCCGGAGACACTGCTGCTGGACGAACTGCACCGCGATATGCGCGAGGACACGGACGCGATCGTCGGCATCGCGACCGACACGCTGTACGTTCGCACCGACGCCGACGTCGACATCCACGAACTGGCCGACGAGGTGGCCGAGTGGGTGCCGGAAGGCGGTGTCGCCACGCGGAGCGCTCGCGACGGATCCATCCGGTTCCTCGCCGGCGCCCGTGACGCCGTTCTCGACGCGACGCTGGACCGCCTGAGCGATCAGCTGTAGACCAGCGTTTTTCTCCCCGGCCGTCCTGCCTGTACCCATGAGCGACGGCCCTGTCAACGTCGATGACCTGGAGTGGACCGAGTACGACCACGGCGACCGGCAGTTCAGGCGCACGCAACTGGGTGCGGCCGCCGGGGGTGACGCCCTGGGGACGAGTCTCTACGAGATTCCGGCCGGGAAACGGACGTGGCCGCCTCACAGCCACTACGGCAACGAGGAGGCGATGTTCGTCCTCGGCGGGAGCGGCACGCTCTTTCTCGGCATGGACGGTGAGCCCCACGCGCTCGAACCGGGCGACTACGTTGCTCTTCCCACCGGGCAGGAACATACCCACGAGGTCGAGGCCGGGGAGGACGGACTGCGTCTGCTCGTCGTCTCGGAGATGAACGACCCCGACATCACGCACATGCCCGGCCGCGGTGCGGTCCACCTGTTCGCCGGGGCTCCCCCCGGTGGCGACGAGGACGAGCGAGATATCTCGACGATGCTGGACCTCTCGGCGACGCTGGACTACTGGGAGGAGTAGCGGCGGCGAGCCTGTATCCGACGACTGCCTCGCGGCGACAGTACCTCCAAACGCCTGCTGGAAGGGGCAAATTACACCCTTCGGTACCCTTATTAATCACTCCCATGTATTTCAGCAATAGAGGTATCCTACTGAATGAGCTCCGATAGAATCCCCGTGACGACACTCGCGGTGTGTGCCCTCATGGCGCTGTCGATGGTCGCCATCGCAAGCCCAGTGGCTGCCGCCCCACAGGCAGGAATTAGCGCCCCGTCCGACGCCGGTACTGTCCAGCCAGGCGACACGTTCACGGTGACGTATACCCTCACGAACACGGGAGATCAGACGGCAGGGTCCGCCCGAATCGACCTCCTGGCACCGACCGGAATCAACGTGACCAGCACCTCGGGTGACGGGAACGGAGCGGTGACCGGCGACCCGCCGGTTATTTTCTATGGCCTATCCGGGGTCATCCCCGCGGGCGAGAGCAGACAGACGACCGTGACGTATACTGTCGGCCCCAATGCAACGTCCGGTGCCGCGCAGATCGATGCCGAGGCGTTCGTCAACGGTAGTTCGAGCAGCGCGACGACCAGTACAACAGTCACTGTCGATGCACCCTCCAAGCTCGAACTGTCGGGTTCTCCCGAGACGGTGAACGCCGCGCCCGGTGAGCAGTTCAACGTCACGTACGAGTACACGAACAACCAGTCGACCCAGGGATTAGGTGGAGCCATCAACCTCGACACGCCGGAGAATATCACGGCTGTCGCTGTCTCGGGTGACGGCTTCGGTGGCCTCGGTGGGTCACAACAGAGTATCATCTACGGCGCGTCGGGGCCGATCCCGGGCGGTGCAACGCTGACCACGGTTGTCACTTACGAAGTGGACGCCAGCGCGTCGACGGGGACCGAACAGATCGTCGGGAGTGCCCTGATCCGTGGCGCCGACGGCACGGACCAGACCACGACGACGGTCAATATCGGCACGTCGGTCGTCAGCCAGTACGATACGAACGGTACGCCGGGAATCCAGCGAGGAGAGGTACTGCAAGCGATCGTCGACTTCAACACCGGGAACCTCAGCACGAACGAAGTCCTGCAGGTCATCGTCGCGTTCAACTCGGGATCGTAACCGGACACTGGTCTGATCGACACGAGTGCGACACGCTGGTAGGTGCACAACCTATGCAGTTCGCAAGGTTTATTTTACGGATAATTTCAATTTTTATCATGGTCCGCCCATGAATTGGCAAACCCGCAACTCTGCAACGACAAGAATCACAGTGTCAGTGCTGTTGGCAACGCTCTGTCTCGTCGGGAGCGCTGGTATCGCTGTTGCACAGCCAGCACACTCCAATCCAGATGTCCTAGACCCGCAGACCGCACCGTCGGCGTCGACCACCGGTTTCGTCACTGGGACCGTGACCGACGCGCAGAAAAAACCGCTGCCCGGCGCGACCGTCACACTGTACGGCCAGAACGGGACCACGGCCGTGGCGGCGACGACGACCAACCAGCGGGGTGAGTACACCTTCACCGGCGTACAGGACGGCAACTATCGCGTCAAGGCTGTGATCAACGGCAACGCCGGTGCCAGCCTCGTGACCGCCCGGGGTAACACAACCGCGGACGCCGATATCGTCGTCACTTCTCAGGGATCGACCGCAGACATCTCGATGGCGACCCAGGATAGCAGTGTCACGGCCCAGCCCGGCGGCACGTTCACCGTCACCTACGAGTACACCAACACCCAGTCACAGAAAGCCACGTCGGGCTGGATCGAACTGAACACGTCCAGTACCATCGCGCCAGTCGCCATCTCCGGTAACGGGACCCCGGATCCAAATTCGTCCCCACCGTCTGTCCACTACGGTTCCGGCTTCACTCCGAACATCGACCCGGGCCAGACGTTGACCACGATGGTCACCTACGAAGTCGACGCGAACGTCGCGGAAGGTACCCGCAACATCACCACAACGGGCTACATCGGCGGCTCCAGTGACACCAGCACGGTGAACACACGGGTGAACATCGGCACGTCGGTCGTCAGCCAGTACGATACGAACGGTACGCCGGGAATCCAGCGAGGAGAGGTACTGCAGGCGATCGTCGACTTCAACACTGGAAATCTCACCACGAGCGAAGTCCTGCAGGTCATCGTCACGTACAACTCGGGATCGTAACCGGACATTGGCCCGAACGACACGCTTATTCGGTCGAGGCGACGAGAACCGACACCGTGAGTACCGAGAGCGACAACCCCCGCGAGACGGAGGCCTTCCAGCAGGTGTGTGCGGAGCTGGTCGACCGTATCCTCGCCGGCGAGGTCGAACGCGACGACGTCGAGTCCGCCAAGATCGACGTCTGTCGCGAGTACTCGGCACCGAAGGTCCCACAGAATTCGGAGCTGCTCGACTACGCTCCCCAGGAGCACCGCGAGGTTCTAGAGGAGGTGCTCCAGCGAAAGCCCGTCCGGACTGCGTCGGGCGTCTCGCCGATCGCGATCATGACGTCGCCCCATCGCTGTCCGCACGGGAAGTGTCTCTACTGTCCGGGGGGGCCGGACTCGGAGTTCTCCTCCGCACAGTCCTACACTGGCCACGAACCAGCCGCCGCCCGCGGCGAACAGAACGACTACGACCCCTACGGTCAGGTGACCCTTCGCCTGAACCAGCTCCGTGAGATCGGCCACCCGGTCGATAAAGCGGAACTGATCATCATGGGCGGGACGATGACCGCCCGCAGCCACGACTACCAGGAGTGGTTCGTCAAGCGGGCCCTGGAGGCGATGAACGACTTCGACCCCGAAGCGGACCCGAACCCGAAGGAGGGCGAGAGCTTCGCCCAGGACCCCGACGAGTACGAGTTCTCCTATCTGGAGGATGTCATCGCGGAAAACGAGACAGCGGACGTGCGCAACGTCGCGACGACGTTCGAGACCAAGCCCGACTGGTGTGACCCCGAGCAGATCGACCGGATGCTCGGGCTCGGCGGGACCAAGGTCGAGGTCGGCGTCCAGACCACTTTCGAGCGGATCAACCGGGAGATGCACCGGGGCCACGGCGTCCAGGCGTCCATCGACGCCAACCGCCGGCTCCGGGACTCTGCGTTCAAGGTTGGCTTCCACATGATGCCCGGCCAGCCGGGGATGTCCAAGGAGATGTGTCTGGAGGACTTCCGGCGCATCTTCGAGGAATCGCGCTGGCGGCCGGACTACCTGAAGATCTACCCGACGCTGGTCGTCCCCGGGACGGTCACCTACGACTGGTGGAAAAAGAACGACTTCGACCCACTGGACAACCAGGAGGCGGCGGAACTCGTCGCGGAGATCAAGGACATGATCCCCCGATACACACGGCTCCAGCGCGTCCAGCGCGACATCCCGGCGGACTTCATCGAGGGCGGCGTCTGGAAGTCAAACCTCCGACAGCTCGCCTGGAAAGAGATGGAGAAACACGGCTGGACGTGCGACTGCATCCGCTGTCGCGAGGCCGGCCACAGCGAGGAGACCGCCGAGGACGTCGAACTCGACGTCATGACATACGAGGCCTGTGGCGGGACGGAACAGTTCATCTCCTTCGAGGACTTCGACCGGGACGTCCTCGTCGGCTTCTGCCGCCTGCGGTTCCCGAACGACCCCGTCCGCCGCGAACTCCAGGACGCCGCGCTCGTCAGGGAGTTACACGTCTACGGCAACGCCGTGGGCGTTGGACAGGAAGGCGGCGACGAGGACCACCAGCACAAGGGGTACGGCCAACGGCTCCTCCGGGAGGCCGAGGAGATGGCCCGTGACGCAGGGTTCTCGAAGCTCGCCGTCATCTCCGGCATCGGCGTCCGGGAGTACTACCGGAACAAACTGGACTACCAGCAGGACGGCCCGTACGTCTCCAAGCGGTTGGTGTGAGGGGGCGAGCGGACGTACTTGAGGTGCGCTGAGCCGAATGTATATGATGAATGCGACGAGAGGTACAGGCAGTGAGCGCGCGTGCGACGAAGTGGAGCGGAGGGATACTCACGAGCGTCAGCGTTGTCTTCTGTGCGTTCTTTCTCCAGACAGCTATCTCGCTTTGGAATCCGTCGATGCCCCTGTCGTACTGGCTCATACAGTCGTATCCGATAGCGATTTCGCTCGCGGTGACCGGTGGGGGTGTCCTGCTGGCACGCGGTAATCTTGTTCCAGAGCGATACCTCAGACGACTCCTCACGTGGACGGTCGCGATGGTCGTGCTGTTCGTACTGTTAGGGGCGTGGTTTTACGGCCTGGTGGCGATCCTGAGAGGAATCGCGCCGATTCAACCGCCAGTCGGGATCATGACGCTCCCCATGCTGGGAGCGCTCGTCGGGTTGCTCGTCGGTACGTACGACGCCCGCGGCCTCGAACGGAAGCGGGCCGTCGAACGGTTGGGCAGAATCAACGAGACACTGCGTATCGCGACTGGCGAACTGATAGAGCAGTCCGACCGTGAGACGCTCGAACGCGTCGTGTGCGACCGCCTGGTCGACGCGGACTTCTTCGACGCGGCGTGGCTCGGGCGGTACGACCAGGGAGAGGGGGAGATACGACCGACAACGTGGGCCGGGTTCGACGACGATGTCGCCTCGCTATCGATTCCAACGAACGGGGAGGTGGCGGGCAACAGCGTCTGGCGTCGCGTCGTCGAAACGGCGTCGGGGCAACTCGTCCAGAACGCCGGCACCGACGAGCGGGCCGAACCGTGGACCGACGCCTTCGAACGACACGGCGTGGCGTCGATAACCGTCGTCCCGATAGTCGGTGCCGACCGCGTGTACGGTCTCATCTGTATCTGTGCCGACCGACCGAACGCCTTCGACGACCACCAGCGAGAAGTGCTCGCGGAACTGGGCGAGGCGGTCGGTCACGCCGTCGACTCGATTCGCGCACACGAGACGCTGGAGGATCGCGAGCATGCGCTACTGGAGCAAAACGATCGGTTGGACGAGTTCGCGGGCGTGGTCTCCCACGACCTGCGGAACCCGCTGAACGTGATTCTCGCCCACGTCGAGTTGCTGGACGAGAGCCACGGCCCAGAGCACGTCGACGCAATCGAGCGATCAGGCAACCGGATGGCCGAGATAATCACCGACCTGTTGGCGCTGTCCCGCGCCAGTCGAGCGAGCGTCGACAGCGAACCCGTCCGGCTCTCCGCGACCGCCGCCGAAGCCTGGCGAACCGTCGAGACGAACGGTATCGAACTCGATCTGCAGGTTCCCGCGGCGACCCGAATTCGGGCGGACCCGGCCCGTCTGCGGACGGTGTTCGAGAACCTCTTTCGGAACGCGAGCGAACACAACGACGACCCGCTGACGGTCCGTGTGGGCGTGACCGCGGCTGACGGCGACGAGTCGTTCACCGGCTTTTTCGTCGAGGACGACGGTGAGGGCGTGCCGACGGCGGAACGCGAAGACATCTTCGACCATGGCTACACGACGAACCGAAGCGGGACGGGGTTCGGCCTCTCTATCGTTCGCGGTGTCGTCGACGCCCACGGGTGGTATATCTCGGCCGGCGACGGGCCGGCGGGTGGCGCCCGCTTCGAGATAACCGGCGTCGAATTCGTCGAGTGAGCGGGGGCGCGGAGCGTCGTCGCTCGCTGGCTCACAACACGCCGTATTTCTCCGCGAGGCCGACGACGCCGAAGGCCACCGCACTCGCGCTTCCGGCGACGACGAGCGCGGCGTAGAGGAGTCCGACAGTGCCTTCGGGGACGGCAGCCAGACCGGCCAGAATCGAGAGGCCGACGGCGACGTCCCCGAGCGGACTGCAATCGTAGAGGTCGACGGTGTGGCCGGCTACCTCGACGGTCGCCGTCGTCGCCGCCAGCAGGAACAGCAGGCCCGCCAGTGCCAGCGCACTTGCAAAGAGCGTCGGCCCGGGGCCCGAACGCAACGACGGCGGACCGAAGACGACTGCGAGGAATCCGACGCCAGTCAGGCAGCCGCCGCCGGCGAGCAGATTCAGCCGGTTCACGGGCGTGCGTTCGGCCACGCGGGAGAAACAGTTTGCCCTGGAGCGGCGGCACTCAGCGCCGGCCGAGCAGGAGTCCGAGGACGATGCCGGCACCGACCGCCAGCGCCGTCCGCCGCCGGTCCGCAATCCGGACGAACCGGGTCTGGTCGGCCGTGACTTCGAGGACGCCGACCGGTGCGACGGTCATCCCACCGCCAGTGCCACCGCCCTGGTCGGTCTCGTCATCGGTCTCCGCCTCGTCGCTCTCGTCATTGCTCGGGCCGCTTCCGAATCCGCTCCCGAAGCCGTAGGCCACCCTGGCGACAGGGACGATAGTCTTGCCCTCCGTCGTAATGGGGTCGCCGAACACGCGCTGGACGCTCGCGCTCTCGCTCAGCCCGTCGATTCCGTGCCGAACGGTGCTCAGAAAGTCGGCTTTCGCCTGTTCCGCGTCTGTCGAGATGGGGTCTGTGCTCATGGGTACAACCTCCGTGTCGCCCGTATGAGTTGGTGCCGAGCCAGCATAATCCTATTGGAAATTCAACTATTGTTGGGCCGAACATCGCTCCGCCGGCACCCGCAGCGTTTTCTGTTTCCGTCACTAGGACACAATATGGTCCGCCGGCTCCGGGACGGCGTGTGGCTGCTGGAACTCGGCCTCGTCCCACCCCTGGCATCGAACGCGTATCTCGTCGACGAGCGGGAGCTTCGCGGGGAGAGTGACAATCTGGTACTCGTCGACACTGGACTGTGGTGGAACGAGCCCACCATCGTCGACGAACTCGGTGGCCTGGGGTTCGCGCCGGGCGATCTCGACCGGGTGTTGCTGACCCACTACGACCTCGACCACGTCGGCGGTCTCAACCGCCTGGTCCCGGCCTTCGACGGCCCCGTCGGCGTCGGAAGCGACGACCTGGCGCTGCTGGACGGCAGTGACGACCCCGGATGGCTCCACCACAAGGGGCTGTTCCACCGCGCGAGCCGGCGTCTGTTCCCACTGCCGGAGCTGGACATCGAACCACTCACAGACGGCGCGACGGTCGACGGATTCACGGTCTATCACACGCCAGGCCACAATCCCGGCCACGTGGTGTACCACCACGAGGCCGCCTCGGCGGCGTTCCTCGGTGATCTGGTCTGGAGCGAGGCAGGTGGGCTGACGACGCCGTTCTGGGGCGACTCCTACGACATGGATCGCCTCCGCGAGAGCGTCTCCGGCCTGGCCGCGTCCATCCCGGAGTTCGATATCGCTGCGATGGGGCACGGTGACCCGTTGACGACGGGTGGCGGTGCGGCACTGCGAGCGCTGGCCGCACAGGTCTGACCGGGTGGGGAGGTTATTTACTGGGGCCGACCTTCGGTTTCCATATGACGGGGACGCTGGCTGTCGTCGGGGCCGGTGCTGCCGGTGCCGCGGCGACCTACGCACTTCGAGACACGCCGATAGCGGTCACGGTCCTCGAGAAGAGCCGCGGCGTCTGCGGCCGTGCCGCGACACGCAGGAACGAGGACTGTACCTACGAGTACGGCGCGAACTACCTGAAGGCCGACGACGAGCGCGTCACGGATCTGGTGACCGAACAGCTCCCGACCGAGGGCCTCGTCGACGTCGACGAGCCGATCTACGCCTTCGAGCGGACCGGGGGCATCGAGGAGGGACGCGACACCGACGACCACAAGTGGACCTACGAGGCGGGCATCACACAACTGGCGAAGCGACTGTTCGACGCGACCGACGCGACGGTCCACAACGGCGTCCGTGTCGAGACGCTCCACCGCATCGACGACGGCTGGCGGGTCGTCGACGAGGACGGAACCGACCACGGCGAGTACGACGCGGTGTTGCTCACACCCCCAGCCCCACAGACGGCGGACCTGCTCGGGCAGGCAAAGTGGGACCACGACGACTGTCGCGGCTTCAGAGAGGCCATCGCCTCGGTTCCCTATCGGACCGTGGTCTCCGGGATCTTCCACTACCCGTTCGAACTCGACCGGCCGTGGTACGGCGCGGTCAACACCGACAAGGACCACGACATCGGCTGGGTGGCCCGCGAGGAGTGCAAAGAGGGACACGTCCCCGACGGCGAGTCGCTGCTACTCGTCCAGATGAACGAACCGTGGTCCATCGCCAACTACGACGAACGGCCCGATCGGATGCTGGCGGCGATGGCCGATCGGACCGCCCACCTGCTGGACGACGACCGGCTGACCGATCCCGACTGGACGGACTACCAGCACTGGCGGTACGCACAGCCAGAGGCACAGGTCGACCGCGAGGTCCTGGCCGACGCGGCGACCCACGACCTCTACTTCGCGGGGGACTGGGTGGCGTCGGAACCGCGACTCCACGCCGCCGTCCGCAACGGCCTGGAGACCGGCGAGACGATCGCCGCCGATTACGACGACTGAGTCCCGTCGATCGTATCGGCCTGCTGGACGGTGATATGCCCTGTCGCGGTCGCTGTAGCGCTTTCCGTGCCGAACAGTTCGACACCGTACGCGACACGTCCTGTCGGAGCGTCAGGTGCTACCTGGATGGTGACGGTCACGGTGGCCGACGACTGGGTACTGTCCCACTGCCAGATGGGCGGGTAGCTCTCCGCCACCGAATCGGGCGACGGCTCGACCGTCGCGTTGCCGACGTCGAGCGAGACGCCGGACGCGTTCGGGAGCCGTAGCCGCACACCCGTTACCTCGATCACGTCGATGGTGACGGCCTCGGTGTCACCCTGCGTGACCGTGATGTCGGGCACAGTCCCGGACGGCGGGCCGGCCGGGCCGCCCGAGCCACAGCCGGCAAGGAGGACCGCGACGGAGAGGAGGACGATAGGACGAGTCATACGAGAAGTGACGAGCGGCCCGATATGAACGGCGGGGGGCATCCCAAACGAGAGCGGTCCCGATAGGCATTTCAGCGGGCGCCGACAGCCACGGACATGGACACGAAGCGGGAGATGACCAGCGTCGACCTCGCGGCGCTGGAGGGCGAACTCGCCGGCTACACCGGCGCGAAACTCGACAAGGCCTATCTCTACGAGGACGATAATCTGGTCAGACTGAAACTCCGGGATTTCGACCGCGGACGCGTGGAGTTCATCATCGAACTCGGCGACGTGATGCGGGCCCACGCAGCGGCGCCCGAACACGTCCCCGACGCCCCCGGACGGCCGCCGGACTTCGCGATGATGTTGCGGAACCGCCTGTCGGGCGCCGACCTGGTCCGCGTCGAGCAGTTCGAGTTCGACCGCATCCTCGAACTGGAGTTCGACCGCGAGGACGGCTCGACGACCATCGTCGCGGAACTGTTCGGCGACGGCAACGTGGTCGTGCTCGACGAACATGGGGACGTCGTCGACTGTCTGGAAACGGTGCGACTGAAGTCACGGACCGTCGCACCGGGCGCTCCCTACGAGTTCCCGTCGGCGCGGTTCAATCCGCTGACGGTGAGCTACAAGCAGTTCGTCGCCCGCATCCGGGACTCCGATTCGGACCTCGTCCGGACACTGGCGACACAACTGAACTTCGGCGGGCTCTACGGCGAGGAGCTATGTACACGCGCCGGCATCGAGTACAACGTCCCGGTCGAGGACCTCACCGACGAGCAGTTCGAGCGTCTCTACGAGGTCGTCGACGACCTGGCGACACGGCTCCAGGAGGGGAACCTCGACCCGCGGGTCTACTACGAGGGCGACGGGGACGACCGCCACCGCGTCGACGCCACGCCGGTCCCTCTGGAGGAGTACGAATCGCTGTACAGTGAGTCCTTCGAGGAGTTCAACGCTGCGCTCGACGACTACTTCTTCAACTTCGAGCGCGAGGACGAGGTCGAGGGTGGCGAGACCCAGCGACCGGACTTCGAGGCGGAGATCAACAAGTACGAACACATCATCAGACAGCAGGAGGAGGCCATCGAGGACTTCGAGGCCGACGCCGAGGCCGAGCGCGAGAAGGCCGAACTGCTCTACGCCCGCTACGACCTCGTCGACGACGTCATCTCGACGGTTCAGGACGCCCGCGCGGACGACGTCGCCTGGGACGAGATCGAGGCGACGTTCGCGGAGGGTGCCGAACGTGGCATCGACGCGGCCGAGGCGGTCGTCGGCGTCGACGGCAGCGAGGGGACGGTCACGCTCGACGTCGACGGGACACGCGTCACTGTCGACACAACGATGGGCGTCGAGAAGAACGCCGACCACCTGTACACCGAGGCAAAGCGCATCGAGGAGAAGAAAGAGGGCGCGCTCGCGGCCATCGAGGACACCAGGGAGGACCTGGCGGAGGTCGAAGAGCGACGCGATAACTGGGAGGCCGCCGACCAGGAGGCCGAGGAAGGCGGCGAGGACGACGAGGACGACGAACCGACCGACTGGCTGGCCGAACCGTCGATCCCAATCCGGAGTACCGAGCAGTGGTACGAGCAGTTCCGATGGTTCCACACTTCGGACGGCTATCTGGTCATCGGCGGGCGTGACGCCGACGACAACGAAGAGTTGGTCAAGAAGTACTGCGAACGGGGAGACAAGTTCTTCCACGCGCAAGCTCACGGCGGCCCGGTGACGGTCCTCAAGGCCACCGGCCCGAGTGAACCGGCGAAGGAAGTCGAGTTCCCGCAGTCCTCGCTCGACCAGGCGGCACAGTTCGCCGTCTCGTACTCCTCGGTCTGGAAGGACGGGAAGTACGCCGGCGACGTCTACATGGTCGATCCCGACCAGGTCTCGAAGACCCCCGAGAGCGGTGAGTTCCTGGAGAAGGGGGGGTTCGCCATCCGCGGGGACCGGACGTACTTCGAGGACACCGAGGTCGGCGTCGCCGTCGGCATCACCTGCGAAGACGAGACCCGCGTTATCGGTGGCCCGCCAGCGGCCATCGCCCCGCAGGCGGCGACCAGCATCACCGTCGAACCGGGCCAGTACGCCCAGAACGACATCGCCAAACGGCTCTACCGGGAGTTCAAGTCCCGCTTCGCCGACGAGACGTTCGTCCGGAAGGTCGCCAGCCCCGACCGCATCCAGGAGTTCCTGCCGCCGGGCGGCAGTCGGATGGTCGAAAAGTAAGCGCAGACGGGCGGTTTCGGCCCCCGTGCCGGTAGCATGCTACCGTGTAGCACGTCTCACGCACGTTGATATACTTGTTGGTCGTAGTATACATCGTAGATTCCGTCGACGCTCGACGTGGCACCGGCCCGCCAGCGCCGCGGACGTCCACAGGAGATACCCAATGTTCAAAGAAGCACTCAACTATCCACGTGAGAGCGACGACGTACTCAAGACAGTCCTGATCGGCGGCGTGTTGCTGTTCTTCAGCTTCCTGCTCGTCCCGCTGTTCATCGCAGTCGGCTACATCCTGCAGGTCCTGCGATCCGTGCTGGACGGGAACGAGGAACCGCCGGTGTTCGAGGACTGGGGCGACCTGGCGATCGACGGCCTGAAGGCGACGGTCATCGGGTTCGTCTACTCGCTGATCCCGGCGATCATCGCGATCGTCGCGGTCCTGGGCGGCGTCATGTCGCTGGGCCTCGGTAACGGGAGCGCGGGGAGCGGCTTCGTCGCTTCCATGATCGCGCTGGTCGCGGGCCTCGCGATCTTCGTCGTCTCGCTCGCGATCGCCTACGTCCTGCCGGCGGCCATCGTGGCCTACGTCCGGACCGACAGCATGGCCGCGGCGTTCTCGGTCGGCGAGATCCGCCGGATGGCCTTCAGCAAGACCTACGCCACTGGCTGGGCCGTCGCGTTCGGTATCAGCCTCCTGAGCGGTATCGTCATCGGCGTGCTGAACGCCGTCGTCATCGGTGCGGTGCTGGCCCCCTTCGTGACCTTCTACGCGAACGTCGCGGGGACCCACGCCATCGCCAGCGCCGTCCGGGAGATGCCCACGGTCGAGGAATCGCCCGAGACGCCCGCCGGCCAGCCGATGGCCTGATACGGCCGTCGAAGCGTTCTGAAAGATACGTTCTGTAATCGTCACCACAACCGAATACTTGTTAGCATACTTTTATGACTCGGCCAGACCATCTTCAGCGTGTCACTGACAGACCGCGGACCCGCCGGGCGGTTCGAAATGGCTCTCACACCGTGGCCAGTGGCTGATAGACATGCTCGAAGACGCACTCCGGTATCCATGGCAGGGAGAGCAGCACGTCGAGACCATCCTCATCGGGGGTGCGTTGAGCCTCCTGGGGGTCCTGTTCGTCCCGGTCCTGTTCGTCTACGGGTACCTGGTCCGCGTGATCCGTCGGGTCAGTGCCGGAGACGAGGACGTGCCGCCGGTCTTCGACGACTGGGGTGACCTGCTCGTCGACGGCCTCGTCGCCTTTCTGATCTCGCTCGTCTACGCGCTCGTCCCGGCAGTCGCAGTTACCCTCGCAGTGCTGTCGTTCATCGTCCCGGTCACTGTCGTGGAGGGGCCCGGTACGGGCGGCGGTGGTGGACTCGCCGTCGGCGGCCTGCTACTGGCGCTTCTGGTCGCCCTCGTGACGCTCGTCCTGCTCGTGGGCGCACTCTATTTGCTCCCAGCGGCCGTCGCAGCGTACGCAGTCACCGGGCGGGCCGGGGCAGCGTTCTCACCGAGCACCCTCAGGGCCGTCGGCACCGACGGGAACTACGCCGTCGCCGTCCTGATCGCGATCCTCATCGGCCTCATCGCACAGATCGTCGGCGGACTCGTCGCTGCGACGGTGATCGGTGCCCTGCTCGTTCCGTTCGTCACGTTCTACGGCAACGTCGCGAGCGCCTACGCCATCGGGACAGGGATCCGCGAGACGGAACTGCGGGCCGATCACCGCGACGACGCCGTCACCGGCCAGCCCGCGATCTGAATAGCAGGGCACTTGTGTCCCTACGGCGGATGGTCTCCCATGCAGATCAAGAGCCGGGAGGCCACCGGCGAGGGTCGCGAGCGCGTCGAGGTGGTCCCCGAGACGCTCGACGACCTCTGGCACCTCTCGTACATCGTCGAGCCAGGCGACCACGTCTCCGGCGACACGACGCGGCGCATCCAGCGCAACGACGACAACCTCCGGGACACGGGCGGCGAGCGCGAGCACATGTGGCTCAAGATCGAGGTCACCGACGTCGAGTTCGCGAAGTTCGCAAACCGCCTCCGGATCGGCGGCGAGATCATCGACTGCTCGCGGGAGGACCAACTGGGCTTTCACCACACGCTCAACGTCGAGGAACACACCGAACTGGAGATCGAGAAACGATGGAAACCGGACCAGAACGACCGACTGGAGGAGGCAGTCGAGTCGACCGACAACCCCGACGTCGCCATCGCCACCGTCGAGGAGGGCGAAGCACACGTCCACACTGTCGCCCAGTACGGAACCGAGGAGCGGGCGTCGATCACGTCGACAACGGGGAAGGGCGACTACGCCCGGCCGCGCTCGGAACTGTTCGCCGAACTGGCCGACGTACTAAAACGCCAGGACGTCGACGCCTACATCCTCGCCGGCCCCGGCTTCACGAAGCAGGACGCGCTGGACTACTTCACCGAAGAGATCCCCGACATCGCCGAGCAGATCACGATGGTCGACACGGCGAGCGTCGGCGACCGCGGGGTCCACGAGGTGCTCAAGCGCGGTGCCGTCGAGGACGTCCAGAAACAGACCCGGATCGCAGAGGAGGCCGAACTCATCGACGAACTGATGGAACGCATCGGCCAGGGGAGCGAGGTCGCCTACGGCCCCGATGAGGTAGCGAAGGCCGCGGACTACGGCGCCATCGAGACGCTGCTCGTCCTCGACGAACGACTCCGGGCCGAGCGCGCCGACGAGGGCGAGTGGGACGTCGACATCGACCACCTCATCGAGACCACCGAACAGAAGGGTGGCGACGTGACCGTCTTCTCGGCCGAGTTCGCACCCGGTCAACAACTGTCGAACCTGGGCGGTATTGCAGCGTTGCTACGCTACCGACTCGACTAAGCGACCCTACCCCGTCCCCGACTATCGTTTCGGATAATGGCCCGAAACGGTTTTTTATACTGCTACCTACGTTCAGATAATACCCGGCCGCTGGAGTCAGTAGTATGTCATTCGAAGAGCAACCAGATTTCGCACGGCAGGTGGCCGACCTGAACAAGTACGGCCAGGCACTCAATCGCTGCGAGAGCGTCGAGGAGGTCGTCTCTCTGACCCTCGAAGCGATGTCGCTGCTCTTCGATCTGTCCTATTCGACGTTCGTCGAGGCGCGTGACGGCGACCTGCGCGTGGTCCACAGCACCAACCCACATCACACACCGGGTGACGAACCGAGCGAGACGGCACAGCGAGCCCTGGAGAAGGGGGAGACGATCGTCGAGACGGGCGCGACGGCAGGGGTGACCGCAGATTCCGATGTGACTGCGACGCTGGCCGTCCCGGCGCAGATGGCCGGCGAGGTACGGGCCGTGCTCGTCTCGCGGTCGACCTCGAAGAACACCTTCGGCGACGCTCACAGTCGCCCACTGGAGATACTGGCCTCCCATGCGGCGACTGCCATCAGCAACATCCGCTCGCGGGAGCGCCTGGAGCGTGCCAGACAGGACCTGGAGACACGCAAGGAGATGATCGAACTGTACGACCGGTTGTTGCGCCACGATCTGGGCAACGACCTGCAGATCATCGCTGGCTTCGCCGACGCCGTCGAGGCACAGGTCGACGGCCAGACCGCGGAACACGCCGCGAAGATCCAGCGGGCCGCTCGTAACTCCGCCGACCTCATCGAGCGGGTGGGTGACCTGGTCTCGACGCTGGAACAGCAGGCGGAACCCGAGCCACGGGACCTGGCTGCGCTCCTCTCGGACACCGTCTCACAAGCCCGTGATAACCACGGGAACCTCTCGGTGGAGGTCGATCCCAGCGAGTTCGACTACCGCGTCTACGGCGGGGAGTTGCTCGATTCCGTCTTCACGAACCTCGTCTCGAACGCCGCCGTCCACAACGAGGGCGAGGTGTCCGTCGAGGTGTACGCTGAACGGCCGAACCCCGACGAAGTGGTCGTCTGCGTGGCCGACGACGGCCGCGGGGTCGACCCCGAGATTCGCGAGGAGATATTCGAGATGGGGGCGAAGGGGCCCGATAGCAACGGGAGCGGCTTCGGACTCGGGTTCGTGCGCGCACTGACCGAGTCCTACGGCGGGAGCGTCGGTGTCACCGACAGCGCGTACGGCGGCGCGGAGTTCCGTGTCACCCTCGAAACCGTCTAATTGTCCTCGAAGCTGACCGTTAGTCCGTCCTTGGCGAATTCGACATCCCCGTCGTAGTGGTCGGCCAGCGACGCGAGCATCTCCTCGTGGCGGCCCGCCGTGTGTGGATAGAGATGGGTCAGATAGATCCGTCCCAGGTCGGCCTCCGCCGCTGCGAGAGCACTCCCGAGGGTTGTCGGTGTCGGGTGGTTCGAGACGTCGACGTCGTCCGGGAACGAACAGTCGTGGACGAGCAGTGCGGCACCGTCGGCGAACTCGAGCAGTTCGGTGAACGCTTCGGTGTCGCCACTCAGCGCGACCGTGGGGCCGCCGTCGCTCGGCGTGAGACGGTAGGCGAAACACTGCATCGAGTGCCGGCCCTCCATGGCCTCGATGGCGAACCCCGCGAGGTCGAACGAACCGGGCTCGTAGTCACGGAGCGTCAGATCGAGGCGATCCTGCATGTAGTCGTGGACTGCGAGGGTATCCCGGACCAGCGCCGCCGTCCCTGGCGGTCCAGCGACGGTCAGATCGGTCTCGCCAGCCAACCACCGGGCTTTCATCAGGACGGCCAGATCGCTGACGTGATCGAGATGGTGGTGCGTGAGCAACACCGTGTCGACGCCCTCGTAGCCGAGTTCAGTCCGTGCCAGGGCATCCAGGACACCGCTGCCACAGTCGACCAGTAATGCGTCCGTACCGTCTTCGAGAAGGTACCCCGACTGTGCGCGGGTGCCGGTCGGCATCGCGCTGCCGGTTCCCAGGAACGTCAACTGCATAGTGGAACTGGGAGCCTACAGCCTGAAAGTGATTCGTGGTCGTCGACGAGGAAACGCCAGCGGGGAGCACAAAGAAAGGGGGGGGTCAGGGGGATCAGGGGATGGAGGGGTGTGGAGGGCGGGGCCGGGCGGACTCGTGGGGCCCAATTCGGGGCCACGTCAGCGGATGGGGGGTGGCGGCTAGCCGTCGTCGGGGACCGGTGGGTCAGGGCAGGCCCGTGACCGGGTCGCCCGTCGACGGTGCAATTAGGGATACAGGTGGAACCGTTATAACCCCGGCCAATGCTCAAAACGGCTTTTGAGCGTCATACGTCACGGTCGTACATCCAGACGGCGCTGACGACGAACAGTACCAGCAGCCCGCCAAGGAAGAACGCGAGCCCTGGCGAGAGCGTCAGTGCCGTCCCACCGTCCGAGGCGGCGGTCTGAGCGACCTCGGTGGCCGCGTCGAGCTGGTAACTCGCCGGCGTCCCGGTCGCTTCAGGCGTCGCTGTCTCTGCCGGCGTAGCAGTCTCCGTGGCCTCGGCGATGCTGATGCCACCGCCATCGCCACCGCCTGAGGTGGTCGCCGGCTCGGCCGTCGCCGCGGGCGTCGGGGTCTCTGTCTCGACGGTGACGTTCCCTGCGAGGTCCGGGTCTCCCCCCTGGTCGCTGGTACTGACGACGTCGCCGCCGCCTCCGCCATCGCCACCACCGTCACCACCTGCCTGCGGAGCACCCTCCTCTGCCCCACCACTGTCGGCGGTCCCGAACGGTAAGGGGAAGTTTCCGAGTAGCAACTCGATGACGAAGCTGGCAGCGGTGAGCAGTCCGACGACCGGTACCAGCCGCTTGACCAGGGAGCGCAGCGAGCGCTTCCGCTCACGCGTGCCGACGAAGAGCACGAGTGGGTCGTCTGGCGGTTCGTACACCTTCATCTCCTGGCCCTTCTCGGAGTAGCGCGTGCCAGCGACGGTGATCAGTTCCTCGTCTTCCAGCTTCTCCAGGTGGTAGGAGACCTTCTGGATCGACATCCCGAGCCGGTCGGCCAGTTCCGAGGGGGTCCCCGGCTCGTCGTAGACAGTGTTGAGGATCTCACGAGCCGTATCGGAGGAGAGGGCGTCGAGAACAGCCGAGACGTCCTCGTCGACACCCCGAATCTCCAGTTCCCCTTCCTGGGACGAACTGGCGTCGGGGCCTCTGGAGGGCAACAGCGACATACGAGGAGTACGACGTTCCAGCGTAATGAATCTCGTGATGACTCAGATAAGGATTTCAGCGTTCTCGGTGACACTACAATCCGGATAGACCGATAGCAGGCAGTCGGTTGGAGAGGGTGGTCAGCTGGACTCGTCCGACGGTCGATGCCGGGACCACACGAACACTGAAAACGACACTACCGCGTTGCCCCACGTTTCATCACCCCGGTTCGAAACGGAAGAAATTCGCTACGCCCCTCGGAACCGGAGGGCGAGAGACATCCATCGGCTGCCCCGTCTGTGAGGTCACGATGGACCTGGGGTCGTCGCCGGAACCCACTTCTTTCCCCAGTCCTACCCTCGGGTAATGGGAGGACGCGAGCGGCTGGCAGCGACAGATCCGTCGTTCGACGCCGAGACGGTCGCCATCGACGACGCCGACGTTCTGGAACTGCTCGACCCGGTCGTCCAGGAGTGGTGGGTCGACCAGTTCGGCGAGTTCGTCCCCGGCAACGGCGGCTTCTTCACCCCACCACAGAAGGACGCCGTCCCGCTCATCCACCGGGGCGAGAACGCGCTCATCTGTGCGCCGACCGGGTCGGGGAAGACGCTAGCCTCGTTTACCGGCATCATCAACGAACTGTTCGCGAAGGCCCGCACAGACGACCTGGAGAACTCGGTCTACTGTCTGTACGTCTCGCCGTTGAAGTCACTGGCAAACGACATCCACCGCAACCTCTCGGTGCCGCTGGCCGACATCACCGAGAAACTCGACGCCCGTGACGAGGACGTCGAGTTGCGCCACGCCATCCGCCACGGCGACACCAGCGACAGCGAGCGCCAGGCGATGCTGGAGACGACGCCGCACATCCTCAATACGACCCCGGAGACGCTGGCGATCCTGCTCAACTCCCCGAAGTTCAAGGAGAAACTGCGGACCGTCGAGTACGTCATCGTCGACGAGATCCACAGTCTCGCCGAGAACAAACGCGGCACGCATCTCGCAGTCTCCCTGGAGCGACTGGAAGCGATGGCAGAGACGTCGCCGACGCGCATCGGCTGTTCGGCGACGGTCGAACCGCTCGATACGGTCGCGGAGTTCCTGGTGGGCTGTGAGCGCGACCCGGAGTCCGGCGACTACGAGCCCCGCGACTACGAGATCGTCGACACCCGCTTCGCGCGGGATTTCGACGTGGAACTGTCCTGCCCGGCCGACGACCTCATCAACACGCCACAGGAGAGGGTCACCGAACGGTTCTACAGACAGCTCCACGACCACATCCAGTCACACACGAACACGCTGGTGTTCACGAACACGCGGTCTGGGGCAGAGCGAGTCCTCCAGACGTTGCGCGAGCGGTTCGACGCCTACGACGAGTCGAACTCGGGCTGTCACCACGGCTCGCTCTCGAAGGAGAAACGCCAGGAGATAGAGCGCGCGCTCAAGGCGGGCGACCTCGACGTGGTGACGACCTCGACGAGCCTCGAACTGGGCATCGACATGCCACACCTCGATCTGGTCGTCCAGGTCGGCTCGCCCAAATCCGTCGCGGCACTCCTCCAGCGGATCGGTCGCGCGGGCCACCAGCTCGGCGAGACCGTCGAGGGCCGTGTCGTCGCCCTCGACAGGGACGAACTGGTCGAGTGTGCGGTCATGCTCAAGAAGGCCCACGAGGGGTTCGTCGACCGGGTGTTCATCCCGGAGGACGCCCAGGACGTCGCGACACAGCACGTCTACGGCATGGCGATCAACGCCGTCCGTCCCGAGCGGGAGGTGCGAGAGATCCTCCAGCGAGCCTATCCGTTCCGGAACTACACCGACGCGGAGTGGGAGCAACTGTGCCGCTATCTCACCGCCGACTACGACGGGATGGAGGACAAGAACGTCTACGCGAAGATCTGGCGGGACACCAACGACCCGCAGGACGGCGAGTACCACTACGAGGAGTACGACGTCGGCGAGTCGCTCGTGGGGAAACGCGGCCGGATGGCCAGGGTCATCTACATGACCAACATCGGCACAATCCCCGACTCGTTCACGTGTGACGTGTTCACCAGGAGTGACGACCGCTGGGTCGGCCAGCTCGACGAGGAGTATTTGGACACGCTGGAGCAGGGCGACGTCTTCGTCCTGGGCGGGGACAACTTCGAGTACCGGTATCGCCGCGGTTCGAAGGTGTACGTCGACCCGACGGCGGCGCGGCCGACGGTCCCCTCGTGGTTCTCCGAACGGCTCCCGCTATCCTACGACCTCGGTCGGGAGATACTGACCTTCCAGCGGGAACTGCTCGCGAAACTGGAACGGGGCGGGATGCCCGAGATTCGGAACTGGCTCCGGGAGTATCCCCTCGACGAGAACAGCGTCCGCGCTATCGCCCGGATGTTCCGCGAACAGGTGGCCTACGCGGGGGCCGAGAGCGTCGCCACCGACGAGCGACTCGTCGTCGAGGAGGAACTCGACAAGAACGAGTACGAACGGCGCTTCTACGTGCACTCGAACTACGGCCGGCGGTTCAACGACGGGTTCTCCCGTCTACTGGCCCACCACGTCGCCCAGGCCGCCAACGCCAACGTCCAGGTCGCCGTCGCCGACCACGGGTTCACCCTCTCGATGCCGCTGAACCGGAAGGTGGACATCCAGAGCCTGATTCAGGATATCGATCCGACGAAGGTTCGCACGGACCTGCGGGCTAGCCTCGACGGGACCGACCTGCTCCAGCGGTACTTCCGCATCAACGCGACCCGGTCGCTGATGATCCTCAAGCGGTACAAGGGTTACGAGAAGTCCGCCAGCGAACAGCAGGTCTCCGCCGAGATGCTGTTGAGTTTCGCCCAGGACCTCGGCGAGTTCGCCGTCGTCGAGGAGACCTACCGGGAGATCCTCCAGGACAAACTCAACGTCGCGGCCATCGAAGCGGTCCTGACGGATATCGACAGGGGTGCTATCGACGTGGTCGCGACGCGGGTCGACTCACCGACGCCGCGCGCGTTCGGCCTGGCGACGCTGATGGCAAGCGACGTCGTCCTGGCCGAGGACGAGTCGGCCGTCCTCCAGGAGTTCCACGAGCGCGTTCTCGACGAGATCGAGGGTGACGAAGCGGTGGCGACCGACGACTAGACGGCGTCACAGACGCCGGTACGTGTTACCTGAAAGACTAGAACGACAGTCGCTACGAACGAAGTGGTGCGGGATGACACACCACAGACACGGCGAGGAGCGACCGGAACCGGAGGCAGGGAAGGTACACGAGACGATCGAGCACGACGTCGAGATGCGCGACGACTGGGCCAGACGACGACGGAAGGGTATCCCGACGGACAAGCAACTGCTGGTCGTCGCCTGCATGGACGAACGCATCCCGGTCGAGGACGCACTCGGCATCGAACTGGGCGACGCGCAGATCTTCCGTAACGCCGGCGGGAAGATCACCGACGACGTGATCCGTTCGGCGGCGCTGACGACACAGTTCTTCGACACCACGGAGATCATCGTCGTCAACCACACCGACTGTGGGATGATGAGCGCGTCCGACGAGGCCGTCGTCGACGGACTGGAGACGGCCACCGGCGGTGATCTCGACGACGTCCCGCTGGACCCGTCCCTGCCGGAACTGAACATCGGCGACGCATCGATCGCTGACTGGGTGCGCATGACCGACGACATCGACGAGGCCTGTACCCGACAGGTCGAGTACCTCCGCGAGCACGACCTCATCCCGGATTCGGTGACGGTGACCGGGTACGTCTACGAGGTCGAGAGCGGCCACCTACGACGGCCGGGCGAGCGTGTCGCGACCCAGGTCAACGAACGGGTCTGACTCCACTCGGCCGAAACAGGACCGAAGTCACGTGCAGAGGGTCCAAAGCGTCAGCGAGAGAGCGGCGACCAGTACTGTTCACGCCTCTACTGTTCGGACACCGTCGGACAGTTTACCATCGCCCCACCGGAGGCGAGGATGTCGGCCGATTCGGCGCTGTCGAGGCCATCGACGCTGTCGAAGTCGGCGTTGTCGTAGATGTTGACGAGCCATAGCGGCGAGTAGCTGTCGTCACTCGGCGTCGTCGCCGCCACGTTGTGGGTCTGCACGCTGCCTTCCTCGGTCATGAAGCCCGACGGCGGACCGCCTCCGTCCTGCCCAGGGTTGGTGTTGAAGCTGACGTAGATGGGCGACAGGGGGACGGAGCCACTCTGTGCGGTGAGGGACTTCTCTTCGAACAGGAAATACTCCACGACCTCGCCATCGTACCAGCCCTCGACCGTTCCGGTCGGACTCGCGTCGTTGCTGTGTCGTCGGGACGCGGTCGAGCCAGCCGGCACGACCGGGCAGTTCTTGATCACGTCGGTTTCCGTGATTTCGAACCCCGCGTTCTGGATATCTGCGAGGCTACTTGCCGAGTTGGCCTCGTAGTCGTCGGGTACGGTCACCTTGTGGACGTGCCAGAAGTCGTTGTAGCCATCGTCACCAGGGAGGACGTCGATGACGTTGAGCTGGTCTTCGACGGGGTCGCCGTTCTCGTAGAACAGTGCGTAGATGGGTGCCGGCGTGGTGGGCATGACGTCGAAATTGTAGTACTGGATGACGTCGCCGTCGGGGCCGTACCCCTGAGTGAGGAAGTTATCGTCGAAGTCGATGGGCTCGTCCGATCCGGGGAGCGCGTCGTTGTTACTTCGGCGGAATAGCGTCCCAGCCGCGTCACTGAACCGATCGATCGAGGCCCTGGGTGCCTCTTCCGGGTCGGTCACACTCAGCTCCGCGTCCATCATCTCTGCCTCGGTCATTGCTTCGCCCTCGGTCATCGCTTCGTTCTCGGTCATCGCTTCGCCCTCGGTCATGGTCCCGCCGCTTCCGGAACTGTCATCGCTACCAGTACCACTACAGCCAGCCAGCGTCAGGGTCGCCCCCGCACTCGCCAGCGCCGTCAGGAAGGTGCGTCGGTCACTGTTCATTGCGTCTGGACCGGCGAGAGCCACCTAAAAGGGATTTTTTCGAGATTCGGGCCGACTATGGGAAGAGTCGCTTCCGAGACTCTTCCAATTTCGATCCAACAATACCGTCGACCGACCGCTCGGGAGACAAATCACTTGAACGTGATCCGCGTAGGGGCCCGTATGTACGACGACATTCTCCTCCCGTACGACGGCAGCGACGGGGCGGCAGCGGCACTGCATCACGCCGCCGAGTTCGCTCACTGGGCCGACGCGACTATCCACGTCCTCTTCGTGGCGGATACGGCGCGCGATAGCGTCACCGTCGTCGAGACGGAGGTCGTCGACGCGCTCGCCCGGAAGGGCGAATCAATCGTCGAGGAGGCCACGGAGACACTGCGCACGCTCGGCGTGGACGCCGAGTCGGATGTCGTCCAGGGGAATCCCGCGCCGACGATCGTCGAGTATGCCGAGCGATACGACCAGGACCTGATCGTGATGCCGACCCACGGCCGGGAGGGCGTGTCGCGGTACCTCCTCGGGAGTATCACCGAGAAGGTCGTCCGCCTGGCGTCCGTGCCTGTCCTGACCGCACGGATGCGCCCCGACGAGCAACTGCGGTTCCCCTACGAGAACATCCTGCTTCCGACGGACGGGAGCGCCGGTGCCGTCCACGCAGCGGAGCACGGTCTCGCCCTCGCAGCGGCCCTCGATGCGACCGTGCACGTGCTGTCGGTCGTGGACGAGTTGTCCCTCGGTGTCGACGTCCGGTCGAGCGTGACCAGGGAAGGGCGCGAGCAGGACGCCACGGATGCAGTCGAGGAGATCGTGTCGAAGGCAGACACACACGGTGTCACGGACACCGTTCAACACGTCGAACACGGGAGTCCGGTCCAGACCATCCTCGACACTATCGAGACCACCGGCATCGACGCCGTCGTCATGGGGACGCGGGGGAATCGTGGGACCGACCGGATCTTGCTCGGCAGCGTCGCCGAGAAGACCGTCCGCTCGGCACCGGTGCCCGTCATCACGGTGAAACAGGACCAGTGAACCCCTGGGACTCGATCCGCCTCCCCGTTCCTGTCGCCTATCTGTACATCCGTTCCGCCGTCCAACAGTATAATCCGCCCGCCGTGTGACAGGTGGTGTATGGAATCCCTGCACCCGCGGGTACGCTGGCTGTGGGCGGGCCGGACGCTCCTCCTGGCCTCGATACTCGCAGGCATCGGTCTAGCCGTCGACCGGTTCGTGGTGCCGGTACCGCCCGCACTGCTCGTCGGCGGCTGGGTCGTCGTCGTGGGACTCGGCGTGGTCCACGCGGTTCTCGCGCACCGCATCTGGCAGTTCGCGCTGCAGGACGACGCGCTCTTCCTCGTTCGCGGCGTCCTGACACGGACGGATACAACCGTCCCGTACGTCCGGGTCCAGCACGTCGACACCACCCGCGGCCCGGTCGAGCGGTCTATCGGGCTCGCGAGCGTCGTGGTATACACCGCCGGCTCACGTGGCGCGGATATCACGATCCCCGGACTCCGGCCAGCGCGGGCGACGGAACTGCGCGAGCGACTGCGTGACCTGGCCATCGAGAGCGAGGCGACCGACGCAGTATGAGACGGCTCCACCCAACCAGTGGTATCATCAGCGTCACCCAGGCGGTGTTCCAGGGAGCGTTCCTCGGCTTCTTCCTCGGGACCGCCCTCGCCGGGATGGGGTCGCTCCCACTCGTCTCTATCGGCGGGTTCTCGTTCGCCGGCGCGGCACTGTTCGGTGGCTACGCCGCCGCCCGCTATCTCCGCTTTCGCTACGAGATCAGCGACGGCACGCTCGCCGTCGACTCTGGCGTGTTCGCGCGACAGTCCCGCGAGATTCCGCTCGGTCGCATCCAGAACGTCGACATCCGTCAGGGGGTCCTGAACCGCGTCCTGGGGCTTGCCGTCGTGGCCTTCGAGACCGCCGGTGGGAGCACGACCGAGGCGACACTGAATGCTGTCGAGATGGACGAGGCCGAACGGCTCCGACGACTGGTCCGACAACACGACCGGGAGGCGGAACCGGAATCGGCCGCGGCGCAGGCCGGCGTGGACGCCGCAACTGGGCCCGAGCGGGAGGGGATTGCCGACGCTGCCCCAACCGAACTGTTCGCGTTCGGGCCGCGGGACCTGATAACGTACGCGCTTGTCTCGGTCCGGCCGGCAGCCCCCGTCCTGACACTGGTCGGCCTTCCGCTGGGACAGGACCTCGTGTTCGCCGTCCTCCGGTTCAACGTCCGGTTCGTCGGCGTCGGCGAACGAGTCGGTGTGCCGGTCTTCAGGGACGCGGCCGTCCCCCGACTGGTCGCACTGGCGGTGCTGACACTCGTCCAGTTCGTGCTGGTCGCACTGGTGGTCAGCGTCGTCCTGACCGTGCTGGAGTACTACGGCTTCCGACTCACCCGCGACGGTGACGACCTCCAGTACGAGCGGGGACTGATCCGTCGGTACAGCGGGACCATCCCGCTGGCGAAGGTCCAGACGGTGACCGTCCAGGAGAACGTCCTCATGCGCCGGTTCGGCTACGCGACGCTGACGGTGGAGACGGCCGGCTACGCCGGCGGGTCACAGGGATCGACACAGGGAGTGGCGGTCCCGATGGCACGGCGCGAGGCGGTCTACGACCTCGCGCGGGACATCGAGCCGTTCGGGGAGCTCTCGTTCGAACAACCCCCGAAGCGAGCCAGACGCCGCTACGCCGTCCGGTTCGGGATCGTCGCCGCGGTGCTCACGGCCGTCGGCTACGGGGTCGATCGGTTCCTCCTGGAATCCGGCACCTGGTGGGCGCTGCTCGGGCTGTTCGTACTCGCGCCGGTCGCGGCACACTACCGGTGGCGCCATCGCGGCTACGCGCTCGGGGACGAGGTCGTCGCGACGCGCTCGGGCTTCTGGCGTGAGACGACGCGGGTGGTCCCGTACTACCGGATGCAGACGATCCTCGTCAGTCGGACGCCGTTCCAGCGACGACGCCGGCTGGCGACGCTGAGTGCCGACACCGCCAGTACGGCGAGCATCCTCGGCGGGGACGCCAGGGCCTACGACGTCGACGAGGGGACGGCCGTCCGACTCCGTGAGACGCTCAGGGACCGGCTCTACACCGACCTGCTCGAACAGCGTGCCCGCCGCCGAGCGGACAGAGGCCCGACACACGACGGCGACCCGCCCGCTCCGGCCGGCGAATCAGCCGACGAGTAGTGTATCCAGTGCGTCGGGAACGACCAGCACGTCGCTTCCGGGGTCGATCGCGTCCGTGACGTCCTCGGCCGCGTGCATCAGACACTCCTCGGCGACCTCGGGATGGTCGCTGTTTGTCACCCAGAGGTCGTACTCGCGGAGGACCCGCGCGACGACGAACGCTCGCTGGGCGCCTGGCTCGTACCCGTCTGCCATCTCCGCGTACAGCGCAGCGGCGCTGTCGGCCGACGAGAGCCACTCGTGGAACCGCCGTTCTCCCGTCCCGTCGCCGGCACCTTCGGGGAGTGTCGCCGGTACGACGATCCGGCCATCGGGTTTCAACGGATCGTAGTCGCCCAGTGCGACGTAGGTCGCCGCCCGCGTCGCCTGGTAGAGGTTCGCGTCCTTCGGTGCGCCCACGCCGGCAACGACGGCGTCGTAGCGGCCGTCGACGGTGACCGACAGTGCCTCTCGCGCGCTCGCTGCGAGGGCGTCGACGACCGCTCGTGGGTCCCCCGCCGCAGCGTCGAGGATTCCCGACGGGCCGTGCGTGACGTTCAGGCAGAAGTCCAGCCCCACGACGTCGCCCGCGCGGTCGAGGAACGACCGGAAGGGGTTGTCGGCGACCCGACCCAGGCGGACGCCGTCCTGGCCCAGGAGTTCCGGCCCGTGGGTGTAGGCGATCTGTGCCTCCCCGCCAGCGCCGATCACGGCCGTCTTCGCGCCGCCGGAGAAGCCGGCGTACTGGTGTGGCTCGACCATCCCCGTCGCGAGGACGCGGTCGGCCGCGGCGACCGTCTCGTGGATCTCGATGTCGACGCCGTCCACCTCACCGACTCGTACGGTCTCCTCGGGGTCGTGGTTCACCGCCCGAGCGGCGTGGTCGCCGAGCGCGTCGGCGAGTTCGGCGTCGGTCATCGGCCGGTGGAGTCCCAGCCCCACGACGATACTGACCTGTTCGCGGGCGACGCCGGCCGATTCGAGCCGTTCGAGGAGGGCGTCGAGCAACACGTCGTCCGGCGTCGCGCGGGTGACATCGGTGACGACGATGGCGACGGTGTCGTCCGGGTCGACGACCTGTTCGAGCGCGAGGCCGTGCGGGTCCGAGAGTGCAGCCTCGGCAGCCGTCGCCGGGTCCACTGGCTCGCCGCCTGGCGGTTCACAGACCGTCACGTCACAGTCGGGCAACGACACGTCGAGCGCGCCGTCACCGAGCGGAAGCGTCACTGTCACTGGCCGGTCGTTGGCAGCACAGCGAGGAATACATGTCGGAGCCGTCAGCCCGACGCCGTCGCCGCGCTCGACTGGTTGTCGAGGAACGCCTGGTAGCCGCTCTCGTTCCGGACGACGACCGTCGCGTGCATCTTCGAGTGGCCCGACCCACAGAGTTCGGCGCAGTAGAGCCGGTGGCGCCCGGTCTCGGTGGCGTTGGTCAGTGCGACACTCTCCTGTTGGGGGTAGATGTCCTGCTTGACACCCATGTCCGGGATGTAGATAGAGTGGATGACGTCCGTCGAGGTCATCGTCAACCTGACGTCCGCGTCGACGGGCAGGACCAGGCGTTCCTGCGTGGTGACGTTGGCCTCGGGATAGTGGAACTCCCAGCCCCACTGGTAAGCCAGGACCTCGATCTCGACGTCGGCGTCGGTCGCCGGCGAGTCGGCCGCGCCGGCCGCCGGGGTGATGTAGGGGTTCGACATGACGAAGAACGCCGAGATGCCGACGAAGACGAGGATGGCACCGGTCGCGGCGGTCCAGGTGATCTCCAGGGCCGGGTCGTCGATGGTCGGGCGCGGCGAGTCGTTGTTCCTGAACCGGTAGATGGCGTAGACGAGCGTCAACTCGACGAACAGCGTCAACGGGAGCGCCACGTAGAGCAACTGCTCGTTCAGGTCGTCGATAGCGGCCCGGTTGAGCGACTGGGCCGCCGCGGGGGTCGAGAACAGACACACTCCAGCGACCACCAGACAGAGCCAGCCCAGCCAACGACTGCGACGCATTACCACAGCCTTCTGTCGGCGGTGACATATAGGTTGGGCAGTCGACCCCCTCGCTACACCGTGGGAGCCACCTGCCGTCGCGTAGTTTTATGTGAGAGCGAGCGTCAGCGTATGGTAATGCCTGCCTCGGTCGTATCGGTGCCGATCATCGCCGGAATCGCTCTCGGACGACGATGAACCGGGCCATCGTCGAGGGGTCGGCACTCGCCGTCCTCGCGCTCACCATCGCGCTCGTCTGGTTTCGCGCTCGCCACGCCGCCCGCCCGGAGAGCGACGGCGGCTACACTACCCGCGAGGAGATCGAGTTCGAGATCGGTCGCCTCCAGTCGGAGGCCTACCGCTGGCTGACGACGACGAACCACCGCGATATCGGCTTGCTGTACATCGCCTTCGGTACCGTCGCCGGCCTCTGGGGCGGTGTCGACGCGATGATGTTGCGGACGGAACTGCTGACGCCGCCGGCCGACATCTGGACGCCGGAGACGTACAACGCCCTCTTTACCACGCACGGGCTCACGATGCTCATCTTCTTCGTGCTGCCGGTGTTCTTCGGCGTCGGGAACTACGTCCTGCCGTTGCTGATCGGCGCCGACGATATGGCGTTCCCCCGCGTCAACGCCATCGGCTTCTGGCTCCTGCCGCCCGCGCTCCTGATGGCCCGCATGGGCTTGCTCGTCCAGGTCGGCGGGCAGGTGCTGAACCTATTTCTCCCCGAGGAATCCATCCGGTTCTTCCTCACCGTCCGCGAGGTCAGCATCGGGTGGACGCTGTACGCCCCGCTCTCCGTCCAGCAACCGAACCCGCAGATCGACCTCCTCTTGCTGGGGCTGCATCTGAGCGGCATCGCCACGACGGTCGGTGCCATCAACTTCATCGTCACCATCGTCTACGAGCGCTCGGAGGACGTCACGTGGGCGAATCTGGACATCTTCTCGTGGAACATGCTGGTCACGAGCGGCATCGCGCTGTTCGCGTTCCCGCTGCTGGGCAGTGCACTGGTGATGCTCATCCTGGACCGGAACCTGTCGACGACCTTCTTCGCGACGGAAGGTGGTGGTGCCATCCTCTGGCAGCACCTGTTCTGGTTCTGGGGCCATCCCGAGGTGTACATCCTGTTCCTCCCGGCGACGGGGCTGATGAGCACCATCCTGCCGAAGTTCGTCGGCCGGAAACTGTTCGGCTACCAGTTCATCGTCTACTCGACGCTGGGGCTGGCGGTGCTCTCGTTCGGCGTCTGGGCCCACCACATGTTCACGACGAGCGTCGACCCGCGCCTGAAGGCGTCGTTCATGGCCATCTCCATCGCCATCGCCGTCCCGAGCGCGATCAAGGTGTTCAACTGGATCACGACGATGTGGGACGGCGACATCCAGCTGTCGGCGCCCTTTATCCTCTGTGCCGGGAGCATCGGGACGTTCATCGTCGGCGGCGTCACGGGCGTCTTCCTCGCGGTCATCCCCATCGACGTCCTCTACCACGGCACCTACTACGTCGTCGGTCACTTCCACCTCATCGTCGTCGGCATCATCCCGTTCATGATGATCGCGGCGAGCTACTACTGGTATCCGCTGATCACCGGTCGGTGGTACGACACGCGCATGGCGAAGTTCCAGTCGGTGTTGCTTATCTTCGGTTCCGTGGTGACGTTCATGACCCTGCTGGTCATCGGCGGCGTGGGGCTCCCGCGCCGGCAGGCCATCTATCCGCCCGAGTACCAGTTGGCCCAGCAGATCGCCACCGTCGGCGCGTATGTCATCGGGCTGAGCGCGCTACTGTGGCTCTACAACATGCTGGTCTCGTACTGGCGTGGCGACGTCGTCCAGACGACCGACCCCTGGGAACTGAAGGCCACCAACCAGTTCACCAAGGAGTGGCAGTGGTTCGAGGAACGGATGATCGAGAAGTACGACCTCGACCCGGCCACGCCCGACGAGACCCGTCGCTCGTACGCGCCGGAACTGGAGCCGATGGGGCTGCTGGGCGGGGTCGGTACCGTCGCAGAGAACGTCTACCGGAACGCCTCGGCAGCCGCCGCCGGCGGGTTCGTCGGGACCATCCTGATGGCCGGCGGCCTCGGCACGGCCATCGTCGTCGACGTGCTGGACCCGGTCTCGTTCGGCGAGATCGCCGAACTGGTCGGCCTGCCGGCCGACCCGATCTTCGGCGCCGCGCTGTTCCTCGTCGGTGGGACGGTCACCTGGCCGCTGCTGTTCCTGGCCTTTCAGGAGTACCTCCCAGGGCGCTACCTCTTCGAGACCGGGACCGTGTTCGCGACGCTGATCTCGACCGGATTCGCCATCGCCTTCTACACCGGTCAGCAGGGGCTCTCGCTGTTGGGCTATCTCGGCTTCGTCCTCGTGGCCCACTGGGCCTACGGCCTCGGACTGACGGTCACGTTCCAGTTCCTGCAAGCACGCCGCCGGCGACAGCGCGAGGCGGAGGGATGAACCGATGAGCGACGCGACCGACGAGGACTCGGTGCTGTTCACGTACGTCGCACCGTTCCTGGGGGTCCTGCTGGTCGCGGTCGGGATTGGCGGTGCCGTCCCCGGCGGCTACGCCATGGTCCAGGACCAGATCGGTGGCTGTGGCGAGCCGACAATCGCCGTCGAGGGTCCCGAGGAGACCCGCGAGCGGTTCGCCGACCGGCAGCCACAGGTCGCGCGCTTCCAGTTCGCGGACCTCTCGGCGGCCGAACAGGCAGCGTTCCGCGAGGGGCTGGCGGACGCACGCGGTGAGGCCCACGTCGAGGGGCCGTTCCCGAACGGCCCGGCCTTCCGGAACGGGAGTCTCGTCACCTACCAAGGCGAGCGCCACTACGTCACCGTCGTCTCGGAGAACCCCTGTTTCCAGGCAGCGTCGTTGCAGTTCCCGCTGGGACTGTTCGCGATTGGGCTGGGCCTGATCGGCATCCTCACGCCGCCGATGTACCGCAAGCTCGTCGAACTGGAGCGATCGGCGAGCCCTGGCGAATGACCACTCAGACCGCGGCGCCGACGTAGACCACCAGCACCAGGAAGATCCAGACGGCGTCGACGAAGTGCCAGTACAGCGATGCCGTCCTGACCGCGGTGTCGCGCTCGGGCGAGTAGTGACCCCGCAGCGCCCGACCGAACGTGATGCCGATGAGCACCGCCCCGAGCGCGACGTGGAGGCCGTGCAGACCCGTCAGACCGAAGAAGGCACTGGCGAAGACGCCGCTGGAGAGGGTGAATCCTTCCCCGACGACGAACTCGTAGTACTCCAGGACCTGCCCGCCGAGGAAGACCAGGCCGAGTACCAGTGTCACGCCCAGTAGACCCAGGAACCGCTGACGGTTGCCGTGGACGAGCGCGTGGTGGGCGTAGTGGATGGTGACGCTACTCGCCAGCAGGAGGACGGTGTTGACGACGACCAGCGAGCCGAGCAACGGTGGGAGGTGCTCGGGTGGCCACGCGCCGCCCCGGATGAACGCGTAGTAGACGAACCCCGCCGAGAACGTGGCGACGTCCGAGACCAAGAACATGATCATCCCGCCTGTATAGATCCCTTGATCGGCGCCGTGACTGGCCCGGTAGTCCGCGATGAACGCCTCGTTGGCCCAGCCAGCGAGGCCGACGACGAGTCCGACGGCGCCGACTGCAGCGAGGACAGTGGGGAGTATCGTCGGCAACAGATTCCGACCGACGAAGAAGAAGCCGGCGCCGAAGTAGAGTGCGGCCGCCCCGCCCGCGGCGATCAGCGGCCAGCGACTCCGGTGTTCGTGCTCCGCGTGGTCGTGCTCGTCAGAATCGGCGTGCTCGGCTGCCACGTCCGTCGACCCGGCCATACAGCCACCCTACGGCCGCCGAGGCATAAATCCACACGCCGGACTCAGCCCTGCGCCCACTCGACCATCCGACCGTAGACGTCGTCGGTCGCCAGCGCGCCGGCGTCGCCGACGAGGACGAGGGCCTTCTTCGCCCGTGTGAGCGCGACGTTGATCCGGCGATAGTCCTCGAACAGCGGCCCGTCCAGGCTCCCGGTGGCGACGAACGAGACGACGATGACCGCCTTACTGGAGCCCTGGAACCGGTCGACGGTGTCGACGGTCACGTCGGCGAGCCGGCGGTTCAGTTCGGCCACTTGCGCGCGGAAGGGTGCGATGACACCGACGTCGTCGGCCGGCACTCCTGCGTCACGATAGGCGGCGACGACCTCGGCGACGGCGTCGGCCTCCGTGGGGTTCGTGTTCCCGGTGCGCGAACCGTCGGGGTCGACGAAAGACACTCGCTCACGTAGGTGCTCGGGCAGCGCGTCCACGGTCACCCCGTCGAGGTCGTCGATACGCTGGGCCGCGACCGCGCCGCTGGCCGGGCGCAACTGCCCGCCGTAGAACTCACGGGAGGCGAACGCCTGGATGTGCTGGGCCATCCGGTACTGGCGGTCCAGCAGGATGCCGGCCTCGGGGTGGGCCTCGATGAGGCGCTCGAACAGCGACTGCGAGAGCGTCTCGTCCTCGGACTGGACGACCGGCGGGAGTTGCTGGTGGTCGCCGACGAGGACGAACCGGTCGCCGAGCGTCGTCGCGGCGAGCGTCCCCGGTTCGGTCAACTGGCCGGCCTCGTCGACGACGACGGTGTCGAACGACTGGCTCTGCATCGCGGTCCCGCCGCAGGTCGCGGTCGTCGCGGCGACGACCTGGGCGGTCTGGAGCCGACTGGCACACTCGTCGGGGTCGCCCGACTGTTCGAGGCGGTATTTCTGCATGTCCTCGCGGACGCCGCTCTCGGTGCCGACCCGGACGATGTCGGTGAAACCCTGCTCCTCCAGGGCCTCGATGGCGTTGTCGACGGCACGGTTGGTGAACGCAGACAGCAGGACCCGGTCGCCGCGTTCGACGAGCGCGCGGACCATCCGGGCGAGCGTGTAGGTCTTGCCGGTTCCCGGCGGCCCGTGGACGAGTGCGAAATCCTCGGCGCCGACGGCCCTGCTGACCGCCGCGTCCTGGCCCTCGTTGTTGTCGATGAACGTCTCGGCTGGCTCGTCGAACGCCGGGTCGCGACGGCCGAACAGGACGTCCTTCTGCTCGGGCGACTGGGTCAACAGCGCGTCGTGGAGCGCGTTCTGGAGGCGATCGGTCGTCAACTCGGAGGGGTAGACGTCCAGGCGGCGCAGCGAGAGGGGTTCGTCGGCAGTGACGACGATCTCGCGGCCGCTGGTGTCCGCCCCGTCCGCACTGTCTCCGTCGGCGCCACCGATACGCTCGACACGCGCCAGTTCGGCGTCGCCGGTGATCGGATGGCCGTCGCTTGCCAGCACCAGATCGCCCTCGCGGATCTTCGAGACGGCACCGGTCCCGCGGGCGCGCAGTTCCCAGCGCCCGCCGTCGAGTTCCCGGCGGTCCAGCGGCTCCAGGTCGACCAGGGCGCGGTCGTCGTCGGCCCGTTCCTGCGGGCTCTGTTCCCAGAGTTTGGCGTACTCGCGGTGGACGGCCCGCCGCTCGGCCTCGATCGCCTCGTAGAACCGTTCGAAGTAGTCCTGTTCTTCCTCGGGGATGGCGACACCGACCTGGCCGGCTTTGGACTCCTGATCGAGGCGGCCCGAGACCGCCATGCAGGTGTCCTGCTCGAAACAGTACTCGCACTTGGCGTTTCCCTCGTAGCCCGTCGGCACGGAGCTGTCGTGCTCCATCGCTGCAATCTCGTTGCGGGTCCGAATTACGTACTTCAGCAGGCCGGATCCGAGAGAGAACTCCTTGGCCGGCGAGAGGTCGCCGCTCTCCTCGTTTCGGTCGACGGCAGCGTTCTTCGTGTACAGCAGCGTCCCCGTATCCGGGGCCGCCTCCAGCGGACTCGTCGCGCCACCGTCGGCCATCACGTCGCTGGCCGCCAGCGTGCTGGCCGCCCGCTCGCCCAGCATCAGCGCGTAGGCGGTCGCCTGGATCTTGTCCTGAAAGCGCGGTTCGCGCTTGGTGTTCTTGCCGGTCTTCAGTTCGACCGGCATCCCGCGCCGGACCGCGTCGGCGCGTCCCTTCAGCCCGTAGCGCTCGGAGATGAGCGTCATCTCGGAGCGCCACTCGTCCTCTTCGGTCAGCGTCCCCTGGTTCAGCCACCCCTCGATAGCGGCCGCGTGGTCTCGGACGTCACCCGCCACCTCGTCGGCCGCCCGGCCCAGCAGACCGATGTCGAGGCCGGCAGCCTCCACCTGGTCTTCGATGGCGTCGTCGAGGTCGCGGCCACGGAGCAGGTCGCCGAACACCTCGTGGACGACGGTCCCCTTCACCAGGGGGTAGGCCAGGTCCGCCCCGTCGAGCTTCCGGAGGTAGTACATCCGAGGACACTGGACCCAGGCCCGGACGTCGGTCACGTCGACGAGGATGTCCGGTTCGACGACGACGCTTCCGTCGCCGCCGACGGAGTACTGGGTCTCGCCCTGGTACTGTTTCTCGTCGGCATCGTAGACCGCCAGTTCCACCCCCGGTTCGAGGTAGTCCCCGGTCTCGGTCCACTTTCCCCAGAGAGTCACGGTCGTCGGGTCGCCGGCGCCCCGTTCGGGCCGGACCGTCACCTCGCAGAGTTCGCTCTCGCCGTACTGTGTGGAGACGGTCTTCGGGTCGGCGACCTCGACGACGACACCGCGGAGTTGCACAGGCAGTGTCAGGAGTGGCCCCGGAAAAACCCTGTCGGTGCCGTGGGTCGAGCCGACGCTCGTGAGCAGTCAGCGCCCGCCGTCGGCTATCGCCGTCCGACTGGTCTGCTTGTCCACCGTCGTGCCCGCTTCGAGTTCGAACGTCGAGAGCAGGTCCATCAGTTCGTCGGTCCGGTCAGCGACGCCGTCGATATCGCCGGTGATCTCGGTGATCGTCGCGGTCTGTTCCTCGGTCGCGGCTGCCACGCTCTCGGCCTCCTCGCTCGTCCCCTCGCTGACGGAGCCGACCTCCTCGACCATCGTCACGACCTCCTGGGTGGTCTCGGCCTGTTCGGCGGTCGCGTCCGAGATCTCCTGCATCGCCTCGTCGACGTCCCCGACGACGTCGACGATGTCCTCGAAGTCACGGAGCGCCGACTCGATCGTGCTCGTGGAGTCGGTCACCTGATCGTGCATCTCTCTGACGTCGCCCGCGGTGTGCTGTGCGGCGTTCTGGACCTCCTCGATGAGCCCCGAGATGTCGTCTGCGGAGTCGCGGGTCTCCTCGGCGAGGGCCTTGACCTCGTCGGCGACGACGGCGAACCCAGCACCGGATTCGTCGGCCCGTGCGGCCTCGATAGAGGCGTTGAGTGCCAGCATGTTCGTCTCCTCGGCGACCTCCGAGATGACTTCGATGATGTCGTCGACCTCTTCGACGTGGTCGACCAGACCTTCGACCGAGTCGGCGATGTGGTCGATGCGCGCCTCCAGCGTATCGAGTTCCTCGATGGCGTCGGCGACCTCGTCACGCCCCTGCTGCCCGCGCTCGGCGGCGGTCCGTGCGGTGGTGGCTGCGTCGTCGGCGGTCGCCGCGATCTCCTCGACGGTCGCCGAGAGCGTGTTCATCTCGCTGGCGACGTCGTCGTGGAGGTCGGTCTGCTTGGTCGCGCCCGCCGAGATCTCCTGGACCGAGCGTGCGATCTCGTCGCTGGCCTGATCGACCTCAGCCATGCTCTCGCTGACGCGACTGCTGGCCTCCGAGACCGACCCGGCGAAGGTGGTGACCTCGGCGACGGTATCGGCAAGCGTCCCGACCAGTTCGTTGTAGTTCTCGACGACGGCCTGGACGGCTTCGTCGTCGTGTGCGGCCACGTCCATGTCGATAGTCGCCGTCAGGTCGCCGTCTTTCGCGCGCTCGGCGGCCGCGCCGAAGGCCTCGACGAGCGCCTTGAGACGCTCGGAGCGCGCTTCCAGTTGCTCGGTCATCTCCTGGAGTTCGGTCGTGTACGCCTCCAGGTTCTGTGCCATTCGGTCGAGCGATTCGCCGAACGTACCCGGGACGGATTCGTCGAGGACGGCCGCGTCGAACTCCTGGCTGGCCAGGGCGTCCGCCTGTCGGGAGACCGTATCGAGATGTGCCTGCATGGCTCCGAAGGAGTCGACCAGCGCCCCCACCTCGTCGTCCTGATCGTGTTCCGGGACCACGACGTCGACCTCTCCCCGAGCGATCCGGTCCACTCGGTCGGCCAGCGTCGTGATCGGCTCGACGAGGTCCTCTCTGGTGATGAAGACGGTGTTGGCGAAGGCGACGCCAGCACCCACCAACAATGCCCCCGCCAGGAGAATCTGGAGCACGCCGTCGACCGCCAGCGCCACGACGGCCTGGCCGACCGAGACACCGAACTGGATGGCGACCGCCGCCAGCACCTTCCGCTCGATCGAGTCGTCGACACCGACGAAGTCGAGCGAGCGACGTATCTGCCCTTTGTACCACGCTACCAGCCGTTCAGTCATGCGTATGGATACCTCTCCCGGAGAACCGCTTTAACTTTCCCCGCTGTTCTCAGGGATTGATAACAGGACGTGCAGGCCACATATGATCCTCGAAAGCCGTCTTAAGCCGTTCTGCCCAGCTATCGGGTTCTGAAACGAACGGTCCTCGATCGACACTGGCGCCCCGAATGGAACCGTCAGGTCGGCGTCTCAGTCAGCTGTCCACTCGTACTCGCGGAGTGTTTCAAGCGGGACGTCCGCCAACACGTCCTCGCTTGTCGCTTCGAGGACGACGGGCGGCGCGTGGCCAGCCTCCTCGGCCTCGATCCAGCGAGGGACACAGACACACCAGTGGTCGCCCGGTTCCAGCCCGGGGAAATCCAGGTCCGGCCGGGGCGTCATCAGGTCGTTCCCCTGTGCCTTGCTGTACTGCAGAAACTCGTCGGTCATCACGGCACAGATCTCGTGTCGCCCTGGGTCCCGTTGCAGCGGGTAGCAGTAGCCGTCTCGCATGAACCCTGTCACGGGATCGGTCGAACAACAGGCGAGGTCGCCGCCGAGGACGTTCGCTTCGCTCTCCATACCGCGTCTGGCGCTGCGATCCGGGAAAAGGGTTCGATGCTCCCCGCGAGCGCGTCCCACGGACCGATGCCTTCATTCTGTGGAAGGCCGAAGGTGGAGACGACAATGCGCGTTCGCGACTGGGAGGACATCCTCGACGACGTGATGGAGAGCCGAGCGGACCCTGGCGGCTGGCGGGCCGTCGGGGGCGACCGCGCGAACGGGATCGGCGAGGACATCTACTTCGGTCACCCCGACGCGGGCGTCTACCAGTTGAAGACCTACGCGAAGAACCCCTTCGAGGTCCAGGGCGTCGGCTCACAGGTCGCACGCCGTATCGACGACGACATCGACCCACTGTTCCCTGAGGAGGGCAGCGGGATGTTCGGCGTCCAGCAGGGCGTCGACGACGAGAACGAGGCCGAGGAGAAGGCTCAGAAGCTCAAGACCGTCCTCGAAACGCACGCTGACGCTCCGACGACACCGAAAGCGATGCTCGAAGACATCATGGACGCCGTCGACTCGCCGGCCTACGGGCCGATGGAGTTCGACCAGCACGACAGACCGGACGGGATGGACGACCTGACAGACACCTTCGAGGAAGCCGAGGAGCTGCTCGACAAGGAGTTCGAGGACGTCATCGAGGAGGACGTCGAACGGGGGTTCTACTGATGAGTCGCGGTGGGCACTGATGGTCGGCCCCTCGATCACCGACGACGACCGCAAGGCGTTCGTCAGGAATCTGAAGATCGGATTCGCGCTCCTGGTCGGCCTCTCGATGGGGCTGGTGACGCTCTACAGCGGCGCCGACCTACCACTCGTCGTCGGCGCGACAGTGGGGGCGACAGTAGTCGGCGCCGCGCTCGCCTGGTTCACCATCCCGGACAGCGTCGCAGGAATCGCTTACGAGGAACGCAACGACGAGCGGACACGGGGACCCAAACCCGGCACTGCGCTGCGGCAACAACAGCGCGAGGACCGCGAGGAGCACCCGCGGGCGACCGACGGCAAGGGCCAGTCGCCGGAGTCGAACCGGAACTGATCAGTCGTCCAGTCGGAGCGTCGTCTCTCTGTCCCAGGTCCGTTCGTCGACCACGACTACGTCGTCACCGCTGAACACGTAGAGGTAGTCACCGACGTACCGCGCCCGTGAGACGCTGTCGTGAGTCTGGATCGTTTCGGTCCTGGATAGCGACCCGTTCGTGTAGTCCACGACGATGCCGTCCTCGCCCGCCGGGAGGAAGAACACGCCGTGCTTGCGGTCGATAGTGAACGCGTGGTGACTCTGTGAGATGGCCGACCAGTGGTGGTCGTAAAGTATCTCCTGGTCGTCGATGGTCGGGTTCGACGGGTCCGAGACGTCGAACAGTACGGTCTTGACCTTCCCGTTCTCCTCGCCGATACCGAGGACGTGGTCGTCGTCGATGGGATGCAGGTACGAGGAGAACCCTGGCAGTTTGAGCTGGCCGGTCTCCTCGGGGTTCTCGGGGTCCGAGAGGTCGACGACGTGGAAGGGATCGACACGTCGGAAGGTGACGACGTAGGCGGTATCACCGACGTAGCGGACGGAGTAGACTCGCTCGGTGACGCCCATATCGGTCACCGATCCGCGCTCGGACAGCGTCTGGCTGTCCAGGGTGTAGAGGTCGTTCTTGCTATCGGCGTTCCCGATTGCCGGGATCGTCGTCGTGATGCGGAGCGTCCCGTCGTGCTGGTCCATCGAGAACTGGTTCAGCGGCCGACCGGGGACCGTACCGGTCGCCTCGACGGCGAGGTCACCCTCGTCGACGGCGACCCGGACGATGCCGGTCGTCGTCGTGTTGCGTTGTCTGTCGGCGCGGTACTGGTCGAACTGCCGGCGGAACTCCTCCCGAACGCGTTCCCGTTCGGCTGTCGGCAGCGTCGCGAGCCACTGGTCGAAGACGCGGTTGATCTCCCGATTCTTTGCCTGTGCCGAGATGTTGTACGACTGGATCTCGGCGATGCGCTGGACCAGGTGGTCCGGCGTCTCGTCGAACTCGGTCCGGAGGAAGGTCCCCAGGTGTTCGGCGTGGCTCGTCTCCTCGGTGTAGGTGACGTACAGCGCGTCGGTCGACATGTGGACGACGGTGTTCTGGCCGGTCCCGACGAACGTGACCGAATCGCGGATCTCGCCGTCGCTGGCATCGAGCGAGAGCGCGGTGTAGGTCGCGTCGACCGGAATCTGTGAGCCTGGCCGGTAGACGTCACTGCACGCGATGGCGTGCTCGTCGCCGAGCGGCCTGATCGGACACGGCGTATCGAGGCTGACGGCCGAGCGAGTCACGAGATAGACGGTCCCGTCGTGCTGGCGTGCGGTGACGACCGAGTGGTTCAGCGGTCGTTCCCAGGTCTGTTCGGGGTCCTCCGGGTCGCTGACGTCGTAGCCGGTGACGTTGCGATAGCCGATTACGATCAGCGTATCGCCGGTCTGGAGCAGTTTGCCGGAGTCGTCGATCTCGCTGATCGCCTCGGGCGCGGCCGGGTCGCTAGCGTCGATGACGTGGGTGTCGGTATCGGGCCGCTCGACGTCGGGCATCGGTGCGACACCTGCCGCCGGTGGCCGCGGCTGGAGGATACCGATCGGCCCGCGGGACTGGAACGGCGTGTAGTAGAAGTTCCGCCCGTCGGTCTTGACCGTGTCCGGTTCGTCGACCCCGGCGACCTGGACGTTCGTCGTCCCGACACGGGACGGAGCTTTGACCGCGACGTCGCCCCCGCCACCGTCACCGCCGGCAGTGTTGGCCGTCAGAGCCGCACTCTCGGTCAGTTGGATCTGGGTATCGAACCTGAAGACTCGCGGACGCGGCTGTCGATGCTTCGCCTCGAGCAATCCCTGCTGGACGTAGCTGTCGAACGCTGCCTCGCTGCCGAACTGTGCGACCGTCCCCGTGTTAGTGTCGTCGGGGCTGTCGACGGGCGTCACAGTGCTCGGCTGTGTCGCTGTCGTCGACGGGCCGGCATCGGTGGGCCCGCCTGCCGAACCGGACGCCCCGACAGCGAAGACCGTGCCGGCGCCGACGAGTGAGCCGACGAGCAACGCGACGACTGCGACGGTGGTGTACTGATTGATCATATCGGTCGTTCAACGGAGACTCCTGATAAGATACCGTTCACTCAAGACGGATTTTTACCGATTGAGAGCGAATCTATCCGGGTAGTCCGCCGCCCTGAGACGGGCCGGACGGACAACCCGCCCGACGGATGTAGCACCGAGATCCGAGACTGCCTCACCGGTCTGGGTAGAACACGTACGAGTGGCGCATATCGCTGTCGTAGAGGAGCGTTCCGGGCGGCATCCGGAGCAGGTTCGCCAGGAGATAGAGGTCCCCGACAGCACCGAGCGTGTTGAACAGGAGGGCGACGAACGCCCCGAACGCGAGCATCGGGATCGGGACGAACAGGACCGGAACGAGCGCGAGATCGAGGACGAGCAACGGCGCGATACCGACCAGCATCGTGTCGTCACGGTCCTGGAACTGGTGGAACGCGGCGGCGTAGAACGCACCGAGCTGGGGGGCCACGCCGAAGGAGACGTCGTACCCCTGGAGTCGGAACACGAGCCCGTGGACGAGTTCGTGCAGTACAGTCACCACACCGATGGCGACGACAAACACACCAGCGACTGCAATCGGGACGGTGAACTCGAACCCCGCGTCGTCGGTCACTGCGTAGCCGAACAGGTCGGCGAGTGCCTCACCCCCCTGCGCGTACCACAGGAGGTTTCCAAACAGCAGGAGACAGGGGACGAGCAAGAGCAGGATGAGACCGAGGAGAGCGGCGAACGAGTAGTGGAACGCCTCGGGATCGGCGTACCCCTCTGGCGTCGCCGGGGTCAGTGTCGCCGACGGGTCGTACTGGCTCGATGGCACGTGCGTCCTTCCGAGCGCGCTGTCAAAGAAGTACGGTGCTACCCGCGACGGCCCCGTGGCCGATCACGGATCGACCCGGTCGATCCAGAGGCGGGGCGTCTCTATCTCGGCGTCCGTCGGGAGGTTGTCGGGCGACTGCCAGACCAGTCCGGCAGCGGCCACCCCGCGGGCGTCCGCGACCTCGTCGAAGAACGCCTTGCCGCGCTCGTACTGCTGGCGTTTCATGCCCAGTCCCAGCACCTTCCGGACGAGTTCGGCGACGGGACCACGCCCCTGCCGACGGGCGTCGATCTTCGCCCGCAGATCGTCGTACTCGTCGTCGAACGCCCGGTCCATCAGGAGTTCGGCGTACCCCTCGACGGCGGTCATGATCGTGTCGAGTTCGCCCAGCGACGCGCGGTCGATACTACCACCCGAGAGATTCTCGATAGCGTCTTCCATGGCATCTTCCATGTGTTCGGAGAGCCAGGGGGCCGCACCGAACTCGGCGGCGTGGGTGACCTCGTGGAAGGCGATCCAGCGACGGAACCGGTCGTGGTCGACGTTCAGTTGCGTCGCGACCTGCCGGATGTTCGGCCGGACGAAGTACAGCGCGTGCTCGTCGCCGTCGGCGAGCAAGAGCGGGTCGTACTGGCCGAGGACGTTGTTCGCCAGGAAGGAGAGCGCGAACGCCATCGACCCGGTGTTGACCACACGGGCGATGCCGGGGATGTGGTCGGCCTGCTGCTCGATCGGTTCCATCACCCGCTGGAAGGTCTCGACGTTGGCGTCGATCCAGTGGTGGCGGTGCTGTATCTCGACGGTCCCCGGGAGGTCGAAGTCGATGGCACCGACCTCGCGGACACGGTCACGGGCGTCGCGGACGTCGGTCGCGTAGCCCGACCGTTCGTCGGCCGAGACGTTCAGATCGCCGGGGGCGGTGGACTCTTTGGCGGCTTCAGCGACGGCGGCCCAGTCGATCGGGCCATCGCCGGACGCGCCGGCGACGGCACGGACGCTATGATACAGGCCCATACCCGGAGAACGGGGGCGACTGGGATAGGCCTTCTCCCCGAGGGCTACTCCTCCAGGTCGTCGAGAGCGGGCTCTGTGTCGCCTCCGAGCAGCTTCTTCACTGCGACTGCGATACCGACGATAGCGACCAGTCCGAGGAGGACGGGAAGGACACTGGATCCGGACTCGTCCGCCGATTCGACCGCGGAGGCTTCTTCGTCCGACTCGCTTCCGCCGACGCCCGGCGCGTTGGCTGTAAACTCTGCACCGTCCAGATGGAGTTCGAAGAACGTGATCTTGGTCATACAGGTAGGAGTACACGCGCGTCCTTTATCGGTCTTTGCTCCGGGTGATTCATATCCCGGACCCTGCAAGGGGGGTGCATGGACGACGAACGGCGATCCTTCCTCGAATCGTTGCTCTCGACACCCGGCCCGTCGGGCTACGAGACCGACAGCCAGCGGGTCTGGATCGACTACGTCAGCGAGTTCGCCGACGAGGTGACGGTCGACGACTACGGCAACGCGGTCGCGACAGTCTCGGGTGGCGAGACGTCGGTGGCGCTGGCCGGCCACGGCGACGAGATCGGGTTCATGGTCCGGGATTTCACCGACGACGGCTGCATCCGTCTCTCCCGTATCGGCGGGTCCGACAAGACGATCTCCCGTGGCCAGCACGTCACGATCCACTCGGCCGACGGGCCGGTCTCGGGCGTCGTCGGACAGACTGCGATCCACCTCCGGGAGCAAAACGGCGACGAGAGCGTTCCCGAGATCGCCGAGCAGTTCGTCGACGTCGGGGCCGAGGACGGCGACGAGGTCGAGGAACTGGTCGACCGGGGCGACCCAGTAACGTTCACGCAGACGATCAGCGAGCTCGCGAACGGGCGCCTGGCCGCCCGCGGGATGGACAACCGTGTCGGCATCTGGGCGGCTGCCGAGGGACTCCGACGTGCGGCCGAGCGCGGGACCGACGTCACGGTCCACGCCGTCTCGACAGTCCAGGAAGAACTGGGCCTCCGTGGCGCACAGATGGTCGGGTTCGACCTCGCACCCGACGCCGTCCTCGCCGCGGACGTCACCCACGCAACCGATTCGCCGGACGCCCCGAGTGATCGGTCGACGGGCGTCGAACTCGGCGAGGGGCCCGCGGTGGCTCGCGGCAGCGCGAACCACCCTGTGCTCGTCGACGCGCTCCGCGAGACGGGCGCGGCCGACGACCTCGACATCCAGCTCCAGGCGACCGGCCTGCGGACCGGCACCGACGCGGACGCGTTCTACACCTCCCGTGGCGGTATCCCCTCGGTCAACGTCGGCCTGCCGAACAGGTACATGCACACCCCCGTCGAGGTCGTCGATCCGGCCGATCTGGACGCTGCAGCGGACCTCATGGCCGGGTTCGCCGTCCGTGCTCACGAGTACGCGCCCTTCTCGGTGGACGTATAGCCGACCACGCAAGCGGTACGTTTAAGCGCCCGTCACTATCCTTCCCGAACATGAGTGGCCGACCGCTGGACGTGCTCGAAGCGTCGCTCGGTGAGGAGGTTACCGTGCAGCTCAAGGGCGGTGAGATCTTCACCGGCGAGCTCTCGGGCTACGATCAGCATATGAACCTCGTCATCGAGGACGAAGACACAACGATTATACGCGGGGATAACGTCGTCTCGATTAACCCATGACTGGCAAAGGAACTCCCTCTCAGGGCAAGAAGAACACCACGACACACACGAAATGTCGCCGGTGTGGAGAGAAGTCCTATCACACAAAGAAGAAAGTCTGTTCGTCGTGTGGCTTCGGCAAGTCGGCGAAGCGACGAGACTACGAGTGGCAGTCGAAAGCCGGCGAATAAGGCCCACAATTCATGCACGAGAAGTGCGGCGTTGTCGGTATCTCGCTGCAGGATCGAAACGCCGCCCGTCCCCTCTACTACTCCCTGTACGCCCTCCAGCACCGCGGCCAGGAGTCGGCCGGCATCGTCACTCACGACGGTTTCCAGCAGCACAGCCACGTCGAGATGGGCCTCGTCGGCGACGCCTTCGGCCCCGGTGATCTCGAATCGCTGAACGGTTCGAACGGGATCGGTCACGTCAGGTATCCGACCGCAGGCAGCGTCAACGCCTGCTGTGCCCAGCCGTTCTCGGTCTCGTTCAAGTCCGGGTCGCTCGGCCTCTCGCACAACGGCAACCTCGTCAACGCGGACGAGATCGGCGACGAACTGGCCGACCTGGGTCATGCCTTCACCTCCGACGGCGACACCGAGGTCATCGCCCACGACCTCGCCCGGAACCTCCTCGAAGAGGACCTGGTCCGTGCGGTCAAGCGAACGATGGAGCGCATCCACGGCTCCTACTCGCTGACGATCATGCACGACGAGACGGTACTCGGTGTGCGTGACCCGCAGGGCAACCGCCCGCTGTGTATCGGCGAACTCGAAGACGGCTACGTGCTGGCCTCCGAGTCCGCTGCCATCGATACGCTCGACGGCGAACTCATCCGGGACGTCGAGCCCGGCGAACTCGTCGTCCTGCATCCCGACGGCACGGGCTACGACACCTACCAGCTCGTCGAGCAGGAGAACACGGCGCACTGTTTCTTCGAGCACGTCTACTTCGCGCGGCCGGACTCGACCATCGACGAGAGCCTCGTCTACGAGGTCCGGCGCGAACTGGGCCGGAAACTCTGGGAGGAGTCCGGCGTCGAGTCCGACGTGGTCCTCCCGGTCCCGGACTCCGGCCGTGCGTTCGCCTCCGGCTACGCCGAGGCGGCCCAGGACGACGGTTCGGACATCGAGTTCGCGGAGGGGCTGATGAAGAACCGGTACGTCGGCCGGACGTTCATCATGCCCACACAGGACGAGCGCGAACGCGCGGTCCGCCTGAAACTGAACCCGATCAAGTCCACCATCGAGGGCAAGAAGGTCACCATCATCGACGACTCCATCGTCCGCGGGACTACCTCGACACAGCTCATCGGGCTCCTGAAGGACGCCGGTGCCGAGGAGGTCCACGTGCGGATCGGCGCGCCACCCATCGTCGCCCCGTGTTACATGGGCATCGACATGGCCTCGCGCGACGAGCTCATCGCGGGCGACCAGTCGGTCGAAGAGATCCGCGACGAGATCGAGTCCGACTCGCTCTCCTATCTCTCGATCGACGCGATCGCCGAGACGCTGGAGACGAGCCGTGCGGACCTCTGTCTGGGCTGTGTCACCGGCGAATACCCCTACGATATCGAGGGCGAGGAGACCGATCGGGACGTCGTCCGCCCGGAGATCGGTGGGTCGGCGACGCCAGCAGACGACTAGCGCGGTTCGGAGCGAGCGAGAACCACGAAACACGAACGGGGAATGCGAGGCGTGAACCGCCTCGATTGTGAACGGCGAGCACAGCGAGCCGTGAACAGAGTGAGCCATGGAGTGTGGCGCGACGTTGCTTGAATGTGTACTGTGAGAGACCCCCGAACCAGCGGTACGATTATTCCACTGGAACGAAACGACACCAATATGCCGAGCCCCGCGTTCATCGAGACCGAACGGACGGCCCTCCGGCCGCCAGAACAGGACGACCTCGACTGGATGCAGTCCGTATTCTGTGACGAACGGGTGTGGGGGTGGGGGACGTATCCGCAGCCGATGACACACGAGCAGATGGAAACGTTCTACGAGGAGACGCTCGCAGACGGTGACTCGGTCCATCTCCTGATCTGTGTCGATGCGGACACCGACGAGCCTGGGCAGGTCCAGCAGCGGACAGATCGAATCGGACTCGTCGCCATGACCGAACACGAACCCGAGCAGGGGACGGCCGAGCTAGCATACTGGCTCGACCCCGACGCCTGGAACCAGGGGTTCGCCACGGAGGCGGCCAGACGCCTCGTCGCATACGGATTCGACCAGCGCGGACTTCGAAAGTGGCAGGCCCGTGTCGTCGGGGGCAACGACCGCTCGATGGCAGTGCTGGAACGTCTCGGCTTCGTCGAGGAAGGACGACACCGGAAGGACTGGCGGCTGGACGGCGAGTGGCGGGACACACACTGGTTCGGCCTGCTCCGGGAGGAGTGGGAGCCGTAGTCACCAGACGACGTACAGCATCGCGTAGACGACGATGCCGAGCGAGAACGAGACGAGCCAGAGCCCCGCGGCGGCCTTGCCGGCCCGAGGGTGGTTCGTCCGGCGCAGTTGCGAGACCGGGTAGCTGAGCGCCAGCAACAGGACGTAGTAGACGAGCGGGATCGCGATGATGGCGAGCAGGATGTGGATCGCCAGCACCGGGAAGTAGACGTAGGTCTCGACGGCCGCTGGCCCGGTGAAGTCGGTCGGCCCCTTCAGTACGACGCGGTAGAGATACAGGACGAGGAAGGTCCCGAAGAGCCCGAACGTCGTCAGCATGAGTCGCCGGTGGCGCTGAATGTCGCCCCGACGGATCGCTCGGATACCGCCGACGATGGTCAGGATGGCGAGCGCGCTGATGGCAGCGTTGACGTGGGGAATCGCGGTCAGCACCGACTCCGGAGCACGGGGAATCACCCATGCCGGGATCGCACCCAGCACCGCTCCGAACACGAGCGCGAGAGAGACGACGGTCAGCAAGCCAGTCAGCGTACCGACGTGATCACGGGCCGTGACCTGCATAGCCTCGCTAGGGAAAGCGCAGGCAAGGGCGTTGCGTTACGCCTCCACCCTCTCCACACCTCGAATCTCCAGGCGGACGCTCCCGTCGCCAGTAGCGGGGATGGTGACTTCCCAGTCGTGGCCGCCGGCGATCTGTTTGATGATCGTCAGCCCGAGCCCGACACCCTCCTCGCTCGTCGCGTAGCGCAGTTCGAACGACTCCCCCTCGGCGTGTGGGAGCTCCGGGCCGTCGTGCTGGAGATAGAGCCCGTCGGGGAGGGTCCCGACCTCGACGCTCACGGGTTCGTCGCCGGCCGTCGCGAGACGGACGAAGTTCTCCAGGAGCTGTACCAGCCGCTCGTCGTCGGCGTCGATAGTGGCTGCCGACTCGACGGTCAAGGTCCCGTGTTTCGGTGCCACCGTCTCCCACGCCCGCTGGACGGTCGCTTCGAGATCGACCGGCAGCGTCTCGTAGCTCCGCTGTCCGCGACGGGTCAGTTCGAGCATGTCGTCGATGAGAAACGCTATCTGGTCGTGATTGCGGTCGATGACGTCCAGTTCGGGATGGTCGACGTCACGTTTGACCGCTTCGAGCCGTCCCATCGCGGTCTGGAGGGGGTTCCGGAGTTCGTGTGAGATGACGCGTGCCAGCGTCGCCAGTCGCTCTTTCTGTGACTTCAATTCGGCCCGTTGGGCAGCCAGTTCCCGCTTGGTCGTGACCGCGTGGATGGCCAGCGCGACGTTCCGGCCGAGTTCCCGGAGCGTCTGTTGTTCACGCTCGTCGAAGGCGTTCTCCCTGTCGGACCAGATGGTCAACACGCCGTAGGACTCGTCCTCGTAGGTCACCGGGACAGCGAGGAGGGTGAGCGTGCTCGGTTCGACCCTGTCCGGGACGTTGGCGCCGTCGTACGGTATCGTCGAACGCAGAACCTCGCCAGTGGTGATGGTCTCGACGAGCTGCTCGGTGTGGGGAAGCAGGGTCGTCGTCTCGACACCAGAGTTGGTCGCACAGGCCTCGATCACCGGTTCGTCGTCGTCGAGACTCGCCAGACAGGCATGTGTGTACCGTCCAGTCTCGGCGATGACTTCGGTCACCCGTTGTTCGATCAGTTCACGATAGTCGGCTCTGACGAGCGCCTCGTTTACTTTCCGGACGGCCGTGTTGATCTCCTCCTGCCGTGTCGCACGGCGTCGCGCGGGAAGATAGGCGATAGCGGCCTCGATCTGTTGCTTGAGCCGTTCGTGCGCGTCGGTCACGGACTTGGCGGGGACGTACGCGAAGACGTCGCGTTCGATTGCCTCGTCCGCCAGATCCCGGTTGTCGACCTCCGCATACAGCAATCGGGGGATATCCGGATAGAGTCCACCGACGACTTCGAGAACATCGAGACCGCCGAGGTAGGTGGTGTCGTCGCTCGTCTCGACCTCGGAGTTGGTGACGAGACAGTCCACAGTCGCGGCCTGCAGTACCGCGAGTGCGTCGTCCAGGGACTCCGCAGTCGTGACCGAGAACCCTGCCCCACGAAGGTACTCGACGACCCCATCAGTGAACAACTGACTCTCGACGAACAGCACCTGTGGGCTGTCGGGCATGAGTCTATACTACAGACAATCCCCCTTCAACTTTCGCCAGACAGGTCAGACAGGAGTCAATTGCCAACGAAACTCTGGAACGAGTCGCGGAAACTATTACATGGGGCACTCCCGTGTGACAGGTATGGCAGAGGGTCGGCTGGAGGTGTTGCAGACGCGGGCGGACGTAGAGACGGAACTCCTCGAACTCGTCGAGAGTGCCGAGTCAGGGCTCACCGTCGCGCTCCCCTACGAACGGCTCGACCTGATCGCCGAGCAGCTACGGACTGCGTACGACCGCGACCTGCTGGTACTGTTACTGGTCTACGGCGAGGGCGTCCCGAAAGTGTCACCTGACGATCAGTTCTGCGGGCTGGCGACCGCCGTTCGGTACATCCCGCACGGTGTTCCCCCGCTCCTGGCCACTGCCGACCTGGAGTGTGGACTGCGCGGTCACTGGAAGATGCTGACGGTGGCGCCCGAGGACCGTACGGTGACGTACTTCGAGAGCGAGAACCTGGCCTACGAAGTATCCAACGCGTTTCTGGGGAACTTCTGGACCAACGGCGAGGAACTGTACGTCCGGGACTGGTCGACGCTCCCGACGACACACACTGACTTCCGCGGTGCGACCGTACAAGCCGCGCTGTTGCTGCAGGACGACGTCACCGTCTGGGTGCGCGCGAAGGGCTACCCAGTCGACGGTGAACGGACCGAGACGACGATCGAGGGTCGCCTCGTCAACGTCCGTCAGAACATCGTCTATCCGGTGACCAGTGGGTTCGCCGCCGAGGAGAGTCTCTGGATCGAAACAACCGATGGGGTCGTCTCGCTCGGCGGTGGCGGGGCTGTCCTCGAAGCGTACGAGTGTTTCGAGGTGACGCTGACCGACAGCGATCCAGCCGGGCGATAAGCGTCGATAAAATCGAGCGGTTGGTCACCGAGTGCGGCGATCGGGCCTACTGGAACGTCCGGCCGACCTTGTCCTCTTCGAGGTCGGGCGCGGCCGTGTCGAACCGCTTTTCGATCTCCGCGTAGCGTTCCTTGGTCTCCTCGGTGACACTGGGGCCAACTTCGTCGAGTGCCGCCTCGAAGTGGTCCATGGTGACCTTGACGTTCGAGACGGAGTCACCGATGTCCTCCGGGTCCACGCTGTGGATGAACTCCCTGGTCGCGGCCATCGACGCCTCGCGGGCGACGGCCTCGATGTCGGCACCGACGTAGCCCTCCGTCCGGCGGGCCAGGCGGTCGAGGTCGACGTCGTCGGCCAGTGGTTTCTCCCGCGTGTGGACGTCGAAGATGGCACGCCGCGCGTCCTCGTCGGGGACGGGGACGTGGACGTGGCGGTCCAGCCGACCTGGACGCAGGAGTGCGTCGTCGATGAGGTCGGGCCGGTTGGTGGTCGCGACCACGACGACGTCCTCCATCTCCTCGATGCCGTCGAGTTCGGTCAGCAGCTGGCTGACGACCCGTTCGCCGACGCCGGAGTCGGTCTGGCCGCTGCCACGCTCGCTGGCGATGGAGTCGATCTCGTCGAAGAACACCACCGTCGGGGCGTTCTCCCGGGCCTTGCTGAACACTTCGCGGACGCCCTTCTCGGACTCGCCGACGAACTTGTTCAGCAGTTCCGGCCCCTTCACGGAGATGAAGTTCGACTGGGCCTCGTTGGCGACGGCCTTGGCCAGCAGCGTCTTCCCCGTGCCGGGCGGGCCGTACAGGAGCACGCCCTTCGCCGCTTCCAGGTCCATCGACCGGAAGACGTCGGGGTACTCCAGGGGCCACTGGATCGTCTCGCGGAGCCGTTCCTTGGTGTCGCCCAGGCCACCGACGGAGTCCCAGGTGACGTCCGGGACCTCGACGAAGACCTCACGGAGTGCCGAGGGTTCGATCCCCTTCAGCGCCTCCTTGAAGTCCTGCTCGGTGATCTCTAAGTGTTCGAGCACCTCGGCGTCGATCTCGTCGGATTCGAGGTCGAGTTCCGGCCGGATGCGACGGAGCGCGTTCATCGCGCCCTCCTTGGTCAGCGACGCGAGGTCGGCACCGACGAAGCCGTGGGTGTTCTCGGCGTAGCCGGCCAGGTCGATCTCCTCGGAGAGGGGCATCCCGCGGGTGTGGACCTGCAGGATCTCCTTGCGGCCCTCCTTGTCGGGGACGCCGATCTCGATCTCGCGGTCGAAGCGGCCACCGCGGCGCAGTGCCGGGTCGATGGCGTCGACGCGGTTCGTCGCACCGATGACGATGACCTGCCCGCGCTCTTCGAGGCCGTCCATCAGGCTCAGGAGCTGTGCGACGACGCGGCGTTCCACGTCGCCCTGGGTCTCACCACGTTTGGGCGCGATGGAGTCGAGTTCGTCGATGAAGACGATAGCCGGCGAGTTCTCTGAGGCTTCCTCGAAGACCTCACGGAGTTGCTCCTCGCTCTCGCCGTAGTACTTCGACATGATCTCCGGGCCGGAGATGGTCGTGAAGTACGCGTCGATCTCGTTTGCGACGGCCTTTGCCATCAGGGTCTTCCCCGTCCCGGGCGGGCCGTGCAGGAGCACGCCTTTCGGTGGCTCGATGCCGAGCTGCTGGAACAGCTCTGGGTGGCGCATCGGTAACTCGATCATCTCGCGGACCTGTTCGAGTTCGTTGTCGAGGCCACCGATGTCCTCGTAGGTCACGTCCGGCGTCTCGCGACCGGTTTCGCCCTCACCGCCACGGATCTGTTCTGCGGGCTTTTCGCTGACCTGGATCTCGGTCGAATCCGTGACGACGACCGTCCCCGAGGGCTCGGTCTCGGCGATCTTCAGCGGGATCTTCTGGCCGGACATCGAGGAGAGCGGGCCGAGGCCGAAGCTCACCGGCACCGTCTGTCCCTGCGTGACGGCCTGGCCGCTGAGGTTGTTCCGGATCATCGGCGCGACGTTGCCCCGAACACGGAGGTTCTGGGGGAGCGCCACGGTGACACTCGTTGCCGGCTGGACGTCCGCCTTCTCGACGGTCACGTTGTCGTCGATGCCGACACCGGCCTCCTGGCGGAGCTGGCCGTCGATCCGGACGATGTTCTGCCCCTCGTCTTCCGGGTAGCCAGGCCACACCCGGGCGACCGCGCGGTTGTTCTGGCGCCCGCTGAGAACGATGTAGTCGCCGTTCTCCAGGTCCATCTCGGCCATCGCTGCTCTGTCGATGGCTGCGAGCCCGCGACCTGCGTCTTTCTGTTTCAGGGGTTTGACGGTGAGTTTCATCAGTGATCCTCCTCGCTGGGAGACATTTCGATAGTGAGAATCCCGTGGTTGATAAACGCTCGTGCGTCACCCTCGGGGACGTCGAACTCGCGCTGTTCGTCGCCGACGACGACGATGACCGTCCCGTCGACCACGTCCACGGAGGCGTCGTCGACAGCACCCACGTCCGCCGCGAGCACGACGCTGTCGTCGTACTCGAATCGGCGGAGCGGAGTCTCGTCGAATAGCTGTTTTTCTGCAGTCATCCTAACCCAAGGTAAGTGCGATTAGTATATAAACATTTCGTCGAAATCCCCCTCACGGCTAAGGGGTTCGATAGAATCCCTTGAATGCGGTTCACACTAGATCCCCCACCGATATCAGTGTGATGGAGGCGGTAGGAGTGGACACTACGCGGCCCGTGCGTGGAATCAAGTACGAAGAGAGTCCCCGGCCCCGAGCAGCGAGCGTCCGTCACTCGGCCCAGTAATACCGGGGCCCCAGGAGGAAAAACAGGACCGCGATGGCCAGCACGGACAGCGGGCCGACGTTGTAGAGTGCCTCCGGGACCAACAGCGCCATCGCGACCAGGACGCCGACGGGTGTGACGTGCTTGGGGCCCGGTTTTGGGTAGTCGAACGGCGCGATCATCGCCACCGAGAACAGCGCCATCGCACCGGCCAGCAACAGGGGATTCCTGATGCCACCCAGGTACGCCGTCGAGAGGATAATCGCGCCCAGCGAGTTGGGCATCCCCGGCCGCCCGTCGGCACTCTCGATGTACGTCTCGTAGAAGGCGGTCCTGACGATAGAGAAGACGACGTAGGCAGCCGCGACGAGCGTGATGGCGAGATAGACCGCCAGTCCAGCGTTCGTGACACCGCCGAATTCGTTCGCCAGCAGGACGTAGACGAACAGGCTCGGGGTCGCTCCGAACGAAACGACGTCGGTGATGGAGTCCAGCAGCGGACCGACCTCGGAAGACTCGCTCCCGCGGGCGACGATACCGTCCAGAGCGTCGGTGATGACGGAGAGCAGGAGGAGCCGTGCGGCGAGGTGGAGGTCGGCGAACGCGACCGCACCGGCGACGAACCCGACGACGGCGTTGACGAGCGTGACCGTGTCGGCGACACTGAGTCGGCGAGACACCTCGAAGCCCATGCGTACTCGCTCGCCCACGAACCACATGAAGGGTCCGGAATTCGCTCACTCCTCGGGGAGGTCGTGCCCGACGAGGAATCGACCGACAGTCGCGAGGGTCCCGACGACGAGGATGTACAGTTGCCAGCCACCACGGACGACCGGGAAGATCCGGTCGACTGGTCCCTCGTTGGTCCCGGACGGGTCGGGATCGACAGCCGTGCTCATCTGCACCTCGCTGGTGTTCCCCATCCCCTTCAGCGTCGGTAGCCCACCGCCGCTACTGCTTCCACTGCTCGCACTACTCGTGCTCCCACCGCCGTTTCCGCTAACCTCGACGAACGTCTGGACGATACCACGCTGGGTCGACAACTCGAACCGCCCACGGATGTTGTAGAACTGGTCGTGGAGCGGCCACAGGAGGTTCGCTCCGCCGCTAACAGCATCGAACAGGACGTGCCCGACCGCGTAGACCAGCACACAGAACCACGCGACTCGAACCCCGTAGGCACCCCAGCGTGCCCGAACGTACGATTCCTCGCGTACGTAGCGGTCGATGGCCAGCAGGATGGCGAGAATCGCCGGAATCACGAGATTCGTCATCGCCGCTCGATGGCCGACTTCGGAGACCAGTGCGATGAACGAATCGAGGTCCGGAATCGTGACCACGATCAGGGCGAGCAACAGTGACCGCTTGTCGAATGCAGCGCCAAGCAGGGTCGCAGCGAGGAGTCCGACGAACGCGTAGTGGACGACCAGCGACGGCATACGTTACCATTCAACACGCTATTGATGAGTGTTGCGGTCTAGCCGAAAAATATATCCTTGCGGACGGCAGATAGCCCGCAAGAAACACTGTTATGTATCAACTGGGTGGGGCTGTCCGGTTGGGTACCGGGCACTGTGAGGTGTACAGACGGTGAGTAGCAACGACGACGTTCGCCACTCGACCGGCGAGGAGTTGCTACTCGACAGCGGGGCACAGGCGCTCGTCTCGCTCTCGACGATGCAATCGCCGATCAGAGAACTACCACCGATTGCATACGAGAACCTGCTGATCGTCACGACCTCGGCGCCAGCGGAGGTCGCGGAGACGCTGGCCACCGCTGGGGCGGCCCTCTCCAGTGTCGGCCAGATCCCGATCTCGGGGTCCGAATCCGAATACGACGGCGACATGTGGGTCTGTGACCCGCTGGTGCCCGACGACCTGACGGGACTGAGCATGCGTCTCTCGCGGGCCTACGACGCGCTGGACGACGGCCGCGGCTGGATCCTGTTCGACAACCTCAACGTGTTCCTGATGTACGCGGACACGGACCGCGTCGTCCGGTTTCTCGACCACGCGACCGCCCAGGCCCGCGACCACGACCTCTGTGGCGTCTACGGACTCGTCAGAGACGCCGTCGAAGACAACACGTACGCCCGCCTCCGCCAGTGCACCGACACGGAACTGGATCTCCGCTAACCTGGCTCGTGTACCGCGATCGCCTGCCGTCTGAGACCGACGTTCATCTGTTCGAACCCACGACGTAGCCGGCGTGCGAGCCGATCGACGACTCGCGCGGTCAACGGTCCACTGATGGTCTCGTACTGCGTGAATCTGGTTCTGGAACCCCCGTCGAGCGGTTCGAGCAGGAACGCGTGCTCGGCCGTCACACCGAGCAACGACGACAGCCACCGAAGTTCCCGTTCTGGCTCGACGGTCACGATCTCCGGGCTGAACGACACCGTCGGGAGCCCCGGCACGGACAACCGTGCGTCGACCGTCTCGCCAGGGGCGACGGTCCCCTCGATCCGCAACAGGGTGTTCCACTGCGGATAGGCGTCCGTGTCTGTCAGAACGGTCCAGACCACGTCGGGCGGGACCGGAATATCGACGCTGATCGAGAGCTCCCGCATCGGAGCCGGCTAGGGGCTGAAGCGTCAAAAACACGCTGCCCAATCCAGCCAGGTCCTGGTACCTGCCACCAACGGGTGACCGCCGACAAGTGTGTCATCCGGGCGTGTGACGCCCGTCGTCCGGGACCGTGTCCACGCAAAGAACATTTAAGGCCCGCCCGGACAAGCACCTGCGTATGGACCCAGAGACTGTCCCGCAGGAGATCACGACCCTGGTCGGGCGCGAAGTCTACTCGAAGAACGGCGTGTTCGTCGGCGAAGTCGAAGATATCCGGCTCGATCTTGATCGACAGGCCGTGACGGGACTGGCACTGCACCAGCTCAACAACGAACTGTTCGGCGAACAGGCCCGGAGTTCCCGTGGTGTCATCATCCCGTACCGCTGGGTGCAGGCCGTCGGGGACGTCGTCATCGTCAACGACGTCGTCGAACGACTCCAGAAGGCCGATTCGGACAGCGACAGTGAAGAGGTCGCCGCCTAGTTCCCGTTTCCACCCTCACTGCTCGAACTATCGACGCCCATCGCTTCGAACAGTTTTCGCTTGACCGCTTCTTCGGTCAACTCCAGGAGCGTGTCCCGATTGTCGTCGTTGGTCTCCAGGCCGGTGAAGATACCCAGCGGGATCTCGACGCTGGCGTCCGTGGAGTGGCCGGCCGTCTCGCCCATCTCGCCGAACGCGTCCGAGAGCACCTTCCCGATGTTCATGCGGATGTCCTTCGAGCGTGCAGCCAGGTAGATGGTGTCGTCGGCGATGGCGAACACGGCGGTCGTGGTGATCCCCTCCAGATTCAGGAGGTGCTGGGCCGCCTGTGCGAGGGCGTCCCGATCACGGATGAAGCCGGCGTTGGAGACCAGGTGACTCCCCTGGACCTCGCGGTTCCGGATGGCCTCTGCCAGCACGTCCAGCGTCTCCGGTGACATCGACGGCGACTCGACCTGTTCGAGCGTGTCGTGGTCGGCGAACGGATAGAGGTACGCCGCAGCCGTCAGGTCGGCGGGTGTGGTGTCGCGTTTGAAGTCCAACGTCTCGGCCCGGATGCCGTACAGCAGCGCCGTCGCGACCGTCTGGTCGAGGGTGAGATCCAGTTCCTGGATGTACTTCGTCAGGATCGTCGACGTCGCGGAGACGTTCGGGCGGATGTCCGAGAACGCGGTGTCGTGTTCGTACTCGTGTTCGTGCTCGTAGTGGTCGATGACGATGTCGACGGGATCGACCAGCGGTTCGCCACCCTTGGCCACGTCCACCAGCGCGAGGGTATCGTAGTCGTCGAGGTCGATCTCGTCCTGCGATTCGAGGTCGATCCCGAGGAGGTTGACGAACGCACGGTTCTCCTGGTGGCCGATCTCGCCCTCGTAGATGATGTCGGCCTCGACGTCGCGGCTGGCAGCGATTGCCCGCAAGGCGGCCGCCGACGCGATAGAGTCGGGGTCGGGCGAGCGGTGGATGAGGATGGCCATCCGCTCTTCGGTGCCGTCGATGACGTCACTGAGCTGTGTGGCCTTATACTCCAGTTCGCCCGTCTCCAGGGCCCGCAGCGCCGAGTCGGCGATGACCGCGGAGGGGTTGATGACGACGTCGGCACCGAGGTCGGTCAGTTCGTCGGCCGAGACGGGGTCGTCCGCACGGGCGACGATGAACTGGTCGCCGTCGGCAGCACGGATGTTCTCGACGGCTTTCGCGTTAGCAGCGACGTCGGGCGACATGATGAGCACGACGTCCCTGTCGCTGACCATCCCGACGACGTCTTCTTCGACGATGTCGGCCTGCTGTGCGTTGAGGTCCTGATCTCGGAGGGCCTCCACCCGGCCCTCGTCGGCATCGAGGATGAGTACGTCTTTCCCCTCGGTGACGAGTTCTTCGGCCACCGCGTGTCCCACGCTCCCACACCCTAAGATAGCGTACGTGGACATGGAGGCCATCGTGATGCCGCTGGCTGCACTCATTAGTGTCTGTATCGCTTGACGGCCAGCCCCTTTAATCACGTCCTTTCCCACCCCCACCCACCCCACAGTACCGTGGGAACGCCCGACACGAGCCTGCCGAATGAAAACCTATTTGAGCAGGCCGCACCCAGAATCGAGTGCACTGGGCCGGTAGCTCAGTCTGGCAGAGCGACGGCCTCTTAAGCCGTCGGTCGAGGGTTCAAATCCCTTCCGGCCCGTTTCCCTGCGAACAACTGTGAGCAGTGGAAACGCTCGAAGGGATTTGAAGCAGGGAGGGCGTGCACAGGAACGAGCACGTCCGACAGTGGTTCAAATCCCTTCCGGCCCGTTCTGATGGCGCGAACAACCCGTGAGCGCCGTATACTAATGCGGAAGGATTTGAATGACGGTACGAACGAGCGATAGCGAGTGAAGTGCAGGAAGTTCAACTCCCTTCCGGCCCGCTATCGCTGCCTGAACCCGAAAACCTATACAGAACCCGATATTTCCACCGGATATGGCCCTCCCACTGTTGCAGTTCCCCGGCGGTGCAGAGATCGTCGTACTGTTGCTGATGCTCGTGTTCTTCGTCGTCGGACTGGCGATCCTGATCGGTGCGACCTACTGGGTCTACAACGACGCACAGAAACGCGGGAACGACAACGCGGCGCTCTGGGCGGTCCTGACGGCACTCGGGTTCTTTATCGGCCTGATCCCCGGTCTCGTCGTAGTGGTGGTCTACGTGGTTGTCCGCGAATGACATCCTCCGCGCCCAGAAGGGCGCGGTTTCCTCCGTGGGAGTCTCGGCTATGCCGATTCCCCGGAAGCAACATTCCCGTTGTGGTGGACGGTACTCGGGTCTGTGCGCTGTTCTTTGGGACTTTCCCTCGCGGGAGAGCGTGGTGACTCCGACCAGTTGTGGTCGTCCCACTCGAACCGCACGGGCCGTGCCATCGGCCTGACTTCTTTGTTCGTATGCCGTCTCAGGAACGTTTCTGACGCTGTGAGGTCGGCGTGGCCCTCGAACCCACACGGGCAGGTGAGCGTGTCTTGATGCCGTGTCGTCCAGTCTGTGCCGCCACACTGCGGGCACTCTTGACTGGTCCACGCCTCTGACCGTACTTCGACCGAGATACCGTATTCCTCAGCGGTACAGACCAGTCGCTCGGTGAATTGCTTGAACGCCCAGAAGTTGTGCGTTTTCGCGTTGGTTTCGACCGACCAGTGTGTTTCGAGTACGTCGGTCAAGCCACCGATATACACCGTATCGACACCTTCGGCGTACAGTCGGTCCAGCAGGTCACGACACAGTGCTTCTTGGGCGTGGTTGCGGCGGCGGATTCGCTTCCGATACAGTCGCCGGATACGGTTGCTACTGTATCGGCCTTCCCGTAGCTTGGACTGTAACCGGGCGATTTCTCGCGTCGTCTGCCGGAAACGGTCGAATAACTTGCGGCCTTCGTACAGGTATTGCTCGCCGGTCGTCGTGGTACAGGCAACGAGATTGTTTGCACCAATGTCCAGAGCGGCCATCTCGTCGGCCAGTGGAGTGTCCCGTGTCTCGTCAGAAACAGTCACAGGTTGCGAAGCTCGGAAGGTGCTGTCAGTCTCGTCATACCACAATTCTAATCGGCTCTGGTCTTCGTAGTCAGGCCAATTCGGGTCGCCAACGATTTCCAGCCGGAGACGGCTTTTCGGGCTGTTGTGCCTGTCACGGAGTTCTTTGCCGACGACCATCTCAAGTCGAGAGCGGTCTCCCCATTCGACGGTGTATGCGTCCTTTCGGACGACGCCTTTGAGGACACGTCCGTTGTCCTTGTTGCCACGAAATCCCGGCGGTTCCGGGTGTTGCGTAACCGACGTGTTCGACTCGTCGTGATACGCTTTCTTGTTCTCGAAGAACCCGCGCCACGCTTCGCTGTTCGCTCGCCGGACAGTTTGAGCGGTGGACGCGCCGAGAACGTCTTTGTATTTGCCTTCGAGTCTTCCTGTGTCGGCGTCCCACACGTCGCCCTCGAAGCCGTCCTCGTCGTTGTAGCGCATGAGGCGCTGGTAATTTATCTCGTTCCAGAGCGCGGCAGAAGCGTCCAACAGGTCCCGTAGCACCTGCTCCCCTTCGTCGGAGAGTGGTCGCACGGCGAACGTATTGGTGCGCTTCATCAGCCAGTTTAGATCACGTTTGGTTCGGACTTGAAGGTCAGCCATCCACAGTGAAAGTAGAACTCAGCCAGTCTCGTTGGAGACTCAAGACCACCAGTAACACGGCGGTTTCTCATCGGAGTGTACGCGATTCACGCCCGGCCTGAAGGCCGGGATTCTCTCGCTGACTCAAGATAGGCGGATCGGCCACTCAGTCCAGGTCCTTGCGCATCTCCACGTGTGGGATGCCGGCCTCCACGAACTCGTCGCTGACCGTCTCGTAGCCGATGCTGGTGTAGAAGCCCTCGACACGGCGCTGGCCGTGCAGGACGGCCTCGGTCGCGCCGTCCTCGCGAGCGGCGTCCTCGGCAGCGTCCATGATACGCACACCGAGGCCCTCGCCACGATACGCCGAGAGCACAGCCACCCGTTCGATCTTGACGGTCTCATCGTCGATCAGCCGGTAGCGCGCGGTGGCGACGGGCTGCTCGTCGTCGGTCAGCAGGAGGTGGGTCGCGATCTCGTCCTTGTCGTCCATCTCTTCGGCCTCGGAGACGCCCTGTTCGTCGATGAAGACGGTCCGTCGGACGTCACGGGCTCTGTCACCGACTGTCCCGTCGTCACCGACGTGGAGGGTGTACGTAGACATGAAGAGAGATTCTCGCTCGGTCGCGGAGAAGTTTGCGTTCGCTGCCTGCCGACGAGAGCGCCCGGAACCGCCAACAGGACGGGTCGCGTCTCACTACGTGTATGTCGGCCGAACACGCCAGCGATCACGAGCACGAACTGGGTGCAGAGTACCTCTATCCGACAGATGCCGCGGTGCTCGATATCTACGAACGGGACGACGGCCTCTACGTCGACGTGGCCGTCATCTGTCCCGAGTGTAGCGAGACGCTGGCGCTGAAGACGACGGTGACGTCCATAACCAACGCGGACGTGGACCTGCCGCTCGACGACGACTTCTACGACTGAGCGGCACAACGATTTTTGGTGTCCGTCTGGTATCGAAAGCTTGCGATGTCCGACTTCGAGCGCTACGACTGTACGAACTGTGGCGACTCGTTCGCCGCGCATCCGAGCGCGCGAGCAACCGAGACCGAGTACTGTAGCCCCGCGTGCCAGTCCGCGGGAGAAGGATACTGAGACCGTTCAGCTATCGGGGCTGTAGTTCGGCGCCTCGTCCGTGATCATCACGTCGTGTGGATGGCTCTCCTGCTGGCCCGCGGCCGAGACACGGACGAACTCCGCCCGTTCTTTGAACTCCGGAATCGTCTCGGCGCCGACGTAGCCCATCCCGGACTGCATCCCACCGACGAGTTGGTGGAGTTCGGATTCCAGGGAGCCTTTGTACGGCGTCGCCGCCTCGACACCCTCGGGGACGTAGTCCTCGTCCTCCTCGTCTTCCTTGAGGTAGCGTTCGCCGCCGCCCTCGTTCATCGCGCCGACGCTGCCCATGCCGCGGTACTGCTTGTACTTCTTGCCGTTCATCGTGATGACGCGACCTGGCGCCTCGTCGGTGCCGGCGAAGTACGAGCCCAGCATCACGGCGTCCGCGCCGGCGGCGATGGCCTTGATCGCGTCGCCGGAGTACCGGATCCCACCGTCGGCGATGACTGGCACGTCGTGCTGGCTGGCGACGTCTGCCACCTGCGCGACTGCCGAGATCTGCGGCATCCCGGCACCGGTGACGACCCGCGTCGTACAGATCGACCCCGGGCCGATACCGACCTTCACGCCGTCGGCGAAGTCGACGACCGCTTCGGCGGCCTCGCGGGTGCCGATGTTACCGACAACGACGTCGGCGTCGACCTCGTCCTTGATGTCGCGTGCGCTGTCGATGACGTTCGCGTTGTGCGCGTGGGCGCAGTCGATGAAGAGGATGTCCACGCCGGCCTCGTCGGCCGCCTGTGCGCGGTCGAGCTCGAACGGGCCGACCGCGGCACCGACTCGGAGGTGACCGCCCTCGTCGCGGGCCGCCTCGTCGTACTCACGCCGCTGGAGGACGCCCTTCATCGTGACCAGACCGACCAGGCGGTTCTCCTCGTCGACGATAGGGACACGCTCGATCTTGTGATCGTACATCAGTTCCAGCGCTTCCCGCGGCGTGACATCCTCGGGGGCCGTGACGACCTCGTCTGTCATCGCTTCGGTGACGGCGTCGGATTCACCGACTTCGAGGTACGGCCTGATGTCCGTCCCGGAGATGATACCCAGAACCTCATCGCTCTCCTCGTCGACGACCGGAGCGCCGGAGACGCCCTGGCGTTCCATCATGTCGTCGACCTCTCGGACGGTCTGATTGGGGCTGGCAGTCACGACGTCACGGATGATGAGTTCATCGGCGCGTTTGACGCGCTCGATCTCGGCGGCCATCTGGTCAGCGTTCATGTTCCGGTGCAGGACACCCAGCCCACCCTGGCGAGCCATCGCGATGGCCATGTCGCTCTCGGTGACGGTGTCCATCGCCGCCGTCAGAACCGGAACGTTCAGTTCGACCGAGCGGGAGACACTGGTCGCGGTGTCGGCCTCGTCCGGCTCGACGCGGGACTCCTTCGGTCGCAGCAGTACATCGTCGAATGTGAGAGCCTCCGGAACGCGGAGTTTCTCGGAGAAGGGCTCGGAATCGTTCGCCATGTAAACCGTCCACGACGGCCGGGCAAAAACGTTGCGAGATAGGCTGCCACTGGGGGGAGATACCATGGGAATCAGCCGCCTTCGCCGTGTGACATCTGTCCACGAGAACCGGGTTATACTGTGTTTCACGCCCTGTGTGGCCGCTTCTCACACAACGTTTATACTGCGACGAAAGATAATGTTACATATGCGAACTACCGAACCCTTCGGCGCCAACACGGTCCGGCAACCGACGTTCTCGACCGCGGCTGGCAACACATTCTTCACAGGGTTCGGGAACTGGAAACAGGTCTGGTCCACTCTTCCGTGCCTGCCCAGTGCGGTAGCCACCCGAGGGAGACCGGGTGAATCCCGTCTGTAACCAGGATGAGTAGCTCCAGACATCCCGTCGCACTCCGCGTCGAGCGACAGGTCGGCCGTGGCGGCCGACTGCTCGGTACCGTCATGGCCCTGCCGCTCATCGACGGCATCTTCCCCGTGCTCGTGCTCGCCGGAGCACTCACGACCTGGACGGGGATGCTCGAAGTCGGCTTGCTCGTCTTCGGTGGGTCCGCGACCGTCGCGGTCGTCCTCGCCGAGATGGACGGCGGCCCACGCGAACAGGCCACGACCGTCCTCCTCATCGGGAGCCTGCTGATACCGCTCGCTGTCATCGAAGCTGCCCTCGCCCCGACCATCGACAGCGTCGTCCGAACCGGCATCCTCGAACGGTTCGCCGGTATCGTCATCATGGCTATCGCTGCTCAGACCGCCAGTTCCAGAGTCAGCGAGTTCCTCCCCCGACCGGCTGTCATCGTGGCACTGGGACTACTCGCCGGCTTCGACCCCGCCGGAGCGACGCTCGTTACCGAGATCGAACTCGGCATGCTGGCCCGTGCCGCCGCCACTGCCGGCATCGGTGTCGCCTTCGCGCTCGTCATCGCGCTGTCGAGTCCGTGGCTCCGCAACGCCGTCGACATCGACCGCTTCCGCTTCGGTAGCGCCGTCGCACTGGGCGTCCTCTCGCTGTCCATCCTGGGTATCCTCCCCACGACGGCACCGGTCGCGCTGGGCGTGCTGGCGGTCACCGCACTGCTCTCGTTCGACCCTGGCAACGCCCGCGAGCGCCACACGGACTACCACCCCGACGACGTCGACCTGACCGCCGCCTTCTCCGACGGCGGTGCTTCCCAGGGTGTCGCCGGCGACCAGCGGACCGACGACGGTGCCGCTGTCGACTACGACCCCGACACTGAACGTGCGCCCTGGCTCTGAGGGGGAAGGTTTAGGCGCGTCCCGTCCCCTCGCATCTACATGGCCGACAATCGTGTTATCCAGGGGCGGATGCAGACCCCGGAGAGCCTCGCCGAACTCATCGAGGGCGACAGCGTAATGGACGCCGAACCGATCGAAGACGCCGACGAGGCGTGTCCCGAGTGCGGAGAGAACGTCGTCTCGGTCGGCTACATGCCCTCGGCCCTGGAGTTCGTCACCGGGTACAAATGCCAGGAGTGCGACTGGTCCGACACCGAACGGGACTGACGGCTCCTGCGGGTAGTTCTGGACAGTAACCGATCCGCAAACTCATACTTCGTGTGTGATTGCCGACCGATATCTCGTCCGGCAACCGAAATCCCTTTAGTGTGACTCGGCTTACGCCGGAGTGCGGGGTCGTGGCCTAGTCCGGGAAGGCGGCTGACTCCAGAGGCCACGTGCCTGGGACGAGACTCCAAGGGCTGATATACTGAGCGTCCGGCTGATCACCGGTTCGCGACGATGACCCTCTGGAGTTCCGAGGCACAGGACGGAGATATCAGCCGATCGGGGGTTCAAATCCCTCCGACCCCATCTCGATCTTCAAGTTTTCTAAAGGTAGCAGACATGTAGCGGCTGTTCTCGGACAGTTGCTGGAAACAGATATCGGTACCACGCAGACGGGAGGCCACTGAATTCGACGGGTACTATCAGTTGGGTGCAGTAGCCTGGGCGTGACTTCGCGGTCGGCAACGCAGTTGCGGACGCGTGGAAGCACGTATGCTCTTCACCGGCCGCTGTGCACGATAGTGGCCATTGAAAAGCAATGCACACCCGATCGCACAACTGTGGTGCGATCGGTGTGTGAATCGGTTCAACTGTTACTATAGCAGACGTTCGAAGCCCTCACAAAAGGCTGGTCTTGATTTCGAACCTGGCACCACCCGTCTCGCTGTCCGTTGCGACGATCGACCAGTCGTGTCGATCGACGATCTCCTGCACGACAGAGAGGCCGATACCGGAGTTCCCGCCGTCGCCGCTCACGCCGACCTCGAACAGTTCGTCCGGAACACCCGTATCGAACCCGTCTCCGTTGTCTTCGACGTAGAACCCATCGAGATGGTCGCCCATGTACCGCGGCCCGACTTCGATCTCGCTCGCAGCGGAATGGATCAGTGTGTTCTCGAAGAGTTTCTCGAAGACGGTCTGGAGGAGTGACCTGTTGGCAGGAATCCGCTCCATCGAGTCGGTGGTGAGCGTGACCGTGTCGATACCGACGGTTCGCCACGCGTCGTATGCCACCGACGAGACATCGACCATCGACATTTCAGAGACGGTGTCCTCTTCGTGGACCAGCCACAGTGTGTCGTCGATGACCTCTTCGAGTCTAGCGACGTTGCGCTCTACGCTCTCGAGATGCGTCTGGTCGCCGGAATCGTGGTACAGCTGAAGTTGCCCGTGAATTGCAGTCAGCGGGTTCCGCAGTTCGTGCGAGAGAACTCTCGACAGCCGCTGGAGCCGATCTTTCTCGTCTCGAAGACTCTCGCGTAGTTTCGCTGTCTCGGTCCGTTGCTCGACGAGACTGGTGACGTCCTGCACGACGCCGCGTGTCTTTTTCACCTGGCCGTCACTGATTTCGGCGTCTCCCCGGACGCGGACCCACTTGACGTTCCGTTCCGCAGTCACGAGGCGAACCTGCATGCTGAACGGCTCCCCAGTCTCGAACAGTGTCTCCAGCTTCTCCCGGAGCTGCGGACGGTCTTTCTCGTGATAGAAGCCCAGCGCGTTGTCGACAGTCGGTTCGTATTCGTGCGGGAGTTCGTATATTTCGTAGACCTGTTCCGTCCATCGCAGCACACTCTCTTCCAGATGGTACTCCCAGCCGCCGATATTGCCCAGCTCCTGGGTTCGTCTGAGGAAATCACGATGTCGATGCAGTTCCGCTCGCGCCTGCGAGTTCTCGATCGTCGAGACGACGCGGTGTTCGAGAACCGACTGTGGTATCGTCTCCGACCCACCGACGAGGCAATCGTCGACCGTCGATAAGACCTCCTCGCTTGGCGTCTGGCCCTGCCGATCAGTGAGCGCCAGTATGACCGGTGAATCTGGCCAGCGGTTCCGGACGGTCACAACGGTGTTCTCGATACTCGTGTCGCTAAATCCGCCCGAGAGCAAGACACAGTCGACGGCCGCTGTATCGGGCATCTTCGTCGCGTCGGAGAGGTCAGAAAGCGTCTCGACGTCGAACGCCGAAATTCCCCGGAGTTCTGGAACGAGTGCGGGCTGCGTATCGCCACTCGGAGTGACAAAAAGCAACCTGTACTGACTCGTGGTGGACACTTGTCTGAAGACCGGTCGGTATCCTGTATAAATCTGCCCGTCGGAATTTCACCGATGATAGCTATCCTCCCAACTAGAATACTGGTTTGTCGGCTCCCTCCCGTATTTTCGCCGTAGTTAGAGGGTTGTGTGCGACCTCACCCCGATTCGACCATCGAAGGCAGTACATTACCCCACTTCGAGTGTAATCATTCGAAGACGTATTTCCAGGACGGTCATTCCCGGCGTTTTCAGAGGGCTTTATTCCGCTTTGCAGATGCCTACTATCGGCTGCGATCACGAAACAGCACCGACATGTAGTACTGAAAAGGACGTCCGAACGTTAGGCGGCCCCGACCGTGTAGAGAAGCGGGATCTGGAGGTCTGCAGTCCGCTTTAGCCGATAGTATCCAAACCGTGTCGGGAGATCCGGAGGCGTTATCACGGCAGTATCAAGCGGTAGCTGAAACTCGCTGGGGGACCGGAATACGGCTCATTCCAATATACAAATGCTACAGATTGGGAAGGTGTAATGCAACTCAAAGAACTGTTCGACGACGATGAGGCCGTCTCGCCGGTCATCGGTGTGATCCTGATGGTCGCCATCACGGTGATCCTCGCGGCAGTCATCGCGTCGTTCGTGCTCGGACTGGGAGATCAGACGCAGAACACGGCGCCGCAGGCGAGCTTCGCCTTCGATTACGATGCCAGCGTTGGGGGGACCTCCAGCGGCGTGCTCACGATCACGCACGATGGCGGTGACACGATCTCCGCGTCAGAACTGTACGTCAGGGGTGACAGTATCACGAACGTTGGAGCCAGCTCAGACATACAGAGCAGTGGTGGTGACTGGACAGTCTCGGGTTCGAGCGAGGTGTCCGCCGGGACCAGTGTCACCGTCGGTGTCAACGACGATTACACGATCAGGGTCGTTTACGAAGGGGCGTCCGGGGATAGCTCGGCCACGCTCGGGCAGGACAGCGGTCCCGAAGCCTGATCGGCTTCCACTTTCTGGATTTTTTAACCGTGTCTCCAGCGGCAGCACTGTCACACGCCACCAGCCAGGCGGGACACCCTGAGCGAACGTGTTGGCTCGGACCACTGTGAGACGGCCGGCCCCACACCTACCGACAGTGTCGTCAGGGGCGTAAAATATCAAAGAAGATGGGCTATACCGGCGTCCGAGCGGTATCGTCTCTGTACGAAAGTTGTATTTTTCGGTAGGTGGTACCAATACACATGGGAACAGACGAGCAACAGTATCCGGAGAACCTGACCGAACGGGAACGCGAAGCACTCCACCAGGTCGAGTTGGGAGTCGAGAACCTCCACAGGGCGCACGGCCATCTGGTGAGTTTCCATCACAGCACCGGCCGAGCGATGGATCACCTGGCGAGCGCCGAGCACATCCTGCGTGACTGCGGCTACGACGACCTCGCGGACGACCTGCGGGACGAGTATCTCCCGCGTGGCGTCGTCGCAGAGCGCGATTCCGACGACGCCTTCGGCGGCCGGTGGTCCTACGACATCCTCGAAACCTTCCAGGACACGTTCCTCGCCGACATCGTGGCATTCGGCGAGACGGTCACCGAAGAAGTCGCCGGCGGCCTGCGCCATGCCGCCGAACGGAAACAGGAATCTGACTGGATTCAACGGGCTCGGCGGGAGTGAGCAGCGAAGGCTTCGACAACCATCCCGCCACTCGAAACGGCCAGTTAAGAGTCGTTCTGCCCGTAGACCATCTGGAGCGACTCGCGAAGATGGTACCGAACAGTATCGTTCTCTGCGTGTTCGAGGGCCGTCTCCAGGTGGTCTTCGAGGGCCGACGAAGACTCGGTGGCCGGTGGCTGTGATTTCATACCATAATATTCCAGTAGGTTGTACTTTATTCTGCCCATTCGAACGCAATTCTCGTGTGCCAACTCTTTAGTAAAAAGTTTACCAAACTTGTGAGAAATTCCCCGGAACCACGGACAGTCCTCGAACGACCCGGCGACGCAACTGTGTAGGCGGTGCCACGCTCGACAAACCGAATACCGTCATGAATGGACGAAAGCGGCGATATACCCGGTTCCACCGCCCTGGTGTCTTCCGTCGTACGTCCAGCATACCCCTGATACGGGACGTCGGCGATCGGCAGCGGTGAACTGCTCGATGCCCAGTGTGTCGGCCGCCGTCCCACAGGTAGGTCTCCAGTGCGTGATTATAAACAGCCAGTACCAGACCGAACGTGAGGATGACGAAGGCGACAGCACGCCGGAGGGCCGTCCCCGCTCCAAGGGTCGAGACCACTCGTCCCTTGTCTGTCGCCGCACCCATAGTATTATTGACACTATTTTGCAGTCCCGGCCCCACTGGGACAGCATCCATTGCCGCCCTGGCGAAACGACGATGTCACTCCAGCGCCTCGAACGCCCGTGCTACCAGTGAGCTATCGTAGGTCCAGATGCCTCTGTACTCGTCGTCCAGTTGCTCCGCGACGAGCGCACAGTTTTGACTGCCGTCGCCCCCGTCGTCGAACAGGAGGAACCAGAACCGTCCGACCTCCTGTGCAGGTTCGGTATGTGTAGTGACGCTCGTCCCCTCGAACAACACCTCCGGGACAGTGTCTGCCGCATAGACGTGGACCTCGACGTCCGTCGTCGCGGCCAGTTCCCGATAGAGGCTCGCTTGCGCTTGCAGCGCAGTCGCAGACTGAAAGCCAGCGTGGAGTCGACCGCGTCCCGTCCGCCAGGCGCGGTCCTCGAACTCCCTGGAAGTCGCGAGTAGCTGTCGTCTGCTGAGCCCGACAAAGAGAGTGTCGTCGAGAAGTTCGTACACCGCTCGATACCCCGGTTCGAGCGTGTTCAGTTCATCGGGGTGTTTCACGGGCGGTTCGAGGAACGTCAACAGGTCCGCGAGCGCGATGGCACCACGGAACTCGCCGTCGTCCCGAACGATAACGAACGCGTCCGCAGCACGTCCCGGGAACGTTCGCTGGTCGACAGTAAGGTTTCGGGTCTCTAGCCGGTCTTGAAGGTCTGTCCGTGTCGCCTCTGGTGCGTATACGACGACACGTTTCCGTTGGTCGGCGACGTCGTCGAGAAGTGCTGCGAAACTCATCGACTCTCGGTGTCGAGCCCCTGTCTGTCCGACCTGGACCAGGTACGTTCGTACGCCTCCGCGAGGGAAAGCAGCATCCGAATCGGTCCAGAAAGCGACGCGAGTTCGACAGTGTCACTCGCTGGGTCGTATGTGATCAACCCTGCATCCGACAATATCGGTAAGTGAGAGTGGATCAGTTCCGTCCGCATCGTGTCCCACTCCGCCGGACCGGCAGGCCCGTCGATGGTCGCTTGCCACCCGACCAGCATGTCTACGAGCTCCTGCACGTCGCGTCGGTCCCCATCGATCAACAGAGACAGGATCCGTCGCCGGGGAGCCTCCGAAAGCGCTCGGAACACGTCGTCCGGCGGAGAGACCACGGTGGCGTCCTCGAAGGCCGTCTCGAACTCTGTATCGGCTCCGTGGTCGCCTGAAGGAGACATCCTGAATCACTAGTAGACAATTTTGTCCACTATCAAATATACGTTTGCCAACAAGGGCTCGGATCGGTGGTCACCGGGAGAGCGGATGGTGTCTCATCGAGCGGAACCCGCCGCTACACGCTCGGGGCACTCCCGAGGTTCCGGAGGAACTCCAGCACCGACTGGAGTATCGCGATCAGCGATTCGACGATGTCGATGAGTCCGCCGACACCGCCGCCGGTCTGTGCAGCGACGACACCCGTAAACAGGAGTGGGATGGCGACCGCGAGCAGTGCGATACGCAGTCTCGTGTGCATGGGGGGCTGTTGGACCTGGACGCGCATGAATGTTTGTTAACTTTCCACAAGCCACCGGTCGACGGAGAACGTTTGTGAGGCCTCTTCGTTACGTCTTCAGGAAGACGCTGTCGAGTTCGCAAGGATGATCCGCTCGTCGTCGGAGACGTACATGCCGAAGTCGACCTCCGTCCAGTACCGACGACCTTCGTACCGGACCAGCCAGGCGCCGTCGTACTCGCTGACCCTGACTGGACGGTGATGTCGGAACCGGTCGACGAGAGAGGCGAACCCGCTGTTGCCCTCGTTCTCGATGTAGTGTGTATCTCCGATCGACCGATCGAGTATCTCTGTCTCTTCGTCCGAGAGGTTCGTCAGCGTGAACGCGTACCGCCTGTCGAGCATGGTGGCGTACTCGTCGCTGCTTGCGGCGACGAGTGTCGCGTTGTAGCGGTAGGTGTCCAGCGTCGCCGATTCGGTGGTGACGTAGATGTCGTAGGTCTCGCCCTCGTAGCGGATCCCGTCGATCTCCTGTTCGGTCACGAGCATCGACGTGTTCGCCTGGGCCTCGGTGTACGAGACCGGGATGTCGATGTCGCTTCCTGGCTCGTCGCCCTCGCGTGGCGGCGCCAGCAGTGGTGCCAGTGCCCGCCGGTCGACCGCCGGTAGGTCACGATACGCGACGACGGTTCCGTCCACTGTGGAACTGTTGTAGTCGATACCGGCCTCGCCGTGATAGCCATCCGTCTGGCCGACTATCTCTCCGGTGACGTTGTAGTACCGGCCACGGTGCTCGTAGGGGAGGTCTGAGCCAGTCGTCAGGTGGGTGCCGTTGACGGTGACAGCGTCGTTCTCGATAGCGGCTTCGATGGGCTGCTGTCGGTGCATCTCGTAGGTGTCCGAGTTCGCTCCGATCTCGTGGCTGGCGTTGGCCCCGAGGGACTCGCTGTCCTCGACCGGCGTCATCGAAATACTGCCGGCGGCAGAACAGCCGCCGAGTGCCGCGAGCAGGAGGAGTGACCCGAACGCGAGGACCAATCTCTGGGTCATGTGTGGCGCTACCCGAAGCAGGATTGAATATCTTGTGACACGCAGAGAGCGGCCACCCGTCGGGAACTCGGACAGACAGAACCGGATAGATCCTCTCAGTCGGCGCTGTGTGCGGGCAGATAGCCGCAGTTCGCACAGCCGGTGTGTTTCGTAGTCTGGTAGCTCAACTCCGTGCCACAGACGTTGCATCGATAGTTCAACTGTTGCATCGAGCTACAATCATCCTGAGTTACATATATAGCTTGCGTGAGTGACGGTGGCGCGTGAGACGGCCTCGTGTGCCCCACCCACGCGGGACGCAATCGTCCGGACACCCGGGGACCGCTCATAGCCGAGTCCGGACGATTCGACGATGTTTTGCGCCATCCGGGCGCAGTGAGACCGATGTCACCAGACGGCGCAGTCGGTCCGCTGTTGCTGTATTTCGATGGAAGTCTGCTGTACGGGCCGGACAATGCGACTCCCGCCTCCGCCGCCATCGGCTACGTCGTCGACGACGGGACCACTACCCTCCTCGAAGGGTCACAGCACGTCGACGCGTTCGTCTCCAGCGCCGCCCTCGAACTCCGTGCGCTGGTCGAGGCGGCACGCGCGGTCGACGAGTCGACCGAAGTCGTCAGTTCAGTCCACGTCCACGGCGACGCCGACGCCGTGATCCGGCTCGCCGACCCGTCACGTCCGGCGACACCGTCGACCCGACTCGCACGACGCCGTGTCGAGACGGTCCGGTCCTGTTTCCGTGACATCCCGGTCGTCACCTATCGGAGTGTCTCGCGACATCGCAACGAGCGAGCCCACGCGCTCGCGCAGGCGGGCCACAGTCTCGACAGTCGGTGACACCAGTCGGTGACACCGTTCCGACACCAGAGGCTTATCCACTTCCGGCGCCTACGAAACCCCATGAGCGAGCAAGCCGAAGACCTCCCCGAGAACGACGACGAGTGGCGCGAGATTCTCACCGACGAGGAGTACCGGATCCTCCGTGAAGCAGGCACAGAGCCCCGGTTCAGCAGCGACCTCCTCGATGTCAAAGGCAAGGGCGTGTTCACGTGTGCCGGCTGTGGAGCGGAACTGTTCGACAGCGACGAGAAGTTCGACTCCGAGACCGGCTGGCCGAGCTTCTGGGACGTCTACGAGGAAGGCAACATCGAGACGCGTCTCGACGAGAGTCACGGCATGCGCCGGACCGAAGTCGTCTGTGCCGAGTGTGGTGGCCACCTGGGCCACGTCTTCGACGACGGCCCGGAGCCGACGGGCAAGCGCTACTGCATCAACGGGGCCGCACTCGACTTCGAACCCGACGAGTAACCACCACCAGACTCATTTTCCGCCGTGCTGTAGGTGTGCCAGTGACTGCCCAAGCCGAGCACGACGGTGACGTGGAGACGGACGCAGACGCGGACGATCACTTCTTTGCGCCCAGTATCCGGCAGTTCCCGTGGCCCTGGGCCGCGGCTGCGGCCGTCGGAACGTTCCTGGTCGAGTACCTACTCGTTGCGGCGTTGTTCGTCCTCGGCCCGTCGAACGTCGACCGATCGGAACCGATCATCAACTCCACGGTCGCCGTTCTCGTCCAGTACGCCCATATCCTGTACAACGCACACTTCGTCTGGACCATCACTGGGGCGACTGCGCCGGGCGTCCAGATTCCGCGACCGTTCGCGAACGACCTGTGGGTCGCGCTGATCCGGGGCGGCGCAGCGACCCATCCAGTCGTCTACTTCCTCATCCCGGCCGTCTCGCTGGTGATCGCCGGTGCAGTCTTCGAGCGGTACCGCGAGTCGCCCGCCCCGGGCCGCTTCTCGGAAGCAGGGCTCGTCGGAACCGGATTCACGGCAGGATACTGGCTGCTCGGCCTCCTCGGATCGCTCCTACTCGTCCAGCGGAACCCGATCAGCGGGACTGACGGCGTCGTTACACAGCAGCCGGACCTGTACTTTACCGCGCTGATGTTCTTCCTCTTTCCGATGGTCTTCGTCTCGGTCGGGGCGGCGCTAGCCTACGACGGCGCTCAGGCGTAGCTCCGGTTCACGAACTCCAGAATCCGGTCGGACTCCGCCATCGTCACGCCGTACTCGTCGTCGACCAGGACCGGAACCCCCCGCTGGCCCGAGACCTGCTTGACCTCGTTCCGGTCCGAGTGGAGCGCATCGACCCAGATACTCTCGTAGTCGACGTCGAGTTCGTCCAGGCGGTCGGCGACCTTCTCACAGTACGGACAGCCGTCGAGCTGGTAGAGCGTTGGCGTCATACCAACCAGTACGAACTGACTCCAGATGGGCGTTGTGACTGAGCGGTGGAGAAAACCGGAGAAACCGCAACGGATGATTACTCGTACAGCCAGGGCTCGTCGATGCGGTCCCAGTCGACGAGTTCCTCGTCGTCGAAGAAGAGGGCGATCTCGCGCTCGTTGGCGCCCTCGTCCTCGTGGTCGGAGCCGTGGATGACGTTCCGACCGAGGTCGAGCCCGTAGTCACCGCGGATGGTGCCGGGTGCGGACTCGGCGGGATCGGTCTCGCCCATCATGGTGCGAACCTGGCGGGTCGCGTCCTGGCCCTCCCAGACCATGGCAAAGACCGGACCCGACGTGATGAAGTCGACCAGTCCGTCGAAGAACGGCTTGTCCGCGTGCTCGCCGTAGTGCTCCTCGGCGAGTTCCTGGTCGATCTGCATGAACTTGCCGGCGACCATCTTGAGGCCGCGGTCCTCGAACCGAGAGACGATGTCCCCGATGAGGCCACGCTGGACGCCGTCGGGCTTTACCATCACGAAGGTGCGCTCGCTCTCGGACATCAGGCTTCAGCCTCCTCGGCTTCCTCGTCGTCTTCCTCGGTGTCGTCGGCAGATTCCTCGGCCGCTTCCTCGGCCGCTTCGAGGTCGGGCGCCGCGCTCTCCTCGTCGTCGGCCGTCTCCGGCTCCGGCTCGGCGGACTCCTCGGCGGCCGCTGCTGCGGCGGTCTCCTGACGGGCGGCCTCGCGGCCGGCATCGGTCCAGCCGAGGTTCCGGGCCTCGCGGCCCAGGTCGGCGTTGTTCTCGCACTTCGAGGAACAGAAGTGGATGGTCGTGCCGTCGTTGCGGACGAACATCGTGCCCGTGCCGGGCTCGATGTCGGCGCCGCAGTAGTCACATTCGCGTGTTCGGGGCATCGGTTACTGACCTCCGATCGCGTCGGCCTCGCGGGCCGTCTCCCGCAGCTGGAGGACGTCGCCCTCGCGGACCGGGCCCAGCACGTTGCGGGTGATGATACGACCCTGGTTCTCGCCCTCGCGGATGCGGCACTTGACCTGCATGGCCTCGCCGTGCATCCCCGTCTTGCCGACGATCTCGATGACCTCGGCGGGCGTGGAGCCGCTGCCTTCGGATTCCTCAGCACTCATCCGTCGTCACCTCACCGAAGCTCCTCGACCTTGTCGGCGATGTCCTCGACGTCGGCCTCGGCCTCGCCCGCGTCGACGATAGCGGCGGCGGCCGAACCGACTTCGAGACCAGCAGCGTGACCGAGGTCGTCCTGCTGCTCGACGAAGATGAAGGGGACGCCCTTCTCGTCGGCGAGTTCCGGGATGTGCATGACGATCTCCTCGGGCTGGACGTCCTCGGCGACGAAGACGAGTGCTGCGGAGCCGCGCTCGACGGCCTTGGTCGTCTCGTTGGTCCCTTTCTTGACTGTGCCTGTGTCTCGTGCGACCTCCAGCGCCTCGAGAGCGTCGTCCTCGAGGTCGGCCGGAACGTCGAAATCTACGTATACTGGCATTGGTATGTGCACCTCCTGCGCGCGGGCTCAGGCTCCCCCGCCGTTCGCGGGCGTTCCGCGGCGCACCCCGCTGGTACGCGGTGTCCTGAGAAGGCTGGGAGCATCATCAACCCGGCACAGGCTGTATCCCTTTCTGTGCTACCGCCCCTAAAAGCGCTTTCGAAGCCGAAACGACGTGCCAGCCCGCCACACGGTCGCTGTCGGGTGGTCCTACCGCTGGCGAGTCACGTCCTCGATAGCCGCCGACGCCGTCGAGACGAGTGTCTCAAGGACGTCACTGGCCGACGGGACCGAATCGGCCAGCCCCACGCTCTGACCGGCGTAGTGTGGGAGCGCCTCGACGTCGCCGTCCATCCCCGAGAGCGGCGGGAGGTCGGCGTAGCGTTCGACCGACTCGCCGTCGGACGTGGTGGCAACCGTCTCGCCGACGCCCGGCCGCTCTCCGTCCTGCTGTTCTCCCTGCCGGACTTCCTCGGTATCGAGGACCCGGTGTGGCTGGTCGGGCCATCCCCGGTCGAAGGCCTCCGTCCGCCGGGTCTCGGTCTCTGCCGCGTCGACGAGCGCTCCGCGGTAGGACTCGTGGGCGCCGGACTCCCGGGTCGCGACGAAGCGGGTCCCGAGCCAGGCCCCGTCGGCCCCGAGCGCGAGTGCGGCCGCCAGTCCGCGGCCGTCGCCGATGCCACCTGCGGCGACGACGGGGATTTCGACAGCGTCCGCGACCCGCGGGACCAGGGCCATCGTCGTCACGTCGCTCTGGACGTGGCCGCCGGCTTCGGCTCCCTGTGCGACGACGACGTCTGCCCCGGCGTCGGCGGCCGCCCGTGCTTCGGCAGCGCTCCCGACGGTCACCATGGCGATTCCGCCGGCCTCGTGGACTCGCTGGACGAACCCGGCCGCCTCGCCGAACGAGAACGAGACGACGCTCGCGCCGGCGTCGAGACACGTATCGAGACACGCCTCGGGCGAGTCGACGCCGGTCTCGTCGTCCAGCACCACGTTGACGCCGACGACGCCGTCGGTCGCCGCCGTTGCTCGTTCGTAGGTGTCTCGGATCGACGCGGCGTCTCGCCAGGACATCGCGAGCATCCCGAGACCGCCGGCGTCGGCGACGGCAGCGGCCAGTGCCGCCGTCGAGACGCTCCCGACGGGTGCCTGGACGACCGGATACTCGACACCGAGGACGTCACACAGCGGCGTTCGCAGCGAGGACATGGGCGGGATTCGATACGCTGTCGGCAAAAGCCATCCGGACGACCGCCAGGTCCATATCGGCGGCTCTGCCACCACCAGTATGGACATCGCGCGGTCGCTCAGAGCGGAGGCTCGACGGGCGAACGAGCGACGCGTACTCGTCCTCGCTGGGGACCCAGCAGCGACGCGCGAGCGAGTGGCCGAGGCCCTCGACGCTGCCGAGATTCCACGGTCCGAGACGACCCTCGTCGGTCCCGACCCGTTCCTCGACTGCGAGCAGTACCCCCAGTCACGGGCCTCGGAACTGCTCGGTCGGACCCGCGAGGCCGTCGTGCTGGATTGCCACGACGAGTTCCGACCCAACGCGCTCGGGCGGGCCGTGGGGGCCGTCGACGGCGGTGGCCTGCTCGTCCTGTTGACACCCCCACTGGGCGAGTGGCCGGACAGTCGGGACGCCTTCGACGAGACGCTGGCGGTGCCGCCGTTCGAGGTAGCCGAGGTGACCGGCCACTTCCGCCGTCGGGTCGTCGAGACGCTGCGGGCCCACCGCGGCATCGCTATCGTCGACGTCGACACCGGAACGGTCGAAGCAGACGGGCTGACCGACCCGCCGCCGCGTCGGCCCCCACAACCACCGGCGGTGCCCGCCGACGCGAGGTTCCGACCGGCGACCTACGACGCCTGTCTCACCGACGACCAGGTCGACGCGGTCCAGGCGTTCGAGGCACTGCGAGAGCCCGGCCACGCCGTCGTCGTCGAGGCCGACAGGGGACGGGGCAAATCCGCGGCTGCCGGCCTGGCGGCCGCGAACCTCGCGCTCGACGGCGCTGACGTCCTCGTGACCGCCCCACAGTACCGCAGCGCAGCAGAGGTGTTCGTCCGTGCGCGGGCGCTGTTCGAGACGCTCGGCGTGGCCGTCGACGGTGCCGATACCGACGAACCGCACCGGCTGATCCTCGCTGACGGTGGGTCGATCCGGTTCGAGCGGCCGGACGACGTGGTCGCTTCGCTGGATTCGGCCGACGTCGTGGTCGTCGACGAGGCGGCGGCCCTGCCGGTCCACCGCCTGCAGGAACTGCTGGCTGCACCCGCAGTGGCGTTCACGACGACGGTCCACGGCTACGAGGGAGCGGGCCGGAGTTTCGACGTCCGCTTCCGCGGGCACCTGGCCGACAGCGACCACGAGGTGACCGACGTGACGATGACGACGCCGATCCGGTACGCGCCGGCCGACCCGATCGAGACCTGGGCGTTCCGGGCGCTATTGCTGGACGCGCGCCCTGCCGTGGACCCGCTCGTGGCCGAAGCCACACCGGAATCGGTCACCCATCATCGGCTGACGGCGGCGGATCTGCTGGCCGACGAGCACCTGCTCCGGGAGGTGTTCGGGCTCCTCGTCCTGGCCCACTACCGGACGGAACCGGCCGATCTGGCCCGCCTGCTGGACGCGCCGAACCTGACCGTCCACGCGCTCGTCCACGAGGGCCACGTCGTCTCGGTGTCCCTGCTGGCCCGCGAGGGGAACCTCTCGGACGAGACCCGGGCGACGATGTACGCCGGCGGCCGCATCCGGGGGAACATGGTCCCGGACGTGCTGACGACACAGTTGCGTGACGAGGAAGCGGGCGTCCCGGTCGGTCAGCGCGTCCTGCGCATCGCGACCCACGCCACCGCTCGCTCCAGGGGGCTCGGTTCGAAACTGCTGGGCGACGTCGGGGACGCCGTCGGCGACGACGTCGACTGGATCGGTGTCGGGTACGGTGCCACGCCCGAACTCGTGCGGTTCTGGCGGGCCAACGGCTTCGGGACGGTCCACGTCTCGACCTCGCGCAACGACGCCAGCGGCGAGTACTCGGCGGTGATGCTGTCGCCCTGTTCGCCGGCCGGCGACGCACTGGCCGACCGTCACGCCGGGTGGCTCTGTGACCGCGCGGCAGCGGTGCTGTCCGACCCATTGGACGACGCCGACCCAGACGTGGTCCGTGAACTCCTGGGTGCGGTCGACGCGTCGCCGGACCCGGTCCTCTCTGCGTGGGAGTGGCGCATCGTCGCCGGCGTCCCCAGTGGGGCGTCGATTCTGGACACCAACCCCGAGCCGTTCCGTCGGCTGACGCTCCGGCACCTCGTCGCACCCGCGGACGCCGACGCGCTGTCCAACCGCGAGGAGCGGCTCCTCGTTCGGAAAGTCCTGCAGGCCCAGCCCTGGGAGATCGTGACGGCGGAGCTGGACTTCGTCTCGCGGCGCCAGTGCATGCGGACGCTCGGCGGAGCCGTCGAAAGATTGACGCGTCTGTACGGAGACAGCAGCGTACAGGAGGAACTCGATACATGATGCCCCTGCAGTTGCCCTTCCTCGGTTTCGAAACGACGCTCGTCGTCGTCGCCTTCCTGCTGCTGGGAGCCGGCGTCGTCGGGAGTCTGATCCCACAGGTCCCCGGAGCGCCCTTCTCACTGGCTGGCGTCTACGTCTACTGGGTCGCCACCGGGATGAGCGAGCCCGGAATCGTCCTGCTCGCGGTGCTCACGATGGTCGGCGCGCTCACGTGGGTGGTCGACTTCGCGGGTGGCGCCGTCGCCGCGCGCGTCGGTGGTGCCTCGACGAAGACGGCCATCGCCGCCGGAGTCGTCGGGCTGGTCCTGTTCTTCGTCACGGGCCCGCTCGGAATCCTACTCGGCGTGACGCTCACCGTCTTCGCCCTGGAGTTCTACCGCCAGGAGGACGCCCGCAAGGGACTCAAGGCCGCACTCGTCACGACTGCCGGCATGCTCGCTTCCGGTATCGTCCAGGCGCTGCTCACCGGGTCGATCCTGGTGGCGATGGTGGCGATCGCGCTGCTATGACGACGTGTGCGGAATCGGGCTGTGAGAACGAGGCCGCGGTGGAGCTACACATCCCCTGGGACGAGAACCGCCGTGTCTGTACAGCCCACGCGAGAGTGTGGGCACAGAAGGACGGCGTCGTCCCGGCACCGCTCGACGGACACGAGGACGAGTGGCCCTAGAGGGACTTGGCCAGCATCACTTCGTCGGCGTACTCCCCGTCGATCTTGTAGTGGTCCTCGCGGACCGCTTCGGTCTCCCAGCCGTGGTCCTCCAGGAAGTCGATAGCGGTCTGGTTCGAGGAGGGCACCGAGTTGTACAGTTTCTCGTAGCCGTGGTCGGCCGCCCAGTCGGTGCCACGTTTCAGTAGCTCCGCCCCGATTCCGTGCCCGCGATACTGCGCCAGGACCCCCAGGGTCAGCTCCGCAGTGTGGCTGAGTTTCGCGGACTCGGGATGTTTGAGGTGGACCCACCCGATGACGTCGTTGTCGATGCAGGCGACGAAGAAGATACGAGACTCCAGTTCGTTGTGCCGCAACAGGACGCCCTCGGTGTCGATGACGTCGGCGACGGTCTCGGCGTGGACGTACTCGCCGCTGCCGATAGCCGCGCGGATCGCACCGACGAGCCCGGTCAGGTCCTCCTGGCGGGCCTGCCGGATCGTGAACTCCACGTCGTCGGCCTGGAACTCCTCCTCGCCGCCGTCCTCGTAGGCGATCCGGAGTTCGCTGTTCTCCTCGGTGAGGGTACCGTCGCGTTTCATGATCGCGACGTGGTGGCCGAAGGGGTGTGGCTCCATACGCAGCGCCTTGCGAGCCTCCTCGGGATCGACCGACCCGTGTGACTCGATGTACTCGTAGATGTCCTTCCGGTCGGCGTGGTCGAACTGCAGCGGCTCGGTTAGCTCCATGCGTACCGTTACCACTACCCAGAACTTAATCTTTTATCACGTTCGGTACGTCGATGGGCTGTCCTGGGGGGCATCGACAGCCGCTCGGCCGTATCCGTATCGCCGGGAACCGGTTACGTAGCCGAATCGGGCGCGCTCACGTCGGTGGCCGCTGACCCTTCCCTCCCGTTCCTCAGCAAGTACCCCAGTGCCAGATTCGTCACCGTGAGGACCGTGACGACGCCGATGACCTTGCCAAGGTAGGGGAGGACACCGGCGATTCCGGTTCCGATATTGAAGAGGAATGTGACGACGAGCAACAGGAAGAGCAGTCCCACCGTCGGCGTGTATGTCCCGGAGCGGAGCGTCTCGATTCCGAACGAACCGAATCCGAAGACGATGCCGAGGACGATGCCGGGAAGGAACAGCGGGACGTAGGATTCGTAGCCGCCACCGAGGAGACCGGCGAACGCGCTGAAGGAGACGACTGCCATGACGACCATCGCGAGGAACCCGACGACGGAGGAGAGCCCGCCGATTCGGGGGAGCCACCGACTCCGGTCAGACAGCGTCGGATACGTTCCGAGTAACCCGAGGAATCCAGCAGCCCATGCGGCCCCGATCAACGCCTGCCCGAGGTCCGTGAACTGGTTCTCCGTCCCTGCCGAGAAGTTGAACAGCAGGATTCCGAGTTCGGCCGCGAAGACCACCCCGGCAATCGTAAACACCAGTGCTCGCCGCGTTTCCAGCGATTCCAGAATCTGACGATAACTTGCTGACATGCACTAGATAGGTACGCCAGAGAAAGTTAACAATTATTTAATAATTAGTACACGTTATCGGGCGGGATTGTGGGTACTTTCTGGGGAGTAGCACCTCGCTAATGGGAAGCGTTCTCTCGATGGAGACTGTGCTCGCGGCGCTGTCCGCCCCACTACTCGTGGCCGCGCCGAGCGTCACCGCTCCGGAACGCCCGTCAGCACCACCGCGACGTCCTCGATGTTGTGCGTGTCCACGAGCAGTTCGGCGGCCTCGCGGATGGTGTGGGTCGTGTCCAGGTCGACGCCGTAGCAGGCCGCGTACAGTTCGAGCCAGGCGTTCATCGTCGCCTCCAGGCGCTCGAACTCCGTCTCGCCGAAGCGGACCCAGGAGTCACCGGTCCGGGCCTCGCAGTACAACGAGACCGTCGGACCGAACCCCTCCCGGAGCAGGTCCATCGCTCGGTCCTCGGCGGGTGGGTCGGGGTCGAACGACTCGGCGGCCCGTTCGGCCCGCGTCTCCAGCGCCCGGATGCGGTCCTGAAACTGGTGGGTCATCTCAACCTTGCTTGTAGTCGACCCCCTTGCCGCCCGCGGGGTGTTCCCAGTCGGTGTCGGCGACGACGGCGCAGGTCCCGCACTCGACGCAGGGCTGAGTGTCCAGGCTCACGAGGTGTTCCTCGTGGCCGTTGGTCTGGACCATCTCGTCGCGGTAACAGCCCCCGCCGAAGTCCTTGGCGCTGACCGGACAGGCCGTCACGGCCGTCCCGGACGCCTCGAAGGAGTTGTCGACGAGTTCGATGTGTGGGTCGCCGACGTCGTAGGTCAGGTCGCCGATGCGGTCGTCAAGTTCCGGCGGTTCGATGGTGTTCTCGTCGGTGACGTACTCACCCAGTTCCTCGGCGATGACGGTCGGGAGCGTGACGTAGGGGAGTTTGGTGTCGGGTATCATCGACACCAGCGTCGGCGAGGAGTAGGCCCGTTCGAGCAGGCCGCCGGCCGCGCGGACGCCGAAGCGACCGACCGCCGAGTCGGCGATTGCGTTCGAGATGTTGTCGATGGGGCCGACCTCCCCGAGTTTCCCGAAGACGTTGTAGGTCGTCGGCCGGAGTTTGTCCATCACGCCCTCGTCGTTCAATTTCTTCTCGTAGAGGTCGCCGGCGGCGTGAGGGTCACCCCGCGTCCGTGCTTCGCTGAACGCCTCGGCTGCGAGTGCGCCGGCCGTGACGGCGTGGTTCATCCCCTTGATGATCGGACCCTGGGCCTGCATCTGGCCGGCAGCGTCACCCACGAGGACCAGCCGATCCCGGTGGGGCGAGGTGTGTGCCACCTTCTTCGAGTCGGGGACGAGTTTCGCGCTGTACTCTATCTCCTCGTACTCGTCGCCGAGCCACTGGGCCAACAGCGGGTGGGTCAGCAGACTGTCGAGCAGTTCGTGGGGTTCTGCTTCCTCCTCGGCGATGGAGTCGAGGTGGAAGACCGTCCCGATGGACAGCGAGTCCTCGTTCGTGTAGAGGAAGCCACCACCGCGGACGCCCTCGAAGAGGTCGCCCGAGAACAGGTGGGCGACCCCCTCGTCGTCGTCGATGTCGAATCGCTCGTTGATCGTCTCGGGGTCCATCTCGACGACGGCCTTGACGCCCTGGAACCACTCCTCGGGGTCCTCCCAGTCCATCAGGCCGGCGTCGCGGGCCAGTTCGGAGTTGACGCCGTCGGCGGCGACCACGATGTCGGCCTTGATCGGGTCCAGTTCCTCGCAGGTGACGCCGACGATCTCGCCACGTTCGCGCAGCAGGCCGTTGACCCGAACCTCCGTCAGCAGGCCGCCGCCCGTCTCGCGGGTGAGTTCGTGGACCCGCTGGGCGAGCCAGGAGTCCATCTTGCGCCGCAACACGGAGTCGGCCCACTCGGTGTCGTGGTGGTGCAGGTCGCCGATGTCGAAGGACTTGACCTGCTTGCCGGCGATATTGTGGATGTAGTTCTCGGTGACCGGGCGCTCGCTGGCCTGCTCGCGGAACTCCGGAAAGAGGCTGTCGATCGTGTAGGGCGCGGACTCCTCGGCGTAGATCAGCCCGCCCGAGACGTTCTTCGAGCCGGCGTCGACGCCCCGTTCCAGGACCAGCGTCTCGACGCCGTTCCGTGCGAGCGTCGCCGCCGCCGCGGCCCCGCCGGGGCCACAGCCGACGACGACAGCCTCGTACTCCTCGTACTCAGTCATCGCTTGCCTCCATGGCCGCGGCCAGTTCACCGCGCTCGACGGCCTCGGTCAGTCGCGGCAGGACCTCGAAGAGGTCGCCCTCGATGACGTAGTCCGAGAAGTCTGCGATGTCGGCGTCGGCGTCCGTGTTGATCGCGATGATCGTCTCCGACTCGTCACAGCCGACCTTGTGCTGGATCGCCCCGGAGATGCCGGCGGCGATGTAGATGTCGGGCTGGACCTCCTGGCCGGACTCACCGATCTGGCGTTCCTCGGTGATATACTGCTCGACGTGGCCGTCGAAGGAGTACGACGAGGTGATGACACCGCGGGAGAGCCCCAGGTCGGCGTCGTCGAAGGCGTCGACGAGGTCGAGCGCCAGTTCGACGCCTGTCGTCGGGTCGTCCCCGATGCCGCGACCGACGGCGACCACGACCTCGTTGCCGGTGAGGTCGACTCCGCCCGAGAGCCGGTCGAACTCGGTGACGTCGACCACGAACCAGTCGTCGTCGAGTTCCATCTCGTAGTCGATCACCTCGGCCTCGCGCTCGTACTCGGGCTCGGGAATCTCGAAGCTTCCCGGAATCACGGACGCACCCTGGGGGTGGAAGTCCCGATTGGGCTTGTCGATACAGAGGATCGTCGAGTACTCGAAGCCGGAGAAGTCCGGGCGCTTCATGTGCAGGACCCGCTCGAACTCCTTCTTGTCGCCGGCCTTGCCGGTCTTTGCCGGATTCGAGATCATCGCCTCCTCGATGTACAGTCCCGAACAGTCCGAGGCCAGCCCGGAGTCCAGCGCCCCCTGGACGAGCGCCGAGAGGTCACGGCCGTTGTTCGTCGCCGGGAAGATCGTGTAGCGGGGTTCGTGGTAGTCCTTCCAGTCGACCGCCTCGCGGCCCTCGGCGGCCAGGTCGCCGCCGGCGCGGGCCATGTCACAGAAGATTTCGGTGTACGGTTTGTGTTTGAACCGGTCGAGCCGGTCGTCCTCGTGGTAGACGACCAGGTCCGCACCGTAGGCGACGACGTCCTCGACGTGGTCGCTGGCGTCGGCCCCGACGAGGACGGCGACGACGCGCTCCTCCTCGTCGTAGTCCTCGTTGTACTGGTCCATCAATTGGCGTGCCTTGCCGAGCATCTCCTTGGAGACGTCGACGAGTTCGCCCGCCTGTGTCTCACAGTAGACCCACATGTCGCGGTACTCCGCGCCGACGGTCCCCTCGACCCACTGCTTGTCGTTGGTGGGGTGATCGAGGTCGGGGTACTTCTCCTCGGGCGGGACGTACTCGACCTCGCCGTCCTCGTCGTCCTCGCTGCCCTCGACGGACTCGATACGGCTCTCGATGCGGGAGATGGCTGTCTTGCGGTTCTCGCCCTCCTCCTCGCGTTCGAGCATGTCCCGGAGGACGTCGGCGTCGTCGACGTCCCGGACGAGGTTCGCGATGTCTGCGACGGTCAACTCCGAGAGGTCGACAGTTTCGGGGTCGACCTCCCCGCCCTCGTCTTCGAGTTTGTCGATGCGGCTCTGGATGAGTGTCTTGACCGGTGTGCGGTCCTCGCCGTCCTCCTCCAGGGAGAGCATCTCCCGGAGAACGTCTTCGTCGTCGATGTCCTTGATCTTCGGTCCGAGGTCCGCGATCTCGTGTTCTGTGGGGTCGATGTCAACCATTGTCAGTCACCCGCCGCGAACGGCGTCAGTTCGTCGACTACCTGTTCCATCCCGGAGTCGTCGTCGGCCTCGATGTGTGTCGCCTCACGTTCGGAGGGCGCCTTCGGGATCGGGTCGACGCCGGCGACGATCGTCGGTGAGCCGTCCAGCCCGATGTAGTCCGGGTCCAGATTGAGCGCTTTGTGGTCCCACACCGTCACGTGGTCCTCGTAGTTCTCGGCCCGTTCCTGAGTCACTTCCCGGAGATCCTTGTGTTTCAGCCGGTGGGTGGCCTTCCGGTAGGTCGGTTCGAACTCGGGGTCGGCGACGATGAAACACGGCATCGGCGCCTCGACGGTCTCGATCTCGGAGACGTCGCCGTCGACGAGTCGTTTCGCCCGTACCTGTCGCTCCTCCTCGTCGATGTCCAGCGAGATGACGTGCGTGATCGTCGGCCAGTCCAGACACCAGGCGGTCTGTGGGCCGGTGTGGCCTGTCTCGCCGTCTGCGGTCTTGAACCCGGCGAACACGAGGTCCGGTTCCTCGTCGAGATGCTGGATCCCCGTCGCGACGGTCATCGCCGTGGCCCAGGTGTCGGCCGCACCCATCTCCCGATCCGAGAGGAGATAGAGGTCGTCGGCGTAGACGTCCCGCATCCCCTCCTGGAGGACCTCCTTGTAGCCCGGCGGTCCCATACTCATCAGCGAGACGTGCCCGCCGTTGCGGACCTTCGTCTGGAACGCCGCCCGGAGTGCGTGCTTGTCGTTCGGGTTCATTACTGTCGGCGTCTTCCCCCGTTCGAGGTGGCCATCCTCGTCGAAGGAGACCTGTCCCTCGCGGAAGTCGGGGACGCCCTTCGTAAGAACTACTGTATGCATGTGTATCACTACCTCGTGACCGGTTGTCAGACGCCGAGGGTAATAATGTTATTCACGATTAACCACCAGATAACAGAACTGTCACGTGTCACAGGATTGGGAGCGGGTGGGTTCGGGCGCCGCTGACGAGTCGGGTCCCAGTCCTGCCGAGAGAGCTATCAGATTTGAATATTCGGTACGTAATCTGATATTCCGGAACGTGGAGGAGCGTGTATGGACAGCCAGTCAATCGAGACGACGACCAGCCAACCGACCGGGGCGAGGGGCGGTCAGTGTCCGCGGTTGGTCGGCCGGCGCGAGGTGCTCATCGGGACTAAGGTCCCATCCCGGCTTCGATCCCGAAACCGTCTCGTGCAGCAACGACGAATTACTCGTCGATGCCGACCGGTTAGAACGGCAGGCCGAGGCTGCCGCAGCCGTGGCCGACGCTGTGGAGCATGCCGGGCTGAAGTAGGTTCGAGGCGGCAGGCGCGCCGAACCGGCGACTCAGATTCTGCCCGCGCGACCGGGGTCGACGTCGATTGCGTCGACCGGACAGACGTCCACACACAGCATGCAGTCGATACACTGGTCCTCGTGAGCGGGGTCTGCTTTGATCTCGCTTTCGGGGTGGCCCGGCGTGTCGACCCACTCGAAGACATCGACCGGACAGTCCTCCAGGCAGGCGCCATCGGCGAGACAGATGTCGAAGTCGACGGCGACGTGTGTCCCGTGGATACCCAGCGTCTCCGGTTCCTCGACGGGACCCCACACGTTGTGCCCGTCGTGCTGTTCCACGATGTCACGGTTGTCCTCGAACTCTGGGTCGATGGCCATTGCTATCTAATCCCACCACGGGATTCTACTTAAAGGTTTGACCGGACACGTCAGGAATATCGCCCGAGGAAGTCGGCGGTCCGTTCGAACACCTCGTCGTAGCAGTGCCCGTGGAACGGGAAGGCGTGGTTCTCCTCACGGAGTTCCAGTTCCGCCGTCGTCACCGGCTCCAGTACCTCGTGGAACAGTTCGGACTGTGCGGCCGGGACCACGTCGTCGGCCGTCCCGTGAATCAGCAGCGTCGGTGGTGTGTCGGCGTCGACGTGACTCGTCGGGGAGGCCAGTTCGGCTCGCTCGGGATCGTCCTCGCTTGGCGCCCCGAGGTAGCCGATGTCGACCCGTTCCTCGGGATCGACGTCGTCCCGCCCCATCGCCAGGAAGTCGTAGAGGCCAGCGTAGCCGACGACAGCGTCGACCGCCGAGGACGCCCCCGGATACACCTGCGGTTCGAAGGCCGGGTCGTTCTGTGTGACGCCCGCCATCGCGGCCAGGTTCGCGCCGGCGGAGTGGCCGACCAGCGAGACGCGACTCGGGTCCGCGCCGAACCGCTCGCCCTCGCTGCGGACCCACTCGATCGCGGCCTTCACGTCGACCACCGGGGCCGGGAACTGCGAAGTCGGTGCCAGCCGGTACTGTGGCTCGATTGCGACGTACCCCTCGCCGGCGAAATCCATCGCCTGCCGGGCGAACTCGCCCTTGTCACCGACGTGGAACGCGCCGCCGCGGACAAGGATCACGACCGGGAGCGGACCGGTGACGTCTGTCGGTTCGACCACGTCGAGGCGCAGCGTCCCCTGCTCGGTCTCGTGGAACGGTACGTCGCGGGTGACCGTCAGCGTCTCGGCGGGTTCGGACTGGCGCATCGACAGGGTCTCCGGGTGCACCCGGTTTCAACGTCCCGGTGTCGCCGCCCGTGTGGACTGCTGGCGGTCGGCAGCGGGCCGGTAATCGGCGTCGTAGAGCCACTCGACGGCTCGCTGGGCCGTCTCGGGGGCGTAGCCAGCCGCCTCGACGGCTTCCGCGACCGCCGCGTCCGGGACGGCCCCGCTGGTCTGCCCGTCGAGCAGTTGCCACTCCTCCAGCGCACAGAGTTCGGCCGCCGAATGGTCGGCCATCGTCAGCCAGACGCGTCCTTCCATGGCCCACACTTCGGTCGACGACAGCAAGAAAGTCCGTCAGACGGACGGCGGACTATAGTGGCAATTGGAATCAATGCACACCCGATCGCACGACTGCAGTGCGATCGGTGTGTAAATCGTTCAGTTGGTACTATCTAGGTAGCCGTTCTCCAGGAGGAGTTCGCCGTTGAGGATACTCGCGCCGGCGGCGCCACGCATCGTGTTGTGCGCGAGGCAGTTGAACTGCACGCCGTCGGTCGTCTCGCGGAACCCGCCCACGGCGACACCCATGCCGCCCTCGGTGTTGCGGTCCAGACGCGGCTGTGGTCGGTCGGGCTCGTCGAAGACTTTGATCAGCTGTTCGGGCGAGGACGGCAGGTCGACGCCGGTGACCTCGGCCATCGCGTCCTCGGCTGCCTCGACGGTGACGTCCTCGTCGGTGTCGGCCCAGACGTTCTCCAGGTGGCCATCCAGCGTCGGGATGCGGTTACAGGAGGCCGCGACGTCCATGTCGTGGAGGCGGACCTCGGCGCCGTCGAAGGTCCCCAGCAGCTTCCGGGACTCGGTCTCCATCTTCTGTTCCTCGCCGCCGATGTGCGGGATGGCGTTGTCGATTATCTCCATCGAGGACACCCCGGAGTAGCCGGCACCCGAGACGGCCTGCAGCGTCGAGACGCGGACGTCACTCAGGCCGAAGGCGCGGTCCAGCGCCTCCAGGGGCGGGACCATCGTGATCGTCGAACAGTTGGGGTTCTTCAGCAGCGCGCCGTCCCAGCCGCGCTCGTCACGCTGGACCTCGATGAGGTCGACGTGCTCGGGGTTGACCTCGGGGATCGTGAGCGGGACGTCCGGGTCCATCCGGCCGTTCGAGGAGTTCGACGAGACCACGTAGCCGGCCTCGCAGAACTCGGGTTCGACCTCCGCGCCGATGCTGGAGGGCAGTGAGGAGAAGATCAGCGAGACGTCGTCCGGGACGTCCTCGGGTGTGGTCGCGCCGACCTCGATCTCGGCAACGTCCGCCGGGATGGGCGCTTCGACGCGCCACTTGGCGGCCTCGCGGTAGCTCTTGCCGGCGCTTTCCTCGCTGGCTGTCAGTGCGGCGATCTCGAACTCGGGGTGGGGGTCGAGCAGCTGGATGAGTCGCTGTCCGACAGCCCCCGTCGCACCGAGTACACCTACGCGTACAGTCATCGGTTGACACACGGCCGTGGGTAGTCAAAACAGTTTGGATACGCCTCGCCACGCCTGCTTGCGATCAGGCCTCCACCGTGTCCTCGAACACCCAGGAGACGACGCGGGCCTCGACCAGATCGCGGTCCTCGACGTGGGGCCCTTGCGGCTCTTCGAGTACCGATTCGGCCTCCCGTCGCATCCGTGCTTCGAGGTCCGAGTGGTCGGGTTCGTCGCGGACGTCGTTGAGCAGCGCCTCGAAGTCCTCCCGCAGGTCGAAATCCGCACGCGCCGCGTTACAGCGAGAGAGCGGGCTCATCCCCGTCTCCAGCACGAGATCCCTGACCGTCTCCCAGTCACTGGCACAGAAGTACAGCGACACCTCGCCGACGATGTCCTGCCAGGCGATCGGACCCGAATGTTTCAGCAACGGGACCGCCCGTGGCGGGAGGTCGAGTCGGGTTGCCACGTCCGGGTTCCCACACAGACAGCAGGGCGTCTCTCGCTTCCCGGTGTACATGTCCAGATGTTGGGCTGGACGGACTTGGCTGCTGCGTTCGGGACGTGTGCACACGGCAACGACACCCCTAACTGCGCACGGTCGTACCCGTGGGTATGAACCGAGATGCCGACGGGAGCGACAGCTCGCGGACCGTCGTCCTGGCGGTCATCGCGAGTTCCTTCTTCGTCGGCTTTGGCGGGGGCGTCGTCTTCCCGATCCTGCCGAACCTCGGGTCGCTGCTCGGCATCTCGCCGTTCCTGGTGGGCCTCATCCTCAGTGCGAACCGGATCACGCGCATCGTCGCGAACGCGCCAGCGGGGTCGCTCATCGACCGGTTCGGGACCAGAACGCCGTTCGTCGTCGGCCTGTTCGTCGAGGGGCTGGCGACGGCGGGCTACGTCGTCGCACTCAACGCCGACGCGCCGGCCGCATGGTTCCTGTTCGCCCGTGTCCTGTGGGGCATCGGGAGCGCGCTCGTCTTCGCGACGGCCTACACCATCGCGGCCGACGTCAGCGACGCCGACTCGCGCGGGACGAACATGGGCGTGGTCCGGGGCGGCATCACGCTCGGCTTCCCTGTCGGCCTGTTCCTCGGTGGCGTCGTCAGCGACCTCTACAGCGTGACCGCGGCGTTCCTGCTGGCGGCCGGGTTCGGGATGCTGGCCAGCGGCATCGCCTACCTGCTCGTCCCGGAGACACACGTCGACGAGACCAGAGAGAGCGTCGCCCCCTGGGACGTCGAGCGGAGCACGACTACGCTCACCGTCGGGCTGGTCAACTTCGGGCTCTACTTCGCGTACCTGGGCGCCCTGTTCGCGACGCTCGTGCTCCTCATCGACGCCAGGGACCTGCTCGCCTGGGGCTACGGTCCCCAGGGGATGTCCGGCGTACTGATGGCCGTCACGGTCGCTGCGGCATCGGTGTTCATGCTCGGCGGCGGGCGACTCAGCGACGGCGACACCGGTCGGCTCCCGGTGTTGCTCGCTTTCCTCGTCGTCTCGTTCGCGGGGTTCGTGACGCTCGTCGTCGCCGACACGCTGGCCGTGCTCGCCGTCGCCTGCCTCCTCATCGGTGCGGGCCAGGGTGGGACCAGCGGCCCGCTGGTCGCGCTGCTGGCGGACCTCACACCCAACGAACGGATGGGACGGGCGACGGCGACGAACAACGTTCTGGGTGATTTCGGCGGTGCGCTGGGCCCGATTATCTCGCTGCCCATCGTCGAGACTGTTGGGTTCACACCGATCTACGTGGCCTGTGCGGTGATCCCGCTGGCCGCGTCGGCCCTGCTCGTCGGGAGTGTCTACAGCGAGACAGGCGCCCTCACGACGGGATCGGAGACAGTCCCCGGTAAGTGAGGCGCGCTCACTCCGGCAGGATACCGGTCGTCATCCAGCACCCCTCGTGTGGAGTGCGAGTCTGCTTTTCGAGGAGCCAGGAATAGGTCGCATTCGTCCCGTTGCCGGTCCGAACCGAAACCTGCCGCCGGGCAGTTCCTCGGGTATCGTCCACCTCGACGGGTCCGTACGTGGTCGACTCCGCCACCAGTAGCGGTCGGTACTCCGTCGTGATCATCCCGACGAAGCTCTCGTATCTGGAGAACTCCGCCCGCTTGGACTGGGACAAGAACTGCCAGGTCGTGTTGATCCCAGCGTGTGTGGACAGGTCGTCGTTACGCAACGCTGCGACCTGAATATGGACGACGAGGCCGGGCGGTCGCTCGCAGTTCGGTCGGAGCGAGTGGTAGCGTGGTTCGGTGACCGGATCGTCGTCCGGTGCGGTGATACTCCCCCAGTACTCGTACTCGGCGCTCGGTCCGTCGGACGTGTCGGTCGCTGTCGGCTGTGCCGTCGTGGTCGGGACCGGTGCCGGCGTCACGGCCGATTCCGTGACCTGCTGTGGTTCGCCGCCGACGATCTGCCCACAGCCCGCTAGAGCGACCAGCACGGCGAGCCCCACGACCGCGAGCCCACCCCGCTCACGGGTCATACCTCCTGCTCACACTGGAGTCGCTTTGGTGTTCTCCTTTCGAGCGACCACCGGAGTTTAAGTGCGCCTGCCAAGCACCGGGAGACAGATGCTCCGCGAGGCACTGGGCTACCCACAACGAGGGCCGGGCTGGCTGAAAACGGTGGTCGTCGGCAGTCTGCTGACGCTTGTCGGGACGGTCACCTTCGTCCCGCTGATCCCCGTCCAGGGGTACCTGTTGAACGTCGCGCGGACGACCGCCAGGAGCGAGCGGACCCCGCCGCGGTTCGAGGGGTGGGGCGACCTGTTCTTCGACGGCTTCCGTGCCATCACCGTCCAGGTCGTCTACCTGCTCGTCCCGGTGTTGCTCGTCCTGCTCGGTGTCCTCCTGGGAGGGTTCGGCACCGTCGGCGCGGGCGGGAGCGGCGCCTCGACGCTCGGTGTCGCAGTCGTGACACTGGGATCGCTCGCGGCCGTCCCCGTGGCCCTGCTCGTGCCGGCGGCACTCGCCCGCGTCGCAGTCACCGACTCGCTGCTGGCCGGGTTCGACCTGCGGACCGTCGCCACCATCGCCAGACAGCCCGAATACGTCGTCGCCATCGTCCCCGGTCTCGGCGTGTTGCTCGTCCTGGGTGCCGTCGGGTCGGCGCTGACGCTGCTCCTCGTCGGCGCCGCGTTCACGTTCTACGGCCAGCTGGTCGCCTTCCATCTGTTCGGACAGGGGTACGCGGCGGCCACCGGCGGCGGAAGGGAGTGACTATCCTCGCACCGACGAGTCGACACAGGAACGTTTTACTCCCCCGAGCGGGGACCGACCGGTATGGATACTGACGAGCGCCTCGCCCTGACGACCCGTCACACGCAGGAGGTCGTCACCGAGGACGAACTCGCAGCACTGTTCGAGGACGGCGACCCGTCGGCCTACATCGGCTACGCGCCTACCGGCGAGATGCACATCGGCCACTTTACGACGATGCGAAAGCTCGCCGACTTCCTGCAGGCCGATATCGACGTGACGGTCCTCATCGCGGACCTGCACGCGCATCTGGACGACGAGAAGAGCCCGTTCGACCTGCTGGACTCGCGCTCGGAGTACTACCAGGTCGCCATCGAAGGGATGATCGAGGCCGCCGGCGCCGACCCCGACGACATCGAGTTCGTCCGCGGGACCGACTTCGAACTCGACGAGGAGTACTCACTGGAGATCTACCGGATGGCCGCCGAGACGACCATCTCGCGCGCACAACGCGCGGCCAGCGAGGTCGTCCGCGAGTCCGACTCGCCGAAGCTCGGGGGCTTGCTCTATCCGCTGATGCAGACGCTCGACGTCAAGGCGCTGGACGCCGACATCGCCTACGGCGGCATCGACCAGCGCGGCATCTACATGCTCTCCCGCGAGATCCTCCCCGACCACGGCGGCGAGTCACCGGTCTGTCTGTTCGCCCCCCTGCTGTCGGGCCTCTCGGGCGGGAAGATGAGCGCCTCCGACGAGGCCTCGAAGGTCAACCTCAACGACTCGCCCGACGTCGTCGAGGAGAAGATCGGGCAGGCCTACTGCCCACAGGGCGAGGTGGAGGACAACGGCGTCCTGGAGTACCTGGAGTACCTCGTCTTCCCGGTGCTTGCCGAGCGTGGCGAGGACCTCGTCGTCGAGCGCCCCGAGGAGTACGGCGGCGACCTCGTCTACGAGACCTACGGCGATCTGGAGGAGGACTTCCGCAGCGGCGAACTCCACCCCGCCGACCTGAAGCCGTCGGCGGCGGCCGCCATCTCCGAGGTCATCGACCCGATCCGCGAGCGCCTGGACGCGAACCCCGAACTGCTCGCGGACGCCTACCCCGAAAAGTACGACGAGTGACCGACCGCTCCCGACGGCGAGTTCGTGAGACCTACGAGACCATCGGCGCACACTTCGCGAAGACGCGCGAGTACGCCTGGCCCGAGGTCGAGGCGTTCGTCGACGAGTACGGTGACCGAACAGGCGGGTCGACGGCGCTCGACCTCGGCTGTGGCAACGGTCGACACGCGGAGTTGCTGGCCGCTATCGCCGACCGCGTCGTCGGGATCGACGCCAGTAGCGAACTGCTCGCGGTCGCGGCCGACAGAGTGTCCGACAGTGTCGAGTTGGTCGAAGGCGACGCGTCACGACTCCCCCTTCGGTCGGCCAGTATCGGGCTGGCAGTCTACGTCGCCACGCTGCACCACCTGCCGTCGGCCGACACCAGACAGGCGAGCCTGGCCGAACTGGCCCGTGTGCTCGCTCCGAACGCGCGAGCGCTCGTCAGCGTCTGGAGTACAGCCCACGACCGGTTCGACGCCCCCGCCGACGCCGAGACGGGATTCGATACGACGGTCGACTGGACGCTCCCCGGCGGCGAGACGGTCCCGCGGTTCTATCACATCTACGCCCCAGCGGAGTTCGAGCGTGCACTGGTGGCGAGCCCGCTTCGGACAGTCTCGTTCGAGGTGTCCAGCGGTAACTGCTACGCCATCGTCGAGTCCGAAGGGAAAGGTCCTTAATCTCCTTCCGTTTACAGTGGCTTGCAACACGAGAAGTGAGCGGCGGTGGTCTAGTGGCAGGACCTGAGCCTTCCAAGCTCATGGCCCGGGTTCAAATCCCGGTCGCCGCATTTTGCTGCGAGCAATCCGCGAGCAGCAAATGCTGTATGAGGGATTTGAATCACGCGAGACGAGCGCAACGAGTCTCGCCATCGGGTTCAAATCCCGGCCGCCGCATTCTGCGAGGAACAGACGTGACGAGCGACTGCGGTCACTGGTGAGAGGGCACAGAGAGAGCCACTCTGTAGGGCGTACTACCGCTCGACGTCCTGGTACACGTCGGAGGTAATTCTCGCTTCGGGATTGGTCCCGAGCGAGAGTGTCAGGCCGTCTTCGTCGACCGTGGCGTCGAGATCGACTGGATTCTGGCTCGCAGCCTCGCGAGCGGGGACGACGAAAGGCTGGTCGCGGTGCGGGAACCCGTCTACAGCGACGCGTGCGGTGTCGACAGACGATTCGACAGGAGCAGGAACCGCCTCGTCGTCGGTATCTGTCGTGTCTCCATCAGGGCCGACCACGCGACGAAGATAGGGGATCTTTTCGAGGAGCGCAGTCGCTCGCGCTCGGAGTCGTGAGACCACAGACTCTGTCGACGCCCCGTCAGGTGCCGTTTCAGACCTGTCTCGCCGCTGTTCGTCGAGGGGCGTGAGACTCATGCACACAGCTACGGTATGAGTCATTAAAACCGTTGTGTCGACTACAGGTATGGGCCTAGAGTTCGATGCGTTCGACGATCTGTTCGTCGTCGTCGTGGGTGTTGATCGCGACGATACGGACAACGTCTTCGAGTCCCGAATCGTGCAGTTTTGCTTTCAGGAGATTGTCGACCTGGTAGACGCCCGCGGCGTTGTTCATCTCGATCTCGACGAGCACTTTGGAGTCGTCGCCCGGTCGGAGTGACACCCGTTCGATTGCCTGGCTGGAGACCGTGTTGATACCGCGCCCCCCGCGTTCGTAGGGGATCCGAGAGCGGCCGTGTTCCATATCGAGGGCGTCGGCGACCCTGACGACGCCGGCTTCGAGCGTCAGCGGCATCTCCTCCGTGTGGTGACAGAGGATCGCGTGGAGGACCTCACCTTTCACGCGGACGCTCTCGGCGACGTCGTAGAACTGCGGGAGGAACTCGTCGAGCAGGTCGGCGGCCAGCGGGATCGAATAATAGGGGTGCTCGTCGCGGTGGACGACGTGGCCGATGTCGTGCAGGGTCGCCGCCAGCGCGACGATGACAGCCTCGTCGGCCTCGTCGAGGCCCTGTTCGGCCGCGCCGTTGAACTCGACACCGCCCCGTTTGAGGAGGTCGTACAGACACAGCGCACGGTTGCGGACGATCCTGATGTGTTTCTTCCCGTGGTCGTTGTACCGCTTGCGAGTGACGGGATTGACGTTCTGTGCTTCCAGATAGGTCTGGATCTCGGTATCGGATTCGACGGCATCGAGCACGGCGTTGACGCGCTCGTCGGGGAACGCGTGGGCCGCTTCTGGGTCGTAGATCCGACCGCTGTCGTCGTCTTCGTCAGCGCTCATACCGCAACCACTGCGGCCACGGGAAAAAATCCTCCCGTTAAGCCGACTGGACGGCGTCGACGACCTCGTCGTAGTCCGGTTCGACGCCGGGGTCGTCGCTGACCCAGGCGTAGCTGACCAAGCCGTCGGTGTCGACAACGAAGACAGCACGCTTTGCGACGTTGTGGACGCCGAGTTCCGCGAAGTCCATCGAGACATCGTAGGCCTCGACCAGGTCGCGGTCGTTGTCGCTGATCAGATCGAACGACAGGTCCAGTTCGTCACGGAAGGCGTTCTGTGCGAAGGGTGTGTCGATACTGACACCGAACAGCTTCGCACCAGCGTCCTCGATGTCGGTGATCCGGTCCTGGAACGTACTCATCTCGTGGCTGCAGACGCTCGTGAACGCGCCGGGGAAGAACGCCAGCGCGACCGGGCCGTCGTCGAGTGTGTCCGCGAGGGAGACCTCGTCGACGTCGCCGTTTGCGAGCGGTGCAGTGAATCGGGGTGCGTCGTCACCAACTTCGACCATTATCGGGTGTCCCTATCGGCGGCGGCCTCAAATCCCTTCCGAGACGGGATGGGCGAGGTACTATCACAGGAATTGATAGATCGGGCGTCAATGTCCGAAAGACACCCTTCGTTAGCCACACATGCACTTCTCCGTGGCGCCCGCCGAGAGGGTCGAAACGGCTCGTCGCGGCCGATACGCGGTCGCAGCGCCGTCCTGGGCGGGAGCACCGAGCAAAAAGACTATAATAGCAACCACGTTAGGTTCGTTTACAATGTCAGGGACATTCGTACCACTGTTCCCAGGGATGCCGGGGACGACCGAGATGATGGTCATCCTCCTCATCGCTGTCCTGCTGTTCGGGGCGAACAAGATTCCGAAACTCGCGCGGTCGACCGGTGAGGCCATGGGCGAGTTCCAGAAAGGTCGCGAAGAGGTCGAGCAGGAACTCGAAGAGATGCGTGACGGAACGACGAAGGCCGACGACTCCAGCAGCACGAGCACCAGCACCTCGACGGAGCGGACCGCCGAGGCCGAGGAATAAACGGCCCTATTTTCCGGTTTTCGACGGATCACGAGCGAAAGCGTTTTTCAGCCCACCGAAGATACTCCGGCAGGGCGTGTGGCCTAGTGGACCAGGGCGAGGGGTTCCTAACCCCTAGATCGCGGGTTCGAATCCCGCCACGCCCGTAGTGGGTGAGCGACAGCGAACCCCGGAGGGTGACCGGAGATTCGAACCCTGGGAGCCACAGCCCGGAACGGCGCGAAGCGCCGCACGCCCGGACTGTCTCCGTCCGGTTCGAATCCCGCCACGCCCGTTTCCGGCGAACGACAGTGAGCCGTGAAACGGCACGGAGTTCGAAGCACGGAACGAGCGAACGAAGTGAGCAAAGTTCAGGCGGTTCGAATCCCCGCCACGCTCGTCCAGTGAAGAACGAGTCCGAGCGGGCAGTGAAAACACGTGGCTGCAGGAGTAGTCAGACAGCGGCTCCGCCGTTAGCAGTGAGGTGTCACTGGAAGGCAGCAGGCGTGATGCCGACCTACCGCTAGTGTCGAAGCGGCGACCGCGTTCTGGAGTTTCAGGACGCCGATCCGGTCGTCCTTCCTTCCGAGTGCTGACCGAAACGTAGCTGGAAAGCTCGAGATTGCAGCGGGAAGGGCGGGTGCTGGAGGGCCGAGGGCGGGCAGGTAGTAATCCGCCGTCACGATAGCGGACTCGTCGACGATGATAGTGGTGGACTACTCGACGATGATAGCACCGCGGGCACCGAGCGCGCGGTGGGGAGCACAGTAGTACAGATAGACGTCGGCCGTCTCGAAGGTGTGTTCGTAGGTCGTCGACGATTCGCTGGCGACGTGGCCCGAGCCGATGTCGTGGGTGTCGAAGATCACGTTGTGGGCGCCGCCGTTCCCCGTCCACTCCCAGCGGACGGTCGTTCCTGGACTGATACGCAGGACAGGCGGGTCGAAGGCGAAATGTCCGCCGTTGCCCTTGTCGGCGACGGTCACTGTCGCCGGCCCCGACCCGTCGTGGTCGGTGATGGTTCCATCGAAGTTACTGGTCTCTGTGACCCACTGATCGACGGCTTCGTAGCCGGTCGACGGCGGTTCCCTGACGATGACGGCACCCTTCATCCCGTCCTCGCGGTGGGGCTCAGAGACGTAGGCGTGTGTCCCGACCTCCTCGAAGATGTAGTGGTAGCCGGTCCCCGGCTGTGCGTTCGTGCGTCCACTGTCGAAGGTGCCGTCCAGGGCGACGACGTTGTGCTGGCCGCCGTGGCCCGTCCAGTCCCAGCGGACGTTCGTCATCGGCGGAACCTCGACGACCGGCGGAGCGAAGGCCATCCCGTCGTCTGTGGGTTCGCCGACACGGATCGTCGGTTGGTCGCCGACCGCGTATCGACGGGGCTCGCCGTCGTAGGCGTTGGCGTCCGCGAGCCAGTCCGAGAGCGAGTCGGGCGGGGTTAGTTCGGGGCTCTCGGTCGTGGTCGCCGTCGTCTTGGTCGACGTTGCGGTGGCCTCGTTGTCGGTCGGCTGGCCTGTCTCACCGGACGAGACACAGCCAGCAGTCGCCGTCAGACCGGCCAGGGCGGTGCACTTGAGGAATCGGCGCCGGGTAGAGGGCTGTGGCATTGCATTTCCCAACTTGGGACGGGAGTATCCAAAAGGGGGTGCCCGCTTTCCAGATTCTGGGAATCAACGACCCGCCTTTAGATTCGGGGCCTTTATACCGAGGTGGACGGGCCCGAACCCCCCTGTGACCGACATGTTGAAACGCCCACCGTCGGACGTATCCGACAGCGGTCACGTCCGTCCATCGAGCCGTACGCGTACGGACCAGGCCCCAGCCCCCACAGGAGGTCCCCCGGTCGTGAGTGGTGACGAAGAGATAGACACACAGGCGGTGTTCGACGCACTCGCCGACCCGGACTGTCGTGAGATCCTGGCGTCCCTCGACGAGCCACGGCCGGCGAAAGCGGTCGCGGACTGCTGTGAGATGCCCCAGACGAGTACCTACCGCAAACTCGAACGGTTGAGCGAGGCGGATCTCGTGGCCGAGGAGACCGAGGTTCGGGCCGACGGCCACCACGCGACGCGGTACGTCCGTGACTGTTCGGGCGTGTTCGTCGCGATCGGTGACGAAGACCGGTTCGACGTCGACATCATCAGCGACCAGGAGAGTCCGGACGAACGCCTCGCGAACCTCTGGACACGTGTCAGTGAGGAACTATGAACGAGAACATCCCAGTCGTTGTCCTCGGTTTCAAGACAGTGACGCTGCTGCTCGGCGGCCTCATCACCTATTTCGCCGCCAGAGCAGCGCGCAAGACACGTTCCGAGGGACTGCTCTATCTGGCGGTCGGGTTCGCGACAGTGACGTTCGGATCCCTCGTCGCGGGCGTTGGTGATCAACTGTTCGGCCTGGCGACCGGAACAGCACTGATCTTCGAGAACGCACTCACGACCGTCGGGTTCGTCGTTATCGCCTACTCGCTGTACGTGACACGGCAGTCGTCGATGCGACGCACATAAGCGAGCCTACTCGACGACGATGGCGCCTTTCATGCCCAGGCCCTTGTGTGGCAGACAGTAGTACTGGTAGATACCCGTCGATTCGAAGGTGTGGGTGAACTCGTGACCGGACTCCGTGACAGTCTCGCTCTCGAATGCACCGCCCTCGTCGACGACGTTGTGGCCCCCGCCCTCGCCGGACCACGTCCACGTGACTGTAGTCCCCGAATCGATTCTGATCGCCGCCGGGGCGAACGCGAACGCTCCGCCGTTGCCCTCGGCGCCGACCGTGACCTCGACGCCGTCGCTCCCGGTCTCGTCCGCGACGCTCCCGTCGAAGTTGTCGACGTCGGAGAGGTAGCTGGAGACCTCGGACGGGACGGATCCGCTCCCAGCGTCGCTGCCGGAGCCCTCACCGCTGCCGCCGTCGCCACTGGACCCGTCGCTCCCGCCGTCACCGCCGGAGCCGCCGTCACCGCCGGAGCCGTCGTCGCCGCCCGAGCCGTCGTCGCCGCCCGAGCCACCACTGGAGCCGCCACAGCCAGCCAGCAGCCCGACCCCGGATACGACTGCGGTACTACGGATGAACGTCCGCCGATTCAGGTCGTTTGACATACACCCACTGGTTGGGACCGTACACGGAAAAGTGAGTCGATCGTGACAGAAGTGGAGTAACAATAATTCGGTTCTCGGCCCACTATATCCCGGCATTTATCTACTTTCGTAGTATCGGTGCACCGAACATGTAAGCCATCTGTTTAAGTATCAGGCAGCCCCAACTCTACGGGTCAGCATCCGATACCAACACAGTTCGGAGGGGGTTTCTTTGGGTGGCCGTCCCTCCATGGTCGTATGCACGCGGGTGATCTACCGTGACGGTCTGGGTTCGAGGAGACCACCTGATGCAGCACCGCGGGCCGGTGGCCCGTCGGCCCGACGAACGTATCCTCCTCGTCGAATCCCAGGAGTTCGGTCGGAAGCTCCCGTACCACCCGCACAAACTGACGCTGGTCTACAGCGCGATGCGACACGTACGAGACGACCTCCGGGACGCCGGCCGAGCGGTCGACTACCGGCAGGTCGAGACGTTCGCGGACGGACTTCGTGGTCACTTCGCCGATTTTCCGGACGATACCCTCGTCACGACCGAACCACAGGTCCATGGCGGGCGCGAACGGCTCGAACGGATCGTGGCCGACGCGGGCGGCAGCATCGAGTTCGTCACCGACGAACGGTTCTGCTGTTCGCCGGCCACCTTCGACGACTGGGCGAGCGACGGCCGCTACCGCCACGAGGACTTCTATCGGTTCATGCGCCGTGAGACCGGCTATCTGATGGCCGACGGTTCGCCGGTGGGCGGCGAGTGGAACTACGACGATCAGAACCGCGAGACGCCGCCCGAGGACTGGACGCCCGCCGACCCGCCGGCGTTCGACCCCGACGAGACGACGAGGGCCGTCGCCGAGTGGGTGGCAGCGACCTTCGACGACGGGTACGAGGAACCACCGTACGGCGGCGAGTGGGCCGACCCCGAACCGTTCCGCTGGCCGGTGACCCGACGGCAGGCCGTCCAGGCGCTGGACCACTTCGTGGAACATCGCCTGACCGACTTCGGTCCCTACCAGGACGCCATGCGAAACTCCGAGTGGACCATGAGTCACAGCCTCCTCTCGACGTCGCTGAATCTGGGGCTGCTGCTGCCCGACGAGGTGATCGAACGAGCCATCGCCGCCTACGAGGACGGCGAGGCACCGCTGAACAGCGTCGAAGGGTTCGTCCGCCAGATCCTGGGCTGGCGCGAGTTCCTCCGACACGTCTACCGCCGGGAGATGCCCGACCTGGCCACGGCGAATCAGCTTGGCGCCGAGGAGGCCCTCCCGGAGTTCTACTGGACCGGCGAGACGGACATGGCCTGTCTCTCGGACGTGGTCGACGGCGTCCGACGACGGGGCTACTCCCACCACATCGAGCGGCTGATGGTGCTGTCGAACTTCGGGCTGCTCTACGGTGTCGAGCCCGCACAGCTGAATCGCTGGTTCCACGCGGGCTACGTCGACGCGTTCCACTGGGTCACCACGCCGAACGTCGTCGAGATGGGGCTGTACGGTGCCGGCGTCTTCGCGACGAAACCCTACGCCTCCTCGGCCAACTACATCGACAAGATGAGCGACTACTGTTCGGGCTGTCCCTACTACAAGACCAAGACCACGGGCGAGGGTGCCTGCCCGTTCAACGCGCTGTACTGGGACTTCCTGGACCGCAACGCAGAGCAGCTCCGGTCGAACCACCGGATGGGGCTGATGTACAGCCACGTCGACAAGAAGGCCGACGATGAGCTGGCGGCGATCCGCGAGCGGGCGGCAAGGGTCCGGGAGCTGGCCGAGCAGGGCGACCTCTGACCGCCTGTGGATCACTCCTCGGCGGGCTCGTCCTGTCGCTGCCCCATCTCGTACCGGGTGAACTGCGGGCGGGAGAGCGCCGGGCCGCGCTGTCGACGGAACGACCACGCGAGCACGGCCGCCACGACGACCGTCCCGCCCCCTGCGACGGCCGCCGGTTCGAGACCGGCTTCCAGATAGAGGAACGCCATCACGGGGACGCCCGCTGCGACTGCCATCCCGAGCAAGAGCCGCCGCGCCATCTGTCTGAGGAGGCCGTCGCTGTCCGCCAGGATTGTCTCCAGAACGAGCTCGCCCCTATCGACGGTATCCAGCGCGTCTTCGGCCCGCGGCGTCCCCGTCACCAGCGACCGGCTCGACCGAGCCACCGTATCGCGTATCTCCCGGCCGATGGCCATCCCCGCCTCGGCGCGCTGCTGTTCGGTGACGTACTCGGTGATGACGTCGATGAAGTCGAACTCGGGGTCGAGCGTGCGACAGACGCCTTCCAGGACTGTCGAGACTCGCACGACGAGCGCGAGGTCCTGCGGGAGCCGCATCGGGAAGGCGTACAGCTGGCTCTCGAACTCGCCGACGAGTTGCTCGATGCGGAGGTCGCTGATGTCCTCGCCCCGGAACTGGTCGATGACGATCTCGAAGGCCTCGCGCATCACCTCCCGGTCGGCCGCCGGGTCGAGCGCGCCCATCGCGACGAAGGCGTCCATCACGCGATCGACGTCGTCGGCCGCCAGCGCGACGTAGAACTCCATCAGTTGCTCGCGGGTGCGGGCCCCCAGGTGGCCGGTCATCCCGAAGTCGTAGAAGACGATGGTCCCGTCGGGCTGGACGGCGAGGTTGCCCGGATGCGGATCGGCGTGGAACACACCGTCCTCGACGACCATCTGCATGTAGACCTCCTCCAGGCGCTGGACGAGTGCCGTCCGGTCGATACCGAGTTCGTCGAGTCGCTCGACGTCGTCGACCTTGACGCCGTCGACGTAGGTCATCGTCACCACGCGGTCCGTCGAGTGGCTCTCGACGACCTCGGGGATCGCGATACGGTCGTCGTCCGCGAAGTTCTGACCGATCTCGGTGAGCATCCGGGCCTCGTGGCCGTAGTCCATCTCGCGGCGGATGGTCGCCGCGAACTCCTCGGTGAGGTTCTCCAGGGTGAACGCCTGAGCGGGTTCGGCGCCGCGGACCAGGATGGGCGTCAGCGTCTCCAGCACCCGGAGGTCCGATTCGACGCGTTCACGGATGTTCGGCCTGAGTACCTTCACCGCGACCCGCTGGCCGTCGAGTTCGGCCGTGTAGACCTGACCCAGCGACGCGCCGCTGATCGGCGTGCGGTCGAAGCTGTCGAACTCGGCGTCGATCGGGCCGATCTCGTTTTCCAAGACCGGCCGGATGCGTTCCCAGTCGTCCGGCGGTACCTTGTCCTGGAGCTGCGAGAGGACCTCGGTGTACTCGATGGGAAGCGCGTCCGGACGGGTCGAGAGCATCTGTCCGAGTTTGATAAAGGCCGGGCCGAGCTCGACGAACGTCTCCTTGAGAAATCGGGCGCGGCGCGTCCGGTCCTCGCTCGTGACCGTCCGCGAGCGGCCGACGACCAGAAACCGGCGCCGGTCCCGGAGCCACGCGACCACGAGCGGGACGAACTGCCAGGCCACCACGAGCGCGCGCCAGAGGGCCCGCAGGCGGACGCCGAGGCCCGAGGGCTGGCGCCGGGGTGGCTGGGACTCACTCACGACCGGCGTTCAGTGTCCAGCGCAAATGAACGTACTGGATACGCGGCGTCGCCTACCCGGTCACGATGTCGGGGGCGAGAACGATGGCGACGAGCAGACAGACGAACGTGAGGATCGCTGTGAGACGGAACGCGCCGGCTATCTTCCGGCGGTGTATCGGCAGTGACTCGGCGATGCCCGAGAGCATCGCCCCGAACGCCATCACGAGTAACCAGATGCCAGACGTACCCCTGACCCCCAGGTACGCGTAGAAGTACAGATGTATCGCCAGGAAGGCGAACGCGCTGGCGAACTGCACCAGCGAGTTCGGTCGGCCGGCCGGCTCACTGAACAACACGTCGTCGACGGTGGAGGGCATCGTCCGACGGAACGCCCGCGACTGACAAATATCTCGGGGGTCGGTCTACGGCCGCAGGAAACCCAGCAGCCGGTAGTCGCTGTCGGGCGTATACCGCCGGAATGCGAGACTGTTCGCCAGGACCGACACCGAGGAGGCAGCCATCGCGCCGGCGGCCAGCGCCGGCTGGAGCAGGCCCAGCGAAGCCAGCGGGATCATCACGGTGTTGTACCCCAGCGCCCAGAAGAGGTTCTGCTTGATCTTCTGGAGCGTGGCCTCGGAGATACGGATGGCCTTGAGCACGTCGGCGGGGTCGTCACGCAACAGCGTCACGTCCGCGGCTTCGATAGCCACGTCCGTTCCGGAACCGATGGCACAGCCGACGGCGGCGGCCGCCAGCGCGGGCGCGTCGTTGACGCCGTCGCCGACCATCATCGCCCGCCGGCCGTCCGCCTGGAGGTCGTCGACCGCGTCGGCCTTGTCCTCGGGGAGCACGCCGGCCATGACGTTGTCGGGGTCGATACCGACCTGTTCGGCGACGGCGCGGGCCGTCCGCTCGTTGTCGCCGGTGATGAGCCAGACGTCGGTCCCGCGCTCGCGGAGTTGCGAGACGGCGTCGGTGGCCGTCTGCTTGACGGTGTCGGCGTCTGCAAGCACACCCAGCAGACGGTACTCCTCGTCACCCTCGGCGCGGAGCGCGACGAGCATCGCCGTCTTCCCCTCACGTTCGAGGGCGTCGAGTCGGTCCTCGGCGGGGCCGACGTCGACCCCGTTCTCGGTCAGCAGTGTGCGGTTCCCGACGAGTACCTCACCGTGGCTCGTGGTCGCCCGGACACCCTGTCCGGGGACGTTCTCGAACTCCGTGGGGTCCTCGACGTCGATGCCGCGCTCGCGGGCGCCCTCGACGATGGCCTCGGCCAGCGGGTGTTCGCTGCCGGACTCGGCACTCGCGGCGACTTCGAGGACGTACTCGGGCGTGCGTTCCGGTTCGACGTCCTCGCGGAGTTCACCACCGTCCGTGGCCGGCCCGACCACCTCGACGTCGGTCAGTTCCAGCTCGCCCTCGGTCAGCGTCCCGGTCTTGTCGAAGACCACGGAATCGACGTCACGGACCCGTTCGAGGATATCGCCGCCCTTGAAGAGGACGCCGTTGCGGGCACCGATTGCCGTCCCGACCATCGTCGCGGCCGGTGTCGCCAGTCCCAGCGCACACGGGCAGGCGATGAGCACTGCGGAGGCGAAGACGACGACGGCGAACTCGGTGACGCCGACCGTCGCCGGCCCGCCGGCGGCCAGCCCCCACACCGGGAGGCCGCCGACGAACGAGGCCAGCGCCTCGGGCGCGAGCGTCCAGATCAGGCCCCACAGAAGCGCGTTCGCGATGACCGCCGGGACGAAGTACGCGGAGATGCGGTCGGCGACGTTCTGGATGTCGGGCTGGCGGGACTGCGCGGCGCGGACTCGCTCTGCGATCTGCTGGATCGCGGTCTCCTCGCCGACCTTGGTCGCCTCCATCACGAGGACGCCGTTCTGATTGACCGTCGAGCCGACGACCTCGTCACCGGGCTCCTTCTCGACGGGGACGGACTCGCCGGTGACCATCGACTCGTCGACCGCCGAGGAGCCGTCGCGGACGACCCCGTCGGTGGGGATCTTCTCACCCGGCCGGACCTTCAGTCGGTCGCCGACCTCGACCTCGGCGAGTTCGACCTCCGCCTCGCTGCCGTCCTCGCGGACGATAGTCGCCGTGTCGGCCTCCATCTCCAGCAGTTGCTGGATGGCCGCACCGGCCTGGCTCTTCGAGCGGGCCTCCAGGTAGTTCCCCAGCGTGATGAACACGAGGATGAACGCCGCCGTATCGAAGTACAGGCCGGTCGAGGCGATGAGGTCGAACAGCGCAGCCACGGAGTAGAAGTACGCCGTCGAGGAGCCGAGCGCGATCAGCACGTCCATGTTGGCCCGGCGGTTCTTCACGAGGGCCGTGTAGGCGTTCTCGTAGAACGGCCGGCCGAGCAACGCCTGGACGGGCGTCGCCAGCAGGAATGCGACGATACCCTGGTACTGGCCGACGACGGTTCCCTCCAGGAGACCGAGCCCCAGCAGGTGGTCGGTCATCATCACCAGCAGTGGCAGCGAGAACACCGCACCGAACAGCGTCAGGCGGAGCTGTCGGCGGGTCTCGGCATCGCGGGCAGCGTCACGGCGCTCACTGGAGGACTGTTCCCCGTCGGCGGCCTCGTCCTCGCGGACCGGTGTGTAGCCGGCGGACTCGATGGCCTCGTAGAGGTCCGCGAGCGAGGCGTCCGCGGGGTTGTAGGTTACCTGGGCCTCGTCGGTCGCGTAGTTGACGTCGGCGCTGATGACGCCCGGCGTCGCCTCCAGCGCCTCGGCGTTCGTCTCGGCACAGTTCGCACACGACATGTCGGTGATGCCGATGGTCACCGTCTCGGTGACGACGCCGTAGCCGGCGTCCTCGACGGCGTCGAATATCTCGGCCAGCGACACCACGTCCGGGTCGTAGGCCACCGACCCCTCGTCGGTGGCGTAGTTCGCGTCGACGTCGCTCACCCCGTCGAGTGCGCCGACCCGCTCCTCGATGGTGGCCGAACAGTTCGCGCAACTCATGCCCGTCAGCTCCAGCCGGGCAGTCCTGGTGGTCATCTTGGTCTCTAGTACGTCCTCCCTGTTGATGCGGTTTGTCCCTGTAGTTCGAAAGCATATTCGCCCCTGGAATTTTGAAGCAGGGTGTATGAGGGGTCGATACTTTCGTTCCAAAACCAGACCCGGACGTCCGGGAGGTCAGATTCCCTCTTTCAGCGACTCGTACTGGTCGACGAACCGCTCGGCACAGGACTCACAGCAGAAGTAGTAGGAGTCGCCGTCCAGGGTGCGCTGGACGCCTTCCTCGTCGACACTGTTCCCACACTCGGCACAGTCTGGGGCGAACTCCGGCCCAGCCAGGCCCGGCTGCCACTCGCTGTCGGCCAGCAACCGTACCTCGTACTCTTCCACGTCGTCGATATCGACGGCTCGATCCAACAAGGCGCTCACCTCGGTCTGCTGGACGGTCGCACTGACCAGGACGCTGTCGTCGGCGGTCCGGAACGTGTGTTCGACGGCGTCGGTGTCGGCCAGTGCGTCGGCGACAGCCTCGCCGCGACCCGGCCGAACCTCGATGTCGATCAGGACCGGCACACCCGACCGGAGGAGCGACCGGTCGACGTCGAGCGTGAACCCGCGGATGATACCCATCTCCCGGAGGCGGTCGACACGGTCCGAGACCGCCGGCGCCGAGAGTCCGACCTGGTCGGCGATGTCACTGTAGGGCCGTCGCGCGTCCGCAAGCAGGAGGTCGAGGATCTCGCGATCGGTGTCGTCGAGGCCGCGCATGGTCCACCAATGCGCCAGCCGGGAGAAAGGCGTTTCGTCGGCCGCTCGTACTGTCGGCTGTACGTCGTTCAAGGATTTCGCTACCACGAATCAGACCGGAACCGCGCTGGCAGCGGCCGAGACCAGCTGTTCCCACACCGAGACGCCCAGCGTCACCTTCAGCCCGAAGTCGACGGCGAAAAAGAGGAACAGCGCCGCGCCGGCGAAGTGGGCCTTCCGGAGGTCGAAGCTGTGGGAGAATCGGTGGAAGAACAGCGCGTTGGCCAGGCTCACAGGGATGATCGCCAGCATCTCGCCGGTCCAGATCGCCGTCGGATGGGCCGCGTACTGTGCGGCCAGCGAGACGGTGACGAGTTGGGTCTTGTCCCCGAACTCGCCGAAGGCCATCATCGCGAAGATCGGGAGGAAGCCCCCAGCGATGTTCGGGACCTTCCAGTCCAGGATCGGGACACGGACGTCGATCTCGCCCCCATCGGTGGTGAGTGCGTTGGCCGGTTCCCGGTCCGGGATGCCGGGTTCCGGGGCGGTCCTGACGAGCATGTACGCGAACACGAGGAACAGCACCGCCGTCAGACTGTCCAGCACGATACCGGGTAACATCTGCAGGACGGTACTCCCCAGCCAGATCTCGACTGCCGTCCAGCCAGCGAACGCCGTCCCGGCCGCGCCGACCACCAGAAATGGATTGAACCGCGTCGAGAGGCCGGCGATGATGAACTGTACCTTCTCGCCGGGCAGTACTGCCAGTTGTGCGCCCGCGGCGATGAAGACGACCGTGAGCCAGGTCACCTCGCTCACGCCTCGCTCACTCCGTTCTCGCTTCGCTCGTTCTCCGGCGGCCGGACCTGGATGGCGTCCGCGATGCCGTCGGGCAGTGAGACTGATTCGCCGGACTCCAACGTGACGGTGACCATCCCGATCGGGGCGACCTCCTCGACGGTGAGGACCGTTCCGGGGGTGATACCGGCCTCGTCGAGATAGGTCAGCTCCTCCGGTTCGCGGTCACGGACACGAGCGACCTCCAGTCGGACGCCCTCGCCGTGGTCCGAGAGTGCCGAGGCGGGCACGTCGTCGATCGGTTCGAGCGCGTCGTTGGGGATCGGATCGCCGTGTGGGTCCACGTCCGGGTTGTCAAGCGCCTCCGCGACGCGCTGTTCGAACTCCTCGCTGATGTGGTGTTCCAGGATCTCGGCCTCCTCGTGGACGGTCGCCCAGTCGTAGCCCAGTTCCTCGGTCAGGAACGTCTCCAGCAGTCGGTGGTGGCGGATGACCTCGAGCGCGATGGTCTCACCCTCCGGCGTCAGGGTGACCCCCTTGTACTTCTCGCGCTCCACGAACTCCTGATCGGCCAGTTTCTCGATCATGCTCGTGGCCGTCGGTGGCGTCACGCCCACGGTCTCGGCGATGGTAGACGTAGCGACGGGCGCCCCGTCTTCCCGTTCGAGGCGATAGATGGCTTTTAGATAATCCTCCATCTTCGCGCTCAACATACGCTAGATTAGACCAATCTAACTGAAAAGTGTGCTGGTACGAAACCACCGGACGAGACGTGGCTTGGTGACAGTCACCACGATCATTCGTCGGCGGTGTACGTCTCCCGCCGGGACCGGGTGAAAAGCCAGAGCGCGAGATACCCCGCGGCACCGAGCACGAACAACGTCGCCGGGATCAGGAACGGCCCGAACGTCCTGACGAGCGTCTCCAGAACCGACATCACAGCCATGCCCGCCCTTCGGAGTGGGGGCTGATAAACGACGGGGACGGCAGGTACAAGCGACTGGCGCCCCTTCTATCGGTCGTGTATCGGCTCGGACACTACGGCGTCGGACTGCTCGTGTACGCACCTATCGGGTTCGCTCTGATCGCACTCGACGCGGCGGAGCTGGCCGTCCTCGGTGGTGCGCTCTCGCTCGGGCTCGCACCGGTCCCCGACTACGACCAGCAACTCCCGTTCGTCAGCCACCGCGGCGTCACGCACACGTTCCTGTTTGCGGGCGTCGTCGGCGGGCTCCTGGGCGGCCTGGGGTGGGCGGTCGGGGCCACGACGGCGGGCCAGAGCGCGCTTGCGCTGGCCGGGTTCGGAGCACTGGTCGGGACGACGAGCGTCCTCGCACACTTGCTCGCCGACATCATCACACCCGCGGGTATCAAACCGCTGTGGCCACTCTCGGGGAAGAACTACACGCTGGGCCTGACCCGCGCGGACAACACCCTCGCGAACTACCTGCTGCTAGTACTCGGCGTGCTCGCGATAACGGCCGTCGCGGCGACGGTCTCGCCGGGCGCGCTCAGATGAGGTCCTGGTCTTCAAGCGATTCCATCACGTCGTCGACGAAATCGTCGACGCTCTCGTAGGGGAACTCGCCGTTGAGCTTGGTGTTCAGTTCCATCGCCGTCATCGAGAAGTCCCCGGACTCGAACTTCGTCGAGGGACCGGCCGGCAGCGCCGGCACCAGGTCCATCGGGCTGGAGATGGGATAGTCTGCGTCCTCGAACGCCTCGGTGAACTGATCGCGAAGATCCGCTTTGTCGACCATGATTCGCTTACCACTAACGACAGCGGTCCCATAAAGCGTTCGTTTTTTGGCCACTCTCCCGTTGTTGTAAGTTTATTCGGGCAGGCAGGACGCAGCGAGCGCGTTCTTCGGAAAATGCGAGTCGATCAGTCGTCTGCCGCCATCGCCGCTTCGCCGTGAGTCACCTCGTCGCCCAACAGGTCCATGAACTGGGCGATCCATTCGGGGTGGTCCGGCCAGGCCTGTCCGGTGACGAGGTTCCGGTCCGTGGTCACCTCGTCGACCCACGAGCAGCCAGCGGCCTCACATTCGGCCTGGACGGCCGGATACGAGGTCATCTCGTAGCCGTCGAGGACGCCTGCCGCCGCCAGGATCTGCGGGCCGTGACAGAGCGCCGCGACCGGCTTATCGGCCTCGAAGAAGTGCTGTACCGCCTCGATGACGGGTTCGTGGGTCCGCAGATACTCCGGAGCCCGGCCACCGGGAACGACCAGCGCGTCGTAATCGGCGGGGTCGACGTCGGCCATCGTCGCGTTGAGTTCGAAGTTGTGGCCCCGGTCCTCCATGTAGGTCTGGTCGCCACGGAAGTCGTGGATGGCCGTCTTGATACTGTCACCGGCCTCCTTCTCCGGACAGACGGCGTGGACCTCGTGGCCCACTGTCTGGAGTGTCTGGAACGGTACCATGATCTCGTAGTCCTCGCCGAAGTCGCCGACGATCATCAGGATGTTCTTGCCCATCGGTATCACCACACGGACGTACGCGTGGCTCCGGCATAAACATGTAGTCCAGACAATATTGGCCGGCGAGCCAGGGACCTACGGATCGCTCGCGAGGTTTTCGACGATGGGTTCGACCGCCGACAGCGAGTCGACCACGTAGTCCGGCGTGACGTCGCTGCGGTCGACGTCCACCCGGTCGCTGACACCCGTCGTCACGAGCACGGTCGTCATCCCGCTACGTTCGCCCATGCGGATGTCGGTGTCCAGGCGGTCGCCGACGATCAGCGACTCCGCGGCCGCACAGCCGAGTCGCTCCTCCGCGGCGGAGACGGCGACTGGCGACGGTTTTCCGAGGATCTGGTCGGGGTCACGATCGACCACACCCGCGACCGCGCGGATGATCGCTCCCGAGCCGGGGACCGGATCGCCGTTCTCGTCGGGGAAGGTCCGGTCGGGGTCGGTACCGAGGAACGTCGTCCCGTCGCCGACCGTCCGGAGCGCGTCGACCAGGTCCCGGTAGTGGAAGGTGTCGGTCCAGGACGCGAGCAGGACGTCGGCGGCACCCGGCCGTTCGGTCACCACCGCGTCCGTCGTCCGGACCTGCTCGCGGACCGCGTCGGTGCCGATGACGAAGACCTCGTCGCCGGCATGTTCGGCGTGGAGGTACTCGCTGGTGACCTGGCCCGAGGAGCAAGCCTCTCCCTCGCGTGCATCGACACCGAGGCCCTGGAGTCGCCGGATATAATCGGCGCCGTCGTGGGTGGGGTTGTTCGAGAAGAAACAGAGCGAGCAGTCGCGTCGGCGGACCGTCTCGACGAGCGCGCCGACGCCGGGAAGGAGGTTGTCGCCGTGGTACACCGTTCCGTCGAGGTCGAGCACAACGCCCCGGAGTGTCATCGACGGCTGTAGGGAGTAGTCAGGCAAAAGCTCGTCTCATGCCGCATCGACGTCGGTGACCTCGAAGCGTGCGCCGCCGGACTCGCTCTCGGTCACGGCCACGCTCCAGCCGTGAGCGGTGGCGATTTCGCTGACGATCGCCAGTCCCATCCCCGTCCCCGCGTCGCTGGTCGAGTTGCCCATCTCGAAGATGTCCTCGGCACCGTCTTCGATCCCCGCGCCGTCGTCGGCGACGTAGAACCCGGACGACTCGGCCATCGTTCCCACCTCGACTGTTACGTCGCTGTCGTTGTGTTCGACGGCGTTCCGGAACACGTTCGCCAGCATGTCCTGTAACCGGCCGGCGTCGGCCCGGAACTGGACGTCGTCGGCGACGGTGAGACTGGCCTCGACGGTCTCGACGTATGCCCAGGCGTCGGTGGCGACGGCGTCCAGGGAGACGGTCGTGAACTCGTCGACCGTCTGGCCCTTCCGAGCGAGCGCCAGCACGTCGTCGATGATCCCGGCCATCCGGTCCAGCGACCGGTCGACCTTCGCGTAGCAGTCGGCATCGGTCTCGTCGTCCGGGACCGCCATCAGTTCGAGCGCGCTGCTGGCGACGTTGAGCGGGTTCCGGAGGTCGTGACTGACGACGCTGGCGAACCGTTCCAGCCGTTCGTTCTGGCGCTGGAGTTCCTGTTCGCGCTCGATCCGTTCGGTGATGTCCCTGGAGACCAGCTGGACGGTATCGGAGCCGCGGCGACCGTCGACTGGGACGAACTGGTTGCTGTAGTACCTGTCGCCGACGGTGTCCTCGGTGTGGACCGGCTCGCCCGTCTCCAGCGCCTCGCGGGCGGCCTCGATCCGGTCGCGGGCCGTCTCGGTGTCGATGAGGCCCGCCAGCTGTCGCCCGTCGACCGCAGAGCGGTTACAGCCCAGTTGTGTCGCCATCGCGGGGTTGGCCGACAGCAACGTCCCGTCGACGTTCAACTGCGCGATGCCGTCCGGGGAGTTCTCGACCAGCGACTCGAACTTCTTGCGCGTTCGATCCTGTGAGACGACGTTCTCGATCCGGTTGGCCAGCCGGCCGTACTGTTTGTCCTCGACGACTTCGAGTTTGAGGAGGTAGTCCGCGACGCCGGCGGCGATAGCTTCGCTGGCCGTCTCCTCGTCGCCGCGACCGGTCAGGAGGATAAACGGGAGGGTGGGCTCGTCCTCCCGGATCGAGCGCAACAGCTCCAGGCCATCCATCTCCGGCATCTCGTAGTCGCTGACGACACAGTCGAAGGTCTCCTCGCGGATCCGATCCAGTGCATCCTGTGGGTTGTTCACCGCTGTCGCGTCGATGTCGTGCTCCTGGGTGAGCGTGTCGGCGGTCATCTCCGCGAAGAAGTCACTGTCGTCGACGACGAGCGTCCTGATCTGATAGCCCCCTGTCATGGCCTCTGTGTTCGCTACCCTACCAACGACGTATCCGCACTTATATCCACGTGACAGCGACGACTCACTGCGAGCGTAGCTGGTGGTCCCAGCGGGGGCCCGCACGACGTGTGAGCCACAGACCAACACCGCCCGCGGCCGTCGCCAGCGCGACCGAGCCGGCAGTCGTCAGCGTGGGGGCAGCCGAAACCGTCAGTGAGGCGACGATGAGCGGTACAGCGAGCACTGCGAGCGAGGCCCCGAACAGCAGGAACAGCGGCGTGTCGAACAGCAATTCGTTCGGCGAAAGTCCGGTGACGAACGCCGTGACGCCGTAGACGTAGACCGCGACGCCGGGGAGCACCAGCGCACCGATCGCGAGCCGTCCGAGGGGGAACCAGACGGCAGCGACAGCGAGGTAGCCGAGACCGGTACAGATCGAGAGCAGCAGGTACGCCTGGAGCGTCGAAGAGAAGACCCGGCTGTAGGCGACGGGGAACCGCAGATACTCCCGCGGGTCGTCGAACTGGGTCACCCAGCTGTAGGTCGTGAACGCACCCAGACCGAGCAGCGTCCCGAAGGCGACCCCCGAATGGGGACGGATTCCGGTCGCGAGCGTCACCTGCCGGAGCAGGAGCGCGGTCACCAGAAAGAGCACGCCCATCGAGAACGCGACCTTCGAAACCGACCCCGAGGAGCGGCTGACCGAGAGCAGCGACCGCCGCGTCAGCGGGTCGTCGACCCAGGTGAACAGCCGGTCGGTGAGACGGTGACCGCCGCCCGAGTCGTCGGTCGTCGGGTCGAACAGCGCGACTCCCAGGCCGGCGAAGACGACCGTCGGGACGAGTCCCCGGACGGCGGCGCCTGCCGACGGGTCAGCGTAGAGCGCGTAGGGCGTATACGCGACGGGGTCGACACCCAGCACGACCACCGCGACTGTTCCGACAGCGAGCAGGGCGAGCAGGATGGTCCTGGCCCGACTCGCCAGCGCGATGAGCGTGAGGCTGAGTGACGCACCGAACGCGAAGGCGGCCACGACGGCGAGCCAGAGCAGCCCGACGCGTGGGACTGCCCCACCCCGCTGGACTGCGACGACACCGTAGCCAGCGACGGCCGGCGTCAGGACGAGTGCCGCGTAGTAGCAGACGTCCTTGACGAGGAAGATGGCCAACAGGCGCCGAAACGAGACGGGGAGCGTGCGCGCCGAGAAGACGAGTAGCGTCACGTCACCCAGCACGTCCCGCAGTGCGTCGCGGCCGACGAGCCCGATGGTCCCGACCTGGAGGCCGAAGAAACCCACCAGCGCGACGAGTCCACTGGCGACCGTCGCCGGAGTGGTTCCGGTCAGCGCCAGCAGCCACGTCGCCAGTCCGGTCAGCGCCGCGATAGCCAGCGGAAAGGCCCCGAAGCGTGCGCCGCCGAACAGGTCGCTGTGGAGGCGCCACTCCTCAAGGACCATCCAGCGAAAGAGCGTCCCGTTCACGCGCGAGCCTCCGGGCGGTCCCCGACCTCCGCGATGAAGTAGTCGAGCAGTTCCGCCTCGGACATCCCGCGGGGGTCACACTCGGCGACCAGTTCCCCGCCGTCGAGGATGCCGACGTGGGTACACAGTTCCGCGGCCACGTCGACGTAGTGGGTCGAGAGGAAGACGGTGTTGCCTGCCTCGCAGTAGGCGGCCAGTTGGCGTTTGACCTGCTCCTGCATGATGGGGTCGAGGTTCACGAGCGGTTCGTCGATGAACACGAGGTCGGGGTCGTGGAGGAACGCGGCCGCGAGCATCACGCGCTGGCGCTCGCCCTCCGAGAGCCCCGTCGAGAGCGCCTCCAGGACGGACTCGAACTCCAGGCGCTCGGCCCACTCGTCGATACGGGCCTCGACGTCGTCGACGCCCCTGATCTGGCCGACGAAGGTGAGGTACTCCCTCGGGGTGAGAAAGCTCGGCGGGTCCTCGCGCTCGGGGAGGATGCCGATGGCCCGCCGGACCGCAAGCGGGTCCGTCGCCGGGTCCTCACCGACGACGCGGGCGCTCCCGGCGCTGGGTTCGCGCTGCCCGGTCAGCAGTTCGATGGTGGTCGTCTTCCCGGAGCCGTTCGGGCCGAGCAGACCGAACAGCGCGCCGTCCTCGACGGTCAACGTGAGGTCGGCCAGTGCCGTCACGTCGCCGAACCGCCGCGCGAGGTCCGTCGTCTCGATGGCAACCATGGCAGTGTTTCGTGATACCGCGCGACGAACTTAGCCTTAGCTGTCGGATTCGGGTCCGACGAGCGGTATCGACGTTCGCTGAATCCACAGCGAGCGCGGGTGAGACAGCGCGACGAGGACCACCCAGATCGTGACGAGGACTGCCCCGACCATCTCGGGGATCGCCAACCCCGCTCGCATCAGGCTCCCGCCGGTGCTCCAGCGGTACCAGAACCCGACGTGGAGCGCCGTCAGGACCAGCGTCACGGCGCCGTACCGTCGCGCCCCGGCGACGAGGCCACCGATGCCCGAGACCGCCATCGTCACCATCGAGAGCAGGTAGAAGCCGATGGCGACCGGGCCGTGGAGCGGTTGCGACTGGGGAAAGACGCCGATGGCGGCCATCGAGACCATGGCCGCGACGAAGACGGGGACCGCTGCCTTCCCGACCGTCCCGCTGCCGGTCCAGAGCGCGTAGGCGAATCCGATGCCGATCAGTCCGCCGAGGACGAGGCCCCCGTCGAACAGCAGCGTCGTCAGCGGCGTCGCGACGGCGTGGCCCGGCTGGCCGAGGTTCGAGAGCGCGTTGCCACCCCAGCGAAAGCCCGGCGAGAGCAACGTCGCGAGCAGGATCGAGACGTTGGTCACCGTCACAGAGACGACGCCGGTCCAGAGACTCCCACGTTCCGTGTCCACCATACCCGGTAAACTAACCACGGGATAATAATTGTAAGCGCCGTCGACTCAGCTCAGCCCCACCGGGACCGGTGGTGCCAGTGCGACGGTGCCACCGGGGCTCGCGTGGACGAGCGGCGAATCGGTCGCCGCCGGGAGACCGAGCCAGGAGAGCAGCTGTTCGGAACAGTCTCCGCGTGCGCCGCGGAGGTGCCAGGGCTGCTGGCCGACGCTGCTGACCAGCGGGACGCCGAGCGCGCCAGCGAGGAAGTACCGCTCGCGGTCCGCGAGGAACCCGGCCAGCGAGTCCGGCGGCGCAGCCGAGGCCCCCGACGTGTCGCTGTCGTACTCGACGGTCAGCAGGTTCCGGCCCGCGACGTCGACCATGACCTGTCGTCGCCCGTCACGGTCGGTACGGGTGACCCTGGCCGACTCGACCGGGAACGAGAACAGCGAGAGCGCGTCCGCAAACGTCCCTGAGGCCGCGAGGACGGCCAGCGGAACTGCGCCACGCTGGTCCGACGGGCCCCGGACAGGCACCTGGACGGTCACGACGTCGGTCGGGCGCGACAGCGAGCGACCGAGCGACCGAAGCGAGTCGACGGTGTACCCCATCGCCGTCACCCAGGCGTCGCCGTCGGCCGTGTCGACGGTCACCCAGTCGGGGACGGCGTCGACGACGGCTGCCCGGTCCAGCGGCCAGTGACAGAACCAGACGTCCGAGAGGACCGCCTCCAGCGGTGTGAGCGAGACCACATCGGGTGTGGGGGCCTGGCGGGTATCAGTCTGCCGCCGGTCAGAGCCGGTGGAGCCGCCCGGCGGTGACGCGGATCCCCTCGCTGAAGTGGACCAGTGGCTCGCCGTCGGGGTCGTCGAACCCGTTGGCGGCGAACAGGTCGTTCCGTCGGATATCGACGGTCCCAGGCTGGAGTGGCCACGGTTCGTGGTCGATGTCGGCGTAGTAGAGCGTCCCGCGGTCGCTGTCGGCGTAGAAGCGGTACCGCTCGACGAGGAACGATTCCAGCGACCCCGGCTCGGGTATCGTGGGCGGTCCGGTGGGCCCATAGGTCGCGTCGAACCGCGCCGGCGGGACCCCATCGTGTGTCCGGTCGCTCCGGAAGCGGACCCGCTCGCCGGTCGCGTCCACCCGCATCCGGGCGCTGTAGTACGGCAACTGGAACAGCGTCCGTGCGATCCGGACGCCGATGGCGTCGTCGGCGTCGAGGTTGTAGAAGTAGACGCCGGGGACGCCGTCGGCCTCGACGTACGTGCGGAGGTTCAACTCGCCGAACGACAGCCCGATCGGGCTCCCTCTGGGGCGAATGTCGGTCATCCGGAACGGGACGACACCCAGGTAGGCCCGGCCGTCGTACGTATCCACCGAGAGGCGATCCGGGAGTGTCGCGGCGACAGTCGACGGACCGACGGGCCAGTGCAGGAACCCCACGTCGCGCCAGTCCATCCGCAACAGGTCCATATCGGAGGGTAGAACTGGAACGGATAGGGCGTTGCGTGTGAGGAAGTCACAGGGGCGCCAGTAGTTCTATGGGCCGGCCCGACCACCGCCCAGATATGGAGTTCGAGGTCATCCAGGGCGACATCGCCCAGCAATCGGCCGACGCACTGGTCAACGCCGCGAACACGAGCCTCCGGATGGGGTCCGGCGTCGCCGGCGCGCTCAAGCGGGCCGCTGGCTCGGGATTGCCCGACGAGGCCGTCGCCAAGGGCCCGGTCGACCTCGGTGGGGTCGCGACCACCGAGGCCTACGACCTCGACGCCGAGTACGTCATCCACGCCGCGGCGATGCCCCCAGGTGGTCAGTCGACAGCCGAGAGTATCCGAGACGCGACCCGGAACGCGCTTGCCGAGGCCGATCAGCTCGGCTGTGAGTCGCTGGTCCTGCCGGCGATCGGCTGTGGCATCGCCGGCTTCGACTTCGAGGCGGGCGTCACGATCATCTGCGAGGTCATCGACGACTTCGAGCCGGCGTCGCTCTCCGACGTCCGACTGATCGCCTACTCGGACGACGACTTCGCGGCCATCCAGCGGATCGCCGACGAGGTGCAGGCGTGAGCGAGCAGGGAGACCGGACGGAACCGGTCGTCTGTCCGGTGTGTGGGGACTCCTTCGCGTCGGCATCGCTCCACGACGAGGGACTGCTGGTCACCCTCGGCGACGACAGCGAGTTCGAACGGGTCTGTGTCGAACCGGTCGCTGCCGACGACGGCACGCCGCTCGTGCGACTGTTCCAGCACCCGACGCGTGACCACGAACCCGGCACCGCCGGCGGGCGTATCCCCTGAACTAATCCGTATCAGCGGGCGAACAGCCGGCCCGCGCGCCACTCCCAGGCGATCTCGAGCGCGCCCCAGAGCGCGATCCAGAACGCGAAAAAGAGGAAGACGACGGCCGTCGAGGAGAGATACTGGAGCTGGTCGGCCATCGAGACAACCGTGGAGTACACCGCGAACGCGACGACGAGCGTCACGCCGAGCCCGACGATGCCAGTCAGCCAGTGCTCGAAGCTACTGGCGGACTTGCAGAGTGGTTCCGAGTGTGTCTTCTCGGACCCGTTCGAGTCGGAGTTGTGCATTGGTACCGTCCACCGTACTAGATATCGACAGCCAACGATAATAAATGTGAGCAATACAACCTATTCCAGAACCGAGTGAATCCGTCCTCGCTCGCCGCTCACGGCGACTCGGTCAGCAGGGACGTGATCGTCACGGCGGCGTCCTCGAAGGCGTCGACGTCCATGTTGTCGGTGGTCAGGATGACGCCGGCGTCACCCTCCAGGATGCGGACGACGAACCCACCACGGTGGAACCGGACGGTGAATTCGTAGGGCCCGATTCCCGAAGGGTCGTCGGGCACCGAGAGTGCCGTCCTGACGGGTGCCTCGGCGAATCCGCCCCGTTCGAACTCCACGAGTCTGGATTTTATCTCCAGGGCACCCTGCCGGGACTCGTAGAGGTCTTTCCGGACGTACAGGATGTCCATCTCAGACGGCGTGAAGTAGATGACGCTCCGCAACGAGTCGCCCAGGCTTGTCCGGGCGGCACTGACGAGGCTGTCGGCGTAGGGCGTCTCGATGTCCGTGTGGAATGGAACGTCGTACATGACCAGTCTACGCGATCAGATGGCTTAATTGTTCCCAGCATGGTCGTATTTTTGCTAGAGAAGTCACGTACTGGTCGAGTTCAGCTGCACTCACTCGATAGCTTAATCGTGGCCCGAGACCCGCACCGGCTCGTACGGTGCCTCCAGCCACTCGATGTCGCTCTCCGAGAGGTCGATCTCCAGTGCCTCGACAGCTTCCTCCAGGTGCTCCAGACTCGACGTGCCGACGATGGGCGCGTCGACGACGTCCTTCGAGAGCACCCAGGCGAGGGCGATCTGGGCCATCGAGGCGTCGTATTCCTCGGCCAGTTCCTGGACGCGCTCGTTGACCGCTCGCCCGCCGCCCTCGAAGTACGGATGTTCGCGGGCGTGGTCGTCGGTCTCGCCCCGCGTCGTCGCCTCGAACTGCTCGTGTGGCCGGGTCAGATAGCCCCGCGCGAGCGGGCTCCAGGGGACGACACCGACTCCCTCGCGGTCACAGAGCGGGAGCATCTCGCGTTCCTCCTCCCGGTAGAGGAGGTTGTAGTGGTTCTGCATCGTCTGGAACCGCTCTAGCCCCGCGCTGTCGCTGACCTGCAGCGAGTGGGCGAACTGGTGGGCCCACATCGACGACGCGCCGGCGTAGCGGGCCTTCCCGCGTCGCACGGCGTCGTCGAGCGTCCGCATGGTCTGCTCGATGGGCGTGTTGTCGTCCCAGCGGTGGATCTGGTAGAGGTCGACGGTGTCCATCCCCAGGCGGTCCAGCGAGTTGTCGAGTTCCTGCTCCAGGGCCTTCCGAGAGAGTCCCCCGGAGTTCGGGTCGTCGTCGTCCATCTGGAAGTACCCCTTCGTGGCGACGACCTGTGCATCGCGGTCGTAATCGTCGAGCACGGTCCCGAGGACGCGTTCGGACTCGCCCGCGGAGTACATGTTGGCGGTGTCGAAGAAGTTGATCCCCAGGTCGATGGCCCGCTCGATGACCTCGCGGCTCTCGTCCTCGTCTAAGACCCACTCACGCCAGTCGGGGGTCCCGAAGCTCATACAGCCCAGACAGATCCGGCTGACCTCCATCCCAGTCGAACCGAGTGTCGTGTACTCCATACCGAACCCCCCGGACGGCGACGACAAAAAGCTACAGCGTCTCCGGTTCGATCCGGGTGACGTAGCGCCGCGTCGCCAGGTAGCCCACGACGGCGAGTGCCACCATCAGGCCGACGTGGCCGTAGGTCAGCAGCGTCGGGCTGTCGACGGCGAGTTTCGCCATCGTCGTCGCCGGATGTTCGGGGAGGACCACCGCACCGCCGAAGATTACCAGTGTCAACACCGAGTACAGCAGCTGTGCGGGGCGGCGCCGCCCCATGGTCACGCCGAGCGCAAGGCCGAGCGCGACCACGAGCACGGAGATAGCCGTCACGAACAGGACGATCGGGAAGAGGTTCCGCACAGCGATGCCGTTCGCCGACAGCAGTCCGACCCACAGTAGCGCCTGGGCCGGTGCGATGGCGGTCATCCCGAGTGCCTTCCCCTCCACGATGTCGAGCAGGGAGACGGGCGCGACCCGCAGCAACTCCAGGGTCCCGCGCTCGATCTCCTCGGTGATGGTGTCGACGGCGACAGAGCCGCTGATGAACGGCGGCAGGAACAGCAACAGCGGGATCAACACCGTGTAGGTGAACCCGAAGTACGGGCTGGCACCGACCGACGGGGGTTGCGGGACCGGGGGCTCGTCGAGGAAGCCCGTCCGTTCCAGGCGTTCCTGGCGCTCCAGCGTATCCAGCATCCGGCGGACCTGGACGACGATGAGCGTCGACCGCAGACTCCCCTCCGGGATGGTCGCCGTCACCGCGACCACCCTGCCGTCACTGTCCTCCCGTTCCTGATACTCGGCCAGCAACAGCGCGTCGATCTCACCCCTGTCGAACTGTTCCTGGGCCTGTTCGGCGTTCGCGAAGGCGACGACCTCCGTGCCGGGATGTTCCTGTGACGCGCCGACGAGTTCGGCCCGTGCCTCGCCGGTCACCCCGACCTCGACCTCGCCGGTCGCGACCGAACCGGGGTCGTACAGCGAGGTGAGCCCGACCACGAGGAACGACGAGAAGCCGGCGACGAACAGCTGGATGAGCAACGCAAGGACGATGGTCTTCTCCCGCGAGAGCGAGGCGACGTCGCGTCGCGCGATGCGGAGCCGTGCGTCGGCCAGGAGCGACCGATCAGACATACGCGCTCACCACCGTGATGGCCGTGAAGTTGTACGCGAAGTGGACGACGATGGCCGTGGAGATGCCGAGGAAGTACCCCCGACGGCCTCGCCGCGCGCCGACCGACGAGAGCGTCGCCGTGACAGTGTGGAGGACGAGTGGCAACAACAGAAGTGCCGCTGCGAGCCACGGCGATACCTCCGCCGGCGCCGTCGTCCCCTGGAGTGCTGCCTGGCCGATCGGCAGCGTCTCCAGATCCGCCAGTCGGGCGATGAGCAGTCCCTTCTCGGCGACGAAGAAACCAACCCCCGACAGCACGCCCAGCCACAGCGCCGACCGGAGGGTCTTCTCGTACTTCGCGTTGGCGTAGCCCGCGTAGATGTGGAGGCTCTTGGCCAGTTCCTCGACGACGGAGACGACGACCAGGATGAGGACGATGCCGAGCGTCTGGTTCGTCCCGAAGACGTTCAGCGACACCGAGTCCAGCACGAAGAGGAACGCGATAGCGACCAGTTCCGCGACGATGACGAGCGGCAGGAGGATGACGGTGATCTTGAACGCGCTCCAGCGGGATTTGATGCGCCCCGAGAGCGTGTCGAGCACCTTCAGCGGGATGGGACGCTGGGTGAACATGTCCTCCTCACGGTAGAGGCCGGCACCGAGACCGAACAACAGGAGTGCGGTCAACAGCGGCGGCGTCGTCGAGAACGCGAACTCCGCGAGTCCGATGGACTGGCCGGTCAGATCCATCACGACCAGCGTCAGCGGCGAGATGAGCGCGATGGGCGTCACATCGGTGAAGATCGCCGGAACGAACGCGTAGGAGGTCAACGAGACCGTGATGGTGACCGTGACGAAGGTCAGTTCCTTGAAGGAGCGCGCGAACATCGCGCCACAGAACGTCGCCGAGAGGAAGAGCAGCGCGACCGGTGCGACTGCCAGCACGGTGATCGGACTGCCCGAGGGCGCGATGCCGGTCAGCCGTAACGCCGCGGTGATGACCGTCGCGACGCCGAGAGCACCTACGAGATACGGGAGTGTCTTCCCGCCGATGATGTCCGCCCGCGAGGCCGGCGTCACGAGCAGCAACTCCCCGCGGCGGTTCAGCCGCTCGGAGAGCATCGAGGAGCCGTAGGCCTGGATGACGAAGTTCATCGGGACGATGTAGAGGAACGCGAGCACGAGCGACTCGAAGGGGAACGGCGGCGCGATATCGCCGGGCGTCCCGCCGTCGACGTCACCCGAGAGCCGCGCGCCGAGACTCCCGAGGTCGGCGCCGCCGCTCCCCGTGGCCCCGTCACCGCTGGCCCCTCCGGAACCGCCGTCACCACCGGCGCTCCCGTCACTCCCACCGTCGCCGCCATCGCCAGCAGTACCGTCACCAGCTGTGCCACCGTCGCCGGCGGCGCCGTCACCGTCGGCTCGCGGGTCGACGATGCTCGGCCCGTCCTGCTGGGCGTACCGCAACGTCACCGTCACCGGGAACGCGGCAGTCCGGTTGTCGTCCCTGCCGAGGACGTCGTCGTTGTACTGCTCGGTGCTCTCGCGGAACTCCGCCAGCGCGGCCCGCTGTTTCGGTGTTCGGGGCGTGTTCTGCAACGACGTCCCCTCGAACAGTAACTCCTGATCCTGGCGAGCGACCGCCGCCGGACTCGGGTCCTGGACGCGGAAGGTCCCGTCCGAGGCTGCCACGTCGTAGTACGGACTGCTCTGTTCGGCGCCGACCCGATAGAGTCCCTGGTCCAGTGCCGCTGCGCCACCGCCACCGACCGCAGTCGCCGCGACCACGCCCATCGCCACGATGGACAGCGCCATGATCGCGATGGTCCGTTTGTCGACGCCGCCGGCGTTCTTCGTCACCTCCCACTTGGCGATCCGAAAGAGCTTCCGCGGGTGCATCTACGCCCCGTCCTCCCCCTCGCCGACGTACCGGGTTCCGGTGGTGCCCGACTCGGCGACGTTGAGGAACACCTCCTCCAGACTGGACTCCTCGGTCCGGATGTCGATGACCTCGCCGCCGCTGTCCTGGGCCAGCGAGCGGGTCTCCTCGACGGCGTCCATGCTGCCGACCTCCCGGCGGAAGTGCCCGTTCTCGCGGGCCGCGTCGGGGACCTCGACGGTCGTGTAGACGTGATAGCGCGTCTCGCCGTACTCCCGCTGGAGTTCGTCGAGGTCGCCGCGAGCGACGATCTGTCCCTCGTTCATGATCGCCACCCGGTCACAGATCGACTCGACGTGAAAGAGGTTGTGCGCGGAGAAGACGATGGTCTTGCCCTCCTCGGCCAGTTGCTCGGTGAACTCGATGACGTAGTTCGTCGTCAGCGGGTCCAGCCCGGAGGCCGGTTCGTCGTAGATGAGGACGTCTGGGTCGTTGATCAGCGAGCGCGCGATGGCGACCTTCCGTTTCATCCCCTTGGACATATCGCCGAGTTTCCGGTCGCGGTGTTCCAGATCGAGTTCGTCGAGCGTCTCCTGCATCCGCTCGTCGGCGACCTCCGTGGGCACGTCGTACAGGTCCGCGAAGAACCGGAGGTAGGAGGTCGGCGTCATCTCCTCGTACAGCGGTGACTCCTCCGGGAGAAATCCCAGTCGCTGACGCATCTCGGTCGTCTCGGTGTCCAGACCGGCTATCTCGGCTTCACCGCCCGTCGGGTCGAGCAACCCGGCCAGCATCTTCAGCGTCGTCGTCTTCCCGGCGCCGTTGGGGCCGATGATACCGAATACCTCGCCCTGCTCGACGGAGAACGTACTGCCCTCGACAGCGACGAAATCGCCGTACTCCTTCCGGAGCGTCCGGGCCTCTATCATTCGGCCGGGGATAGTGACCGGACCAACCTATACCTTGGCTCCGTTCTATCTTGTCTGATAATGTGGGCACCATACGACGCGACAGCCGACATCGAACAGACCGCCGACGGCCGCCGGATCGTCGTTCGCCACGATGTGGACGCGCCAGCAGACGTGGTCTGGGACGTCCTCGTCGACACCGACCTGTGGCCGGAGTGGGGACCATCCGTCAGTGCGGTCGACTGCGAGCGCCGCTATATCGAGGCCGGGACCACCGGGCGCGTGCGCATCGCCGACGCCGTCTGGCTCCCCTTCGAGGTGACCAGTTGCGAGAGCTACCGCTGGACGTGGGACGTCGCAAAAATAGCGGCGACCGGCCACCGGGTCGAGCCAGGCCCGGACGGCACGGTCGTCGCGTTCGAGATACCCCCACTCGCAGCCGGCTACGTGCCGGTGTGTGCGCGCGCGGCCGCTCGAATCGCGGAGTTGGCTGCCGAGCGTGAACGACGGACCGAGTAGTCTCTGACGGAGTAGTATTTAGTTCGTGATTCGCGCGTCAGATACGTTGTGGATGTCCTCGCCGATGCCGCTGCCGTCACAGTCGTCGTTGGGGCATCGATAGTGCCACCCGTCCTCCGTGGCTGCTCGCTCCGAGAACCGGTCGCCACACTCGTCACAGTACAGCTGGCCGTCCGAACAGACGTCGAGGTGGAGTTCGAGTTCGAGTTCTGTACTGAACGTCTGCTTGCAGTTCCGGCACGTATGGGGCATAGTCGACAGTACCTATGCCTCTGTAATAACTACACCGGAATGTTCACGCCACTTGTTTTCACACGGTGAAAACGTCCGATTTTATCGGCGACAGCTTGCCGTCTGTCAACTCTGTCCGTCGGTTCGGTCGCCTTACCGCGTGCGGACGTCGATCCGGGCGCCGCCGGCGTCGCTCGCGTCGGCGCTGACCCGCCAGCCGTGTGCGTCGGCGATCCGTTTGACGACGTAGAGGCCGTACCCCTCGCGATACCGGTCGTCGCCGTAGCCCTGTTCGAAGACGCGGTCGCGTTCGTCTGCAGGAATCCCTGGCCCGTCGTCCGCAACGTAGAAACCGGTGTCAGTTTCGCCGACTTCGACGGCGACATCCTCACCGCCGTGGACGATGGCGTTGTCGAAGAGCCGTTCGAACAGTTCGCGCAGCCGGTCGCGGTCGGCCGGAATCTCGCCGGAGTCCGCGACGGTGAGGGTGGCCTCCGGGACGTTCATGTTCCCCCAGACGTCCGTCGCGACGTCCTCGATGGCGACCGGACCGGGGTCGACGACCGGTCGCGCGAGCTTTCCGACCGTCGAGAGGTCGTCGAGCAGCCCCCCGACGCGTTTGAGCGAGCGGTCGATGGCGTCCTCGTGGGTCGCCTCGATCTCCAGCAGTTCCAGTCGTCCGGTGACCACGTTCAGTGGATTCTTGGCGTCGTGTGAGAGGCCGCTACCGAACTCCGCGTACTCGGCGGCCTGTGCGTACGGGTCCAGCATCGGCCGTCCGACGTACCCCCTGAGCCGAGCGACGAGCGACCCCGCGTCGGTCCACCGCACGTAGTCGGTGACACCGGCCGACAGCGCCGCCTCGATGCGCTCGGGCGTCGGGTCGACGCCCACGAGTAGTACGGGAAGCGACGACACTCCTCTGGCGGCGAGGAACACGTCGATAGCGTCGCTATCGGGTAGCCCGTCGGCGATAACGACGGCGTCGGCGTCGCCCCCGCCGAGCCGATCCGGTAGCTGATCGGCCTCGATCCGCTCGGCAGCGACGCCGTTGGCGTCTTCCAGCGCAGTGATCACTCTCCCCCCGTCCTCGTCGACGACAACGGACTCCACCCACTCGACCATTGCCCCGTGATACGAAAACCGGGAATAAGAAACCGTCGGCAGTATCGGTCCGTCCGCGAAGGGCGGGCGGTCCGCCTACAGCAGGTCCTCGACGTGGTCCGCGACCTCCTCGGGCGTGTCGCCGACCGGTACACCGATAGACTCGCTCCGCTCGTCTATCGAGCCTCGCCTCACTCCGTTCGGCGAGACCCCGTTGTTCTCCAGGGCGACGATCCCAGACCGGTCGGTACGGGCCCTTACAGCAGGTCCTCGACGTGGTCCGCGACCTCCTCGGGCGTGTCGCCGACCGGTACCCCGTTGTTCTCCAGGGCGTTGATCTTCGACTCGGCGGTCCCGGTGCCGCTCCCGGAGACGATGGCGCCGGCGTGGCCCATCCGCTTGCCCGGCGGCGCGGTACGGCCCGCGATGAAGCCGGCGACCGGCGTGTCCATGTGCTCGCCGATGAAGCGCGCGGCCTCCTCCTCGTCCTCGCCACCGATCTCACCGCACATCACGACGGCGTGGGTGTCGGGATCGGCCTCGAACAGTTCCAGCGCGTCGACGAAGTCCGTCCCGATGATCGGGTCCCCGCCGATACCGATGGCGGTCGTCTGGCCGATCCCGCGCTGGGTCAGGTTGTCGACGACCTGGTAGGTCAGCGTCCCCGAGCGCGAGACCAGGCCGACGTTGCCCGACGAGAAGATGTTGCCCGGCAGGATGCCGAGTTTGGCGACGCCCGGCGTGATGACGCCCGGACAGTTCGGGCCGACGAGATGCGTGTCGGTCTCCTGGAGTCGTCGGTAGACCTTACTCATGTCCTGGGTCGGGATACCCTCGGTGATCGCGACGACCAGATCGAGGTCGTCGACGTCCAGGGCCTCGAAACAGGCGTCCGCGGCGAACGCCGGCGGGACGAACACGACTGAGGCATTGGCGTCCTCCTCGCGGGCGGCCTGTTTGACCGTGTCGTAGACCGGGACGCCGGCGACCTCCTGGCCGCCCTTGCCCGGTACCGCGCCGGCGACGACGTTGGTCCCGTACTCCAGCATCTGCTCGGTGTGGAACTTGCCCTCACCGCCGGTGATACCCTGCACGACAACGCGCGTATCCTCGTCTACAAGAACACTCATGCTTCCACCTCCTTCGCGTACTCGACTGCACGCTGGACGGCGTCCTCCAGCGTGTGTTCGACCGTGACGAGGTCCTCGTTGAGGATCTCCATCCCCTCCTCGGCGTTGGTCCCAGCGAGCCGGACCGTCACCGGCTTGGGAATCTCGTCGAACTGTTCCAGTGCCTGGTTGATCCCCTGGGCGACCTCGTCACCGCGGGTGATGCCGCCGAAGATGTTGAACACGACCGAGTCGACGTTGTCGTCCGAGAAGACCATATCGAGCGCGTTGGCGATGCGCTGGGCCTTCGCGCCGCCACCGACGTCGAGGAAGTTGGCGGGCTCGCCGCCGTAGTAGTCGACGAGGTCCAGCGTCGTCATGACGAGACCGGCACCGTTGCCGATGATACCGACGTTACCCGAGAGCCGGACGTAGTCGAAGCCGTACTCGTCGGCCTTCTGTTCGAGTTCGTCGCCCTCTGCGGCTTCCTCGCGCATCTCGGCGAGTTCGGGCTGGCGGAACAGCGCGTCGTCGTCGATGTTCATGACGGCGTCGGCCGCGATGACCTCGTCGTCGCTCGTGATCATCAGCGGGTTGACCTCGACGTCGCTGCCGTCGCGGTCGTCCCAGAGCTGATAGAGCGTCCGCAGGACAGAGGCGACGTCGTTGGCCACGTCGCGGTCGACGCCGGCCTCGTAGACGACCTTCCGGGCCTGGAAGGGGTGCATCCCGAACGCCGGGTCGATGTGCTCGCGGGCGATGGCGTCGGGGTCTTCCTCGGCGACCTCCTCGATGTTGACGCCGCCCTTCGTCGAGACCATCGCGACGGGTTTGCCCGCGCCGCGGTCCATGGTCACGCCGACGTACAGTTCGTTGACGAAGTCGACAGCTTCCTCGACCAGCACCGTCGAGACGTGATAGCCCTTGAGGTCCATCCCGATGATGTCCTCGGCGGCCTCGCGGGCCTCCTCCTTGTTCTCGACGAGCTTGATGCCGCCGGCCTTCCCGCGGCCTCCGACGTGTACCTGTGCTTTGATCGCGACCGGATAGCCGATCTCTTCGGCCGCGTCGACGGCCTCGTCCACCGTTTCGGCCAACTGCGAAGCGGGTGTGGGGACTCCCGCGTCGGCGAAGACTTGCTTCGCCTGGTATTCGTGCAAGCGCATGTCATACGGAGAGGCGAGCGGTGGCCGTTTAAATCCGTCTTTCTCCATCGCCGTTCGCCGGTGACGGGCCGTCAGGTGGTGTCAGAAGACATTTACATCCCGACCGTGACGGGTGGATTACCGAACGCATGTCCACCGCCGCCCGACTCTGGTCCCTCCGTCGGCGTCGTCCCGTCTTCGTCGGCGTGGTCGTGCTGACTACGCTCTCCCTGCTCGCGTGGCCGCTCGTCGACTGGTGGCTCCGCTCCATCGAGGTCGCTCCCCAGTTCGTCTACTGGGATTTCGGCGCGTTCAGCGGCGCCGTCGACCGCTGGGAGGCCGGTAAACCGCTCTACGTCACGAACGAGGATGGCGGCTACCACGGGTCGTACCTCTACCCGCCGCTGGTCGTCCTCCTCTTTGCCCCGTTCGATCAGTTGGCCAGCGAGGCACCGGAGGCCTGGAACCTCATTACTGTCGGGTTCCTCTGGCTCTCGCTGCAGGCACTCGTCGCCGCGCTGGGCTACCGACTCCGCTGGTGGGAGAGCAGCCTCCTGCTCGTGCTGACCGCGAGCTTCCAGCCGCTGATCATCTCGCTGAAACTCGCCCAGATGGCGCCGTTCATGGCCGGCCTGCTCACGCTCTCGGCGGCGGCGATGGTCCGCTCGGACAGCGACCTGAGCCAGCGGACAAGCGGTGCACTGACCGGCGTCGTCGGCCTCGTGAAGTTCGCCTACGCGCCCGTCGGGGCCCACCTCATACGGAGTCGACGGCGGTTCCTGGGTGCCGTCGTCGCCGGTCTGGCGTTCGTCTGTGGGTCGGTCCTGCTGGTCGGTGTCGACGCCCACGAGACCTACATCGAAGTGCTCGCGTGGGGCGTCAGCCAGGGCAGCGGCAGTCGGCCGCCGACGCTGTGGCTGCCGCCGTACTATCGGCCCATCCACTGGATCCCAGCCGCACAGGTGCTGCGCGTCGTCGGGAGCCTCGCCATCATCGCCTGTGCTGGCCTGACCGACTGGGGATCAGACCGGACGCTGTTTGCACTGGGTGTGAGCGCGTTCACGCTGCTGACTCCGCTTCCCTACACCTACTACTTCGTCGCGCTGTTGCCCGCCGTCGTCCTGTTGCTCGTCGAGGAACTCGACCACGAGGGCTATCCGGCAGTTCCGGTGCTGGGGCTGCTCTGTCTGCATCTCCACGCCTACGGGACGAACTTCCTCGTGAACCACCTCCCGTCGATGGTGCCACAGATGCAGTTCCTGGCCCCCTACCCGATTCTTCAGCCGGGGCTCTGGGGCAATCTGTTGCTCGTCGGGACGGCCACGTTGCAGGTCGTTCGTGACGCCGACATCGGATCGCTCCTCGACACCGTTACCGAGGACGCAGACCCGACCTCGACCGACTGAGGACGTGTCAGGCAGAGCCAGGACGCTCGGTAGGGTCGCTGGCCCGGACCCGCTGGACGACCGTGCCGACCACGAAGACGGACTGATGCAGCACCGCGCCGAGCGCGACGGCGCCCAGGACACTCGCGGCGACGAGCCACACCGGCGCCCCCTCGAACAGCAGGACTGCGAGGACTAGCACGCCCGCGAGTGCGCCGTTCCGGAGCGCACACCGCAGCTCGGTCCTGAGAAGCGTGGGGATGCTCGTCTCGACGACGTCCTCGTCGACGAGTCGGTCGTAGCACATGGGAAGGGCTGCGGACTGTATCCCCATAAATCGGTAGCCCGGTGTCGACAGACGAGAACTCGACGAACGGTCGCTAGAATGATACTACGTAGTTTAGATAATATTACGAATTCTAGGATAACACTCTCAAATACTTCCCCCATACAGACAGATATGCGACCGAACGAATTGGAATATCCGGCAGAGCTGTACGAATGTCACAGTTGCGGGTCTCGGGCGAAGGCACCGGACGGGCGCGTCTGTGGCGAGTGTGGTGGGCCGCTCCAGAACCTCAGTCGGGGTCGTGACCTCTGAACGGAGATGATCGAGTACGAGTGCCAGGACTGCCACGAACGCGTCAGCGGGAGTCCACTCCGACACACGTGTCCCGACTGCGGTGGGTCACTCGTCTCGAATCCCGACGACGCCAGCGGCTGAAGAGCGAGCCTACGACCGGGCCTCCTCGATCAGGTCCGCCGCGTCGACCGTCGTTCCCGAGGCCGCGGCTTCTAGCGCCGCCTCGGTCAAGGCGGTCACCTGCACGCCGTGGGACCCTGGGACTGCACACTCGTGGTCTCCCTCGACTGCGTCGAGGAAGGCGGCCAGTTTCCGCCGGTTCTGTTCCTCCCATCCCAGCGTCTGCAGGTCGGCGGTGTAACGCCGACCGTTCTCGACGACGCTGAGGTCGGTCCCGTCGAACGCGACCTGCCCCTCGGTCCCCCAGATGCGCAGCGATTCCTCGAACTCGTCGCCGTCACCGACGACAGCGATACTCGCCGTCACTGGGCGCTCGCCCCGCAGTGTCGCCGCGACGGCACTGTTGACGTCCACGTCGTGGCCCTGCCTGTCGACCACCGCAGCGACCGGCCCGGGAGTGGTGTCGGTCGTCCAGAGCAGTGCATCGAGGAGGTGGGAGCCGCTGTCGACGAGTTGGCCCCCGCCCGAGAGTGTCGGATCGCTCCGCCAGACGCCCGCCTGGTTGTCGATCCAGTCCTGCGCGAGGTAGCAACTGGCTGCCTGCACCTCGCCGATGCGGCCCGCACCGACGAGTCGCCGGAGCTCCCGGTAGACGGGTGTGAAATGGCGTTGATACCCCACCTGGAGGACGCGGTCGGCGGCCGCCGCCCGCTCGACGAGGTCGATACCGTCCGCGACGGTCGTCGTCAGCGGTTTCTCGACGTGGACGTGCAGGCCCGCGTCCAGACACGCGGCGGCCTGCTCGTGGTGGAGCGCGTGGGGTGTGACGATGGTTACCGCGTCCAGATCGTGTGCCGCGAGCATCTCACCGTACTCCTCGTACGCCGGCGCATCGAAGGCCGTCTCGAAGCCGTTCCTGGCGTTCCGGGAGACATCGGCCCCGGCGACGATCTCCGCGCCCTCCTCCTGGCACAATCGGACGGTCAGTCGACCGAGGCCAGCACCGACACCGATCGCTCCGAGACGGATAGACATCGAGTCGTGTGGTTAGGTGCCACGAGACAAGGATGTTTCGGCGGGCCCCACAGTCAGAACAGTGACTGGAGACGGTCGAACAGCGTCGAGGAACTGGTGTACGGCGACGGCCGTGTGACGACCTGGCCGGGCATCTTCAACAGCGGGTCTCGCTGTCCGTCGCTGGCCTCGTACTCGGTGACCACCGCCACCAGATTTCCGACGGCCTCCTGCTCGACCGCACCGATCCCCGAACACTCCGTCACCGGGTCCTCGGCGACCCAGAGCCTGTCGGCGTCGATGCGGCCCGGCGGGCGTCGGTGATCCACGATCGCCCGGTCGGCGATCTCGTCCGGCGTCGAGTCCATACTGCCACTACGGGCGAGAGGGTAATAGGCGAACCGGCGGTGGCGTCCCCCGAGGCGCAACACACACCAGCGGCCGGTACCTGCGTGCAGGTATGACTGGGAATCCGAGCGAGCACATCGACGAGGAATCGCTCGACGTGATCGCGGACGCGCTCCGGCAGGCCGACTCGGCCATCGCGCTCACCGGCGCCGGCGTCTCGACGGCATCGGGTATCCCGTCGTTCCGGGGCGAGGACGGTATCTGGGACCGGTTCGACCCGATGGACTTCCACCGCCGCCGGTTCGACGCCGACCCAGCGGGCTTCTGGACGGATCGGGTCGCCTTACAGGCGGCTATCTTCGGCGACCTCGACCCGGAACCGAACGCCGCCCACCACGCGCTGGTCGACCTGGAGCGACGCGGGGCCCTCGACGCCGTCCTGACACAGAACATCGACGGCCTCCACGGCGACGCCGGCTCCGAGCGGGTCCTCGAACTCCACGGGACGAACCGTCGCGTCGTCTGTGACGACTGCGGCGAGACCGTTTCCGCGGCACCCGTCTTCGAGCGCGCCGGCAACGGCGAGGTACCACCCCGGTGTGACTGTGGCGGCGTCTACAAACCTGCGGTCGTCCTCTTCGGCGAATCGCTCCCGGACGAGACGCTGGCGGCGGCACAGGACCTCGCCCGGACCTGTGACGTCATGCTCGCGGTCGGGTCGTCGCTATCGGTGCGGCCGGCGTCACTGCTCCCGAAACTCGCCGTCGACGCGGGGGCCACGCTGGTCGTGATAAATCTGGCGTCGACGTCACGGGACGGTGACGCCGACGTCGTCGTCCGTGGCGACGTGACGACGGTACTGCCGGCGGTTCGGGATCGACTCTAGAGTTCGACGCCGCCGGGGATCAGACTCCGCTGGCGGAGCAGACTCCCGTCGTGGTCGTAGACCAGCAGCGTCTGTTTCTCGTAGACGAGTGACTTGCCGGTGCTGTCTGTCAGTCTGACCTCGTAGCGCCCGTCGTCGCGGTCCTCGGCGGCCGCGACCAGGGCGTCGACCTGTTCGATGTCGACGTTCGCTTCGAGCAGATACTCGCCCGTCAGTCGGTTCGTCAACGACAGGACGCCGGTCGGCGCGTCGGGCTGGCGGCGGAACGTCACGTCGACCTCACTGGCGTCGAGTACGTCGTCGGTTGCTGTGAGGCGCTCCTGTAGCTCGCCGTCCGGGCCGTCGTAGTCGATACGCACCGTCGGAGTACCGTCGGTCGCCTGGGCTCGGATCTCGACGGTGAAGTAGTCGCGCCTCATCTCGGTACGCCACTCTTTGGCGCGTGGTACTAAGAACGTAACGGCGTCGGTGGTCGGCGACCCACCGACAGCCGTGGGGTCGCTCACTGGGCTGGATGGTGGTATCACCGGCGACCGGTAACTTTTCCAGTACCGGCGTCGCCTCTGGTGACAGACAGATGGTGTGGGTCAAATCAGAGTACGCTGGCGAACTCGCCGTCCTGGCGACGTGGCTCGTCGGGCTGGCACCCTGGTCCGTTTCGACGTTCTCGATATCGGGGCTGAGAGTTGCTGCGCTCCGCTTTCTCCCGTTCAGGCTCCAGTACATCTTCGGGGGCGCCGTCCCGAACGAGCGACCGTTCATCTGGAGCTGGGAGGTCGCGAACTTCCAGCAATCGGCCGAACTGACACTCGCAGGCCGACTCGGGTTCGCCGCGTTCGTGGTCTACCTGCTGCCGTTCTTCCTCAGCCTGTTCTACTACTTCGAGGAGGAGCGAGTCGCCGCGTCGCTCCCCATCGATCCCGTTCGGCTGTTCGCGGGGCTGCTGGGACTGGTCGGTGTCCTCTCACTCGCAGCGTCGGTGCTGTTCGTCCAGTTCTTCCCCGGGTTCACGGTCCCGCTGGGGTCGCTGCTCGCGCTCGTGTTCGCCTACCTGCTGGCGACCGTCGAGCGGACCTGACGGGCAGTCCATGAGGGAGAGGCCACCAGCGTTCTCAGCGATTATTACTGGCGGAGCGAATTTAAGTAGATGGCCACGAAACGACGCATAAGCTTCGGCATCGACCGCCGGTACTCTCTCCATGTCTAACCCCGAGACACCCGATGCAGGCGACGACGTCCGGAACCCACTCGGTCGGATTCGGGCCTGGCTCTCCCAGACCGCGACGTTGCTGGGCGGGGGCGCGATTCCCGAGTCCCACTACGACCCGAGTCGCCACCGGAACCTCGTCAGCTTCGACGGTCTGGACGGCTACGAGGAGATCGACCGTTACTGGCTCAACGCCCCGTTCGCGTTCGTCTCGATCAACCGCGACCGACAGCGCGACGAGCACCGGTACCACGTCGTCGAGCCACAGCTCGATTCCTTCGAATCGGAGTTGCTGGATCGCCTCTTCGAGGACATCCGTGGCCCGCTCATCTACCGCGACGCCGTCGACAGCGACCCGGAAGCAGCACTCCACGAGGAGTTGCGGGCTCGTCTGGAGGAGTACGGCGTCGTCGTCGAGCCCGAGATGTACTACCGGCTGTTCTACTACCTCTACCGGTCGTTCCAGGGGTACGGCCACATCGACCCGCTGATGCACGACCCCTACATCGAGGACATCTCCTGTGACGGGGCGAACCTGCCGATCTTCGCGTACCACGACGAGTACACCGACATCGAGACGAACATCGTCTTCCAGGAGGAGGAGCTGAACAACTTCGTCATCCAGCTCGCACAGCGGTCCGGTCGGCACGTCTCCATCGCGGACCCGGTGGTCTCGACGACACTCCCGGACGGCTCGCGTATCGAACTGGCGCTCGGCGAGGAGGTCACGCCGCGCGGATCGGCCTTCACGATCCGGAAGTACGCCGACGAGCCGTTCACGCCGATCGACCTGCTGGAGTACGGCACCTTCTCGCTGGAGATGCTGGCGTACCTCTGGCTGGCCATCGAGTCCAACCGCTCGCTCATCTTCGCCGGGGGGACCGCAGCCGGGAAGACGACTTCGATGAACGCCGTCTCGATGTTCATCCCGCCGCGGTCGAAGGTCCTGACCATCGAGGACACCCGTGAGCTGTCGCTGTACCACGACAACTGGCTCTCCTCGGTGACCCGCGAACGACTGGACGACTCCGACATCACGATGTACGACCTGCTGCGGTCCGCACTGCGCCACCGGCCGGAGTACATCATCGTCGGCGAGGTCCGTGGTGACGAGGCGATCACGCTGTTCCAGGCGATGAACACCGGCCACACGACGTTCTCGACGATGCACGCCGACTCGGTCCAGACGGTCATCAACCGCCTGGAGAACGAACCGATCAACGTCCCGCGGCCGATGGTCCAGAGCCTCGACATCCTCTGTGTCCAGGTGCTGACCCGCTCCGGGGACGAGCGGGTCCGCCGTGCCAAGACGCTGGCGGAGATCGAGGGGATCGACCAGCGGACCGGGGAACTGGACTACTCGAACACGTACTCCTGGCAGGCCGTCGAGGACCGGTTCAACGAGAACAACAGCGAACTCATGGACGAGATCCGCGAGGAACGCGGGTGGAGTCAGTCACAACTGCTTCGCGAGCTGAACAACCGACAGAAGTTCCTCCAGTACCTCTGGGACGAGAACATCCGCGACTACCGCCGGTTCACCGCCATGGTGAACAAGTACTACGCCGACTCGGCGGAGGTCATGGAGAACATCGAAGCGAACGTGACAGTCTGATATGGCACTGAACCCGCTCGGCCTGGCACCGCTTGCCGGTCTCGTGGTGATCGTCGGGTTCGTCCTGTTGGGCTCGGTCAGCGAGTCGTTCGACCGGCGGCTGACGCGGTACTCGCGGCGGGTCTTCGGTCGCTACGTCTCCGAATCCCCGGAGCGCCAGCGCCAGCTCGAAGCGGCCTTCATCGGGGAGAGCTACCGGAGTTACGCCTCGCGGACGCTCTTTTTTACCGGACTGAGCGCGATCGGCGGCGCCCTGGCCGGTGCGTACGTCTTCGGTGGCCTGTTGCTGGCAGTGCCGAGTATCGTCGACCTCCTGATGGGGCTGCCTCCGACGATGGTGAACGCGCTCGGGATCCGCGGGTTCGAACTCGTCTTGCAGCCACAGGAGACACTGGTGGTTCTGATCGCAGGTGGTGTCCTCTCGGGCACCGTCACCGCCGTCGTGACCTACACGATGCGCTGGGAACTCCCGAAGAGCGACGCCGAGGTCCGCCAGCGCAGCATCGACGAAGGGATGGCACGGACCATCGCGTTCATGTACGCACTCTCGCGGGGCGGGATGGCGTTCCCGGAGGTGATGCGCGTACTCGCTCAAAACGAAGAGATCTACGGCGAGGCGGCACGGGAGGTCGGCGTTGCGGTCCGGCAGATGGATCTGTTCGGCCGCGACATGATCACGTCGCTCAGTCACGTCTCCCACCGGACCCCAAGCGAGACGTTCAAGACGTTCTCCGAGAACCTCTCGAGTGTCCTCCAGAGCGGCCAATCGCTGTCGTCGTTCCTCCACGAGCAACACCAGCGCCACCACGAGGAGGCCGCAGAACGACAGGCCGAACTGCTGGAACGGCTCGCGACTATCGCGGAGGCCTACGTGACCCTCTTCGTCGCGGCCGTCCTGTTCCTCATCACGATCCTGCTCGTGTTCGGGCTGACGACGACGGATACGCTGTGGATCCTCCAGTTGCTCGCGTACCTGGTCATCCCACTGGCCAACGCCGGGTTCATGGTCTATCTGGCACAGAAGCTCGAAGCTCTCGGTATCGGCGACAGCGGGACCACGAGTGTGCTCGACCGGTACGAGACTGCGACCTTCGGCAAGCCCTCGCAGACTCCCTCGCTGTCCAAGCTGACAGACGGCGGCGTCAGCCAGACCGCACAGGAGAACCTGGCACGGCTCCAGACCTACGACCGGTTCAAAGCGGTCACGCGGACGCTCCAGTCGCCGATCGAATCGCTGCTCTGGAACCCGACGCGCATCCTCTACGCCGCCGTACCGGTCGCACTGCTCCTGTTCGCGCTCCGCGCACCGGAGGCGTTCCAGACGACGCAGGTCAACATCCGGTTGCTCGACGACCTGGTCATCCAGTCGCTCCTGCTCGTGCTCGGCTCGTTCGCAATCGTCCGGTACAGTTACACGCGGCGGATCCACCGCATCGAGGCGGCGACGCCGGAACTGCTCGAACGGCTCGCGAGCCTCAACGAGGCCGGGATGACCATCGTCGAGAGTCTCCGGCGGCTCCGCGGGAGCGATATCGGCGTCCTCACTCCGGAGATAGACCGTATCTGGGCCGATATCTCGATGGGGGCCAACGTCGACGACGCGCTGGTCCGGTTCGGCCGACGGATCCGGACGACGGCGATCACCCGCGTGGTGACGCTGCTGACCAACGCGATGCACTCCTCCGGGCAACTCGGGCCGGTCCTCCGCATCGCATCGAACCAGGCCCGTGCGGACACGAAGCTCCGGAAACGACGGCGGGAGCAGATGCTCACCTACCTCGTGGTCATCTACATCTCGTTCCTGGTGTTCCTGGTCATCATCGTCGCGGTCCAGGAGGTCCTCGTGCCGGCGCTCCCCTCGAACATCGCGACGCCGGATTCGAACCGCCTCGGGGTCAACGCCGAGCAGTTCGCGCGGTTCGGGCGGGTCGACAAGGCCGCCTACACGCTCGTGTTCTTCCACACTGCGATCATCCAGGCTATCCTGACGGGGTTCATCGGCGGCCAGCTCGGTGAGGGGACGCTGAAGGACGGGGCGAAACACGCTGCCATCCTGCTGGGAGTCGCCTACGTCGCGTTCCTCCTGCTCACCTCCCCGGTCGCCTCGCTGACCGTCGACCAGCCCACTGCCACCGGCGGCGAACTGACCGTCGACTCGGTGTCGCTCTCCTCGGGCGGGTTCGTGGTGGTCCACGCCTACGAGGCCGACGGGAAGGTGATCGGTACCTCACAGTACCTCGAAGCGGGGACCCACAAGGACGTCGCCATCCAGTTGACCAGCACACCGGATCCGAACAGAGATGTCGTCCTGGTTCCGCATCTAGATACCAACGGGAACGAACGTCTGGATTATCGGTTCTCGGGACCGCCCGGCGACACCGACCGACGCTACCCCGCGGCGGGCCAGAGCGAGTTCGTCTCGGTGACCGTCCAGTTGCGAGCGTGACGCTGGGTTTTACTACCGGCTATACGCACGTGGCGATGGCCGGGGTGGCACAATCCGTCACGAAGGGATAGCCGGCAGTATTAGGACCACGCGTCCGATAGCCAGCACTGATGGAGTTCGCAACCTTCGCCGAGCGCGCTGCCGCCATCGAGGCGGAGTCCGCCGACACCGACATCGTCGCGGCCGTCACCGACCTCTTCGAGGTTGCCGGCGACGACCTGGCGACCGTCGCACGGTTCGTCCAGGGGCGTGTCTTCCCGGCCCACGACTCGCGGACGCTGGATATCGGCCCACGGCTCTGCTACGAGGCCATCGCTCGCGCCGCAGGTCAGAACGTCGACGCCGACGATGTCGAGGCCCGCCTCGCAGAGCGGGGTGAGATCGGGACCGTCGCGGCCAGTTACGACTTCGGCGGCCAGCAGGGCCTCGCAGCATTCGGTGCGGACACCACGGACAGCCTGACCGTCGCCGAGGTTGCCGACCGGCTCACGGCGCTCGCGGCGGCCGACGGAGACGGCAGCCAGTCGACGAAGGTCGAAACACTGTTCGGGCTGTTCAACCGCTGCGATAGCGGGGAAGCGCGGTATCTAGCACGGCTCGTCCTCGAAGAGATGCGCATCGGCGTCGGCGAAGGGACTGTCAGAGACGCGATTGCGTCGGCCTTCGCAGTCCCGGTCGAGACCGTCGAGCGGGCGCTCCAGGTCTCGAACGACTGTGGTGAGGTGGCGACGGTCGCACGCGAACACGGCGAGACGGGGCTGGCCGACATCACGCTAGCGGTCGGCCGACCGGTTCAGGCGATGCTCGCGCAGGCCGGCACCGTCACGGGAGCGCTGGACGACTGGGAACGGGCCGCCGTCGAGTGGAAGTACGACGGCGCCAGAGTCCAGGTCCACTACGACGGCGACGAGGTGTGGCTGTTCTCCCGGAACATGGAGGACGTCACCGACCCGCTCCCGGAGGTCGTCGAGACGGTCGAGCAGACGCTCGACGTGCCTGCCATCCTCGACGGCGAGGTCGTCGCGGTCGACGACGACGGCGACCCGCTCCCCTTCCAGGAGGTGCTCAAGCGCTTCCGGCGGAAACACGACGTCGCACAGGCCCGTGAGGACGTCGCGGTCCGCCTGCACGCCTTCGACTGCCTGCACGTCGACGGTGAGGACCTGCTCGACGCGCCGCTGGCACAGCGCCACGACCGGTTAGCGGACCTCTTCCCCGCCGAGAGCGACGTCGTCTCCGCGACCTGGACCAGCGACGACGCCGGCCGCATCGCCGACATCGAGGGCGAGGCACTCGCGGCCGGCCACGAGGGGATCATGCTCAAGGACCCCGAATCGACGTACTCGCCCGGCAAACGGGGCAAACACTGGCGTAAGCGAAAGCCCGACGTCGAGACCCTGGACTGCGTGGTCGTCGGTGCCGAGTGGGGCGAAGGGCGGCGGGCCAACGTCCTCGGAACCTTCGAACTGGGTGTCCGGACCGACGAGGGGTACGCGACCGTCGGGAACGTCGCGACCGGGCTCACCGACGCCGAACTCGACGCGGTAACCGAGCGGCTGGAACCGCAGATCACCGCCGAGGACGGCCAGTCGGTCACGCTGGACCCGAGCGTCGTCTTCGAGGTGGGCTACGAGGAGATCCAGTCCTCGACGACCTACGGCTCGGGCTACGCTCTGCGCTTTCCGCGCTTTCTGGCTGTCCGGGAGGACAAGACACCCGACGACGCCGACTCGCTCACACGGGTCGAGCGACTCGCCCAGTCACAGTAGCGACCGGACCGACACGCGTATGCCGCCCGTGGCGGTACCGTCCGGTATGACCATCAGACACGACGGGATCACTGCGGAGTGGCTCGGCTACGCGACGCTCAGACTCGAAGGCGCGGAGACGGTCGTCTATCTCGACCCCGGCCGGTACGGCGTCCTGACCGGCGACTGGGAACCCGACACGCCCGGAGTTGGGCATCCGCCAGCACAGGACTACCGCCCGCAGGACGGCGATATCGTCTGTGTCACCCACGTCCACCACTACGACCCGGACGGCATCCGCCGGGTCGCCAACGACGACGCGACCGTCGTCGCGTTCGAGGGGATCGACGTCCACCAGTCCGACCGCGATCTGGATCGCCTCGCGGACCTGCCCTACGATGTCCGAACGGTGTCGATGGAGGCGGACATCCTGGTCGACGACGTTCCGATCTGGACGATGCCGGCCTACAACCACTCCGACGGCCCCAACACCGACGCTCAGGGCAACCCGCACCACCCGGAGGGCATCGGCTGTGGCTTCCTGCTCGCGCTGGACGACACGCGGGTGTTCTGGCCCGGCGACTCGGACGTCCTGGAGGGCCACGCCGAACTGGACGTCTCGCTGTTCGTCCCCTCCATCGCCCGGAGCTACACCATGGACCGCCACGACGCGGCCGACCTGGCCGAGGCGATGGACCCCGATCTGGTGTTGCCGATCCACTACAACACCTTCGAGAGTCTGGAAGCTGACTCCGGCGCGTTCGCGACCGACGTAGCGAAACGGGGTGTCCCGGTCGTCCTCGACGAGCGCTGATCACAGGTCGCCCCCGATACGACCGAGTTCGGGACGCGACCGACGGCGCAGAGATTTATCCCGGTCGGCGCCGAACGCCCGGTATGGGACTCGACGTCGAGACGCCAGCAGCGCCAGCACTCACCCCGAGCGCCGGGACCGACGAGTACGACGACGTGTCGGTCGACGGCGACGACTATCGCCGCTCGGAACTCGCGACCGCCCTCGACGACGGTGCCTGGGAACAGGCCTTCGACGAGTGGGCGGCCCACACGGATCTCGACCGCGAGGAGTGGGTCATCGTCGAGGATCTCGATCTGGTCCGCGAGTTCGACTTCTTCTGGGACTCGTTCGCGGGACGGGTGGGGTATCACGCACCCGGCCTCCCGGAGAACTGGCGCGAGCGGGATCTCCACCCAGACCTGGACTCGTGGGAGACGGTCTCGGGCATCAACGCCGCACTGACGGAACTCGGACAGACTGTCTGTGACGTCCTCGCAGCGGACTACCTCGACTGGGACGCCGAGGCGGTCGACGCGGAGGACCTGCCCGATTTCTGAGACGGATCGGTGACGTGACTCATCTCGGTCCGTGACCGGCACGCTGATTAGCGCCGCTGTACTGACACCGGATATGGTAGCAATCGAAACGCCCCACGAACGGACGTGTGAACGGTGTGGTCGGTGCGACGTCTGGGACGACGAACTGACCAGTTGGACCATCGCCGTCGAGGACGGCGAGAAACAGGCCGGGAACCCACACTGTCTCCACGAGTGGGACATCAACGGGTCGTTCAATCCCTTGCCGAACTGACACACACGCTTTTTCGAGACCACCGGTCACGGAGCTACAGTCGAAACGATCGATACACCGATCGCACGACCATCATGCGATCGGGTGGATACTGAGGGGGACTGTAGCCGTCGTTATCGGCGACAAATCGTCGAAAACGGTCCAGCGACCGATCAGCTCTCAGCCGGCGCCGCCGGCGAGAGGTTACTGTTCGAGCTGTTGGCCCTTGCCTGTGCGGACTGCAGTTCGACCGTCGTCGCGGTGTCGTTCTCGCCGATGACCTGGCCCTCACTCACGTGGGCCGTCGCGCCCACCGGCGTGATGCTGCCGTCCTGGATCGTGATCGCCTGGAACTGATAGGGGCCGGTCGCACGGACGCTGACGTTCGTGTACCCGTCTTCGGGACCGTACTCGTCGTAGCCGGTCGTCGAGTACGGAACGGTCATCTCGAAGTTCCCGGCATCGTCGGTCTGGGCACGCTGGCGGTAGACGAAGGTCTCGTTGGTCTGCGTGTTGCGCATCTGGACGCTGACCTGGACGGTCGTGTTGGCCGGACCGGACCCTTCGATGGTTCCACCGGGGACCCGCTCGAAGATCTTCGTCCACGCCGGCGAGTTGTGGTGCATGACGCTCGCGAGGTTGTCCTGCACACAGTAGGTCGTCCCGCCGATCGGGGCTTTCGTCTGGTTGGCGCCACAGGTGCCGTTCGCGCCACGGCGTGGCGGCAGATTGAGACCCTGTAGCTCGGTGAGGACAGCGCGATTGTGACTGGAGGACTGATACGCACTGCCGTTACTGGACCCGACGTAGCGGTAGTGCTCCATCGCGGGCACCCGCTGGCTCGGCACCGCACCGAACCCACCGACCTGTGCGGTACCGTCCTGCTGGACGTAGTCCCGTGCGGCGCTCATGTTGGAGAACGTCCGGATCGGTTGGTCTGCCGGGACCCGTCTGGACTGTCCGTTCACCGTCGAGATCTCCCAGTCCAGCACCACGGGTTGGGCGCTGACCCCGCTCCCGTGGTACTCGTAGAGGCGGACGACGGTGCTGTTGTAGTAGTCCTGCGTGCGGTAGTAGAACACGTAGTTGCGGGCGTTCTCACTCCCCGTACCGCCGATGAGGGGCTGGTAGTAGTCGCCCTGTGTGGAGTCGTCGTCGAACTGTGGCGGTGCGAAGAACTTCCCGCCGTAGCCACGGCCAGCGTGGACCTGGGCCATCTTCCAGTCGACCGCGGCGTACTGGGTGCGGGCATCGTCCTCGTCGTGCTGCCGAAGCGCCTCGTTGGCCTCCGTCTCGTTCTGTGCGAGCAGGAAGTTCGAGGCGACGGTGGTCCCCTGCTGGAACGGGTTAGCGTTGGGGATCCGCTCTGCACGGGTCGTGATCCAGTGCCCGTAGTCCCACCAGGAGATGACACCGTAGTCGCCGGTCTGGTAGTCGAAGTCCTCACGGTTCTTGTAGGTCCCGTAGTAGTCCAGCGATTGTTCGTCACCGGTGCCGTATGCGCCGACAGCAGGCGTGTTACCCTCCATCCACTGGAGACTGTCGTCCCAGTTCTGGATGCCCTCGCTCGGGCCGGCCGAGTTACCGTAATCGACCGCCGTGGGCTGGACGACGACCAGCGGGGCGACGACGACGATCAACAGCGAGACGACCGTCATCACTTCGTAGGCCTCGATCGAGCCATCCGACGAGAAGTCGATCCAGGCTACCAGCCGGCCGACCAGAAGCCCTGTGATCGCGCCGATCGGGAACACGAGGTAGTAGCCGAACCGGGCCTGTGTGAACGTCGCTGCGAGCAGGAAAATACCCCAGACCGCGAGCAGGAACTCCTGCCCGTCCGGGTCGCTCGCGAGGAACTGCTCGGCGAAGATGACGAGGACGCCGAGTGCTGCGATGAAGACGGTGAGACCGTACCGTGGGTAGAGGCTGTTGGGGTTCAGCGGCTGGGCCTCACCGACGGTCCCCGCGGTGGGGCTCGTCGAGAACCCGATGACACGGAGGACGTTGTCGACGAAGAAGCCGAACAGGTCTGGCAGGAGGACTGCCGTCACTCCGGCCAGCACGCCGATGATGCCGAAGACGGTCACCGGATAGAGGTTCGCGTCCAGGGACTCGCGATCGAAGTACCGGGCGAGCCACGCCATGAACACACAGCCACCGGCGACGGCGAACGAAAGACCCGGCTGGAGCAAGGAGTGTCGAACGGCGCTGATCGTCAGTGTATCCAGGCTGACAGTCGTCAGTACTCCGGCGGTCCCCAGGGCGATAGCACCCGTAATCGCCGTGTGTTCGGGGCTCTTTCCGCGGACGAACTCGATAGTCAGGCGCAGGAGCAGGAAGACCCCGAAGATACCGAGCAGGAGGACACCGGGCGGCCAGGTCCAGAGGTAGGCTGCGATAGCGACCCCAGTGAGGACGGACCACAGCACCGTCGAACGGAGGGCTTCGACGTCGCGGTCCTGGAACTGTTCGAGCACCGGTTTGTCCCGGTTGGCAGCAGTCACTGCGACCATCATCCCGAGCACGGCCGTGGTCTGGAGGAAGGCCTCGGCGACGTGGTGGTCGAACGTCCCGACGAGGCTCCGGCCCAGGAAGGAGCCAGCAGACAGCGCCAGGACCAGAACGGCCGTCACACCACCGAGTCGACCACCAACGCGACGTCCCATCACGTACATCGGGATCGCCGCGAGCGTCCCGAGGACGGCCGGGAAGAACAGGGCCGTCATCGCGATGGTGTTCTCGGTCGGCGACCCGAGGCCGACGATCAGCGCGATGGTCGCGACGACCTGATCGAACAGCGTCCCGAACTGACCGGAAGCCGTGCCGATAGGGAACTGCGTCCACGGATCGAAGGGCAACGTCGCCGGCCAGTTGCGCACCGTATACACCGTCGTCCGGTAGTGGTACCAGGGGTCGTTCCCCGAGAACAGCACTTCACCGTCGACGACGAAGTTCTGCCAGTTGCGGACACGATTCCACAGCATGAACCCGAGCAGTGCCAAGAGGACAGGGACGTGGTACCACCGCTCGACCTTGTCCAGGGCAGCCTCGAGTTCGGGGTTATCCTCGAATTGGCCCCGCCATTGACTCATTGGACGGAAAGACTGGCATGGCGCGCATAAGCCTTTTGACCTCCGGCGAGCGGGGATGGAAACGCCTAAAACGGCACACGGCACACGAGCGAGCATGCGCGTCTCGGTCGTCGTCTGCACGCACGCGATGGACCGGTACACTGACTGTTACGAGGCCGCCCGGAGCGTGCTCGACCAGACGCACGACGACGTCGAACTCGTGCTCGTCTCCGACGGCGACGAGGCGGTTGCCGAGCGGTTCCGCGACGACTTCGGCGACCACGAGGACGTCCGGGTCCACTGTAACGACGAGAACGAAGGTCTCGCGGTCAGTCGCAACAACGGCGCCGAGGTCGCGACCGGCGACGTCGTCGCCTTCCTCGACGACGACGCCATCGCCGCCCCGGACTGGGTGGCCGAACTCGTCGCGACCTACGAACGCGAGGACGTGCCCGCCGTCGGCGGCAAGCAGGTGCCAGCCTGGGTCGCAGGGAAGCCAGCCTTCCTGCCCGCGGAGTTCTACTGGCTCATCGGGGTCACGCATCTCGGGTTCGGTCCCGACGGCGACCCGGACCAGCCAGGCGAGGTCCGCAACACGTTCGGCTCGAACATCTCCTTCCGGACGGACGTCTTCGAGGATCTGGACGGCTTCGAGAAGGAGATCGGCGGCCGAAAAGGTGACAAGAACCTCCAGGGCGAGGAGACGGAGTTCTGTGCCCGGCTAAAAGAGGAGTACGGCTACGGCGTCTACTACAACCCCGACGCCGTCATCGCCCACAAGATATTCGACTACCGGACCGATCCCGGCTGGCTCGTCGACCGGGCGTTCTGGCAGGGGTACTCCAAACGTGGCATGGAAGTGCTCGTGCCGGAGTCGACCGGCGACGAGTCGGCGTTCCTCTCGTCGTTGCTGTTCGACTCGGTGCCCAACCGGCTGGACGGCATCGTCACCTCGCCCTCCGTCGCTGGCGTCCTCCAGCTCGTCTTCCTGTTCGTGCTAACCGGGGCGGTGGGTGCCGGCTACCTCTACGGGATGACGGTGTGGAGGTGACTGATGAGCGGAGAGCTACCGGACGTCTGTGTCGTCACGCACCCGCTGGCGGCTGCCGGCGAGAATGCCACCCGGAGCCTGCTCGATATCCTCGGCGCCATCACGGGAGTCGCGCTCGTGACGGCGAATCTCCCGGCCGACTCGGAGATCCGCGACAAACGCGAACTCGTCGAGCTCACACAGAAGGGCGCCGGTGACTCGGTCGTCGTCGCCGCCGTCCGGTTCCTCCTGAACCAGCTCCGGATGTGCAGGGTGCTGGCGGACCGCGACGAAGAGGTCGTCCTGTTCTACGGCGCGACGTCGTACGTCCTGCCGATCCTGGCCGCGAGGCTCTTGGGAAAGACCGTTCTCGTCGAGCCACGCGGCGACGTGCCGTTGACACTCCGACTCGCCTGGGAACAGCGGCTGCCGATACCTCTAGCCCGGATGCTAGCTGGTGTCGTCGAACTGCTCGAACGGACCGGATTCTGGCTGGCCGACGGCGTCGTCACCTACACTCCCGAGATGGCCAGACAGCTCGAACTCCACCCCGAAGCACCGGACGTCTATCCGACCGGGGCCCGCTACGTCAGGACGGACGAGTTCGACGTCCGGACACCCTACGCCGAGCGGGACCGCGTGGTCGGCTTTCTGGGCCGTCTCGACGAGGAGAAGGGCATCCGAGAACTGGCGGCCGTGGCTCGGGACCTGCCCGACGACGTCACCTTCCGGTTCATCGGCGACGGCGCACTCCGGGAGTGGTTGGAAGGGGAACTCGCCGCCGAGATCGACGCCGGTCAGGTCGAACTGACTGGCTGGGTCGACCACGACGACGTCCCCGAGCAGTTGAACGATCTCTCCCTGCTCGTGTTGCCGTCCCAGCCCACCGAGGGACTACCGACGACGATTCTGGAGGCACTGGCCTGTGGTACGCCCGTCCTGGCGTCACCGGTATCGGGCGTTCCCGACGTGGTACGCGACGGCGAAACGGGGTTTCTCCTCGAATCACGCGATCCAGCGGCGTTGCGAAGCGACATCACAGAGATACTCGACGACGCTGACTTGCCATCCATCAGCGAGCAGGGGAGAGCGCTGATCGAGTCCGACTATAGTTTCGCTGCGGCCTGTGACCGATATCGGACGATTCTCCAGGATATCCAGTCCAGCGTGTAGACGGAACACCACAGATGCTACGGCGGACAGAGACGCCCGAGACCGGTGAGTAATCATCTGGCCCGCGGAAACGTCTCCGAAAAAGCTTAATCCGTCCCGGAGCTTGGTTCCGCAATAATGGTTTTCGTTGTGTTGGGTATCGATGCATTAGATCCCGAGATTGTCGACCCCGATACACATCCGAATCTCACGCTGTCGGCACACCGGCCGATTGATACGATCGTCAGTGTCGAAGGCGAGCCGAGCACACACGAACTGTGGCCGACGATCATTACCGGGTTGCCACCTGAAGAACACGGGCTGCAACTTTCGGACGGCGTCGCCTGGCAAAACCCACTACTCAAGATCGGTAGCCGATTCGCTGATTGGGTGCTTCCGTCGTCAGTTCAGACTCGAATCGGGGCGTGGTTTCTGAACAATACGGCAGAGGACGCCTTCCGAATACCTGCGACATACTACAAGGAGAACAATCTCTCGACGGTGTTCGATGATCGCGATGCGACGGCGATCGGTGTCCCGAACTACGTGGTCGATCCCGAGTCCGAGGACCGTGAACACAACCTCAGACGAAATCTCGGCAGCCTGTTCGAACGTGATCCAGACGCGACAGGCGGTCACCGGTCCGCTGACCCGGCTGAATTCTATGAACAGTGCCTGGAGATGTCAATGATACGTATCGCTCGTACGCGGAGGGGCCTCCGTGGCCGTCGTCATGAATTAGTGTTCGGATACACGAGTGGACTCGACCTCATCGGCCACGTCGCCCATAGCCGCCCGGCGCTACAGGAACGTGCCTACGAGGAATTAGACGAGTTCGTCGGAGAGTTGCGAGCAGACCTCAGCGAGTCGGACGAGCTGCTGTTAGTGAGTGATCACGGACTTCAGGACGGGTTACACACGGAGAAAGCGATGGTTGCCGGGACATCGGCGGACCTTGTGGCCGAGATCGATTCAGTTCTGGATGTCAAAGCCGCGATCGAAGCCGAACTGGCTGGTGGAACACACGCACCCGAGATCGACGAGCGAGAGACACAGGACAGCTCTGCAACGGGAGAACAGGTCCAAGAACAGCTCGAGGACCTCGGATACATGTGAATCGGTGGTTTAAATTTGGAGAGTGGCTTCGGTCCCCGTATGGATATTCTCTTTACGACTTCGATGGATCTAGCGGGTAGATCCGGCGGGAATATTGCGACCCGCGAAATCGTGACTGCGTTGGGTAACCACCCCGACATCACGCTCTCTCTGATCTGTCCACGTCCGGTAGATGGGCTACCAGCGACGGTAAAATCGGCTGTAAACGAGACGTGGTTTGTACCTGAACAGACACTGACGGCCAGGTGGCATCTGTCTGCACAGCTCCCGACACTCCGGGGACTGATCACAGCGGTAAGACGGTCACGCCCGGATATCGTCGTCTCTCGGGTGGGGCCCTCGACACTCTTCCCTCCGCTTGTGGCGAAAGTTATCGGTGCTGAATACGTCGCACTCGTCCGCGGTATGGTCGGGCGAAACCTCCGGTTCGAATCTCTGGTGTATCAGGTCGTTCGATTCAATGCGTTGCTGGCCGACGACGTATACGTCGCCTACGAAGAACTTCGGGAACTGCTGGAGTCGTACAGGCTTTCGTTCCAATCAGCAGTGAAAGTGTTTCCAAACGCAGTCGACCCGGAGACGTTTCGTCCGATAGAACGATCAGTCGCCCGTGATCGGATCGGTCTCGATGTCGAAAGCGACGCGTTCGTCGTTGGGTTTGTCGGCAGCCTCAAGGATCGGCATCTCCTGACCGAGTTCGTCGAGGCAGTCGAACGTGCCAACGAGACGCTGTCTATTCATGCGGTTATCGTCGGAGACGGACCGCTCTACGACAAACTCGAACAGCTCGTCGACAGGAGAGGGATTGCCGACGTAGTTACGTTTACAGGGTTCGTCGATCACGAGCGCGTCAACGAGTACATATCAGCATGCGACGCCCTCTACGGAGCGGTCTCGCCCGACAAACCGTCTAACCCGATCAAATGTTACGAGTATCTCGCCTGTGAACGGCCGATAATTACGACTGCGGTCTCCGAGTTTTCGTTTGTTCTTGACTCGGAACTGGGAGTGTGTGTGGACGAACCAACGCCTGCAGCAATCGCAGAAGCGATCCAGACCCTCGCGGGGACCGACATAGAAGAGCGGCGTGAGATGGGTCGTCGGGGACGTTCTTACGTCACCTCGAACCACACGTGGTCGGCGCTCGCAGACGAGATCGTAGCGAGTTACGACGCGTAGCTGTTCCCTGTGACCATGCCCAGTGTTATTACACCGCATCGCCTGGAACCATCCGGAGCAGCTTCTCCCGAATATCTGTCGAGAGATACACCAACGTCAGAAGGTATATCGGCGCAGCAAGGAAGATAACTAGCATCGTCGAAGCGTTCGACTCCGAGACGACAGTAGAGAGCGCGACGACGACCGGAACCATCGCCCCGGCAGCGAGGAATTCGTACCCGATCTCGCGGATGGGGACCGGAAACGGTCCGATAAGAGAGCGGGTCGCACGGTACCCATACACTGCGAGGACAGCCCCACTCAATAGCGTCGCCGTAGCAGCGCCATACCAGCCGACCGTGGCGATGAGAACCACGTTTAGAACGACGTTCGCAACGAAATACGTCCCGTTGATTCGGAAGGCGATATTGGGTTTATCGATAGCATTGATCAGGCTGACGAACTGCTGACCGAAAGCCGCAGCGAGCCGGGCCGCAATTAGTATCACGAGTATCCACTGTCCCTGGCCGAATTCCGGCCGGTATATTTGTAAGACCCAGTCTCCGATAAGCACAGCACCGGCAAACCCGGGAATCAAGAGGACACCGACGAAGACGATACCGTCGGAGAGGAGTTCTTTGATTCGTTCTGTGTTCTCTCCGGTTGCGAGTTCACTGATCTCTGGGAACAGTGTACTACTGATCGACTTCGTAACCAGTGCTAGAAACGAAGCAAGCGTCCAGCAGGCTTCGTAGATGCCGATCAGTCCAGGTGGAACGAAAAACCCCATGACTGCGGTGTCCATCCATCCCATCGTCTGTGATCGGAGGCTCCCGAGCCACGCATACCGGGCAAACGAGGCGAGGTCGGCTGCTGCAGCTTTCGACGGCAGCCGGGGACGATAGCGGAAGAACACCAGCCCGAGACCACTGGCAAGGAGAAACGAGGTAATGTAGCCGTAGAACAATCCCAGGAGTGCAAATCCGTTCAGTGCAAGCACTATCTGTACAGCCAACCGCACGAGGCGCTCGACCGTCCCGATAAAACCCGAGACGGCCACTCTGTTTTGCCCGACGAGTGACGCGACGACGGTATCGAACAGGATATTACAGAGTAGTGCCGCCGCGAGTGCATGTGTGACCTCGCCGCCGACGTACGACTGTACGTACGGTGACAGAAAGAGAAGTATGCCGGCGAGTCCACAGGCAGGAAGGAGTGTCAGTAGAAACCCCGTACTCAGGAACGTTCCTTCGTTCTGACGTTCACTCACACGTTTCGTAATCGCTTTCGTGACGCCGTTGAACGGAAACTTCAGCCAGAAGACTACCCCGATACCGAGTGTGTACATTCCGAGCGTCGAGGCGCCAAAGTACCGAGCAATAAACAGCGCCGACATGAAACCAGCAAGTGACCGCAGTACCTGTGATGCGAAGTGAAGAACGGCAGTCCGGTCGGTTCGCATTCGAATGGATGATTCAGAGTGGGGATATATACATCACGTGATTCGAAGAACTGTCCTCGCCGCGACGAAAGTCACACCCCGAGAGCACGTCAGCGACGTGCAAGTTCGCGGTACACCTGCACGTGTGTCTCAAGTGCCTGTTCGACCGTCAGTGGCATCTCGTCGAGTGTCTCGAGGCCCCGGTTGACCTGTTCCTGATACCGCTCCGTATCGTTGACGAGTTCGAGTGCCGTCTCCTGTACTGCTTCGGGAGTCCGGTCGGCCCAGACGTACGTACCCCGGTCTTTGAACAACCGTTCGATTTTTCCTTTCGCAGTGGTCAGGACAGGGGTTCCACAGGCAATTGCCTCGAGACCGACGTTAGACGTATTGTCGGTCTTTCGCGGGGCCAAGAGCACGTCGGCAACGTTGTAGTAGTCGGGTGTGCGGTCGTTGTCGACAAAGCCCTCGAACAGTAGGTCATCTCGGTTGCGGAACTCGTCTTCGAGAGGTCCAGCACCGATCACGACTACTTCGACCGCATCGTCGTCGGCACACCGTCGTGCGATATCGCTGACGATATGTGCACCCTGTGACTCGGTGAGCTCACCGACGTAGAGCATGACCGTGTCGGCGGTGATACCGAACTGCTGACGGAGTTCCTCGATACGCTCCGCGGAGTACGGATAGAACTTGTCTCGATCGATCGCAGCCGTACAGACAGCCGTCGAGAACCCCCACCGCTCCCAGCGTTTCTCGTCGGCCAGTAACTGGATCTTCTTGTCGATCCCGACTAGACGACCCAGCGCCCGGTGACGATGCCCGATTTGTATCCCAGGCCCCACTCCGGCTACCAGTGGGCCGCGGTATGCCGTCCGGACGAAAGTGACCTGATAGACGTTGATCGGAACGTGGACGACATCGGCATCACTGAACTGTCTGCGTGTGCTGCGCCAGGTATCTACGATATCCGAGACACTGACCTCCACGGCTGTAGCTGCCGAAGAGACTTTTTCGGGTTCGTTGGTGAGAACGACGACATCGTGATCCGTCTCTTCAGCAACAGCGTTGATAACCGTCTGTGCCCGGACGCGCGGACCCGTCCCCGAGAGATTATAACAAAAATATCCGATTTTCATTATTTCGAGCGACCTGAAGGTAGGTAGCGCAACGTAGTGACCTGGGTGTAATTAAATGCTCGCTCTGCGATACCCGTTCTGTTCGGTGGAAATCTAGCTGGCAGCGTGGAGGTGAACGTGCGTGAGCGGGCCAGAAAGTGGCATCTGCCTGTGGCCCAGATGAGACCGAACGTTCCGGACTGTCACGCCCGCCCCGATGTGTTGCTCGAGTCGTGGACCCGCATTTATTTGAGTCTCGGTGGCAGAGGAGCAGACAATGGCTGACCGCGACGACGTCTGTGTGCTGTTGCCGACCTACAACGAGGCCGAGACCATCGAGGCAGTCGTCAGTGGATTCCGTGGGGAGGGGTTCGAGAACGTCCTGGTCATCGACGGTGGGTCGAGCGACGACACACAGGAGATCGCCGCGGCCGCCGGCGCACGCGTCGTCCAGCAGTCCGGCGACGGCAAGGGTCAGGCGGTCCGCGAAGCCGTCCGCCGCCACGTCGACGCACCGTACGTCCTGATGGCCGACGGCGACGAGACCTACCGGCCGAACGAGGCTGACCGGATGCTCGAACCACTGTTCGACGGCCGGGCCGAACACGTCATCGGGAACCGCTTTGCGGATATGAAGCCCGGTGCGATGAGCAAACTCAACCAGACCGGAAACAGGATCATCAACTGGGCGTTCTCGGTCATCCACGGCCACCAGTACGTCGACATCCTGTCGGGCTATCGGGCGTTCACGCGGGAGTCCTTCGAACGGCTCTCGCTGTCCGCCGACGGGTTCGGCATCGAGACGGAGATGGCCGTCGAGTGTGTCAAACACAACGTCCGTGTCACGGTCGTGCCTATCACGTACGAACCGCGGCCCGACGAGTCGGAGACCAACCTCCACCCGTTCCGGGACGGCGCGACCATCATCCTGACGCTCTACCGGATGGCCAAGACCAACAACCCGCTGTTCTACTTCGGGAGCGTCGGGTTCAGCGCCATCGGTGCCGGCCTCTGTCTGGGGGCCTACGTCGCCTACGACTGGTTCGTCAACGGCATCTCACACGAGGTCATCGCGATGGTCGGCGGTATCGCCATCGTCCTGGGGCTGCAGCTGCTGATGTTCGGTGTCCTCTCGGACATGATCGTCACCGTCAACCGGGAACAGACCCGGCGACTGGAGGACATCGCGACGAAGCTCTCGGCGGAGACGGAGCAGTCGGTGGAGGCTGCGAACCGCGAGACCGACGACGCGACCGCGGACGGCGAGACCGAAGCGGTCGCGCCCGGTGAGACGGAAGACTAGAAGGGAACGAGCGCGCGCAGTTGGGAGATGAGACTGTTACTGGTCGCCTCTCGTTTCCGTTCGAAGACCGGGTGCAGTGCGTTCAACAGTTCCTGTTCGTTCTCGAACTGTCTGACGCTGGTCTCGCCGAGCGCCTCGGCGACGGTCACCGAGTGACCGGCCGCGTCGAACGGGACCTCGACGTGTCCCGCGATCTTGCGGACCTCGTCGGCGGTCGCCGGGTACTCGATCTCGACGTCGGACAGGCGTGCGTCGAGTGCCGCGATGCCGAACTCGATGACGTCTGGCTCGTCGTTGTCGTCGGCGGGTGGCCGTACTCCCATTAGTATCCTGTAGGACGTACTCGGTGGAAAGTCCTGTGTTGTGCGGTCATAGTGATTAGTGTAGATTATGTCCGGATAGCGCCGCCTCCGGGGATGGCGCGTACCGGTACATCGCTCCACTAATCACTATCAGTCGTCGGCCGGTGCCAGCCACTCCTCGGCCCAGTCCTCGATCTCCTCGAACACCGGACAGAGCGACCGCCCTTTCGGTGTCAATTTGTAGTACGTCGCGACCGGGGCGTCCTCCTCCAGGCGTCGCTCGACGAAATCCATCTCCTGAAGGTCGTCGAGCACGCGCGAGAGGGTCCGCGAACTCGCGTCGGTGGCTCGCTTGAGTTCGTTGAAACGGCGTTCGCCGTCCTGGAGTTCGTGCAGGACGACCAGCCGCCACTGTGAGCCGATCTGGTCGAGCGATTCGATGACCGCACAGGGGCCTGCCTCGCTCTCGGATTCGTGGCGTAGTTCGGATGACATCGATGATACCTGATCACACCTATGTCCGGGAATCGATATATAGGTTCGGATTCGAACCAAGTAACGTAATGAAACTACAATCCACGCTGCGACGCATCGGCGCTCGAACGACCGCGACCACGGCGGTGACTCCCTGATGGTCTACGAGAGTGCCGGCGCGGCCGAACTGTTCCTGCTCGGCCGGGTCCTCTTCGGCGGCATCCTGGCGTTCACGGGCCTCAATCACTTCCTGAACGCCGAGGGGATGATCCCCTACGCGGAGATGAAGGGGCTGCCGGCGCCTGCCGCCGCGGTCTACACCAGCGGTGGCCTGCTCGTCGTCAGCGGGCTGTTCGTCATCCTGGGCGTCTATCCGGTGTTCGCCGCCGGCGCGCTCGCCACGTTCCTGATCGGGTCCGCTGTCACGATGCACGACTTCTGGGCCGTCCCCGAGGACCAGCAACAAGACGAGATGACCCAGTTCCTCAAGAACGTCGCCATGGCCGGCGCCGCGTTCGCGCTACTGGCCGCGGCCGGGACGAGCTGGCCCTACAGTCTGGGCGTCGGCCTGTTCTAACGGCTCCCACAGATACTCGGTTTTTTGCGTCACTGCTAAGCAGTCACCACCCACAGGTGTGGACGAATGCTCCAGTCGCTGCCGACCGTCCCGGGGTGGCTCCCGCTCCGGGCGCTGGTCGTCGTGGTCGCCGTCGTCGCCTCGCTGGCGGCCGTGCGCCGCCTCTCGGGGGGCCGTCTCGCGGACCCGCTCCGCAGGCGGTTGTTGTTCGGTGTGCCGTGGGGAACGCTGCTGACGATAACTGGCGTCGTGTTCCTGTACCTGTTCCTGCAGGGCGCGTGGACCCACGCGCGGCCCCTCGTGACACCGTTCCGGACGTGGTCGTACTTCTACCCGCTGGGGATACTGACGGGGCCGTTCACCCACAGCGGGCAGGGCCACGTCACCGGGAACGTCCTCGGGACCCTCGTCTACGGAACCGTCGTGGAGTACGTCTGGGGACACTACCCGGACGAACGCGGGACACAGACGTTCACCTCGCTGCGGACGAACCCCTACGCGCGGGTATTCGCCGTCCCAATCGTATCGGTCGTCGTCGGCGTGTTCACGGGCCTGTTCTCGCTCGGCCCCGTCATCGGGTTCTCCGGCGTCGTCTTCGCCATGGCCGGGTTCGCCCTGCTGGCTCGCCCGTACCTGTTCGTCGGCGCGCTCGTCGGCAACCGCGTCGTCGACCTCGTGTTCACGGCGTTGCGGTTCCCCGAACCCACTGTCAGGGGCCAGACCCGGTTCGTCACGCCCTGGTGGTCCGACGTGGCGATCCAGGGCCACGCCATCGGCATTCTGGCCGGCATCGTCCTCGCCGCGGTGCTGCTGTGGTACCGAGCGGAACGGCCAGATCCGAAGCGCGTGTTCGCCGCGACGCTCGTCTTCGCTGTCTTCCAGGGTCTCTGGGCGGTCTACATCCCACTCGGGAACGCCAGGTTCACCCTGTTCCGCTGGCTCGGGACGGTGCTCGTCTTCTTCATGGCGACCGTCGTCGCCGCCGCGACGGTCGATACGGACGATCACCTCATCGTCGTCCCGCGGTTCGAAGCCGGCTGGATCGGCTGGGCGGGGGTCGTCCTCCTCGTCGCGTTCGCGACACTCAGTCTGGGGGCAGTCCCCGGGAATCTGACGACCATCGGCGCCGACGACGTCCCCGAGGACGGCATCGAGATCCGTGACTACGTCGTCGCCTACGAGGAGGACGTGCTGAATCAGTACGCGGCGAACATCCCGACGCCCATCGAGACCGACCAGACCATGGTCAACGAGAGCGGCATCATCGTCGCTAGCGACGACCGTGAGATATGGATCGCCGAGGTACCGAAGGGGCAACTCGCTACCGACGGCCGCGCGTCGGTCACCGTCGGCGGCGTGGGCTGGCGCGAGACCGTCTTCGCCAACCGCACCACCTGGAACGTCGTCGGCAACCGCTCGGTGTACGTCGTCCAGCTCTGGCGCCGTGGGGAGGCCCCACGGACGAGCTATCGCTCGCCGCCCTCGACCGCCGACGCGACCCTCGCTGGGCGGAACGTGACGATCCAGCCAGCGGGGAGTGGGTTCGAACTCGCGGTCACGCGCGGGAACGAGACCATCGACACCGGCCCCGTCCCGGCCAACACGTCGACTACGGCGGTGGGCGGACTCACCTTCAGACGGAACCGGAGTCGGCTGTACGCAACCGCCAACGACACGCGGATACGGATCGCGACGGTCCGGACGCCACCCGGTCAGCGCCGACAGAACTAGATCCACTCGATACGGTACACTTCGACCGTGATCTTACTGCGGTCTTCGTCGTGGAACTCGAACTGCCGTGGCAGTTCGAACTCCGTCTGGAAGGCGTGAGTCACCGCACCGTCGTTGTCCGCGGCAAAGGCCTCGACGAACGACTGGCTGCCCTCGTTGTGGACCGAATAGGAGACGCTCGATATCTCTGCAGCGGTCTCCAGGAACGCCCGGTCGGCGTGTTCGTTGTCGGCCTGGGCGCCGAACGGCGGGTTCATCAGGACCGTCGTCTCCTCGACCGGAGGACAGAGCGGCGGAACTGTCGCGTCGGCACGGACCCACGAGACAGACGTGGTCGAGCCGACCTTCCGCTCGTTGGCCCGCGCAGTGGAGAGCGGGGCCGCGTCGATGTCGAGGCCGACGACGGTATCCGGGCCGCGCAGGGCAGCACCGAGGGCGAGCATCCCCGTCCCACAGCCAAGGTCCACGACCGTCCGGCCGTCCAGGTCACCCTGGAGGTCGGCGGTGTGGACGAGGTGTGCGGCGAGGTCCGGCGGCGTCCGATACTGTTCCAGACTGGCACGCGGGTTGTCGAACCCCGCCACGACGGCGAGTTGCTGCGCGAGGGCGCTCTTCGTGGGCATCGTCGGCGATAGACCGCGTTCGTGTAAAGTTGTTGTGCGTCTCAGAGACTAGCGGGCCAGCGATCATTCGCCAGCGGGAGGTCGACGACCACCGCCGCGCCCCCCGCCTCGCTGTCCTCGATCCAGACGTCCCCGCCGTAGCTCTCGACCATCGCGGCGACGAAGTAGAGACCGAAGCCTGTACCGGTAGATTCTGTGCCGCTCTCCCCGCGCTCGAAGACCGTCTCCCGGTCTGCGGGGTCGATGCCAGGGCCGTCGTCGGCGACCCGGACCGTCACGACCTCGTCGCCGACGTCGACAGTGATCGATATCAACGGGCCAGGGCCGGCGTGTTCGACGGCGTTCGTGAGGATGTTCCCGAAGACGTCCTCCAGGAGGTCGTCCGCGACGACGTAGGCGTCGAAGTCGTCGACGGTGACCCGACAGCCGTCGTCCATCGAGCGGGCCCTGTCGGCGGCGGCCGTCAGGACCGGAGCGAGTTCGACGATCTCCGAGTCGGTCTCACCATCGCCCGACAGCGTCTCCAGGACCGACCGGACCTTCCGGGTGAGGTCGATGATGTCGTCGCTCCAGTCGACGATAGTGTCGGCGTACTCCTCCTGCCGGCCGTCGAGGTCGCCCTCCAGCAGTTCGGCCCGCGCACGGATGACGTTCATCCCGTTGAGGATGTCGTGCCGGAGGATGCTGTTGAAGAACTCCATCTGCTCGGCCTGGCGCTGGAGCTTCTGTTCCTGATCGTGGCGCTCGCGTGCGTACCGGATCGTCCTGATGAGTAGCGAATCGGTCAGGTCGCCCTTGACGAGGTAGTCCTGTGCTCCCGCTCTGATGGCTTCGAGGGCAAGTTCCTCGTCGTCTAGACCGGTCAGGACGATGACCGGAAGGTCCTCGACCGAGGCGAGGAACGCTTCGAGCGTCTCCAGCCCCGTGGTCTCGTTCAACCCGAGGTCGAGGAGGACGACGTCGAACGGATCGGCCTGTGCGCGCTCGATGCCCTCTTCGAGTGTTTGCTCGTGGGTGACCGAGAGGACGGCGTCGCTTTCGCCGTACTCGCGCTCGAACCGCTTCCGGATGAGTACCGCATCGCCGGGGTTGTCCTCGACGAGCAACACGTCGAGGTCGCGAAGTAGCTCCGACATCAGTCCTCTGGCATCTCGACCACCGTCAGCCAGAAGTCCTCGATGCGTTCCACGACGTCGATGAACCCCTCGAAGTCGACGGGTTTCATCAGGTAGGCGTTGGCCCCGAGGTCGTACGAGCGGACGATGTCCTCTTCGGCTTCGGAACTGGTCAGCATGACGACCGGAATCCGGGCCAGCGAGTCGTCGTCCTGCATCGTTTCGAGGACGTCTGTCCCGTCGGTCTTGGGCATGTTGATGTCGAGCAAGACGAGGTTCGGACGGGGGACGTCCGCGTAGTCGCCCTCCTGGCGGAGGTACGTGAGTGCCTCCTCGCCGTCGTTGACGACGTGGAGGTTGTTCAGCACCTTCCCCTGTTCGAAGGCCTTCTCGGTCAGGCGGACGTCGCCCGGGTTGTCCTCTGCGAGCAGTATCTCTATCGGTTCGGTCTCGTTGGGTGTCATTCGTAAGCGCCTCCTGGTGATTCGGCAGGCAGTGTGAAACAAAAGGTCGCCCCCTCGCCCGGTGTCGACTCGACCCAGATGTTCCCGCCGTGTCTGGCCACGATGCGTTCACAGACGGCGAGTCCGATACCGGTCCCCTCGCGGTCGCCCGACTGGAATATCTCGAAGACCTTGTCCTGGCGCTTCGGGTCGATTCCCGGGCCGTCGTCGGCCACTTCGAATCGAACCATGTCGTCGAGCGTGTGTGCGCTCACCGTGACGTGTGGCGGTGTCTCCGTCGCCGAGTGTTCGACGGCGTTTTTCAGCAGATTCTGGAACAGTTGTCGGGCCTGGTCGGCGTCGGCCTCGACGACGGGGAGGTCGTCGTAGTCGACGGTCGCGTCCGTCTCCGTGAGCAACATCTGGAGGTCCGAGATGGTGTCTGCCAGCAACTGCTCGCTATCGACCGGTTCCGACTCGCCCGCCTGGGTGTGGACCCGCGAGTAGTCCAGCAGCGCATTGATCATCGACCGCATCCTGTCGGCGCCGTCGACGGCGTAGTCGATGTACTCGGTCGCCTCGTCGTCCAGTTCGTCGGCGTACTCGGTCTCCAGTAGGTCGAGGAAACTGGAGACCATCCGGAGTGGTTCCTGGAGGTCGTGAGAGGCGATGTAGGCGAACTGCTGGAGACTCTCGTTGGACCGTTCGAGTTCGCTCCGGTACGCCCGGAGTTCCTGCTGGTGTTCTGCACGGTCGAGCGCCGCCGCGGCGGCCCCGGCCAGGATTTCCAGCAGGACTCGTTCAGTCTCGTCGAACTCCTCGACCTCGGGAGACCCGATACACAACAGCCCGGACTCCTCTAGCGGGAAACAGATCAGGGAGCGTAACGGAAGGTCCGGGTCGGAGGGCGAGTCGAGTTGCTGGTAATCCTCGATGTGGGTCGGTTCCCCACTGTCGAAGATCGCTTTCTCTCGTGTCCCTGGGGGCATCGGCGGGAGTTCCGTCGCAGCCGCGACGCCAGCGACCTCGGTGGCTTCCCCGGTCGCGCCGACGGGGTATAGTGTGTCATCGGATTCGTCGTAGGTCCACATGGCAGCGATTGGCCTGTCGATGATCTGGCGCGCGATTGTCGTGACCGTCTCGGCGGCCTCGGATGCGGACTCCGCGTACAGTAACTCCTGGGTCGCGTCGCTCAGCCGCCTGAGATTCGCCTGCTGGCGCTTGATATCGGTGACGTCCCTGGCGACGCCGACCACCTGTGTCAGGTCCCCCGATTCGTCGACGACGGGCCGGTACCACGTCTCGAACGACAGGTCCCCGAGTTCCTGTGTCACCCTGACTTCTTCCCCGTCGAGAGCACGTTCGGCCGCATCGACGATGTCGGGGTACTCGGCGTAAACATCGAACACCGAGGTCCCCACGAGTTCGCCGGGTTCGAGGCCAAGCGTCTCCAACCCCTTGCCTGCGGAGTGGGTGAACACGCCGTCGGGACCAAGCGTGAACACTACGACAGGGAGGTTGTCGATCAGGGTCCGCAGGTGCTCGTTCCGTTCCGACCGCTCGCGTTCGCGCTCGCGTCGTTCGGTGATGTCCGTGATACTGACAACGACGTGTTGGAGGGCCTCCTCGGCATCGTACAGCGGTGTCGCGCTCGCCGAGACGACCACCTGCGTGCCGTCTGCGCGCTCGATACGAAGTTCGCGGTTCTGGACTGGCTCGCCGGTCCCGATGACCGCCTGAGCCGGTACGTCGGCCCGAGCCAGCGGGTCGCCGTCGACGGTGAGCAGGCGGAACTGATCCGGGATGCTGGTCTCGCCGACGAGTTCCGTACGGTCGACGCCGAGAATCTCCTCTGCCTCCTCGTTCGTCCGCTGGATCGTCCCGTCGGCGCCGTGGATGACGATGCCGACCGGGCTGACGTCCAGCAGACGGTCCAGCAGATTCCGCTCCGTTCGGTGTTCCTGTTCGGCACGCCGGTACTCGGTGACATCTCTGACGTAGGCCACGACGCGGGGGTCGCCGTCCACCGTCGCGTATTCCATCGCGACGTCGACCCATCTCGGGTCGCCGTCGGGTCCCTGGACGGCCCATTCGATGTGGTTCGACCCCTCGTGCGCTGCTTCCCGAACCAGTTCCGTCGCCTCCGCGGTGGTGTACTCCTGAGGACTGAACTCGCCGACGTCCATCCCGATCACCTCCTGTCGCTCGACACCGAGGAGTTCGGCGGCAGCGGGGTTGGCCTCCAGTATCTCCCCGGTCTCCGGGTGATGGACGAAGATCGGGTCGGGAGACGCCTCGAAGACGTCACGATAGGCGTACGCTTCCTCGTCCGTCGAAGCCATGATACGTTCTCACAGCCACCGGTTAAGACCCTACCCCCGCAGTTCTCAGGTTCGAGAACAGTCGGCCGACCGGGTCACCAGGTGCCGTGGAACGTGTCGAACTCCAGCGAGTCGAGGGGCTTCTCGCCGATGGCGATCCTGTACTCGCCCGGCGTGAGCATCGGCCGCTTGAACTGCGGGCCGTCGTCGGTCGTGATCCGGGGACAGCCGGTGTTGACGTAGGCGTCCATCCCGAAGTTGGTCAGGCGGTCCGGCGTGACCTCGTCCATCGTGATGAGGTAGGCGTCGTCGTTGTTCTCGACGATCTCCTCGGCCTGGTCCCACCGGCCCTGGCCGATCTTGGTACAGAAGATGACGCCCCACGTCTCGGCGTCCATCGCCTTGTGGACCGAGGCGTAGCGCTGTTTCATGAACTGCTCGGTGTCGGCGACCGTCAGCGCGTTGTTGACCGGATCGGCGATGACGACCTTCTTCTCGGGGTGTTCCATCGCGAGCCCGAGCGGGTGGAACTTCCCGCCGCCGACGTAGAGGATCTGATCGGCGTCGACCTCGGCCGAGGCGTAGTTACAGCCGAGCACCTGTCCCTCGTGGGTCAGACGCTCGTCGCCCTTGCGGGTGTGGACCTCGTAGCCGCGCTCCTCCAGCCAGGTGCGCATCTCGTCGAACTTGTTCATGTGCTGGGCCGTCGTCACGAGGCCGACCGCAGGGTCATCGTCTGGGTCGGCCAGTTCTTCCTCGGCGGCCTCCGCCATCATCGGGAAGACGTCGACGTTCGAGAACAGCGGGACGTAGATGATCTTGTCCGACTCCTTCATCGGGGAGTGGCCGAAGTGGACGAAGACGTCCGTCCGGCGCATCAGGAAGGTGTCCAGGTCACAGGCGCCGTAACACGGCTGGCCCGAGATCATGACGGTCACGTCGTCGGGCAGTTCCTCGCGCAGGTCGTCGGCGACGGCCGGCCCACGTCGTTTCAGTCCTTCGGGGAACTGCAGTCCTACCTTGTCCGCGTCACGTTCGTGGACCTCCTCGACGATCCGGTCGAGTTCGTAGTCCCACTCTCGGTCGTGCTTGAGTGAGAGGCCGGTGTTCCGGAGGTCGCCCTCTGTCCGCTCTTGGCTCATTGGACAGGGATACCCGTCGAGCGCGTAAAACGTCCGCGCTTCCGAACCGAGGTTTCGGCAAGCCTATACCGTGCGAGTCCCAACTTGACGGCGATGAGCATCGACACCGACACCGCCGCCGACCCGGCCGGTGACCGCGTCGAGGAACTCGCGACCGAATTCGGCGACGCCATCGCCGAGTTGCCCGTCTACGAACGCTTTGCAGAGGCGAAAGAGGCCGTCGAGAACGACGAGGAAGCCCAAGAGGCCATCCAGGAGTTCGAGCAGATCCGCGAGGAGTACATGCTGGCCCGCCAGACCGGCCAGGCCTCCCAGGAGGACCTGCGGACTCTCCAGCAGGCCCAGGAAGATCTCCACGATCTGCCGGTGATGAGCGAGTATCTCCAGGCCCAGAACGAACTCGAACTGCGCCTGCAGGAACTCAACGAGGTCGTCTCCGCGGACCTGGCCATCGACTTCGGCCAGAAGGCCGGCGGCTGCTGCGAGGACGACTGACCCTCCGCAGTCCCGCGGTTCGCGTCGTTAGCAGACCCCTGGATAGATCCATATCCGCCCCCATTCGTGTCAGGTCCCATATGTTCGAAGCCACAGTGTTTTTGTCTCGGCCTTGGGTCGTTATAGTGTGATGGCTGCTCGGGTCGTCGTCGTGGTTGCCCTGCTGTTGGTCGGTCCAATCGCCGGCCTGCCAGTGACGACTGCCGAGCAACAGCCCCAGCGGCTTCAGACACCCGCCGGGTTCGACGAGACGACGTTCAGAGTGACGGTCTACGCGAACGGGTCCGCGCGATGGACCATCGAACACCGGACGCCACTGACGAACGAGTCCGACCGACAGCAGTTCGAGTCGTTCGCGGAGACCTTCGAGTCGACGGAGACGGAGCTGTACGTCGACTTCGTCGAGCAGGCGGGCCTGCTGACACAGTTCGGGGCCAATCGGACTGGCCGGACGATGGCCGCCAGCCAGTTCCAGCGGTCGGCGACGGTCGACCCCGTCCGCCGGACGGGTGCAGTCCAGATGTCGTTCCAGTGGTCGAACTTCACCGAGCAACGGAACGACCGGGTCGTCATGAGCGACGTCTTCGAGGGTGGCTTCTACATCGGCCCGAACCAGTCGTTCGTCGTCGAGCGCGGGCCCGACCTGGCCTTCACCGACGCGCGGCCCACCCCCGACTCCCGGAGCGATCCAAACTCCCTATCCAGGAGTAGTACCGTCACCTGGGAGGGCGAACAGTCGTTCAACGACCAGCGGCCGTACGTCGAACTGGGCGTCAGGTCCGCCGTGGTCGATACCCCGTCGACGACTGCGTCGGGGACTGACGGCAGCGGACCGACACCGACCGACGGGAGCGCCACCCCGACCACCGGCGAGGAGGCGACGCCACAACAGGGTGGCGGCGGCAGCAACTGGCTGTTCGCGCTCGTCGTGGTCGTCGTCCTGGCAGCCGGTGGGGCCGCAGTCTGGCGGTTCGGCGGCGGCACGGCCGTCTCGGACGAGAGCAGCAGCGACGGTGGCGCCGGAGCGGCCCAACAGGCCACGGAGGCACCGTCCGACGACCAACCGGAGCCCCAGCCAGAACCGGCCGTCGCAGACGAGGAACTCCTGAGCGACAGCGACCGTGTCATCAAGCTCCTCCGGGAGAACGGCGGACGGATGAAGCAGGTCGACATCGTCGACAGCACCGACTGGTCGAAATCGAAGGTCAGTATGCTCCTCTCGGATATGGAGGACGACGACGAGATCAGCAAACTCCGTGTGGGTCGCGAGAACATCATCAGTCTCGCCGGCGAGGAGCCCGACGCCGCCAGTTCGCCCTTCGACGAGGAGTGAGAAACCCACACAGAGCACGCCAGAAACGCAATGGTTAAACGTCTCTCCTCGCTACCGATGAGTGTACGCTCCGTTGGTGTAGTCCGGCCAATCATATCACCCTCTCACGGTGATGACCAGGGTTCGAATCCCTGACGGAGCACTCTTCTCCCGAACCGACGAACGACAGTGAGTCGTGTTCGATTATCGATGCGACCGAGGGGATTCGAATCACGCGAGTCGAGCGGTTCGAGGTGCGCTGCGCCTCGATAGCGAGCGATGAACCCGCGAGCAGGGAGTCTCGCCATCGGGTTCGAATCCCTGACGGAGCACTCTTCTCCCGAACCGACGAACGACAGTGAGTCGTGTTCGATTATCGATGCGACCGAGGGGATTCGACCCGTCTCCCACGGAGTGAGACGAGACAAACTGGTAAGTAGCACTCGCCATACCATCGACCATGAACAGGCGGTCGTTCTGTCTCGTTACGGCGGGCGTACTGGGCAGCGCCGGTGGGTGTCTCCGACAGACGGCAGTGGACGCCGATCAGTCGGACCCGGACGGACCGGCCACCGCTGCTGGGGAAGGATCGGCTAGTACCGCCCCGACCGGGACGGAGGAGACGCCGACAGACGCTGCCGAGACAGCCACCGACCAGGCACCCTCACCGTCGCCAACCCCGGCCGATCTCCCGACGAACGTGCAGACACCACCGCTGTCGGTGCCGTTCACCGAATCCTTCACCGAGGGCCTCGGCGAGTGGATCGTGAGCACGCGCTATCGGACCGGGAACACGAAGGAACCGGGCGCCGGGGAGTTCCCGCAATACCAGCTCGTGGAGGGAGAGGGAGGACATTCGACGGACTACGGTGGCAGCGTCCGCCTGTACGTCGACGGCGGACCGAGTGCGGTCGGTGTCGCCCGGACCGTCGACGGGCTGGCCGCCGGCACGGAGGTGCGGGCTGCGTGGGAGTCGCCCGACTTCGAGCCCGATCTGGGGCAGGTCCGACTCCTGCTCTTTCCGCCGGGCCGCGGGAACGCGAACCAGAACCAGATCGCGACGAGCAAGTCGCCCGGCGAGCCGATGACCGCGACACTCTCACAGGACTATCCACCAGGAACCGAACTGCGGTTCGTCCTGGGCGTCTGGCCAGGCAAGCATACCGCGTTCGTTACGGAGATCAGCGCGAAACGAGAGTGAACGTCAGCGCCAGACCGCGACGACCTCGCCCTCCCTGTCGCCGTACACCAACGTCCGCGGACCGACGGTGAGACCCGTAGGCTCCCCTGTCGGGAGCTCGAAGGTCGATCGCCGTGCTCCGGTCGCAGGGTCGAGGACGTGGATGGCGTCGTCGCGAGCGGTGTAGAGCGCGCCGTCGGCCATCGCGAGGCGGCCGTAGAAGTTCCGGTCGTCGTACGTCCACTGGGTCTCCCCCGTGGCCGGGTCCAGCGCCCGGACGGCCCGATCGGCGATGTAGAGCCGTCCGTTGGCGAACTGCGGGTCGGGAGCGCCGGCCGCCCCCTTGACCCCGTCGATAGAGCGTCGCCAGATGATCGACCCGTCGGCCGGATCGATGGCGGCGACAGTTCCGGTGTCGCCCGTCACGTAGAGCCGCCCGTCGTAGGGGACGACACTCGACGGGAGCCTGTCGTCGATCGTGCGTCGCCACTGTCGCTCGCCTGTCCTGGCGTCGAATGCGTACATCGGACTGGCCCGCTTCCCGTCGTGGGAACCTGCGGTGAGATAGAGCGTTCCGTCGACGAGTGCGGGACGGCCCCTGACAGTACTGCCGCACCGGAACGACCAGAGCAGTTCGTCGGCGGCGACATCGTAGACTCTGACGATGCCCGCACCCGACGAGCCGCCCAGATAGGCGACCCCATCCCGTACCAGCGGCTTGTACTTGGTGCCACTAGATGTCCCCCACGAGAGCGTCCCGTCGGCCAGCCGGACGGCTTCCGTGGCGAACGACCCGGCGACGAACAGGTGGTCCCCGGCGACAGCGTGCCAGAGGTTCTCGGCGTCCATCTTCGTCTCGTACCGCCAGCGCTCGGCACCGGTGTCGGTAGCCAGTGCCAGTACCCGACCGCCCTTCGTGGCCACGTACACCGTCCGGTCGGCGACGACAGGGCGCTCGGCGACAGTAGTCTCGGTCTCGTACCGCCAGCGGATGTTCCCCGGCGCTCGTGGTTCGAGCGTGGTCCGCGCTTCGGGTGACTGCTCGCTGGTCGGGGTACTCGACCGTCGGGTTGTCGTGTCGGGTGTGGAACCGACAGTCACACCCTCGGTGGAGGGCTCGACCGTCCGACCGTCGTCGGGGTCCTGAAGCTGGAGACAGCCAGCGGTCAGTCCCATCCCGAGTGTCGCCAGCATGGCCCGTCGGTGCATCGACCGATCGGACCGGTCTCCCGGCATGCCTGTACCCTGTTTGCGTGGATAGTTAGATGCTTGCACTGGCCACCCGCAGTCGCCTTCCGTAGCCCTCAAGACCACCCCTGACGAGGCTCTATCCAGTGCTCGAGGAGTTCGTGCCCGTGGTGACCGGCATCCTGCGGTCGCTACCGGCGGACCCGTTCACGATCATGAACACCATCGGCCTGGTGGCGTTCGCGCTCGTCGGGGCGACGAAGGCGATCCGCGAGGAGTTCGACCTGCTTGGCGTCGCCGTCGTCGGGTTGATGACCGCGTTCGGTGGCGGGGCGACCCGTGACGTCCTGGTCAACCGGGTGCCACTGGCGTTGCGGAACATGGGCGAGATCAGTCTCGGGATGCTGGGGGTCGTGCTGGCGATCGGCTTGAGCGTCCTGCTCGACGATCCGGACCGGCATCCGATCACGTTGGTCTCGGACGCTATCGGTCTCGCGGCGTTCACGACGGCCGGCGCCATCGTCGCGACCGACGCGGGCGTCTCCGCGTTCGGCGTCGTCGCAGTGGCGGCGATCAACGCCTGTGGCGGGGGTGCGTTCGCCGACATCCTGCTGGACCGGTCGCCGTTCATCCTCTTCGACGACTTCTACGCGAGCTGTTCGATCATCGGTGGGGCAACCCACTGGGTCGTCGTGGCCGGCGGCGGCTCGGGTGGCGTCGCAGCGGGCGTCTGTGCCGCCGTCACCGTCGGCCTCCGGCTCACGGCAGTCAGTTACGGGTGGGAACTCCCGACGGCGCAGGTGCTCGGGCTCGCGAACAAGCGATTCGGTGATCGGTGAGTCCCTCCAGAAGACGGTCGCAGCGCTAGATCTCTTTCCATGGCGTCGGCTCGCCCGCCAGTCCGAGGACGCGGCCTTCGCGCCCCCCGCCTGCGGCATCCCGGATCTCGATGAGGCCGTCGAACGCCTGCTTGATGACCTGCAGGGTCTGTTCGTCGTGTGCCCCGGAGTCGATGGTGAACACGCCGATGTAGCCGGCGGAGTCGAGCCGCGAGGAGAGGACGTGACAGAACTTGAAGACGGTCTTCTTGTCGGTGTAGGTCAGCATCGTCGACAGAGAGACCAGTGCCAGCCGGCCCTTGTCGCGGCCGGAGTTGTGCAGCCCCTCCAGTGCCTTCGTGATCCCGATCCCGATACCCGTCAGGTCACCTGGTGAGGAGACCTGGTGGACGTACGCACCGTTGAGGGAACCACTGTCACCGCTGCCTTCACCCCGGCAGTCGACGACACCGAGCTGTGACTCCTCGAGTTCGGGGACGAGTTCACGGAAGTCGTTGACGATGGTGGAGGCCCCGTCGCTGGTCGAGACGACGACGGCCCCGTCGCCGTTCCGGGCACCGTCTGCGAGGATATCGTACGCGAGCCGTTCCTTGCCGCTCATCGCCGGCCCGGAGACGAGGATGTTCGACCCCGGCCGGACCTCGCGGAGCGCGTCGAAATCGAGAACGGATGAGAGATCGTACATTGTCAGTAACTCAGTTCTCGTCGCCCTCGCTCAACCCACGGAGCGTCGCGATGAAATCGTCGTCGTCCTCGATGCCACCCAGTGCATCGGAGAGATCCTCACGCATCTCCGCAATCTCGTCGGTCAGAGCCGTATAGTCCTCGCTCTCTGCGAGTTCTGCGCTCGATTTCGTCGCTTCGAGCGTCGCCTGCTTCTCGACGAGCGCGTAGTACTCTTGAAGGAGCGAGTCGTACTCGGACCGTTCGAGGAGGTTCTCCACCGTCTCGTGGAGCTGTGCGCTACGGATCGGCTTCGAGAGGTAAGCGTCGAACCCCATCTCCAGAATATCGAAGTCGGGCTCGACCGCGGTGACCATCGCGACCCGACAGCTGAGATCGCCGTCGCGGATCTGTTCCAGTACTTCGTCACCGGAGAGCCCCGGCATCATCCGATCCAGCAGGACGACGTCGACCGACTCGTCGAGCATCTCGAGGCCCTCGTCCCCGTTCTGTGCCATGCGGACCTCGTACTCCTCCTGGAGCCACAGCTTGTAGGTCTCCGCCACGTCCGGTTCGTCTTCGACAATAAGTACCACTGGGGGGTCCGAATCAGACATTTCGTCTCTACTGTTTCCGTTTCTGTATCCACCTACAAAGCCCTGTGGGTCAGCGACGACCGGTCAGGGCCCACCCGTCCTGCCATTCTCGTAACGACACCGACATGCCCCACGACGGCCAAGGGGTGGCTATGAGTACGATCCGGAACCTGGCGCGTGGCGCACAGGCGTTCACGAGTAACGTCTTCCTCGTCACCGGCGAGCGGACGGTCCTGGTAGACGTCGGCAACGAGTTCGACGTCGTCTCGGCGGTCGAAGAACACGTCGGGGGCCTGGACGCCGTCGTCCTGACCCACACCCACTACGACCACGTCGGAAACCTCGGCGCCGTCACTGACGCGTTCGACGTCGACGTCTGGGGGTACGACACGGCACAGGAGGGCGTCGACCACGCTATCGAAGACGAAGAGACGGTCAGCCTCGGTGACGACAGCTACCGGGCGTTGCATACGCCGGGCCACAAGAACGACCACCTCTGTTTCTATTCGAAAGGTGCGAGCGTCCTGTTCGCGGGCGACCTGGTGTTCGCCAACGGCAGTTTCGGCCGGACCGACCTCGAAGAAGGGGACCGTGACCTGCTCGTCCAGAGTATCGATCGCATCCTCGACACCGTCGACGAGGACCTCGGTGTGATGCACACCGGCCACGGCCCCAGCGTCACCGACAACGCCTACCAGGACATCGAACTGGCCTGGCAGGCCGCACGGTTCTGAGCAAGATCTCTGGAAAAGCTAATCTTGCTTGCACTTTTAATATTCGTCCAGTTGTTGGTGGAACCATGCGACCCTCATTCACGACCGTCATCGCAGTGCTCACGGTCGTCACTGCCCTCGCGGTCGTGCCGACAGCAGCAGCCGCCAGCCCACAGAGTCAGTCCGCTCCTGGATTCCAGTGTGACGACCGCTCCCCGCCCGTCGTCAGGCCGATGACTGTCCAGAACGCCATCGCGGCGTACGACGACGGCCAGTTGCGTGCCGAGACGACCATGGACATCATCGCCGCCTACAACGTGCAAAGCGACTACCCGGACAGCCAGGTCGTGAGCCACATCGACGTCGAGATCACGAACCACCGACCACGGCCGACGAACGTCACGATCACGGTCCAGTGTGCCACCAACTCCGGTGCGGGCGTCGTCAACCGGACGACGCTCGCTGTCGACGACGAACGCGACTTCCGAATCTGGACGCAGGGACAGGACGGGACCTATCGGGTCGTCGCCGAGGCGCCGAACGCCACGATGGACGCGGTGTCCTACGAACCAGAGGAGACCATCCCGATCAACGATACGGAACTGAACCCGGGCGACTCGTACGTCGGCGTCTGGGTTCGGAAGGACGTGAACGCGTCCGTCTGTGACGAGGCGCTTCCCTGTGTGTACTGACGAGAGGCAGCCAAATTCACCGTCGAAATCTAACTCCAGTAGACCGACAGCTAATAGTGGAATATTTGCGTTACAGGTACTGTATCGACAGATCAGAATCGTCTCGCTCTTCGAGATGTCCGTCGAGCGCCTTCACGACATCGCCGATCTGCCGTCCCGATTGCTGGACGTAGATCAACCCCGCGTGGTCCAGCCCTTCACCCTCGATGAGCGACAGAAAGTCGTCGTCGAAGGTGGCGAGAATCCAGTCGTTCTGCATCGCGTATCGCAACTGCTCCCGATCCGGATTGCCGAGTGTCCCCTCGTCTCTGGCGGTGTGGACGGTCCAGCCACGGCGACGTAGCCCCTCGGCTACTGGAATCCAGATACTCTCGTCACAGTACAGCGGTCGGGTCATGCTGAGAGGACGTCAGACGACGGTGAACGGAAATCATCGATGTGATCGTAGTAGTACGCGAGCGCTCGGTGGACATCGGAGAGGGTCAGATCAGGATACAGAGTGGTGATTTCGTCCGGATCGTAGCCGCTGTGCTCGTAGGCTTCCGCGATATCCTTGACTCTGATTCCGGTGCCCTCTATCGTCGGTGCTCCGTCGCTGTGCTCGCTCTCCCGGACGATTCCCATGGGAAAACGGACGCCCCAATCGGACTTAAACTCCGGGTTCACTCCAGCAGCGTTTCATCGGCCATCTCGTGAACGCCTCCGTCTGTGACGAGGCGCTTCCCTGTGTGTACGTCCCGTCTCAGTCGAACGCCGTCGCCAGCAACGCGTCGTAGGCGTGGTCGTAGGCGTCGGCGACGGCAGCCGGATCCGACTGAGTCTCGCCGTCCAGCGCCGGCAGTCGGACCGCCCCCGTCGCGTCGATGAGATCGACGACACTCTCGACGCGCTGTTCGAGTTGACCCTCCTCGGGACTGCCAGTCGCCACCTCGCAGGCTTTCGCGTAGCGTCGCCCGTCGTAGAACCGCGCCCGGCCTGGCTCGACGACGGCGACGGCGTCCGGTTCGAACCCCTGGAGCGGTGTGGCGACGTCGCCGTAGGACTCGACGACGGCGCGGTCGGCAGCCGCGATGTCCTCGGCGACGCTCTCCAGCGCCTCGACGTGCATCGCGCCCATGAGGTCGTTGAAATCCGGCAGCGAGGTCACGCGCGGCGCCGCGTCGAGGTCGAGTCGCTCCGTGAGCGCGTCTGGGAGCCCGACGGTACCGTTGACGACGAACTCGCCGGTTCCCGTGCTGTCCGCACCGACGCCGACGCGGTCGACGACGAACTGCTGGTCGTCACGGCCGAGGATGCCCGTCCCACCGCCGGGCGAGGGGTGCCAGAGGCGGTGGATCGGGTTGATCGCTTCCGGGCGGACCTCGCCGGGTGAGGCCGCGGCCAGTCGCTTGGCGTCCTTGCCGAACAGACGCCCCTGCTCGGTCGCGTAGACGACGTCGTCCTGGTCGAACCAGTAGTTGTTCCCCGCCCGTGGCTTGAACCCACGTGCGCCGGTGTGTTCCAGCAGCCCGACGGAGAAGGTGGTCTTGCCGGCGTCGACCCGGTCGGCGCCGGCGACGAGGAGCTTCATGACTCCGCGAGCCCGTAGAGGCCGACGACGTCCTCGTCGTCCGGGTCGGCAAAGACCAGCCCGCCCTGGTTGTAGATCATCCACGGGATGGCCCAGTCGATGAAGACGGACTCGTTGAAGTCACTCAGTTCGGCGTCGGCGGGCAGTCCCTGGAGGAGCCGCGCCAGCTCCGGGATGGTGTAGAGTTTGTCCGGTTCCAGAACGTCTTGGGGCTCGTGCAACTGGAAGGGGAGGATCTCGTCGAACTCGGCTTTGTCGACTGGCATACCCCTCGGTTGGCCGAGCGGCTGGGTAAATCTCTCGGACTCGGCGTGGTCGCCACTGGCGGGGAGTGGCGCCGATAAAAATGCAGGTGGGGAGCGTTACTCGAAGTGCTCGACTGACTTCTGGTACTGCTTTGCGGCGTGGTCCCAGTCGACGACCTCGAAGAACGCCGAGATGAAGTCGCCGCGGGCCGGACCGTAGTCGTAGTAGTACGAGTGCTCCCAGACGTCGAGGGCCAGGATGGGGTGTGCGCCCCAGAGCGCGCCCTGGTCGTGCTTGTCGACCTTCACGTTGCGAAGTTGCTTGGCAACGGGGTCGTAGACCAGCAGCGCCCAGCCACCGGCGGCCGAGGCAGCAGCCTCGAACTCGCCCTTCCAGCCCTCGTAGGAGCCGAAGTCCTCCTCGATGCGGGCACGGAGGTCACCCTCCGGCTCGCCGCCGCCGTTGGGGTCCATGTTGTCCCAGAACAGCGTGTGGAGATAGTGCCCACAGCCGTTGTGGGTCACGTTCCCCAGCGCACCGGCCGAGGAGCCGAAGTCACCCGACTCGCGGTTCTCCGCGAGCGTCTCCTCCGCGGAGGCCAGGCCGTTTACGTAGCCCTGGTGGTGGGTGTCGTGATGCCACGTGAGGACCTGTTCGGAGATGTGCGGCTCCAGCGCGTCGTAGTCGTACGGGAGCGGTGGCAGCTCGGGTTCGGAATGTTCAGGCATAGGAAATTCCTCCACTGTTACCGTAGTTCGGAGGCCGTTTAAACGTTAGGAGCGGTACGCTACCACACCACATTCACCCGGTGCCGTCAGGTGGTTCTTCCGTGCCGGATACCGGCAGTGGTCGCCGGAACATCGACGACACATTCACGAATGCAGATATGTCGCACGTACGGCGAAAGACCACGTCGTGCCCCGTCGTATTCTTTCGTTGATAATTCCCCGATTGTCGGGGGTCAGCGGCTGTGCGACGCCCACTCCACGGCTCGTTCCTCGCCGCTCCGCCGAGAGCCGATGCTACGCATCGCCTCTCGCTCTCTCCGCGGTTCACTCTGCTCACCGCTCCGCCGAGGGCCGACGCTCACGCATCGCCTCTCGCTCTTTCGAACATCGATATCGCTTCCTCCCGCCGTTCGCTGTGGTCGACGATCGGGTCGGGATACTCCGGCGCGGCGTTCCGTCGCTGGGTCAGCGACGCCTCGTGCCACTCGTGGATAACCTCGGCACCCGCATCACGAAGCTCCGGAACGTAGCGCTTGATGTACTCGGCGTCGGGGTCGTACCGTTCGCCCTGGGTCATCGGGTTGAAGATCCGGAAGTACGGCTGGGCGTCGGTCCCCGTCGAGGCGGCCCACTGCCAGCCGCCGTTGTCGTTAGCGGTGTCGTGGTCGACCAGTTTCTGGCGGAACCAGTCGTAGCCGTGGCGCCAGTCGATCAGCAGGTCCTTCGTGAGGAACGAGGCGACGATCATCCGGACACGGTTGTGCATGAAGGCCTCCTCGCGGAGCTGGCGCATCCCGGCGTCGACGATGGGATAGCCCGTCTCGCCGTCCTTCCAGGCCTGGAGAGCGTCCTCGTCGTAGTACCACTCGATGGGGTTCTGGTAGTCCTTGTAGTTGGCCGTGACGACGTTGGGCTGGTCGAACAGCACCTGGGTGTAGAACTCCCGCCAAGCGAGCTGTGACTGGAACTCCTCGACGGACGCCTCGCGCTCGCTGCCGGGCTCGACGCGATCGCGGGCGTCGGCAGTAGCGGCGTACACCTCACGGATGCCGATCGTGCCGAACTTCAGATGAGCAGAGAGCCGGGAGGTACACTCGTCGGCTGGGTAGTCCCGGCGCTCCTCGTAGCGGTAGACGTCGTCTTCGAGGAACGCGTCGAGGAGGTCGCGGGCGGCGTCGGTTCCGGCCGTCGGAACGTCCGCCTCGGGGGCCTCGAACCCCAGATCGGCCCGCGTCGGGAGGGCATCACCGTCGACAGTGGCCAGTTCGTCGGCCGACGGCAGGTCGTAGGGTGGTGTCTTCTCCCGGTCGTGCCACTTGCGGCCGAAGTAGGTGAAGACGCTGTATGGGTCGCCGTCGTTGGTCGTGATCTCGCCGGGTTCGTGGAGGACGGCGTTCTGGACAGCCTCGCGGGCGACGCCGGCGTCGTCGAGCGCCCGCCGGACGGCGGCGTCACGCTCGCGGGCCAGCCCGGTGTAGTCTTTCCCCCAGGTCACGGCCTCGGCACCGTATTCCCGAGCGAGATCGGGGAGCACCTCACGCGGGTCACCCTCGGCGACGACGAGGTCGCTCCCATGGTCGCGATACCACTCCCTGAGACTGTCCAGCGCGTCGAGCATGAACGTCACGCGCGGCGGCGCGGCGTGGTCGAGTACGTCCCGGTCGAAGACGAACACCGGAACGACCGGATCGTCCGCACTCGCTCGTGCCAGCCCCGCGTTGTCGGCCGCCCGCAGATCCCGCCGGTGCCAGTGGAGGCGCATACAGACTACTCGTCCCCTGCCCTTCAAAAGGTAGTACCAAACCACTGTGGGGACGCCAACGTTTTGCCGGGGCCGGTTCTCCCGGTGAGTATGTCGACCGATCCAGTGCTGCTCGATATCACCGACGAGGTCGCCACCGTCACGCTGAACCGCCCGGACGTCCGCAACGCGCTCGCGGAGGACACCGCACTGGCCCTCACGGAGGTCTTCGAGGCGGTCGAGGAGAGCGACGCGCGCTGTGTCGTCGTCGAGGGTGCCGGCGAGGCGTTCTGTGCAGGCGGCGACATCGAGGCGATGATCGAGGGCGTCGCGGGTGACCACCCCGTCGCCGAGCGGATCGAACTCGTCGTCTCGGCGATCAACGGCGCGATCCGGGCCGTCCACGACTGCCGGCTCCCCGTCGTCGCGGCCATCGACGGCCCGGCCTACGGCGCCGGCGCTGGCCTCGCACTGGCCTGTGACATCCAGCTCGCCAATCCCGACGCGAAGATCGGCTTCGGCTTCCGCCGGGTCGGCCTGGCTATCGACTCCGGCGTCTCGTACTTCCTGCCGCGTATCGTCGGGCCGAACAAGGCCAAGGAACTGGTGTTCACGGGCGAACTGCTGGACGCGGATGCCGCCCGTGAACTGGGCGTGTTCACGCGACTGTTCGAGGCCGACTCCTTCGAGGAGGGGGTCGACAACATCGTCGCGGACATCGCAGCAGGCCCGACGGTCGCGCTGACCCAGGCAAAGCGGTTGCTCGACCGCGGTACCGAGGTGTCGCTCGAACAGGCACTCGACCGCGAAGCGACCGCGCAGGGGATCGCGTTCACCACGGACGACCACGCCGAGGGTGCGACCGCGTTCATGGAACAGCGGGACCCGGAGTTCGAGGGTCGCTGAACGGCAGCGAGTGCTTTCGTCAACCCTTATATCTTACCGGGTTGACGAGACGCGTATGAGCGACGACACGTTCCGTCTCGGCGTCGACCGCGAGGACCGGTCGTTCAGGTACTACCGCAACGCGGTCGAACGTCACTGGGACCCCGCGGCGATCGACCTCGCGGGTGACGTCGACCCACTGATCGACGCCCATCCGAAGACCTTCGAGAACTTCCGCGCGACCGTCGCCAAGTTCGGCGCCGGCGAGCGGGCAGTGACCGAAGATCTGGCGCCGCTCGCGGTGGTCCTCGACGACGCCGAAGCGCAGGCGTATCTCACCACACAGTTGTACGAGGAAGCACGCCACCTGGATTTCTTCGACCGATACTGGACCGAGGTCGTCACTCCCGTCGAGGACGCCCGCGGCGTCGAGCGGACGGCCCCCGACGAGGACCGCTGGATCAACGACGCCTACGACGAACTGCTCGCGCGGACCGACGAGGCGATGCATCGGCTCCTGGACGAGGATACCCCAGAGAACCGCGCCATCGCACTCTGTCACTACCACCTGACCATCGAAGGCATCCTCGCACAGACCGCCTACTGGGGCCTCCAGCAGAGCTTCGGCGAAGCCGAACCCGACCTGCCGACGCTGCCGGGTTTCTCGACGGGCATCGAGCAGATTCGACACGACGAGGGCCGTCACGTCGGCTTCGGGATGGCACAGCTCAAGGAACTCGTCGCGGAGGGACTGGACCCCCAACTCCTCCACGACACCGTCACCGAACTGCTCCCGCTGGTCCAGCGGACGACGACCGACGGCATCTCCGCCAGTGGAAGTAGCGACACGCCCGGCCCGTCGGCAGCGGACCTCCAGACCTACGCCGCGGAGAAACACACGGAGCGCATGGGACAGATCACCGACGAGACAGCGGATCTGCCGGACGTCGAGACGCTGGTCGCACTCGAACCGTGAGCGAAACTGTCACAACCCTCCGTCCACCAGGGAGAGTATGACGTCCGATATGCCCGACTGGGAGTTCAAGGAACGCGACGTCTATATCCTGCGGGAACTCGCAGCCGACCCACAACGTTCGTCGCGGGAGCTGGCCGATATTCTGGAGGAAGACTACGATATCAGTGTCTCACACGTCACCGTCAGCGAGTCCATCAGGAAGATGCGCGACGAGGGCGTCTTCCGGGAGGCGATCGTCCCCAACGAGTCGCTGTTCAACTTCGCGCTCTTCGAGTTCAAGTTCAATCCCGAGAACTTCGCGGACGCCTGGCACGACGCCATGGTCTACATCCGTGACGACCGGCACACGCTCTTCTATTTCCTCTCTGATGGGACCTACCAGTGGAAGTCGGTGATGATGTTCCCGAGTCGCCAGGCCGAATCGAAGTGGATCCACGAGTTCTACAAACAACACGGCGACGTCGTCCAGAACGTCCGCAACTCCGTCATCCACAACGTCCTGAAGTTCCAGACGGACCCGGAGCTATTCACTGATCTAACAGACGAGTGAACCGCCTCGGGGTCAAGCCCCGAGGCACTCGGCCTGCTCCGCCTGTAGAACTGCAGAAGAGAGAGAGAGAGAGCAGCAACGGACCCTCTACAGTTTCCGCTCGGCGTCCTCGGCCAGTTCCTTCATGCGCTTGCCGACGCGGCCGGCATCGGAGAACTCGTCCTCGCTCATCGCCGTCGCCAGGGCGTTGCCCAGCACGAACACGGCGTGTTTGTGCTCGCTCTTGGACTTGTGGACGTCAGACGGCCGCACGTCGAGTTCCTCGTACTGGTCGAAGAGGCTCGGGTCGACCGAGTCCATCTCGTCGCGGAAGTACTGCATGATGGTGACCATCTGCTCGTGGAGCTCCAGAAGTTCGTCTTTGTGCATCGTTGTCTCCTCTATGCGACGGGACCCGTATAAGAATTACTTGGGAAGAGCTGACAGAGTGTCACGTCCGCGCGTCAGAAGACGTACTCGTCGTCGTGCCCCATCATCCCGTCCTCTTCGAAGCCCGGTTCCTCCTCGTCGTCCTGTGGCCCGGACGTCTTGTACGCTTTCAACCCAGTCGAGAGCAGGTCTTCGATGGCCTCCTCGCGGTTGAGGAACTCACCCTGATCGACGAGTTGAGCGATCTGCATCTCCAGATGCTCCGGGATCGTTATCTCTACCTTTGGCATCGCTCTGTAGGGTGGTTCGAGCAAGCTGTATTTAAACCTGACGGGGGTTTGTTCCGGAATCGTCCACAGTCGGTGCCGGAACCACAACTATTGTTTTCGGTAACGAGTCGCAAGTTATCGAAACCGGTAGCTCCGTCGTGACGACGGCAGGTCCGGGCTGACGGGGTTTGTCCGGCCGGACGGATGGGGTATAGTTAGGCTCAAAGGTGCGGAACCCTAACTGCTGGTCGATGGAACCACTGCGTGGTGAGGAAGTGACGGTCGGCGAGACGATAGTCGCCACCCGCGGACGTCCCGTCGACCACGCGCCGGTGCGAGCGTTCCTCGAGACGGAGACGCGCCCTCGGTTCGCGTGGGCGACGGGGACCGAAACTATCGCAGCCAGGGACGCGGCCGCCACCATCGCCGCCGAGGGGAGTTCACGGTTCAGGGACGTGCGAGCAGCGTCGGAGTCGCTGTTCGAGGGCTGTACGGTCCCCGACGCACTCCCGAGCGCGGCGCGTCCGCGGCTGTTCGGGGGCTTTGCCTTCCACGACGGCGAGCACGAGGGTGCGGACTCGCCCTGGGAGGGCTTTCCTGGCGCCGGCTTCTTTCTGCCGGCGGTCCAGCTGACCGTCCGCGACGACGACGCCTGGCTGACCGTCGCGGCGACGGGTCCGAACGCCCACGAGCGTGCCGACGAGCGGCTCGACGAGTGGCAGTCGAAACTCGCCGCGATGGCCGACGGCGAGCGTTCGGGTCCACCCGGAATCACGGGCCGCGAACGGACCCCGTCCCAGACAGCGTGGCGGGACCAGGTCGGTGCGGCGATCGAGAAGGTCGACCGTGGCGATCTCCAGAAAGTCGTCCTCGCACAGGCTCTCGACGTGTCGCTCCGGCGTGCGCTGTCGGTTCCCGACGCACTCGCCCGGCTCGCGGAGACGTATCCGGACTGCTACCGGTTCATGTTCTCGCCACCGGACGCGGGCACCTTCTTCGGCGCGACCCCGGAACGGCTCGTCTCGCTCCGCGGGCGGACCGTCCGGACCGAGGCCCTGGCGGGCTCGACCGGTCGGGGAGACACCCCGGCCGAGGACGAGTGGCTCGCAAAGGAACTCCTAGAGAGCGAGAAGGACTGCCACGAGCACGAACTGGTGGCCGGCGCCATCCGCGATCAGCTTGCGCCGTTCGCGACGGCGATCCGGACCGGCGACCGGACCGTGCGACGGCTGGCGACGGTCCAGCATCTCCGGACCTCGATCACGGCCGAACTCGACGCCGACGAGCACGTGCTGGACCTGGTCGAGGCGCTGCATCCGACGCCCGCGGTCGGTGGCCTCCCGCCGGATGCCGCGCTCCGGACGATCCGCGAGACCGAGGCGTTCGACCGCGGCTGGTACGCCGCACCGATCGGCTGGGTCGACGGGCGGGGTAACGGGACCTTCGCCGTCGGCATCCGCTCGGCGGTCGCGCGCGCCCGAACGGCGACGCTGTTCGCCGGAGCGGGTATCGTTTCGGACAGCGACCCCGACCGCGAGTGGGACGAGGTTCAGCTGAAGTACCGGCCGATGCTCGACGAACTGGAATGAGCTACCCGAACGTCAACACGCTCTGGGCGGAGACGCTCGTCGCGGAACTGGTCGCGAGCGGCGTCGACGCAGTCTGTATCTCACCGGGGAGCCGGTCGACTCCGCTGACGGTCGCGTTCGCCCAGCATCCCGACGTGACCGTCTTCTCGCACCTCGACGAGCGGTCCTCGGCGTTCTTCGCACTGGGTCGTGCCCGGCGGACGGGCCAGCCCACGCCGCTCGTCTGTACCTCGGGCACCGCCGCGGCGAACTTCCACCCCGCAGTGATCGAGGCGAACCAGGCCGGCGTCCCGATGCTGGTCCTGACCGCCGACCGGCCGCCGGAACTCATCGACAGTGGCGCCAACCAGACCGTCGACCAGGAGAAACTGTACGGCGACGCTGTTCGCTGGTACCGGGACATGCCCGAACCCGAGGCCGAACCCCGGAAGGTCCGGATGCTCCGGACGACGGCGGCGCGGGCGCTGTCGGCCGCGACAGGGGCCGACCCCGGTCCGGTCCACCTCAACTGCCGATTCCGCAAGCCCCTGGAACCGATCCCCGCCGAGGCCGGTGACCCGGCTACAGTCCCCGAGGACTGGGCGGACGGGGACGTGGCGGCCGCGGGCCGAGACGGCCCGTTCGTCAGGACGGGCGAGGGCGTGTCGACGCTGGAGGCCGGCGAGCAGCAGCGACTCGTCGCGGCCATCGGCGCCGCCGACCGTGGACTACTCGTCGCGGGCCCGGCCCACGACGGGCTCTCGGCCGACGCGCTGGCAGCCCTGGCCGACGCGACCGGCTTCCCGGTACTGGCCGACCCGCTCTCGAACCTACGGTTCGGCCCGCACGTCGACCGGACCGGGCCACCGGTCTGTGGGGGCTACGACGCCTATCTCGGGAGCGACGAAGCCGACAGGTGGCCGGACCCGGACGTCGTGCTCCGCTTCGGTGCCTCACCGACATCGAAGCCCCTGCGCCACTACCTCCGGGACGCCGACTGTCGACAGTTCGTCGTCGACCCGTCCGGCGACTGGACGGAGGCCGAGTTCACGGCGACGGACCTGCTCGTCGCCGACGAGGACGTGACGGCGCGGGCGGTGGCCGAAGCGGTCGACGGCGCTGGACCGGTAAACGGCTGGACCGAACGGTTCGCCGCCGCCGAGGAGACCCACTGGGCTGCAGTCGAGGACGCACTCGGCGACCGCTACTGGGAGGGTGGCGTCCTCGCCGACGTCACGGCGTCGGCCCCGGACCCGGCGACGGTGTTCGTCTCCAACAGCATGCCGGTTCGCGACATCGACCGATTCGGGAAGCCCCGAACCGCCGACCTGACCGTGCTTGGGAACCGGGGTGCGAGCGGTATCGACGGTATCACCTCGACGGCACTCGGGGCTGGCAGTGCGACCGAGGACCCGCTGGTCCTGGTGACCGGCGACGTAGCCTACTACCACGACATGAATGGGTTGCTGGCACTTGGGCGGTGTGGCGTCGACGCGACCATCGTCCTCGTGAACAACGACGGTGGCGGCATCTTCCACATGCTCCCCATCGCCGACCACGAGACCTTCGAGTCGCAGTTCCGAACGCCCCACGGGCTGGACTTCGCGCCGACGAGCGACCTCTACGATCTCTCGTTCGAACGCGCTCACGAGAGGGCGGCGTTCGTCGCGGCCTTCGAGGAATCGGTCGCGTCGACGGGGACGCAGGTCGTCGAGGTCCCCTTCGACGCGGCGGCGAGTCACGAGGTCCGGGACGACCTCGAACGGACCGTCGCCGACCGACTCGGCTGAGTCGTAGTGATCGGCGGCGGTCAGAATCAGGCGTCGTCGGGCGCTTCGAACTCCACGAGCGTCAGGTCCCGGTCGAGCATACAGAAGTCGTGGGGCGGGTCGCCGACGATAGCGTCGATGCGGTACTCCTCGTCGAACTCCGCGCCCGCGGGCTCACAGTAGCGGTGGCTCGGGCACTCGGTGTGGGGACAGGGGCCGGCCAGCTGGGCCGCGCTCCCTGCGTAGGCCCCTTTCGTCGGGACGTTAGCCGTGACCGGTGCCGGTTCGACCTCGACGGCACGGACGCCCTCCTCGTGCATCGCACAGTCGAGTGTCTGGCCGCTCTTGCGGACGTCGGTGACGCGGTACCGGCGGCCGGTCGTGAGATTGAGACACTGGTTCCGGTAGGGACAGCCCTCACAGCCGCTGGCTTCACCGTGGTAGACGAACTCCTCGCCGACAGCCGCCAGGCGAGTGCCGACGAGCGTGACCGTAGTCATAGCCGTCCGTTGGCTGCCGGGAGAGTTAAACGTCAGGCTCGGCCGGTCCGCTCGTCGAGTTCGTCGAGGTACTCCTCGCGGGGAATCTGGTAGAGAGAGCGATAGTCGACGTCACCGGCGGCGAAGCGGTTCGCCAGGTCGACGGCGCCCGCCAGCGCACCCTCCCGGTCGTCGTAGACGTCGGCGTCCCGTTCGACCTCCGGTTCGAGATAGAGCGTGACGTACCAGGACTCGCCGGCCCGCTGAGCACCCGGCCGGCGTGTCCGCTTCCCACGGGTGAGATAGATCGTCGGGAGACAGGGTGCGGGGAAGTCGTGACTGTCGAAGACGTCGGGCCGGTAGGCGAGTATCACCTTCTCGTCGGTCTCGTTCCACACCGTCCAGTCGTCGTCGAGGTCCGCGAGGTCCATGGGAAGAGATTCGCCGCAGCGACCAATAATCCAGTGATTCCGGGAATGGTATATAAATGGAGAGTGCGAGGTATGTCGTATGGTAACATTACTTCGGGCTGCTGTCTCCGTGTTAGGGCTGAAAACCGGGTGAAAAGATGCGGTGTTTTATGGGTTACGGAGGCAACCTTTTAAGTCTGGAGTTCTCATACAATAAATAGTATCGGAAACAGTCACACACTGTCAACCGTTCTCAGACTGGGTGGAGTCGTCCCTGCTGCTTCCCCCGTCAACCAAGACATGGCATGGTTCAACGACCGGCCCACGTCCGTGGGTCAGGCGACATCTGTTCGCACGCGCGCCGAGCGTGGCGGACTGTCTGTTACCGAGACATTACTGCGGGCCCTGCCCGCGGCGTCTGGTGGTACTGATCGACACATGCTGCCGCGAGACGAATCCACTGTGATAGCATGAGCAAGAACAAAGAGACACTAGAAGCGTTGAGCAAGGAGTACCGGGACACGATACCAGCCGACCTCAGGAAGTCACGGTCGTTCGACTGGTACCTCGAACAGCTGTACGACGAGCCCCGGATCGCCCGGAACGCCCACCAGCGGGTCGCGGACATGTTCGACTATTACGGGACCGAGTACGACGAGGAAGCCGGCGTCGTCGAGTACGAACTCGCCAGCCAGGACCCCCTGAACGACGGCGAGAATACGTTCTATGGGCGGGTCATCCACGAGGCGATCCACGAGTTCGTCAACAAGGTCAAGTCCGGCGCCCGCGGGCTGGGTCCACAGAAGCGTATCAAGCTCCTGCTGGGCCCGGTCGGCTCGGGCAAGTCCGACTTCGACCGCCAACTCCGTCGGTACTTCGAGGACTACACCCGCCGCGACGACGGCCGGATGTACACGTTCCGGTGGACCAACCTCTGTGACGTCGTCGACGACCAGGACCCGGCCGACGATATCGTCCGGTCCCCGATGAACCAGGACCCGCTCGTCTTGCTCCCCCAGGAGCAACGCGACCGGGTCATCGAGGACATCAACGGGGAACTGGACGCCCCATACACCATCCGCAACGAGCAGGCACTCGATCCGGCCAGCGAGTTCTACATGGACGAACTGCTGGCCTACTACGACGACGACCTCCAGCGGGTCCTGGAGGACCACGTCGAGATCATCCGGTTCGTCGCCGACGAGAACCGCCGGCGCGGGATCGAGACCTTCGAGCCCAAGGACAAGAAGAACCAGGACGAGACCGAACTCACCGGCGACGTCAACTACTCGAAGATCGCTATCTACGGGGAGAGCGACCCACGAGCGTTCGACTACTCCGGGGCGTTCTGTAACGCCAACCGCGGTATCTTCTCCGGCGAAGAGCTACTGAAACTCCAGCGGGAGTTCCTCTACGACTTCCTGCACGCGAGCCAGGAGCAGACGATCAAACCCAAGAACAACCCCCGGATCGACATCGACCAGGTCATCGTCGGCCGGACGAACATGCCCGAGTACCGGGACAAGAAGGGCGACGAGAAGATGGAGGCGTTCAACGACCGCACCAAGCGTATCGACTTCCCGTACGTCCTCCAGTACGAGGAGGAGTCGCGGATCTACCGGAAGATGCTGCGCAACGCCGACCTCCCGGACATCCAGGTCGAACCCCACACCCTGGAGATGGCCGGCCTCTTCGGCGTGCTGACCCGCATCGAGGAGCCCGACACCTCCTCGATCGACCTCGTCCAGAAGGCCAAGGCCTACAACGGCGAGATCGACGAGGCCGACGACATCGACGTCAAGAAGCTCCGCGAGGAGGCCGAGAAGACCGCCGACATCGGCGAGGGGATGGACGGCGTCTCCCCGCGGTTCATCGGCGACGAGATCGCCGAGGCGATCATGGACTCGATGCACCGGGACCGCCAGTTCCTCTCGCCGCTGACGACGTTCAACCACTTAGAGGAGAACCTGGAGAACCACGGCTCCATCGCGGCCGAGAACTTCGAGGAGTACTACCGCTACCTCGAACTCGTCCGCGAGGAGTACAAGGAGCGGGCCATCGAGGACGTCCGCCACGCACTGGCCTACGACATGGACGAGATCCAGCGCCAGGGCGAGAAGTACATGGATCACGTCATGGCCTACATCGACGACGACACCGTCGAGGACGAACTCACCGGTCGCCAGCAGGAACCCGACGAGCAGTTCCTGCGCTCGGTCGAGGAGAAACTCAACCTCCCCGAGGACCGCAAGGACGACTTCCGCCAGGAGGTCTCGAACTGGGTCTCCCGACGCGCACGCGAGGGTGACACGTTCCACCCGCAGGACAACGACCGTCTGCGCCGCGCCCTGGAACGGAAACTCTGGGAGGACAAGAAACACAACATCAACTTCTCGGCGCTCGTGTCGTCGGGGGAGATGGACGACGACGACCGCAACCAGTGGATCGACGCCCTCATCGAGCAGGGCTACTCCGAGGCCGGCGCCAAGGAGGTCCTGGAGTTCGCCGGCGCCGAGGTCGCAAAGAGCGAAATGGAGGAGTGATGACAGGCGAGGAGTACATCGGCCGGGCGGACGACTCGCTGGATCGGGCCTACGAGGCGCCGATGGGGCTCGCAGAGTACGTCGACCAGATCCTCGAATCGCCGGAGCTGGCCGCCCACGCCTCGAAGTACCTGCTCGACGCCATCGAGGCAGCCGGGACACGGACCGTCATCGAGGAGGGCGAGGAGAAGGAGCGGTATCGCTTCTTCGACGACCCCCACAACGACGGCGAGCACGCCATCCTGGGCAACACCGACGTACTCAACGCCTTCGTCGACGACCTGCGGTCGATCGCCGCTGGACGCGGCAAGGACGAGAAGATCATCTGGCTGGAGGGGCCGACTGCCACCGGGAAGTCCGAACTCAAGCGCTGTCTCATCAACGGCCTGCGCGAGTACTCCAAGACACCCACCGGTCGGCGATACACCTTAGAGTGGAACGTCGCCGGCGCCGGTGGGTCTGACTCGGCGCTGACCTACGGCGATCAGCCCATCGAGGACGAGGACGACTGGTACGAGAGCCCCGTCCAGATCCACCCGCTGACGGTGTTCCCCGACGACGTCCGGCAGGATCTGCTGACGGCGCTGAACGAGACCCTCGACGATCACATCCCCATCCGCGTCGACGGCGATCTGGACCCGTTCTCGCGTGAGGCCTACGACTACCTCGAAGAGCAGTACCGGCGCACCGGGACGAAAGACCTGTTCTCGGCGGTGACCGGGCCGGACCACCTCCGGGTCAAGAACTTCGTGGTCGACGTGGGCCACGGCATCGGCGTCCTCCACTCCGAGGACGAGGGGACACCGAAAGAACGGCTCGTCGGGTCGTGGATGCACGGGATGCTCCGCGAACTGGATTCACGGGGCCGGAAGAACCCCCAGGCGTTCAGCTACGACGGCGTCCTCTCGCAGGGCAACGGCCTGCTGACGGTCGTCGAGGACGCTGGCCAGCACGCCGACCTGCTCCAGAAACTGCTGAACGTCCCCGACGAGAGCCACGTCAAACTGGACAAGGGCATCGGGATGGACATCGACACGCAACTGATCATCATCTCGAACCCGGATCTGGAGGCCCAACTGAATCAGCACGCCGACCGCGAGGGCCAGGACCCGCTGAAGGCGCTGAAGCGGCGACTGGACAAACACGAGTTCACGTACCTGACGAACCTCTCGCTGGAGGCACAACTGCTCCGGCGTGAACTGACCGACGAGACGAGCGTCTGGGACCCGGACTCCTGGGAGGAACTGGAACAGTGGATCCAGGAGCCCCTCTCGATCTCGGTCCGGGACGAACTCGCGACGGCCACGGAGAAGGAACTGGCACCCCATACCATCGAGGCGGCGGCGCTGTACGCCGTCGTCTCGCGGCTCGACGAACGGTCGGTCCCCAACGGACTGGACCTGGTCGACAAGGCACTGTTGTTCGACCGGGGCTACCTGATGGAGGGCGACGACCGGGTCGACATCGACGACTACGACATGGCGACGACGGCGCGTGACGGCGACCACGGCATCCCCGTGACCTACGTTCGCGACGTCGTCGCGGACCTGCTCCACGAGACACAGGACCGCCACCACCCGGACCTCCCCGTCGAGAACGTCATCATGCCGCGTGACGTGCTCAACGCGGTCGCCGAGGGGATGCGCGAGGCGCCCGTCTTCTCGGCCAACGAGGCCAGCGAGTACGAGGAACGGGTCGTCACCGTCAAGAACCACGTCTTCGGCCAGCAGGAACAGGACGTGCTGGACGCGATGATGCGGGACAAGCGCGTCGACGAGGCGACCGTCGAGGCCTACATCGAGCAGGTCTACGCCTGGGAGTCCGACGAGCAGATCGTCAACGACCGCGGCGAGTACGTCGATCCCGACCCCCTGGAGATGAAGGTCTTCGAGATCGAGCATCTGGGCCGGTTCGACGAGGACAACTACGACGGCAACGAGCCCGACGAGGCCGTCGAGACGTTCCGCACCGACAAGATCATCACGGCGCTGAACCGCCACGCGTGGCAGCGCCGCGACGAGGAGTTCCAGGTCGGCGACGTCTCCCCGACCGAGATCCCGGTCATCAAGACCGTCCTCGGCCGCCACGACTGGGACGACGTCCGGCGGACCTACGAGGACTTCGACCCCCGGCAGTGGGACTCCCCGCCGTCGGGGACCGAGACGGCCCGGCTCAAAGAGAAGACCGTCCGGAACATGGTCGAGATGCACGACTACAGCGAGGCCTCTGCCGAACTGACCAGCCGGCACGTCATGAACCAGGTGAGCTACAGATGGGACTGAGAGACGACCTCGAACGGTACCGTGAAGTGGGCGAGGAGCGCCGCCAGGATCTCTCGGAGTTCATCCAGTACGGCGACCTGGGCCAGTCAAGGGACGACGAGGTCCGTATCCCGATCAAGATCGTCGACCTGCCGAGCTTCGAGTACGACCAGCGCGACAAGGGCGGCGTCGGCCAGGGCGAAGGCGCCCAGCCCGGCGACCCGGTCGGCCAGCCACAGCCCCAGCCCGGCGACGGCGACGAGGACGGCGACCCCGGCGAGGAGGGCGGCGAGCACGAGTACTACGAGATGGACCCCGAGGAGTTCGCCCAGGAACTCGACGAGCAACTCGGCCTCGACCTCGAACCGAAGGGCAAGAAGGTCGTCGAGGAGACGGAGGGCGACTTCACCGACATGACCCGGACCGGCCCGTCCTCGACGCTGGACTTCGAGCGGCTGTTCAAGAAGGGGCTCAAGCGCAAGCTGGCGATGGAGTTCGACGAGGACTACGTCCGCGAGGCCCTCAAGATCGAGGGGTGGGGGCCACAGACCGTCTTCGAGTGGGCCCGGGAGCACAACATCCCGGTCTCGAAGGCCTGGATCGAGGACGCCTACGACGAACTCGCAAGCGACGAGAAGAGCGAGTGGGCCTCTATCGAGGAGATGGAAGCGAACGTCGAGCAGGTCACAACCGCCCAGCGCATCCGTCGGGACGGCGTCGACGAGGTACCCTTCCGCCGGGAGGACGAGCGCTACCGCTACCCCGAGATCATCGAGGAACGCGAGAAGAACGTCGTCGTGGTCAACATCCGCGACGTGTCGGGATCGATGCGCCAGAAGAAGCGCGAACTCGTCGAGCGGACGTTCACGCCGCTGGACTGGTACCTCCAGGGCAAGTACGACAACGCCGAGTTCGTCTACATCGCCCACGACGCCGACGCCTGGCAGGTCGACCGTGACGAGTTCTTCGGCATCCGCTCTGGCGGCGGGACCCGCATCTCCAGCGCGTACGAACTGGCCGCCGCGGTTCTCGAAGAGGAGTACCCCTGGAGCGAGTGGAACCGCTACGTCTTCGCCGCCGGCGACAGCGAGAACTCCAGCAACGACACCGAGGAGAAGGTGATCCCGCTGATGGAGGATATCCCCGCGAACCTCCACGCCTACGTGGAGACCCAGCCCAGCGGCAACGCGATCAACGCCACCCACGCCGAGGAGGTCGAACGGAGCTTCCGCGACGCCGACAACGTCGCGGTCGCGTACGTCTCCTCGCCGGAGGACGTGGTCGACGCGATCTACGAGATACTCAGCACGGAGGACGACGAATGAGCACCGACGACAGAATCACCAAGCAGCGTATCGCCGCCGACCTCGAACGACACGTCGAGGAGGCGAGCAACCTGGCAGAGAAGCTCGGGCTCTCGCCGTACCCGGTCAACTACTGGGTCGTCGACTACGACGAGATGAACGAACTGATCGCCTACGGCGGGTTCCAGCGTCGCTACCCACACTGGCGCTGGGGGATGCAGTACGACCGCCAGCAGAAACAGACCCAGTTCCTCGGCGGGAAGGCCTTCGAGATCGTCAACAACGACGACCCCGCCCACGCCTTCCTCCAGGAGTCCAACACCCTGGCCGACCAGAAGGCGGTCATCACCCACGTCGAGGCCCACGCGGACTTCTTCGCCAACAACGAGTGGTTCCGGATGTTCGCCGACGGCACCAGTTCCCGCGGCGAGGACGGCGAGCGCCGGGTCCGCAGCCCCGAGGCCGCGGAGATGCTCTCCCGGCACGCCGAAACCATCCGGGAGTACATGCAGGACCCGGAGATCGAGCGGGCCGACGTCGAGCGGTTCATCGACCACGTCCTCTGTCTGGAGGACAACATCGACCAGCACGAACCGTACGCACCCGTCGACACGACTCCCGAGGAGTTCGAGGACCTGGCGGGCGTCGAGGTCGCCGATCAGCTGGACGAACTGGACCTCTCGGACGAGGTCAAACGGCAGGTGTTCGACGAGGAGTGGCTCGAAGCCCAGGGCGAGGACGACGACAGGGTCTCGTTCCCCGCCGAACCCGAGAAGGACATCCTGGGGTTCCTGCGCAAACACGGGAACCGCTACGACGAGGACGCCGAGAAGGCCGCCGAGTTCACCGACTGGCAGCGTGACCTGCTGGAACTGCTCCGCCGTGAGGCCTACTACTTCGCCCCCCAGAAGATGACGAAGGTGATGAACGAGGGGTGGGCGAGCTACTGGGAGTCGGTGATGATGACCGACGAGAACTTCGCCGGCGACGACGAGTTCGTCCTCTACGCCGATCACATGTCGAAGGTGCTCGGGTCGGGCGGGCTCAACCCCTACAGCCTCGGCCTGGCCATCTGGAAGTACGTCGAGAACACCGAGAACCGCCGGGAGGTCGTCGAACGGTTGCTCCGTACCGATGGCGTCACCTGGCGGAACTTCCACGACGTCGTGGACTTCAGTGCGGTCCAGGAACAGCTCGAACCGCCCGAGTGGCTGACAGACGTTCCGGGTCACCTCGACGACCTCGACCCCGAGGACCCGCGCGTCGACGCCGACAGACTGGCTGCGGCACGCGAAGGTGAGTTCGACGTCGAGCAGTACCCCTGGAAGGTGCTGACCTACGAAGGGCTGTGTGAACGACACTACTCGCTGATCAGGCCACAGAACCGCGGGTTCCTCGCCCAGGTCGGCCAGGAGGAACTGGAACGGGTCTCCCGGTATCTCTTCGAGCAGGACCGCTACGAGGGCGTCGCCGACGCACTGGCAGCTGTCGATTACACCCGGGGCTGGGAGCGCATGCGTGAGATCCGCGAGTCCCACAACGACGTGACGTTCCTCGATGCGTTCCTCACCCAGGAGTTCGTCGACAACAACGACTACTTCACCTACGAGTACACCCACGCCTCTGGGGACTACCGGGTGACCTCGACCGACCACGAGGACGTCAAGAAGAAGTTGATGTTGCAGTTCACCAACTTCGGCAAGCCGACCATCGTCGTCGAGGACGGCAACTACCGCAACCGCAACGAACTGCTGTTGGCCCACCAGTACAACGGCGTCATGCTGGACATCCAGCAGGCCGGCGACGTGCTCGAACGGGTCTTCGAACTGTGGGGCCACCCCGTGAACCTCCTGACCATCGTCAAGGAGTTCGACGACCACGACGTCGAGGTGGCCAAACGCCGAGACCGCGAACCGGAACCGGAACCGGTCGGCAAGCGGATCCGCTACGACGGCGAGGAGGTCACCGTCGAGACCACCGACTGGGCCGAGGTCGAGCATCTCACCGCGACGGATATCGACTACGACACCAAACCGGACGAGTGGCTGGCCTGACCAGTCACACCGCAGTTTCTGACAGGAAGATACACACTGGAGCGGTGCGAACCCCCTGGTATGGGACGCGCACGGTTCACCGTCGAGACCGAAGAGCGGTCGACAGTGACCGACATCACCGAACAGGTCGCCGCGGAGCTACCGCCGGAGGCCGACGGCACCTGCACCGTCTTCGTCAGACACACGACGGTCGGCGTGACCGTCAACGAAGCCGAGTCACGGTTGCTCGGTGATCTGGCCGACGCACTGACCGAACTGGTCGACGACGAGGGGTGGGAGCACGACGCGCTCGACGGCAACGCTGACTCGCACGTCCGAGCGATGCTCGTCGGTCCCGACGTGACGGTCCCGGTCACCGAGGGATCGCTGGATCTGGGGACCTGGCAGTCGATCCTCCTCGTCGAGTGTGACGGGCCGCGAGAACGGGCGGTCGACGTGCGGTACTGACGACGCCGATCGGTCTCAGTCGTTGTAGGAGTCGCCGTAGATATCCCGCAGTTTCTCCTCGAACTCCGTGCGAATGTTGCGGCGCTTCTTCTTCATCGAGGGCGTAAGTAGGTCGTTCTCGGCCGTCCACTCCAGTGGGACCAGTTCGAACCGCTTGATGCGCTCGATCTTCTCCAGTTCGGCATTCGCCTCGTCGACGGCCACCTGGACCCACTCACGGACGCGGTCGTCCGCACACCGCTCGTAGGGGTCCTCGGGGAGGTCGATCCCCTCCGCGTCGGCCCACCGCTCCAGTTCCTCGAAGTTGGGGACGATCAGCGCGCCGATGAACTTCTGGTCGTCGCCGACGACCATCACCTGATCGACGCGGTCGCTCGTCGCGAACATGTCCTCGATGGGCTGTGGGGCGACGTTCTTCCCGGTCGAGAGGACGAGGATCTCCTTGATCCGGTCGTGATAGATCAGGTAGTCGTCGTGGGTCTGCTCGACGATGTCGCCCGTCTTGAACCACCGCTTGCCGTCGATCTCGGTGAACGCGCGCTCGCTGGCGCCCGGTTGGTTCCAGTAGCCGTTCGTGACATTCGGCCCGCGGACGAGCAGTTCCCCGAGTTCCCCGGCGACGTCGTCGAACTGGTCGGCGTCGACGACGTGGGTGTCCAGTCGGACGTCGACGTCGGAGACCGGGACACCGAGCGTCCCCGGCCGGATGTCCTCGGGGGGGTTGGTGGTGATGACCGGCGACGTCTCGGTGAGGCCGTACCCCTCCAATATCGTCAGGTCCATGCCGACGAACGTCTCACAGAGCGTCTTCGAGAGGCTCCCGCCGCCGCTGACCATGAACTCGATGTTGCCGCCGAGTTTCTCCTTGACAGTGCTGTAGACGAGGGTGTCCGCGAGGCTGTGCTTCGCATTCAGGATCGTTCCTGGGTCCTCGGTACGTGCGTACTCGCGGGCGACATCGACCGCCCAGTTGAAGATTCGCTGTTTGATCGGCGACTCGCTGGCCTGTTCGCGCATCCGGTCGAAGATACGTTCGTAGACGCGTGGGACGCTAGCACCGGTCGTTGGCTGTATCAACTGGATGTCGTCGGCCAGCGTATCGGGGTTCTCGACGTAGCCGACCGTCGCGCCGGAGGCGAACATGAAGAAGTGGCCGGCGAGGCGCTCGAAGACGTGTGCCAGCGGGAGGAACGAGACAGAAGTCGAGTTGGCACCGATCGCCGGCACGTCTGGGTGTTTGTCCGGCCTGGGTGCGAGTCGTTTGCGGGACTGATTGACGTTCGAGCGGAAGTTTCGGTGTGTGAGCTGGACGCCTTTCGGCTGGCCGGTCGTCCCGGAGGTGTAGATGAGACTCGCCAGATCCTCCGGGTCGCGTTCGTCGAGCCACGAGCGGTACTCTGTCTCGTCGAAGCCCTCGGCACCACGATCGTGGATCTCCGCGAGCGTGTAGACGTCATCGCGATCGCTCTCGTATTCGTCGATCAAAATAATACCTTCGAGGGTGAGATCGTCCTCGACCGCCAGGACGTTCTCCAGAAGGTCCTCGTTCTCCACGACGACGAACTCGGCACCGGGGTCGTCCAGCAGGTAGCGGACCTGTTTCGGTGAGGACTCCGTGTAGACGGTCGTGACCACGCCGCCGGCAGAGAGGATGGCGAAGTCCGAGAGCGCCCACTCCATCCGTGCCGAGGATAAAATCCCGACCCGAGTATCCGACTCGACGCCGATGTCGCGGAACCCGGCCGCGAGGTGTTTGACGACCTCGTGCATCCGATCGAATCCGAGTCCCGCGTACTCACCGTCGGGTGCCGGTGGGATGACGTCGCTCGTCAGTGACCGGTCGTAGACACCACCCTTGTACAGCTGTGCGTCGTCTCCGGCGTTTCGCTCGGCGGTCGCGGCGAACATCTCACCCAGTGTGTCGTCAGCGATAACCTCGTCCGTATACTGGGCTTCGGCCGCCCGCCAACCCGCCGTCGACTCTGACCCTACCATGCCCCGCAATTCCAGGGGAGATGGCAAATATATAGGGGACTTTCACACCTCCCCGGTTGTCGAACGTTTCTGTCTTCACTCGGAGATATCGATGTCGATACCTTCGTCGGCATCGTCTTCGATCTCCATCCGGACTTCGAGGACGCCGTTGCGGTAGCTCGCGGAGACGTCCTCGTGGTCGACGTGTTCACCGAGCGAGATGGTCTCGCGGAGCGAACGCCGCCGGGACGCGATCTCGTCGCCGGCTTCGTGTTCAGCAGTCAGGACGAGGCGGTCATCGTGGAGTCGGACACCGATCTCGTCCTTCTCGAAGCCGGGCATGTCAGCGATGACCACGAGGCCACCGTCGATCCGTTCGACGCGGATCCCGTCGCCGAACCCACTGCTGTCACCGCTCCAGCCACCGAACATGCCGCGTCGCATCTGGTCGAAGAGTCGTTCCATGTTGTCGAAGGAGTTGTATCGTGAATCCATACGCTATCTGAGGTCACCTGAGGAGATAAAGTCGTAGGAACACGTGATAGCAGGGTTCTCTGTGACGTTGTAAGACTGACGCGTGGCTGGATAGCTAGTGGGCTTCGACCACAACGAGGGCCCGTCCGAAACGCTCGCATATACGAGAGTCACCGAGCGGCCCATGCTTCAATCCTACAAGGGTCCGTCTGAAACCGCCACCGCCGCCACCGCTGTCTATAGTCTCGTTCAGCTTCAACCCCACAAGGGTCCGTCTGAAACCCGCCGTCGCAGATCATGCGTGCTCACCTTTGCGCTTCAACCCCACAAGGGTCCGTCTGAAACACGCATTTCCCGGCCGATGGCGACGGCCCCATCCTGGCTTCAACCCCACAAGGGTCCGTCTGAAACTCTGTCTCGGTGTTCTTGTAGACTTCAAAGCAGTTGCTTCAACCCCACAAGGGTCCGTCTGAAACAAGAATCAGAACTCCCTGAGGGCTGGGGTCTGCTCGCTTCAACCCCACAAGGGTCCGTCTGAAACCAGGCACGTCGTACGCGAGATCTCCGATAGCGTCTCGCTTCAACCCCACAAGGGTCCGTCTGAAACCGGCGTCGAGGTTCGACTCGCCGGCCTGGCGCTGGCGGCTTCAACCCCACAAGGGTCCGTCTGAAACACGTTTGTGCTGGCACTGGGGTCGAGCAGTTCCGTGCTTCAACCCCACAAGGGTCCGTCTGAAACACGTCCGGCCTGTCGGCCGGCTCGGTCCGGCATCCTTCAACCCCACAAGGGTCCGTCTGAAACGGTCTGACCGCGCTCGGGCAACTTGTCTCGCACTTTGCGCTTCAACCCCACAAGGGTCCGTCTGAAACACCCATCCCCACGCGAACAAAATAGAGGTGGGGGTGCTTCAACCCCACAAGGGTCCGTCTGAAACAGGCCCTCTTCTGTACGATCCATCGCCCGAGCGCTTCAACCCCACAAGGGTCCGTCTGAAACACCCGCCACCTTGGACGACGACAGATGTCCCCTGGCTTCAACCCCACAAGGGTCCGTCTGAAACCTTTCATCTCTCGCTCCAAGCCTTTGCCCATGCTAAACGCTTCAACCCCACAAGGGTCCGTCTGAAACTGCCACAACAGAGGGTGACACAGCAAGCAGCGATTAGGCTTCAACCCCACAAGGGTCCGTCTGAAACCTATAATTCGGTACGTCTGAGCGGCTGAGAGCGAGAAGCTTCAACCCCACAAGGGTCCGTCTGAAACTCGGAATTGCACGAGGGGAGTTACCTGTGGCCGTCGCTTCAACCCCACAAGGGTCCGTCTGAAACTAGATGATTTTGAGAGTGGGGCTTCAGACGACTATGTGCTTCAACCCCACAAGGGTCCGTCTGAAACAGGCCTGAACCTTCGTCCTTCTGGACGTAGGCGTTGGTGCTTCAACCCCACAAGGGTCCGTCTGAAACGCGTTGCACGAACCGGTCGCCGTCTCTGTTGATTATGCTTCAACCCCACAAGGGTCCGTCTGAAACCCAGGTCTTCCAGCCGATGGCGGCGCCGTGGATCGGCTTCAACCCCACAAGGGTCCGTCTGAAACAAACTCAACCCGTCGGATATAGCCAATCGTCCCGGTCAGGCTTCAACCCCACAAGGGTCCGTCTGAAACGAAACTCACATCAAGGACCGGTTCACGTTCGACATGCTTCAACCCCACAAGGGTCCGTCTGAAACCGAGCTACCCGGCCCGGCTCTCCAGGCGCTCAAAAAGCTTCAACCCCACAAGGGTCCGTCTGAAACTCGACGTTCAAGGAGGACGTAGAAGCCTACTCTCCGCTTCAACCCCACAAGGGTCCGTCTGAAACCACGCGGGGCTACGATCCACTCCCACCGGACGTTGAGCTTCAACCCCACAAGGGTCCGTCTGAAACACGGCGCCACCACCACACAGCACCCCGCTACCGCCCGCTTCAACCCCACAAGGGTCCGTCTGAAACCCGAACGGTCGGTATGGACGACGACTTAGCACCGACCGCTTCAACCCCACAAGGGTCCGTCTGAAACACGACGAGCGGACGATTGCCGCCGAGGTAGCCGCCGCTTCAACCCCACAAGGGTCCGTCTGAAACGACGGTGGCGAGTCTATGAGTAAGTGGGGCGCGGGCGCTTCAACCCCACAAGGGTCCGTCTGAAACCGGAAATCACACAGGTGATTGAGGTGGCCGTCGAGCTTCAACCCCACAAGGGTCCGTCTGAAACGAGGAGGGCGACCGGCCCGGCCCGTTCCTGGTTGCTTCAACCCCACAAGGGTCCGTCTGAAACGGCGCCGGTCCCGTCGTCGGCGTCGTCCGTCGACGTGCTTCAACCCCACAAGGGTCCGTCTGAAACAGGATACAGAGCATGACTGACTACATCCCACCCCAAGCTTCAACCCCACAAGGGTCCGTCTGAAACTCGTAGCGGTCGAGCAGGCGCCGGAGCTCGCTGACGCTTCAACCCCACAAGGGTCCGTCTGAAACCGAGCCCGACTACCAACACTTCGATACTGGGGTGTCGCTTCAACCCCACAAGGGTCCGTCTGAAACTGGAGGACATCCTCGGCACGGTCCTCGTGTTCGTCGCTTCAACCCCACAAGGGTCCGTCTGAAACTCCCTACCTTCAATAAACACATATCCGCCAGATTTGCTTCAACCCCACAAGGGTCCGTCTGAAACACAGCAGAGTTACCTAACGAGAGTGAAACGAACGGCGCTTCAACCCCACAAGGGTCCGTCTGAAACGCGACACATCGATCGTGACGCCAGGGATGAGGCCGAGGCTTCAACCCCACAAGGGTCCGTCTGAAACTCGCCGTCGGCAGCGGCGTCGATGGGTCCGGATCGCTTCAACCCCACAAGGGTCCGTCTGAAACGGTACGCTCGCCGTCGACGACCGGCCCCCACGAGCGGCTTCAACCCCACAAGGGTCCGTCTGAAACCGCCAGCTGGCCCCGACAGGAGGCACGATGAGTTCAGCTTCAACCCCACAAGGGTCCGTCTGAAACCATGGCCGAATTCAGGGCCATATACACTCTCCTATCCGGTTTCACTTCATTATTTTCGTCGACCCGCAATAGCCCCGTTACCCCCGGGGGGTCGACGACGAGTCAGAGGAACTGCTGGTCGTCCATGGGATCGTCACCGAAGACGGATCGGTCGACGTATGCTTCGGAAGACATCCGGTAGAGAATGACCGACTCGTCATCCTGTAGCATCGATTCGAGTGACTCCTCCACCTCCGTCACCGTCCCTTCAGACAGCTCTCCCTCGAAGACAGATTGCTGGACATGCGTGAGATAGCGACGGAGGAACTTGAGGAACTTCGGCGTCCGGTCGGCCTGGACGTCGTAGACGACAACAACGTATGTCACGTCACCACCACCGCTTGAACGGGACGTACTCCTCGCCCGTGAGGAGGTGTTTCTTGAGTTTGTAGGCCTCGACGCGCAACAGATACTGGTAGCTCACCTTCCGGTTCAGTCGTGGGTGCTCGACCGTCTCTTCCAGCGTCTCCTCGAAGGCCTTGGAGAACGTCTTTCGGCCGTCTTCGTCGAGCAGGCAACTATTGAGATCCGTCTCGAAATCCTCGAGCGTCAGCTGGGATCGGTTTACGACCCGGAAGAGTACACGATCGGCGAGCAGTGGCTTGAACAGGTCTGCGATGTCCAAAGCGAGCGAGTACCGACGCTCGCCGGGTTCGTGCAGAAAACTCACTGCCGGATCGAGCGCAGTCGCACGGATCGCGGACACGACGTTGGCGTACACCAGCGAGTTTCCGAACGAGATGAGACTATTGACCTCGTTGTCCGGCGGATTGTACTGGCGGCCGCCAAAGACGAATCCGTCCGGCAGTACGGCGTCGAAGATGGAGTAATACGCTCGTCTGGCGGTGGCTTCGATACCCATCAGCTCGTCGACTGGCGCGCCGTCATCCAGCGCAGCGGCCTGAGACTCGAGTGTGTCGACGACCGTCGAGAAATCGTGCCCACGTCCGTCGTAGTATTTGACGTTCGCCCGCATATTGTGGATGCTCCCAGCGATGAATTGCTGGGCCAGCCGCCGTCGGTGTTCGACGTCGTCGTACGCCCGCACCTGTTCGACGACAGTCTGTCCGGACATCTGTCCGCGCTCGGGCATCACTGATCCGGCATAGTAATCGTTCCATCCGAAGACGTGGATCGCGACTCCGTGGTCGTTGAGAAACGACATGAGTCGGGTGTTGTAGTCGATCTGTCCGTGCAGGAACAGTGCTTCGGCGTTCTCGATCGGGAGGTACTTCTTCTCGTCGTCCTCCGTGACGAGTCGGACTGTATCGTTGTGTCGTTCCAGGCGACCGTCGGTGAACACGTGGTAGTTATCGTCCATTGTTAACAACTCCAGCAGAAGTCGTGATACGCACAGGCATCACAGAACGGCTTCTCCTCGGCGGGCGGCGGCGCCTCCGACGTGACGACGTCGTGGATGCCGCGGATCGCACTCTCGACCCAGTCGACGTTCTCCTCTGTGAGCTCGACCGATTCCCGCCGTCGCTCCCGTGGGTGGGCGAGGATCCCCTCACGCTCGACACCGACTACCCGGTCGAGATACCAGAGATAGTAGAGCAGTTGGAGTTTCGCTGGTTCGACGAGCGACGACGACGGTTTGACCTCCATCACGCGCCCATCGTCGAGTACGTCGATGGCGATGGTCCCGTCTATGGAGACATGTCGGCGCTTGTCGGCGTAGGCACTGTCGTCGACGTGCGTGCCACGGACCACGGCGGCATTGTCACGGTCGATCTCCAGGTGTCGCGAGGCGAACCAGAGTTCTCGTGTACATACCTCGTAGTACTGCATCATCACACCGGTGACGTGAAACTCGTCGTCGGACGTCTCGTCACGTGCCGAGCGGAGGAGAACGTCGACTGGGTCGTCGAGTTCGGCCTCCTCGTCGGTGGACCTGTCCTCAGTCATAGGAACTGGTGGTCGACGCTGGACTCTGGTACATCGAAGCCAAACCGGTGATCGAAATGTGAGCTGTACTGGTCTACATCGAGAAGCCGAATCACCTCTCGGGAGCCCGGTCTGTCGCCACCAAGGAGCTTCGGAAGCTGACGAACAGCGTCCGCTCGCTCGCTCGCCTCGTCGTACACTGGGACGGACACACGACGGACTTTCGTTTCGTCGAGGAGTGACTGTAATCTGTCGAACGCGTAGTTATCTCTTGCCGTCTTGATTTCGTCGACGTACTCGCGGTCCCGATCGGTCCGACAGACGAACACGTCGACAGTGAAGTCCTTGTCGATGAGCGAGAGGCCAGCTAGCGCCTCTCCGTCAGCATCGTCGACGTAATCAGCGTACGTCTGCTTTCCCACGTCTTTCTCTTCGCGCAGTCGATGGTAGTACCGCTCGACAGCCGTTCTGGCGACACTGAATTCGGTGAGTCCGCCGACATCGTTCCGGACCGACTCCAGTACCTCAGCGGCCACCGGGAGTAACGATACACCACGATTATACACAGCGGCTGCCGGCGTCTGCTTCTGGTCGGCCGGCGTGTCGAGCCACCAGACGACCACCCGTCCACGCTCGCGTTCGAACGATCGATTGCACCGCCCGGCAGCCTGGACGATACTGTCGACCGGTGCGAGGTCGCGGTAGACGCGATCGAAGCTAATATCGACACCTGCCTCGACGAGTTGCGTCGATACTACGGCGACGGGGACGTCCTTCTCAGTGAGGCACTTTGCCGTTTCGACGAGCGTCAGTCTATCGAGAGGACGGAGTCGGGTCGAGAGATGAACGAGTGCAGCCGTTCCGGCACCATCTGCGAACGCATCGGTGACAGTCTCTGTGAGGGTGCCAGGATCGACCCCCTTGTCTTCGGGGTCTTCCGGGAGTTCGTCCGTTCGCTCGGTAGCACCAAGCAGATCCGTGTAGTGTTCGGCCACGTCGACGAACGATCCGAGGTGGTCGGTCAGCGACTCAGTGAGTCGACGGGTGCTGTCTACCGTATTACAGATTGCGAGGACCGATTCGCCAGCTTCGACCGCGCCCAGCAGCTCCGCTGCCGCGTCGTCGTAGGACTTCGGCTCGCTCTGGTCGTCGATGTACCGCTCGGTGGAATTGTCAAGTTCGTAAGAGACACGCTCGACTGCCCTGAAGTACGTCCCAGGCTCGTCGACGAGTTTGTTCGGATCGGCTACCTCGGGCGAGTGCTCGAACAACTTCGGTTGTGTGGCCGTCATGGCGATGACCGTCGCGTTGTACTGCTCGGTTAGAATACGGATAAGCCGGGGAACGAGCTTCCACCAGTCGAGCGGGAGGCTCTGTGGCTCGTCGAGTACGACAACGCTGTCGTATAGCGCGGGGAGCTTCATCGACTGCGTGTTCTCGGGACCAACGAGGCTCTCGAAGAGTTGGACGAACGTCGAGATGGTCAAGCCGGCACGCCAACTCTCCCCAAGCATACCAGCCACGTCATCAGACAGGTCAGCGTCCTCGTAGTTACCCTCGTCCGCATCGTCACGGATCGTGGTCTCCGTCAGGTGATGATGTGCGGTGAGCAGGCGGCCAGACATCTCCGTTTCGTATACGTCTTCAACATCGTCGACGACCTGATCGATGACGCTCGTGAACGGGAGCGCGTAGATGACACGGTCGCCCCCGAGCTGATCACGTACCGCAAGTGCAGCCGAGAGTCCGGCGAACGTCTTTCCCATGCCGGTCGGGAGCGTGAGCGTCGCCACGCCACCGCCGTCGTTCGCAAACGATTCTGCGTTGTCGAGCACCGCTTTGCGAGCACGTGATCGGTGGTAGTTGAGCCGTTCGCCGCGATCGCCGTTGGGGTCTGCGTCGACGCGGTCCTCGATCTCCGCAACGTAATCGTTCAGCCGCTGCGCCGTCGGTGGGTCGGCGGCGTACGTCTCCGCTCCCTCGGGTGCGCCGGCCGCACTTGTCTTGTCCGCGAGGACGAGGGCACTCCAACACTGGAGGGCGAGCGCGTAGCTGCTGTCTGAGAGTCCGGTTGGGTTCGCATCCGCTCCGGTGTCGGACGACGAGACGGTGCCCGCGATCTCACCGAGGAGGTCGCCGACACCGTCTCGGAACGCTGTCCACGAGCCAGCCCCCGCCGTCGCATATTCGAAAATGTCAGCGACGAGCGGGCGGACACGCCCGTCGATGTCCACGATCTGTTCGCCGATCGCGTTCTGTTGTTTCTCGTGTCGAGTCAGTCTGTCTCCAGGGTTGTCACGCTGATGGGAACGGGTGAAGACGTACTCCGCGACATGTGGAAGCCGACCGTGATGCTTCGCGACGGCGACGAATCCGGCCAGACACGTTTCCGTTTCGAACTCCTGCGCTTTGAGGGCGTAGTACGCTGCGAACGAGCCGAGCGGTGCATGGTAGCGGCACATCTTCTCGTCCGGCGTTCCTGGCATGACATCGATATGCTGCTGGAAGTACGTCGTCGCCTTCCCGAGGTCGTGGATCCACGCGAGGGTCTCGACCACATCGACGAGCGGCTCTTCGGCGGGAGTGGTCACATCGGGTGGCACGACGTGTTCGATGCGCCCGGCTACCTCGGCGAGATGGTCCCGAAGGAGAACGCCGTCGTGGCCGTCCTCCGGCGGATGGGAGTAGCGTTCGGTCATCTCAGACAAACACCACAGTTCTGTCGTCGACGGTAGCGGTGTCTATCGACTGGACCTGTAACGGATCGCCGTCGGGGTTGTACGTGTACGAGGTGAACGCTGTTGTCGTCCGCCCGCCGTCGTCGGTCGTCATGAACGCCGGTGACTCCTCGACCTGACAGCGCGTCCCTTCCGTCATCTTCACGTCGTCCACCGCGTCCGGGATCGCCGAATCGACCGCGACGACCGGTTCGTCTGATCCGGGTTCGACAGCGAACTCGCCGTGGTAGTCGATAGTCGCGAGATGTTCGGAGAGCCCGAGGCTCGGTACAAAGTGCGACCGCCCGGTTTCGAGCATTTCGCGTAGTTCACGGTAGCGCTCCTCGTCGGAGAGTGCCACGTCGATGCGGTACTCGGGATCAACGAGCACCTCGTAGTTGTGTTGCTGACGCAGATGCGTCGGGTCCGGGAGTTTGACACTGATCTTTCCCCGCGAGTTGAGCGACTGCATGTTCTCCGCAGCCGTCGAGAGCGCGTTCACGGGCATGTTCACCGTTCTGAGTTCGACCGTCGGCTCGATGGCGACCGCAGAGACCCCGGGGGCGAACAGGTCGTAATAGCCGTCGCGCTCGATACCGAGGACGGCTGCGAGCAGTCCGGCAACAGTCGTCCGAGGGATAATCCGGTAGGTCTGCTTGACGACGTTCCCCTCGACACGGCGGAAATGACCCCACGGACCGCTGACGGTGAACGAGAGACACCGCTCCGGGATCGACCCCTCCCCCGCGCCATCGCTGTCCGTCCACTCGTCGAGCGATTCCTGGCTCATCGTCACTCGTCAGGGAGGGTCGACGGGTATTCGTCGTACACGTCGACCGTCTCGACAGCGTCCGATCCGACGGCATCGCGGAGCGCGTCGTACAAGAGCTCCGGCCCGCCTTCGTCGCCATCGTAGGAAACCGGTAACACGTCGCTGGCGACGACGCGAACACACTCGATCCGGTCGCTCGCACCCGCGAGACGGTCGACGAAGTCGTCGATTGCGACAGTCAGGTCGCGGACGTTCCGGAGTTTCTCGTCGTCGGCAGAACGGGCGGGGTCTAGATCGAGATCCTTGTCGAGTCCGCCGAGATGGTAGCTCTCATCGGCGTATTCGACCCGGCAGTAGAGTCGTGGCTCCTGGCCGACTTTGCTCCGGCTGATCGTCTGGTTTTTCAGCGCGCGCCAGCAGAGCGTGTCGAGCCGTTCCACATCTCCGTCGGTGAGTTTCGTGTCGGCTGCACCGTGCTCGTCGACGAGTCCGTGGAACCGGATGAGCGCGTACTGGATGCGGTTGTCGTCGAGGTCGAACCCACCCTGCTCTTTGCCATCCTGGGTCGCGATGACACTCGTCAGGCTGTCGTACTCCTCGTTCTCGTTGACTGCGTGCATCGACTTCCCCGGCGAGAACTGTACCGGGCCAGTGAAGTGGTCCGGAAGGTGCTTCGCGTACTCGTTTTTCGTGTCGACAGACATCGTTGCCCCGAAGTAGCGCACGTCGGCACTGTTGTCCAGGTACTCGCCGAAAACCGCGTCACGGAACGCTGCGGCACCCTCCTCGTCGTCGAGAGCGTAGTCGTCGGGTTCGACATCGTTCAGCCGGTCTTCGAGCAGGTCAGTTCTCGTAGCCTGTTCTCCCTCTTCCTGCACGTTACGGATGTAGACGCCGTGGCCGTCGTCTTCGAGCTGGTCCCGGAGATACCGTTTTAAGCGAACGTCAGTGACGATAGCCTGCTGTGTCTGCGGGTCGATACGTGGACGGTTCGAACCGCTTAGCGGGTTCCCGTTGGGGTTGGCGTCGACTGCGTCGTACAGGAAGACGATTTCGGAACGGTTCGTCACAGTGTCGGTGTCATCGGTCATCTCAGTTCTCCTCCGTCTCGTCGGTCTGCGGTCGGTTGCTCGGTCGGTCGTTCATGCCGTAGGTGATTCCCAGTGCGTAGTAGAATCGGAGGTCGTCGGTTCCGATCTGCCACTCGTCGGGGTCGGGGTCGATGATGGTCTGGCGGAGCCGTTCGACGATGTGTTCGTACTTCGTGATACTGCCGCCGTCGCTACGAGTGTAGGTCAGTGTCTTTCCGATGGTCTCCTGTGTCACCTTCTTGATTCTCGCCTGGGTGATGGATTTCACCGGGAACTGGTCGACGAGTGTCGTGGATCGTTCTTCGACACCGACCTGATAGCTCCCGACCGCGCCGACGAGTGCGCCGAGGAGGAACGCGCCGCGACGCTGTGTGTTGACCGAGATGGTCTCGTCGTCTCTCTCCTCGTCTTCGGCGAGTGCTGGCGTGTTCTCGATGAACGATTCTAGTTTCTGGGTGGCGGGGTTCCCCCCGTCCGTGGCCGCGATCGGGTTCGCGTCGTGTGTTTTCATCGTGTGTCTCTCGTAGGTTGGTTCTCTGGTGATCGATTCTTTACCATCGTCAGTCGTCGTCAGCAAGTCCAGTTCGTCGGTCGCGAGCGCACAGAGCTGTGCGAACTGCCCGGCGACGTGGAACGAGGGGAACCCCTCGTTCTCGTCGTCGTCCTGTTCGTCGACGATACGATCGACATACTCGGAAAGCAGTGTCTCGACGGGAATCGAGTCTCCACTCAGGACGGCGACGAGGGCTTCGATCCGTGGATCGTCCGCGTCCGCGTCGGTGTCGTCTCGCTCGGCGAACGTCTGGTAGAAGTACCAGCCCGTCGCGACCGAGTGCAACCGACCGTCGTGTCCGGACAGGAGATCCCACTTCTCGTTCGTCGGGATTGGTGCACTCCACTCGCCGGTCGAGCGGAACGCCGTGGCGTCGTCGACGAGGTAGTTGTGTTCCATAGCGAGCTTCTTCGGGTAGAGCAGTCGTCCGTTCAGCGTCTCCCCGAACACGTCGTAGCGCGACATCTGATGAGGCATCACCGCCGAGACGTAGAACCGGAGTCGGTTCCAGCGTCCGTTCGAACCGCCGTCGGACTCCACGTAGGCGCGCTCGACGGGTGTCATCTCGTCATCGTCGTCAGCTGTCGCGGACTGGTAGAGCAGTCGATAGAGCTCGTACACCGACTCCGAGTCGGGCTGGCCGAAGAAGTAGGGGAGGTAGTAGACCTTCGTCCCGAAGGTGCGATACGTGCAGGCCTCGACGAAGGTGTCGGCGTTCATCACCGTGACTGCCGCGTCCTCCGAAATCGGATGGCTTCGCCACGCTTCCTCGATGTCGAGCCCGGGGAACTTCTCCAGTTGCTTGCCGAGGAAGTAGTTCTGCGGGTCCTCGGACGTACCGACGGTCCGAGCGTCCTGGCCGGTGACGAGGTCCGTCGCATCTCCCGACGAGTCGTCGGCTTTGTTCTTCGTGACAAGCTTCGAGAGCTTTCGGGCACGCATCGCCTCCATGAAGACGTCGAGGTCTGCAGGCCACCGGTACTCGCCGTCGGGTTCGGTCTTCACCTGAACCGTCAGCAGTGCAGTCGCGGACTCACCACCCAGTTTGGTAGTCAGCGTCTCCTCGATTTCGGCGAGTACATCCTCGTCTTCGCCGAGGTCTACCAGCGCGTCGACGATCCAGCCCTCGTCGTGGTCCGCGGTAGCGTTCTGTACCACATCGTCGGTCGCCCACTTCGTCAGTCGCTCTTTCGCGTAGCGTGCCAGCTTTTCCGGATCGCTGTTCTTCCCGGCCTGATGCGTGACGCTATGGTCGATACCGCGCGCAGCAGGGTACTTACAGTGGGCAACTTCCTCGACCCGGTCGTCGGAGTAGCGTGTCACCCACACTGGCCCCGGGCCGTCGTCCGCCAACTGCGGCTTGTCACCGGTGGCGTCAACGCGCACGACGATGAGGCTCTGGTCGGTGTCGACGAGGTCCCCAGCCGCGTCGGGCGTCAGATACGCGGCGAACCGCCCGCCGCCGAGCGTGGCGAGCGTGTACAGCTTGCCGTAGAGGAACTGGACTCCCCGAAGCGAGGTGATCGGCGAGTCGGGAAGCTCCGCTTGCAGTTTCTCCTCGGGATATTTCTTCTCGAATTCGTCAGGCGAAAGCATCCTCGCCCTCCAGTTGCGTCTCGCCCGGCCGCGTCTTCTCTGTCACGTTCACGAAGCCGAACCCGAGCGAGTTGCGCTCGCCGATCCCGACATCCAGCGCGAGATTCAGGTGCCGGCGGTGGTTGTCGTCCCGGACGCGGTAGTCGAACCGCCACTTGCTCAACACCCAGGTCTCGGTCTCGCCCGTCGTCGGCGTCACCGGAATCGCGAACGTCTTGATGAGTTCGTAGCCGTCGAAGAGATCCCCGGAACACTCCGACGGCCCTGGTAGGTACTCCGGCCCGTACAGGCCGTGCTTCCTGTCGAGGTTGGCCTCGATCTGATTGCGAAACGGCTCCATCGTGTGTTCGGGGCGCCAGAATTCTGCCTCGTCGTGGTCGACATCCATCTCGTACTCGTCGAAGCGCCACGGCGGAATCCGGACGAGGACACCGGTCCCCGTCTCGATTGTCCCCGTCGTCCCTGGTTCGCCAACGTCGGGCGATATCGCCGAGAAGTCTTCGACCGTGAACGGCATCTCGCCGACGTTCAGTTCGGGGTTGTCCTGAAAGTCAGCGGCGACGTGGGCCAGCAGTTCCTCCTCCGGCGAGGCGACCAGCAGCGTCCGCTCGTCGCCCTCACGCATGTCTCCCGGCGGAAACGGGTTGCTAAACGAGAACGGCTTCGGGACCTCGTCGTCGTGGACCGCGTCGTAGTCGGTCCCCTCCAGGGCACCCCAGAGCCGTCCGCGGAGCTTGTTGTGATAGGTGTTGTCGTATGCGGCGTCGGCCCGCGCGCGGAGCCGTGCGAGGATCCGCATCCGATTACCTCACTCCCGTTCGTGTCGATTCGAGTGTCATTGCGATTGAGGTGTTTATCGAATGGTACATAAGTGCTAGCATACCGTAGTGAAAGTGAAACCGCGCCTCCATCGCCGGCGTCTCGAAGGATGACACCTATACGCCACTACGTCCAGAGTCGACACATGACCGAGGACACAGGCGGCTGGTTCGTCGGGCTGGACCCCGACGACGAGGCGGCCGCCGTCGCACGCATCAGGGACGGGCGGGCCGACGAACCGGCCGACTGGCCGGCACGGGCCGTCGAGTCCGGGTTCGCCGCCGACCGTGACGACTACTACGAGCGGCTGCACGCCGCGACGACGGCTGCCGCACGGGAGGCGGTCCGCGAGCGCGAGGGCGCCGACGACCAGCAGCTCGTCCACGCCGTCAGAGCGATGGCCGACTGTGAGCGAACAGCGAACGAACTCGCCGAGCGGGTCAGCGAGTGGGCCGGCAGCCGCTACGGCGAGAGCGGGAGTGGCGTCGAATTCGCCCGCGAGGTGGCCGAGCGGGCCGCCGAAGACGAGACCGACGAGGCGCTCGTCTCGCTGGCCGAGCGGACCGTCGACCTCGCTGCGGAGGCCGACCAGCTCCGGTCGTTCATCGAGCGGGCCGCCCCGGCGGTCGCGCCGAACCTCTCGATGCTCGCGGGTCCGATTCTGGCTGCCCGCCTGATCTCGCTTGCCGGCGGGCTCGAAGCTCTCGCCAAACAACCAAGCGGGACCGTCCAGGTGCTCGGTGCCGAAGACGCCCTGTTCGCACACCTCACCGGCTCGGCGCCGTCGCCGAAACACGGCGTCATCTTCACTCACGAGTACGTCCGCGGAACCCATCCCGAGGAACGCGGGTCGGCGGCCCGAGCGCTGGCCGGGAAGCTCGCCATCGCCGCACGGATCGACCATTACAGCGGCGACAGGCGACCCGACCTCCAGGCGGAACTCGACGAACGCATCGAACGCATCCGCAGTCGCCGGGGTGACGACGAGTGACGCTTCCCTCCGGCGTCGAGCGACACGATTTCGACGGCGAAACTGGACTCGCTACCCAGGGTGCGCCCGTCTACGGAGAGCCGACAGACGGGGCGTGGCGCCGCTGGAACCCGCATCGGTCCAAACTCGGAGCGATGCTGGCCCTCGGGATGGACACTGGACTGGCGGGTGGCGAGACGGTGCTATATCTGGGCGCTGCCTCGGGCACCACCGTGAGTCACGTCGCCGACATCGCCGGCCCGACCTACGCGGTGGAGTTCGCACCGCGGCCGGTCCGGGACCTGCTCTCGGTGGCCGAAGACAGACCGACCCTCTTCCCGCTGCTGAAAGACGCACGGCGGCCCGAGACGTACGCACACGTGGTCGAACCGGTCGACGTCGTCGTTCAGGACGTTGCCACGCGCGGACAGGCACGCGTGGCGGCACTGAATCAGCGGTTCCTCGACGACGATGGGCGGCTCCTGGCAGCGATCAAGGCCCGGAGCGAGGACGTGACGGCGGCGCCGGAAGCCGTCTTCGAGGACGTGCTCTCGGAGCTCCGGGAGGAGTTCGAGGTGCTGGAGAGCGAACCACTCGACCCGTACCACGAGGACCATCTCGGCGTGGTGGCGACGCCGCGGTAGTCACCGACTGGTGACGGAAAACTTTAGCGCGTCCCTGCCGATTGCCAAGGCGATGGACGAGACGGGGTCGCCGGAGAATTTCACCCAGGAGGGAACGCTCGGCATCGAGGAAGAGTTCTACGTGGTCGACCAGCACGGTCGCCCGACCTCGGGGACGGACGAACTCGTCTACGAGTCCGACCCGCCCGAGATCCTGCAGGACAGGCTCGACCACGAACTGTTCAAGTGTGTCATCGAGACACAGACCCCACTGATCGAGAACCCCGACCGTGCTCGCGAGCACCTCACGTCGGTGCGGGCGGCACTCCTAGAGCACGCCCACGAACACGGCTTCGATATCGCGGCCGCCGGCCTGCATCCACTCGCGAAGTGGCGCGAACTCGAACACGCCGACAAACCACGGTACAGAGCACAGTTAGACAGGATTCAGTATCCACAGCATCGCAACACGACGGCCGGACTCCACGTCCACGTCGGCGTCGACGACCCCGACAAGGCGGTCTGGATCGCCAACGAACTCCGCTGGCGCCTCCCCCTGATGCTTGCGCTGTCGGCGAACTCGCCGTACTGGAACGGCTTCGACACGGGTCTGCAGTCGGCACGGGCGAAGATATTCGAGGCGCTCCCGAACACCGGGATGCCGACCGCGTTCGACGACTATGCCGAGTTCCAGGCTTACGAGGAGCGGATGCTTGAGACCGGAAGCATCGACGACCGTGGCGAACTCTGGTTCGACGTGCGACCCCACTCGGGTCACGGAACCGTCGAAGTCCGCGCACCCGACGGTCAGGCGGATCCCGACCACGTGCTGGCGTTCGTCGAGTACACGCACGCGCTGGTCGAGGACCTCGGTGCCCGCTACGACGACGGCGAGTCCGGGACGGAGATGCGCCGTGAACTCCTCGACGAGAGCAAGTGGCGAGCGATCAGATACGGTCGGGACGCCGATCTGCTCGTCCCCGGCGAGTCCGATCCACAGTCGGTCGAGACACTCGTGGAACGTGAGAGCGACCGCCTCGGAATCGACGGGCTCCAGCGACTGGCCGAGATGGAGAGCGGTGCCGAGCAACAGCGGCGACTCCGGGCGTCGAGTGTCGTGGAGCTAGCCGATGCACTACGGTTGCAAAAATCCTGACGCGGCCGCTCGGCGGTTCCAACGTGAACGACGGGTGCCAGTCACCCCCCAGTGACGTGCCGTCAGTCCTTCGAAGCCACAGCCCCGTGAAACCGAGCTGGATTCACTGTCACACTGGCACGTGTAGCGGGTCAACCCCGCGCCATGTCCTGTGCCGGACATCACGAGGGCCGACGCCGGAGGCCGTCGTCGACCAGTGTGCCGTGCGACATACCATATTATTCACCAAGATGGTAAAATACCATAGGAACGCTCTCAGCGCCGATAGCCGGCCGGTGGAACGGGGGTTGTTTAAGTGTGTAATTACCGCCAGGTATGAAATAAAGGGTATCACGGAATCGATCGGTAACAAACTGTCCGGCACAGCGAGTCGCGAGGGCGAGGATTTTTCTTCGCCGCGAGCTTTTGTCCTCGTAGAGACAACGCATGACGACAGACGATCACGAAGACGACTCCGAAGAGGACGTGCGGAACCGGTTCGAACAGGAAGCCGACCGCGCGGTCGAGCAGTTCGACGAGGGGCTCGTCGACCTGCTCTCGTGGATCCTCGACACCGAGACGCGCTCGCGCATCTACGTCAACCTCCGGAAACACCCAGGGAGCACGAGCGACGAGGTCGCCGAGGGCACTGGCCTCTATCCGAGTACCGTCCGCGAGGCGCTGGCTGCACTCCACGAGGAGGATATCGTGACCCGCCGCAAGCGCGAGAGCGACGGCGCAGGCAACAACCCCTACGAGTACAGCGCGATCGCACCGAGCGAACTCGTCAACACGGTCGTCGGCGACGTCCAGTCCAAACTGAACACCGTGTTCAATCTGGACGACTACCTCGACGCCGACGGGGGCCCACTCCCGAAGCGAGACACCGAGACCGACTCCGACCCCGTCACCATCTCGGTCGAGGACGCGGAGAGTGACGACGACGAAGTCGAGGACGACGGCGACGACAGCGAAGAGTAAGGCTGCAACCGAACGTTCATCACGCGTCCCCGGACCACCCTGCCGAGTGCGTCCCGTTTAAACGCCGCCGACAGCCCCCCTGAGACGTATCCACGCGGAGTCGTGAAGTCGACACGACTAAATCGAGTCACGCCGTTCGCGTCGGTATGAATGTCGCGCTGGGAGGGACGTTCGATCCCATCCACGACGGGCACCGCGCACTGTTCGAGCGCGCGTTCGAGCTCGGGGACGTCACTGTCGGGCTCACCAGCGACGACCTCGCGCCCAAGACCCGTCACGACGAACGTCACATCCGCCCCTACCAGGAGCGACGGGCGGCCCTCGCGGACGAACTCGCAGCCATCGCTGGCGACCGGGGCCGGCAGTGGACCGTCCGCGAACTGACCGAGCCGACCGGCATCGCGACCGAACCCCAGTTCGACGTCCTGGTGGTCTCCCCCGAGACCGAGACCGGCGGGAAACGGATCAATGAGATCCGTCGCGAGCGAGGCCACGAGCCACTGGAGATCGAGGTCGTCCCACACGTCTACGCCGACGACGGCGAAGTCATCTCCTCGACACGGATCGTCCGAGGCGAGATCGACGAACACGGGAACCTCACGCCCGAACGCGACGGCCGCGAGACGCCCTCGTAGCTACCAGGTCGGCGCGTCGAGACCCGCTCGCTCCAGCAGGTCCTTCCAGCGCTGTTGGATCGTCAGCCGAGAGACGTCTGTGGCGTCTGCGACAGTCGTCTGGGAGCGCTCCTGACCGGCGACGAGCGCCCCGACGTAGACGCTCGCAGCCATCGTCGCTCGCTTGGACCGCTCCTGTTCGGGCAGCGACGAGAGAAACAGGTCGACCGCTCGGGAGCGTGCCTCCGTTCCGAGACCGAGCCTGTCGGCGGCCCCCTCGATCTCGGAGAGCCACTCCTCGTGTTCCACGCGGTCACTGGCACGATACATGGCTCCCAGTTGGCCCTCCCAGTACCTAAACTATCGTATCGACTGCCACCGGCAAACGAAGGCTTGATACACGACCTGCCGATATGGCATACTGCGCGCGGGTTGCCGAGCCAGGAAAAGGCGTAGCGCTTAGGACGCTATCCCGTAGGGGTCCGCCGGTTCAAATCCGGTCCCGCGCACTTCTCCGCGAACGAACTGTGAGCGGAGAGTGCGCGGTCAGTTGGATTTGTAGCACGGAACGAGCGAGCTATGCGAGCGAAGTTCAGGCGGTTCAAATCCGGTCCCGCGCATCACCGACTCGAACGAACGTGAGAGTCGTGTTTTGCGGCCGAGGGATTCTGGGACCCCAGGAGACGAGCGAAGCGAGTCTCCAACCGGTTCAAATCCGATCTCGCCCGGTATCGAGCAGACAGCGACGGCTGGTGAGGCGTCGAATCGAGGGAGGAAAGAGCGCACAGAGAAGTGTGGGGATCAGGACTGGGAGTACGAGTGGCCAACGACCAGCGCGACGGCGTTACAGGCGACGAGCGCGAGGAAGGCCAGCCTGGTGGCGGACGATTCGAGACCGTACGCGAGCAGGGGGAGATAGAGGAAGGGCAGTGTAATCGCTGTCCAGAAAGCCATCCCGCGTACGGGGGTAAGGATCGACTCACGGAATTCGGTGAGCGACTCGTTCGGGAGGGCGAACCATTCGTTCGTAGATGAGTTCGACATGGGACCTATCCCTCTATACCATGGCCCACTGCATATAACCGTCAGAGGCTTCGGGGATTTTTGGGTCGTTTTACGCAGACAGACGAGCGTCAGACGACGTTTCATCGAGCGACGAGAGACGGTTTAAAGTTTTATTCGGCGTCGTGAGGGAGTCGGTCGAATACGAGGGGGAGCCGTCTACGGGCCCAGAATCGAGACTGAAACCGTCGTATCCGTCCCTGGGAGTGGTACTCTGTCCCGGACGTGGTCGAGGACAGAATCACGCCAGTCCGCCACACACGATTCGTGATACCGGCGATGCCGCTCGACGGAGTATGTCTCGTCGGGATCCGTTCTGAGGTCGTCCTCAGTCTCGTCGGGGGTGGGCAACGGCGGAGCGTCGTCGTCGAGTAACTGCCACGGGTCGAGGGTGAGCGTCTCGGTCGTCTCGCCGGCCTGGACCACGTGGAGACGAGCGCGCATCCGGCCGCTGTACGGCGGTGTCACACGTAACACTGCCGTCTGTTCGCCGCGGGCAGTCGTCTCAGCAGCGGTCACGAGGTCCTCGGCATGGATCGCCAGCGACCGGATCACCGAGGGGTCGGTAGTCATCGACTACGCCTACGGCAGCGAGCCACTAAATCACGCTGGCTCCGGCGGCCCGCTCGAATCCCACAGAATCAGTCATGATAATCCGGGGAGTGGATTTAAGAGGATGTCAGACAGTTGTTCGACAAACTGGCTCGCTGCGATGCTGGAAAACGAAACCGTGCATATGACCGGAGATTCAGAGACCGTAACCGTGGTCGTGGTTGACGACGAAGAGGACGTCGCAGACCTCTACACGACGTGGCTGTCGATCGACTACGACGTCAGGACGGCCTACGACGGAGACAAGGCACTGGAGCGCGTCGACGAGACGGTCGATGTGGTCCTGCTCGACCGGCAGATGCCGGGGAAATCCGGCGACGAGGTACTCGACCGTATCGACGAACGGGGGGTAGACTGTCGGGTGGTGATGGTCACCGCGGTCGACCCGGACTTCGACATCGTCGAGATGCCGTTCGACGACTATCTCACCAAACCGGTGACGCGTGAGGAACTCGACGGCAAGGTCGAGGAGATGCTCACCCGGGACTCCTACGACGAACGGATGCAGGAGTACTTCGCGGCCGCGTCGAAGAAAGCGACCCTGGAGTCCGAGCGGAACCCGGCGGAACTCGACGCCCACGAGGAGTACCACGAGGTCAGTCAGCGCGTCGAGAACCTCCGCCAGGAGGCGACCGAATCCGTCGAGGAGTTCGACGACTTCGAAGCCGTCTTCCAGGAGTTCCCGAGCGGTTGAGCCACGTCAGCGTGGTGTGGTACTTCCGACGACGTCTTCGTCGGTCGGTCCCTGGCCGTCGTATCTGGCGACGAACTCGTCGAGCCGTGCAGCGTCTGCTGCGCCGGGGAGCGCCCGGGTCGCCGTCTCGCACTCCGCGTCGACTCCGAGTCGGTCACACACCAGATTCGCGGTCGCCTCGGCCATCTGTCGATAGGTGGTCAGTTTGCCGCCGACGATACTGACGAAGTTCTCGACACCGTCGTCGGCGTGGTCCAGCCTGAAGAACCCACGTGAGATTCCACGCCGGTCGCCCCCGGCCTCGTCGGGGGCGTACAGCGGACGGATACCCCACCAGGTCCGAACGACGGGTGCATCGGCGACCGGCGGCAACATCTTCGCACACTCCTCGACCGACCGGTCGACCTCCCACTGGGCCTGTTCGTAGTCGTCGGGGTCGGAGACGGGGACACTGGTCGTGCCGAGAACTGCTTCGTGATCGTGTGGGACGACGATGTCACCATCGTCCGGGTCTCGACAGCGATTCAGCACCGGTCCGAGGTCGTCGTACTCGACGGAGACCATCACACCTCGCGCGGGCGCCATCTCGACCTCGACTCCGGCCATCGCGGCCACCGACCCGGCCCACGCACCGGCGGCGTTGACGACAATATCCGGTTCGACGGTGTCGTCGACGGAACCGCCGAGTCGTGCGCTCGTGATTCGGCCGTCGCTGACAGTGAACGCTTCGACCGGCGCGTGTGGGTGAACTGTCCCACCGTGATCCTCGGTGTCGGCGGCGTTTGCTGCGACCAGCCGTGACGGATAGACGACCCCGTCCGGAACCCACATCGCCCGCTCGACGTCGTCCGAGAGTCCCGGAGCGAGTTCGCGAGCCCGGTCGCCGTCGACGGTCTCCGTCTCGATCCCAATCTCCTCGCAGGCAGCCCGCTTCTCGTCGAAGTAGTCGGAATCGTCCGCCGACAACTGGACGAACAGTCCGCCGGAGTCACGGATACACTCGCCAGCGATGTCCCGGAGGGTACGGTTCTCCGCCAGACACTCTTCCGCCCCGATACGGTCGGCTTCCGCGTAGCGAGCACCGCTGTGTAAGAGCCCGTGCGAGCGCCCCGAGGTGCCACTGCCGAGTCCACCCCGCTCGACCAGTGTCACGTCTACTCCGCGAAGCGCGAGATCTCTTGCGATTCCGGCGCCTGTCGCTCCACCGCCGACGACCAGAACATCTGAACTGATTGTCATCAACAGCTGTTGGTCTGTGTGAACATATGTCTGGCGCCTACCGTGTGTGGATGGTCTGCTTGGGATGTCCCGTGGCCTCGTGTGGAGCGTCGAGCGATCACACGATTCACTACGAGAGACACACCGGGACTCGGATCCGGGGCCACACTTCCATGGGGTCGCCTATCGTCACAGTCGACCCCGGCCTCGACGTCCCCGAACGGTTCCCGTACTTCCCGCAGGCGTGAATGGGTCCTGCAGACCCCTGGACGGGGCCCGTGTTGCAGGGTACAGAAAACTTATGCCGACCCTCTCCCGAACTGTCAGATGGGTCCCGGTTCCCGCTCCGTTCCCCCTCCCGTGCGCCCCCAGCATCCGTGCCGGGGCCCGACTCCTGACAGCCATCTGTTCGATTCCCGGCGCGTGGTCGACATGACACCACGCGCCCGGTCCCATCCTCTCTGGGGCTGTGTCACCCTCGCCAGGTGACGCATCCGCCCCACCCTGTTTCGGTACTGAATCGCATGACAGCGCTCGATATCGAGCGACGGTTTATGTGCAGACGGTCACCAGTTTCTCCTGGGACCCTGGACGACCCAACTCCCTCTCCCGGGAGTGACCCCATCAATTTCCCCAGGGCCCCGTTCTTCGTGGTGATTGCTCGTCGAAGCCGTGGACAGGGTCGGTGATGGCTCTCCGCGTCGCTGCCTGGCACGGGGTCGGACTCCAGTGATTCCTCGATCCCGAGAATCAACAACCTCAGTTATTGTATCAGTCGTCGAACTAGTAATCGGTGATAGGTATGAGACTGTATACTGCGATCAGGCAGTGGCAGATCTGGACGACGATCGGGATTCTCCTCCTGGGGACTGGAGCGACAGCTCTGGGCCTCTTCAGTGACGGCTTCTACAAGGATCCGTACGCACTCCAGCTCCAGGCGTACGGGCAGGACATGGTCACCCTGGGGGTCGTCCTCCCGGTGCTGGCTATCGGACTCTGGTTCGGAGTTCGCGGCTCGCCATCCGGGTACTTCCTCTGGCTCGGGGCGCTCGGATACGTAGCGTACACGTACCTCGTGTACTCGTTCATCACCGAGTTCAACTGGTACTTCCTCGGATACGTCGCGTTGTTCGGCCTCTCGACTTTCACGTTCATCGCGGGACTCCTCCAGACGGATGCCCCCGCGGTCAAGGAGTCGCTCACGCCGCAGCTCCCGACCCGGCTCGTCGGGGGGTTCCTGGCCGTCATGGGACTGCTCGTGGGACTGCTCTGGCTGTCCCAGGCGCTTCCGGCAGTCCTCTCGAATACGAAGCCGTCCAGCGTCGCCGAGTTCGGCCTGCCCGCGAACGTGATTCACGTTCTCGATCTGGGGTTCCTCATCCCCGCGATGTTACTCACGGCTCGCTGGCTCCAGCAGGGCGAGCCTTGGGGGTTCGTCCTCTCGGGAGTCCTCCTCGTGAAGGTTATCTCGATCAGCCTGGCCGTGCTGGCCATGATCGGCTGGATGGTGACCCACGGCGAACCAGTCCCAGCCGGAGAGATCGCAGTCTTCGGGCTGGTCACGGTCGTCGGCGTGGCCGTCGGGCTGCGCTACTTCCAGTCCGTCCGGCGTACCGAGACAGAATCTCAGGAGGCGGACCGATCGGAGGTCGCGTCCGGGTGACTCACAGGACTGGTTTTAATCGGGCGCCCGGCGACGACCGGATATGACCAGTGAGTCCGACCAGGATACCCTCCCACCGAACGACGCGTTCGCGGCCTTGGGGAACGAAAACCGGATGGAGATACTGCAGGTACTGGCCGAAGCCGACGAGCCGCTGTCGTTCTCTCAGCTCCGTGATCGGGTCGGCATCACCGACTCCGGGCAGTTCAACTACCACCTCGACACCATCGAGGGTCATTTCCTCCACAAGGTCGACGGCAAGTACCAGCTCCGCCAATCGGGGCGACGGGTCGTCGCGGCGGTCCTCTCGGGCGCCATCACCGACGACCCGGTGATCGAGCCCACTGCGATCGACCAGTCGTGTCCGCTCTGTGGTGGGTCGACACTCGTCGCCTTCGCCGAGGGCCGGGCCGAACACTACTGTCGTGACTGTGCGGGCTACCTGTGACAGCGAGAGAGTCCCCGCCCTTCCCGTGAGGGACGAGTGTTCCGACCGCAAGTCGGAACCGAGGACCGAACAGGGCGGGCGTGAATCGCGTAAGCTCTGGTGAGAAACCGCCCCGTTACTGCTGGTCTTGAGTCTCCAACGTTTCGAGTCCCGTTTCCAGAACCTCGATATACGCCTCATCGAGCGACAGGTCGTTTGCTTCGGCGTAGTCTTTCACCCGTCCGTGTAGTCCATGCGAAATATCTATTGCTGGTCGCATTGTCTCACAAGACTTATTTGACGGAGAGTCGTGAAAACGATTGTGGCATGAAGCGTACCAACACGTTCGCCGTGCGACCGCTCTCCGACGATGGTGAGCAACTGCTACGGGACCTGTTGGACGCTTCCGCCGCTCTCTGGAACGAAGTTAACTATCAGCGCCTCATGCGATACAACGACGAGGGCGGCTTCGAGGGCGAGGACGTGTGGGACGCCGATACGGGCAGTCTCGAAGGCAAATACAAAGGCGTGCTTGGTGCGTCCACCGCTCAACAGGTCATTCGCAAAAACAGTGAAGCCTGGCGCGGGTTCTTCGATACGAAGAACAAGTACCACGACGAGTCGAACACGTCGGTTACGGAACACCCGGAACCGCCGGGATTCCGTGGCAACGAGGATGATGGACGTGTTCTCAAAACCGTCATTCGAAACACGTCGTACACTGTCGAATGGGGCGAGCGGTCCCGGCTTGAGATACTGGTCGGGAGCGAGTTGAAAGACCGATACGACCACACTGGGCGTCTCCGCCTCGAAATCGCTGGCGACCCGAATTGGCCCGACTACGAGAAGCAGGGCCGGTTGGACCTGTGGTACGACGAGACTGACAGCACCTTCCGAGCTTCGCAACCCGTGACTGTTTCTGACGATGCACGGGATACTCCACTGGCCGACGAGATGGCCGCTCTGGACATTGGTGCAAACAATCTCGTTGCCTGTACCACGACGACCGGCGAGAAATACCTGTACGAAGGCCGCAAGTTATTCGACCGTTTCCGGCAGACGACGCGAGAAATCGCCCGGTTACAGTCCAAGCTACGGGAAGGCCGATACAGTAGCAACCGTATCCGGCGACTGTATCGGAAGCGAATCCGCCGCCGCAACCACGCCCAAGAAGCACTGTGTCGTGACCTGCTGGACCGACTGTACGCCGAAGGTGTCGATACGGTGTATATCGGTGGCTTGACCGACGTACTCGAAACACACTGGTCGGTCGAAACCAACGCGAAAACGCACAACTTCTGGGCGTTCAAGCAATTCTCCGAGCGACTGGTCTGTACCGCCGAGGAATACGGTATTTCGGTGGAAGTCCGGTCGGAAGCGTGGACCAGTCAAGAGTGCCCGCAGTGTGGCGGCACAGACCGGACGACACGGCATCAAGACACGCTCACCTGCCCGTGTGGGTTCGAGGGGCACGCCGACCTTACGGCGTCAGAAACGTTTCTGAAGCGGCACACAGAGAAAGCAGTCAGGCCGATGGCACGGCCCGTGCGGTTCGAGTGGGACGACCACAACTGGTCGGAGTCACCACGCTCTCACCGTCCCAAAGAACAGCGCACAGACCCGAGTACCGTCCACCACAACGGGAATGTTGCTTCCGGCGAGTCTTAGACCGGCTGAGACTCTCACGGAGGAAACCCCGTCGTTCACGACGGGGAGGATGTCATTACGGCCGTACTGTGCCATCGAGCGGTCCGGACGATTCGACGGCGTACGGATACCTGGGCTCGTTCCAGCTCCCACCGGCGGGAACGGAAGGGCGATCGCCGGACGAACTGTTCCGTGCTGCTACGACGTGGGGGCTGCTCAACCTCATGGCAGTGTCGGCCGGTGTCTGTCCGGAATGCGCCGCGACAGTCACGAAGTCACCACACGTCTGTACAGACCACGACAGGACAGACGGTACCTGCGACCAGTGTGGCAACTTGCACGCGATCCTGGTTTCGTTCGACTGTACGAACTGTCTCTACGGGGGGACCGCCGTGTTCACGATCGTTCTACTGGCGAACGTCGACGTCGTGGCGTTCCTGGCCACCAACGGTATCAATCCGGTGGCACCCTCGGACAAGACGGCCTACAGTGGTGCTCTCATGGAGTACGACGAAAAGCTCCTCTCGACCGACCCCTTCGAGGCGCGATTCACGCTGGAGCTCGAACCGAACGAGACGCTCACCCTCACCGTCGACGAGGACCTCGCTGTGGTCGGCACCGAGCGGTCGTGAACCGTACATGGTCCGGGCTATCTGATCTGACCGAGTCGGTCGAAGACAACTGATCGGGTACCGCCCCGCCAGAACCGATGTCGAGAGCTGGGAGCTACCAAGCCCGTAATGCCGGGCAGTGGGCGCTGGACGTGTCCTACGACCCGGGTCGAGAGACGACTGCCTTGACTACCGACCAGTGGAACTCGCAGTAAGTGTCCCGTCAGGAACCACCCACAGGAGGAGCAACGTGACATACCCCAGCGTGTACCCGAGCCCACCAGCGAGATAGACTGCGATGTCGCCGCCGATCGACGAGAGGTTGACAACCTCGGCACCACTCAGGATGAGCACCGTCCCGTAGAGGAGGTACGCCGGGAGGTCGATCGACGAGACCTTCCAGAACAGACCCAGCAACGAGATGACGAACGTCAGCACCGTCCAGACCACGACCAGCAACTGACCACCAGGGATCGAGAGGCCGTTCGCGAACAGCAACGCACCGATGAACGCATAGAAGGCCAGCATCGCAAGGAGGAACAGCACCAATCGACGGATGAGCTTCTGTGTCAGGGTCGTCTGGCCCGGCGTCGACTTGGTCTCCCACACCTCCGAGAAGTTGGTCGCAATATACGCTAACTTGGGGAAGATAATGACGGCCGAGACCCCCTCGATCCACTTGGCACCGAACGCGAAGAGCACGGCAAACGTCGTGGGATGCCGGATGACGAACCCCGGCAGCGCAAGGACGTTGGTCATCGCCCAGACGTAGACGAGCCCGGCCAGTGCCGGGACGATGTACTCGAAGTTCGACTCCACACCCGTGAACAACTGGTCGAGTCCGCTTCGGAACAGCCCGATCGAGCAGACGAACAGGCCGAGTACTATCACTGTCGGCCCGAGCCATCCCGGTACGAACTCGATCGCCCACTCAAGTACCATACGTGTGCTCCGCTTTCCGCAGGAATTCTCTCGTCACTGCACCACCCACCAACAGGAGGAGGAAGATCGGGGCTGCCAACGCCGAGAAGTTCCCGACCAGATCGGCGGGCGCGTTCGGTGGGATGATGGTCACCCCGAACAGTGTGAGCCCGAACACGGCCAGCGCCACAGCCGGCAGGATCACGATCTGTGCCATCGTCCCGAGAATCAGGTACGTATACTTCATGTTCCTCGGTGAGATCTCGCTCCCGAAGGGAAACATCGCCATCACGCCGATGAGCCCGACGACCAGATACAGGTCGAGCCGGATCACCTTGAGCAACTGGACGACGAAGTCGTAGTTGTCGCCGAACACCTCCGACTCGACCACTGTGACCTCCGGTGTCGACAGCAGCGAAGCACCCGACGCTGGGACCATCGGGAACGTCAGCGCGACCAGCCGCGCTGCGACGAGGGAACAGACGAAGAGCCCGATGACGACCTCGCCACGAACACGGACAGCCCGGTTCAGGTTCGACCGCGGATCCCGTGCCAACCGGTCCGTCTCGACGCGGTCTGTCACCGAACTCGCTGACAGCGACCCGCGACGCCACGTCGATTCGAATTCGAAGCGGGCCCAGCACAGCGCGCCACAGAGCCCAACGCACAGGATCATGATCGCCTCCTGGAAGAGTGCCAGATAGGCACCGAAGGCATCGACGAGCGAGTCGACCGAGGAAAAGATCATATCGAGGACGAGGCCTGTTGCGGCGATCTGTCCCAGAAAGTACGCTTTCATCCCCACCGGCAGGTCCGTATGGACACCGGCGACGATGAACCCAAACGGGAGGAGATGGAGTATCAACATCGTCGTCAGTAAATTCGCGAAATCTGTCACAAGTCAGGGTATCGTAACTTCCATAAAATAGTCTTTGCTTGCCACTCTTTCAGCCGGTACTCCTCGTCTATCCATGGGACGGGGCGAGAGCCCGCCTGCCAACGTATCGTCCTTGATGTAGACTACAGAATCCACCGGTGATGACGAAAAGTACGGCCCGGCCGAGAGTTGCTCTGTGATTTCTTCGACCTGCTCGCTCCCACACCGACTGCAGACCCATCTCCTCCGGCACGGCTGCGCGGTGTCACAGGCCCGGCGCGCGAAATACCAGAATCCGAGTAGACCACCAGTACGACCGCGAACGATTTACGGATCGGCTACTCGTCCCTCCACGTCGATCCGTCGACCGACCAAACGGATCAGTATTCGTAGCGGACCTGCTCGTGGTCGGCGATCGCCCAAGAGGAGCCCGCAAGCATCCATGAGACAGCCCGGCTGGTCGATCGGGATATCAAGCAGGTCTCGGAAAATCTTGAGCGACTCGAAGAATACAGAATTGTTGTATTCGTCGAAGAAGGCCGACAAAGCGACCGGTCGTCCCCTACGACGAGATCGATATCCGACTCCCACTCCGCGAGACCCTCGAGGGGGATACTGCCCCGGCGTAATCGGGTCACAAACCCAGTGCGTGAACCGCCCACCCCGAATCAAACCGAGTTCCGTGTCAGACTTTGGTACCGACTATATCTATAGCGGCAATGGGTAGAATAAACTGACATTTAATACAACATAGCTGTCAATTCATTTCTGATGGGTGAATCTGACCCGGGTCAGAGTACCGAGGGGACTATCGATGCAGAACAGTACGTCGACAGAGTACTGGATTATCTACGCTCTCGGGGCTATGAAACGGCGACAAACGAACTCAATTCTTCCGCGGTGATGATTGCTTGTGTGGCTGGGGACAACGCCGATGGTCCAGACCGCACTCTCTGCTTAGTTGAGACTGCAACAGATACGTCGGTTTCTCTTCGCCATATGAAATATTTGGTCAAAACTGGGAAGGACAAGGATATCGGAAGCTTGTCACTCACGTCTCTCGGCGGGGTCAGTCCAGATGCAAAACAGGCGGCGAAAGAATACGGTGTCGAAATCATTCCTCCGAGCGAGTTATTGGAGACTGCTACGGGGTTCGGCGTGGCTGTCGAGGATATCGAACTCCCGGACTCCTCAGGGACCACCGACGCAGCTCACACCGGTACTGAGGACTCGGACACGACTGCTGCTGAACCAGCCGAAGCGTCGACGAGTGAAATGGCACAGGAGAAGGCGTCACTGCTCGAGGTCCTCGTGATGTTGCTTGGAAGTGCTGTCGCACTGATCGGTTTGGCGCCATTTGTCCCCCGGTTCAGTCGGATGGCCGGCCAGTCCCCGGGAATCGCAGCTATCTTGGGGCTACTCATCTGCTTTCCTCCGTTGTTTGTCGCTATCTCGGCGGTTGACGACTATTTCAATCTTCGAGTCTTCGGGTCGTGGCGTGTTCGGAAAGAGAACGTAGCGGGAGTGATGGGAATCATCATTCTCGTTTTCGGGATCATGTTGAGCGAGGTTGCATCGAATTTTCTGTACCGAGAATCATATATCTCCGGGTTCGTGTCCATCGGGGGTGCAATCCTCCTGTTCTATTCTGCCAGCATCTACATCACACAGCTGTTCTTCGAGAGGCGTCGGGGAAGGCGCTAACTGTCGATATACACCCACATTCAGTCCGCCGATATCGGCGCTGACCGCTCACTGGAATACTGACTGAACAGATGATGCGTCTGTACGGGTTTCATTGAATGCGGTGAAGACCCGACACCACCCGAAAGTGATGGGTACGTAACGTGTGTAGTGGCCGTAGCGACAGTTCTACGGACCAGCTACTATGGGTCTGTGAATTTTTGTATAAGTGCCCGGGGAGGGCTCCGAACCCTCGATCTCCGCATGGCCCAGGTCCGGGGTGTGACGAGCACCCCACGGGTCATGCCGGTTGGTACCGCATGAGTCGAAAGACCCTATGAGTGCGGCGCTATGTCCAGCTAAGCCACCCGGGCGCGGGTGCAATGCAGGCTTGGCCGCTTTCCGTCTTGAAGGTTCCCATCTGGGACAGGGCTGTGGGTCACTCCCACCCGCGGATTTAAGCCATCGGACTGGTATGGACTGACCATGAAGATTCCAGACCTCGTCCGGGAGGAACTCGGGGACGAGGAGGTCCAGGCCAGCGTCTCGCTCGGTGACGAGGACATGGTCTGTTTCACGCCCAGTCGGACGCTCGTCTACCGTGGCGAAGGGTTACTGAGCGACGAAGGGGTCGAGACGTACCCCCACGAGTTCGAACGCCTCTCCGTCTCCGAAGGGCGGCGGAAGGCGACGTTCACCCTCGTGTACGTCGACACCAAGCGCGAACTGTCGGTGCCGACGAAACGGGTCGACGACGTCCTCGAACGACTGCTGGGGAGTGCGCTCACAGCGACAGGCATCCTCGACGAGGACGAGACGGTCGCGGGCGTCTTCCGGTTCAGCGAACTCACGCTCGTGGTCACCACCGCACAACTGCTCAAACACGTGGGTAGCGTCACCTGGGACGGTGACTTCGAACAGTTCTCCTTCGAGGACGTCACCGGCCTGGACTTCGAACAGGGGAGTGTCGCCACGGCCATCGTCCTCTCGGTGGCCGGACGGTCCGAACGCATCAAGGCACCTTCGGACAAGGCACCGTCACTACGGCGTGCGCTCCAGCAGGCGCTGTTCGACTACCACGACGTCTCGTCGCTAGACGAGCTGAACGCGAAAGTCGGCGAGGACGAGGAGACGGGGAACACGGCGTCGAACCTCGGACTGGACGCCGATATCGACCCGCTGGTCGGTGGAGAAGGAGACACGGCGGAGGACGAAAGCACCGAATCCGAGGCCGATCCCGACGAATGGGAGATGGTCGAGGGCGAGAATTCGACGGCGGCGCCGGCGTCGAACGGCGACCTCGCGGCACTCCAGGCACAGGTCGAGGAGTTGACCGAACAGATCGAGCAACAAAACGAGCAACTCCAGCGACAGGAGCAGATCATCAAGAAGCTCATCGCCGAACTCAGGCAGGGCCGGTAGGCCCTCAGTCCTCACGGCCCAGCACTTTCCTGATGCAGGTCGAGCCGAACGGCCCCAGTTCGCCGCCGTCGAACTGGACGAAGTGACCGGTCCCGATGGAGGCACCACAGCGTTCACAGTTGTAGTCGCCCTCGCGGACCACGACGTCGGCCTCGAAGTTCACGTAGGTCCCCTGCGAGCGGGGACGGACGATCCCGTCCTCGCGGTCGACGACGCCACGCATCACGGCGGTGTCGAGGATCTCTCGCTGTAGCTGTGGGTTGGTCGTCACGGTCTCGATGCGGTCCATCGCGTCCGCGACCGACAGCTCCGCGTGTTCGAGGTGGGCGAGCAGTTCGACCCCGAGTTCGACGGGGTCCCGGTCGGCGGCTGGCACACCCGCTTCTGGGACCGCCTGTGGCTAAACGCTTACCACAAGAGGTTTGCCGATGCCTGTGGGTACAGATAGTAGATGGACCGTCTCGCGAAGCGGCAACTGGTCGGGAGTGCCGGGCTGGTGGCGCTGGTCGTGGTGGCGACGGTCGTCCTCTCGCCGGCGCGTGTCGTCGCCGAGGCGATGCACCTGGCGGACCACCCCGTCTATCTCGCCGGCGTCATCGTCGGCCTCTACCTGATCCGACCGCTGTTCGCCTGGCCGACGATGCCGCTGTCTGCCTTCGTCGGCTTCGTGCTCGGTATCGAGTACGGCATCCCGGTCGCACTGATGGGTGCCCTGGTCACCTGTCTGATCCCGTATCGATTCGCGCTTGAGGCCGGCGAACAGGGCGGGATGTTCGGCTGGCTCGGCGACTCCGGTCGCCGGATCATCGAGGTGACCGGGGAGACCCGCGGCGTACTGGCGGCCCGGCTCTCGCCGGTACCCGCCGATCCCGTCTCCTACGGTGCGGGCTTCGCGGGGGTCTCGACGCGTGCCTTCGTCGTCGGGACGTTCTTCGGTGAGATCCCGTGGGTGGTCGTCGAAGTGATCGCCGGGGCGTCGATGCGGTCGCTCGCGCTGACCGGCCTCTCGGTCGACGCGCTCCCGCACGTGCTCGTCCTCGGCGGCGTCCTGGCAGTACTGTTGCTGGCGGGGCCGGCGTACCGCCACGTCAACGGTCGTCCGGAGTCGTCCTGAATTCGAAGCGAGCGCCGCCATCCGTACTCTCCGTGAGCGCGACCGTCCAGCCGTGGGCGTCGGCGATCTCCTCGACGATAGCGAGCCCGAATCCGGTCCCGTTCGGACTGGTGGTGTGCCCGCGGTCGAAGACCTGTTCGCGCTCGTCCGGGGGGATCCCTGGCCCGTCGTCGGCGACGTAGAACCCATCGTCCAGCGCGCCGACGGCGACCGTGACGTCCTCGCGCCCGTGTTCGATGGCGTTGCGAAAGAGGTTCTCGAACAGTTCACGGAGCCGTGCAGTGTCGGCCTCGACGGTCGCCGTCCCCGCGATGGTCAGTGCCGCGTCCGGTGCATCGACGTTCTCCCAGGCCTGCTGTGCGACCGGGCCGGCCTCGACCTGAGTCGTCTCGCCGACCGTCTCGCCCTCTCTGGCCAGCGAGAGCAACTCTTCGATGAGCTGTTCCATCCGTTCAGCGGAGGCGATGGCGTCGTCGAGGTGTGAGATGTCGCCCGTCTCGACCGCCAGGGAGAGCCGCCCCTGGACGACGTTCAGCGGGTTCCGCAGGTCGTGGCTGACGACCGAGGCGAACTCAGAGAGCTGTCGTTCCCGCTCGACACGGTCGGCGACGTTCCGGATGACGCCCGCACTCCCCATGAACCCGTCCTCGGTGGGGAGCAACGCGATGTTGTTCTCACAGGGGACGTGTTCGCCCCACTTGGTGACCACGTCCATCTCCAGGGTGGCGTGTTCGCGCTCCGGTTCCGCGAGGAGTTCCTGGATACGGTCCTGTCCGCGCTCGATGTCCTCGTCGGTCATCACGACCCCGATGTGCTCGCCGACGAGGTCGTCGGGCTCGTAGCCGGTCAACCGCTCGATCGCCTCGTTGACGAACGTGAACACGCCGTCCTCGTCGAGCGTGTATACGGGGTCGCCGACAGCCTGGACGATGGTCTCGTAGCGTTCGAGTTCGCGTTCACGTTCCTTGCGGTCGCTGATCTCGCGAATCACACCGACAGAGCCGGCGAACTCGCCGTCGTCGAGTAGCGGTGCGATCTTGTCCTCGTTGATCGTGCGCTCGCCGCAGGCGTCGATGGTGTGCATCTCGAAGGTCTCCCAGATGCGCGACTCGTCGGTTAGCAACTGGCGGATGATCTCGGTCCCGTGTTCGACGTCCCCGGGTGGCATGAACTTCGTCGGCTCGGCACCGACGATCTCGTCGCGGTCGTAGCCGAGGTGGTCGGCCATGGCCTCGTTGGCGACCTGGATGGTCCCCGTCTCGTCGAGGACGTACATCGCGTCGCCGACGTTCTCGACGAGCGTCTCGTACTGTTTGAGCTTTCGCTGTCGTTGCTTCCGTTCGGTGACGTCCCGGACCACGCCGACCGTGCCGATGAACTCACCGTCGTCCGTCAGGACGGCCATCTTGTTCTCGGCGATCCGTTCCTCTCCATCGGCCGTGGTGACCTGCATCTCGTAGGTGGACCACGCCCGCTCGTCCGACCCGAGCAGGTCCCGCAGTAGTTCGAGTCCGTGCTCGACGTCCTCGTCTGCGATGTACTCGCCCGTCAGCGACCCGACGACGTCCTCGCGGTCCTCGTTCAGGTACTCTGCCATCGCCTGGTTGGCCATCTGGATACGGCCCTCGCGGTCGAGGATGAACATCGGATCACCGACGTTCTCGACGAGCGTCTCGTACTGTTCGAGTTTCCGCTCGCGTTCCCGGCGCTCGGTGATGTCCCGGCCGATACCGGCGATACCGACGATCTCGCCGTCACGGCCCTTGATGATCGACCCGCGGAACTCGTAGGGGATCTCACGCCCGTCCTTCGTCGACAGTGGTGCCTGGAACGTGCTGTCGCCCGTCTCGGTCGACTCGTCGAGTGTCGCAGCCAGGTCGTCACGGTACTCCTCCGGGAGCAGTTCCGAGCCGTGCATCCCGGATATCTCCTCGTCGCTGTAGCCGGTGACCGACGCGAGCGTGTCGTTCCAGCGGATGAGACGCCCATCGGTCCCGATGAGGTAGAACGCGTCGTCGATAGCGTCGATGAGGTCCTCGGTGAACTCCCGCTCGCGTTCGAGTTCCTGTTCACGCTGTTTGCGGGCCGTGATGTCCGTGACGAACCCCTCTAGAATCTCGACACCGTCGTCAGCCTCACCGACGACGCGGCCCCGTTCCCACAGCCATCGTATGCGCCCGTCGGCCGTCTCGACGCGGTAGGTGACCTCGAACGGTTCGTCGGCGGCGATACACGTCTGGACCTGGGTCCAGAGCCGGTCGGTCTCCTCCTCGCAGATGAGCGAGCCCCAGGACACCGCACCGCTCTCGATCTGCTCGGAATCGTACCCGACCAGGTCGCTCGCCCCGTCGCTGACGAACTCCATGGGCCAGTCCGGGTCGTTGCGGGACCGGTAGACCATGCCCGGGAGGTTCGAGATGAGCGTCGAGAGCATCCGCTCGGACTCTTCGAGTGCGGTCTTGGCTCGTTTCTCGCTGACCGCTCGCTCGATCCGGTTGGCCAGCACGGCGTACTGGTCCGTGCCGACGTCCTTCTGGAGGTACTCTGTGACACCGGCGGAGATGGCGTCGCTGGCGATCTCCTCGTTGCCCTTGCCGGTAAAGAGGACGAACGGGAGATCGGGGTACTCCTCGCGCACACAGCGGAGGAACTCCAGGCCGTCCATGTTGGGCATGTCGTGGTCACTGACCACACAGTCGAACGCCGACTCCGCGAGTCGGTCGAGTCCGGCCTGTGCGGACCCGACGGTGGTGACGGTCATCTCCTCGTGGATCCGTTCGAGATGCATGGCGACGATCTCGCCGAAGTCCTGTTCGTCGTCCACGTGGAGAACGCGGATCTCCCCGGCCGCGCGACTCATTACTCCACACCTGTGGGGCCACCCTTATAAATCCGACAGCAGTCGACCGATGCGGACGCCGTCTCTCAGTCGTAGAAGGTATCTGCGCAGTCGTAGACGACGCCGTGTTCCGGACAGACGTACTTGCAGTGTCGGTGGTACATCTGCCGGTCACAGCGCGGACACGGCCGGCCCGCGACTTCCTCTGCCATACGCGATCCCAGGCCGGCCGACGGCATGGCTCTTTGGGAACGAAATTGGAACAACACCTTTTGGGGGAGACTGCTTCTGGCCAGGTATGACCGACGATCTACTCGACTCGCGCTGGGGGCGACTGCTCGTCAGCGCGGCGGCCGGCGTCGCGGGGGTGGCCGGCTCGTACGCCCTGACGGGTGCCTCGCCCGCCTTCCTGGCGTCGCCGGTCGAGCGCACGCTCGCCCGCACGATGCCCGGTATCGTCGTCTCGTTTGCTATCACGACACTCGGGAGCCTCGGGCAGCAACTCAACTTCCTGACCGCGATCGTGCTGACGATGCTGTTCGTCGCTCTGGCCGCCAGAGCGGCGCTCATCTTCGGTGACGCGGCAAACAACCGGGTGCTCCCGTCGGTGGGGACCGCGATCATCGTCTGGGTCGCGGCGCTGATACTGACCGACGAGGTCGTCCTCTCGGCCGGCGCAGCACTGCCTGCCGCCGGCGTGGTCGTCCTCGCACAGGTGCTCGATGCCGCCGCCGACAGTGCCGACCCCATCTCGGCCAAACGACGGCGGGCGCTCGGGACCGTCGGCGTCGCCCTGGGTGCCAGCGCGGTCGGGTTCACCGTCGGGCGCGACCGGACACCGACGGCGACAGCTGACGAGGCACCACCGCTGACTGCGCCCGGCGCCGACCTCCAAGATGCACGGCAGAAACTTCGGACTGCTGAATCGAACGGGCTGGCCGTCGACGGACTCGAACCGCTGGTCAGCGACCGCTTCTTCGAGGTCGACATCAACTCCATCGACCCCTCGCTCGACGCCGAAGAGTGGTCGCTGACGATCACCGGGGCCGTCGAGGAGGAGGTCACCATCGACTACGAACAGCTCACCGAGATGGAGGCCAGGAACCAGTTCTCGACGCTGCGCTGTGTCGGCGAGGACCTCAACGGCAAGAAGATGGACAACGCCCTGTGGACCGGTGTCCCCGTCGACCAGTTGCTAGAGGAAGCCGGCATCCAGAGCGACTGCGACTGTGTCATGCTCCGGGCAGCCGACGACTACTTCGAGGAGTTCCCACTCGAGGCACTCGAAGACGGCCTGCTCGTCTACGGGATGAACGGGAAACTCCTCCCGAGAGGCCACGGCTACCCGGTCAGGGCGCTGATCCCGGGCCACTGGGGAGAGATCAACGTCAAGTGGCTCACCGAGATCGAGATCCTCGAACGCGAGGCCGAGGGGTACTGGGAGAAACGCGGCTGGCACGGCACCGGCCCCGTCAAGCCGGTCGCCAAACTCCACCATCACGAACTGCTCGACGACGGGACCCGAGAACTGGGCGGCCACGCCTACGCCGGGACCCGCGGCGTCTCGACCGTCGAGGTCTCGACCGACGGTGGGACCTCCTGGGACGAGGCGACGCTCTCGGACCCGCTGCCCGACGACGATGTCTGGCGCCAGTGGTCCTACACGTACGAGCCCCCGGACCGGTCCCACACCGCCGTCGTCCGGATGATCGACGAGGACGGGACCGTCCAGCCAAGCGAGGAGACCGGCAAGTACCCCAGCGGCCCCAGCGGGTGGGTCTCCAAGCAGTTCGCTTGAGCCCCGTAGCCTCCTGCTACTCCCCGGTACGCGAGATATAACGAGGAGCGTTCCCGGCCGATAGCCAGACGTGCTATGCGGTCACCCAGCCCACACCGGAGGCGGTCCCAGTGAGCGAGCAGGGCCACCGTGAGGCGCCGGCCCGCGACCAGCCACCGGACCCCTCGGTCGAGGTGACGGAGTTCGGCGGCATCACGGTCGCGTACGTCCCCGGCGACGGCGAGGCATGGATCAGCGGCTGGGTCGACGTCCCACGGTGAAAACAGTCTGCGAGCGACGGCGAACGCGAACGACGGCTCCGTATGTCACACGCTCCAGCGTCTGCTTCGACCGGCTACGAGAGCCGGGAGTGTCAGCTCAGCACTCGGACCAGCCACAGGACTCGCAGGTCTTGCACCCCTCCGAGTAGTACAGCGACAGCGAGCTACACTCCGGACACTCCGGGCTCTCGCCGGCGTCGATGATGTCCTGCTGGTCGCCCGAGGCGCCAGCGTCGGCGTCGGCACTCGCCTGTGTCGCCGTCGTGCCGGGCCCACCGTCCGTCTGGGTGGCGGCGTTGGCGCTCGTCTCTTCCTCGTCTTCGGCGGTCTCTTCGAGCGTCGCCTGCTGGGGATAGGCCTTGTCGACCTCGCCGTCGAGGTAGCGACGCAGCGCGGTGCCGATGGCGTCCGGGATGGACTGGATCTGCTCGCCCTTGTCCCAGGCGACCTTCGGCGACCGGATTCCCTGCAGTTCGTCGGCGATCTCCCGTGGATCGACACCCGAGCGAAGCGCCGTCGAGATGGTCTTGGCCAGCGCCTCGGTGAAGGAAGCCGTGAAGCCCCCGGAGTTGCCGATGTTGGCGAACAGTTCGAACGGCCGCTCGGCCTCGGGGTCCTCGTTGATGTTGACGTAGAGTTTCCCGTAGCCGGTGTCGATGCGCTGGGTGACGCCGTGGAGGACGTCCGGGCGCGAGCGCTTCTTGGCGAACTCGGACTGCTCGCCGTCGGCGACGTCGAGGACGGCCTCGACGGAGTCGTCGATGGCGGCCTGGACGGCCTCGTCCTCGAGGAAGCCTTCGATACCGCCGAATACCGCCTCGATCTGGGCGACGATCTCCTCGGCGTCCATGTCGGCGAACTCGGTGTTCTGTGCTCGCGTGGTCAGCACCTGCTTGCTGCGGGTGCCGTCGCGGTAGTAGGTGACGCCCTTGCCGCCGTGGTCGTAGATGTACTCGAAGACCTCGGCAGCGTCGTCGACGGTCGAGTCGTTGGGCGCGTTGACCGTCTTCGAGATGGCGGAGTCGACGCCCTGCTGGCAGGCGACCTGAACGCCGGCGTGGCCCTTCGCGGGGAGGTCGCCGGTCGTGACGAACAGTTCACCGATGGTGTCCGGAACCGTGGTGAGCCCGTCGATGCCGTCGAACTCGTTGTTGGCCATCTGCTCCTGGGCCTCCTCCTTGACGGCCTCGACGTCGAGGTCGTTCTCCTCTAGGGCCCGGAGGAAGTAGTCGTCGAACTCGACGAGCATCTCGTCGCCCTGGACGTCGTCCGAGACGTTCTTGTAGTAGGCGACGTTGTAGATGGGCTCACAGCCACCGGTGGTGTTGCCGATCATCGACGTCGTCCCGGTCGGCGCGATGGTCGTCGTGTTGTGGTTGCGGATCGGGTAGCCGTCCGCCCAGTCGTCGGCGTCCTCGCCGGTCTGGTGTTCGAACCACTCGGGGTAGGCGGTCGGATCGGCGTACTTGGAGTTGTCCCACTCCTCGAAGGAGCCCCGCTCCTGTGCGAGTTCGTGCGAGGCGGCCTTCGAGCCGTGATTGATGTGGGTCATCAGCTGCCGGGCGACCTCGTTGGAGGTCTCCGAGCCGTACTTCATGCCCAGCTGGATGTACAGCTGTGCCAGTCCCATGATGCCCAGCCCGATCTTGCGCATCTCCCGGACCTTCCGTTCGATCTCGTCGACCGGGAAGTCCGACATCGTGACGACGTTCTCCAGGAAACGGGTGCCCATCGCGATGCGGCGATCGAACTCCTCCCAGTCGACCGCTTCTTCGAGGAACGCCGCGACGGCCTCGGCCTCGGTGTCGTACTCGTCGGCGTGAGCGGCCTCCCAGACGCGCCAGTCCGGCGCGTCTTCAGCAGCCAACGTTGACAAATTAATATGGCCAAGGTTGCACGCTTCGTACTCCTCGAGCGGTTGCTCGCCGCAGGGATTTGTAGCTAAGATGCGATGATTTGGATGTTTGTCCACATCGAAACTGTGCTGTTTGTTGACTCGTTCGAGGTAGATGACGCCGGGCTCGCCGTTCTCGTGGGCGCCCTCGACGATCCGTTCCCAGAGCTTGTCCGCAGGCACCGAGAGGATTTCGCCAGCCTCCACGTACTCGCCGAGGTCGAACATCTCGTAGAGTTCCTCGGTCTGTTCGGTGGCGACGTGGGGCTCGTTGGTCCGTGGGTTGGTGAAGGTGAACTCCTCGTCGTTCTTCAGCGCGTCCATGAAAGCGTCCGTGACGCCGACGGAGATGTTGAAGTTCGAGAGGTGGCCCTCGACGGCGTTCCGGAGGTGCTTGGGCACCTTGCCGTCCTCGTCGATGAGTTCGCGGGCCTCGTCGAGCGCGTCGGCGAAGGAGTTGTGCGTGAAGTCGTCGGGGTCGTTGAGCCGCAGCGTGTGAGCAAGCGAGACGTCCTTGTTCTTGGCGTGGATGAACTGGATGACGTCCGGGTGCGAGACGCGCATGACGCCCATCTGGGCGCCCCGCCGAGCGCCACCCTGGGCGATGGTCTCACACATCTGATCGTAGGTCCGCATGAAGGTGATCGGCCCCGAGGCGATACCGCCAGTCGAACCGACCTGATCACCGTAGGGGCGGAGACGCCAGAAGGCGTAGCCCATGCCACCGCCGCTATTGTGTGAGACGACAGAGGAGGCGACGTACTGGTGGTCGCCAGCGACGGTCACATCGTAAACAGTGTCGGTACCGGCGTCCTCGACGGCGGTGACGGGCACTTCCCAGACACCGTCGTCGCGGACGGTGCCACAGGTGGTGTCACGGAAGGCCGCGTCGTCGAGTTCCGACTGAAGTGTCTCGTCACGGCTGTCGGTAAAGCCTACCAGCTCGGCGAAGCGAGTGAGTCCCCGTTCGCTGGTCGGGCCGACGTTGTAGTAGTCGCGTTCGTCGTCGTCGATCTCCCAGGTCGTGGCGGGGATTCCCAGACCGATCAGGAGTTGCTGGACGCCGTCGATGAGGTCCTCGGACGCGCTCCAGTGTCGCGGATAGCGGTCTTTCTGGAGACTGCCGTCGGTCGAGAAGAGACCACGGAGGAAGGCACCGACGGTCTCGTGGTCGGCGGCCCAGATCTGGTCTGGGATCTCCGCAGTCGGTGCGTCGGGCTTTGCGTCGCCGAAGTTGGCGAGCCAGAAGCGCTTGACTTCGTGGCTATGGAGGACCGCGTCGTAGCAACCATCCTCGAAGCGCCAGTCGAGACCCTCGTCGAAGAGGCGACGGCAGAGATGGTCGACGTGTTCGAGGTTCTCCTCACGGCTGAGGTGGAAGCGAATGCCGTCCTGGTGGGTCGAACCGTCGCCGACCCACATACCGAGGAGTTCGGCTAGATCGGAAGAGAGCGTCGTCGGCTGAGAGACTGTCTTTACCGGTTCGCCGTTGGGTTCGAGTGACTGGCTGGCGCGATACTGGCAGATAGTGCCAGCACTGACACCGAGTTCGCTGGCCATCTCGCGGTCGGAACGACCGTCTTCGTAGAGGGTCTCGAACTGGTCGGTATCGAAGGAAACACTGCCAGCAGCGCGGCCACCGCTGCCGTTGGGGTCGAGACCGAGTCCGTTGGCGCGTCGTCGCTGAACGGTCGAAGCAGAGCAATCGAGTCGGTCTGCAATCTCGTAGTCGCTGAGTCCGTCGGCGTAGAGGTCAAGAATCTCGTCGTTCGTGACGGTGCGGTTCTGGGACCACTGCCCACCGGCTGCGACGGTCGTAAGCTGGTCGGTCTCATCGATGTCGGCGAGCCAGCCCAGCGAGACGGAGAGCGTCGCCCCCTCCTCGATCTCGTCGATCCGGGTCCATGCGCCGTCGACGAACAGTTCGTGGTTCGGCGTGCCGGTGAGTTCGATACCAGCAGCCGTCTCGACGCGGTTGACCGGTGCGTCGTGATAGGCGTGTGTCTCCTCGACGGTCTGGGATCGGTGGCCATCGTCGTGACGCTGGCAGATTTCGTCGCCAGGTTCGACGTCGGCGATCGAGATGGTCCCTTTGCCGTCGACGTGGACGGCCGTCTCGGCAGTCAGACACTGGAAGACCTGTGCGGCCTCCTTGGCGGTCTGGTGGATGTCGTCGATGTCGTCCTCGGGCGAATCGACGAAACAGGCCGAGAGCTGCTGGAGTTCGTCGCCAGCGTTCATCAGCGTCGGCGAGTTCGGCATGAAGGAGAGCTGCTCCATCGACTCCTGAAACTCCGCGGCGGTCTCCTCGACGTGCTCGCGAACCGCGTCCGGGAGTTCGGGGACGACCGTCTCGTAGGCGAACTTGTTGACGTTGTAGACCGAGAGTTCGGTCTCGGTGTCGTCGTCGACGCTGGTGCCCTTCCCGAAGACCTCCTCTGCGAGTTCGTCACGGCGCGGGTGGTCGGGCTTGAGCTGGTCCGGCGTCACCGTCACGTCGACGTCCTCCGTCTCGGACTCGAAGACCGCCTCGGCCAGGGCGATGTTCTTCGCGACCCGCTCGAACAGATCCTCCTGCTGTTCGACGAGGTCGCCGTCGGCGTCCTTCCGGAGATACCGGGCCGGCAGGATGTTGTGATAGGCGTTGTCGGTGAGCCGGTCGGCCAGTGTCTCCCCCTCGGTGCGCTTGATCGGCAACGAAATCTCGTCGGCGGAGAGTTCCGCATCGCTCATCTGTTCATCGTCTCCCCGACAGCGGGTGTCTGTCGGTCGATACCCCGATCTACGGCTGACCCAGTTCCTGTCATTTCTGGCGGCACATCTGTACTCATGGATGTCGTATAACGCTTCTGTCTGCGGATTTTGTCGGATTCCGTAGCTATGCGAGAGTAGTGACTACGGTGGTCGTCAGGCAGTGCAACGGCGCGGCTCGCATCGCCGGCGCGTACGACCACTAGCAACGTCGGTCGCTTCTTAATACCTTCCAGACCACGGTGAAAGTGAAATCGGAACCTACCGAACCACAGGACAGGGGCCGAACATCCAGTGGAAACGAACGGGGGTTTCGACTGGAGATTGTTCGCCGACCGTCCCGACCACCGGCCGCTCCCTGTCCTCAAACGGGGTGGGGCCCCCGCAAGTGCGGCCGGGACACGCCGCTCCAGTCAGGACACAGCCACGAAGTATTTGTGACAGACTCGCCTCTTGCTAGTATGCTCTCTCTCTTACAACTCGGTGGGCTGCCCGGGCTGCCAGCGATACTGGTCGGTCTCCTCGCCATCGCGGCGGTATTGCTCGTCGGGCGCGTCGTCATGAAGGTCGCCTGGCGGCTGGTCGTCATCGCCATCATCATCGTGGCGACGGTGTGGATTCTGGGCGTCCTCGGCTTCCAGATCCTCTGATCGGCGCGCCAGCCACGACTCACCGCTCGGCGGCCCGCAGGAAGTTCCGGATGATGTCGTGGCCGACGGCGGTCAGCACCGACTCGGGGTGGAACTGCACTGCCTCGATGGGGTACTCGCGGTGGCGCACGCCCATCACGAGTTCGGTCGCCCCGTCGGCGGTCTCTTCCGTGGTCGTCGCGGAGACGACGAACTCCTCGGGCACCGACGAAGCGATCAGCGAGTGGTAGCGCCCACCCTGGAACCCCTGTTCGAGCCCGCGGAAGACGCCCTCGCCGTCGTGGTCGATGGGCGAGGCCTTCCCGTGGATCGGTTCGGGGGCGCGACCGACGGTGCCGCCGTAGGCGTACACCGCCGATTCCAGCCCGAGACAGACACCCAGCGTCGGAACCTCGGGGCTGACCTCGCGGAGGACGTCCATCGTCACGCCCACGTCGCGGTCGTTCTTGGGGTGGCCCGGTCCCGGCGAGAGGACGATGGCGTCCGGGTCGAACGCCTCGACATCGTCCAGCGTGGCCGTGTTGCGGACGACCTCGGTCTCTGCGTGTTCGGAGACGTACTCGACGAGATTGTACGTGAACGAGTCGAAGTTGTCGACGAACAGCACGCGCATATTCGCCGGCACGGCGCCCTCGCCCGCGGGTGCTGGCGCGCTCATCGGTCTCCCTCCGGGGCGACCTCGACCTGGTCGTCGTTCCGGATCCTGTCCAGCGCGACCAGTACGCCGTCCATCTTCTGTTCGGTCTCCTCGTACTCGCTGGTCGGATCCGAGTCCGCGACGATGCCCGCGCCGGCCTGAACGGTGACGCGGTCGGCGGTCCCGTCGGCGTCGGGCAGCGGCGCGTCGGTCTCGATCGTCGCCGAGCGGATGACGATGGCGAAGTCGGTGTCACCACCCCAGTCGAAGTAGCCGACGCCGCCGCCGTAGGGGCCCCGTGGCGACAGTTCCAGTTCGTCGATGATCTCCATCGCGCGGATCTTCGGGGCGCCCGAGAGCGTGCCCGCCGGGAACGTCGCCCGTGCAGCATCGAAGGCGTCGGCCGCCTCGTCCATCGTCCCCGTGACCGTCGACTCGATGTGCTGGACGTGGCTGTACTTGAGGACGTTCATGAACTCGTCGACCCGGACCGAGCCTGGTTCGGAGACCCGGCGAACGTCGTTGCGCGCCAGGTCGACCAGCATCGTGTGTTCGGCCCGTTCCTTGTCGTCGGCGAGCATCTCGCCGGCCAGCCGGCGGTCCTCGACCGGGGAGTTCCCGCGCGGACAGGTGCCCGCGATGGGGTTCGAGACGACGCGGTCGCCGGCCACCGAGACCAGCGTCTCGGGGCTGGCGCCGACGATAGTCAGGTCGTCGTACCCGAGCAGGTACATGTACGGCGAGGGGTTGACCGACCGCAGTGCCTCGTACAGGCCAAGCGGATCGACGTCGCCGTACAGTTCACGAGTGCGTGAGATGACGCCCTGGTAGATGTCGCCCGAGAGGACGTACTCCTTGGCTCGCTCGACGGCGTCCTCGTACTCGTCCTGGGGGCCGGCCACCTCGTCGACCTGGGTGAAGCCGCCGGTGTCAAGCGGGTCCAGGTCCGAGAGGACAGACTCGACGCGTTCGGCCTCGGCGGTGAGTTCGTCGTAGCGGGCGCCCGCGTCCTCGTCCTCGCGGACGACCGGCGTGAACACGAGTTCGACGCGGTCCTCGACGTGGTCGAACCGGACCGTCGCCGTCGTCAGGACGAACTGGGCGTCCGGGAACCGCGAGTCCGGTCGGTCCAGGCCGACCTCGTCCAGCCAGAGGTCGTAGACGGCGTCGTAGGACAGGAAGCCGACGAGGCCACCGTCTAGATGCTGGCGGTCCATCTCCGGGAAGCCCCGGAGTTCGACGTCGGGCATCGCCGCCCGGAGATCGTCGACGACGTCGCCCCCGTCGGTCGTGACGAGGTCGGCGTACCGGTCGTCGAAGACCTCGACCTCGCTGTCGTCGCCGGTGACGGTGACGACAGCGCGTGGGTCGTAGCCGACGAACGAGAAGCGCGCGTGCCGGTCGTCGGTATCAGGCGCGAACGCACCGTCGGGGTCGCTGGACGCGACCTTCTCGGCGCTCTCAAGCAGGAAGGTGTAGTCGCCGGCGTCGACGTCGGTCGTTCGGCCCGTCAGCGCGGCGTAGGCCGTCAACGGCTCGACGTCGACGTCCAGTTCTGCCGCGGCGCGGACGACGACGGGTCGGTCGGCCTCGGCGTCGGCGACGAACTGCTCGCGCGAGCGGTCGAGGGTCACGCGGCCACCTCCACGCCGGTCGCCGCGGCGACGAAGCGCTCGACGGCGTCGTGATCTTTGACGCCCCCGCTGGCCTCGACACCGCTGGCGACGTCGACTGCGAACGGCCGAACGGTCTCGACGGCCGTGGCGACGTTCTCGGGCGTCAGTCCGCCTGCGAGCACGACCGGAACGTCCAGCGAGGCGACGAGGTCGCGCGTGCGTTCCCAGTCGTGGGTTTCGCCCGTGCCGCCGGCCCCGTCGGCGTCGACCGAATCGACCAGCAACGCGTCGGCGTGGTCGGCGTAGGCCTGGAGGTCGTCGGCCGCAGCGTCGACGACGGCGACGACCGGTTGTGAGACGCGCCGCCGTAGCGCGCCCAGTTCGCTCGGCGAGAGCCCGTCGTGGACCTGGACGGCACCCGGTTCGACGGCGTCGACGCGGCGGACGGCCGCCTGGACGGTCGTCGGCATGGTCACGAGGACACTGGTCACGAACGGCGGGACGCCCTCGACGAGGTGTGCGGCCGTCTTCTCGTCGACCTCGCGGGGGGTGTCAACCGGGACCCCGTGGATGACGCCCACGGCGTCGGCCCCGGCCGCGACGACGGCGTCGCGGTCCTCGGCGGACGTCACGCCACAGATCTTGACCCGCGTCATACCCCGACCAGGTCCTCCAGTTTCGCGGCGGCGTCGCCCGAGTCGATGGCCTCGCGAGCCAGTTCGACGCCCTCGGTGTGGGTCTCGGCGACGCCGGCGACGTAGATGGCCGCGCCCGCGTTCGCGAGGATGATGTCCCGCTTGGCGCCGTCGACGGTTCCCTCGACGATGCCCCGCAGGTCCTCGGCGTTTTCCTCGGGGGAGCCACCGGCGACATCGTCGATGTCGTAGGTCTCCAGCCCGATGTCCTCGGGGACCATCGTGTACTCCTCGATCCGGTCGCCGGTCACCTCGGCGACGGTGGTCTCACCGTGGATGGCGATCTCGTCGAGGCCCGCGCCGTGGACGACCAGCGCCCGGTCGACGTCCATCCGTGCGAGTGCTTCCGCGACGATCGGGACGAGGTCCGGGTCGTAGACGCCCAGGACCTGCGCCTCCGCGCCGGCGGGGTTGGTCAGCGGCCCGAGGATGTTGAACACCGTCCGCATCCCCAGTTCCTTGCGTGGCCCGATGACCGCCTTCATCGCCGGGTGGAACACCGGCGCGAGCATGAACCCGATCCCCTCGTCCTCGATAGCGTCCTCGACGGCCGGCGGCTCGGCCTCGACGTCGACGCCGGCGACCTCCAGTACGTCCGCGCTGCCCGACGAGGACGAGACCGAGTAGTTGCCGTGCTTGGCGATGGGGACGCCGGCCCCGGCGGCGACGATAGCGCTCGTCGTCGAGACGTTGATCGTGTCGTAGTCGTCCCCACCGGTTCCACAGGTGTCGACGAGCGTGTCCCGCTCGGGTGCGATGGTCCGAGCGGCGTCGCGCATCCCCTGAGCGAATCCGGCGATCTCGGCCTCGGTCTCGCCTTTCGCCCGGAGCGCGGTCAACAGCGCGCCGATCTGAGCCTCCGTCGCTTCTTCGAAGACCAGGCCCGCGACCTCGCGTGCCTCGTCCTGTGTCAGGTCCTCACCGTCTGTGACGCGTTCGATGTACTCCTGCATAGTATGCACCAATGGACTATTTCGTGTTGTGATGTACAAATTCGTACACTGACTTAACGTTGTCGGGCCGGCGGCCGTATCCGGCTGGTGTGGGTCGAACCAACAGACGACGCACGGATACCGAATTCGAAACCTTCAATTATACCCCCCGGCAACAGAGAAGTGTACGAGGCAGCGAGGGTTCGTGGTCTAGGTCGGTTATGACACCTCCTTGACATGGAGGAGGCCGGCGGTTCAAATCCGCCCGAACCCATATTTCTGTCGCGAACCAACCCGTGAGTGACTGAATCGTTCATGCGGACGGGTTCGACTGTCAACTCATAGCAGAGGGCACGCCCTGGCCCCAGCGCTCGCTCGATTCGATCGGGGACCTGTCTGCTAAAGTCGAGGCCGTCGCGTCTGACTCGGGCGATCAGGCGGTGTGTTCAGAGGAACGCGAGCAGGGCTAGTCCGATCCCGATGGTGTTGACGAGTCCGTGGATGATGCTCACCGTCAGCAGGCTGTTCGTCCGTTCGTAGACGTAGCCGAGGACGAAGCCGGTCGCCGAGATGCTCAGCACCGCCCCCCAGACACCGATGGAGAGGAGATCCGAACCACCGAACCAGTAACTCGGGATGTGCGTGAGACCGAATCCGATTGCAGTGATCGAGATCGCGGTGATTGCCCCGAACGATTCACGCAGGCGGCCCTGGACGACGCCGCGGTACAGGAACTCTTCGATCGGCGCAATGAACAGCAAGTTGGCGACGATGAACAGCGAGTAGATGAGCACGGGGTTCTCGACCGCCGCCGCGTTCGAGATGTTCGTCGCCGACCCGGATCCGAAGAGACTTACCACGAGTTCGGTGAGGAGTGACGCGACGATGATTGCGGCCAACCCACCGAGGATCCAGCCGCCATCACGGAGCGTCGGCCACCGGAGATCGTAGTTGATCGATACCGGTCGGTACCGAAGGTAGACGATGCCGACGACGGCGAACCAGAACGTGGCGAGCGATCCGCCGATGATGAAGGTTAGCGCGAAGCTATCACCGAGTCCCACGAGCGTCTGGAACCGGCTGAACCCTTCTACAATCAGAAATCCGCCGAACGTCGAGATTCCGAGCAGTGCGAAGGCCGCAAGGAAGCTTCGGGCGGTCCCGTGTCCCGTCGAGGCCCCGGGTGATCTCTCGGACCGCACCTGGTCTTGTTGTTTCGTAATTGACGACATGCTGTATCACGGCATATTTGCCGTTCGTCTAAACGATACCCGAGGTAATAAATTCGTAGTGACATTTTCTAACTCAGTCTACGACTGAACGAACTGCTGGTTACTACTGAGGTGCTCTCCCTCACTACTGCATTTACGCTGTGTATGCAGCGAGGTTATCGACACCGATCACCGATCGATGGTTTCACCAGGGCCGGATTTGCAGTAGACGAGACACCCGAAGCGAGCATATCTCGGCGTGGTTCGAGTCCGCCGGGAGAGTTCCGCTCACCCGTAGCCCTGCGCTGGCGCGCAGGACGCCCGAACCCACTACTTCTGTCGCGACCAATTCGGAGCGACGAAATCACCTGTGTGCCGAGACTCGATATCTCCGGTATGGTCGGCCGCTCACTCGGTCCGGATCTCGAACCGAGCGCCCCCGTCTGTGCTCTCGGTCACCGAGACAGCCCAGCCGAGCGAGGAACCGACCTCCTCGACGATACAGAGCCCGAAGCCCGTTCCATCGGCGTCCGTCGAGTACCCCGGTTCGAACAGCTCGTCTCGGTGCTCCGGTGGGATACCAGGACCGTCGTCGGCGACGTAGAACCCGCTGTCGTCGTCCAGATCGTCGACGGTTACCGTCGTCTCCGCGTCTGTCGAGCCAGCGTGTTCGACCGCGTCATCGGACCCTGTCCGATTGCTCGTGGAGCCGTGCTCCACGGCGTTCCGGAACAGGTTCCCCAGCAGATGCCGCAGATGGGATTGTGTGGCGTCGACGGTGCAATTCACGTCACAGTCCAGCGTTGCTCCGGACGTATCCAGTTCTCCCCAGACTGCGTGGACGGTCCGTTCGAGGTCGATCCGCTCGGTCTCGCCGGCGACGTCGCCCTCACGAGCGAGCACGAGGAGGTTGTCGATCATCTCGTCGATGTCCTCGATGGCGTCCACGACCGTCTCGACGTGTTCGAGATCGCCAGTCTGCACAGCGAGTTCGGCGTGGCCCGCAGCCACCGAGAGGGGATTACGGAGGTCGTGGCTCACGAGTCCGGCGAAGTTCTCCAGCCGCCTGTTCTTCTCCCGGAGTCGACGCTCGCGCTCGATCCGGTCGAGGGTCGACCCGGTGTGTGAGACGAGTAGTTCGGCCAGTCGAAGGTCCTGTTCGTCGAACCGGGCGACCTCTTCGGAGACCGCCTGAAAGACGCCGTGGTCGCCGACAGGGACGCTGACGACCGATCGATAGCTCTCCCTGGACGGGTCGGAGCGCTCGTTCTCGTGGATGTCGTCGACGATCAGTGATTCCCCCGTCTGGAACGTCTGGCCGGCGTTCCCCTGATCTGGCTCCATCGGACGAGCGCCGTCGGCGGCGGCATCGGCGGAGATCGCTTTCGGGACCAGCATCCCGTCCTCGTAGAGTACGACCGTCGAGAGTTCGAACTGGAGGATGTCGGCGGCCGCGACGATCGTCTCCCGGCAGGCGTCCTCCGCGGTCGTCGCGGCGCCGATATCCGTGGCCGCCCTGTGGAGCGCTTCGATCCGCTCGGCCAGCGGCGTCTCCGCGACGGTTGGCTCTCGTGGTGGGGAGTCCCCACTGCCCTCGGTAGGGCTGTCGGGACCCTCGTCCCCGGTCATTATCTGATGATAGGTACGGATACTCATAAACCCACGAGACGGTTTCAGCGTCGCCGAGACGAATACTCGGAGAAACAGGACGCGACGATTTCGGGTTTCGTTGCCGGGCGTTAGACGACGCTCGCGTCCGGAGCGCTCCGGCTGATCTCGCTCTCCTGGCCGCTGTCGAGGCGCTCCAGTCGGTCCATGATGGTGTGGACGATGTCTCCCTCGGTGCAGGGCGCGACGTGTGCGAGTTCCCCGTCGCGGTACTCGGCCAGACCCATGACGGGCAACACCATCGCGTCGTAGGCCTCCTCGGTGACCTCCGACTCGACCTCGGTGGTCTGGTAGAACGACTCCAGGGAGACGTTGTGCGAGAGGGCCCACTGCTTGAACTCCGCGACCCGGTTCAGGATGTACGTGCCTTCCTCGGTACCAGCGGCAGCGGATTCCGGGGCGATCTGTTTGCCCCAGACCACGACGTTGAACCCCTCGATCTCGTCGTCGGCGTCGAGTCGTTCGAGATGGTCGATCACCGCTTCCTGTCGCTCGTTGGCGCCGTCGGGCAGCATCGACCGGACGTAGAGTTCGATATGCGTGGTGGACGTGTCTTCGCTCATGTCTGTTACGAGTCATACAGGCGAGACTACAAATAGATACTGTGGGGACTGTATGCACATCACGGGAGAGTATATATTCCTATTACCACGGCGCTATCTGGTGGTTCTGTAGAATGTAGTTTCCAGCGTTGTGCCAGAAAGGGAGCAGCGTTTCCAACCGAAACGCGTCATACGGAGTCTGACACATCTCGCGAGTCAGTGTCACGCTGGCCGTGGATCGTCTCGTGGAGTCCGATGACCAATCCGGGCACGACGACCATGAAGATGTGTTCCTCGATGGGGATCCCCAGCAGATCCACGCCAGTCCGGAGCGTGATCTCGAAGACACCGACTTCCAGCGTATACCAGTCCCAGACGTACGCGATCGGGTACAGAATCACGATGGTCCGGGCGGCCTTGCGGAGCGCCTCGGCCCGCCACAGCAGGACCAGGGCGACGCTCCCCCAGAGGACCTCGGTGACGAGGTATGTGTAGGGGCCGAACACACCGATATCCGGAAGCATATTCCACGGACGTATTGACGGTGCAAAAACCTATCCGGAGGTCTCCCTTGCCGGGAACCGAACCAAGCTTGATAACCCTTCACGTCGAACCTCCGCGGTGTGAAGCACGATGGATATTGCTGATATCGCCACCAGAGAGTTTGTCGAGGTCGACGCCAACAAGCGCCTCGGGAAGGTTCGGTCTATCTTCGAGCGCGAGAACCCCAAGGGCATCATCGTCACCGAGGACGGTGCCTACGCTGGCGTCATCACGCAGAAACAGTTGGTCCAGTCCCACGTGGAGGACAACGCGAAAGCGGGGGCGATGACGAGCACGGCGCCCAAAGTCGCGCGGACCGACGACGTGCGGAAGGTCGCTCGCGTGCTCGTCGAGGGCGGGACCAAGCTTGCACCCGTCTTCGAGGGAGAGACCCTCTGGGGGATCATCACCGAGGACGCCATCCTCGAAGCGGTCCTCGAAAATCTCGACGCCCTCACCGTCGAGCAGATCTACACCCAGGACGTCATCACGGTCGAGGAGGACACCAACGTCGGCCAGGTTGTCAACCTCCTGCGGAAGAACGGCATCTCCCGGCTGCCGGTGCTGGACGGCGACGACCAGCTCTCCGGCATGACGACCCGTCACGACATCGTCGACGTCGTCGTCCGGGACATGAACAAAGCCACCAGAGGCGACCGTGCCGGTGAGATCGAGCGAATTCTCGACCTGCCAGTCTACGACGTCATGTCCAGTCCGGTCGCGACCACGACCCTCGACGAGTCCGTCCGGGACGCCGTCGCGCGGATGCTCGAACACGACTTCGCCGGCCTCGTGGTCACGCCCGAGAACGACGATACCCACGTCGCCGGGATCGTCACCAAGACCGACGTCCTACGTGCGCTGACCTACACCGAGGAGGAACACATGGACGTCCAGATCACCAACATCAACCTTCTCGATACGATCAGCCGCGAGGACATCCGCCAGTCCATCCAGGACGTCGCCGACAAGTACCAGGCGATGCAGGTCCAGCACGCCCACGTCCGGTTCCACGAGCACAAGGAGAAACTCCGTGGCACCCCGCTGATCCAGTGCCAGATCCGGCTCCGGACCAACAAGGGCCAGGCCGCCGGCTCCGGCGAGGGCTACGGCGCCGAGACGGCGTTCAACGTCGCGCTCGACAAACTCGAACGGAACGTCCTCGAACTGAAGGGCGTCCAGGCCGACGAGGAGTACCGCGGCCAGCTGCTGCGGAAGCTCGGCGAGCTGTAGCCGGGTCTCTCTCGTTCTCTCCCGCTTACGACTGTGATGGGTCCGCCGTTGTCGGCTCGCGAGCGGCCGTGAGTCTCCTGTCGAACTCCGCCCGAACGTCAGCAGCCAGTTCGTCAGCCGGCGCCTCGGCGTCGGCCGACCAGTCGTCGAACGCCTGCGGGACCAGAAGATACGAGACGGCCCGGTAGAGCGATTCGTACCGCTCGAACCCAGGCGGGAGCGCTCCCGCTCGCTCCCGGTAGCCCTCTAGCAGCGCATCGTCGAGGGCCGACTGTTCGGTCTCGGAGACGTCCGGCTGTCCGGTGTGGTGGAACATCGCGTCGACCAGCCCGAAGGCCGGGTCGCCGACGAGAGCGCGCTCCCAGTCGAGCAGTCCTGCAGGGTCGAGATGGACGTTGATCCGACTGGGATCCCCGTGGAGGAGTGTCGGTGAGCCTTCGAGCGTAGGGTCGACCTCGCGGACAGTCTCGACGAGTCGTTCGGGCATGTCCGCGAACCGCTCGGGGAGCCAGTCGTCCGCTCGCGCTTCGATGGTCCGGCACAGCGTCTCGGTCCAGGTTCCCTCCCGCACCGTGAGGGCGTCGGCGTCACCGCCGGTGACGACACCCGGACGATCGAACCTCGCATCGTGGACGCCGGCGACGACTGTACCGAGACTGCGAAGTAGCGGCTCCCGGTCACCGCCCTCGGTCCACCTGTCGTTGAACAGCGTCCCGGACAGCGGTTCGGTGAGCAGATACGGCGGGTCAGCTGCTGGGTCGGCGGCCACTATCGCCGGCGTCCCGACTCTGCAGTGAGTCCCGGCGTAGCGGATCGCCGCGATCTCGCGTCGGAGTCGCCTCGTTGTCTCGGTCGTGGTCTTCACATAGACCGGGTCACCGTCCGAGAACGTCACGAACGCCGTTTCGTTACCGGGACGGGTCGTCTGTGGATCGATCGTCTCGACGGTACGGTCGGGGAGGGCGCTGTGGAGGGCGCGTTCGATGGCGTCGGACATACGGGAGATTCCGTCTCCGTATTCGGCGTTCGGGTGAAAAACGTTCGCCCACCGGACTCTGTCGGCGACGCCGTGGTACCTCTGCGGGGCGCCGGTTCACCGGACGTACTTCGAGAACACCTTCGACTCGACTGCCCGGAGGTGCTTGCCGACCGTTCCGGGTTCGACGCCGACCTCTCTCGCGATCGCGTCCTGTGTCGCCTGGCGTGGCTGCTCGTAGTAGCCGAGCCTGAGTGCCACCTCCAGGACCTCGCGCTGCCTGTCGGTCAGGTCCGCGAAGACGCCCTCTGCTTCCGGGTAGTACGGCCCAGTCGACTCCAGTTCGATGTCGACGGTGTCCGGCAGATCCATGGGTTGTCCCGCGAAGTCCGTCTCGCGGCCCACGAGCGTGACACGCTGGCCACCGTCCTCGGTGTACTCGATGGGCATCTGCACGACGAAGTCCTCGGCCTGGTTGCTTCCCATGAGGCGTCTGGTCAGCGGCGTCGGGTCGACGCGGCTGTAGCAGTACCCCGACTCGTCACCGGAGACGGCGAACTCGTGGACCGACGCCGTCGTCTCCATGATCTCCCGGTACCGATCGAGGTCGCCCGACACCTCCGCCAGGAGGGCGATGGTGCCGTCGTCGAGTTCCTTGACCTCGTGGATCGCCCGGCGCTGGACCGCCGGGTCCTCGGCCAGTTGCCGCTCCACGGGGTGGAGCTCCGCCGGGTCCGGGTACATGACCACGGTGACGTACCGCATCCCGTTCGAACGTCGCGTCGCGACCGACATAAAACCGGTTCGGATGCGGCAGGGTAGCGCTACGGGCGTCGACACCGAAAGAACAGGTATGGCCGATACGAGAGCACCACCGACCGTCGACGGCTTGCCGATAGTGGGCAACGCGTTCTCGTTCGCCCGCGACCCGGTGACCGCCATGGAACAGTGGGCTACACGGGGCGGGCTCGTCCGGCTCCGGATCCCCGGCGAGTCGATGTATCTGTTGACCGATCCCGAACTGATCGAGCAGGTCCTCGTCGAGAAACACGAGCGGTTCTCCATCGGACCAGCACAGCGGGACTCCTTCGAGGGCGTCGAGGACCACGCGATCACAACCACGACGGGCGAGCGATGGCACCGTCTCCGTAACGCGCTCCGGCCCGCCTTCGCCAGAGACGCGCTCGACCGGTACGCCGACCGGTTCGGGCCGACGACGGCGTCGTTCGTCGAGCGGTGGGACGCCGGCGCCGACGTCGACCTCCACCACGAGATGCGACGGTTGACCGTCCAGTTGCTGGCCGACGCGCTGCTGGGTGTCGACGCCAGTGGCGACGAAGCGGCCGTCCTGGCGGCCTCGGACGCCCTGGTCGACCGTGCCGACTTCGGGCGGCCGGGACAGTTGCTCCCGGACTGGGTGCCGACGCCGACCGACCGGCGCTTCGAGCGCTCCGTGGCTGCCCTCGACGACTATGTGGCTGGGATCCTGGACGAGAAAGACCCCGATACGGGTGGGGGCGACGTGTGCACGCGCCTGCTCGCTGCACGCGAGGCCGGCACGCTCTCCGCCCAGGAGGTCCGCCACAACGTCGTCGGTCTCCTGCTGGCCGGCCACGAATCGCCCGGCCTGGCGCTGACCTACGTCTGGTATCTCCTGAGCGACCATCCCGAGGTCGCCGCGTCACTCCGGGCAGAGTACGACGACGTGGTCGACGGACCGATACCCGACGGAACAGCCTACGAATCCCTGTCCCGGACCCGGAACGTCGTCAGGGAGACGCTCCGGCTCTATCCGCCGACGATGGGGATCAATCGCCAGACCCTTGATCCGGTGACGCTCGGCGAGTACGACCTGCCAGCGGGCGCACAGGTCCTGATCCCCCAGTGGGTCCCCCACCGCGACGAGCGGTACTGGGACGCCCCCGAGCGGTTCGACCCGGACCGCTGGGACCGGGCCGCCGACAGGCCCGAGTACGCCTACTTCCCGTTCAGTGGCGGCCCCAGATACTGCATCGGGATGGAGTTCGCCCGCGTGGAGTTGACGCTGGCACTGGCGACGATGGTCGGCCACGTCGATCTCGACGTCGCCGTCGACGAACCGCTCTCCTTCCGACCGACCATCGCACTCCGTCCGGAACAGACGATATCGGCGACGGTCCATCCTCGCGGGTGAGTCGGCCTCGACGAACTGGGTATCAGTCGCCGAGTTCGTCCGACTGCTTTTACATCCGACCCACTGAACGAGAGATAGGTACCGATGTCGTCTGCCGATTCCCCGCTCGACCGCGCTGTCTCACCAGTTATCTCCAACATCCTGATGGTCGCCGTCGTCGTGATTCTCTCGAGTGTCGTCGCCGTGACCGCGTTCGCGTTCCTCAGCGGGACCGGGTCGCCGGCCCCTCAGGCGACCTTCGCGTTCGACTACGACGCACAGAACGGCACGCTGACCGTCGCCCACGAGAACGGCGACCAGTTCACCGACGGCAACACCCTGGCACTGGCGATCCAGCTCCGGGACGCCGACGGTGACACCGTGCGAGAACAGTGGGCCGGCCAGAGCGGGAGCGCGGTCGCGAGTTTCCCGGTCAGCGCCGGCGACACCGTGACGGTCGACGACGGTCACGGATCGGCCACCGGCGACATCTCGGTCGGCTTCGACTTCGCCGAGGGCGACACCGTCGCGATCGTGTGGGTCAACCCCGACTCCGAGGAGTCGTTCGTCCTGCGGGAGTACGAGATCCCGACGGACGCGACCGGTGCGAGCACGCCACCGGCGAATCTCGCGCCGACCGAGTCGGTCCAGACGGCCATCGACAACGCGAGCCCGGGCGACACCATCAGGCTGGAGAGCGGCGAGACGTACGACAGCGACGCCACCATCACGGTCGACAAGGACGTGACGATCACGTCACAGGACCCCTCGAACCCGGCGACAATCGAGGTCGGGAGTGGCTCCCTTTCGGAGACGGGAATCACTGTCGACGCGGCGGGGGCGACCCTCGACGGCGTCCGCGTGGATGGCGGCTCCAGTATCGGCAGCGGCGAGGAACTCGTCGCGCTCGACGCACCCGACACCACTGTCACCGACAGCACACTCGTCCGCGATGGCCGGGGCTCGAACGCCAACCTCAGGGTCAACGACGTCGACGGTATCACGGTGACGGGCCTGACTGTCCGGGGCGGCCCGATCAGCGGCCGGATCGGTGCCGGAGACACGGCCACTATCTCCGACAACACGGTCCGCCGGACCAGCGCTCAGGGGATGTGGTTCTACACCGGAAGCGGCGACGTGGTCGCGGCGACTGGTAACGACGTCGCTGACTACAGCGGCTCCTACGGCATCGAGTTCGTGACCGGGACCCCGGACGACGTCAACGGCGAGACGACCGCCCAGGCACAGGCGAACAGCCTCGTCTGCCAGAACACCGTCCAGGGCGACAACACGCGGGTCGACGGGACCGACGGGAATCCAGCTAGCTGTTGAGTGCGCCAGTTCCATGGTCTACACCGCGGGAACCGATGAGCGACTCTCCAGCAGGCGCTTGGCGGATAGATCGGTTACCAAGGACTGAATACCAGTTCAGGTCCGACCGGCAGAGTGGCGGTTATCCCGCCAGCAAATGATAATACGTCTATATTTCTCTCCCCGGCGAACGTCTTGCTGGTGTGCAAACATGTCACAACCGCAGATAGACTCGAACCGTGAACTCGTCGAACGAGCTTACCAGGCATTCAACGACGGCGATATCGAGACAGTGAGGAGTTTCATGGCCGACGACATCGAATGGATCGAACCGGACGGCCTGACGTTCGGCGGAACACATCGGGGCGTCGATGCCGTGGTCGAGGACGTCTTCTGACCCACGCTGTCGCAACTGGACGACCTCGAACTGACGATCGAACGGATCGTCGAGGCAGGGGACACGATGGTCGTCCTCGGTCGAGCGACGGGCACAGCGACCGCGACTGGAACGGATCTGACGGCCCAGTTCGCACACGTCCACGACATCGCCGACGGGAGAATCGAACGGTTCACACAGTACACGGATACGTTCCGCTGGCGGGACGCGATCGAAGCCTAGGAAACACGAGAGACAGCCGACGGGCTACTGGAAGCCGATGCGACCGCTGCCGCCACGGCGCTGCTGTGGACTGGAGCCGCCACCCTTGAAGTCCTCCTCCATGCGCTCGTAATATTCGCGGATGTCGTCGGTCACGGTCGGACGGACGTTGTCCATGGCCTGCCGGAAGTGACGCATCTCGACCTCTTCGGCGTCGTCGGCCTCGCGCAGGGCCTCGATGGCCGCTTCGCGGGCGATCGACTCCAGATCGGAGCCGACGAAGCCGTCACTGATCTCGGCCAGTTCACGCAGGCTGACGTCCGGCGAGAGCGGCGTATCGTCCGTGTGGATCTTGAGGATCTGCTCGCGACCCTCGATGTCCGGTTCGCCGATCATCACCAGGCGGTCGAACCGGCCCGAGCGGATCAGCGCCGGGTCGATCATGTCCGGCCGGTTGGTGGCGCCGATGACCATGACGTCCTCCATCTCTTCGAGGCCGTCGAGTTCGGTCAACAGTTGGTTGACGACGCGCTCGGAGACGTTCGAGCCCATGTCGCCGCCGCGTCCGGGTGCCAGCGAGTCGAGTTCGTCGAAGAAGATCACCGTCGGCGCGACCTGCCGGGCCTTCCGGAAGGTCTGGCGGATGGCCTTCTCGCTCTCACCGACCCACTTGCTGAGCAGTTGCGGGCCACGGACCGAGATGAAGTTGGCGTCGGTCTCGTTGGCGACGGCTTTCGCCATCAGCGTCTTGCCGGTGCCGGGTGGCCCGTACAGCAGCACACCCGACGGTGGCGTGACGCCCATGCGCTCGAACTTCTCGGGGGAGTTCATCGGCCACTCGACGGCCTCCTGGACCTCCTGTTTGGCCTCCTCCAGGCCGCCGACGCTGTCCCAGGAGACCTTCGGCAACTCGACGAGGACCTCCCGCATGGCGCTTGGACTCACCTCGTTGAGCGCGCCCTTGAAGTCCTCGCGCTTGATGATCATCCGGTCGATGAGGCTCGGCGGGATGTCCTCCTCGTCCAGGTCGATCTCCGGGAGGTAGCGTCGCAGGGCCTTCATCGCGGCCTCCTTGGTCAGGCTCTCGATGTCGGCACCGACGAAGCCGTGGGTCTCGGTCGCCATCTTCGCGAGGTTGACGTCGTCCGAGAGGGGCATCCCGCGGGTGTGGATCTGGAGGATCTCCTCGCGGCCGACCTCGTCCGGGACGCCGATCTCGATCTCGCGGTCGAACCGGCCGGGGCGCCGGAGTGCGGGATCGACGCTGTCGACACGGTTGGTCGCAGCGATGACGATGACCTGGCCCCGCGATTCGAGGCCGTCCATCATCGTCAGCAGTTGCGCGACGACCCGGCGCTCGACCTCGCCGGTGACGTCTTCGCGTTTCGGTGCGATGGAGTCCAGTTCGTCGATGAAGATGATCGAGGGCGCCTCTTCGCTGGCGTCCTCGAAGATCTCACGTAGCTGCTGTTCGCTCTCCCCGTAGTACTTCGAGATGATCTCCGGCCCGGCGATAGAGAAGAAACTGGCCGAGGTCTCGTTGGCGACGGCCTTCGCCAGCAGGGTCTTGCCCGTGCCGGGTGGGCCATGCAACAGCACCCCCTGTGGTGGCTCGATGCCGAGTTTCTTGAAGATCTGGGGATGTTTCATCGGCAACTCGACCATCTCGCGGACCCGCTGGATCTCGTTCTGGAGCCCACCGATGTCCTCGTAGGTGATGCCGCCGCCGGTCTTCTCGAAGCCCGAGATCGGTTCCTCGCGGAGTTCGACCTCGGTGTCCTCGGTGATGAGACAGACGCCCTCCGGTTCGGTCTCGACGGCGATCAGGGGGATGGCCTGGCCGGGCGAGCGCATGAACGGGTGGTTCGTCGAGGACATCACCGGGACGATGTCGCGCTCGACGACCGGTCGCTTGAGGATCTGCCGTTTGACCATGCCGGCCGCGTCGGAGCCGAACTGCACCGACGCCTCCTCCGGAGGTGCCAGAACGAGCTTGTCCGCCTTCTCGGCGTCGGCCTTCCGGATGGTCACGCGTTCGCCGATGCCCACGTCGGCATTCTGTCGCGTGAAGCCGTCGATGCGGACGGTGTCGGTGTTCCAGTCCTGCCGGTCCGCGCGCCAGACCTTGGCCGCGGTGGTATCACTCCCCTCGATCTCGATGATGTCGCCGGGCGAGAGCTTGAGATGCAACAGCGTATCGGGGTCGAGCCGGGCGATCCCGCGCCCCGAGTCGTTCGGGTACGCTTTCGCCACTTCCAGTTGGACTTCGTTCATAGTAGAGTGAAGGTAGAGAGAACTCGGGTATCCCGGGAGATATGCTTTATGCTACCGGCGGGCAAATCGCGTGGCGACGGGTTTTTATGTGGCGTGCTACCACAGTTCAGTCGACGCGCAACGGCGCGGCGTTCTCGACCGCTTTCGCGTCGATATCGCCCCGTCGGAGTACCGTCGCGTCCCCCTCGTCCCCGGCCGCCAGCGAGAGGATGGTCGACGCGCGGGTCGTCCCCTGTGGTTCCCCCGCGAGGACGTAGTCGACGGCCTCCCCCACGTGTTCGATGGCAGTCTCGACCGTCACGAGCGTGTCGTCGTCGACGGTGCCGGACTGGTTGGCCGAGGTCATCGCCAGCGGCCCGTCGACGGCCGCGGCCAGATCGCGCCAGACGGGGTTCGAGAGACAGCCGATAGAGACGGTGCCGTCCATCGAGAGTCGGTCGTGGCGGTCGCCATCGGCCGCTTCGAGGACGATGTTCAACGGCCCCGGCCAGAACGCGTCGGCCAGCGCGTCGACGACCGCCGGATCAGGGTGGGTCCCGAACCGTCGCCAGTCGTCGGGATCACGCACGAACAGCGTCAGTGGCTTGTGCCTCGGGCGGTCCTTGATGTCGTAGACACGCTCGATGGCATCGGCATCGTGCGGATCGACGGTCAGCGCCATGTTGGTGTCGCTCGGCGCGACCACGACGCCGCCGTCGCGGATGCACTGCGCGGCAGTCTCGACAGCTTCGGGGGTAGAGTCCAGTATCGTCGACATACACGCCGTTCGCTGGGCAGCAGTGATGCCGGTTGCGGTCGTGTGAGGGTCACCCCCACAGCCGCCCGAAAGCCACCGACGGCTGCCGCCATCGCCGTGATTGATAAGGCTGGGTGCGATACCGGGGATATGGTCTTTCTCGTCCCCTTCGACGGATCGCCGCTCGCAGAGGCAGCACTCGACCGCGCGGTCACCTACGCCGCCGCCATGGACACCGACGTCGTCGCCGTCAGTTTCATCCCGACCGGCGCGGACTACGTCGAGCGACGCCGCCGCGTCGATCCCGACGAGGATTTCGCGGTCGAGACGGCGGCAAGCGACCTCCGCCGGAAGATCGAGGAGACGACCGACGACGCCGAATTGCGTTACGACGACGTCAGCGCACAGTCGGCCAGCGAACTCTCCGAGATGGTGAAACGCGTCGCCCGCGACGTCGACGCGACGGTCGTCTTCCTCGGGAGCGACGACGCGGACAACATCGTCGTCCCCATCGGCGAGGCCGCGGTCGACGACGCCTACGACGTCCACATCGTCCGCCGTTCCTGATACTGCAGGCTATCACTTCGTGAAGGATTTTGCCACTCTGGGGTGGCAAAAATCTTCACATGCTTATAGCCGGTAGTATGAGGGCTTTTTACTGCCCGGAGCGAGGGTCGAGCTATGCGAACACTCGCTTTCGACGGCCGGACCGGCGCCGCCGGCGACATGGTTCTGGGCGCCCTCCTGGCTGCCGGCGCCGACCGGAGCGCGCTGGCCCCGGTCATCGACAGCCTCAGCGTCGAGTACGCCGTCTCGACGGTCGACCGCAGTGGGATCAGCGCCACCCGCGTCGAGGTGTTACTGGACGAGAGGCCGGACGACGATGCTCACGGCCACGACCACACGCACGCCGAAGGCCACGGCCCGCACCGACACTACGAGGAGGTCGTCGACATCGTCGCGGGGATGGACCTCCCGTCGACTGTCGAATCGGACGCACTCGCCATCTTCGAGATCCTCGGGGAGGCCGAGGCGGCCGTCCACGGGACCGACCTCGCCGAGACCCACTTCCACGAGGTCGGTGCCGACGACGCCATCGCGGACGTGGTCGGTGCCTGCCTCCTTCTGGACGACCTCGACGTCGAGCGCGTCGTGACGACGCCGCTGTCGGCCGGCGGCGGCACCGTCGAGATGAGCCACGGCACTTACCCCGTGCCGACGCCCGCCGTCGTCGAGATCGCCGAGCGAGCGGACTGGTCGCTCCAGGGAGGCCCCATCGACGAAGAGCTCCTGACCCCGACCGGCGCCGCGATACTGGCACACCTCGCAGACGGCGTCCCGTCGCTGCCCTCGCTCCGGATCGAGCAGTCGGGCTACGGTGCAGGCGGACACGACTTCGAGGAGCGACCCAACGTCCTGCGTGCGACGGTCGGCGACGACGAGGGTCGCCTCCGGCGCGACGAGATCACCGTCCTGGAGACGAACGTCGACGACGTCCCGCCGGAGGTACTCGGGGACCTCCAGCGCTCGCTGGCCGAGGCGGGTGCCAGGGACGTCTCGATCCTCCCGGCCACGATGAAGAAGTCCCGACCGGGCCACCTCGTGAAGGTTATCTGCAAGCCCGAGGACGCCCAGCGGGTCGCTCGCCGCCTCGCCACCGAAACCGGGACGCTGGGTGTCCGCGAACACGGCGCCGGTCACCGCTGGGTGGCCGATCGCGAGATAGTGTCGGCGGACGTCGAGATCGACGGCGAGACCTACGCGGTCGACGTGAAGGTCGCCAGCGACGCCGAGGGCTCGGTCTTCGACGTCAGTGCCGAGTACGACGACACCGTCGCCGTCGCCGAAGCGACGGGCCTGTCGATTCGCTCGGTGATGGACCGAGCCGAGCGAGCGGTCCGGGACTGATCACGCCTCGTCGGCCGCGTCGTCGCGGTGTTCCGCCAGCGCCTCGGCGATGGTCAACTCGCCGACCGCGACCCGTCGGGCCAGCGTATCGCCGATAGCACGATTGGTATCGCTCTCCTCGCGCGAGCGGTCCTTGATGCGCTGGAGTTCGCCGGCGGTCGGGTCGATGTCGCGGCTCTGTATCTCCTCGCCCGCCAGTCGAGCGATGTTCACTGCTGCGAGCACGTCGCCCATCCCGCGGGCGCCGGTTCCGAGATACGGCGTCGTCCCAGTTTCGTCGACCAGTTCGATGGGGACGTCCTCGATGTCGTCGACGAGTCGTGAGCCCACGAGTCGGGCGCCGTCGCCGATGCGGACCACGGGCTCGACGGCGTCCGCGACCTCGCGGCTGACGACCTCTGGCGCCTCCGCGGCGGGGACCTGGAACGCCGCGACGACCATCTCGCCGTGGAGGACGGCGATACCCGGTCGCTCGCCAGGGTCGATACCGACGACGGTCCGGCCGCCCTCGCCCCGAAGTGTCGCCATGACCTCCTCGACGGCTCGTCGCGGTTCCTCGGGGTCCGCCTGGACCACCGGGACGCCCTCGGGGACCTCGACCCGTTCGCCCGCCGCGATAACTGCCACCGCCGTGTCCTCGGGCCAGGTGTCGCCCGGCTCGATTGTAGTGAATTCCGTCCCACGGTCCCGGAGCTCGTTGACCACGCCGTGGTACACCTCGAAGTCCTCCGTCGCGACGACGATCACGCCCGTAGTTGACCGGGAATCCACTTACGCGTGCCGGCGTCGGCGAGGGAGCAACGGAACCCTTTATTTCTGCCCGTCGAGACGTCCGTTCAATGCCGGTTCCCTCCATCGATCGAGCCGAAGCTACCGACCTGCGGTTCGGCGTCGCACTCGGCCTCTACGCGTGGTCGCTCGCTGCGACCGCCGCGACGCTGGCTCTGTGGCCACAGCGACCGCTCGATTCGACGACGTTCGCGCTGGTCCTCCTCGCGCCCGGACTCGTTTTCGTTCCCGCAGGCTGGCTCGCCACCAGGCGTCGGCCGGCGACCGCAGTCCGTCTCGGCGGGACGCGTGCTCGCTGGCTCACTACCGTTCCAGGAATCGTCGTCGCACTGCCCACCTACTTCGTACTGGCGGGTGGCACGAGGGGCTACACCATCCTCGTGTTCGTCACCGGGGCCGCGGTAGGAATGGTGGGATTCGTGCTGGTCACGATGTCCCGGACCAGATATACCCGATCCGTGACCGCTGGCCTGGACGTTCGAGCACGCTGGCGAGCGAGGTGGCCGGACAGGACAAGACGCCTGGTTCGAGCCGTCGGTGTCACGGTCGGGCTAGCCAGTCTAGCCGTCGGTGCGGTCGCGCGGTCAGGAATCATCGAACACACGGCCCAGTTGCTGTTCTGGACAGGCACGGGCTGTCTCCTGATCGGCCGGCCGCTGCGGTACGAAGCGACGACGGCAGGACTGGCCGTCGAGACGACGGCCGCGTGCACGCTCCGCCCCTGGTCGGACTTCGAGGGGTACTCGCGAACGACGGACGCGCTCGTGTTGCATCGCCCTTGGTACGTCGACCTGCGGTTCGCACTCGACGATCTGGAGGACCCCGAAACCGTCGAAGCGGTGCTCGCCCGACACGTGGAGACGTGATCTCAGACAGGTCGACCGGTTTTTATATTCTGGGTGAGAGCTTCCGGACAGATGTCTACAGTCGCCCTCGACCGCGCCGAACGGACCACCGACGGCGCGTTCGCACTCGCGCTGGGGTTCTACCTCGGACTGCTGGCAACAGCGCCGGTACTGGCGGCCGTCGTCCAGGGCGGCATCGGCGACGCAGGCGCCCTCTACGGCGTCGGTATCCTGACCCTCGCGGCAGTCACCACGCTCGGCTGGCTGGCGACCTGGCGCCGGACGGCGCTCGCAGTTCGGCTCGGGAGCTCTCGGGTGCGCTGGCTGCCCGCGGCGCTCGCAGGCGTCTACGGTCTTGGGTCGCTGTTGCTGGCCCCGACGTTCGGCGTCGTCGCGCTCGTCGCGTTCTTCTTCGGAGCCATCGCGGCGGTGGTGCCGGGCGCAGCGCTCGTGTTCGTCGCGCGGTCCCGTTACACCGACACCGTGCTGGCCGGTGCGACCGAGTACGAGTCGTTCACCGCCGGCTGGCCCGACCGCGCACGGAACCGGCTCGTCCTAACGATGGCACCGGTGTTCGTCCTGGGCCTGGCGTGTCTGGGCGCAGTGTTCTGGTTCGAACACGTCGGCTGGCTCGTGATCGTCGGGCAGCTCCTGTTGCCGGTCTCGACGATGCCGTTCAACCGGACGAACGCCCACACGTACACGCTCAGCGACGCCGGGGTCGGCCGCTCCATCGCGTTCGGGAGAACAGTATACACGTGGGACCGCTTCGAGTCCTACAGCACGACAGACGACGGTATCGTGCTGCACCGCCGGTGGGACCTCGACATGCGGTTCGCCCGCGACGAGATCGACGACGTCGAGGCCGTCGTCGCGACCATCGACCGCTTTCTCCCGCGGCGCGAGTGAGAAGTGGTGTTTACTGTAGCAGTCAAGAGTTCCCAGAGCCAGAAAGCCCCCGCGTTCTCGGCTCCCGCGACTCGCTGCGCTCCAGTAGGTGCTTGCGTCGTCGGGGTTCGCCGAGAACGCGGCCCCTTTCAGCCCCACCCAGCTCGGTTGACCAACCGGCTACGGGTGGGGCTGAAAGGGGCGGCTGGCTGAACGATGGCGGCCGACGCAAGCACCTACTGGAGCGCAGCGAGGCCCCCGAGTTCAGCCAGCCGGGGCTTTCTGGCTGTTTGTAGTCGAATTTGCGTACCTAAACACTACGGGTGAGAGTTGCGAGCGTTTTTATCCGGACACGACCAACCCATGTCCGTGAGCGATTACGTCTCGACCGGCTGCGAGCCGGTCGACAGCCTGCTGGACGGGGGGCTAGAACGGGGGGCCGTCACACAGGTGTACGGTCCGCCAGCGGCCGGCAAGACGAACCTCGCGCTGTCTGCGGCCATCGAGGTCGCGGCCGCGGGCGACGTGGCTCTCTACATCGACACGGAAGGGCTCTCGGCGGCCCGGATGGAACAGATCGCGGCGGGCCGCACCGACGGGACCGACCAGACCGTCGACGACCTCGCTGGGCGGCTCATCGTCACCGAGGCGCTGGACTACGACGAGCAGAGCGAGGCCGTCCAGGACGCAGCGGAGTTCGCCGACGAGGTCGAACTGATCGTCGTCGACAGCGCGACGGGGTTCTACCGGCTCCGCAGGGACGACGGTGACGGCGGCGAGACGTTGCGGGACGTCGCCCGCCAGATCACGCACCTGCTCTCGCTGGCCCGCAAACACGACCTGGCCGTCCTCTTTACGAACCAGGTCTTCACCGACCCGGACAGCGACCGCTCGTCGGCGCTGGGCGGGCACACGCTGAACCACTGGTCGGGTGCCATCCTCCGACTGGAGCGGTTCCGTGGCGGGAACCGCCGGGCGACGCTGGAGAAACACCGTGCGAAACCGGCCGGCGGGACCGCCCAGTTCCGTATCACCGACGCGGGGCTGGCCGGGACGGAGGACGCGGGCACCGAGTCGTTGCGGTAGCCACGCCTGACGACCGCTACATCAGACTGTCGAGGTCGTCGGAGGCGTACTCGTCGACGTCGGTGGTGTTGGCCTCCTGTGCGGCGGCCTCACTGGCGCGCTCCATGAACTCGTCGACGCGCGTCGAGCGTTCGACGCCCGAGAGCAGGACGAGCGCGGCGATCTTGTCCGAATCCAGCGGGAAATCACCGCCACGGACCTCCATGCTGCCGGTCTCGTCCTCGAGCCAGCGCCGTGCCCGTTCGATCCCCTTCCGGGAGAGGCGTTCGGGGTCGCCGGCGATGACCAGCAGCGCCGACTCCGCTTCGACGGCGTTCGGGAGGCTCATGCTCGACAGCAGTGCCGACCGTGTGACACTCGTGATCGCGTTGATGTTCTCGCCGGCATCCTCGCTGGCCGGTGCGCTGGCGTAGCCCAGCGCGGCGATGCCGCCGCCACGGAGCGTGTTGATGATCTCCGAGGAGTCGACGACGCTCTCACCGACCCCCTCGACGGCCTCGCCGGAGGCCAACAGGAGGCCGACGCGCTGGGAGATAGCGTCGTTGATGCGTTCGTAGCCGGCGGCGACACTGTCTCCGCTGGATCGCCAGGCGTCGTTGTCCACGAGGAGGAGGGCGTCGGCCTCGCGGGCACAGGTCTTCAGTGACCGGCCGGCGTTGATCTGGTACAGTGCTCCCTCGTCACGGCCGGGGAGGATGCCGAGCACGTAGACGGGGATGTCGTAGATGCGCTTGAGTTCCCGGGTGAGCATCGGCGCGCCACCGGAACCGGTGCCGCCGCCCAGACCGGCGACGACGAAGATAGCCTCGGCTTCGGTCGTCAGGCGGCCGCCGAGGTCGTCCATCACCTCGGTGGCGTTCTCCTGCATGATCTGGGCGCCGAGTTCGTTGTCACCGCCGACGCCGTGACCCTTCACGCGGTCCTGGCCGATCAGTATCGTGTCGATATCGAGGTTCTGGAGGTCTGCACGTGCAGTGTTGACCGCTACCGCACCACAGATGGCGTCGAACCCCATCTGGTAGTCGAATTCGGCGAGGGCCTGGCTGACCTTCCCGCCAGCCTGGCCGACGCCTATCAGGGCGACCTGCATACGAGAACAGTCGAAAGGACAACTAATCAACGTTGTCCTGCGGGCCCTACTCGACCGAGAGGGCGTAGATCCGCTTTCGCGCGTCGGAGAAGGAGAACCGCGAGTCGACGACGCCGACGTCCTCCAGTCGATTGAGCGCGTAGCGGACGGTCCGGGGCGGTAACATCGTCTCCTCTGCCAGCTGACTCTGGGTCAGCGTGCCGTTGTACTCCAGGACCTTCGCGACGAGTTTCGCGCTCGGGGGCAGCTCCTGAACAGCCTCCCAGCCGGTCGCGTTCGTCTCCTCGGTTGCCTCGACGTGCGTGGTGTCTGGTGCACTCATGATACCGTCCCTATCGGATACAGCGTGATAATATTTGCTGTTCTGATTTATGTCCCATAGGTATGTTTCGGCAAATCCTGCCTGGCCGCGTCGCCGTCCCCCGAAAGTTTACGACCACGACCCTCGCTGTATGGGGTGTGGACGAAGTAGAGGTCAGCACGGTCGTCTACGTGCCGCCAGAGGAGATCTACGAGTTCCTCCTGGACTTTCCGGGGTACGCGCGGTACTCGGAGTACATCGACCGCGTCGAACAGGACGGCGACGGGACGCCGGGGACGCGCTACGACCTCGTGTTCTCGTGGTGGAAGCTCTCCTATACCGCCCGCTCGGAGGTGACCGAGGTCGACCCGCCGACACGGATCGACTGGCGGATCGTCAAGGACATCGACGCGGAGGGGTACTGGGCGGTCGAACCAGACCCCGAAGACGTACCCGCGGATGTCGAGGACGCCTCACGTGTCGTCCTCCGGATCGCGTTCGACCCGGATTCTGCCTCGTCGGACGCCGTCGACCTGCCGCGACTGGTCTCGATGGAGTGGGTCATCGAGAAGGTGAAACCGCTCATCCAGAAGGAGGCACAGCGGATCGTCGAACGGGTGGTCGCGGATATCGAGGGGCAACGGCGTGACGTAGACCTGGAGATCCGGACCGGTCCCGACTCGGTCTGAGGCTACTCCGGCGTCTCGTAGTTACCGCCGTAGCGCATGAAGAAGTAGGCCATGCCCAGCGTGGCGACGAGGACGAACGACGTCGCGACGCCCAGTGTCTTCGCGCTGCCGGGGACTTGTGGCGGGCCGGACGAGCCACCGCTACTGCCGCTGCTCTGGGTCGGGTAGTCGGTCCCGACGACGATCGATCCCTTCATCTGGAGCCCCTCGTGGGGCGAACAGTAGTAGTTGTAGATACCGTCTTCTTCGAAGGTGTGCTCGTAGTTGACACCGCTCGAAGCGACCGAACTCCCCGAGTCGAGCGTGTCACCGTTGGCCTGGACGACGTTGTGACCGCCGCCGTTGCCGGTCCACTCCCACTGGACCGTCGCGCCGTTGTCGACGTGGATGGCCGCCGGGCCGAACCCGTAGGCGCCGCCGTTGGCTTCGACACCGACCTGGACTGTCGCCGAGTCCTGGCCGGTGGCGTCGGTGACCGAGCCGTCGAAGTTGCCGACCTGGTCCAGGTACCCACCGAAGTCCGGCGGGCCGCCACCGCCGCCTCCGCCGCTGTCGGTGCCCTCTTCCTGTGCAACAGCGGTTCCTGCAGCGGCCGATGCTGCCGTGGCCCCCGCGGCCGTCTGCAGGAAGGCCCGACGAGACACGTCTGCACTACCGTCTGTCATACGCGGACTGTTAGAGGGTCCCCGTCCTGAATATGTCGGTTTGGAGCCGGCACCCGCCGCCGTTTCCCCAACGGTTTTCCAGGCCGATCGCATAGCGCTCCCGATGAATCAAACGGACCGCGCTGTCGACGCCATGCCGCGATCACGGGAGATGCCGATGCTCGGGCTGGGTACCTGGCAGAACGACGACCCACAACAGTGTGGGGAGAGCGTACAGACCGCGCTCGAGGTCGGGTACCGGCATATCGACACGGCGCAGGCCTACGGCAACGAGGCCGCCGTCGGTGACGGTATCGCGGCCGCCGACGTGGCCCGCGAGGACGTCTTCCTGGCGACGAAGGTCTGGACGTCGAACCTGGCCTCCGACGACGTGCACGCCTCGGTCGAGGACAGCCTCGCTGATCTGGGCGTCGACAGCGTCGACCTGCTGTACGTCCACTGGCCGTCGGGCGCCTACGACCCCGAGTCGACCCTGGCAGCCTTCGACGAACTGTACGACGAGGGCGCCATCGACCGGGTCGGTGTCTCGAACTTCGAGCCACACCACGTCGAGCGCGCGATGGATGTCCTCGACGCACCCCTCTTCGCCAACCAGGTCGAGATGCACCCGTTCCTCCAGCAGCGGGAACTGCGATCCCACGCCGCAGAACACGACTACGAACTGGTCGCGTACTCCCCGCTGGCTCGCGGCGAGGTGTTCGGCCACGACGTGCTAGCCGACATCGCCGCGGCCCACGACGTCAGCGAGGCCCAGGTCAGCCTCGCGTGGCTCCGCGAGAAGGGCGTCACCGCCATCCCGAAGGCGACCGGCCGGGACCACATCGCCGACAACTTCGAGAGCGCCGGGCTGTCCCTAGCCGACGACGAGATCGCCCGCATCGACGACATCGAACGGGTGGACCGTCGGATCAACCCCGACTTCGGACCCGACGCCTGGGACTGATCGTAGGTCCTGTCTTCGCCACCGGGGGAACCGCGAAGGAGCCTCAAAACTTTAACGCTGGTGGGGCCAAACCTCCGCGTATGTCTGTCGGGAGTCAGGGGGTCGTCGGGGGCGTCCGCATCGACCTGAAGCGGTTACACGAGACCTGGATGGAGCTCGTCTACCCGCGACAGCGCAACGCGGGCGATACGGTGCTGGGTACCTGGACCCCCGATTCACAGCTCGGTATGCTATTGTATCGACTCTGGTCGGGGCTGGGCGTCCCGGTTATCGCACTGCTGTATCCGCTCGTTCTGTTCGGTGTCGTCGTCCGCTATCAGGCCCGGCGCATCGACGGTACGGCGGCTCGACTGGGCGTCATCGGCGTCGTCCTGCTCTCGCTGGTCGTCTGGGGCGGGCTGACAGCGCTGGCGCGGTTCCAGTTCGACCTCGCGACGGGCGAACTGGCCGCCGTCGCGGCCGCCGGCGGTGTCGCGACCGTCTCGGCGGCCCTGGCAGTCGGCACGCGCTCGGTCGGCGGACGCGTCACGACTGTCCTGCTGGCCTATCCGTTCGCCGTGACCGCCATCTTCCTGCCGCCGGTCGTCGCGGCGCTGTACTCGACTGCCGCTCCCCAGGTCGCGCTCTCCGTGAGTGACACGCTCTCGCGGTGGCTCCTGTTCGACGTACTCGGCCGGAACAACGCCGTCGCGCAGTTCTTCATCGAGAACTTCGAACGCCAGGGACTGGCCTACGTCCTCATCTGGTTGGGGATCTCGGTGCCGCTGGGCTGGCTGCTCGGCGGCCTGGTGACACTCGCGGACCTGGTCCGACCGAAGGGCTGATCGCCAGTCGGACCGACCGCGACAGTTACAGTCCTCTGGTCCTAACCGACGACTGCCATGGAATTCGACGAAATCAAGACGGGTGTGGCGTTTCTCGTCCTGTTCGGCGTCCTCGCAGTCGGGACGTTCATGAGCCCGATGACGACGAGCACCGTGATGATGGTGATGGGCGGCCTGCTCGTGTTCGGCGTGCTGACGCTTCTGCTTGGCGTCAAGCACGGCGAGTACCGCGCATCACACTGAGACCTACAGCAGTTCCGCCGTAACGTCGCTCGGCCGGATCATCCGTTCTTCCGGGACCGACTCCGCTGTCGCGACTGCCACGTCACCCACCTCGTCGCTGTCTCGCCCCAGCAGTACCGTCCCGCCGACACGCATCGGGGCGAGCACGCCAGCGACGAGCGCCCCCGCAGTGGTAACCGGCGCTCGCAGCGCGACGGTCGTCCCCTCCTCGATATCGTACTCGGCGGCGACGCGCTCGCTCGCGGCCAACAGCGCGCCGTGCGTGAACGTCTCCGATCCCGCCAGTGCCGGGTCCTGGGGGGTGAGTTCGGCCGGTGGCGCCAACGGGTTCTCGCTCCACAGTTCGCGCTCGAACTGGGCGACGGTCGGGTCGTCGCTGGGACCGCCGTAGGCCAGCGCCTTCGTCCCCGGCCCGAGTTCGTAGCGGTCGAGCCACGCCGCGGGCGCGACCAGCGCCGTCGCGTCGACGGCACCCGGCGGGTCCATGTCCACGACCGCGCCGTCCAGCGCCGCCGCGAGGAACGCCAGCACGGCGTCCGGGGTGTCCCGTAGATAGCCTGGTTCGTCGTCCTCGGCAGGATCCTTGGGCCCGGCGACGACTGCCACGCGCATCCCCTCGCGGACACCATAGTGACGCAGGAGATTCCCCCCTTTCCAGACGTTCGTCGCGAAGTCGTGGTAGCTGTAGGGCGCACTCCGCTCGGGCGAACTGAACAGCACGCCGTCGTGCTCGCGGGCCGCTGCGACGAGGTCTCCGAGTGTCTCCATGACCAGAAGTTGGTCCCGCGCGGGCAAAAACCGGCCGGAAACCACAAAGCGGATTTGCGACGGCCGAGCGGTCCCGCTATGGACGACCAGGACCGCGTCGCCGCCTTCGTCGACGAGCACGACCTCGAAGCCCCACCTGCCTACCGACTGCTGGACCTGGCCTCGGAACTGGGCGAGGTCGCCAAGGAACTCAACGAGTCGACGGCCTACGGGGGCGACCCCGACGCGGCCGCTGTCGCCGAAGACGAACTCGGCGATACGCTGTTCGCGCTGCTAGCGCTGTGTGCCGAACTCGACGTGGACGCCGGCGATGCGCTCGACACCGCCCTAGAGAAGTACGAATCCCGTCTCGACGGCGCGGAGACACCTGCGAGCGGTGAGTGATTCCTGCGAGCGCTACGCCGCTCCCGCACTACAGCGAGTTCTTCAGTTTCTCGAAGAAGCCCTCCTCGACCTCGACCTCCTCCCCGCCAGCCTCGGCGAACTGTTCGAGGGCCTCCTTCTGCTCGCTGTTGAGCGAGTCCGGCGTGACGACCTGGACCTGGACGTAGAGGTCGCCCTTCCCCCGCCGGCGGAGGCGTGGCATCCCCTTGCCTTCGAGGCGGAACACCTCGCCGCTCTGGGTGCCACTGGGGACGTCGACCTCGACGTTGCCGTCCAGCGTCGGCACCGTGATGGTGTCCCCGAAGACCGCCTGTGGGAACGAGATCGGATGCTGGTGTGAGAGGTCGTCACCCTCGCGCTCGAACTCCGGGTGGTCCCGGACGGTGACCTCGATGAGCAGGTCGCCGTTGGGCCCGCCGCGTTCACCCGGCGCACCCTCGCGTTCCATCCGGAGGCTCTGCCCGTCGGCGATGCCGGCCGGAATCTCGACCTCCAGGCTCGCCTCGTTGTTGACGACGCCGTTGCCGCCACAGGTCGAGCACGTCTCGTCGTACAGCGTGCCGTCGCCCTCGCACCGACGACAGGTCGTGGTCTGCTGGACCCGCCCCATCGGCGTCTGCTGGACCCGCGTGGTCTGGCCCTGGCCGTTACACTCCGGACAGGTCTGGGAGTCCGCTCCCGGCGGGTGGCCCTTCCCGTCGCAGTCGTCACACTGCTCGGGTCGGGTGACGGTCAACTGCTTGGTCGCGCCCTCGTAGGCCTCTTCGAGGTCGATCTCCATCCGCGTCTGGAGGTCCTGGCCCTGCCGGGGTCGGTTGCCACCGCCGCGACGGCCGCCACCGCCGCCGAAGAACTGGTCGAAGATGTCCTGCATGTCGAAGCCGCCGGCGCCGCCGAACGGGTCGCCCCCCATCCCGCCGCGGCCGCCGGCCCCGCCGCCTGCGCCACCGCGCTTCTCGGCCTGCTCGAAGCGCTCGTGGCCCATCTGGTCGTACATCTGGCGTTTCTCCTCGTCGGTCAGTACCTCCTTTGCCTTCTTTGCCTGCTTGAACTTCTCCTCGGCGTTGGGGTCGTCGCTGACGTCGGGGTGGTACTCCCTGGCTTTCTCCCGGTACGCCTCCTGGATCTCGTCCTCGGAGGCGTCTCGCGAGACGCCCAGTATCTCGTAGAAATCCTGGCTCATTCGTTATTGGAGGTGTATACGATTGACGTACTTGAAAAGAACGGGTCCAGGATCGCCGGCTACTCGGTCCGCACGGAGAGGTTGTCGAACGCTGCGGCGACATCCGGGCCCGAAAGCGCCGTGAGCGTCCGTAGCTGGACCCTGACCGGTCGGGTCGTCCAGTCGAGAGTGGTCTGATACTGCCACGATTCACCATCGAGGCTGCCCGTTGCTGCGGATGGTGAGGTAGATAGCGTGAACGACGCCCAGTCTGTTTCGGGGGACCGCGTGACGGTCGACCAACCAGTCACGCCACCGTCGGTATCCCACTCCTGGACCTGAAATTTGCTTTCGACTGCGGTGGGGCTGACTGTCACTTTCGCCCGTGATTCTGTATCCACCAGTCCCAGACTGAAGACGCTCCTGCGAACGTCATCGGAGACCTTCCTGGCATCGACTTCGGCGGTTACACGTCCGCAGAATACCGCCTCAGTCAGGAGGACGGACTCGAAGTCGCTGCTTTGGGCCCGCATCAGGACGCCGTGATCGCCGGAGCGTGCGTACTCGGTCGTCCGCTCGACACGATGCCCGCCGGTCCGGAACTGGTCTTCGAGCGGCTGCTCGAACCCAGAGTCGAGTGCCGACCGACACTGCGGCGTCGGTTCGGCCGTGGGCTCGGATGAGGCAGTCGGTTCCGCTTCGGGGGTCGTGTCGGTAACAGTCCCGGCAGTTCGCTGTGACTGCCCGTTCGAACGATCGGTGGGCCCCGATTCGAATTCGAGATGTATCTCTCCTGTCGGTTCGGAGACGTACTTCGCGAGGCCAGCCAGGCCGACACCGCCGATACCGGCGAGGACTGCCCGCCGGGTTCGGTTCCCCCCAACCATGCCGGAACGATGGGTAGACGCTCGGAAAAACCCCCCTGTCAGTGGAATACTTTACACCTGGTCGTCTAGTGTCAACAGAAGGCACTTACGCCGAGGAGCACACGATGGTTTCGAACACCCCACCGGACGACACCGCCGACACGCACGGAGACCACGAACACGGGACAGCGGCGAGGTCGGAACACGACGAGACCGTTGGTCCCCACGAACACGGGAGACACGGAGACAACAATGGACAGCAGCCCCACAACGGACAGCGAGACCACGGCGGACATGAATCTCACGGCGGGATGCACGAGGGACACGAGCAACTGTTCCGGCGGCGGTTCTTCGTCTCGACGCTCCTCTCGATTCCGGTGCTCCTCTACAGTCCCACGCTCCAGGCGTGGCTGGGCTTCTCCGTCCCGACAGTCCCTGGAAGCGAGTGGATCACCCCCGTGTTCGCGGTCGTCGTCTTCGGGTACGGTGGGGTACCGTTCCTCCGGATGGCCGTCCCCGAACTCCGGGACCGTTCACCGGGGATGATGACCCTCATCTCGATGGCGATCACCGTCGCGTTCGTCTACAGCCTCGCGAGTGTCGTCTTCCCCACGCAGTCGGCGTTCTTCTGGGAACTGGTGACACTGATCGATATCATGCTGCTGGGCCACTGGGTCGAGATGCGGTCGGTGCGCCGGGCTTCCAGCGCGCTCGACGAACTGGCGAAACTGCTGCCGGATACCGCCGAGCGCCTCACCGAAGCGGGTGACATCGAGGCGGTCCCGGTGAGCGATCTTACAGAGGGAGACCTCGTCCTGGTACGGCCCGGCGCGAGCGTCCCCGTCGACGGCGTGGTCACGGAGGGGAGCTCGGAGGTCGACGAGGCGATGATCACCGGGGAATCCAGACCCGTCTCGAAGGAACCGGGCGAGGAGGTCATCGGTGGGACGGTCAACGGTGACGGGAGCCTCCGCGTTCGTGTCGGCGCGACCGGTGACGAGACGACCCTCGCCGGCATCATGCGACTCGTCGAGGAGGCCCAACAGAGCAGGTCACGGACGCAGGTGCTCGCGGACCGGGCGGCCGGGTGGCTGTTCTACGTGGCTGTGGGGGCTGCTGCTGTGACCGCGGTCGCCTGGACTATCGCGACGACCTTCGATGCGGCCGTCGTCGAACGCGTGGTCACCGTGCTGGTCATCGCCTGTCCCCACGCGCTGGGTCTCGCGATCCCACTGGTCGTCGCGATCAACACGTCGCTTGCGGCACGGAACGGGATACTCGTCCGTGACCGGATCGCGATGGAGCGAGCCCGCGAACTCGACACGATCGTGTTCGACAAGACCGGGACGCTCACCGAGGGTGAGCACGGTGTCGTCGGGATCGCGACCGTCGAGGGAGTCGACGAGGAGCAGGCACTCTCACTCGCCGCGTCGGTGGAAGGCGATTCCGAACACATGATCGCACGCGCTATCCGACAGGAGGCAACGGAACGCGGGATCGACGCCCCCAACACGACCGACTTCGAGGCGATGAAAGGACGGGGCGTCCGGGCGACTGTCGACGGCCAGGAGGTGTACGTCGGCGGCCCGAACCTCCTCGAACACCTCGATACCACCGTCCCGGCCGACCTTGCGGCCTTCGCCGACGACGCCGGCGAGAACGCCCAGACGGTCGTGTATCTCGTTCGCGAGGGGGAGCTGCTCGCGGCGTTCGCGATGGCCGACGTGATTCGCGAGGAGAGCTACGCTGTCGTCGACGCACTGCACGACATCGGTATCGAAGTCGCGATGCTGACGGGGGACTCGCGGGATGTCGCCGAAGCAGTCGCCGACGAACTTGGGATCGATACCGTCTTCGCCGAGGTACTTCCCGCGGACAAGGACACGAAGGTCCAGGAACTCCAGGACCAGGGGAAGCTGGTCGGGATGGTCGGTGACGGCGTGAACGACGCGCCGGCGTTGGCCCGGGCGGACGTGGGCATCGCAATCGGGAGTGGGACCGACGTGGCCGTCCAGTCGGCTGACGTTATCCTCGTGCAGAACAACCCGATGGACGTCGTCCGACTCGTGAAACTCAGCACAGCGAGCTACCGGAAGATGCAGGAGAACATCGTCTGGGCCGCCGGCTACAACGTCTTTGCGATCCCACTGGCGGCGGGTGTACTGGCCCCGATCGGAATCCTCCTCTCGCCGGCGGTCGGGGCCCTGTTGATGTCCCTGAGCACGGTCATCGTCGCGATCAACGCACAGCTACTGCGGCGTGTGGATCTGTCGCTGCCGATCCTCTCCGACGTTTCACCGCCGAGTGAGCCCCGGGTGACGGGCTGAGCGGCCGCTACAGTGACGAATCGATTCCTACATCGTCGCCACTGGAACGTTCGTCCACGAAGCGAGCGCCCCCGCCGGACCGGGGAGCTTATTTCGGAGCCTGCGGACTACCGAACGATGACAGCGCGACCGTCGGCGACGCGGGGGGCGATCACGGCCGAACGGCTGGCTATCTGGGGCCTGGCGGTGCTCGCCATCGCAGGGCTCGCAGCGCTGGCCGTCGGGCCGGGCGCGGACCTGCGGACCTCGGCGCCGGACGTCACTTTCGCGACAGCTTTCGACGCGGAAACCGGGTCGGTAACGCTGACCCACGACGGCGGCGACCGCCTCACCGACACCGCTACTCGCTCGCTGGCCGTAGTCGTCACCGACGCTGGCCGCAACACCTCGACGACGGTGACCTGGGCCGACAGGGATGGGCTCCCAGTCGCAGCGGGCGACTCGTTCACCGTGGACGACCCGCGCGTCGACAGCGACGACGACGGCGACTACCTCGACGGCGACGCCTCGGTCGGATTCTACCTCGAAGCCGGAGACACTGTCGCCGTCGTCTGGACCGGTCGCCCCGTCGGCGCACCCGACGAACGGACGGTGATCCTCGACGAGACGACCCTGTCGGCCGACAGCAGCTGAACCTCTCGGGAACCCTACTGGAACGCAGTTCTGCGAATCTTTACAGCCGTCTGTGCCGTCAGTTCACATATGTCGACCGACGAACGCTACCGTGAGTGTCTCCCGCTCGCCGACCTGACGGCCGACTCTCCACAACTGATCCAGATGGAGGGGCGATCTATCGCCCTGTTCCACCACGAAGACACCGTCTACGCCGTCGACAACCGCTGTCCGCACATGGGATTCCCCCTCGCGAAGGGGACCGTCGACGACGGCCTCCTGACCTGTCACTGGCACCACGCCCGGTTCGAGTTGGCCTGTGGCGACACGCTCGATCCCTGGGCCGACGACGTCCAGACGTTCCCGGTCGAGATCCGTGACGGTACCATCTACATCGATCCCGACCCCGATCCGGACGTCCCGCCCGAGACCCACTGGCGGAACCGACTCGTCGACGGGATGCAGGAGAACCTCGATCTGGTGACCGCCAAGGCCGTCATCAATCTCGACGACCTGCGTGAGGGGTTCGCGACGCCCGTCGAGAAAGCCGTCGAGTTCGGCACGCAGTACCGGGCCAGCGGATGGTCCAGCGGGCTGACGATCCTCGGCGCGATGGCGAACCTCTACGACGACGTCGGCCACGGCGAGAAACTGCGTGCGATGTACGTCGGCGTCAGCGAGGTCGCCGACGACTGCGCCGGCGAGGCTCCGCGGTTCCCACAGTACGAACTCGGCAACAGCGACCTCTCGAAAGCCCGCCTGAAATCCTGGTTCCGCGAGACCTGCGAGGTCCGTGACAGCGACGGCGCCGAGCGCTGTCTCCGGACCGCCGCGGCCGTCCTCCCGCCCGAAGACGTCGTCGAGATACTGTTGGCTGCGGCCACGGACCACCTCTACCTGAACACCAGTCACACGCTCGACTTCGTGAACAAGGCCGTCGAGACGCTGGACCACGTCGGCTGGGACCACGCCGAGGACGTGCTCGCGTCGACCGTCGACCAGTTCACCGACGGAACCCGCAGCGAAGAGCGGTCACAGTGGCGCCAGCCCGTCGACGTGGCCGCGCTCTGTTTCGACGCCCACGACGCGCTGGAGGACCTCGTCGCGGCCGGCCAGGGTCGAACCTGGGACCGCCCGGACGGTTTCGTCGAGACGCTGCTGGCCGACGACCCCGACGTCGTCGTCGACGCACTCCGGGACGCCATCCGTGACGGGGCGACAGCCGAGCAGTTGACCCGCGCCGTCGCGCTGGCGGCGACCCGCCGGGTCGCCCAGTTCGCCACGAGCAACGAGTTCGCCGACTGGAACACGGTCCACCACACGTTCAGCTACGCCAACGCCGCCCACGCGCTGGCGGCGCGTACGGACGCTGTCGAGGCCTACCGGCCCTGCTTCGACGGCGCGATGTCGGTCTACCTCGACCGGTTCCTCAACACGCCCCCGGCACCGCTGCCGGAACCCGGCGACTCCGAGCGCGACCCTGTCGACGTCCGTGCGGACCTGCTGGCGACGTTCGACGAACAGGGCCGTGTGAACGACGCCGGCCGACTCGTTAGCGAGCACTTCGACGCCGGCGGCGACGTGGCTGCCTTGAAACAGACACTCGGCGAGGGCCTGCTCCGCGAGGACGCCGGCTTCCACACGCTCCAGAACGTCGAGGCGACGTTCCGCCAGAGCGAGTTCGCCGAGACCGACTTCGAATGTCGGCTACCGCTGATCGCGACCGCTCGCTACATGGCCGCTCACTTCCCGACCCGCCGCGAGCGCGAACAGACGTTCACCATCGCGAACCGGCTGTTCCACGGCGAACAGATACACGGCGACGACGCGTAGCCGCCAGCCTGCGCCGGGTTACAGAGACGCAAGGAGAATGCCTGGTCCTTTAGGGCCAGGATGAACCCGACACGACTCTCTGTGAACCACGTTGTCCCGATACGACTGGATATTCCACGTCTGGAATCCATGATTTCAAGTCGGCTTGTCTACATAGGGTATGTATGGCGAATCAGGTCGTCACCCGCACCTATACTGCCTCCATCAGGAACCAGTCACAGGTGTCTGACGACCTCGATTCGCTCGGGTTCGCCGCCTCGAAACTCTGGAACGTCGGCCGGTGGACGTGTGACCGCATCTGGTCCGAGACCGACCACATCCCTGGTCACAACGAACTCACCGCGTATCTCAAGAGCCACGAACGCTACGATGACCTCCATTCTCAGTCAAGCCAGCGCGTTCTTCAAGAACTCGCTGAGGCGTTCAACGGCTGGTACGGCAAACGACGCAACGGAGATACACGAGCGAACCCGCCCGGCTACCGCAAACACGGCGATGAACACCCACGAAGCACGGTCACCTTCAAAGCCGCTGGCTTCAAACTCGACAGCAAATACGGTCGCGTCCGACTTTCCAAGGGGTCGAACCTCAAGGACTACTGGTCGGATTTCATCCTCTGTGAATACCAGACCCAGCCCGACGTTGACCTCTCCACTGTCGAGAGTGTCCAACAGGTACGGGCTGTCTGGACGGGTGACGAATGGGAACTGCACTTCCTGTGCAAGGTCGAGATAGAACGTGCTGAAACGCCTGGCGAGAAGACCGTGGGTATTGATCTTGGCATCAACAACTTCGCAGCCCTCGCCTACGAGGACGGTCACGCCGAGCTGTATCCGATGAACTGTCTGAAGCAGGACGACTACTACTTCAGCAAACGGATCGCTCGGTGTGACGACTCGACCTCCGAGCAAGCCACGCGGCTACACCAGAAGAAGTCGGCTCGTCGAACCCACTACTTCCACACGCTCTCGAAACACATCGTTGACCGGTGTGTGGACGAGGGTGTTGGGACGATCGTGGTCGGTGACCTCTCCGGCATTCGTGAGGACGACGAGGCCGATGAGGTGACAGATTGGGGACCACACGGCAATCTCGATCTGCACTCGTGGGCGTTCGACCGGTTCACTGACCTACTGACCTACAAGGCAGAAAAAGAAGGTATCGCGCTGGAAAAAGTCCCAGAACGCGCTACGTCAAAGACGTGTTCGCATTGTGGCCAGGAACGTGATGGGAACCGGGTTGAACGCGGGTTGTACGTCTGCGATGAGTGTGAAACGGTAGCGAACGCAGACGTGAACGGCGCTGAGAACATCCGACAGAAAGTATCTCCGAGTCTCGCCTGTGACGGGGGAGATAGGAGTAACGGCTGGTTGGCACAGCCATCGGTGTACCTGTTCGACTCAGAGAGCGGCCGCTTTGCACCGCGAGAACAGGCTACGTCGTAAACCACAATATCCCACCGGCGGTCGGGATTCCCGCGTCTTCAGGCGCGGGAGGATGTCAATGCCAGACCAGTTCGAGGTTGTCGACCGCCAGTTCGATGGGGTGTCCGTTCCCCCAGGCGTTGGCGGCGACGGCCACGTATACTTCCGACCCGAAGAGGGTCGACGGGATGTCAGTGCGCTTCTCGGTGTCGTCCACAGCGGCTCGAAGTTCTCCCTCGTCGGTTCGAAGCGAGAGTTCACTCCACTGCCCGGTCGACAGCTGCGGCGCGAGTTCGAGTGTCGTCAGTGGATTGTCTGTCGTCGCGTCCTCCCAGACACGTACCTGCGTCGTCTCGTAGTAGTCGCTCAGCAGCACCTGGACCTCGGAGGAACTCTGTGCGTCTATCACCGCGAAGGTGACGTTGTTCTCCGGCCCCTCGTCGACGAGGGGTCGCACTGCCACGCTCGCGTCGACTGGTGTCGAGACAGCCGACGCTGTCGTGATCTGTGCCCGCGAACTCGTCCCGGGACTCGACGAGAGCACCAGTGACTTCGACCCCTCGCGAGCGACAGTGTCTGTAACGGCTGGGGTCGGCGCCGCGGACTGACTGGTGTCACTGATCGAATCTGGGACCGAGTCCCCCTCGAACGTCACCGATTGCCTGTTCTGTGAGCCCAGTATCGAGCAGCCGGCGAGTCCGGCCGCACTCGTACCAGCTATCCCCCGAAGTACCGTTCGTCGTCCCACCATATGCTGCGTGGACGTTCTCCCGACCCGGATTTATACTCTTCTATCGACGATGAATTTGTACATTACTTCGTGAATATTCTGGAGGACTGAGCCGAACGATGCTGTCCCTGTACGTGCCGGCCGAACAGCCGTAGACACGCGCCGACACAAAGCGGTCTCCGTCGACCAGCGTTACTCGCGTCCTCGAGGAAGCTCCCGCTGGTCGCGTTCCGACTCACCGTGAATCGGAGATTCACTGGCCCCCGCCCACTCCGTTCGCGGAGGCACCGGAAGACGTGCTCACTTCGTTGCGCGCGACTTCCGAGCAGGCGACTTGGACTCGTCTTTGCAGTCCTCGTCCTCTTCGAAAAACTCACTACGGTCGTTTTTCGAAACACCGATAGACTCGCTGTGCTCGTCTATCGAGCCGACGAGAACGACGACGAGTAACGCGAGGAGTCGTCGTTCTCGTCGACGTCCTCAGAAATCTTCGATTTCTGACGGGCTCAGGAAGACGACTCGTCGTCGTCCTCAACGTCTTCGAAGTCGGCGTCGACGTACTCCTCGCCCTGGCCGGCCCCAGCGCCCGGACCGGCACCGCCGGGACCTGCTGCGCCGCCCGGTCCAGCGCCAGCGGCACCGCCTGCCGCACCGCCGGCGGCCTGCTGGGCCTGGCCCTCGTACATCTGCTTGCCGATCTCCTGGAGTTCCTCCGAGAGGGCTTCGGTGACTTCTTCGTAGTCCTCCTTCGTCGCGTCCTCGTCTTCGAGGGCCTCCTCGACGTCCTCGATCTTGGCTTCGATGTCCTCGATCAGGTCCGCGTCGATCTCCTCCTCGTTCTCCTCGATGAGGGTCTCGGCACGGCGGATCGACGCTTCGGCCTCGTTACGGGCCTCGATGCGCTCACGGCGCTGTTGGTCCTCTTCCTGGTGCTGTTCGGCTTCCTCCTGCATCTCCTCTATCTGCTCGTCAGAGAGCCCAGCGCCGCCCTCGATGGTGATGTCTTCCTTGTTGCCTGAACCCTTGTCCTCGGCTTCGACGTTGACGATGCCGTTCTCGTCGATGTTGAACGTCACCTCGATCTGGGGCGTTCCCGCCGGCGCCGGCGGGATGCCGGTCAGCGAGAACGCGCCGAGCAGTTCGTTCTCCTCGGCAATCTCACGTTCGCCCTGGAAGACGCGGATCTGGACCTGCGTCTGGTTGTCCTGGGCGGTCGTGAAGATCTTCGATTCCTCGGTCGGAATCGTGGTGTTCTTCTCGATGAGCCGTTCGAACAGGCCGCCCTTGACCTCGACACCGAGCGAGAGCGGCGTCACGTCCAGCAGGACGATGTCGTCGACATCGCCCGAGAGGACGCCACCCTGGATCGCCGCACCCAGCGCGACGGCCTCGTCAGGGTTGACGTTCTTCTTCGGGGACTGGCCAGTCATCTCCTCGACCTGCTCCTGGACCTGTGGCATCCGGGTCGAGCCGCCGACGAGGATGACCTCGTCGATGTCGCCCTTGTCGTAGCCGGCGTCCGAGAGCGCCTGCTCCGTCGGGCCGACCGTCCGCTGGATGAGGTCCTCGGTCAGCGATTCGAACTTCGCACGGGTGAGCTTGCTCTCCAGGTCGAGCGGGCCGTCGTCGGTCGTCGCGATGAACGGCTCGTTGATCCGTGTCTCCTTGCGCGAGGAGAGCTCGATCTTGGCCTCCTCGGCGGCCTCGGTCAACCGCTGGAGGGCCTGTCGGTCCTCGCGGAGGTCGATGCCGTGTTCGTCCTCGAACTCGTCGGCGAGGTAGTCGATGATCGCCTCGTCCCAGTCGTCGCCACCGAGGCTGTTGTCCCCGTTCGTGGCGACGACCTCGTAGACACCGCCGCCGAGGTCGAGAATAGAGACGTCGAAGGTCCCCCCACCGAGGTCGTAGACGAGCACCGTCTGGTCGGACTCGTCGTCCAGCCCGTAGGCCATCGCCGCGGCCGTGGGCTCGTTGACGATGCGTTCGACCTCGAAGCCGGCGATCTCGCCGGCGTCCTTGGTCGCCTGGCGCTGGCGGTCGTTGAAGTACGCGGGGACCGTGATGACCGCCTTCTCGATGTCGTCGCCGAGATACTCCTCGGCGTCGCGCTTGATCTTCTGGAGGATCATCGCCGAGACCTGCTCGGGCGTGTACTCCTCGCCGTCGAGCGTGACCGTGTAGTCGTCTTCGCCCATGTGGCGCTTGATCGACTGGATGGTCTGCTCGGGGTTCTTGACCGCCTGATTCTTCGCGGGCTTGCCGACAAGCCGTTCGCCGTCGTCGAACGCGACGACGGAGGGTGTCGTGCGTTCGCCCTCGGCGTTGACGATGATTTCGGGGTCGCCACCTTCCATGACCGCGAACGCGCTGTTCGTGGTCCCAAGGTCGATACCCAGAATCTTGTTGCTCGCCATCTTACACGCTTCTACCGGATTGGGCCGGTTAAAAGTTGCTAGATGGGTCGACGGGAGAACTGTACGGAGTGGGCTTCTGTGTCCAGAATTCTCCGATTCTGCGAGCAGGTACCGGAGCGTATAATAAGTACCGCAATTCGACCGTTTTTCGCCGCGGAACGCCCGGGATCGGCTGCCCGCAACCGCAGGCTCGTTCCGCTCGCCACTTCGGAGACGCCTCCCGGTGGCCCCTCGTTATCCACCACTGCAACCGCAAGCTCGCGGCTCGCTCCTCTCGCCGTTCGCCACTTCGGAGACGCCTCCCGGTGGTCGGCGTCTCCTACTCCTCACTAACGGTAACCTGCGCTTCTCGAAGGACCTTCTCGGCCATCTCGTAGCCGGGCCGATGGACGTCGGCGATAGCGCCCGGTTCCTCCTCGCTGTCGACCCGCGCGAGTACCTGATGCTGTGTCGGGTCGACCTCCTCGCCGGGGTCGGGATCGATGACCTCGACGCCCTCCGCGTCGAGCACGTCGTCGAACTGGCGCAGCGTCGCCTCGACGCCGTCGCGGATGTCGGCGTCCTCGTCCTGTTCGAGTGCGCGCTGGAGGTTGTCCCGAACGTCGAACAGGCGGGTCACCAGATCCTCGGTGGCCCGTTGTTTCTCCTCTTCCTGGCGCTTCTCCATCCGCTTCTTGAAGTTCTGGAAGTCGGCCTGCTTGCGTTTCAGTTTCGACGCCAGTTCGTCGCGCTCGGCCTCGGTCGATTCCAGGTCCGCTTCGAGACGCTCCGTTCGCTCGCGCAGGGCGGCCAGTTCACGGGCCACGTCCTCGGCGTCCGACTCGGAGACCCGGTCGACGAGGTCGTCGTCGGCCTCGAAGTCACCGTCTTCACCGACGACGTCGTCGAGGTCGATGTCGGCCGTGTCGACATCGTCGGGCGCCTCCTCGATGTCGATCTCCTCGGCGTCACCCTCGTCGGGCGCCGTCTGGTCTTCGGCAGCGTCCTGCTCGGTCATGGGCGGAGAAAGGGTTCCAACGGGTAAAAGAATTCAGAAACGCAAGCGGTCTGGCCACCGGGAACTATGTGGCGGTGGCCCGTCTGCCGCGGTGTATGCGACCGGACCGGCGGACGGTCCCCGCGCAGTCACCGGGTGGGGGAGTGCTGTGAACCGGGACGCGATCTACGTCGAGCGGCGCGTCGACGGCCCGCTGGACGACGTCTGGGACCGAACGCAGGATCCCGGGGAACACGAGCGGTGGGATCTGCGGTTCTCGGAGATCGACTACCTGCCGCGAGAGGACGGCGAACCACAGCGGTTCACCTACCGGACGAACATCGGGTTCGGGCTCGCGGTCGCGGGGACCGGCGAATCCGTCGCGACCAACGAGGACGGGGGCGAGACCACGTCCGTCCTCTCGTTCGCGAGCGACCAGGCGCGCTCGCTCATCACCGAGGGGCGCGGATTCTGGCGGTACGTCGAGACCGACGACGGCCTGCGGTTCCTGACGGAGTACAACTACGAGACGCGCTGGGGTGCGCTCGGCCGCCTGATCGACCGCATCGCGTTCCGGCCGCTGCTTGGGTGGGCAACGGCACTCAGTTTCGATGTGCTGGCCCGGTGGGTCGAGGACGGCACGCCGCCGGAGACGAGCTATCGAGCCCTCCTCGCTCACGCAGTCGCCCGGATCGGACTGGCGCTCATCTGGGTCTACCAGGGGCTGGTCCCGAAGCTCCTTGTCGGCCACCCCGACGAACTCGCCCCGTTTCAGCGGTTGGGCCTGAGCGGGGTGGCCGGCGAGGCAGTCGTCCTCCTCGGGGTCGTCGAACTCGCCGTCGGAGCGATACTGCTCTGGCGCTGGCGGTCGGCCTGGCTGGCCTACCTCGCAGGGCTCGCACCCGTCGCGCTCACGGCCGGCGCGGTCGTCTCGACACCGGGCGTCGCGCTCGGTCCGTACAACCCCGTCGTGACGACCGTCGGGATGGCAGCACTCGGTGTCGTCGCCGGCTCGCTGGCGGACGACCTGCCGACGGCACGGAACTGTCTGCGGACGCCGCCGGAGGACTGACGGAGATGGCTGCGGGAGCGGGCGGTACTGGCGACCACTGGTCCCTCACGGTCGCCGATGCCAGTGCCGGACTCGGTGCTGTCGGCTGGGTGGCGGTCGTCGTCCTCGACGTCTTCGGTCCCATCCGTGAGATCGTCGCACTGGCGATGCTGGTGCTCGTCCCACTGGCCCTGCGGACGGCGGACACGCCACGCCGCGACGGCTCGCGGTCGGTGTGGTACCGGATCGCCGTCGTCGGACAGCCAGTCCTGGCAGTGCCGGGTGTCGTCTCCCTGACGATGACGCCGGGTCTCCGGGCGACCGTGACCGCGCTGCCCTGGACGGTGGCGACGATGGTCGTCGCCGGTTTCGGCGCGTGGCGACTGCTCGGCCGCGGTCCGTGGCCGATCGCCGAGCTATCGGTCGACGCTGGCCTGGCCTACATCGTCGTCGGTGGGGTCGCACTGCTGATCGACCGCGCCGGCGTCTCGCTCGTGTTCCAGCCCGTTATCGTCACGCTGACCATCGTCCACTTCCACTATGCAGGCTCTGTGCTTCCCGTGCTGGCCGGACTGGCAGGACGCGATAGCCCAGGTGGTCGCCTCGGGACATTGCTCCAGGCGACGACGGCCGTCATCGTGGTCGGGCCGGGAATCATCGGCCTCGGGATCACGGCCGCCGCGCTGGACCTCCCGCTGGCCGCTGTCGTCGAATTTACCGCCGTGGCGGGCTTTACGACGGCAGTTGCGCTGTTCTCGCTGACCGTCCTCGTCGGCGTGGTCCCCCGCAGGGAACGAGCCAGCCAGCAGGTCCTGCTCGGTATCGCCTCGCTGTCCGTGACCGTCTCGATGGGCTTTGCCGTCCTCTACGGGCTGGCACGAGCGACGGGCGGGACGTACCTCGGCATCAGTCCCTCGTCGTTCGGTCTGATGGTGACCTATCACGGACAGCTCAACGCCTACGCGTTCGCGCTCCCGGCGCTGGTCGGGTGGCGGCTCGCAATCCCATCCACACGAGCGCGTCGCCCCGGGATCCCGTTCAGCCGGCTCTCGGGTGGCTGGCACGTCGGCACGGAGTTCCTCGAACGGCGCGGACTGACCACCGACGACATCGTCTCGGGGATGCTGGACAGCCTCGATTCGTACGCCCAGCCAGGGTTCGACCCCGACGCCGTCGCGCCCGCAGTCGCGCGGTTCTACGAGCGGTCGGGCGCGTACGAACTCGCGGTCAAGCCGGACTGGTCGCCACCGTGGGGCACCCTGGCAGTGCTGTACCGACCAGTGGTCACCCGGATCGGACAGCTCTCGGTCCCGCTGCGGGCAGCCACGAACGAGGCTGCGCTGCGTGGTAGGGTGGTCGGAGTCGATACTGGCGAGGGCCGCGCCGGCCAGCGGGCCTGGATCCGGTCGAACGCAGATCGGGTCGAGGACGGTCGACAGATGACATACGTCGGCGTCTACGACCGGTACGAGGCCGACGGCCGACCGTACCTCCGTGTAGCGTTCCCGCTCCCCGGTGGGAACCTGACCGGAATCCTCCGCGTCGAGAACGGCGGGGCCGACGGGACCGGACTCGTGCTCTCGTCGGTCCGTGCGCCCGACAACAGCGACGACGCGGGGCTGTATCTCGTCGTCCGCGGGTTCGGCGTTCGGCTGCCTCTGGACGAGCGACTCGTCGTCGAGCGCGACGGCGAGGACGTGCGAGCGACCCACCGCGTCGAAGCGCTCGGTATGCGACTGTTCACGCTCGACTACCACATCTGGCTGGCAGCCGATCCCGGCCAGCGCGCGACGACAGTGGAGTGAGCAACGCGGACCGACTCTGCGGGCGTAGCATTTACACCGGCCGCCCACGGAGCTACCGCTGTGTCGCTCACGCTCTCCTTCGAGGACGGGACTATCCGACTCCAGGGTGACGCCCCGCACGATCTCCCAGGGGTCGAGGCCGATGCCCGCTCGAAGACCGCGCGAGCGCCCGCCTACCGGTACGCGTCCCTTCGCCGAACGCTCGACGAGCGTAGCGTCGCGTACACCGACCACGTGCTGGACCTCACCGAACTGTCGCTCTCGACTACCTACGACCTCCGAGAGTACCAACAGACGGCGCTGGACGCCTGGCGTGCGGCGGGTGACCGGGGCTGTCTGGAACTGCCGACCGGGAGCGGCAAGACGGTCATCGGCATCGCTGCGATGGTCGCACTGGAAACGCCGACGCTCGTGGTCGTCCCGACGATCGACCTGCTGGAACAGTGGCAACAGGAGCTCCAGCGGGAGTTCGACGTTCCGATCGGTCGCCTCGGCGGCGGCGAGCAGCGCGTCGAGGACGTCACCGTCGCGACCTACGACTCCGCATATCTCCGGGCGGACGAACTCGGGGACCGGTTCGGTCTCGTCGTCTTCGACGAGGTCCATCACCTCGGTGGGGAAGGCTACCGCGACATCGCCCGTCTCCTCGCCGCACCCGCGCGGATGGGCCTGACCGCGACGTTCGAGCGCCCCGACGGCGCCCACGAGGTGATCGAGAATCTCGTCGGCCCGCTCGTCCAGCGGGTCGCCATCGACGACCTCGCGGGTGAACACTTGGCGGACTACGACATCAAGCGTATCGAGGTATCGCTGACACCGGCCGAGCGCGAGCGCTACGAGGACGCACAGGGGACCTTCACCGACTACCTCGCACAATCGGGCATCCGGCTCCAGTCTGGGAGCGACTACCAGGAACTCGTCAAGCGTTCGGGGACCGACCCGAAGGCCCGCGAGGCGCTGCTGGCCAAACAGCGGGCCCGCGAGGTCATGATGAACGCCGAACGGAAGGTCGAGCGCCTCGCCGAGATCCTGGACCGCCACCGCGGCGATCGGATCATCGTCTTTACGGCCTTCACCGACCTCGTCTACCGCCTCTCCGAGCGGTTCCTGTTGCCGGCGATCACCCACGAGACGAGTGCCAGCGAGCGACGGGAGATCCTCGACCGCTTCCGGTCCGGAGCGTACTCCCGTGTCGTCACGGCGAACGTCCTCGACGAGGGTGTCGACGTGCCCGACGCCAACGTCGCCGTGGTGCTCTCGGGCAGCGGCTCCGAACGGGAGTTCACGCAGCGCCTCGGACGAATTCTCAGACCGAACGCCGACGGCTCACGGGCACTGCTCTACGAACTCGTCACCGAGGAGACCGCGGAGGAGAACGTCGCCGCCCGTCGCCGGTAGCCCGGTCGTCGGCACACCGGAGGACGACACACAGCAGCGACAAAGCGCCGCTTACCACGCGTCACTCGTGCAACCGATGATATCCGTCGTGGTCCGAGTGGTCGATTCCGGGACCACCGGTCGGGTCGGTGCCCATTTGTATCGCGGTGTCCTCGGATAGACCGTGCTGACGAAGAACCTGCTCCGTATTTCACGCGCCGGTGGGGGATACCAGCCACAGTTCGTCGCTCCGGAGTGGGCCGATCTCGCTGCCCGAGTGCTGGGCGTCTTCCAGGGTCACGTCGGGGAGCAACGGGCAGCCCTCGAAGGGGCGCTCACCGATCTCGAACGGGATGCCGACGATTTCAAACTGGTACGAGGGTTGGCGAAGGTCGTCGAGCGCGAGGCGACCTTCGAGACACGTGCCGACGTGCTACCGGAACGGGCGCGCAGACAGGTCTTCGAGGCTGCGGAGTCGGTCGACGTGGTCACCGAGTCAGAGCGCGCGACAGCGCTGGCGAGGGCGGGAGATCACCTGGGGATCTCCACCGATGCGCTGGAAACAGCGCTCTACGCGGACCGGGAGCAGCGACAGCTACTGACGGCAGTCGACTCGCGGTGGGATCCCGAACAACTCGTCGCGCAGTACAACCTCTCGCTGGCACAGACGGCGCTGTTCGACGCGACCGAAGTACGGGTCCGGTCGTCCGACCCGACGACACTGGTATCGACGATCAAACGGCTTCGATTGCTCTACGAGATCCAGCGAACACCCGGTGGCCAGGAGGTCGTCGTCACCGGTCCGGACGCGTTGTTCTCGAACACCAGACGCTACGGGACGCGCTTCGCACGCCTCCTGCGGACGGTCGCGACAGCGTCCGAATGGACCCTCACCGCGACGATCGACGACCGCGGGACTGAACGGGAGATGCATCTGTCGGCGGCGGACGTCTCTGTGCCAGGTGTCGAACCGATCACCGAGGTCACGTACGACAGCGGCGTCGAAGCGGAGTTCGCTGCTCGCTTCGAAGCGCTGGGACTGGACTGGGAACTAATCCGTGAGCCAGCGCCACTGGAGGCCGGTGAACACGTCGTCGTGCCGGATTTCGCGTTCGACTGGCGACCGGGAAGCGATACCGGCGTCCGTGACACACCATCCGGAGACCCGGCGTTCCGTGTGTACTTCGAGATCATGGGGTTCTGGACGCCGGAGTACGTCGAGAAGAAGCTATCCCGACTGTCCGACCTGGAAGACGTCGAGATGCTGGTGGCAGTCGACGACTCGCTGGGCGTCGGGGAGGCCATCGAGGCGCACGATCACCGGGCGATCCCGTATTCGGGGACGGTCCGTGTCAAGGACGTCCGGGACGCCTTGCGGCCCTACGAACAGCGACTCGTCGCCGAGAGCGCAGACTCGCTGCCGACGTCACTGAACCCCGGGAGCGACGTCGTGACACTGTCGGCACTGGCAGCGGAGTACGGCGTCAGCGAGGACGCCATCGAGGACAAGGCCTTCCCGGAACACGAACGGGTCGGACGGACACTGATCCGACCGACGGTCCTCGCGGCCCTCGACGAGGAGATAGCGGCCGGGATGTCACTGGCCGAGGTCGAATCGACGCTCGACGAGCATGGCATCGACGACGACAGTGCCGTCCTCTCACGATTGGGGTACCGTGTGGAGTGGGAGGGCCTGAGCGGTGGAACGGTCCGTGAGCGTGATGGGGGCTGACAGGTCCCTGGACGGGGCGCGACGCGGGACGGGACACGATCGCTGACCGCGCCGCGGTACTGATCAGGTCACGGGGACGGGTGGCCGCGTCTCCGGTTATAAAACTCCGCCGAGGGTCGGGCGATCGCTATAGAGTGCTTACCGGTGGCCCGTACCGGCGGCGATCCGCTAGTGTGTTTATACCTAACAACGAACGGCGGGTACGCTCGCGGCGATGACAGCTATCAAGATCATCAAAGTACTCGGCACGTCGACCGAGAGCTGGGAAGATGCGGCCGCCGAGGCGGTCGAGCGTGCGAGCGAGACTATCGACGACATTCACGGCGTCGAAGTGGAGGACTGGACGGCCAACGTCACCGACGGCGGGATCACGGAGTACAAAGCGACCGTCGAAGTGGCGTTCCCGGTCCAGAACCGACAGACCTAATCGCGGAGTTCGCGGCGGCGGCCCTTCGGGACCTGGGACCGCAGTTCACCGTAGACGAAGAGCCCGACACCGACCGGTTCGGAGTCGCCGGCGACGTCGTGGGTGACGACGAGATAGCCCCAATCGCCGTCCCACGCTACCTCCTGGTCCTCACCGGCGACGAACGCGGCCGCCTGCTCTCGATCGAGGTGGACGACGTTGGTCGTCGCGTGGTGACCGAACCGCTGGACCGCTTCCAGCGTCGGCTTCCAGTGTTCCTGTCGCGTCCGCAGGAAGGTCATCCCCAGGCCCTCGATGTCGACCGGCGACGGGGGATTGCCACGGTAGAGCCAGATCTTGCCGGCCCCGCGCTCCCAGAAGGTGTGGTCGGCGAAGGTCTCGGGTGGGACGCCGAAGCGCTCGGTCCAGAAGTCGAGAACCTCCGTTCTCGTGGCTCGGTCGGCGTCCTCGCGCTCGTCGTCAGTCGCGGGGAGTCGCGTGAACTGCGTGCTGTCGTTGCTCATCCGGTCACCTCCAGTTTCGCACAGAAGAACCCACCCGTGTCGTTGTGGTGTGGGTAGATGCGTTTGGCCTTCGCGACCGCGGGGTCGAACGACTCGCCCTCCCACTCGGTGATGCCGTCGCAGTGGGTCAACGGCAGTTCGTAGTCGACGAGGGCGCAGTCTTCGGCGTCGAGAACGTGGTCCAGCACTGCTTCGTTCTCCTCGGGGGCGAACGTACACGTGGAGTAGACGACCGTCCCGCCGGGCTCGGTGACCTGGACAGCCCGCGTGAGGATGCCCTTCTGGACGCCGGCGACGCCCTCGACGTGGCTCATCGACCAGTCTTCGAGCGCGTCTGGGTTCTTGCGGATGGTGCCCTCACACGAGCAGGGGACGTCGACGAGTGCGCGGTCGTAGCCGGCGCCGTCGAAGGGTTTGAGCGAGTGGTTGCGGCCGTCCTCGTGGGTGACCGCGACGCTGGTCGCGCCGAGTCGTTCGGTGTTGGTCCGCAGGGCCGAGATCCGCCCGAGGTTGTTGTCCGTGGCGACCACCTCGCCGATGTCGTCCATCAGCGCCGCGAGTTGCGTCGTCTTGCTGCCGGGGGCTGCACAGGCGTCCCAGACACGTTCGCCCGGTTGCGGGTCCAGGACTGTCGCCGGGACCGCCGAGACCTCCTCCTGGCCGTGGATCCAGCCGTGGAAGTACGGCCAGTTCGCGCCGGCAGACTCCTCGGGAAGGACGAACAGGCGGTCGTGCCAGTCGACCGGGTCCGCAGCGATACCCGCCTCGTCCAATGCGGCGACGACCTGCTCGACGGTCGCTTTGATCGTGTTGACCCGGATCGCCGACGGGAGCGGGCGCTCACAGGCCGCGCGGAACGCCTCGAAGTCGTCGACGATGGGGCGATACCGTTCCAGTGCTTCCATTGCCACCGGATTTGCCGGCGGGTCGCTTGTGGGTTTCGAAGGGCTGTCCGACCGGGCGTAGCCCCGGCTTTCAAGCCGACGGCGGCCGACTATCAGGTATGGCGCACGTACAGGTACACCGGGACGATATCGCCCTCGACTCACCGACACTCGTCGAGGGGCTTCCCGGCCTCGGCCTCGTTGGGAAGATCGCCGCAGACCATCTCGTCGACGTCTACGACATGGAGTACTACGCCTCCTGTCACTGCGATGGCCTGCCCGAGATAGCCGTCTACGCGGAGGGAGACCCGACCGTCAGGCCACCGGTCCGCATCTACGCGAATCCCGAGGAGGACCTGCTGGTCCTCCAGAGCGACGCGCCGGTCTCGCCGTCCGGGGCGACCGAGTTCGCCGGCTGTCTCGTCAGCTGGTTCGACGCCAACGACGTGACACCGCTCTTTCTCAGCGGGATGCCTGCCGACCAGAACGACGAGCCTCCGGAGGTGTACGGCATCGCGACTGGCGACGGCGCCGAGATGCTCGAGGACGCCGATGTCCCGCTCCCGAACGAAGCCGGGGCGGTCACGGGGCCGACCGGCGCGCTGATCCACGAGGCCCAGCGAACCGGGCTGACGGGCGTCGGACTCGTCGTCGAGGCCGACCAGCAGTTCCCGGACCCGGCGGCCGCCAGGGCCGTTCTGGAGACGGCCATCGGCCCGCTCGGTGACTTCGAAGTCGACACCGAGGCCCTGGTCGAACAGGCGGACCAGATCGCAAAGGCCAAACAGCGGCTGGCCGAGCAACTCCAAGAGAGCGGGGACGACAGCACGAGTGCCCGGCCGCTGGGGATGTACCAATAATGGTCTCGGCGTCGGGCCTCGCCAGGGTCGCCATCGCAGTCGTCGCTGCTGTGGTGGCAGCGGTGGTCGGCTGGCTCCTGTTCCTGCGGTTCTCGGCCGACCTCGCAGACCTGATCGGTGTCCTGCTGGTCATCGGGACGATACTGGGCGCGCTCAAGATCGGCGGAAACATCGCCGAGACGCTGTTTCCCTCGTACAACGTGGCAGAGGTAGCCGTCGAGGGGCCGATCACCCGCGACGGCGGCGGTGGGATCACCACGCCACCCACTGGCGCCAGCGCAGACGACATCGTCGACCAGATCGAGCAGGCGGACGACGACCGTGGCGCACAGGCACTCCTCCTGAAACTCAACACGCCCGGCGGACAGATCGTCCCCAGTGAGGATATCCGACTGGCTGCCGAACGCTTCGAGGGACCGACAATCGCCTACGCGACCGACGTCTGTGCCAGCGGCGGCTACGACATCGCCGCCGGGTGTGACGAACTCTGGGCGCGCGACGGGTCGATCGTCGGCTCGATCGGCGTCATCGGCTCGCGTGTCAACGCCAAGGACCTGGCCGACCGGGCCGGCCTCTCCTACGAGCAGTTCACGGCCGGCGAGTACAAGGACGCAGGGACGCCGCTGAAGGAGATGACCGAGGACGAACGGGCGTACCTCCAGGGGATCGTCGACGACTACTACGACCAGTTCGTCGAGACCGTCGCCGAGGGCCGCGAGATGGACAGCGAGACGCTGCGGGAGACGGAGGCCCGGATCTTCCTGGGCGAGGACGCCGCGGAGCGCGGACTCGTCGACGAACTCGGCACCCGCGAGGACGTCGAGGAGTATCTGGGCGAGCGACTGGGCGAGGAGACCGCCGTCAGGGAGTTCACCCCAGAGCGTGGCCTGGCGGGGATGCTCCGCGGCGGCGCTCAGCAGGTCGCGTACGCGCTCGGTGCGGGTGTCGCGAGCGCCTTCGACGGGGGTGGCGACGTCGACGGCCTCCAGTTCCGTCGATGACCGCCCGCCCGCGAGGGTTTTTTATTTCACGGGCGTCTCTGGCTCACTGTGACCACGCTGGTGGTGTGTATCGACCGGGACAGCCCCGTCTCGACGACGTACCCGGTCGTCGGCCGGACAGCCGTCGAGCCGCTCATCACCGAGACCGGCGTCGCCGACCCCGAGGACAGCCGTGTGAACTGCCTCCTCGAAGGGCTCCGTGTCGCCGACGAACTCGACGCCGACGGGAGCGACCCGGTCCTGGCGGTGGTCGGCGGTGGTGCCGACAGCGTCGGGACGGACCGACACATCGCCTCACAGACGGAAGAGTTGGTTGCGGAGTACGAGCCCGATTCCGCCATCGTCGTCGTCGATAGCGCCGACGACGAACGCCTGGTCCCGATCGTCGAGAGCCGCGTCCAGGTCGACGCCGTCGACCGGGTCGTCGTTCGCCAGGCCAGAGACATCGAGTCGACGTACTACCTGCTCAAGCAGTTCCTGGCCGACGAGGAACTCCGGAAGACGGTGCTGGTTCCGCTCGGGCTGGCCCTGCTGGCGTTTCCGGTGCTGCTCGTCGTTGCAAACTCGACGACCATCGCCATCGGTGCCATCGCCGCCGCGGCCGGCGCGTTCCTCATCTACAAGGGCCTGGGGATCGACACCTACCTCTCGCGCCTGCCCAGCGAGACCAAGGAAGCGCTGTACTCGGGGCAGGTGTCGCTCGTGACCTACGTCGTCGCGGTCGGCCTCTCGCTCGTTGGGCTGTTCGCCGGTGCACTGGGCGTCTCGGACGTCCAGAACCCGGCGTCGTTCGTCCTGGTCAACCGCTTCGCGTTCGACAGCGTCCCCTGGCTCACCGCGGCCGCGCTCGCGGCCTCGCTGGGCCGACTACTCGACGAACTGATCCAGCGTGAGGGCATCCGCAGCGCCTACGTCAACCTCCCGTTCGGCGCAGTGGCCGTCGGCCTCGTCGTCCGGGGCTTCTCGGCGTACTTCCTGGAGCGTGGCGGCGTCTTCGAGCCGTTCCGGGTCACCGAGACCGACCTCGGCGTCGTCGTCATCCAGGGGTTCACCATGGAGGCAGGGACCCGACTGGCGGTGTTCATCCTCGCTGGTATCCTCATCAGCCTGCTGGGTGTCCGTGTCGCGGCCTACGTCAGCCGCAACGAGATAGAAGGCGAACTAGCGGAATAGACAGCGATTTACACCGCCGTCGGCTACCCTTCTTCATGACAGACGGCGCGTGGGTCTCGCTGTTCTCCGGCGGCAAGGACTCCTCGTGGGCGCTCTACCGGGCGCTCGAACGCGGTTACTCGGTCGAACGACTGGTGACGGTCCACCCCGAGGGCGACTCGTACATGTACCACGTCCCGGCGACGAGACTGGCGAGTCTGGCCGCCGAGAGCGTCGGCATCCCGCTGCTGGAGGTCGAACCGGACGACTTCGGCGCCGACGACGTCCCGGATGCGGGTGTCCAGGGCGACGAGGAACTCGAACCGCTGGAGGCCGCGCTCCGTGACCTCGATGCCGAACTCGACGACGGCATCAAGGGCGTGACCGCCGGCGCAGTCGAGAGCGAGTACCAGACCACGCGCATCGAGGCGATGGCCGAACGGCTCGAAGCGCAGGTGTTCGCCCCGCTCTGGCAGGAGGACCCGCGAGCGCTGGCCGACGCGATGCTCGACGCCGGCTTCGAGATCAGGATCATCCGCGTCGCCGCCTACGGCCTCGACGAGTCCTGGCTCGGGCGCACACTCGACGCCGACGCGCTGGACGAACTCGAAGCGCTCAAGGACGAGTACGGCGTCCACATCCTCGGGGAAGGCGGCGAGTTCGAGACGCTGGTGACCGACGGCCCCCACATGGACCGGCGTCTCGAACTCGAGTACGACACCGAGTGGGATGGGACGCGGGGCACACTCCGAATCGAGGACGCCTGGCTGGCCGAGTAAGGCAGGGCACCCCCAGACTGTTCTCACCCGCGCTCTATCTCGTCCCGTTCGTAGGTCGCCTCGTAGCCGAGACGCCGGCCGATCGGGGCAAGCAGTGACGCGCCGAACTGTTGGAGGCCGACCGGGACGGCCGCGGGATAGGCAGTCGCGTTCGGGTAGGCGTCGATCCAGACGGCGATCTGGAGGGGGCTGGGGACGCCGTCTTCGTCGGTCTCGCCGGCCTGTGCCAGCGCGTAGACGCTCTCGGCCCACGCCTCGTCCTCGAACGCCGGCCGGCGCTCCCAGATCACACGGATCGGCTCGTTGGTCGGGTTCCAGTGGCGGTGTGGCACGTCCCGCGGGAGCGTGACCGCTTCGCCTTCGGAGAGCGTCTCTGCGTCGCCGTCGACGGCGACCCGGAGCCGACCCGATACCACCTCCCAGCGCTCGTTCTGCTTGGGGTGGACGTGTTCGAAGTCGTTGTCGAGCCCCCAGGGTTCGTGGGCCAGGTCGGCGTCACCGTCGCTGGGATACATCGTGCTCTCGAACCGGACGAACTCGGCGTCGGTCTCCTCGGCCCCCTTCCTGACGAGGTGGGGCGCCGCTTCGTGGATGTCGGGACTCCCCTCGACCATGGTCGATACGTCACCGTGCCAACCACATAGAAGTTTGCTAGCAATCGACAATGTCCGCTCACAGTCACCGCGTCGTTTATCCGCGTCGACGGGTACCACAAAGGTATGACAGAGGAAGACGATGGCACCGGTGGTGGTGGGTTCACCATCGACTGGGACGAGGTCGACGAGGAGACCCGCGAGGAACTGGAGTCACTGGAGGTCCCCGAGCCAAAGGAGACCGACGTCGACATCGCCGACAAGATCAACGAACAGAACGTCAAAGGACGGATCGACCGCCTGGAGGCGGCCTACGACGAGGTGCCGGTCACCGAGGAGACGTTCGAACTCTCGCCCGAGGAGTACGCCGACGTCTACTCGGCGACCCAGGGGACGGGCTACGACGGCAACAGCGTCGTCTTCGTCACCCGTGACGGCGAGTCGCTGCCCGACCTGAGCGAGAACATCCCGGAGCAGGCTGCACACGACACGCGCGACCGAGTCCTGATGGTGCTGGGCCGGGGTGCCGACCTCTGGGCGTTGCCCGGCGACGGGAAGGGCGGTCAGTACGAGTCCATCCAGGAGACCGCGGTCCGTCGGGTCCACGAGCAGACCGGTATCCGGTGTACCATCACCGGCGTCGAGGAGGTCTTTCACCGCAAGTACTACCCCGACACCGACGCCGACGGCTCCGTCCACACGCTGGACGTCTACTTCCAGGCCGAGTACAAGAAGGGGTCCATAGACGTCGACGAGTCGGAACTGACCGGCGCCGCGTGGTTCGCCGAGCCACCCGAACAGCTCACTGAAGGGGCCGAGCAGATCTGGGAGCGGTTCGTCGACGAGTCCTGACAGGGTTCAGTGCTCGACGAACTCGACGAGGACGCCGCCAGTCGATTGTGGGTGGAGGAAGGCGACCTCGTGGCCCCACGCACCCGGTCGCGGTTCCTCGTCGACGAGATCGATCCCGTTGTCGACGGCAGTTGCCAGCGCCGCCTCGATGTCTGCGGTCGCCAGCGCGACGTGGTGGATACCCGGTCCGTTGCGGTCGAGGTAGCGTGGGATGGCCCCCTCGGCATCGGGCAGTGGCTCCAGTAGCTCGAAGTAGCCGTTGCCGAGATCGAGGAAGGTCACCGACAGGCCGTCGAAGGTTTCCTCGTGAGCGACCGGCGCGTCGAAGGCCGTCGCGTACAACGCCGCGAGCGCGTCGGCGTCGTCGGTGGCGACGCCGGCGTGATCGAATCGCATAGCGGGGCTTCGTTCGGGCGCTATTTAACTCCGGGCGAGGGGGCTACTCCTCGCGCAGTCGTTCCAGTCGCCGCTCGAACTCCTCGTCACTCAACTCGCCGCGTGCGTAGGTCTGCCTGAGTTCCTCGACAGCCGGGTCGTCCGCGCCGTCGGTTCCGACCGACCGGACGAGCAGGTAGCCCAGTGCACCGACGATGCCAAGGAAGACCAGCGGGATCACGAACCCGAGCCCCCACAGCCAGCCTGGGCCAGCGCCGCCGCCGTACATGCCGCCACCGCGCATCCCGTCACCGTACATCCCGTCGCCGTGCATGCCACCGCCCCACATCCCGCCACCCCACATCCCACCGCCCATCCCACCGGTGAACATTCCGACGGTCATCATCAGTAGCGGGAAGACGAGCAGCGCTCCCAGCACGAGGACGACGAGTCCGGCCAGCCGGCGGTCGCTCACCGTCGTGGTCACGGCCGATCACTCCCGCGGCAGGGTTCGGGGTACATACCTGAGACTACGGCGGCACTATTCAATGCAGTTACCATTAAGATTGTAAAGTTTCGCCCGTCGGAGACAGTCGAATCGAAAGTCGATGGCGGTATTCGTGCTGCTACATCGACGAGCCGGGCTGGTACTCGCCGAAGACGTCCCGGAGGGTGTTACAGATCTCGCCGGTCGTGGCGTAGGCTTTCACGGCGTCGACGAGGTACGGCATGAGGTTCTCGTCGCCCCGAGCCGCGTCTTCGAGTGCTTCGAGGGCGTCCTCGACCGCCTCGTCGTCTCGGTCCGCACGTAGCGCGGCGACGGTCTCCCGCTGGGCCTCCTCCAGTGCCTCGTCGACCTCCGCGATGTCCTGCTCGCCCTCCTCTTCGACCTCGTACTCGTTGACGCCGACGATGATGCGGTCGCCGGCCTCCTGCTCACGCTGGCGCTCGAAGGCGACGTCCTGGATCTGGCGCTGGACCCACTGGGTCTCGATGGCCTTGCGCATCCCGCCGCGGTCATCGACCTCGGCGATGAGATCGCGGGCGTCTGCCTCCAGTTCGTCGGTCAGCGATTCGACGTAGTAACTGCCGGCCAGCGGGTCGATGGTGTCGGCGGCGCCGGACTCGTGGGCGAGGATCTGCTGGGTCCGCAGGGCCGTCCGCACCGACTTCTCGGTCGGCAGGCCGATGGCCTCGTCTTTCCCGTTGGTGTGGAGGCTCTGTGTCCCACCGAGGACGGCCGCGAGCGCCTGGTAGGCCACCCGGACGACGTTGTTCTCGATCTGCTGGGCCGTCAGGGTCGAGCCGGCAGTCTGGGTGTGGAACTTCAGCTGTTTCGACTTGGGGTCGTCCGCGTCGTACCGCTCGTCGATCAGCGACGCCCACAGCCGGCGGGCCGCCCGGAACTTCGCGACCTCCTCGAAGATGTTGTTGTACGAGGCGAAGAAGAAGGACAGTTGCGGAGCGAACTCGTCGACGTCCAGGCCGGCCTCGATGGCCGCCTCGACGTACGCCAGGCCGTTGGCCAGCGTGAACGCGATCTCCTGGGCGGCCGTCGAGCCCGCCTCGCGGATGTGATAGCCCGAGATGGAGATGGTGTTGAAGCTGGGGACCTCGGTCGCACAGAACTCGAAGATGTCGGTGATGAGCCGCATCGACGGCTCGGGCGGGTAGATGAACGTGTTCCGGGCGATGTACTCCTTGAGGACGTCGTTCTGGATGGTGCCACGCAGTTCCTCCCGGTCGACGCCCTGGCGGTCGCCGACGGCGATGTACATCGCCAGCAGGACCGCGGCGGGCGCATTGATCGTCATCGAGGTCGAGACCTCGTCCAGTGGGATCCCGTCGAAGACCGTCTCCATGTCCCGCAGCGAGTCGATGGCGACGCCGGTCTTGCCGACCTCGCCGGCCGCCATCGCGTCGTCGGAGTCGTAGCCCATCTGAGTGGGCAGGTCGAACGCCATCGAGAGGCCGGTCTGACCCTGGTCCAGCAGGTAGTTGAACCGCTCGTTGGTCTCGCGAGCAGTCCCCATCCCGGCGTACTGGCGCATCGTCCAGAGTCGCCCGCGGTAGCCAGTCGAGTAGACGCCGCGCGTATACGGCTCCTGGCCGGGGAAACCCAGGTCCTCGTCGTAGTCCAGATCGGCGACGTCGGCGGGGGTGTACAGCCGGTCTACCTCGTGCCCCGCCGTATCCGTGGTGAACGTCTCCTCGCGTTCGCCGAAGCGGTCGACGGTCGGCTGGACCTCGCTGTCCTCCCACTCGGCTTTCGCCTCGCGGATGCGGTCCAGCTCCTCGGGGTCGAACATGCGCGGGACGTCGGACGGCGCGGGCTTAAGCGTTCGCTCGGTCTTGCATGGTTGTTCACGTCGCCGACGCGCCGTCGGGCGACTCCTCCAGGCGGTAGCTGAACGCTCGGAGCGTGTCCCGACCGGTGTCGGTCAGCTCGACGACCTTCGAGCGGCCACGCTCGCGGACGGCGACGTAGCCCGCCTCTCGAAGGGGGTCCAGCACGTTGCTGTCCAGTAGCCGGTACTCGCTCTTGCGGTTGGCGGGCTCCCGGTCCGCGAACACCGGCAATCCTGCCTCGCGGGCGTACTCGATGAGATCACGCTTCCGGACGTGGCCGTCCTGGTCGAGGTAGTCGAGGACTGCGACGTGCTGGCGGTCGGGACTCTCCATCGGATAGGTCGGTAGTTCGGTCAGTTCCCGGATGCCCTCGGCGACGTCGCCCTCGCTCTCGGCGGCGTAGCGCTCGGCCCGGACGTAGTACGGCGTCGCGCCGGTCGCCATGCAGGCGATCATGCCGCCGATCGCGGTGACCTTGCTGCCCGAGGCGAGGTTGACGTGGACGTCCTCGTCGGCGAAGGCCGTCGCCACCTCCGCGACGGTCCCGATGGAGTCATAGAAGTCGAAGATGTCACACGGGACCGTCTCGTGGTCGATGCCCGCCTCGTCGAGGCGCTCGCGGATGGTCTCGACGTACGAGGGGTGATCTGTCTCGTCGGTGTACGCCAGCAGGACGACGTGGTCGGCCCGGAGGCGCTGGGCCGGCAACACCACCCGGTCGTTCTCGTAGCCGACCGGCATCACGTGGACGCGTTCCTGGACCTCCATGGAGTACTGTCCCGCCGGGTCGCACCTAAAGACTGTGACGACAACATTGACACAGACGACATAGTGTCGGTTCCGACAGGAGAGTAGCTTTACCCGGACCGCCGCTGGCTCTCCACATGAGCCCCGACCCACTGATGGAGGCCGACGCGACGGTCGCAAAGAGTCTCGCCGCCGAACGCGACCGCCAGCGCAGGACGCTGTCGATGATCGCCAGCGAGAACCACGCGAGCGAGGCGGTCCTGCGCGCCCAGGGGTCGGTGCTGACTAACAAGTACGCCGAGGGCTACCCCGGCGACCGCTACTACGGCGGCTGTGAGCACGTCGACGAGATTGAGAGCGTGGCCGTCGAGCGAGCGAAGTCGCTGTTCGACGCCGACCACGCGAACGTCCAGCCCCACTCAGGTACGCAGTCGAATCTGGCGACCTATCTGGCGGTCCTGGAGCCCGGTGACACTATCCTCTCGCTGGAGCTGGCAAGCGGCGGCCACCTCTCACACGGCCACGACGCCTCGGCCGTCTCGGACCTCTACGAAGTCGTTCACTACGACGTCGACCCCGAGTCCGGCTACATCGACTACGGCGCGGTGCGGGAGCAGGCCGAGACCGTCGCCCCGGACCTCGTCGTCTCGGGGTACTCGGCCTATCCTCGCGTCCCCGACTGGGAACGGTTCCAGGCTATCGCCGAGGCCGTCGACGCCGTCCACGTGGCCGACATCGCCCACATCACCGGCCTGGTCGCCGCCGGCGCGGTCCCCTCGCCGGTCGGCGTCGCCGACGTGGTGACCGGGTCGACCCACAAGACCATCCGCGCGGGCCGTGGCGGCATGGTGCTGGCCAGTCCCGAGTACGCCGACGCCGTCGACCGAGCGGTGTTCCCCGGCTGCCAGGGCGGGCCGCTGGCCCACAATCTCGCGGGGAAGGCCGTCGGCTTCCGGGAGGCACAGACCGACGCCTTCGCCGACTACGTCGACCGTATCGTCGACGGCACCGTGGCGCTCGCCGACCGCCTCCGCGAGCGCGGTCTCGATCTGGTCACCGGCGGTACCGACCACCACTTCGTCCTCGTCGACCTCCAGGACACCCACCCGGAGACGACAGGCCAGACGGTCGAGGACTCGCTCGCCGAGGCCGGCATCGTCACCAGCAAGTCCGCAGTGCCGGGCGACCCGCGGCCGCCGACCGTCGCCAGCGGCGTCCGACTGGGCACCCCCGCGCTGGCCGCACGCGGCATGGGCCCGGCGGAACTCCGGACCGTCGCCGACTGCATCGCTCGCGTCGTCGACGCGCCGGGGGACGACACGACGCTGGCCGCCGTTCACGAGACCGTCAGTGACTTGTGCGAGCAGTTCTCGATGTACGAGACCAGGCCTCCCATCGACACATGACCACGCTATCGCTCGACATCCGCCGTGCCCGTCCCACCGACATCGACAGACTGCGTGAACTCCACCACGTCGCGATGCTGTCGGCCGACGAGTACGTCGCCGACGCGGCCGACGAGGACCTCCAGGACCTGCAGTCGCACTACTACGACCGGGGCGGGGAGTTCCTGGTTGGTACACTGGATGGGATCATCGTCGCGATGGGCGCCTACGCGCCACCAGGCGAGGTCTGTGACGCGGACGCGTCCGGACGGACGATGGAGCTGTGTCGGATGCGGGTCGACCCGAGCCACCAGCGCCGCGGGTTCGGCCGGCAGGTCTACACCGTGCTCGAACGCCGCGCCCGGAAGGCCGGGATCGAGACGCTCGTCCTGAACACCGGCCGATCCCAGCGTCGGGCCCAGGAGTTCTACGAACGAATCGGCTTCGAGCGGGTGCGGGCCGAGCAGTTCACCGTCGGGAGCGAGTCGATGACGCTGGTCTGCTACCGGAAGCGGCTCTGAGTTCGTTCGACGGGACGTTTATCAGACTGCTGCTCCGAACTGCGTGCATGGCAATCGAAGCGGGCGACGGCGTCACCATCGAGTACGTGGGTCGGTTCGAGGACGGGACGATATTCGACACGTCCCGCTACGAGGTCGCAGCGGAGCACGGCCTGGCCGAGGCACGGGACGCCGACCCGAGCAACTACAAGGCACTCTCCTTCCGGGTCGGGAACCGCGACGTCATCGCCGGGCTGGACGACGCCCTCGTCGGCCTCGGCGAGGGCGAGGAAGCGACGATCACGGTCGCTCCGGACGAGGCGTACGGCCCCGTCGACGACGACAAGGTCAGGGAGTACGATCCCGCGACCTTCGAGGCGATGGTCGGCGCCGAACCCGAGGTCGGGATGCACGTCCACGCCGAGAACGACCTGCACGGCGACGTGACCGCGGTCCGTGAGGAGGCCGTCGAGGTGGACTTCAACCACGAACTCGCCGGCAAGACGCTCGTGTTCGAGGTCGAAGTGATCGACGTCTGGGGCTAGCTCGTGTCGTACTTGTAGGTCGCTTCGTCCGGGTCGATCCCGAAGTCCTCGGCGGACTCGTCGGGTTCGGACTCGGTGGCCTCCTGGGCCGACGCGGCTTTGAACCGCTCGCGGAAGCGGTCGGGCATCCGGAAGCGGTCGACCTGGAGTCGCAGCGGGACGGCGTCGGGCTGGATGTTCTCCTGTTTGGTCACCAGGCGCTCACGCAGTTTGTCGGGCAGTTGTTCGGGCTCGATGCGCTCGAAGCCGAACTGCCCCAGATACGCCGCCGCGTTCGTCAGCGAGTAGACCACGTCGAACCCCTCGTCGGTGGCGTACTCGACCAGGCGCTCGATGACGTGTGCACCGACGCCCTGCCCGCGCCACTCGTCGAGGACACCGATGCTCGTCAGTTCGCAGTACTCGGCGTCGTCGGTCTTGTGGATTCGGATCCGGCCGAACCCGGCCTTCTCGTGACTCTGCTCGTCGATGGCGACGACGTAGTCACGGGAGCGGAACGCTGTCTCGTCCAGTCCCATCTCCTCGATGCGGTCCAGCAGCCAGACCTCCTCACGGTTTTTTGCGTCCCGGACGTACATACATCGGCCTTGGCTGGCCACGGCAAAAGGGTTTGCCGGTGTCCCAGACTGGCCTGATCACCGCACGGGCGCACAACTTCTTTGGCTTGTGTCATCGAGTGGACTGTATGGGCACCGACGAGGGCGACTACCGACACGTACCGTCCCGCGAGTTCGTCGCATCGACGAACGTCTGGGAGTTCATGCAGACCTACGACATCGCGGACTACGAGGAACTCGTCGCGCGGACGACCGGCGAGGCGGGCGAGAATCCACCCGCGGGCGTCGAGTGGTTCTGGGACGAACTCGTCGACTATCTGGGCATCGAGTTCTTCGAGCCGTACGACGCAGTCCGGGAGCGCCGGTCCCGCGAGGTCGGCGGCGAGACCTACGACGGACCGCAGTTCACCGACTGGTACCCCGGCGGCCGGATCAACGCCGCCTACAACGCCCTCGACAGGCACGCCGCCCGCGACAGCGGGAGCCGCAATCACGCCGCCATCGTCTGGGAGGGGGAACCCGGGGACGTCCGAGAGATCAGTTTCCACACGCTCGACCGCCAGGCCAGCCAGGTCGCCAACTATCTCGAATCCGTCGGCGTCGGGACGGGCGATACGGTCGGCCTCTACATGCCGATGGTACCGGAGGTCGCGGCCATCCTCTATGGCTGTCTGAAGGTCGGCGCCATCGCCGTGCCGATCTTCTCGGGCTTCGGCGTCGACGCGACGGCGACCCGACTCGCCGACGCCGAGTGTTCTGTGCTGTTCACCGCCGACGGCTTCTACCGTCGCGGGTCGGTCGTCGGACTCAAGGAGAGTGCCGACGAGGCCATCGAAGACGCCAGCGAACGCCTGGACGGCGACGGCGTCGAACACACCGTCGTCTACGACCGCGTGGGGACCGCCGACGACCCGGAGGAGACGCTCCAGTGGACCCGACGCGACGAGTGGTGGCGCGACGCAGTCGGCGACCAACCGGACAGTTACGAGGCGAAATCGCTGCCAAGCACGCAGGCGTCGATGCTACTGTACTCCTCGGGGACGACCGGGAAACCGAAGGGCATCGTCCACACCCACGCCGGCGCACTGTTGCAGGCCGCCAAGGAGGTGTACTTCGGCTTCGACCACGACCCGGCCGACCGGTTCTTCTGGGTCAGCGACATCGGCTGGATGATGGGGCCCTGGACGCTGCTGGGCAACCACGCCTTCGGCGGGACCGTCTTCATGTACGAGGGCGCGCCCGACCACCCCGAGCCGGACCGCTTCTGGTCGATGATCGACCGCCACGACCTGACGGTGTTCGGCGTCTCGCCGACGGCTATCCGCGCGCTCCGCAAACAGGGCGAAGAGTGGCTGGACGGCCACGACCTCTCCAGTCTGCGACTGCTCGGGTCGACCGGCGAGCCCTGGGACGAGGAGAGCTGGGAGTGGTTCTACGAGCACGTGGGGAACGGATCGTGCCCCATCATCAACATCTCGGGCGGGACCGAGATCATGGGCTGTTTCCTGATGCCGATGCCGATCCAGTCGCTGAACCCCTGTACGCTCGGTGGGCCAGGACTCGGGATGGACGTCGACATCGTCGACAGCGAGGGGGAGTCGGTCGTCGACAGCCACGAGCGAGGGTATCTGGTCGCACGTGACTCCTGTCCCTCGATGACGCGGTCGCTGTGGGACGGCGACGAGCGCTACGTCGCGGAGTACTGGTCGACCTGGCCGGACCTGTGGGACCACGGCGACTGGGCCCAGAAGGCCGAGGACGGCCTCTGGTACCTCCACGGTCGGGCCGACGATACGCTCAACGTCGCGGGCCGGAAGGTCGGCCCCGCGGAGGTCGAGGGCGCGGCCATCGAACACCCGGCGGTCAACCAGGCCGCCGCCGTCGGCGCGCCGGACGACACCACGGGGACGGCTGTGGTCCTCTACGTCGTGCTCCACCCCGAGTACGAGGCCGACGACGACCTCGCGGCGGCGATCAGCGAGACGGTCGGCGCGGAACTCGGGAAGCCGTTCCGCCCGCGGGAGGTGCTGTTCGTCGACGCGTTCCCGAAGACCCAGAGTGGGAAGATCGTCCGCCGCGCTATCGCGTCGGTCTACCGTGGCGAGGACCTGGGCAATCTCTCCAGCATCGAGAACCCGGAGGCGTTGGATGCACTCGAAGACGCGACGTAGCTCCCGCTGGAGCGTCGCACAGACGGAAGAACACGGTATTCAGACTGCTTCGGAGACAGCGCCACCGCCGTGTTCGTCGACGGAATCGCCGTCCCGGCGGACGTACTCCACGCCCGCGACGAAGGCGATAGCCCAGACGGTCAGGAGCGCCCCGCCGACCAGTCCGAGGCTCGATTCGATGGCGGGGAAGCCGATCGATACCACGCCGAGGACGATCGCGAGCAGGCCGCTACTCCAGGCGGCGAAGCGCCAGTCCCGCTTGCGGAAGACGGCGAGTGCCCCCATCAGCACCACGAGCGCGGCGGTGATCGCCATCGCGCCGTAGTGGACGAACAGGACGTGCTCGTCCATCGGGCCGACCTGCTTGAGCGTCTCGATGCCGGCGAACGCGAGCAGCGGGACGGCTCCGAGGGTGAACAGCCCGGCGAGGCGCCTGTCGACACGGTCGACGATGTCGAACCGCATGAGCGAACGGCCGGCCGGGTGCAACACGAGCGCGACGACCGCGAGCGCGCTGGTGGTCATGAATCCCGTGAACAGCGGCGAGTTCGCCAGGAAGGCGAACACCGCGACGACGATCACGCCGAAGACGGGTGCCAGGATAGTGTTGACCCGTTCACGCGGGTGGTACAGCATGATCGCGAACGGGACGAGGATGGCGATCCAGAGCAGTCCCGAGATCACCATGTCGTGGACCTGGTGGATCCCGAACTCACCGCCCCAGCTGAGGAACAGCGCCAGGAGTACCTCTACGGGCGTCAGCGCGACGTTGAGCCCGATGATCGCCAGCCCGACGAGCGAGAACGCGGCGAGGCGCACCTTCTCGACGGTCGAGAGCGAACCCCACCGGGAGCCGCTCGATTCCGAGGTTGTAACTGTGGTTGCCATAGTCGATCAATTTATATACGCTCGGCGACAGCTTATACCTAGCTAGACAATTGTTAGCACACGTCCGATAGCGTTTCTACCGGCCACACAGACCGTTTCCGTCGGAGCCGTGGACGAAAACCAGGTACCGGCAGAGTGGTCGCGAAATCAGTCCGCTGGCTGCTCCTGTGCCGGCGGGTCGAGCGCGAGCAGCCCCGGCAGTGCCAGCAGCGCGACCGCCAGTTCGGCGCCACCGGCGACGAGGAATGCGGCGAGATAGCCCACTTCGCCGGCGACGAGGCCGCCCACGAGGATGCCCGCGAGGAAGCCGACGCTGCCGACGGCGTTGAAGCCGGCCATCGCCCCGCCGCGTTCGGCCGCACCGGCCAGGTCGGTGACCAGTGCCATCGTCGCGGGCGCCATCAGGGCGCCGATGACGCCGACGACGACCATGCCGACACCGGCAAGCAGGACCGTGGGAGCGAGGCCGACGCCGACGACCGCCAGTCCGTAGAGCGTCGACCCAGCGGCGACCGGCACCGTCCGCCCGATACGGTCCGAGAGGACGCCGAAGGGGTACTGCAGCAGGGCGAACGGCGCGAAGAAGAGCGCGAGCATCACGCCCGTCTCCGCCGGCGTCAGCGAGAACGCCGTCCGGAAGTACAGCGTCCCGACGAGCGCGAAGAAGCCGGCCGTCAGGCGGTCGACGAAGCCGAAGGTGTACGGGATCGCCAGCGTCGGCGTCCCCCGAAGGCCGGCCAGCGCGTCGCGAATCCGCCCGCTGTCGGCCGGGCTTCGGTCGGTCAGCAGCGTCGCCAGGAACGCGACCACCAGGAGGAGGCCGCCGGCGACCGCCAGCGGGAGCGTCGGCGAGACGCCGTATAGCTGGCCGCCGAGCGGTGCCCCCAGTGCCGTCCCCGACCCGATCGCGATGCCCGCAGCACCCATGTTCTTGCCGTGGCCGCCCGAGAGGTCCATCAGCATCGTCATCGACAGCGAGAACGGAGCGATGGTCGCCGCGCCCTGGAGTGCCCGGACGAGCAGGACCGTCTCGAAGGAGACCGTCGTTAGAGTCGGTAACCACGCCAGCAGTCCGTACAGGAGCCCACCGAGGACGGCTCCAGCGACGATGAACGGCAGCCGTCGCCCGGTGGCGTCGCTCAACAGCCCCCAGACGCCCGCGAAGGCGACGAAAGCCGCGAACTCGGCGGCGAGGAACCACATACTGGCGTCGAGGTCCGTCTCGGCGCCCAGAGCCCGCACGAGCGTGTCGACGCCCGGATAGAGCAGCACCTGCGCGAGCAGGACGGCGAAGACGACCCCGGCCAGGATCGAGCGCTCCCGGCGAACGTTCACACCGGTAGTAGGGGAACGAGTGGAAAATACGTGTCGACGAACGGTCGTGGCGGCAGTGTCGCTACCGGGGTGGGGGGACGAGCCCACGGACGAGCGCCCCGAGCGACCCGGCCAGCAGTGGCGTCAGGACGGCGATACCCACAAGCGGACCCATCCCGAGCGCGCCGGCGAGAGTCCCTGCCAGGGCGAGCCTGGCGAGGAAGACGACCACGACGACGACACCGAATCCGAAGCCAGCGAGGAGGGCCTCACGGAGTCGGGGCCAGCACAGCCCCACGAGCGCACCGCCGGCGACGAGTCCGACCCAGTGAACCGCGCCGAGCGCGAGTCCCACGGCGGCGGCTACCGCCGTCGCCAGGAGTCGGCGTCGCGGGTCGGTCTGGAGCGCGTAGAGCGTATCGAGGAGCGCGCTACTCATCAGTTACCTCCGTGAACCGGATGTCGACTTCCCCGCCGGTCGTCGGCGTCTGCTCACGGTACCGGCCGTCGGCCCACGCCCGAAGCTGGTCGTCGTAGTGGTCGGAGAACGGGCTGCCGTCGTTGCCGCCGGGGATGACCGACAGCGAGGACTCGCCGTCGAACCGTGCGAGCAGGCGGTAGCTGCTGCCGACGCCGGACTCGACCCGGACGTTCCTGACTGTCGCCGGCGACCCGTCGGTCGGGTACCGCGGGTAGTTCAGAAACGACTGGTCGAAGGGGTGGTCGATGTCGGTCCGGTTGTAATCGCCGTACACCTCGTGGCCGGCCTCCTCGATAGCCGCGACCGCGTCGTCCATGGCCGCGGCGATCACCTCGGCCCGGTTTCTGGACTCGCCAGCAGGCGGATCCGTGAACCACCGACTGTCGGACGGGAGCGTCAGCAGCACCCAGTCGTTGGGATAGAACGCGTCGTCGAGCCCCGTGGCCTCGAACGCGTCGTCGAACATCTGCGAGCGGTAGGCGTCGAGGAAGGACGCGAAGACGAGCGCGGCCCGTGAGTCCCGCTCCATCCGGTAGTCCCACCCGTCGAGGTCGTCCGCCGCAGCGCGTGCATCGCTCCCCATCGCCGACCGAGCGTCGAGAATCGTCGGGACGAACATGGCCGCTCGCTCGTCACGGACGTCCCGCTGGACGCGGCGCATGAACTCGGGATCCATCGGTTCGTCGCTCAGCGCGCGCTGGTCGAGAAGATCGTATATGCGCTGGCCCCGCCAGGGAGCGCTGTAGGCCTCCGCGAGGTAGTAGTCCAGTCGGTCGTCGTCGACGATACGCTGGTTCGCCGTCGCGATGTAGTCGGGGTCCAGCACCTGTGGCTTGTCCTCGCTGGCGACGTAGGCGTCGTAGTCCGGGACGCCGTAGGGCTCGTACCCCAGCCACTCGCCCTCCCGTGCCGAACCGTCGAACACCCTGTCGCCGGGGACCGGCTCCCCGCCGGTCCGTCGGCGGGGGACGAGCCCTGTCATGTAGTAGGCGGTGTTGCCCTCGCGGTCGGCGTAGACGGCGTTCTGGGTGGGGTGGTCGAACCGGGAGAGCGCCGCAAGCGCCTCCTCGCGCCCGCCGCTGTAGTTCAGGTCCCGGATCGCCGCCGCGGTCCGGGTGGCCTGGAGCCCGACCCACGCGACGCCGACTCGCTGGCCGTACCGCTCCAGAACGGGCCCGTGGGCCGACTTGCGTACCGTCACACTCCTGTCACGGCCGTCGGCGACCTCGATGGTCCGTTCCGCGACGTCGAACGAGCGCGTCTCGTCGCCGTACCGGTACTGCTCGCCGTCTGTCTCGTAGCGATAGAAGTCGATAGAGTCCGCGCCGGCGTTCGTAAAGCCCCAGGCGCCGGCGTCGTTCTCCCCGATGACGACGAACGGGACTCCGGGGAACGCCACACCACCGACCTGAAGGTCCGGCGCCCGGAGGTGCTGTCGGTACCACACCGGCGGCGCCAGCAGGGTCAGATGGGGGTCGTTCGCCAGCAGCGGTCGTCCGCTGGCAGTATGTTCCCCGGAGACGACCCAGGAGTTCGAGCCGACTCCATCTGGCCACTCGAACGTGGACGTCCAGCGAGCCAGTTCGGGGTCGACGGATCGGCCCGCGGATGGGTCACTTTCCGACCCGCGCCGCTGGAACGTCGCCGACGGGCGGAGAATGGGGCTGTCGTGGTCGAGTCGGTTCGGGTACAGCGAGGCGGCGGCGTCGGCGCCGAGGGCGTCCGCAGCGGCGGCCACCCGGAGCGTCCGGAAACTTCCGGTCAGTCCCCAGCCGATCTGCTTCTGGATGAGCAGGGTGTCGACGGGTGTCCACTCCCGTGGCTCGTAGTCGAGCAGCTGGAACTCCGCCGGGAGCGACCCGTCGTCGGTCGCGTCGGTGACGCCCTCGGCGAACGCCGAGAGGTCGGCCCCTGTCTCGGTCTCTTCGAGTGCGGCCCAGTTCGCCTCCGCGGCCGCAGTGAAATCCATCTGTGCGTGGAACCGATCGGACTCGACGCCCTGTTCGCCGACCGCCGCGGCGAGTTCCCCGCGCATCCGACGGGCGAACAGGTCCATCTGGAAGCGCCGGTCGGTCCCGTGGAGGTAGCCGACGGCGTAGGCTAGCGACCGCGACCCGTCGGCGTCGACCGTCGGAACTCCGTCGTCGTCGTACCGAACGGTCGCCTGTCCGTAGGGGCTCGCGACCGTCGACGGTGTGGTCCGCCGGGCGGCCGTCCAGTAATCGCCGTCGAGCGGCGCGAACCGGTCGAGGAACGACCGTGCCGGCGAGAGGGCGGCCCCGCCGACGCCGCCGGCCAGCACGGCCGAGAGGAGCGCTCTGCGACTCCAGTCCATATCCAGTGAGCGGTCCGGACGAGGGTAAACGTTGGGCGGAACACCCAAGTGCAGGCCCACGAGAGTGACGGGCGGATGCCCGAAGATATCACGACTCGGGTCGTCGCGGCCGTCGAGCGCGGGACGGTCGACGGCTGGTGTTCCCGCGCACAGGTCGAGTCACTGATGGGCGCGACGACGATCGACAAACGGGAGGTCGACCGCGCGCTGAAGCGTGCGACCGCCGAGGGGCGACTCGAACGCGACGGCGATCGGTACCGGATCGTCGAGGACTCCTGATCGGAGCCGGTCCGAGTGTTTATCAACGGGAAGGCGGGACTATCCAATCAGAGAGGCGACAGTGATGTCTAGCGCAACGGAACGGGGGGTGTCACCGATCGTATCGACGGTCCTCATGGTGGCGGTGGTGGTCATCCTCGCGTCGACAGTGTCGGTCGTCGCGTTCGGCTTCGGCGCGCAGGTCGACGATCCGGCGCCGATCGTCGCCCAGTCGAGTGGCGAACTTACCCGCGATATCACTGGTACTTACGTGGACGATCAGGTTGTCAACATCACACACGAGGGTGGAGATACCGTCCCGGTCGAGACACTGGAAGTCGCCGTCGACGCCAGCGACGCCTGCGGGAAACAGGGACGGCTCGTCGACCTTCCGGACAACGCTGTCGGCCACGGTAGCCCCGACCAGATAGAGGGTGACAACATCTTCGACGACGATTCGCCCGACGGAGGCGCGCTCGACCCGACGACGGGCGACGACGAGTTCAGTGCCGGGGACACGATTCGGTTCCGACTGACCAACGGGGCGTGCTCACTGGATGCGGGTGATCAGATAACCGTCCGCGTTATCCACGTCCCCTCGGGCGGTGTGATCATCGAGAAGACCATGAGAGCAGGTTGAGGGCCGTCCTACTCGCCGGCGACGAGGCGGTTGATCGCTCTCGTCTCGTCGCGGACGGCGCGCCACTGCTCGGGTGTTCCCGGGATGTCGTCGTCAGTACGTCCCTGCGCACGGTCGACGTGCTCGCTGAGACGCCGGTGGACCTCGCCGGGGTCGTTCAGCGCACGGAGTGTCAGTTCGGCGCCCTCGCTGCTGGCCGTGTCGACGGTGACGGTTCCGTGGCCGAACACGACGCCGAGAACACCCTGATCGTAGCCGGTGTTCTGTATCTTCCCCAGTGGGAGTTCTGTGACCGTTACCGAGACGATGCCCGTCCGGTGGTACAGCGCGCGCTCGGTCAGGACGTAATGGGTCGTCCGCCGCCAGAGCCACACCGAACCGGTGGGGACCGCCAGGGCGAGTAGCGCCAGCGGCACCCCGACAGCCAGCCCGGTCACGGGTGAGAGTGCCTCGTTCGAGACAAGTCCGAACGCGACGACGCCGACGAGAACAGCCCCGACGAGGCCGGGGGCGAGGCCCTGCAATACGACGCGTTCCCGGGGCTGGCCCTGCCAGACGATTGCCTCCTCGCTGGTCGCTGGATGCCAGTCAGCGGCGCTCATCGGTCCTCGAACTGTCGCGGCTCGGCTTCCAGTGACTGGCGGATCGCCCGGAGTTCGACCAGGATCTCGTCGAGCACGTCGGCCTTGGACTCGCCCTCGGCGTCCTCGCGACTGCCCTGGACCTGCTTGACCTTCCGTGAGAGCTGTTTCTGGACGGCCTGTGGGTCCTCGACGCCCTGTAGTATCATCTCGACGCCGGAGCCACCCGCGGTGCTGATCTCGACGTTGCCGTAGCCCAGCGAGCGCCCGATCGGGCCGGCCGAGTAGGCCGTGTTCTGGACCTTCTCGTACTCGATCTCGGCCACGGAGCGACTGAGGATACCGCTCTTCTTGTAGACGCCCTTGGTCGTGATGACGTAGTCGGTGTTGGTCATCGTCAGGTACCCCCCGAGGATGACGAGCAGGCCGAGGCCGACGAGCGGAATCAACAGGACACCGATGACGTATGTACCGTACAGCGACGTGCTGGAGGGCTGGCCCGACCAGACGATCTCTTCGTCGTCGTCCAGCGTGAGCCAGTCGTATGCGGTTGACATGGGTTCGCGTGTGTCCCCGACCGAGTTCAGTGTTTCCTCAGGCGGTCGTCGTGACCGAGCACGACGAAGCCGCCGGCGAGGACCACCGCGATGCCGAGCAACTGGCGGGCGTAGTCGTCCATACGGCCGACAGCGAACGCGAATGAGGTGAACGTGGCGGTGACACCAACTATGCCCTGCGGTGGCCGTGAGCGAGTGCCGCGACGACAGTCGCGGCCGAGCGAAGACGGGGAAGGGCAGGCTGACCACGGAGCATACCGCGCCGCAGGCGCGGTTTCACCGGCCGCGAGGCTGTGCCGAGCGGCCGGCAGTTTTTCCCCACGTTTTTGCGAGGAGTGGTTCGAGCGCGCCGAAGGCGCGCCTCGAACCCGACGAAGTAAAAAGTGGGTTCCTACATGTACCCGAGGTCGCGCAGGCGCTCCATCAGGTCCTCCTTGTCCTGGGCGCGGCCGGCGCGCTCGGTCGTGTTCTCCATGTCCTGCAGCCAGGCGGGCTCTTCGGCGGACTTGTCCGTGCTGACCTCACTGCCCAGCGAGCGGAAGCCGGCGAAGTACTTCGGCGAGACGGGCACGTCCTCCTTCTCGATGCCCTCGGGCAGGTCGTCCTGGCCCTGCGGGACGTAGCCGTCGTCCGGGTAGCCCTCGACCGTATCCGGCACGACGAAGTTCCAGAAGGCCTCCCAGACGTCGGCCTCGGCGAACTGCAGGATCGGCTGGATGCGGTCGTGGGGCGGGTAGATGTCGGGGTCGTGCCGCGGCGAGAAGAACGTCTCGTCGGCGCGGGACTCCTGTTCGTCCCAGCGAATCCCCGAGAGGATACCGTCGACGTCGTGCTCCTCGATGGTGTCGTTGAGCGCGACCGTCTTCAGCAGGTGGTTGCCGACGTAGGTGTCCAGCAGGAACGGGAACGTGTCCTCCTCGTATTCGAGGATGTTGCGGATGTGGTGCTGGTTGTGTTCCGAGAGGTCCTCGACCGGGATGTCGTCACCCGGTTCGAGGCCGTGTTCGTCGACGTAGTCACCGACGTCGGTGTTGCGCGCCCAGATCACGTCGAGGTCCCACTCGTCGGCCCAGTGCTTCGTGAACTCGATGAGTTCGTCGAAGTGCTGGTAGTGGTCGATGAAGACGACCGGCGGGACCTCCAGATCGAAGCGGTCAGCGACTTCCTTGACGAAGTACAGCGTGAGCGTCGAGTCCTTGCCGCCGGTCCACATGACGACGGGGTTCTCGTACTCTTCGAGACCCTTCTTCGTGACCTCGATGGCCTTCTCGATCTTGTGGTTGACCGTCGGGTAGTCCGCGGGCGACTCGCCCTCGCCGTCGCTGTAGTCGACGTCGAGATAGTCGGGGAACTCGGCTGTCTTGGACATCGTGTAATGAAATGTAATTAGACGCAGTAAGTATTTTTTGCTCCATCGACAGGTGTGTGAGCGAGATACACACCGATCTCGGAGCCGGAGCCCCCTGAATTATTGCCATTCACGTCCGTGGATCCAGTGAGAGATGATCGGTCCCCGATCGCCAGCCCGCGTGATCGCGCGCCGGTGGCTGGCACTGTACGTCCCCGTCGCCGCCGTCATCCTGGGAGTGAGTACGCTCCTCGGGCTCTTGCTCGGGAACGCGATTCCGACCGAATCGCTTCCGACGGCCCCCGAGGGCGGCTCGAACCCGTTTCTCCCGACCGAGATCACGACGTACTCCATCGCCGTCAACAACCTGACCGCCGTGTTCGTCATGCTGCTGGGTGCGGTGTCGATCGGGATCGTCACTATCGTCGGCCTGGTGCTGAACGGTCTCCTGATCGGTGTCGTGGTCGGTCTGGCCAGCCAGGAACTCCCGCTGCTCGTCATCCTCGCGCTCATCGTCCCACATGGCATCATCGAGATCCCGGCGTTGCTCGTCGTCGCCGCTATCGGGCTCCGGTTCGGTCGGTTGACCGTCCGGTACCTCCGCGGGAAAGAGGAGCAACTGGTGACCGAGCGCGACCTCCGTGAGGCGGGGTGGCTCGTGCTCCTGTCCTGCATCCTCATCCTGCTCGCCGCCTACATCGAGGCCAACGTCACGCTGGCGATTGCCGAGCGGGTCGCGGACGGGTCGATCTCGGGTGTCGCCTCTGGGTAGAACCGTTGTGAAGACAGGAGTTCGCACGTCGCTGTCGCTACGGACGAGCAGGACGGAGGGATCGTCTCGGGTGAGAGACAGAGCGGAGGACCGACGACAGAGAGACGGATTCGTGCTGATTGCTGTGGATTCGCTCCGGATCGCGCCGACCACGGGTCAGCGCGCACCGGGAGACCGTCACAACGACCGGTGTCAGTTAATGAATTCGTTGTCCCGCCAGTTGACGCCGTCTTTCTCCTCGTCGTCGCGAGGTTCTTCGGCGACGTTGATGACGGCGGGTCGTTCCTCGCCGTCGACGATCCGGACCGCCTCCAGGTCCTCGTCGACGGACGCGATCGCGGTCAGCGTCCCCTTCTCGGCGATCTTCGCGACTTCACAGAGGACCTCGAACATCTCGTACTGGAGCGCCGTGTTCTGGAGCACGGTCTCGCGGTCGCCCTTGAAACATGCGTACTCGACGAGTTCCGACTCGATCTCCTCTTCCTCTTCTTCGAGTGCGCCCCACTGCGGTCCGCCACCGGCGCTGCCGGTGCTGGCTGCGCCGGGCGGCCCCATCTCGTCGGGGTCCTCCTCGTAGACGCGGTTCTCGGTGACACTGGCTTTGAGCTGTGCAGTCGGCGTGTACTTGCTCATGCTGTCGTCGTCGGCGACAGCACTGACGATGAGCGTGTTGTTCCGCCGGGTGATATCAACGTCAGCGACCGCAGGCGGAAGGTCTGGATCCTCGAAGAAATCGTAGGCGTCTTCGAGTGGCAGTTCAAGTGTCGAATGAAGTCTGTATACGCGGCTGGTCATAGTTGGGAACGTGTGTCGGTGGTCGACGGCCGTCCGCTGACGCTACAGTCACCCTGATGTAGGAGACACTCGCTTATATCATCTGTCCTTCGCCATTCGGCCGACAGGAAGCGGGTCGAATCTGACGAACAGACTGCTTATCCTGATAGTAATTGCTCCTTACGATACGAGCGGGCTCGAAAACACGACGTTCGGACAGTTAATCGTCTGCGGCGGCTGGTTCGGTATCGTCTGTCACGGTAGCACCTTCGATGCTCGGGGGGTACTCCCCGCGGTCGAGGACCAGATCCGAGGCGGGACGGGCCATGCACGTGAGCGCGTAGGACTCACGTTCCTGTTCGGTAAGCCCCCGTGCCGCCGGCTGGACTACGTCACCTTCGATGATCTCGGCAGAGCAGGCCAGACACATCCCCACGCGGCAGGAGTACTCCTGAGCGATCCCCTCTTCCAGACAGCGCGACAGGATCGTCTCCTTGTCGGAGACGGTGATCTCCTCACCCGTCCCCACGAACTCGACGGTGTAGTCGGTCATGCTCGGCCGTTCGGAACCCCGCGACAAAACTCTTTATCGCTTGGCGAGTCAGCGGACTGGGAGGACACGTTCGTGAGTGTCACTCCGACGGGGGGTTCGAGGAGAAAGAATCGGGCCAGCATCGCGTGGTAACGTCGCCCCCCGCCCGCTACGAAGTTCTATGAATTAGTTTCACAAAATTTGATCTGCGACGGCAAGCTTATGCATACAATCGCGCAACCACCCGACAGCCATCCCTATGAGAGTCGATCCCATCCAGACGAACGACGAACTCGTGTCGAGTCTCCGTCGGCATATCGAATCTGCCGAAAGCGAGGTCCTCATCGCGACACAGCCGAAGATGTACGAACGGCTCGAAGACGAGCTCAGACGCTGTTACGAGAGCGGGACCTTCGTCGCGCTCTGTCTGTACGCGGACCCGGAGACGGCGAGCCAGTACGACTTCGAGTCGACGGCCACGCTGGTCCGGGCCTGGGACCAGGAACTGGACACGATGCTGAGTGTCGACCACGAGCGCGGCGTCGTCGGACAGCTACTCGAAGCGGACGAGGAGAAGGAGGACGTCGGTATGGACTACGACACCGAACGCATCTACGGCATGGCGCTCCTGCAGTTCATGTCCCAGCAGTGGGACGAGGGGGAAGAAGTGTACGTCACGCCCGGCCGAGAGTTTCCGTACGAGTGTGCCAACCTCCGGGACGCCGCGGTCAACGCGACGCTCCACCTCCGGCAGGACAACAAGATCGGTTTCGAGGCGGAGGTCCGGGAGGCCCCCGCCGACGACGGCGACACCTGGGAGTCGTTGGAGGGCCAGCTCTCGACGGTCCGGCAGAGTTTCGTCAGCCCGAGTAACAACTCCTTCTTCGGCGAGATCGGCCTCGTCGCCTACGTCGAGGACGAGGGCCGTGTCACGATGGGTGGCACGGGGGCCTACTTCGAGGACTACGAGGCGCGCAACATCACGCTCACCGCGGTCGAGTAGGGCTCGGCGAGGGTGAACGGCACTGCGGCCGGTAACCGCAACCGCCGGCCCCCGTCAGACCGCCTCGACACGGCGAAACAGCGCCGCGCCCAGCACGACCATCAACACGCTGGCGACGACCATCGCCACGAAGTCCAGGACGAGCGACCGCTGGGAGACTCCGACGAGCGCCCCGCGGAGGCCGTCGACGCCGTAGGTCAGCGGGTTCAGATAGCCGACCAGCCGGAGCGGTACCGGGAGGTTCCCGAGCGGGTAGAACGCCCCCGAGAGGAACGCCAGCGGGAACAGCGCGAAGTTGACGATGAGGTTGTACCCCTGCGTGTCCTTGAACTGGGAGGCGATGGCCAGACCGAAGCCGATGAACGTCGCGGCCACGAGGACGAGGAAGACGACGGCGATTCCGACACCGACCAGCGACGCGGGTCGGAACCCCAGGGGGAGTGCCAGCGCCAGGATGAGCAGCGACTGGAGCATCGTGGTCGTCGCACCGCCAGCGATGCGTCCCACGACGATGCCGGTCCGGCTCACCGGTGCGACCAGTATCTCCTTGAGGAAGCCGACCTCCCGGTCCGAGAGGACCGCCAGCCCGGTGAACGAGGCCGAGAACACCATGGTGAACCCGAGGATACCGGGGACCAGATACTCCAGGTAGGTCACACCCGATGGGATCGAGCCGAACTGGACGTCCCGGAAACCGAAGCCGAAGAACACCAGGATGAAGAAGGGGCCCAGCAGGAGGCCGACGACGCGGCTCTTGGCCCGCCAGAAGCGAACGAGGTCTCGGTACCAGAGGCCGTAGACGGCGGTTGCCTCACGACGGAGCCGGCTGTCCTCAGTCATCGTCGTCACCCCCCGGGTCGGGCGTCACTGGCTGGCTCGCAGTCGATTCCGCTTCCGCCGCCGCGACCGTCCGTCCGGTCAGCGAGAGGAACACCCGTTCGAGCGTCGGTCGGTCGACCGAGACGGTGGTGACGTCGGCAACCTCGCTAGCGACGGTGACCAGCGCCGCAACCCGCCTGGCGCCGTCGTCGACACCCACGTCCAGGCCGTCGTCGTGGGCGGTCACCGAGTGGACCCACGACTGTGATCTGATGGTGTCGGCGACAGCGGCCGGTCGGTCGGTCCCGAGTCGGACCACGTCGCCGCCCAGATCCGCTTTCAGTGCGTCGGGGGTGTCCAGCGCGACCACGGAGCCGTCGTCCACGATGGCCACGCGGTCACAGAGGGCGTCGGCCTCCTCCATGTAGTGGGTCGTCAGCACCACTGTGACACCCGCTTCCTCGTTCAGCCGTGCGATGTACTCCCGGACTGTCTTGCGCGTGCCCGCGTCGAGCCCGACCGTCGGTTCGTCCAGGAAGAGGACCGACGGTTCGTGGAGCAGCCCACGGGCGAGTTCCAACCGGCGGGCCATCCCACCGGAGTACTCCCCGACCCGCTTGTCGGCGTCGCCGGCCAGATCGACGAGCGAGAGGACCGTCTCGACGCGCTCGCGGCGGCGCTCGCCGCGAATCCCGTAGAGACGAGCGTGAAAGCGGAGGTTCTCGACGCCGGTCAGTTCCTCGTCGAGTGCCGGTTCCTGGAAGACCACGCCGATGTTCGACCGAACGGCGCCCGGGTCGACGACCACGTCGTGGCCGGCGACACGTGCGCTGCCCTCGCTGGGCCTGAGGAGGGTACACAACGTGTTGACGAGCGTCGACTTCCCCGCCCCGTTCGGGCCGAGCAACCCGAGAATCTCCCCCTCGGCGACGGTCAGGGAGACGTCATCGACGGCGACCAGATCGCCGTAGCGCCGCGTCAGGCCGTCGACCTCGATGGCGTTCATGTGGCCTCGTCAGGCCCCGACAGGCTTGAGGGTTGGTCCCGGTGGGTTGTTACAGGATGCGTACCAGATACCCGTTCGTGTCGGTGAGTTAATACGATAGCCATCTGTACGGACTTGCGACGATGCGCCAGGGAGTGTCACACATGGTATCCAGAAGCGTGCAGACGACTACTGCCGTCGCGGCCAGAGGGAGGCGGTCCGGTGGGCGTCCGTGACCTGTTCTCGGCGACGGCGCCGCTCGACGAGCAGCACCACTACGAGTGCATCGAGTGCGGGGAGAATCTCTCGCCGGGGGACGGGCGGTGTCCGACCTGTGGCGGACCAGTCAGCAGGTACGACGTGACCTGACCGGGACGCTCGATAGACTCCGCGCTACCGCCTCAGTTGAACCGGAGTTCGACGTCCAGCGCCCGCTCCAGCAGCGTCTCCGTGTAGAACTCGGCGGTCTGTTCGGGATGGGTCGCGTCGATATCCCGGACCGTCTGGACGGTGTTGGCGAAGTTCTTGTAGGTCGCCTCGTCGACCATCTGGCCGTCGACGACGACGGCGCCGGTCCCCTCACGCTTGGCGTCGTTGAACGCCTCCACCTTCCGTAGTGCCTCGGTCAGTTCGTCGGTCCGGGGCATGTGGATGCGGTTGGCCTGTGCGGTCTGTTTGGGGTGGAGCGACCACGAGCCGTCGATGCCGATGGTCGCCTCGTGTTCGACCTGGTCGGCGTACCCCTCGGCGTTGTAGTAGGTGACGCCGGCACGCTCGTGGAACAACTGGTCGAAGGGGCCGCCGATGGCGGCGACGCCGGCAGCGCTGGTCTCGTTCGAGAGGGCTTCCAGAAGCCCGTCCCAGCGCGGCCGCTCCCCGTCGAGCGCGCGCCCGCCAAGTTCCGCGGTGTAGTCGACCGGGCCGAAGACGAGCGCGTCCAGTCGCGAGTCGGCTGCGAACTGGCAGATCTCCCGCAGATCGGAGCGGGCCGGTGCCGTCTCCAGGATCATGGCCATCGAGAGCGCCCCGTCGTCGAGGCCGGCGTCGCGCTCGGCCTCAGCGAGGACACCGGCCGCCGCGCGCACGTCGTCGAGGCGGCCGACCTTCGGGAAGACGATGCCGTCGAGATACTCGCCCACGTCGTCGGCCAGCCGGCGGACCTGGTCGCGACCGCGGTCACGGAAGGTGGCGTCGTCGTAGGCCCACTCGACCCGCGGGAGGACGTTCCCGGCGAAGTCGGGCCCGTGCTCGGGGAGGTGGTCGACGATGTTGTCGACGGCCTCGGCCTTCATCGAGGGGGCCGTGCCGTCCTCGATGTCGGGGACGAGCCAGTCGGGTGTCTGGAACCCCTCGCTGGTGAGGCCGGAGACGAGGAACTTCGCGCTGTCGTCGCGGGGGACGGCAGCGGGTGCGGTCTGGAACGTTCGGCAGAGTCGTGTGCGTGTCATCGGGAATCGTGTCGTTGAACGAGAGCGGTACGCCGGCCGCTGTAGACCGGGGTGCGGTGCTGATTGTAGGCCACGTGCTCGAAGGTGACCGCGCCGGCCCGAGTCGGTCCGCTGTCGCCGTCGCAGTCGAGCACGCGGGTGAACCCGTAGACGGTGTCGCCGAGCGTGACGAAGTCGTGGAACCGCTCGTCGGCGTAGCGCCACTCGCGGTAGGTCTCCTCGTCCGAGCGGGCGTGGGCCAGTGCGATGGATCGGGTGACGTCGCCGTAGGCCACGATGTCGCCCGACGGCGAGTCGGCCATCACGTCGCGGTTGTGGTGCTGGCGGGCCGTGTTCAGCGTCGCCAGCGGGAGCCCCGAGACGAGGCCGTCGTCCATCGTCCGGCCGCGTTCGTGCGCGTAGGCGACGGCGGCGTCGGTGGCGTCCGCCCGGTCGAGGGCGGTCCGGAAGTCCTCGAAGTAGCCGCCTTCAGGCGTGACGAGGGTCGCTGGGAGGGACGACTCGTCGTCGCCGTCCCCCGAATCGGTGACGGCGTTGCCCCCGTCCGTCGCGGTCGGTTCGCGCCGTGGAATCATGTTCGTCCGCTCGTAGCTGACCAGGCGGTCGCCGGTCTCGCGGTTCCGACCGATCGTCTCCCAGGTGACGATCCCGTACTCGGGCCGCGAGGACGACGGCGTCGTCTCGACGACGGTCGAGGTGACTGCCAGTTCCGTCCCGGGTCTGGGCGTGCGGTGGACGGTCACGTCGTCGCGCCCGAGGAAGTAGCCGCCCTTCTCCGAGAGATCCTCGACGGTCACGCCCATCACGCAGGCCAGGAGGTAGTCCGGGTGGACCGGAACCCCCTCGAAGCCCCGGTCACGGGCCCGGTCGGGCCGCCAGTAGGCCGGATCGTGGTTGAGCGTCTGGCCCATCCAGTCCTCGCTACCGGACTGAGAGAGCACGAGGCCGGGGTCGTGAGTGAGTTCGTCGCCGGGCGTGAAGAACTCGTAGTAGTGGCCCTTCTCGCGGGTCTCGGCGCGGTCCAGCAGCGTCTCGAACGTCTCGCCGTCCGAGAGGTCCAGCGCGTCGGGGTCGCTCCAGTCGGTCATCGCGGGGTCCCCCCGTCCGACGCCGTCTGGCGGTTCCCGCCACTCGGCCCTCCGGCGGACTCGCTCCCGAGGGTCGCCGCGTCCGACCGGGCCAGCGTCCGCCGCATCTCGTTGGTCACGATCATGAATCCCTCGTCGAAGCCCATGCCGGGTTTCGCGAGCACCTGGGCCGCGTCGGTCGCCAGGGCGACGTTCGCACAGGCCCGCGCGGAGGTGCCCGTCTCGTTGCAGGTCCCACCCAGGTACGCCCTGGTGTCGGTCCCCTCGCAGTACAGGACCGCCTCGGCGGAGCGGTGGATGCCCCCCAGGTCCGGGGTCTTGATCTGGACCACGTCGGCCGCGTTGGCGTCGACGAACGCCCGGACGTCGTCGAAGGTGTTGCACCACTCGTCGGCGACGATGTCCACGTCGACGCCCGCATCGGAGAGACCGTCCCGAAGTTCGGCCATCTGGCGGATCTGCGCGGCCCGGTCGCCGGCGTCCATCGGCCCCTCGATCTGCAGGGGGTACGGCGCCGCGGCCTCGCGCAGCGACTCGAAGTAGTCGACCACCTCCGGACGGTCGTAGGGCGGTCCGAAGACCTTCCCGAGGATGCCGTAGACGTCGACGTGGAACCGCGGCGAGTAGGTCTCGGGACCCAGCTCGTCGGTCCGCTCGCGGAGCCACGCCAGATATTCGACGAGACGCTCCCCTTCGCTTCCGACCTTCTCGACGCTGTTGAACAGGCCATGCGGCAGGACCGGGACGCCCTTGATGAGCATCTTCTCGGCGTTGAGCCGGCGCTCGTCGCCGGACTGTCCGAAGACCGGCACCGGCGTGTCTGCCATCTCTGTCCGGTAGGCTGCGGCGACGACGGCCGCCGGTGTCTGGCCGGTCGCCCGTGCAGCGGCGTTCAGGAGCGCTTGCGAGACGCCGTAGCGGAGCGCGGTGTGGAGGCGCTCGCTGTCCGAGCGCACGGGGTCGAGGTCCTCGACGACGGCGGCGTTCTGGCGGAACATCGTCGCGTCCCGCCCCCGCAGTTCGTCTGCGATCGGGCCCTCGACAACTGGGCGGTACTCGCTGGCCCGGAAGAGCGGATCACGGCCGCCGGCCCCGGAGTACTGGACCGCGGCACAGTCGCCGGTGACGACGGTGCCGTCGACCAGTTCGAGTTCGACGATGAGCGACTCGCCGGCCTCCCTGATGCGGTCGAAGCCCGCGGTCGCCGGCTGGCCGTCGTAGTCGAACCCCTCCTGTGTGGCACCGTCCTTGATCGCGCGCTGGTCGTCGAAGAAGAAGCCCGAGAGGCCCGGAACCGCGCGGACGGCCTCAATCCGCATCGCTGGCACCCCCTCGTGGTCGGCCGATGAGACGACCGTCGCTGATGGCGTCGACGTCGTCGGCGACCATCCGGAACGACTGGTCCCGACCCTCCGTCTCCGCGCGCTCGCCGAGTCTGGCTCTGTGCATCTCCTGGATCTCCGCTGGGAGCGCGAGGTCGCCGAACTCGAAGATGCGGACCCGGCCGTCGTCGTCACGGGCCGGCAGCACCGCCCCGTGAGCGGCGTCGCTGGGCGCGAACGGGACGTCGAGTGCGCCGGAGTCGAAGGCACGGATGACACCCTTGGCGACGTCGCCGTCGCCAGCGTCGCGGACGGCGTCCATGAGCGCGCGGGTCGCCCGCTCGATGAGTTGCTGTTCGTCGTCGATGCCACCCAGGTCGATGTCCTGTTCGATGAGCATATCGATGAGTTGTCGTGTCGTGCGGAGGCCGGCCGCGTTGGCCTCCTTGGTCGGCACCCCCTGGAACTCCTGGGGGGACTTCGTGATGACCTTGTCCGGCTGTGCGACGGCGGCCGTGGCGCCGCCCAGGCCGATGACGCCGTTCGCCCGGGCCTCGTCGGGCGGGAACCCGCCCATCCACTCGTGGAAGACGGTGGTGACCGTCACCGTGTCGGGGAGGTACGCCTCGCCCAGCGAGCGCAGGGCCCGCAGCGCGGCGACGTCCTGGACGAGGTTGCCGACCTGTCCGTAGCCAAGCGTCAGCGAGCGCACGCCCTGTGTCGCCGCGAGTTTCCCCTCGATCAGCATCACCGCGATAGCGATACACGGCGGGACCAGAGTCCCGGTCAGCGGGCCGAACGGCTCGCGGTTGATCGTGACCCCACGCTCGGTGTAGGCGCCACAGAGCCGGTCGACGAACTGCCAGTGTTCGATGGTCGTCGCCAGGTCGTGGCGCTTCGTGTAGGGGATGTTGTACGAGATGGGGCCGCCCTCGAAGCTCTGGAAGCCCCCGGCGAGCGTGACCATTGCCAGCAATCGCGCGTCCGGGGTCCCGTGGCGGACTTCGATGGGAGCGTCGAGCGCCCGGACGAGCCGCCGGCAGTCCTCGACGCCGTGGTTCACCGCGGGGAAGCCGTTGAGTTCGTCGGCCTCGCCGTTGCGGGAGGCCGCGAGTCCCTCTTCGGCTTTCTCGTACTCGTTGTCACGCGTGTAGGAGTCGATAGTCGTCGGGAGCAAGTCGGCGCCACCCTCGTCCTGGAGGTACTCCAGCAGCGATATCTGGTCTTCCAGGCAGGGGACGCCGGCGCGTGGCTGGAGGAGCGGCTGGTCGGCCGTCTCCAGCACACGGGCGAACCGCTTCCCGGCCGGCAGCGACTCGTGGAAGGCGATGGCCTCCTCGAAGTCGACCTGGCGGCCGGTGTGCCAGTTGTCCCGCAGGTCGTTGGCGATGCGCTGTAGCTCGTCGGCTGCGAGCCGGCTGTCTGTGGGCATCGCTCAGCCCTCGACGCTGACGCGGTCTGTCTCAGCCGTCGTCAGCTCAAGATCCTGCCGGAGCGCCGCGATGGCGTCCTCCGGGTCGGTTTCGGCGTCGAAGACCCGGTCGAAGCCCATCTCGCGGAACGTCCGCCGAGTCTCCTCGAAGTCGTCCTGCCCGACCGCGAGGTTGCCGCCGACGTAGGTCCAGACGTCGAGTCCGGCCGCGTCGAGACGGTCGTGGAACCCCTCGCAGTCCTGCCGGGCGTGCCCGTAGAGCGAGGAGACCAGTACAGCCTCGGCGTCGTGCGCTTTCGCAGCATCGACGAACTCGGCCTGTGACGTCTGGACGCCGAGGTTGACGACCTCGAAGCCAGCGGCCGAGAGCGCCTGCTCGAGAATCGTGATACCGACGACGTGTGCGTCGGAGCCAATCACGCCGAGGATGACGGTCCGGGGCATGTACTCGATGGTGGTGGAGGGGGAGAGATAAAGTTAATGGTCTATAATGATAAAATGTCCTTATACAATCTATAATGATTTATCACCAAAGTTTATCACCCCCACTCTCCTCGCCTCGACCATGGGTGCGCTTGCCGACCTGCGGGTGCTCGACCTGACGCAGGTCCTGGCCGGACCGTACTGTACGATGCTGCTCGCGGACATGGGCGCGGACGTCGTAAAGGTCGAGCGACCGGGCGGGGACCTCATCCGCTCGAACCCACCGTTCGTCGAGGACAGCGAGGCCGAAGCCTACGGCGGCTACTTCCAGAGTGTCAACCGCGGGAAGCGCTCGCTGGAACTGGATCTGCGGACCGACGACGACCGTGCGGCCTTCCTCTCGCTCGTCGAGCGAGCGGACATCGTCGTCGAGAACTTCAAGGCCGGAACGATGGAGCGGTTCGACCTGGGCTACGAGACGCTGCGCGAGCACAACCCGCAGTTGATCTACTCCTCGATCCGGGGGTTCGGTGACCCGCGCACGGGCGAGACCGAACGCCAGGGCCAGCCCTCCTTCGACCTCATCGCACAGGCGCTGGGCGGCGTCATGGAGATCACCGGGCAGGAAGATGGCCCGCCGACGAAGGTCGGGCCGGGTGTGGGCGACATCTTCACCGCTGCGCTCAACGCCGTCGGCATCCTCGCGGCGGTCCACCACCGCGAACGGACGGGCGAGGGACAGTACGTCGACACCGCGATGTACGACGCGATGGTCTCCCTCTGTGAGCGGACCGTCTATCAGTACTCCTGTGACGGCGAGGCGCCGACGCGACAGGGCAACTCCCACCCCACGCTGTTCCCCTACGACGCCTTCGAGACGGCCGACGGCTATGCCGTCGTCGCCGCGTTCTCGGACGGCCACTGGCGGACGCTGTGCGAGGCGATGGACCGTCCCGACCTGGCCGCCGACTACCCCGACACCGCCTCACGGCTCGCGAACCGCGAGCCACTGCGTGCGGCCATCGCCGAGTGGACGCGCCAGCACGAGACCGACGCGATCGTCGAGTTACTCGACGGCCGTGTCCCGGCCGCGCCGGTGCAGACGACCGCGGACGTCTTCGAGGACCCCCACGTCCACGCTCGGGATATGCTCGCCGACGTCTCCCAACCCGGCGCTGACGGCGAGATGACCGTCGCCGGCAGCCCGATCAAGATGACCGAGACGAACCCGCGACCCCGCGGCCGGGCGCCGATACTGGACGAGCATCGAGCGGAGCTGCTGGACGAGCAGGCACCGAATAGCGATCCGCGGCCCGCAGAGAGCGACGACTGAACGAAGATCGCTCTCGCCAGTAGTTCGTGGCCACTACTTTTGTCCCACCCGGGAGTCGCCTCTGCTAGATGCTCGTCGAGGTAGCACTGTTCCTGGTCGGGCTGGCGGCACTCGTCGTCGGCGCCGACCGCGCGGTCACGTCGAGTGGCGACCTGGCGCTGTACTACGGCGTCTCGCCCTTTTTCATCGGTGTGACCGTCGTCTCGGTGGGGACCTCCGTCCCGGAGATGGTCACCTCCATCTACGCCGCCTACTACGGCGCGGGCGATCTCGTCGTGGGGAACATCGTCGGTTCGGAGACCGCCCAGATCACGCTGGCGATCGCGGTCGTAGCCTTCATCGCGCCGTTCGTCGTCGAGCGCCGCTCCGTACTGGTCTACGGGACCGCGATGATCCTGGCGATGATCATCATGATCCTCACGCTGGAGGACGGACTCATCAACCGCTCGGAGGGGCTGCTCATGATGCTCGCGTACGTCCAGTTCATCTACACGCTCTACACGAACGAGGGCGGCGAGGAAATCACCGAGGAGGTCATCGAGGAGCCACGAACGCCGCGCGAGACGTTCCCCTGGATCATCGGCGGCCTCGCGCTCGTGGTCGTCGGCGGGCAGTTGATGGTCACGAACGGCGTCGCTCTCGCCCGACTGTTCGGGACGCCGGCGTTCCTCGTCGGCCTGCTCACCGGCCTCGGGACGACGCTGCCAGAGATCGTCATCGCCGGCATCGCCGCCTACGAGGGGCGCAGCGGCATCTCCGTCGGGTCGATCCTCGGGAGCAACATCACCGACCCCGTCTTCTCGCTTGGCATCGGCGCGGTGTTCTTCGACGTCGTGGTCGCCGACCCCGCCGCCATCCGTCCCTCACTGCTGTACATGCTCGCGGCCTCCATCGCGGTCCTGGGGCTGTTCTACTGGCGCCGCGGCATCGACCGCCGGGCCGCCGTCGTCTGTCTCGCTCTCTATCTGCCGAGTTTCGTGGTGTTGTGAAGACAGCGATGCAGATCGACCATACAGCCACGCACCAACCGACGGAGCCTTCCACGTCCGTCAGCCGGTCGACTTACCAACACGGGTGGGACTGAAAGGGGCCGACCGTTCGACTCGCCCGGACGACGCAAGCACTGGACCGAGCGAAGCGAGGGAAGCGCGCAGCGAGTCCCGGCAGTCGAACGGGAGGGGGCTTTCAAGCTGTATACCGTCCCACCAGGGAGAGTCGCTAGCGAACCCGGCGGTTCAAATAGGACGACGCCCAACCCCGTCTCGATGCGAGAGACGGCCTCGACCGGCGACGAGTCCTGGCGCGAGTACTTCGGGTTCGAGGAGCCGTACGCGAACCAGGCAGACGCCGTCGAACGCGCCATCGAGGCCGGCAAGTCCCGGGGCTTCCTCGCGATGGAGGGCCCCTGTGGTACCGGGAAGACGATGGCGGCGCTGACGGCCGGCGCCCACCTCGTCCGCGAGACGGAGTTCTACGACCGGATCCTCGTAGTGACGCCGGTCAAACAGCAACTCCAGCAGTTCGTCGACGACCTGCGGACGCTCAACGCGGGCATCGAGGAGCCACTCGACGGGATCGCGCTGGTCGGCAAACGGGACCTCTGTCCGTACGGCCGCGAGGGGAAGTTCCCCGAGGACGCGAGCACGCACGACCGCTGTGAGGACCTGCGGGAGGCGACCGCTCGCCTCGTCGAGGACGACGGCCGAAGCGGCGGCGCGGCCGTCGCCGAGACAGCCATCCAGCCCGAGGTCGACGACGAGGACCAGTGGTGGGACCCCCGGAAGGGGCAGGACCTCGCTGCCGCCGCTCGGCCGGACGCGACGTCCCAGACCAGACTGGGCGAGGACACGCTGGCGACGGCGGGGGCTGCCTCACCCTATCGCCCCAGCCAGCCCACCGCGCCCGAGTCGATGGCCGAGGGCGACGACCCGCCGCTGTACTGCCCGTTCGAGGCCGACTGGTACGCCCGCAACAAGGGCTCGCCCGTGGACTTCTCGGCCGGGCCCGAAAACGTCGTCACCATCGACGACTATCTCCCGGCGGCCACCGAGCGAGGTACCTGCCCGCACCGGGTAATGAGTGTGATGCTGGAACGGGCCGACGTGATCGTCGGGAACTACAACCATCTGTTCGACCCGGGCTCGCGCCCGCTGCTGTCGGGACTGCTCGACGACTCGACGTTCGTAGTCGTCGACGAGGCCCACCGCCTCGAAGAGCGGGTCCGGGACCTGCTGTCGGACCGTCTGGGCAAACAGACACTCGTCCAGGCCCGCAACGACTGCGACCTGCTGGTCCAGCGCGCCCAGCAGAGCGCCGACCACAAGGAGCAGGTCCGTGAGGTGCTCTCGGCCCGCGAGGTACCCCTGGACGCCGTCGACCAGGCACGCAAGTTCTACGACGACCTCGTTCGCTGGCTCGACGACCGCGTCGAGTCGTTCCTCGACGCCGAACACGAGGGGTGGCGGGCCGACCCGGCGATGCTCCCCGAGCGAGACCGCGAGATTCCGCTTCGCGACCCCGAGACCGTCGAGCGGGACGAACTCACCGAGTGGGCCGAACGGAAGGGCTACGACGGCGGCGTCTGGCGGACGCTGGCCCAGGTCGGCGCGGCCGTCGAGGACGCCATCGATCAACTGGGGTTGGCCCGCCAGCCGGTCTGTGCCGCCGTCGGCGTCCTGGCCGGCCACTGGTGGGAACGCGATCACAGTACCTTCCTCCGGGAGATCGAACTCGAACACTCGCCCGCCCAGGCCCGGCAGACCGACGCCGACTACGAGGCCGTCTACACGCCAGGGTTGCTCTGTTACAACTGCATGCCGGCGACTGCGCTGCGAGACGTCTTCGAGGACCTCGGCGGCGGCGTGCTGATGAGCGCGACCCTGGAACCGCTGGACGTGTTCACCCGCGTCTCGGGGCTGGACGCGCTGGCCGCGGACAACGACGGCACGGGAGACGGGTCGGACGGAAGCGACGACGAGTTCCGGCCGGTCCGCTCGACGACCTACGATCTGCCGTTCCCGCCGGAGAACCGAGCCTCGTATCTCGTCGACGCCACGCCATTCACGGCCCGCAATCGCGGCGACCCCGAGTCGATGGAACCGCTGGGCGAGGAGTGGAACCGGACCCGCGACGAGTACGCCCAGGCCCTGCGGGCGCTTGCGCGCTCGCCGGGCAACGTCATGATCGCGATGCCGAACTACCGGGAGGCCGCCTGGGCGGGGGCCTACCTCGACGGCGCGGTCGAGAAACCGGTCCTCGTGGACGAGGCCTCCAGCAACGAGGCCACCGAGGAACGCAAACAGCGGTTCTTCCGCGGTGACGGGAAAGTCCTGGTCACGTCGACGCGCGGGACCCTGACCGAGGGTGTCGACTACGACGGCGCGAAACTGTCGACCTGTGCGGTCGTCGGCGTCCCGCTCGTGAACATCGGCTCGCCCCGCGTACGTGCAGTCCAGCGGGCCTACGGCGACGCGTTCGGCGAGGACGTCGCCTTCGAGTACGCCCTGACGGTCCCGGCAGTGCGTCGGGCCCGCCAGGCCATCGGTCGTGTCATCCGCGGGACCGAGGAGGTCGGCGTCCGTGCGTTCGTCGGCCGGCGCTATACACCAGAGGCCCGGCATTCGGTGTTCCCGTATCTACCCGATGGCGAGCGCACAGAGTTCACGCGGATGACACCCGAGTTCCTCGCGGGACAACTCGACACGTTCTGGCGTGATCGCGGCTGACGCTCCGATTTCGACACCTGTCGCTGACCCGGACCATGTCGCGGGCAACAGAAAACATATGGTCATTGAGGAAAGTTTTCAACGAGATGCCCGAGTGTCAGAATTGCGGTGAGTTCGTTACGGAGCAGTACGTACGGGTGTTCACACCCGAGGCAAACGAGGCTCACGGGCCACGCGTTTGCCCCAACTGCGAGGACAAACTCCGGGACGGTGCCGAGGTCCGCGAAGCCCGCTCCTCCAGGCAATAACGCGGTCTGTTTTCGGGACATACTCAAGGGAAGCGGCGCGTATCCCGCCCATGAACGATCACGAACTCGATGTCGAGGCTGTCGACAGCATCGACGCGCCGGCCGGCGTCGACGCCGCCGAGTACGTCCTCTACGGCGGCAAGGGCGGCGTCGGGAAGACGACCTGCGCGGCGGCGACGGCGCTCGCGTCCGCCCGTGACGACACCGCGACACTCGTCGTCTCGACGGATCCCGCACACTCCCTGTCGGATACGCTCGATACCGACATCCCGGCGACGCCGACGCGGATCCGCGAGGATATCCCGCTGTACGGCGCCGAGATCGACCCCGAAGCCGCCGTCGGCGAGGGGCCGCTCGGGATGGACGACGACGCACTGGGCGGCCTCGGACAGATGCTCGGCGGTGACGGGCCGATGGGTGGAAACGGCCCCATGGGCGCCGAGGGCGCGGCCGGCGAGGACGTCATCGGCGGCGAGGGTGGCCTGCTCGGGGGCTCGATGCCCGGCGCCGACGAGGCCGCGGCGATGCGCCTCCTGCTGGACTACGTCGACGACGACCGCTTCGACCGCGTGGTCATCGACACGGCGCCGACCGGCCACACGCTCCGGCTGCTGGAACTCCCCGAGACGATGGACTCGATGGTCGGGAAGATCCTCCAGCTCCGCGAGCGCTTCTCCGGGATGCTCGGGAACCTCACCGGGATGTTCGGGGGGAGCGAGGACGAGGTCGACGCAGAGCAGGGCATCGAGGACCTGCGGGAACTGAGCGACCGCATCGAACACCTGCGTGGCATCCTCCGTGACCCGACCCAGACAGACTTCCGGGTCGTGATGGTCCCCGAGGAACTCTCCGTCGTCGAGTCCGAGCGCCTGCTGGGCCGGCTCGACGAGTACGGTGTCCCGGTCAGTACCGTCGTCGTCAACCGCGTGATGCAGGATCCCAGCGAGGTACTGGGCGAACCGGTCGACATCCCCGGACCGAACCACTCGGAGTGTTCGTTCTGTGCCCGCCGGTGGGACGTCCAGCAGCGGGCGCTGGCCCGCTCGCAGGAACTGTTCCAGGGTCACGACGTCCGCCGGATCCCACTGTTCGCCGAGGAGGTCCGGGGCGAACGACTGCTGAACGTCGTCGGCGCCTGCCTGGACTGAACTCGGGACCTCAGCCCATCAACTGCCGGAGCAGACCGAACGCCGAGTCACGCCACCGTTCGGGGACGTAGTCGGCGAGCAAGAGGAGTTTCGCGCCCTCGCCGACGGGGTAGCGTGGCTCCGGATCGCTCGTGCTCGCGGCGTCGCGGATCGCGAGCGCGACCGTCTCGGGCGTGACGCCCAGCGCGTCCTGGACGCCGGTCAGCCGCGAATCCTCACGCGCCCGGTAGAGCCAGTCGTAGGCGCCGCTTGCGCTCGCTGGCTCCTCGGCGGGTTCCTCGGGCCCGTCGCGGATCGGACCGGGCTCGACGACCACCACGTCGACGTCGAAGGCGTCCGCTTCGACCCGGAGCGCGTCGCTCAGTCCCTCCAGTGCGAACTTCGCGGCGGCGTCGGCTCCCCGTCCGGGCGTCGAGAGCCGGCCCGTGATGCTGGAGACGTTGACCACGGTGCCGTTCTCGCGGGCCCGCATGTGGGGCAGCGCCTCGCGCACCAGCCGGTGTGGTCCGTAGACGGTGACGTCGAACTGCTCGTGGAGCTGTTCGGTCGAGACGTCCTCGACGGCCCCGAACCGGGAGATCGCGGCCGCGTTGACCAGGCAGTCCAGCCGCCCTTCCTGGTCGACGAGGTCCTCGACGACCCGCTCGCACTCGCGGGCGTTCGTCACGTCCAGTTCCGCTGTTTCACAGCCCTGTTCGGCAAGGTCCTCGACGTCGTCCTCGTCGGGCGCGGTCGCCCAGACGGCCCAGTCGTCGGCCAGGAAGGCCTCGGCCGTCGCCGTCCCGACCCCCGAGGACGCACCCGTGATCAGCACCGTCTTCGCCATTGTCTGTCCGGGGGGACACGCCGCGGGCAGTTAAGCACACCCGGTCCTGCGCCCGAGGACACACCGTCAGCGGAACGCGGTCGGACGTCTCATTACAGGGACAGGTCTTTACGGATAGATACACAGGTGTTGGTAGATGGCCCACGATGCTGGCTTCGGCGACGACCAGGCACCGCCCACCGAGCCGGACCAGCGAGCGATCAACGACCTGTCTGGGGATCTCGAACGGATCGACCTCTCACCACACGTCGCGTTCTTCTATCGTTCACCCGAGACACAACTGAAAGTCGCCACCACGTTCGTCCGTCACGGGCTCAGACAGGGGTATCGCTGTCTGTACTTCTTCGACACGAACACCGAAGAGCGGGTCCTCACAGCACTCCGGTCGACGGACGTCGACGTCGACACGAGACTCGACGCGGGCGACCTCCAGATCCGTAACGGCGTCGACGCGTACGGCGAAGCCGGCTTCAGCCCGGAGAGCCTGATACAGCGACTCGAAGACGCCTGCCGGAAGAGCCGATCTGACGGGTACGATGAGCTCTGGGTCGCCGGTGAAGTGTCGTGGTGTTTCCACACGGACCTCTCGTACGACAACGTCGTCGGCTTCGAGGCCGACTTCGACGCGGCGAGTCGGGACCTCCCGATGAAAGCCCTCTGTCAGTACGACCTGAACCAGTTCAGCGAACAGTCGGTGGCCAAGGCACTCTGGACGCACCGACACGTCATCTATCGGTACACGGTCTGTGAGAACCCGTACTACATCAGGCCCGAGCGGTTCCGGGAGATGTCCGACGGCGCCCTCGACACGCAGTTGCTGCTCGAACAGATGCACGACATCACACAGTCCGATCGCCAGGTCGCCCGGCAGGAACAGCGGCTGTCCGTCGTGAACCGGATCCTGCGCCACAACGTCCGGAACAACCTGCTGGTCATCCGCGGGATGGCGGATCTGGTAGCGCAGTCCGACGACGTCGCCGACGAACACCAGGAGAACCTCTCGACGGCCATCACGAACGCCGACGAGATAATCGACATCGCAGAGAAGGCACGTGAAGTCGAGCAGACGATCGACGAACCGGCGCTGCGGACCGTGGACCTCGACGACATCCTCGATTCGGTCACCGAACAGATAACAGCGGTCTACGGGGAGGCCGATATCGGCGTCGACAGTGAGTCGACAGCGACGGTCGTCGCGGACGAGAACATCGACACCGCGCTCGTTGAACTGTGCCTCTACGGGGTACAGGATCAGGACAGAACACCGCCGAGGTTGGATCTCACCGTCGGGCCGACGTCCCCGGAGACGATCTGTATCGAGTTGTACTATGATGGTGGCCCGGTACCCGAATCGGACCGACGCGTCCTGACGGAGGGCATCGAGACGCAACTGAACCACTGTCACGGGCTCGGCCTCTGGCTCGCGAAGTGGATCGTCGAGAACAGCAACGGTCGGTTAGGACTCCCGGAAGACGGGCGTCCGCAGGTGGTCGTCGAACTACAGCGAGCTGTGGGTGTCGACGACTGACGCGGTCCCGGTATCCGTCTCTCGCTACGACACCTCGCCCTTCGCCTCGGCGGCGGCCCGATCGGCCAGCCGCGTCGGTTCCGGCAGTTTGTAGCCCGCCGCCGTCGCCAGCACGAGGTCGGCCGCCGTGTCTGCGCTCAGCCGGTGACCGGGACTGACGATGAGTGGGTTGACGTGCCGATTCGGGGAGTCGTACTGGCGGGTCTGGACGGCGTCACCGATGTGGGTCCCGTTCGTGGCCGTCTCGACGTCGTCGTCGGCCCGGATCGGGACGCGAGTTCCCTCCGGGAAGCCGCCGTCCAGGGGACGTTCTGGCGTCCCACAGAGGAGGTTCTTCGCGACGCCGACGGTCGGCACGTCGACGGTGACGCCGACGTGTGTCGCCAGACCGGCCTCCCGGAAGTGGATGCGGCCGCTGCCGTCGACCAGCAGGACGTCGGGGTCGTGCTCGACCTGGCCGATCGCGGCGAGGATGGCGCCGCCCTCCCGGAACGACAGCAGGCCGGGGATGTAGGGTATCTCCGTCGGTTCGACCGCGTGGACCCGTTCGACAACCTCGCCGCCGCGCATGACGACCACCGCCGAGACGGCGCGGTCGCCGACGAAGGCCTGATCGACACCGGCGACGAGCGGGTGTCGGTCGGCGTCGCTGGCGAGTGTCGTCTGGCCTGTATCACCGGTCGCAGTGACCGTCGCCGGATCGAACCCGAGGTCGTCTGTGAAGACCGCCGTCTCGGCGATCTCACGCTGGATCGACTCCATCTCGTCGTGTGAGAGCGACGGATCGGGGACGAACTCGGGGCGGACGACCGCCATGGTCACGGCCGTCGTCGGCCGGGACCGCCCGGTCCACCGGGACCGCCTGGCCCGCCGCCCCCGCCGAACTGGAGCTGCTGGGGCACTCGCGTCTGTCCCTTGATCCGGTTCCCGTACCAGAGGCCGATCCCCAGACCGATGAGGTGAGCGGTGTGGGCGATGTTCCCGCCCAGCAGACCGCCGGTCCCCGGCGCGAACGTCCCGAGGACGCTGAGCAGGAGGTAGAATCCGGTGATCGCCCAGATCGGGACCGGAATCAGGAAGTACAGATAGACCCGGAGATCGGGGTTCAGCACCGTCAGGAACGCGAGGATAGCCAGCGCCGCACCGCTGGCACCCAGCACGCCGTAGCCACCGCCGGGCTGGAGGTACTGGAGGCCGATCTGTCCCAGTCCGGCGAGCGCGCCCGAGAGCAGGAAGAAGATCGTGAACCGCTTCGAGCCGAGCTGTTGCTCGACGATGCGGCCGAAGAAGTAGATGATGATGCCATTGCCGACGATGTGATAGAAGCCGGCCGGATCGTGTGCGAAGACGGATGTGACCCACGTCCAGACATAGAGTGGGTTGTCCGGGTGGAGCACGAAGAGAGACCGCCACAGCTCCGAGCTGGCGTAGAAACGCGGGTCGCTGATCCCGACGATCACCTGCCCGACGATATGTTCGAGGATGAACACGATCGCCATCGCGGCCAGGAACACGTAGGTCATGTTCCCGCGGAAGTACCCGAACACACCGCCGGGACCAGTGTCGATTCCGAGTCGGTCGGCTAGCCCCCTCGATTGCTGGCCGCCGCTCGTGTTCACGCTGTCGTCGAACCCACTGTCGAAGACGGCCTGTGGGTCGTTCCAGTTGTCCAGCCCCGGACAGTCGTGGGCCTCCGGGAGCCGGTGTTCGGAACAGTACGTCCCGCCACAGTGCCCACACTGGTAGGGCATGCTCTCTGCCTTGCCACAGGCGTCGCAATCCGACATTACCAGGGGTACGGGGGGACGGGGCAAAGGGGTTGTGACTGTGCGTGGCCCGTCCTCACGCCCGGATCGGAGTGCCGCGGGCTTTTCTCGGTCGGTTCCTAACGGCGCCCAGGGCGAGCAGATCCGGATCCCGCAGCCAACGGGACGCTTGTTCGGGTACCCGAGCGGTACGCCGACGACTGAAAACTACTCCTCGACGGCTCGGAGGACGCCGATCCAGGCGGGTTCGCCGTCGTACTCGATCGATCCGCCGGAGACTTCGACGGTCACTGTCTCCCCGTCCGCACGGACACCGGTGAACGTCCCACCGAGCGATACCTCTGTGTCCGCTCTGCTGGCCTCGATAAAGGCGTCCCCGTCCTCGAAGATAGTCGCGGGGGGTTCGCCCACGAGGGCCGACTGGTCGTACCCGAACGTGTCGGCCAGTTTCTGGTTGACGTAGACGAACGCCCCGTCCTGGACGATACAGACGCCCGCTAGTTCCTGTTCGACAAGACGCTGATACCACGAGAGGGCGTTGAAGAAGCGCTCTCGGGTCCGGGCGCGTTCGACGGCACGTTCGACGCGGTGGGCCAGCACCTCGTACTGTTCCGTGCCGACTTCTTTCTTCATGTAGTCGGTGACACCGGCAGCGATGGCATCGCTGGCGACGTCTTCGTCCCCACGGCCAGTGAACAGGATGAACGGGAGGTCGGGGTACTGCTCCCGGACGAGTTCGAGGAACTCCAGGCCGTCGGTGTTGGGCATCCGGTAGTCGCTGACGACACAGTCGAACGGCTCCGATGACAGGCGGTCCAGTGCCGCGACTGCGCTCGTCTCGGTGACGACGCTGAACTGCTCCTCACTGTCGGCGAAGAACGTCTCGACGTACTCGCAGATCTGCGGGTCGTCGTCAACGTGCAACAGGCGTATTTTTGTCTCGTCGATGGACGCCAGCGGCTTCGGTACCTCGATCCGATCGGCCTCCGTCGGATCACCCCGAACGAGTGGTGTGTCCCCGCTGTTCCCGCTATCGAAACGCATCCGGTCGATGCCGACGAATCCGCTACGGTTAGTTCCGTCCTCAGTCATCGATGCGTAACTCTACCACGCACCAGGCAGGCGACCCGTATATCGGTTCTGTTGGCGGCCAGAGTGGGGCAATCACAGGACGTCGTCCAGGTCGGAGTCGGTGCTCCAGTGGAGGTCCCCCTCGACCCTGACGGGGATGGACTCCAGTTCGAGGAATTCTTCGAGTTCCGTCCGTTCGACACGGACCGGCCCGATGGATCCGGAGTTCAGATAGTACCGGTCCTTGTCTGCGAGGAACGGGGTGAACATACTACCGAGTCCGCACTGGTCGGTCACGTACGTCTTGAGTTCGGCCTCGTACCCGGCGGCACAGGTCGAGACGTCGAGGAGGGTCGGCGTCCTGCCGGGCGCCTGCGTCACTGTGATGCCACCGTCGCCGACAACAATGTACTGCCCGCCTGCCGGGGAGACGTCCCGCGCGATGGTCAGCGCCGCTCGGAGTGGGAACCCCAGATTGAGCAACCGTGCCGTCGTTCCGCCGATAGGGACGGCGTGGTCGTTGACAACCTCGTTGAGTGTGACGATGCCACCGATGGCACCACGTTCGACCAGTGCGAGCCCCTGATCGTAGGATTCACACGCGTTCAGGATGAACGTCTCGACGGCCACGTCGTCGACATCCCGGACGTCGAGCGAGCCATCGATACACCGAAGTCCGTCGGTATCGGCGTGGCCCACAAAGTGGAGCAGTTCCGTCGGGTCCGTCAGTACGTCTTGTAGTTCCGTTCGCGTCAGTTCCCGGCGGACGGTCACGTCTAGCGGGACTTCGTGACGGTCTCTCCTGTTCCCGTACACCTCGTCGGCCGTCCGGCGCTCGGCGGCCATCCGCTGGTCGTTCTCAACGACGGTGACGCCGATGTTCCCCTCGGCGCGCGACCGGTCGAGGCGGTTCTGGAACGCCTCGACCGTCAGTTTGCTCGCACCGATGGGGATCGAGTCACCGATCCAGGCCTGTTCGACGCTGTGGGTAGCGCTGGGCTCGACGTACCGCGATCGGTCATCGCTGTCGCCGCTGGACCGGGTGACGACGTCGTCACGGGAGAACGTCCGATAGCCCGCTGCAGGCGACTGGGCGATACCGTCCCGACCGTCCGAACAGGTTCTGACGACCGCCAGATCGTCGACGAGGAACGGGAGCGACCGTATCGCTTCGAGGCCCGGATCGACGTGGGTCGTCAGGCGCCATTCCGGCACGTGGTCGGCGACTGCCTCGTAGGGTACCGAGAGGTACGTCGCGACCTGGTCCGACAGCGACCGCTCGTATAGCGTCTCGAACTCCACGTCCAGCGTGGGTGCCAGCTGGCGGCGTTCGTCGAGTGGTACCTGGTAGAGCCCGTCTGTCCGGGCCACACAGTCGAGGACGAACAGCTGTTTGAGCGTCCGTTCGACGGCCCGTTCGTACCCCTCGGGGCCGTCTAAAGGGTGTTCGAACCCGTCGTCGGTCAGGAGCCGTGGCGACGACCCCGGTTCGACGGCAGCGCCGAGATAGTACGCCAGCGGTGCTGCGACGACGGCAGCGGAGAGCGTCGGCGGGAGTTCGAGCGTGACGCCGGTCTCGGGCCGCTCGATGTCCGACGGAACGTCGAGTTCCTCGCCCAGCGCAACCGCTGGCGGATGGCCCCGGAGCGTGGGGAAGGACCGCTCGGGGCTCGTGGTCTTCAGCGCGGACCCGAACGTCTCGATGGCGGCCATCACGTCGGTCGGGTCGGCGGTCGTCGTCACCGTGGCGGCCGGCCGGTCGTGACGCGACCGGACCCCGATGGTCACCCGTTGTGGATTGTCGAACGCGACGCGAGTGTCGCCGCCTTCAGTCGAGACACGGGGTGCTGCCGTCACCCGGACGTAGGTCTTCATCTGCGTGCAGACGTCCAGACTGTAGGTCCCATCTGGCAGCGCGACCGAGTCGGCGTTCCCGACCTCGGCGACCATCTCGCCGTCGGCGTCCCTGACGATCACCGGTACCACCGCGGGGAGCGTCAACGACGACGTCTCGACCGTGGCAGCCCTCTCGACGGGGAACAGGAAGTCGTCGATGTCGGCAGCCGTGGGCGCGACCGGCTTCGGGGTCAGCAGCCGATACCGGTGTCGCTCGACGCGGTCGATCACCTCGATACCGGACTCGTCGGACAGTCGCTCGAACGTGACGTGCATGGCGTGGTGAGGTTCGTCCACAGAACGGCGAGTCGTGGACAAAAAGATGCCGCCGGGGAGTCGAGCGAAGCCGGTAAGGGTCCCCCGCCCGAAGGAATCGACAGTGAAGGAGTTCGAGCGCAAGCAACTGTTAGAGCGCATCGAACGGGAGGGCGCCACCGTCGGAGCCGACATCCCTGACGAGATCACGGTCCAGGGCGAGGAGATCGCCCTCCGGTCGTTCGTCTTCGAGATCAAGCGTCGGGAGACCGTCCCGCGGGGCGAGCGCGAGCGGGTCGACCGGGCCAAGAAGAACCTGCGGCGCGAGCGCCTCCAGCGCAAGCAACGCATCGAGGACGGCGAGATCAGCTACGAAGCGGGCGAGGAACTGGCCAACGCCATCATCGGCATCGACCGGGCGCTGAACGCGCTCGAACAGCTGGGCCCGGCCAACCTCGAACAGGAGCAGCAGGTCCAGGAAACCAAAGACCAGAAGCGATGGATGAAGTTCCTGCGGAAGGCACTGGGTCACGAGGACGCGGACTCCGGTACCGGCCGTGCCGGGCGAGGGAGATAACGTGAGCCGAAACGACGAAGTCGCGACGGAACTGGAAGCGTTCGCCGACCTGCTGGACGCCACGGGCGTCGAGTACAAGCCCCGCGCCTACCGCCGGGCGGCCGAGAACATCCGCGAGTACCCCGGTGCCATCGAGGGGCTGGCCGCCGACGGCGCCGACGCGGTCGGGGAGATCGACGGCGTCGGCGACGCCATCTCCGCGAAGGTCGTCGAGTACGTCGAGACCGGTACGATCCAGGAACTGGATGACCTCCGCGAGGAACTGCCCGTCGACATGGCTGCGCTGACGGCCGTCGAGGGCGTCGGCCCGAAAACCGTCGGTAGCCTCTACGAGGCGCTGGGCATCACGACGCTGGACGAACTCGAAGCCGCCGCCGAGGCCGGCGAGATACAGGATGTCAAGGGATTCGGCGCCAAGACCGAGCAGAACATCCTCGACAACATCGGCTTCGCCCGCGAGGCCCACGAGCGGGCGCTGCTTGGCGAGGCCCGTCCCTACGGCGAGTCCATCCGGGACTATCTCGCCGGCGTCGACGCCGTCGAACGGTGTGCGCTGGGCGGATCCATCCGGCGCTGGAAACCCACCATCGGGGACGTCGACGTCCTCGTCGGGAGCGACGACGACCAGGCCGTCGTCGAAGCGTTCACTGACTGGACCGAGACCGACCGCGTCATCGAGGCCGGCGACACCAAGGCCAGCGTCCGCGCCGGCGGCGTCCGCGTGGACCTCCGCGTGGTCGTCCCCGAGGAGTTCGGGGCCGCGCTCCAGTACTTCACCGGGAGCAAGGACCACAACGTCGCCGTCCGCAACCGCGCCATCGAGCGGGACCTGAAAGTCAACGAGTACGGGGTCTTCGATATCGAGGGCGTCGAGGACGACGACCAGCGGGCCGGCCGTCTGGTCGCCAGCGAGACCGAGGAAGCGGTCTACGAGGCCCTCGGCATGGAGTGGATGCCCCCGGAACTGCGCGAGAACCGCGGGGAAGTCGCGGCTGCGGCCGAGGGGACCCTGCCGGACCTGTTGACCGAGGGCGACATCCGCGGCGACCTGCACACCCACACCGACTGGTCCGACGGCGGCTACTCGATCGCGGAGATGGTCGAGGGGGCTTCCGCGTTCGGCCACGACTACATCGCCATCAGCGACCACGCGACCGGGCCGGGGATGGTCGGCGGCGTCGGCGTCCCCGACGAGGAACTGTGGGACCAACTGGACGCTATCGAGGCCGTCGCGGCCGAGGCCGACATCGACGTCTTCGCCGGCGTCGAGGCCAACATCGCGACGGACGGTGCCATCTCCGTCGCCGACGACCTGCTCGCAGCGCTCGACGTCGTCGTCGCTTCGCCCCACGCGTCGCTTGACGGCGACGGGACCGACCGGCTCGTCGCCGCGGCGAAACACCCCGAGGTCGACGTCATCGGCCACCCGACCGGCCGGTTCCTCAACCGCCGGCCAGGCCTCGACGTGGACGTCGAGCGACTCGCCGCGGTGGCCGCCGACCACGGGACCGCTCTGGAGATCAACGCCAGTCCCTCCCGGCTCGATCTGTCCGGGGGCGCCGTCAAGCAGGCCATCGAGGCTGGCGCCACCGTCGTCATCGACACCGACGCCCACAGCCCCGGGGAGTTCGAACAGATCCGGTACGGCGTGCATACTGCTCGGCGTGGGTGGGCAGAGTCCAGTGACGTCCTGAACGCTCAGTCGGCTGCCGAAGTCCGCGAGTTCGTCGATGAGTGAGCGCGACCCCCTCGTCCTGGACGCGATGCTCGGACGACTGGCCACGTACCTGCGGATGTGTGGCTACGACACCGCCTACGCGCTGGACCGCGACGCGGAGGCCGACGAGGACCTGCTCGCGCTGGCCCACACCGAGGCCCGTCGGCTGGTGACGCGTGACGAGTCGCTCGCGGCGTCGGCACCGGACGCTGTCCTGCTGACCGAACGGGATATCGAGGGGCAACTCCGGGAACTGGCCGCCGCCGGGTTCGATCTGGAACTGACCGAAGAGCCGACACACTGTGGGACCTGCAACGGCCGTCTGGAGGTCGTCGACCGGACCGAACCCACGCCCGACTACGCGCCCGACCCCGGCGACGAGCGCGTCTGGCGGTGTCGCGACTGCGGCCAGCACTTCTGGAAGGGGAGCCACTGGGACGACGTCGCCGCGACGCTGGCGGAGCTATAGTTCGCGGTACTCGACTCCGTAGTCGAGGTCTGTCGCCATCGTCGAGACGACGTCCCAGAGCCGTTCGAACGTCTCCTCGTCGGCCGGTTCGAGGCGTTCCGGCGGGGACTCCTTGAGGCGGTCGGCTATCCCCCAGATGACCCGTCCGAGCGAGGACCTGGCTCGCGACCGGGGCGTCTGCCAGTCGAACGCGATGGCCTCGTCCCGCGTGTCGACGAGCACGGTATCCAGATTCGAGAAGGAGTACTGTTCGGTGATGATCTCGTCGGGGTGGCAGTTGATCCGGTGTGCGTCGACGGTGATAGTCCCCCACCTGCCGGTCTCCAGATCGACCTCGCCGGCCGGGAACAGCCCCGTCGCTGGAACCGGGTCGAGCGCCGCTTCCAGGTCCGTTCGCAGTTCCGGGGGCGGGTCGTGGAGCCACCGACTGGAGAGGGTCTCCGGGACGGAATCGTAGCGCCAGACGCCATCGTCCATCGTCCGGATGCGCTGGATGCCGCGTGCCCGCCAGGAGATGACCTGATGGACCGGGATCGATCCCGAACTGTCCTCGACTGCCAGCGCCGAGCGGAGTGTCTGTCGGTCGTCCTCGGTGGCCCGGTAGACGGCCTCGTCAGAATCGTCGTCCCGGCCGATGCGTTCCAGCGACCGTATCGTCTCCACTGTCGACTCGGAGTGGCGTTCGACGATCCCCTCGTCGACGATCAGGTACGCCGTCTGGCCGTGGTCCAGACAGGTCGTGATGACGGCGTTCTCCGCCAGGACCCAGGTCGCTCTGGTCACCGCGTCGCTGGCCATGTTCGTCACGACGCCGTGGGTGGCCTCGTCGATATCCGGGTCCGGGACGTCCACGAGACCGCGTACGCCCTCGGGTACATAATTTCTATCGAGAGCTGTCCGGAACGCCATCACCTGACACGCCCGACCACGCCGACGGGGTCGTCGGCACCGTGCCGGCGGACCTCGAAGTCGTAGCAGAGCCGGTCGGAGACGAGTTCGTAGGCCGTCGCGGCCGTCGACAGCGTCTCCGCGTCGGGTGGGTGGAGCAACCGGGGCGGGGACTCGCTGACCCGGTCGACCAGACCACGCAGCAGTCGACCCAGCGACGACGTGGCCTTCTCTCGGTGGGTGGGCCAGGAGAGCAGCAGTTCACAGTCGTGTTCGTCGGCGACGACCCCCGCCAGTTGCTCGTGGGGGTACCAGCGGGTCGTTCCGTCGGCCCGGCCGAGCCAGAGACCCTCGACGGTGAGTTCGACGCGGACGTCGGCGACCTCCCAGCTGGCCAGCGCGCCGTGGGGAAACAGTGCGGTACAGGGGACATCCGCGACCGCCTCCCGGATCTCAGCTCGGAGCGTCTGTCCGGGTTCGTCGACCGCCCGAACGGCCGGCTTGCGCGGGACGGAGTAGTAGATCCAGCTATCGGCCTCGGTATCGACGGCGACGACTTCGTCGACGCCGTGCTCCCGCCAGGTCGGGACTGGCTCGTCTGTCGGCACGCCGAGCACGTCCGTCGGCAGGTCGGCGTCCGCGGCTGTCAGTTCGACGACTGGGTTGCTCGTCGACAGTGGCGTCCGCTCCGGCGAATCCCGTTCGGCGAACGCATCGTAGACCCGTGGGGCAGCCCGGTCCAGCAGTTTCGCGGAGACGGCCACGTGGACGGACAGCCCGGCCGCCAGCAGGGTCTCCAGGACCGCGTTCTCGGCCCGAACCCAGGCGTCAGCGAGTGCAGGTCCGTCGTTGGTGACCAGCCGGTGGCTCGCAGTGCCGTACGAATCCGCAGGCGACTTCACGACCGGTGCTGGGGGTGCCCCGGAAAAAAACCGACCGGTCAGCTCCGCAACGCTTCGACGGGCGGCTCCCAGGCGGCCCGATAGGCTGGGTAGAGCCCGCCCACGAGGGCGATAGCGATACCGAACGCCCACGCACCGAGCGGGACCACGGCGTTACCCGGCAGCAGGACCGCCCACAGCGGGAGATCCGTGTTCAGCGCGGTGACGACGACGGTGACGACGCCGATGAGCGCGCCGACGGCACCGCCGACGACGCCCAGCAGCGTCGCCTCGACGAGCAGGACCCGCAGGACCTGATTCCGGTGGATCCCCACCGCGCGCAACACCCCGATCTCGCCACGGCGCTCGGAGACGGTCATCAGCATCACGTTGAAGATGCTGACGCCGGCGACCACCAGCGAGACGCCCGCGATGGCCAGCAGGAAGCCGTTGAGCAACTCGAAGAACTCCGTGATCTGGTCGAGGACGCTCGTCAGCGAGAAGACGCTCACTCGCTCCTGACGGGCGTTCAACCGTTCGTCGACGTCCGCCGCCACCGCGCGAGCGTCGGCCGCCGAATCGGCTCTGACGACCACCTGTGAGAACCCCGGCGTGACGAACTCGTCGGGTGGCAGGATGACCGCCGAGTCGGGCTGGAGCGGCGAGATACTGGCGATCTCCGGGAGGACCGACACCACCCGGTACTCGTTGCCCTCGACGGTGATCGTACTCCCCGCCCGGAGGTTCAGATCGCGCGCGAGGTCCGCGCCGACGATAGCGCCCTGTCGGTGTGTCGCTGGGATGGCGTCGCTCCCGTTGCCGAACAGCGCCCGTGGGCTATCGGTGCCGTAGATCTGTGCCACCGTCTGGCCCCCGCCGGCGCTGACGCTCCCCCCAGTCGCCTTCAGCGGGATGACCGTCCCGCGGCCGTCGGCGGCACGCTGGATGGCCGCGAGGTCGCGCGTGTCCAGGGCGTCCTCGCCGCTGCCCTGTGCTGGACTGACGATGACCTGGTCGCCCAGCCCGCCAAGTTCCTCGGTCGCGGCGGCGCTCAGCGCGTTGCCCAGCAGCCCCAGCGTGACGACCGCGAAGACGCCGATGACGATACCGAGCGCGGCCAGTGCGGCCCGGAGTCGCTGGCGCGAGAGGTTCCGGCGGGCCAGCGCCACCGCCGGAAAGCGGCTCTTGCGCTCAGTCACGGCGGATCACCCCGTCGACGAGTTCCACCGTCCGGTCGGCGTAGTCGGTGACGAGGTCGTCGTGGGTCACGGCGACCACGGCGACGCCCTCGTCGCTGATGGCCCTGACCTCTTCGAGGATTCGGGTGCCGGTCTCCCGGTCCAGGTTGCCGGTCGGTTCGTCGGCCAGCAGGACCGCGGGTTCGTTGATCAGTGCCCGTGCGATGGCGACGCGCTGTTTCTGGCCACCCGAGAGTTCGTCCGGCGTGTGGTCGATCCGGTCGCCCAGCCCCACCCGTTCGAGCAGGTCCCGCGCCCGGTCGGTGGCGTCGCCGGGCAGGAACGCCGTCGGCAGGCGGACGTTCTCCAGTGCGGTCAGGGTCGGCAGGAGGTGGAAATCCTGGAAGACGAAGCCAAGCGACTCGCGGCGGGCGTCGGTCTGCTGGGCCGGTGTCAGCCCTGCCGTCGGTTCGCCCTGGAGTTCGACGCTGCCGCTGGTCGGTTCGTCGAGCAGCCCCATGATGTTGAGCATCGTGCTCTTGCCGCTGCCACTGGGCCCCATGACGGCGACGACCTCACCGGCCTCGACGGCGAAATCGACGTGCGAGAGCGCCGTGACCGCCGTCGGCCCGCTGTCGTAACGCTTGGTGACGTCGACGAGTCGGAGCGGGACCACCGACGTCGAGTCGGGCACACTCATCGCTGACGCCGCCGGAGAACGGCGAACAGAACCACGGCCAGGACGAGCACACCTACCACAGCAGCGACCGCGCCGGCGGAGACGCTGCCCTCGTCTTCGGGTTCCGGGTCGGGAACGGGCAGGGTCGCCGTCTGTCTGACCTGCTCGCCGTCGGTCGTGTACGTGACCGCGACGGTGACGGTGCTGGTGTTCGCCACGTCCGCCTGGGCCGTCAACTCGAACGGCGCGAACTCGCTGCTGGCGACCGTGCCGACGAAGTAGTTCCGCTGGGGATACGCCGGACTGACGCGGTCGTCCGCCACCACTCTGACGACGGCGCTTCTGACCTCGCCGGTCCCCGTGTTAGCGAGGTTCCCGTCGATGCTGAGCCGACCGTCCGCGTCGACGGTGACGTCGGCACCGGTGATGGTCGCGTTGCCACGCCGGGAGGCGTAGTCATAATTCGCGACGGACTCCGCGGTGCGGTCCGCGAGGCGGTACGAGGCGACGAACCGGACGCCGTCGACACCGCGGACGTCGCTCAGGTCGGTCTGGACCGTGGTCGATTCGCCGGGCAGAAGCCGGTCCGTGACGGTGAATCGACCGACGCTGCTCAGGACGGTGCCGTCCGCCGAGCGGGCGGTCAGGACGACCCGCTCGACGGGCGCGTTGCCGAAGTTCGTCACCGTCACGTCGACCAGCGCCCGGTCACGCTCTTCGTCGTCGGACTGCTGTTGGAGCGCACCGCCCCCGCCGCCGCCGACGAGTCCCGCCAGCCCCGTCGTGACCTGGTCGGTCTCGTCAGCCGTCGTCGGACGGGCACGGACGCCCACGTCGTCGGTCAGGGGGTCGACGGTGACAGCACGGCTGTGGGTCGCGGTCGATTCCGCCCCGGTCGGGTCCGTGTAGGTCGTCGTCAGCGTGAGGTCGCGCTCGCCGGCCCCGCGAGGCTTTACCTCGAAGGCGAGCGTCGTCGACGCACCGGCGGCCAGCGAGGCGATGGTCCGACGCGTCTGCTCGCCAGTTGCTGGGTCGGTCGCCCGGACCTCGATGTTCCGTAACGGCCCCGTCGTCGGGTTCGAGACGACCGCCTCGACGTCGTTGTCCACGTCCGCAGTCAGCGTCGCGTTCTGAATCTCCACGAGCGGCGCACCGCGCTCGACGCCGACGGTGAGCGGCCTGCTCGTCCGGACGCCCTCGTCGTCGCTGTCGGTCCCCCGAGCGATCACACGGAGGTCGTAGACACCGGGCCTGTCGACGGTGAACGTCACCGGGACGGAGAGCGTCTCGCCCGGCGAGAGCCTGCCCAGATCGGTCGCCCGGCCGAGCCTGTCGCCCTCGCTGTCGACCACGCTGACGTTGTCCAGCGTCAGTGGCGTGTCGCTCCCGCCCGAGAGTCGAACCGTGGTCTCGACAGTGATCGGTGCCCCGGCGGTCGGTGTCCCCGGCGTCACCGTCGTCTCGGTCAGCGTGAGCCGCGCGTCCGCCCCAGCGACGGGAGCCACCGACAGCGGGAGCGACACGACGACGAGCGAGACGACGAGGACGACCGGGAGAACGCGGGAACCCTGCATCTACGAGAACTGAGGGCCCGAGCGGACAAATACCCCTCGCCGACGACGCCCGGCACACTCCAGAACGCTTGTTACACCCCTGGCGTTAGACGGAGGTAATGACCCTCTCGGACGAGGCTCGCGAGCGACTCGCCGACATCGTCGAGCGCCAGCCGACGAAGAACGGCGAACTCCAGGAGCTGTGGGGAATGGACAGCGGGAGCGAAGTCCACCAGTATCTCGAATCGGAACTCAAGGAGTACTACTACCGCAACGACGACAGCCTCATCTGTGCGACGCCGGAGGCGACAGCCCTCATCGACGGCGAGGACTCCGAACGGGTCCAGACCATCACGGTGACTCCGCTCCAGCAGGCCATCGTGGACGTCATCGCTGGCCCCGACGAAGAGAGCCAGAGTGTCGTCGCCGTCCTCCACGCACTCCGGGATCTCGGCGAGGACCCCGAAGTCGACGACGTCCGGTCCGGCCTCCGGAGCCTGGCCGACAAGGGTATCGTCGAGACGATCCAGAAGACGGTCCCGACGTTCCGACTGGCCGTCGAACGGGAGAATCTGGAGATCGAACTCGCCGACAACTGAGGAGCGAGGCCGTGCCACAGCCGATCCCCCGCTATCGCTCCGTCGACCGTCCGGGTCTCTGTCGTCGCCGCCGGTCCGCGAGGAGGCGCTTGATCGCCGCGCCCGGCCCACCGTCGATAGGCCACCCCTTCCCTCGCCACACGGGGGGCTCGGGTTCGAAGGACGGACACGATCCTCGACACTCGCTCTGTGTCGGGACGCATCCCTTGGCGCCACAGTACGGATAGACGCCGCTGGCGCTCGTCTCGACCTGGAAGTGTCTGCAATCCGGTCGCATCGTCGACGCGTAGGCGCGCCAGCCACGCTCGTAGGCCCGCTCGGCGATGGCCCGTCGCTTCTCGCGTTTCCACTCGGTACCGACGTACTCGAACCGAGCGGCGCTCGCACCGTCGTCGGGTCGGTCGAGGATCCGTGTCCCTGGCTCGTCGGTCGCCAACGTCCGGGGCTGCCACACTTCCTCGGCAGTCCCGGTGGCGGTATCGACGGTCAGTACGCCCGCCTGAGCGGGGAGGTCTGCGAGCAACACCGGTTCGACGCGTTCGCCGGTGGCCTCGGTGGCGACCCACACCTCGTCGGCCAGTCCCAGCGCCACGTCCCGCTGGAGTTGCGGCAGCAGGTCCCGGGCGGCGCTGGCGGTCAGGTCCGGCTTGTTCTCGATGGCGATCACCCGCTCGATCCAGTCAGGATAGGGCGCTCGGCGGCGGATCTCGATGCGGTTGCCCCGCTTGCGCGTCTCCAGCGCGTCCCGGTCGGCGGCCTCGTGGATGGACTCCCGGACGTACCGCCAGGGGTAGCCTGGCTCCGGGAGCGCGTCGCGGTAGTAGGTCCACTCGGCAGGGGCGTTCCGGAGGACGTGCAACAGGTCGCTGTCCAGTGCTGTCTCGCCGAACGTCGCTCGCTGGCGGAGGCCGTCGGCGTCACACTCTACGACGATGGTATCCCAGCGACGGTACTTCGTCCCGAGTTGCCGGGCGACGAGCACCGTGTCGTCCTCGCTGTGGGGCTGCCAGTCGCGCTCGGCCCACTGGCAGACGGCTAGCTCGAAGGCGAACTCCGACTCCCCATCGACTGCTGTCACACTCCAGCCTACTGTGGCGGCTGATAAATGTGTTGGCGGTGTCTCGATACCGGAGACGGGCAGCGGACACGGAAAGGTTAATTTCCCGTCCGGATGCCGATAGAATTGCATATGAAGAAACACCCACGAGGGAACATGGCAGAACGAGCGGGCCTCGGCGCCCGGTTTGCGGCCTTCCTGATCGACACGATACTACTCAGCATCGTGGTTGGAGCACTGTCCGGCGCACTCTTTTTCGCGGCCCCCATGGATTCGGGGCCGGGCGGGGGAGCGTTCGGCGCGGTGTTCCTCGTCGTTCAGTTGCTCGTGCTCGTCCTGACCTTCGGCTACTGGATCGTGATGGAAGCCATCTACGGCTACACGCTCGGGAAGCTGGCACTCGGTCTCGTCGTTGTCACCGACGGCGGACACTCTATCGGCTGGAAAGAGTCGCTCATCCGGAACGTCCTCAGGATCGTCGACGCGTTCCCGACGCTGTACATCGTCGGAATCATCACGATCCTGCTGACCGACGGACAGCGCGTCGGCGACCTCGCAGCCAGCACTGAAGTCGTCAAACAGACCTGAGCAGTTCAGCGACGGCTGACGAGACACCCTGAACCGCGAGCGTGGTCGTATCAGCTACTCCTCGAGTTCCTCGTCGAGGAACTCGTGTGCTTCCTCCAGTATCTCGCGGGGGCCGTCCTGCGTGACCGTGTTGACCGCCTGCTCGTAGTCACGCCACTGCATGTCACGGTGTTCGTTCGACAGTTCGGCCGACGCCTCGTAGGACTTCGCGATGAACAGGTGGACGGTCTTGTGGATGGTGTTGCCGTCCGCCTCGAAGACGTAGTCGTAGTCCTCGCGGAACCCGTCCAGCAGTCGGAAGTCACTGATTCCGGCCTCCTCCTTGACCTCACGGATCGCAGTCTGCTGTAGCTCTTCTTCGCCTTCGACGCCGCCTTTGGGGAACTCCCAGTCACCTGGCCGACTCTTGAGCAGTAGGTACTCACGCCGGCCACGCGTGTCGCGAAAGAGGATGGCTCCCGCGCTCGTGGCCTCTATCATTACCCAATTTTACACGACCGATACTTAAGAGAATACCGGAGACAGCGGCAGTACCGAACCGTTCTTGATCGACCCCTCCGGGAGGCGGTACATTGGACCGCAGACAGTTCCGGTCCCGGGGCGAAACCACGTGGTATTTTGCGCCGAGCCGTGAAGCAGGACACAAGAGATGCCCTTCGTCACGACACTCACACTCAGCAGCGGGGACCGAGAACAGCTCGACGACACTGTCGCCGAAATCAAAGCGCGCGCCGAGCGGAAAGGCGTCGAACTGAAGGGGCCACACCCGGAGCCACCGACGGACCTGCGGATCCCACAGTCCAAGACGCTGGGCCCGGACGGCGGCCGCTTCGAGTCCTGGAACTACACGGCATACACCCGGACCATCGAGATCGTCGGCTACGAGGAGTTCGCCCGCTCGGTCGCCCAGCGGTCGTTCCCCAGCGGTGTCCACGTGGAGGCCGGCGTCGAACAGCGCACGCAGATCGGTAGCTGAAGCTAAGAGTCTGCAGGACTTCGCCCCGGCATGGAGCAGCAAAGCCGCGACCATCTGGTCGATCTGCGACGAGATCTGCATCGCCATCCGGAACCTGCCTGGCGGGAGTTCTACACGACCAGCCGTATCGTCGAGGAACTCGAACGCATCGGCGTCGACGAACTGCTCGTTGGCCCCGCCGTCCTCGACACCGACGCCAGGATGGCCGTCCCCGAGGCCGACGAACTCGACGACTGGCACGAGCGAGCCCGGGCCGCTGGCGCCAGAGCGGACATCCTCGAACAGACGGCCGGTGGCTTCACCGGCGCGATGGCCGTCCTCGAACGCGGCGAGGGGCCGACGGTCGGCCTGCGAGTCGACATCGACGGGTTGCCGATCACCGAATCGACAGCTGACACCCACGCTCCGGCAGCGGCCGGTTTCCGCTCGACCAACGGGGGGTACATGCACGCCTGTGGCCACGACGCCCACGCGACTATCGGCGTCGGCGTCCTCGAAGCCGTCGCAGCGAGCGACTTCCAGGGGACGTTCAAGCTGTTCTTCCAGCCAGCGGAGGAGGTCATCGGCGGCGGACGTGCCATCGCCGAGAGCGGCCACCTCGACGACGTCGACCACCTGCTGGCGATCCACATCGGGCTCGACCATCCGACCGGCGAGGTCGTCGCCGGCGTCGAGGGGTTCCTCGCGGTCCGGCAGTTCCGTGCGACCTTCGAGGGCGAATCGTCACACGCCGGCGGCCATCCAGGCAAAGGTCGGGACGCAATCCAGGCGCTGGCGACGGCCGTCCAGAACCTCCACGCCATCCGCCGGCACGGCGACGGCGCGACGCGGGTCAACGCCGGCGTCGTCGAGGGCGGCACCGCGACCAACATCGTCGCCGAGCAGGCCCGGATGGAGGGCGAGGTCCGCGGCGAGACGACCGCCCTCAAGGAGTACATGAGCGACCGCGCCGACACCGTCATCGAGTCAGCGGCGACGATGCACGAGTGCGAGGTCGAAGTGGAGACGACCGCCGAGGCCCCCAGTGCCGAGAGCGACGCGGACCTCGCGGACGTCGTCTACGAGGTGGCGGGCGACGTGGCCGGCGTCGAGAACCGTCTGCACAGTGCCGAACTGGGCGGCAGCGAGGACGCGACGTATCTGATGGACCGGGTGCAGTCCCACGGCGGCCTGGCGACGTTCGTCGGCATCGGGACCGACCACCCCGGCGGCCACCACACCCCGACCTTCGACGTCGACGAGCGGTCACTCGCCATCGGCATCGACACCGTCGCGGGTGCGATCGAACGACTCGGCAAGAAAGCGAATTGAGACCGGGCGTCAGTACTTCGGCTCGGCGCCGGTGGTCTCGTAGATGTCGTCCATGATGGAATCACGTTCCCGCTGCCACTGCTCGAAGCCGGCCCGATCCTCGGGGTAGTCCTCGTAGTGGTCGAGCAGGCGGTCGGCCAGTTGCTTCGTCTGGTAGAGATCGTAGATGGTCCCCCAGTGGCCGACGCTCTTGACCGCCATCTTCAGTTTCAGCCCGAGGCCGATGCTCGTCGATCCGCCGTAGAGCGCCTCGGCGAGTTTCTCGCCCGGCATCGCCGCGAGCAGCGCCATCAGGTCGTCGATGTCGTAGGCCGTCGTGAAGATGTTGTAGACGTCCAGTGCCGCGTAGCGGGACCCGAAGTGGTCCATCACGTTGACGTTGTACTCCCAGAGGGCATCCTCGTCGTCGGTGCGGCCGTCCTCGATGGCCGCGATGGCCTGCTCGGCGGCGTAGGTGCCGGCGTAGGCGGCCCCGGCGATGCCGCCGCCGGTCGTCGGGTTGACGTGGCCCGCGGCGTCGCCGACGGCCATGAAGCCCGGTGCGACCGCCGAGTCGTACGGGCGGCGGGTCGGCAGGGCGGCGCCGAGTTTGTCCGTCACTTCGGCGCCGTCGAACTCCTCGCGGCGCTGGAGGTCCCGCTTGAGGCTCTCGACGAGTTCCATGGGCTCCTCGTTCATCTGGAACCCCAGGCCGGCGTTGATCTCGGTGCCCGTCCGCGGGAAGTACCACAGATAGCCCGCCGAGCGCTCGGTCGGCTTGAACACGAGGGCGTCCTCCCACTCGACCGGCTCGTCGACCTCGATGATCTCCCGGTAGGCCGAACAGAACTGCGAGTACTGGACGTTCGTGTCGAAGGTGGCGTCCTCCAGGTCGGTCTTGTCCTGGAGGATCGAGAGCGCGCCCGCGCCGTCGATGACGATCTCGGCGTCGTAGGTGACCGGGTCGCCCTTCCGGATACCGGTGACCCCGGTCACGCGGCCGTCCTCGTCCTGCAGGACGTCCTGGACGACGGTGTCGTAGTGGAACTGGACACCGGTCTGCTCGGCGCCGTCGATGAGACAGCGGCCGTACTCCCAGCGGTCGATGACGGCCAGTTCGCCGGGCACCGGGATCTCCAGAACGGTGTCCTCCTGGGGGATCTCGAAGCGCCCGTGGTCGACACCGGTGTTCGTGAAGGCCGGTTCGAGCTGTGACTTCGGAATCGCCTCGGGGAAGTCACTGGCTCCTTTCAGCGCGTCGCCGCAGGCGATGTGGCCCGCCTCCTGCTCGTCCTTGCGCTCGACGATGACGACGTCGTATCCCGCCTCGGCCGCCGTCGCCGCGGCGTAACAACCGGACGTGCCGGCGCCGACGACGACGACGTCGGCAGACACCGTCCGTTTGGTCGTGGTACCCCCGGCGGTGCTGCCATCGTAACTACTCATGAACGCTCGTCCTGCCCGGAGGGGCAAAATCGTTCCGACTGGGGGGCAGCGTCAGGCGAAGAAGTCCCGCAGACGCTCGGCGGCCGTCTCGACGCGCGGGGTCACGAGTGCGAACCGGATCTGGCCCGCACTGGCCTCACCGAACGCCTCGCCGGGCATCCCAGCTACGCCGGCCTCGTCGATCAGTTCGTGAACGTTCTCGAAGGTTCCCGGGAAGTCGGGGAACCGCGCCATCACGTAGAATCCGCCCTCGGGACGGTTGTAGTCGGCGCCGACCTCGTCCAGCACGGCACAGATAGCATCGACGCGGTCGGCCAGGCGTTCCCGACACCGGGCGTAGTACTCCGGTCGGGTCGTCGCCAGCGCGCGCTCGACGGCGTACTGGGCGGGACGGCTGCCCGTGATGTTCGTGAGCATGTGTCGTGTCCGGGCCCGCTCCAGCAGGTCGCCGGTCGGCCCCTCGGCCGGCGGGAAGACGGCGTAGCCGACCCGGAACCCCGTGATCGCCATCGACTTCGAGAAGCCGTTGGTCGCGACGACGTTCGGCGACCCCGTCTCCAGGCCCGAACTGAACCGACCGTCGTAGTCGAAGTGATCGTACACCTCGTCGGCGACCAGCAGGGCGTCGTACTCCTCGGCGATGTCGGCGAAGGCGGCCATCGCGTCGGCGTCGTAGACGGCACCGGTGGGGTTGTTCGGCGTGTTGACGACGATGACGGCCGTCTCCTCGCTGGCGGCCTCCCGGACCGCCGCCGGCTGGAGGTGTCCGCTGTCGTCGACGGGGACGAAGGTCGTCTCCGCGCCGAGGAAGTTCGCACGGCCCGCGTAGTAGGGGTAGACAGGATCCGTGAGAATCACTTCGTTGCCCGAAAAGTGGTCGAGGCCGCCGGTCATCGCGAGGTGGTTGGCCTCGCCGGTCCCGTTCGTGACGATGACCCGGTCGACCGCGACCTCTCGCCGGGCGGCGATTCGCTCTCGGAGACGGCGCAACCCCTCGCTGGGCCCGTACTGGAACTGTGATGGATCGGCCTCGGCGTAGTCCCGGAGTCCGTCACGGACTCCCTCGGGCGGGTCCCAGTCGGGGCTCCCCGAGACCATGTTCACCACGTCACGGTCGGCCCGGCGGGCGTACTGGATGACGCGGAAGAACTGCGGTTCCTCGTAGTCCATACCCGACCTCGACGGTCCGATGCCGTCTGTCTTTCCCTCCGGGACGACCGCTGTCGGTCAGGATCGGACGACGAGCGTCACGACCCCGGCCAACAGCAAGAGGACACCCCACAGGAGGTCCGATCCTGGGAGGATTCCCAGCAGGAGCGTCACGATGCCGGAGGAGACGAGCGACCACCCGAGCGTGGTGCGGTAGGTCATACCACAGTTCGGGGTCGCACACTGAAAGACCCTGTCCCGCCCGACGTGTCTCCGACAGCCGGTGCCCCGCTCAACGTTTATTTTACGGGCGGACCTACCGTCGTCCATGCCAGACTCGTCGACTCCACCGGTCGAAGAACGCGTCGGCGAACGACTCAGAGAGCGCGAGGAGACCCTGGCCGTCGCCGAGTCCTGTACCGGCGGGCTCGTAGGGTCGCTGGTGACCGACGTCCCCGGGTCCAGCGACTACTTCGACCGCTCGGTGGTCACCTACTCGTACGCGGCCAAGCAGGACATTCTGGCTGTCGCCCGCGAGACGCTCGACGAACACGGTGCCGTCTCGGCGCCGGTCGCCGAGGAGATGGCCCGCGCCGTCCGTGACACGGCCGGAACCGACTGGGGCGTCGCCACGACTGGCGTGGCCGGCCCCGGCGGCGGCACCCCGTCGACACCTGTCGGGACGGTCTACATCGCCGTCGCACACGCCGCACCGTGGGAGACGGGCGATTCTGGTGTGACCGTCGAGCACTACGAGTTCGACGGCGACCGGCAAACTGTCAAGGAACGCATCGCTCGCCAGGCCCTCGCGGATCTCCTTGCCGCCCTCGGCCGCCAGCAGTAGCAAGACATATCGGCGTCCCGTCCGACGGTTTCCCCGTGAACAAACGCGGCCACGTGCTGAACGCCGTCCTGTTGAGTCTCGGCCTGGGCTACGTGCTGGACCCCTCGGGCGACGTCTCCACGTTCGCGACCATCGCCGAGGTGTTCCTCCCGATCGTCCTGGGTGCGCTGTTCCCGGATGTCGACACCGCCTTCGGCCGCCACCGGAAGACCCTCCACAACCTCCCGGTACTGGTGCTCTTTCTCGCCCACCCGATCTACCACGCTGGGAACCTCCAGTGGGTGTGGCTGGGCGTGCTGACCCACTACGTGCTGGACTACCTGGGCTCGAAACGGGGTATCGCGCTCTTTTACCCGCTCTCGGACCGCGAGTACGCGTTCCCCTGGGGCGTCTCGACGACGAGCGACTGGGCCAGCCACGTCACCGTCGCCATCACCGTCGTCGAACTCGCACTCGTCGCGGCGCTGGTCCACGTCCTCCCGCAGTACCTCCCGCCGGAGATCACGCAACTGCTGGCCGAGAACACAGCGCTGGTCGCCTAGGATACCGCACCGCGATACCGTGTAGAACACCGCGCTGCGATCCCCGATTAGTACACCTTGCAGTGGTCGAACCGGCCCTCGTAGGCCACGTGGTCCGGGTGGGTCGGCTCGGTCCCCTGAAGCATCAGGCGGTCGAACTTGCCCCAGGAGTTCTCGAAGCCGAGGTGGGCGAACTCCAGTGCTCGCCGGGTGACGTGACTCACGCCGTGCCGGTGGAAGAGTCGGCGGGGGGCCCCACTCCTGAACGCGTCCGCGAGCGAGGCCGCGTCACGGCGCGGGCTGTCGAAGGAGATCCAGGCCTCGCCGATGGTCCCGTGGAGGTGCGCGTACGACGACGTGAACGTCTGGAGACCGGTCTCACGAGCGATCTCCCGTGCACGCCGGTTGTCGTGTGGCAGGTGTTTCGGGTTGTAGACCTCGACGGCATCGATGTTGTCACGGTACTGCTCGATCTCCTCGCGGCCGAGACTGACGTTGAGGAAGGTCGGATGTGGAATCAGGACGGCTGCGTCCTGGCGGTCCAGTTCCGCCATCGCGGCGTCGAGCGTGATGAAGTCCGGAACCGGTTCGTCGAGCCCGATCGCCAGCACGTGTCGGCGGTGTTGCCAGGTCCCGGTGAACAGCTCTCTGGCCGGGATGACGGCGAGTTCGTCGTCGGAGTACCGGGCCGCTTGCTCACGGATATCCTGTAACCGGGTGAAGTGTGGCGCGTACACGATGGCGTCGAGCCCCCGTGCCTTCGCCCGCTGGACGACCCGCTCGTCCAGAATTTTGACGTGCACGTCGACGTTGAACCCCTCACTCGTCACGGCGTGTACTCCTGCCGTCGCCACATTAGGGGTTTCCATTCGTCCTCCCGCAGGGGGAACTGTCCCTCCGTAGCGGCAGTATACTTATATCGCCGGCTCGCGTCGTCTCCGGCAAATGACGCGGTGGGAGTGCGCTATCGAGGGCGACGATCGACAGTTCGACAGCGTCGAGGACCTTATCGTCCATCAGTCGACGGACCACGAACGGATCAGCTGCCAGGTCTGTGGCACGGTGGTCCCCGACGGCTACTTCGCGATCAAACACGCCTTCGACGAGCACTCGCGCGCGGAGTACGTCCGGGCTTACGACGCCTCCGCGGGCGACGTCCGCCGCCGCGAGAGCGTCAAAGAAGCGATCGAGGCCGCCGCCGACATGGGCGAGGTCATCGACCGCCTCGAGGGCGGCGACGGATCGTACTGACCAGTCACGCCGGCGGCAGCGTCGTCAGCGGACTATGACGCAGGCTCGGAAACGTCCGCTCACGGTCCTCGAAGGTCTGCGTGAACGTCCCCCGATAGCGCAGGATACGGCCGGCGAGGCCGTTCTCGACGATGGCGTCGACGTGGAACCGGCCGTCGGCCGGATCGTACTCGTCCCGGACCTCGACGCTGGCCGCCAGCGGTCCCGGGAGCGGGACATATCGCGACCCGAGTCTGAGCCACTGTCGGCCACCCTCGACGACCAGCACCCCGTCCTCGACGCGCGGGTGCAGTTCGGAGGCGACGAGGCCGTGCCGTCCCAGGAAGTCGAGCAACCGCCCGTTCTCTCCGTCCCAGACAGTCGTCGAGTCGAACCGCCGCGTCGTCTCACCGAACTCGAAGACCCGACGGGTCGTCATCGCCTCGTGACCGCCGGCGGTCCGGAAGCCGACCGTCGTCACGGTGAAGGGGACGTCCGACCCGTGCTCGGGGAACAGGAGGTCGTCTGCGGTCATGGCGTACAGCGCCGGGAGCATGTGAACCCCACGGGTGATGTCCATCTGCCCGCTGCCGACGCAGGCGTCCCCGTCAGAACCGATGCCGTACCGCTCGCGGACCTTCGGGTGCAGGTCGGCCGCCGCCTCGCCCAGTGCACGCTCGTAGACGCCGGTCATACAGCAGTGTCGGAGCGGGCCCCGATTAAGCGTGTGGGCGAAAATGCGCCTCCACTTTTTCCTCCTCGGGTAGCTTCGCTCCGCTCAGCTACCTCTCGTCGCACAAACGTGGGGAAAAAGGCGGGAAGCGAGGCCGTCAGCCTCGCTTCCGGTGATCTGCGGGAGCACCGCGACCGCAGGCTCGAAAGACGAGCACAGCGAGTCGTTCGGTGAACCGCGCCTCCGGCGCGGTATGCTACCTTACCGTTCCTCGCTATCCGTTCGCGTGGTCCGAGGAACTACCGTTCCTCGCTATGTTCTCGCGGCGACGCCGCTCGAACTGTCTGAGGAGCGCTGTCAGCGCTCCTCACTGTCCGCTCACGGGCGCTCCGCGCCCGTTCGCGTGGTCCGAGGAACTATCGTTCCTCGCTATCCAGCACCCGAATCTGATCACCACGCACGGTGACCGGAATCGGGACCGTCGCCTCGTACAGTTCGACGGTGACCTGGTCCTTGCCCTCGTCGATGCGCTGGACCTGGGCTTTCTCGCCCTTGAACGGGCCGGCGATGAGTTCGACGATGTCGCCCTCGGCGATGCCCTCGACGTCCGGCTTCGGCGAGAGGAAGTGCTCGACCTCCGCCATCGAGGACTCACCCTGGACGACGCCGTTGGCGTGTGGAATCTCGTCGAGGATGCGATCGAAGACAGACGCGTCGTCGGCCTCGACCATCACGTAGCTCGTCAGCGAGTCGGGCGCGAGCGCGGCGTGGATGCTCTCCTCCTCGCGGTTGATGATCATGTCGGCCACGGTGCGCTCCTGGCTGGCCGTGGTCTTGACTGCGTAGATCCCCATCTGTTACACCGGCTTGCTGCCGGGTACGAACGTCATCAGCGCGAAGATGAGGAACCCGATCAGCCCCACCAGCACGATGCCCGCGCCGGCGATCTTCGCGATCTGCGAGAACTCGTTCCACGAGGGCGTACTCGCCAGTTTGAGTACGCGGATGTAAGAGTTGAGGTCGTACGGAACGTCCATGGCGGGGCGTACCCACTGGTGGCTTTTCTATATTTTGGTGTCGGTCCGGTAGAAATCGTCTCCGGAGATCAGTCCACGTAGTCGATATCCTCGCCGAGTTGCTGGGAGGCCCGTTCCTGCTGGGCCTCGCCCTGGCCGTAGATCTGCGGGCTCTCGACGCCGGTGACGACGATCATCGTCTCCATCTTGCCGTCGAACTCGCTGTTGACCGAGGCGCCCCAGATGATGCGGGCGTCGGGGTCGATGCGGTCGTAGATCTCCTCGACGACGCCTTCGGCCTCCTCGATGGACATGTCGGGACCGCCGACGACGTTGACGAGCGCGCTGTTGGCGCCGTCGAACTCGACGTCTAACAGTGGCGAGCGTAACGCCGATCTGATGGAGTCCTGGGCCTTGTTCTCCGAATCGGACTCGCCCAGGCCGATCATGGCGACGCCGCCGTTCTCCATGATGGTCCGGACGTCGGCGAAGTCGACGTTGACGAGGCCGGGCTTGGTGATGAGTTCGGTCATCCCCTTGACCGAGCGCATCAGCACGCGGTCACAGATCTTGAACGCGTCCTGCAGGGGCATGCTGGGTGCGTAGTCCAGCAAGCGGTCGTTCGGGACGACGATCACCGTGTCCGAGACAGAGCGGAGCCGTTCGAGGCCGGCATCCGCGTTGGCCCGGCGGCGCTCGCCCTCCGCGGTGAAGGGGATGGTGACGATGGCGATGGTGAGTGCGCCCGACTCCTGGGCGGCCTGTGCGACGACCGGCGCGGCGCCGGTTCCGGTCCCACCGCCGAGGCCGGCCGTGACGAACACCATGTCCGACCCGTCGATGGACTGCTGGATGTCCTCGAGGTTCTCCTGAGCAGCCTCCTCGCCGATCTTCGGGACCGACCCTGCACCGCGACCACCGGTGCGTTTCTTCCCGATGAGGATCTTCGTGTCCGCTTCGACCTCGTCGGCGAGGTGCTGGGCGTCCGTGTTGGCGGCGACGAGCTTCGCGCCGTGGATGCCCTCCTCCGTCATCCGCGTGACCGTGTTCCCGCCGGCGCCCCCACAGCCGACGACCGTGATCTTCGTCTCCAGATCCTTGACGACCGACGCGAGCTCCTCGTCGGTCATCTGTCCGGCTGTCGACATTTCCTCGGTTGACCCTGCTTGTCCGTCCGTCGATTCCGACGCCGACGAGGATCGCTCGTCCTCGGCCTCGTCGATGGCGTCGTCGATAATCGAGTCCATATTTAAATCCCCGTTACAAGCGAACTGTCTTATGTTTTCCCCCTGCGTCGGACGCCTGGCTGACAGTTCGGGGCCACCGTTTCAGCTGGACATTACAGCTCGAACCGCCGTACACGCTCGCGCTGGAACCGCTCCGGCGTGATCTCCTCGCCGTCGACCTCCACTGGCTCCCCTGCCGCGAGCGTCCCGAACTTCGGGCCTTCGGGGATACCGGCTGTCTTCGCCAGCGAAGGGTCGAAGGCCGTCTCACGGACGACCAGTTCGTCCCCCTCGCGGGCGACGCTGTCGTATTTGGTTTCCAAGATGTCTGCGACGGCGTCGACGAGCGGGCCACGACCGGAGTCGCTCGGGACGGCCAGGGGTCCCGTGACGACGGTGCCGTTCTGGTCGGTCTCGAACGCGAGCGTGTTGGCCTCGACGTGCCGTCTGAGGACCTCGGCGTCGATGCCGCGAGCCTCGGTGAGCAGATCCGTCGGGAGATCGACGACCGTCCAGTCGTCGACATCACTGGCCAGGTCGCCGAACCGGAGTCCCGCATCGACGGGGCAGAGCCCGGCTTCGAGCGCGTCGACGGTATCCATCGGCACGCCGGTGGTCTCACGGACGAACGTCTCGCCGACGACCCGAACACCGAGCGCGTCCAGATCGGCCTCGACGGCCGGTCGCTCGCCCTCGAACAGTGCGAAGTCGGCGTTGCTCGCCGCGACCGCCCGTTCGAGGACCCGTCGACGTTGCTCGTCGGTCTCGGCCCACTCGTCGAGCGCGTCGAGACACCAGTCGGCGGCGACGTGGCCGACCGCCCAGTCTGTCTCGCGGATCACCCGCTCGAACCGTGGTGCGTAGTGTCCGCCACCGACCCCCAGGAGCTGGCGACGGGTGCCGTTCTCTCGCGGTGCGTCGGCAGCCACGTCCCGGAGGTCCAGGATCGCCCTGGCGACGGCACGGGCCGCGTCCGCGTCCCGCCACTGTGGTTCGGCGCTGCCGACCTCGACGAACATCGACGGGATGCCGACCTCGGTCGGGCCGTGGTGCGTACACTCCATCCCGACCTCGTAGTCGTCGGGAGCGTGCTCGGAGAGCCGTTCGACGACCTCGCGGTGAGCGTTCGGGCAGGCCCGGGCGAACGAGCCGTCGGCGCCCCCGAACTCGGCCGCGCCGAAGTTGCCGGTGTGGTGGGCTGTCAGCAGTTCGTCGGTCTCGCCGGCGTGACGCGAGGCGAACACGAGCAGGTCGGGGTCGTCGAAGACGTCGGCGACTCGTTCCAGGTCGAGGTGGAGACCCTCGAACTCGCGGAGTTCCACAGCGTCGGCCCGGTAGACGGTCCCGCCGCCGTCGGCGTCGGCCCGGCTCTCGTCGGTCGTCCGATCCCACTCGACCAGCTCCAGCAGGTGCTTGCCGATGTGTTCGGAGGCCTCGTCAGCGTGGGAGACGACGATTGCGAGCATCAGTCGGCGTTGTTCATGTGGACTGGTTCACGCCCGACAGCCGTCCGGACTGCGTCACCGGCCAGCCCGAACAGGTACATCAGCGACTGCCAGCGCAGTGCGAACAACGCGAGACCGAGGACGACGTAGACGGCCGTGTAGACCAGCAGCAGGTCGTGGCTGCCGATCGGTAGCGCGATCAGATCGCGGATCAGGGCGAACTCGATGAGGACCTGCGAGATGAACAGCACGAACAGGGTCACCGCCTCCCGGAGGCTGATCGTGAAGTTACAGAGCAGCGCCAGCGCGAAGAACGACTGACCGGCCGTGATCCAGATCTCTGCGGACTGGCGGGCGTCGAAGGGGAGCGTCCCGTAGGCACCGAGCGCGATGGAGTAGATAACGGCGATGGTCCCGATCAGCAGCGTCCACTGGTTGAGTTTCGAGGAGATGAGCGCGTTGAACCCCGCCGTCGACCGTGCCTTGTTGACGAGGACGGCGACGACGATGAGCTCCGGCGACTCGCTGGCCAGTGGCGCAATCCACTGGATCATGAAGAACGACGGGATACCCAGATCGAGTCCGATCTGTTCGAGCCCGTGGGCGAACGGTTCGACGGCCGTGAAGATCATCGCGCCCGAATAGCCAAACAGCGCGAGGACGACGAGGGGGCGCCACGGCAGCGACCACCCCTGGAAGTACTTGGGGACGCCGACGGTGTGGTCGGACTGTTCGATATCCGATTTCAGGACCAGGCCGATGTAGGCGACGTAGAGGCCGACGAGGAACAGGGTATCGAACCCGCCAATACCGCCGCCCAACGGGACCAGGAACGCCCAGGCCGTCGCCAGCAGGAGGAAGCTGATCTCGGTCGCGAGGTCGGTGTCCAGTTCGACAGCGTCGTTCAGGAACCCGTCGCGGTGCATCACCGCCGGGTCGCGGGTCTGGGTGGCTCGCCAGACAGTAAAGAGCGCGATGCCGGACCACCCCAGTCCGATCAGGATGCGGTTGGCGCCGGTCATGTTCGCGATCGCCAGGTTGGCGTCGTGGCAGGCCCGTGCGAGTTCCGTCTGGCCGGCCTCGATCGCCGCAGCGGAGAGTTCGCCACACTTCGCGGCCGTCGCCCCACCGGCCCCCGCGTTCCAGGCGAACAGGGCGTCGACGGCATACTCGGGAGCGACCGCCAGCACGGCGAGGACGGCGATAGCAAAGGCTCGCGGCACGTCTTTCTCCGCGGTCTCGGCCCCCCAGGCCAGCAGGAACGAGGCGCCGAGGATCGCCAGCCCCGAGACGGCGACCTCCGCGACTGTCCCCGGATGGACGCCCAGCAGCGAGACGGCGACCCAGCCGGCTGTCAGCGCGACCGCGAAGGCGACCATGACCAGGGGGTGACGGAGACGGCTCACTACCTGAGTCCAGCACAGGTCGTCGTGAAAAGGTTGCGAATCCGGCCGGCCGAGAGCGTGGCGTTCATGACCGATGGGTCCGCGGGGAGTACGTATGGACGTGTACGCGCTCATCGGGAACCCCGTGGGTCACTCGCTGTCACCGCCGATGCACGAGGCGGGCTACGACGCGCTCGGGCTCGACGCGAAGTACGTCACCTTCGAACCAGCGGCCGACGACGGCGCGGCTGCCGTGGCGGCGGCCGACACGCTCGGTCTGGACGGGCTCAACGTCACCATCCCGTTCAAGCAGGACGTGCTCGACGCCGTCGAGCCGACGCCGCTGGCCGAGCGGATCGGCGCCGTCAACACCGTCGACTTCGCCGGGGAGACGCCGACCGGCCACAACACGGACGCCGTCGGCGCCGTCCGCGCGCTGGACCACCACGACGTGTCGCTCTCCGGGACCGCAGTCGTCGTCGGCGCCGGCGGGGCCGGCCGGGCGGTGGCGTTCGGGCTGGCGGACGAGGGAATGACGGTTCGGATCGCCAACCGGACCGAGGCCCGCGCTCACGAGCTGGCCGAGGCCGTCCCGGGTGCGAGCGGCCACGGACTGGACGATCTGAAAGGGGTGCTGGCCGACGCCGACGTCCTCGTCAACGCCACGAGCGTCGGGATGGACGAGGACGCGACGCCGGTGCCGGCCGGCGCGCTCCACGGCGACCTCGCGGTGCTGGACGCGGTGTACTCGCCCATCGAGACACGACTGCTCAGGGACGCGGCCGCCGCGGGCGCGACGACCGTCGACGGCGCCTGGATGCTACTGTATCAGGGTGTCGAGGCGTTCGAGCTGTGGACCGGCCGGGACGCACCCGTCAGTGCGATGAACGAGGCGCTACGCGCGGGGTTGTCGTCGACGTAGTCCAGCAAGAGATTAGTGTCGGGCTGTGATAGAGAACCGTATGGGTCTGCTCCAGAAACTGAAATCTGCTCTCGGACTCGACGGGGCCGAGTCGGCCTCGGGTACCGGTGGGTCCGGCGACGTCGACGTGACCGTCGAACGCGACCCCGCCACCGAGTCCGAAGACGCCGTCAAGGGGACCGACACGGCGGCCGAGAGCACCGACGCGGACGAGCCCGCGTCGACCGAGTCCGAGAGCACCGACGAGACCGCCGCAGAGCCGCCGACTGGCTCTCCCGACGACGTGACCGAGATCAAGGGTATCGGCCCCGCCTACGCCGACCGCCTCTCCAGCGTCGGCATCGAGACCGTCGGCGAACTGGCCGTCGCCGACGCCGCCGACATCGCCGCCCAGACTGACCTCTCCGAGAGCCGCGTCGCCGGCTGGATCGACCGCGCCAACGAGTACTGACTGAACCGCAAGCGAATTAGTCGCGCCCCTGTTCTCTACTGCTAATGCGAACGGTCGAAACCGACCGCGAGACGTTCGAGCGGGTCGCCAGCGACGCGCCCGCGAACGCCCGCGTCCCGGTCGAGGTTCAGGTTACCGTCGACGACCCCTTCGCCGCCTACCGGCGGGCCCGTGACGACGTCGGGAGCGCCTACCTGGCGACGACCGGCGGGCAATCGGGCTGGGGGTACTTCGCGACGGCGCCGACGGACTTCCACGAGGTCGGCCCGGAGACGGGCGGGAGCCTCGACGCGCTGGCGGCCGTCCTCGACGCCGAGTCGCTGGCACGCGGGCCCTGTGACGTTCCCTACCCGTGTGGCGCGATCGGGTGGCTCTCCTACGACATCGCCCGCGAACTGGAGGAGCTGCCAGAGTCGGCCGTCGCCGACCGGGCGCTCCCCAGACTCCAGGTGGCGACCTACGACCGAGTGGCCGCCTGGGCGGAACCTCGCGGTGACGGCCCGGTCGAACTCCGGGTGACCGCCTGTCCGCGGCTGGACGACCACGAGGATGTCGGCGTGGCCTACGAGTTCGGCAAGCAACACGCGCTGGAACTGGCCCGACAGGCCGTCGAGGGCGACCCCGCTGTCGGCGACCCGCCCGTCGAGGCGGACGAGGCACGCTTCGAGAGCGACTGCACCCGCGAGACGTTCGCCGACCGCGTCCGGACGGTCAAGGAGTACATCCGCGAGGGCGACACCTTCCAGGCGAACGTCTCCCAGCGGCTCTCGGCTCCGGCCGCTGTCCACCCCGTCGAAGCGTTCGACGCGCTCCGCGAGGTGAATCCGGCGCCGTACTCGGCGCTGCTTGAGTTTCCCGGCGTCGACCTCGTCAGTGCGAGCCCCGAGCTACTCCTGCACCGGGACGGCGACCGCCTCGTCACCGAACCCATCGCCGGGACTCGTCCCCGTGGCGCGACCGACGTGGAAGACGACCGCCTCGAAGCGGACCTGCTGGCCGACGAGAAAGAGCGCGCCGAACACGCGATGCTCGTCGACCTGGAGCGCAACGACCTCGGGAAAGTGAGCCAGTTCGGCTCCGTCGAGGTGACCGACTACCGCCGGGTCGACCGCTACTCGGAGGTGATGCATCTCGTCTCGGTCGTCGAGGGGCGACTGCGACGCCGGGCCTCGCTCCGTGACGCCGTCGCCGCGGTGTTCCCCGGCGGGACCATCACCGGCGCACCCAAACCCCGGACGATGGAGATCATCGACGAGGTCGAGGGGACCCGACGGGGGCCCTACACCGGTTCCATCGGCCTGTTCGGCTTCGACGGTCGGGCGACACTGAACATCGTCATCCGGACGCTCGTTCGCTACGGCGAGGAGTACCACCTCCGCGTGGGCGCGGGCATCGTCCACGACTCCGACCCCGACCGCGAGTACGAGGAGACGCTGGACAAGGGGCGGGCCCTCGTGACGGCCGTCGACGAAGCACTGGGTGCGCGAGCGGACCTGACGGTGGAGGGCCAGCCATGAGTGCCGCTGGCGGGAGCACGGCGCCGACCGTCCTGGTCGTGGACAACTACGACTCCTTCGTCTACAACCTCGTCCAGTACGTCGGCGAGGTGGTGCTCCGCCTGGGCGGCGACGAAGACGACGTGATCGTCCGGCGCAACGACGCCATCACCGTCGAAGGTATCGAGGCGCTGGACCCGGACGGCATCGTCGTCTCGCCGGGGCCGGGAACGCCACAGCAAGCGGGCGTCTCGATGCCCATCTTCGACGAGCTCTCGTATCCGACGCTGGGGGTCTGTCTGGGGCACCAGGCGCTCTGTGCGGCCAACGGCGCACCCGTCGGCCACGCGGAGTCGGTCGTCCACGGCAAGTCCTCGACGATCACCCACGACGGCAGCGGCGTCTTCGACGGGCTGCCAGAGGGGTTCGCGGTCGGCCGGTACCACTCGCTGGCCGTCGACCGGGATGGCTTGCCGGATATCCTCGAAGAGACCGCCTACACCGACGACGAAGCGGGTATCGTGATGGGAGTCCGCCACCGGGAGCGGCCACACATCGGCGTCCAGTTCCATCCCGAGAGCATCCTGACAGACCACGGGAAGACGATGATCGAGAACTTCTGTCTCACATGCAGTATCACGTAGACGGCACGCTCGTGCCGGCCGACGAGGCGACGGTCTCGGTCCGGGACCGCGGGTTCATGTACGGCGACGCTGGCTTCGAGACGCTCCGCGTCTACGGCGGCGAGCCCTTCGCCTGGGACGCCCACCGTGAACGCCTCCAGCACACCGCCGCGACGCTGGGGTTCGGCGACGCGGTCCCCGACGACCTCCGAGAACGCGTCGACGAGACGCTGGCGGCAAACAACCTCACCGAGGCGTACGTCAAGGTCTCTGTCACCCGCGGGGTCCAGCCCGGGAAACTCACGCCGGATCCCGAGGTCGATCCGACGGTGGTGGTCGTCTGTTCGGAACTGCCCCGCGGCGGGCGCGAAGGTACCCACGTCTGGGACGGCCCGGCCGACCTCCAGACGGTCAGGACCCGGCGGATTCCCAGCGAATCCCTGCCGGCCGACACGAAGACCCACAACTACCTCAACGGTATCCTCGCCCGACTCGAACTCCAGCGGGCCGCCGCCGACGGCGACCCTGCCGACGAGGCGCTGATGCGCGACGTCGACGGGACGGTCGTCGAGGGCGCGACGAGCAACCTCTTCTTCGTCGCGGACAACGCGCTCCGGACCCCCAGTGCAGACCTGGATCTGCTCCCCGGCGTGACCCGCGGGGTCGTCGTCGATCTGGCCCGAGACGAGGGGTTCCCCGTCGAGGAGGGGGAGTACACGCTCGACGACGTCCGCGAGGCCGACGAGGCGTTCGTGACTAACTCGACGTGGGAAGTCCGCCCGGTCGGATCCGTCGACGGCATCGACGTCGGAACCGGCCCGATGACCAAACTCCTCCAGCGACTCTACGACGGGCGTATCGAGGCCGAACACTACTGAAAACGAGTGGTGCGGCCCGACGACTGCCAAACTCGGGGCGCGCGCTGTTCCTCACGGGGGTCGCAGACGGGTACCGACCAGTTCTGCACGGACCGAGTCCTTGAAAACGGTCTCTACCGTATACCGGCCAAGAATGGACGAGGACAGTCGTATCGCGGCAGTCGACGAGGTTCCGGAGTCCGGAAGTTTCCTGTTTACCGTCCGTGACGGCTTCGACACCGAGGAGGCCATCCTGGTCCGTCTCACCGACGGCGTGGTCGCCTTCGAGAACTACTGCCCCCACTGGCGGGACATCCGTCTCGACAAGGGCAGCGGCGCGACACGTCGCGACGGGGAACTGGTGTGTGAGAAACACGGCGCGACCTTCGAGTCTGACACCGGGCAGTGTACCTACGGCCCCTGTGAGGGGGCTGTCCTAGAGGAGATCGAGATCACCACAGAAGACGGCGCCGTCTATCTGACCGACGACCGCTACGAGTTCGAACAGCAGGGTCCCTCCGGTGACCACGACCTCTCCTCGCGCGGTCGCATCGGCTTCTCTGGCCAGTGAGGGGAGCCTACCGGAGTCGAGGAGACGCTAGCCGATCCGGTAGGCCGGTTCTGTCACGCTCTCACACTTGCACTCCGGACACCGACTGGGTCGGTTGGTCAGGTCGTCGAAGTCGCTGAACCCACACTCCTCGCATTCGGGCGGGGCGACGAGCAACTGCTCGTCGGTCGGTTCCAGTGACTTCGCGATGTGCTCGACGTGCGTGAGCGCGTCGCTTGTCTGTATCTCGAACACTGTCGCGATCGTTCCCGCAGCCATCGCTTCGTCGCGTAATCGGTCGGCGATGCGCTGGCGCGTCGTCCGACTTGCCTCGCGCATGGGGGTAGTTGGCAAGATATGGTTATATGCTTTGTTGCGATCAGTCGTCGGCCGCCGCCTCACCTTCCGTCCGGGGGCCGGCCGCGTGTCCCTCGTGGGCGACAGCCGTCGCCTGCAACTCGGCCGAGATGGCCGGCACCTCGTCCGTACCGACAGGGCCGTCGGCCTCGATGTCGGCCAGCGAACGCGGGAACTTCCGGAGGTCCTTGTGGATCGCGATGCCGGCGTTCGCCCCCTCGCCCATCGCCACCGGAATCTGGTTGTGCCCCGGCGTGAGGTCGCCGACGGCGTAGACGCCATCGACGGACGTGCTGCCGTGGCCGTCGACGGCGACGGTCCCGTCGTCGTTGCGCTCGACGCCCAGCGCGTCGGCCAGTTCGGCGTGGTAGTCCGAGCCGTACATCGGGAAGCCGCCGCGGTACTGCCGGACGGTCCCGTCGGCGAACTCGAAGGACTCCAGCCAGCCCGACTCGTCTTTGGTCATCCCGACGACGTCGTCTTCGATAACGTCGACGGGGTGTGCATCCAGTTGCCGAGCCGTCTCCTCGCTCCACTCGGGCGCGTCACCGCGGGTCAACAGGTCCACCTCGTCGGTGTAGTTGAGCATGATCATCGCCACTGCCGCCGCTGACTCGCCGGTCCCCATCACGAACACCGGTTCGTCGACGAACATGAACGCGTCACAGTGGAGACACCAGTGGAGTCCGCGCCCAGTTCTGGGCAGCGGGGGGTCGGGCCGCTCGTCCGAGAACCCAGTCGCGAGGACGACCCGGCGTGCGAGTACAGGCCCATCGTCGGTCGTGAGTTCGAACCCGCCGTCGAGTGGCTCGACGTCCTCGACGAACCCCTGGCGGTAGTCGGCGCCGTAGTCCTGTACCTGCTCGCGGGCCGTCTGGAGGAACTCGTTGCCCGAGACGTCCTCGGTGATACCGATGACGTTGTGCGTGTCGGTCATCATGGCCGCCCGGCCGCCGCCGCGGTTGACGACGACGGTATCGAGGCCGAGTCGCGTGGTGTAGAGCGCGCTCGTCAGCCCCGCCGGACCGCCGCCGACGACCGCGACGTCGTACGCGAACTGCTCGTTGGTGTGCATTCGGCGTGGCTAGGGGATAGACCTACAAAAGCCCCTCACCGACGGTCAGCCGAAGTTCTCGACCTTGGCGTCGTCGGCGTCGACGCCCGCGGCGGTGAGGGCCTCGGTCGCGTCGTCGAGGAAGTCCGCGAAGCCGTAGACGAAGACCTGCCCGCCGTCGGCGACGGCGTCAGCGACCGCCTCGGTCAGGGCTTCCCCGTCGGCCAGCAGGCGGACGAGCGCCCCCTGGTCTTCGAGCGCGTCGAGTCGCTCGACGTGGATCGGGTCGTCGTCCTGATAGACGACAGCTGCGTCGTTCCCGTCCTGGAGGGCGCGCTCGGCGATGCCGACCGCGGGTCCGACGCCTGGCCCGCCGGCGATGACGACCGCACGCGGTTCACCCTCGTAGTAGTCCGAGCCGAACGGCCCAGCGACGAGGAGTTCGTCGCCGGCCTCTAGCTCGGCGAGTCGCGGCGCGACGGCCCCCTCGGGGTCGATTCCGACTGTCATCTCGAACGTCCCTTCGATGTCGGGAGAGGAGATAGTGTAGAACCGGGACTCGTCCTCGTCGTCGCCGGGCAGCGTGACCTTCACGAACTGCCCCGGCTGTGCATCGAACTCGTCGGGAGTCTCGATGTCGATAGCGATGGCGTCTGGCCCGACCGAGCGGACCGCCCGCACGGGCAGTGAACGTTCGTCCATATCGCCGAGGTGGGACGGCCGTGACAAGGGGGTTTCGGTCGATTCTGCCGGGTTCTCGGTAGATTATTTCAGATCCGAATTCCCCGCGCGTGCGGGCGCACACAGAAGCCTTTTCTCCCCCCGCAGGCTACCCGTTTGGTAGTATGCCAGAGGACCTCAACTGGGCCATCGGCGGCGAAGCCGGCGATGGGATCGACTCTACCGGGAAGATCTTCGCACAGGCACTCTCCCGGGCCGGTCGGCACGTCTTCACCTCCAAGGACTTCGCCTCCCGCATCCGCGGAGGCTACACCGCCTACAAAGTGCGGACCTCGGTCGACCGCGTCGAGAGCGTCGTCGACCGCCTCGATATCCTCATCGCGCTCACCGAGCGCACCATCCACGAGAACGAGGACGAACTCCACGAAGACTCGGTCATCATCTACGACGGCGAGCGCTCGACGATGCAGGACGTCGAGGTCCCCCACGGCGCGACCGCCCTGGAGGTCCCGCTCAAACGCCTCGCCGAGGACGCTGGCGGTGCCATCATGCTCAACGTCGTGGCGCTGGGCGCGGCCTGCGAGGTGACGAGCTTCCCCATCGAGAACTTGGACGAGAGCCTCCAGAAGCGCTTCGGCGACAAGGGCGAGGCCATCGTCGAGAACAACAAACAGGCCGCCCGCATGGGCCAGGAGTACGTCCAGGAGGAGTACGACCAGACCTTCGACTACCAGATGGAGACGACCGACGAGGACTACGTCCTGCTCAACGGCGACGAGGCCATCGGCATGGGCGCCATCGCCGCCGGTTGTCGCTTCTACGCCGGCTACCCGATCACGCCGGCGACCGACGTCATGGAGTACATGACCGGCCGTGTCGACCAGTTCGGCGGCAAGGTCGTCCAGGCCGAGGACGAACTCTCGGCGATCAACATGGCCCTCGGTGCGGCCCGGGCCGGCGCCCGCGCCATGACGGCGACCTCCGGACCGGGCATCGACCTGATGACCGAGACCTTCGGCCTCGTCGCGACCAGCGAGACCCCGCTGGTCATCTGTGACGTGATGCGTTCGGGTCCCTCGACCGGGATGCCCACGAAACAGGAACAGGGCGACCTCAACATGACACTGTACGGCGGCCACGGCGAGATTCCGCGGTTCGTCGTCGCGCCGACGACCGTCTCCGAGTGCTTCTGGAAGACTGTCGAGGCGTTCAACCTCGCCGAGAAGTACCAGACCCCCGTCTTCCTGGTCTCGGACCTGGCGATGGCCGTCACCGAGCAGACCTTCTCGCCCGAGACCTTCGACATGGACGCGGTCGAGGTCGAGCGCGGCAAGGTCGTCGACGAGGACGAGATCGACGCCTGGCTCGACGAACAGGGCCGCTTCCAGGCGCACTTCCCCGCCGCAGACGGCGTCTCCCCGCGAGCGTTCCCCGGGACGGCAGACGGCGCACACATGACGACCGGGCTCGAACACGACGAACTGGGGCGCCGGACCGAGGACACCGACGTCCGCATCGAACAGGTCGACAAGCGCCAGCGCAAGGTCGAGACCGCCCGCGAACAGGAGGAGTTCGACTACCGGGAGTTCGGCGACCCAGAGGCGGAGACGCTCATCATCTCCTGGGGCTCGAACGAGGGCGCGATGCGCGAGGGCCTGACACTGCTGGAGGAGGAGGGCTACGACGTCCGGTTCATCTCGGTGCCCTACATCTTCCCGCGGCCCGACCTGACCGACGAGGTCCAGGCCGCCGAGGAGGTCATCGTCGTCGAGTGTAACGCGACCGGGCAGTTCGCCGACATCATCGAACACGACGTGCTCGAACGCGTCGACCGCATCAACAAGTACAACGGCGTCCGCTTCAAGGCGGACGAACTCGCAGCAGAGGTCAGCGAGACACTCGATTCGAACAGCGGTACACAGGAGGTCGAAGCAGAATGAGCTCAGACGTCAGATTCACCGATTTCAAGTCCGACAAGCAACCGACGTGGTGTCCCGGCTGCGGTGACTTCGGGACTATGAACGGCATGATGAAGGCCCTGGCCGAGACCGGCAACGACCCGGACAACACGTTCGTGGTCGCCGGCATCGGCTGTTCCGGGAAGATCGGGACCTACATGCACAGCTACGCGCTGCACGGCGTCCACGGCCGCGCCCTGCCGGTGGGGATCGGCGTGAAGATGGCCAACCCAGATCTGGAAGTGATGGTCGCCGGCGGCGACGGCGACGGCTACTCCATCGGTGCCGGCCACTTCATCCACGCGGTGCGCCGGAACGTCGACATGTCCTACGTCGTCATGGACAACCGCATCTACGGCCTGACCAAGGGCCAGGCCTCGCCGACCTCGCGCGAGGACTTCGAGACGGGCACGACCCCCGAGGGGCCGAAACAGCCCCCCGTCAACCCGAAGGCCCTCGCGCTGTCGGCCGGTGCGACGTTCATCGCGCAGTCCTTTAGCTCGAACGCCCAGCGCCACGCCGAGATCGTCCAGCAGGCTATCGAACACGACGGCTTCGGCTTCGTCAACGTCTACTCGCCGTGTGTCACCTTCAACGACGTCGACACCTACGACTACTTCCGGGATTCGATCGTGGACTTAGACGAGACCGACCACGATCCGCACAACCGCGACCAGGCCAAGGACAAAATCCTCGAATCCGACAAGGAGTACATGGGCGTGCTCTACCAGAACGAGGATTCGGTCCCCTTCGAGCAGCGTGAGGGCATCGAGTCCTCGATGGCCGAGATCCCCGACGGCGCCCCCGACGGCGCGATGGATCTGGTTCGGGAGTTCTACTAGACCACCTTTTTGCTGCGGGGGGTCGCGGTAGTGATCCTCAGAAGTTTTGTATAGTTAGGTAGGGTACCAATGAGACCCACTCAAATCAGCGTAGAGGATTAAAAAAGCAGCCAAATAGCGTTTGGGACTGAGAAGAGTGAGATTGGCACGAGTGAAATAGCGACGCAAATGCGTATTTAGAGTGCTTGAGATGGGGAATATCGACGACTACATATAAATGGCATCTCGGGTGGTCATCGGTCTGAGAGGCGCCTGTTCATGCTCCCTCCCGCCATCTCAGCAGTATCTATCGAAAAATGCCGACGATCACTAGAGCGACCCCCGCTTGCAAAAACGTGGGCGAAAAAGGCCGGAATCGGCGCTCATCGCCGATTCCGGTGCGCTGCGTGTGTACCGCGACCGCAGGCGTTCGCAGACGAACGCAGCGGGTGTCCCGGTAGCAAAGACAGCCGGGTGCACACTATCCCGTATCTACCGGTGATTGCGCTCGTCTGTCGAGCGAGGTTCCTTCACTCTCAGCTACATTTATTCGGCACGGTAGCGTAGCCGACGGTATGGACCCAGTACGAAGCGGACTGGCCGGAGGGGCAGTCGCCACGGCCGTCCTGTTGGCGTTCCTGTTCGTCGCGGACGTCGCGCTCGCCGGGACCAACCTCTTCGTCCTCGCGACGTTCGCTAGCCTCTGTTCAGTCGGCGGCCCCCCGTACTGCCAGCTCGGCAGCCCGACAGCTACCCTGCTGACAGCCGTCGTCCTCGTGGCGCTGTTCGTCGTCGCGTGGCCGCTGTTGTTTACCGGCTTCACGTGGGGACTGCCCGGTGAGTCAGGCGCGATCCACGGGGTGGTGTTCGGTGTCGTCGTCTGGCTCGGGTACGCCGCGACCGTGTGGGTCGCTGTCTTTCGAGGCTGGGAGCAGCTATCGGCGACACTGCCGATCCTGGCGGCGATGCTACTGGCGTATCTCGTCTACGGGCTCGTCCTCGGCGGCGTCTACGACCGGTTGGCGGGCCACCGAACGCTGTTGAGTCAAGAATCGGACGATCGGGGGTATCCCGGGCAGGGGTGACAGCCGAGCGACCGACGTTTCGATGCCCTGGACCGGTTCCATACCAGCCCGTGGTGCGGTCCCGCACACCCAACCACGTTGGTGGCGGTGACTTACGTCCCGGAGCCGTCCCGTCTCTATGAACGTCTTCTGGCACCAGCGGGACCTCCGCCTCCCGGACAACCGCGGGCTCGCACTGGCCGCGAACGACGGCCCAGTCGTTCCCGTCTACGTCGTCGACACCGACATGCTGCGGAAGGTCGGGAAACGACAGCGAGCTTTCTTCATGCAGGGTGTGCGGGCACTGAAACGGGCCTACCGGGAGCGGGACAGCGACCTGCTCGTCCGGTCTGGCGACGCTGCGGAGGTGCTTGCCGAGGTCGTCGCGGAGTACGACGCCGACCGTGTCGTCTACAACGAGTACTACCGACCGGCACGCCGGAACCGCCAGCGTCGCGTCGACGAGGCGGTCCCCACGAGGTCGGTGACCGACCTGGTGCTCGTCGATCCCGAACGACTGGCGCCCCGCTACGAGAACCACAGCCGCTTCTACGACGACTGGCAGGCCGAGCACAAACTCCCGCCTGCGGACACGCCGACGGCGGACGAACTGGCCGACATCTCGGACCCAAAGACCGCCCCGGAGATCACTGCGGACATCGACCTCCCGACCGCGGGCTACGCGGCCGCCCGCGAGCGGTACGACCAGTTCCTCGCCGACGGCATCGAGAGCTACAGCGACACGCGCGACGACATGAAAGCCGCTGTCGAGCGACCGATCGGAGCCGTCTCGCGCATGTCGCCGTATCTCGCGGCCGGAATGATCGGCATCCGCGAGGTCTGGAGCGACGCCAGCGACCGCAAGGCAGCGGTCACCGGCAGCGCCCAGCGCAACGTCCAGAAGTACCGGTACGAACTCTCCTGGCGGGAACAGAGCTACCACCTGCTGTACTACAATCCCGACCTGCTGTCGGCCAACTACAAGCGCTTCCCCAACGAGATCGCCTGGGAGAACGACCCCGACCACCTCGCCGCCTGGAAACGCGGCGAGACCGGCTATCCGCTGGTCGACGCCGGGATGCGACAGCTGAACGAGGAGGGGTACGTCCACAACCGCCCGCGCCAGAACGTCGCCTCGTTCCTGACGAAGCACCTGCTCGTCGACTGGCGGGAGGGGCTGCGCTACTTCACCAAACAGCTCGTCGACCACGACGCGGCGACCAACGCCGCGAGCTGGCAGTGGATCGCCTCGACTGGCACCGACTCCGTGGACGTGCGCATCTTCGACCCGGTCTCCCAGATGAGCAAGTACGACGACGGCGCGGACTACGTCACCGAGTACGTCCCCGAGTTGCGAGGTGTCGACTCCGCGAAGATCGTCGACTGGCCGACGCTCTCGGACGACGACCGGGAGCGACTGGCGCCGGAGTATCCACACCCCATCGTCGACCGGAACGCTGCCTACGACCGCGCACAGCGGGTCTTCGAGCAAGCACTCGGGAAGCGCTAAGAGAGGGGTCAGTAACCCCCGCTCAGAACGAGCCCGGTAACACGTCCGGCTCGCCCGACCGGTAGATGTACTCCGCGGCGATGCCGGTCAGCGGCGAGTCCGCGGCCGTCGCGTACTCCTCGGCCAGGTCGAGGTATTGTTCGGTGATGTCGACGACGTGCCGATAGCCGGCTTCCTCGTCGGGCGCGAGCAGGTACTCGGCGGTCACCGGCGTCAGTTGCCCTTCGCGGCGGTCGTCCTCGTAGTCGTCGACGTCGTCGAGCCAGATCTGCGCGCCGATGATCGCCAGCACGATGGACTTGGCGAAGGCCGGTTCGATGTCCAGACCGGCGAGCCGATAGAGGTCGAGCATCCCGTCGTAGAGGACACCGACGCGGGCGTACTGGGTCTTGCTGTAGGGGAGTTCCTTCTCCCGGTCGGTGAACGTCGGCGGGTCCTCGTCGTAGTCGGCGAACTTGTACTCGGCGCGGATGGCGTCCAGCGCATCCGCGTCGCCGGCCTCGGCGTCGGTCATCAGGTCCCGGAAGTAGTCGTCGCGGTCCTGGTGGGCCTCGCTGTAGTCGACGGCCCACTGGTAGGCCTCCTCGACGACGGGCGGCATCGATTCCAGGAGGCCGTCCAGATGGGACTGTAGCGCCGCCTGTGCGGTCTCGGCGACCCGACGGATGTCGTCCGCGTCGGCCTCGAAGTCGACCTCGAAGTCCTCGAACTCGTCGTCGTTGATGGCGTCGCGCATGTCGCCGTCGATCAGCGCCTCGATGGAGAGCCGGGTCATCTGCTCGGCGCGGACGACCATCTCCCGAGGCGAGAGCTCCTGTGCCGGCCCCTGTTCCAGGGCCGTCTCGTCGACGTCGGGGACGCCGTCCGCGATGGTGTCCGTGACCGGATCGCCGGGCGCCTGCCGGCGGGCGGTTCGGTAGACGTACCCCAGCGTGAGTTGGGCGGGCAGGACGAGTTTCGTGTCGTACTCGAAGGCGACGGGGTGGCCGAACTCCGCGGCCAGTGCCTCCTCGACGCGTGTGTTCACGTCCGCGACCATCGCCTCGGTGCGGTCGTCGATCTCGGATTTCAGCGAGAGGCTGGCGTAGTCGAAGACGCCGCTCTCGGCGTAGTAGCCCAGTACTGCCCGGAGGGCGGTCGGGAGTCGACGTCGATCCGCGAGCGCGCCGGCGACTGAGGTGAGTACCATATCTCGTTGCCCCGCGTTGGCCAGTCGTGTGGCTGGTGGCGTCTTTACCCTTTCGAGAGGCACCCGACCCACAGTATCTCGGTGGATTCAGCAAGGTTGATTACTCGGACGTGTAACCTCCGGTTATGAGCGAGCGCTTTGACGTGGTCGTCGCGGGGGCGGGGCCAGCGGGGGCACAGTGTGCCCGCGACCTCGCCGAGCGGGACTACGACGTGCTGGTACTGGAGACCGAATCCGAAGACGAGTTCCCACGTCAGAGCAACAAGTCCACTGCGGGGACGTTCCCGTCGGCGATGACGGCGTTCAACATCCCGGACGACGTCGTGATGAACTACACCGACGACGTGGTACTGGAGTCCCCCAACGACCACTACGTCCGCAAGCAGACCGGCGCCGTGCTGGAGTTTGCCGATTTCAAGCGGTGGCTCGTCGAGGAAGGTCGAAACTACGGCGCCACCTACCGGTTCGACGCGCGGGTCTCGGCACCGATCATGGACGACGGCGAGATCGTCGGCGTCAGGTACGCTGGCGACGAGGAAGTCTACGCCGACATCGTCATCGACGCTACGGGGCCAGCCGCCCCGCTCGCGAAGAAACTCGACGTCTGTGACCTCGAACGCGACCACCAGGCTATCGGCATCGAGTACGAGTACGAGAACGTCCAGATGGACCACCCTCGGTACGCAGACCTCACGGACGCGATGATGCTCCGCCTGGACCACGACCTCGCGCCCGGCGGCTACTCGTGGATCTTCCACACCGGCGAAGACACGGCCAAGGTCGGGCTCTGTTACATCCAGAACGAAGCCCACCGCGACAACGCCCGCGACGGGTGGGCCATCGACGACTACCTGGAGTACTGGCTGGACACCGATCCGCGACTGGCGGACGCCGTCCGCATCGAGGGGACGCAGGCCCACCGCGGGTCGGCCCACATCCAGCCCCCCGAGTCGATGAGCACTGACAACTTCATGGCCATCGGGGACACCGTCCCGACCATCGACCCGCTGTGGGGCGAGGGCATCCACAAGGGGATGAAGTCCGCCCGCGCGGCCGCCGCGACCGTCGACGCGGCGCTGACCCCGGACACGCCGGACACCTCCGCGGAATCGCTGGCCGTCTACGACCACCTCTGGCACACCGACGTCGCGCCGAACCAGCGGACACGGCTCACGATGACCGAACTGCTGTATCTCGCCCCCAACGAGCGCTACGACCAGTTGATGCGGGACCTCCACAGCACCGATTCGGACACACTCACAGAGGCCAACCGCGGGAACGTCCGGGCGATGACGAAGCTCTTCCATCTCTCGGACGCGCCGATGCTGTGGAAGTACGCACGGCAGAAACTCCCATTCTAATAGGGAGTATCGTAGCCGGCCGGAGGAATCGAGCCCTCCGGTCCGGTGCCGGACTTCGATTTCACGGGAGCAATCTCTGGACTGCGACGATAATCCCTATGACCGCCCGAGGACGGCACGCTTTTCCATCGGCTGACCGAAGCGGCGAGTGATGACAACGCCCTCGGTCGGCGTCGTCGGCGACGATGCCGTCGCGGAGACGCTCGCGGACAGTGGCGTCGCGGTCGAGACCCCCACAGATGGGTCGGTCCCCGCGACCGACCACGTCGTCGCCGTCGGCCAGTCCGCACTGACACGGGTCGCACGGTCCGACCGCGACCCGCTCGTGCTCCCCGTCGACGCCGGCAGAGGTGTCAGAAGCGTCCCCGCGTCAGCGGTCACAGAGGCAGTCCCAGCGCTGCCCGACGCACAGGTCGAACACCACACCGTCCTGTCGGTCACTCGCGGCGACGAGGCGGTAGGCCGAGCGTTCTGGGACGTGACCCTCGTCACGGCCGACGCGGCCCGCATCTCCGAGTTCGGCGTCGCGACCCCGACCGACACGATCGACGCGTTCCGGGCCGACGGCGTCGTCGTCGCGACTACCGCCGGATCGGCCGGCTACGCACGCCGTGTCGGCGGCCCCATCCTCTCGCCGTCCGACGTCGGCGTGGTCGCGCCGATCGCCCCGTTCGCGACGAATCCGGACCACTGGGTCGTCCCACTGGCCGACGTCACCCTCTCTGTCGAACGTGACGAGGCTACCGTCGTCCTCCTGCTCGACGACACTCGTGTCGACACCGTCGGTCCCGGTGAGCCCGTGACACTCGGCGAGGACGGGACGGTTCGGGTCGCCGTCGTCGACGAGAGTCGACAGCGGTTCACCTGACAGCGACCCGACCCACACCGGCGCCGAGTGGAAAGACACTAATGGGATTCGGACTGAGGATCCAGTATGCAGCCATCCGTCACGCTCTTCGGGCCGCTGGACACCATCATGGGAAGTACAGGTCCCGGAGACGTGCTCCTCATCGAGTACGTCATCGTCGCACTGGTGGTCGCAAACCTCGTGACGCGACAACTGGCCCACAGACGGCACAAGCAACAGTACGAGACGGGCGGTGCTGAGGAGGTCAGTCGACATCCCGCCCATCTCGCGAGCAACTTCGTCCTCGTCATGACGTCGTTCTACTACATGACGCTGGCTCACCACGGCGGTATGGTCATGTCCATGCTCGTCCTCGGTGCGGTCATCACCGACTTCTTCGAGTTCGAATCCCGGAAGGTCGAGGCCCGGCGGGACATCCCGCTCGAACGACCGAAAGGCTCTATCGTGGCTGCCATGCTGGTCCTGGCGTACGCCGGCTACCAGAGCCTCTTCTGGATCATCGCCGGTCCCTGGCAGTCGATCGTCTGAACGCGACACGTTTTCTCCGTTCGCTACGCCGGCCAGCGTCACGCTCGACGGTCGGTACGATGGCCGGCACGCGCGTTCTGTCCCCCGGTGCCGAACTCCCGTCCCGCCAGCTTCAGAGCCGTCCAGAGCCACCACTGTGGTCGTGCTGAGCGGATCTCGTCCCGCCTGTTCGGCGTCGACTGGATCGCCATGGCGTCACCGCCCACCTGTCGGTAAGCGATACTCGGCTGATAGAGCGTCTGCTCGGCGGATTCGCACCGGCAGGAACGTGCCGTGGGGATGGCCACGGACGGGCCGACAAGCCGGCCGCGCGAAAGGAACCGTAGACGGAAGTGACGCCGCTCAGGCCGACCGCTCGTCGAGATACTCGCGGAGTTCGTCGACCAGCGGGATGACGACCCAGAAGGTGAGTGCGCCGATGATAGCGAACCAGAAGAACGCGTCCATCAGGAACAGCCCGAGCTGGTCGTAGACGGTGGGGTTCTCCAGGGTGACCTCACCGGTGAGTTGTGCCCCCTCGAAACTGGGCGTCCGATACCAACCGGCGAAACTCATCCAACCGAGACCGCCGACCAGGAGGGCACCGAGCCCCTTGATGAATTCGTCAGCCATTACCCGAGCCTTCGTCAGCGTCGTCTTTAGACTTTCCCATTTCCTCGGTGCGGAACCGGGTCGAGAACGCGTAGACAGCCGACCCCGCGAGTATCAGTCCGAGACCGGCGACCCCCAGCGGGACGTCGATCTCCGAGGCCGGTACCGACGCTCGCTGGGTCGCGGTGTCGATGAGGATGAACCCCCCGACGACACACAGGACGGCGAACAGCGTCGAGAACACTGTCACTGTCTTGTACACACGCAGAGGGACGACGACGTCACGTCGGTCCGACTCCGGGTCCTCTGTCATTACGATCGACTAGGGGCGGGAACTACTTTACTGCGGCGAGAAGGGATTGTGGCGGGCGTGTCACTTCGGCGGCCTGAGCCGGTAGTACCGCCGGTTGAGGTCGAACATGTACCCCTCACGCATCGTCTTCAGCACCGCGTAGGTGATGGTGGCGCTGACGAACGGGAGCAGGAACGTCAGGTCGAACAGCAGGTGCGAGTCCATCGGGATCAGGTTCTTGATCGACAGTGCGGCGATGGTCAGGCTGAAGATGACGCCGGACATCCCGACAGCAGCCCAGAAGGGCTGCTCGACGGGGCGCCGTGCCGACCCCTTGTTGAGGAAGGGGACGATGGCGACGAACCCGACCACGACGACATTCGCCAGCACACCGTAGGTCCGGTCGGCCATCAGCTTCGAGCCGCCCAGGATCGAGAGACTGGGATTCAGCGGCCCGAGTTTCAGCAGGCCAAAGGACCAGTAGAGGTACCAGTCCGGCAGGATGATCGCCGGTGTCACGCTGGAGTTTGCCGGGTTCGGCATCTCCGGCGGGAGTACCGCCGAGACGAACAGGATCATCCCGACGAAGAAGCTCGTCAGGGCGATGTTGCGCATCATCTCGTGTGGCCAGGCGGGGAACGCCAGCACGTCACGTTCGACGTAGTCGGATTCCTGGCGCAGATCCTGGTCCTCACGGCGAGCCCGCTCGAAGTATTCGTAGGTCACTCGCGAGAGCCCCTGTGAACGGGTCTTCCGCTCGGACCACGTTGGCGTCTCGTCGTCCGGCGCGACGATGCCGCCACCGCCGGAGCCGTCCGTGCGAACGTCCTCGGAGTCTGTGTCGTTGTCTGTCATTGTATCAGTGTGGTTCCGCGATGCCCTGCATCCAGACGATGCCGATGTGGACCGCGATGACCGCGGTGGTGATGAACGGCAGGAAGAACACGTGCAGGATGTACATCCGTTGTAGTGTCGCCTGCGAGAGCGTGAATCCGCCGAACATCAGCTGTGCGACCCACTCGCCGATGAGCGGGATCGACAGCGACATCTCGACGCCGATCTGGCCGGCCCAGTAGGACAGCTGGCTCCACGGGAGCAGGTAGCCCGTGTACCCGAACACCAGCGTCAACGAGATGAGCACGATGCCGATGAGCCAGTTGAGCTCGCGTGGTTCCTTGTACGCACCCGTGAAGTAGACACGGAGCATGTGCAGGAACACGGCCGCGACCATCACCTGAGCGGCCCATCGGTGGACCGATCGAAGGAAGTACCCGAGATTGAGCTGGCCCATGATGAGCATCACCGAGTCGTACGCGATCGTCGGCGAGCCATCCGCGGCTGCCGCCGCCGGCGCGTAGTAGAACCCCAGCAGCGCACCGGAGATCGCCGCGACGATGTACGCCACCGTCGAGAACGACCCCAGGGCGTACAGGGGGTACCAGTACCAGAACTTGTTGTCGAGGTTGTACTGCTCGGTGTGGCTCTTGGGCATCTGCATGTTGACCTTGTAGTAGAGATCCTCCAGGATCTCCAGATAGTCAACGACCCGGAGCCGTTTGTCGAGCCAGATGAGCGCTGTCAGGTAGACCGTCTCGATGGGCGAGAGGTCGCGCTTTTTCATCCAGCCTTTGTGGTCGTGTTCGTCTTTGCGTTCTAGGCTCATGGGTTATTCCGTCTGTGGTGGCCGTGGCAGTGCCACGAACGTCTTCTGTACTGGGCTGAACGGGTCGTACACCGATTGGTGGCACTGACAGTAAATTTTGTCCTCCGCGCCGAAGTTTGCGCTCCCGGAGTAGGCCTTGTACCCGGGAACACAGCAGAAGTGGGTGCACTTGTTCATCCAGGCGACGAACCCGTCCGCCGTCGCTTCCGAGATGAAGCTCTGGACCGAACCAGGCAGTTCCGAGTACTTCCCTTCGCCGTTGGCCATCTTCTCGACCTCTACTGAACGGATGATTTCGATAGGGATCGTCTTGACGTCACCGTCGGAACGCCACGTCGCAGCCGCCGGCTTCCCGACACCGGACCGCCCGATGCCGTTGCCCCATTCCTGGTAGTCCGAGAACATATCGACCGTCAGTGGCGCACCGCTCTCGTACTCGCCCTGCCAGGAGAACGTGCCGGGTTTGTGCCGGAAGAGGTTGTCCTGCTCGGCCTGCGGGTAGACACCCTCTGCGGTCTGCATTCCGCAGTACTGGAACCACGCGGAGGAGTAGTCGATACCGCTACCGCCGAAGTCACGGGCGATGGCGACGCCGGCGTCGGAGTCGTACTCGGGCCAGACGCCCTTTAGCTGGCCGCCGTCTATCTCTATCGGGATGATCGGCATCCCGCGAGGCGCTGGCCCCGCCGTGTTCTCGACCGCGACGAACGGGGTCGTCCCGCCACCCTCACCTGCCGCGTCGGTGGTCGCGTCGATGGCCGCGGCGCCACCAACACCCACGCTGGAGAGGGCAGCGCTGCCGACGACACCCTTCACGAAACGGCGTCGCCCTGTCTCGGCTGGATATTTGTCTTCGTCTAGTGGCATGTTATTTCTTGTAGTAGGGGTAGACTGCGCGTTTGATCGTGTCGACGAGCTGTTCCTCGTCCAGAGCGGTCGTTCCGTCGACGTCCTCCTGGCGGATGTAGAGGTCCTCCCACTTGCGACGGCGCTTCTTGACGATCATCACGTCGGGGAGGAACTCCTTACGGTACAGCAGCATGATGAACGACAGATCCAGGAAGATAGCCGTCAGGACGCCGCCGAGGAACATGTTAGCCTCGATGAGCCGCACGGTCAGTGTCGTCCCGATACCGGACGCCCACCCGGCGAGCATTCCGTAGGTGAACAGTCCGACGAGGACGATCTGGAGGACCGTCAGCAGGACGATCCCGACCGCGGCAGCCGTGCTCTCGCGCGGCGGTTCGTACCGGTGGATGTCACCGTACGTGGAGCCTTCCGAAGCCATCAGTTGTTCCCCCCGCTGGTATGTGGCGATTCACCGTACTTCAGCATGAAGAAGGTGAAGATCAGGGGGATGAGGACGGCCAGTCCCGCGCCGAACCCGACGAAGTGCGGCTGGATTGGGACACCCGCGTAGTGAGGATCGACTTCGACCGGGCCGCCGCTGCTGAGGGTCACCGTCGGATAGTCCTCACCGACGACGATGGCACCTTTCATCTGGAGCCCTTCGTGGGGGACACAGTAGTACGTGTAGATGCCGTCCTCTTCGAAGGTGTGTTCGTAGTTGACACCGCTCGACGAGACCGCATCGCCGGAGTTGAGCGTCTCCCCGTTGGCCTGCACGACGTTGTGGCCGCCGCCGTTGCCGGTCCACTCCCACTGCACGGTCGCACCGTTGTCGACGTGGACGGCCGGCGGGCCGAACCCGTAGGCGCCGCCGTTGGCCTGGACACCGACCTCGACCGTCACCGTGTCCTGGCCGGTGGCGTCGACGGTGCTCGCGGGCCCGCCGAAGTTCCCGACCTGGTCGAGGTATCCGCCGTAGTCCGGGACCGTCTGGCCACCGTCGCCGCCCTCTTCCTGGGCGGCTGCGGACCCGGTGGCACTGAGGGCAGCCGCTGTCCCGGCGGCACCCCCGGCGGTCCGGACGAACTCCCGTCTGTTCATGTACACGTGGGGCTCGGGACTGAGTTTGTATAAACCCACCGAATACACCCGCAGGCGGTGTCACACACCGGCTTCATCGTTCGAATCTGCCTCGGTTCGGTCCCCGCTATATTCGGGTTCGATCTCGGGAACAAAATCGGGCCGGTCCCCGTCCTCCAGCCCGATGGCTCGCAGGCGGTCGCGGTACTCTTCGGCCCGGAACTTATCGGAGAGACGGGCGTTCGCGACCGTGAAGAAGAGCACGAGCGAGATAGCGACGAAGGCGAATCCGGCGACGAACAGCAGCGCGATGCTGGTCCCGGCGTCGCCGATGATGCCAGCAGTCGCCAGGCCGCCGCCGACGAGAAGCGCGAGGCCGGCGAGCAACTGTGCCCCGGCGATGACCTGGAGCATCCAGTTGCCCAGTTCGCCGCCACCTTCCGGGACTGCCTCGGGTTCGGGAAGTGGGTTCCGTGGGACCTCCTCGGGCACCTCGTAGGAGTCCATCGAACACAGCGCGACGGTCGGTTTGACGTCCCGGAGGACCGTCCCTTCGCCCTCGATACTCCCATCAGGGTAGACCAGCGCGTACCCCTCGTCGGAGTAAGCCAGCACCCGCTCGGGGTCGTGATGGCGCTCGATACGGGCGAAGACGTCCCGGTTCGCGACGCGGGTCAGCAGGTCACGCTCGACGCGGTCGAGCAGTTCGGCGTCGGTGATCCAGGTGTCGGCGTCGAAGGCGGCGTCCCACTCCTCGGCAGACATCTCGGCCATGTCCGCCGGCCCGAAGTCGTCGAAATCGTACTTCTCCTCGACCTGCTGGCGCAGCGCCTCCATATCCGGCTCTTCGCTCTCCTGGTCCGTCGAGGAGGCGTCGGCCGCGCCGCTGTCGTCGTCGGGGACGGAGACCGATTCACCGACGGCTGGACCGTCAGCGTCGTCCGAGGCGGTCGAATCCGGGTCGGCCATTGCACGGAGGTACGGCCTGCACCGTCTTACACCTTCTGTCCTTCGCCATCCGGCACGTTTTAGCGCGACCTGTCCTAAACCCCGGACATGGTGTCTGACGGGGTCGTCGCCACTATCGTCCTGTTGTCGGTGACACTGAGTTTCCCGTGTTTCGTCTACGGTGCCTACTACATCATCGAGACCGAGCCGGTCACGTGGGACGTACTGCTGCACCACCTGAAGTTCGTCGTCACCGGGCTGGTGTTGACAACAGTGCCGATGCTGGGCTGGATGATGCCCCGACTGCCCGACCAGCTAGGGGGCCTCTCGGCTGTCCATGCGTATCTCGGCCTCCAGGCGTACGCGCTGCTCGCGTTCGGCGGAACCGGCATCGTGCGTATCTTCCGAGCCAAGAAAGAGCACGATCTCTACAACGACTACGATCAGGACCTGCTGCTCGACGAGATCGGCGGCGACACGATGGACCACTGGCGGTCGCGACTTCGCATCGGCGTGTTCGGCTACGTCATCTTCTGGATGCTCGCCTACGTGGTCGGAGCCGCCCGCTACGTCCTGCGGTACGTCCTGTGACCCTAGCTCTGTAAGGAAGGGGGTACGTACGAGGGATATGCACGGAGGCCGCCGATGGTAGTCCTCGACACGACGACGCTCCTGCAGCTCGGTCTCGGCGCGGTCGCGCTCGTCGTGCTGGTCAAGAGCGCCAGCATCGCGGTCGATCGCTTTCTCAGCCTGGCGCGGCACTACGACGTCTCGGAACTGCTCATCGGGATGTTCGTCGTCTCCTTCGGGACGAGTCTGCCCGAGATCGGTGCCCACCTGATCGCGTCGCTGGGTATCCTCAGCGGGACCCTGGACCCGGTCGTCGCGTCCGCGACCGTCATCGGGAGCAACATGGGTTCCTCGACGGTCCAGCAGTTGCTCCTGTTCGGTCTCTTCTTCGTCGGGTTCGGCCGGTACACCCTTGCAAAATCGTTCATCCGGGCGAGTTACATCCCGATGCTGGCCTCGTTCGCGCTCGTCCTGGTTGTCGGCGTGGACGGGATCGTCTCGCGGGTCGACGGAGTCGTCCTGTTGCTGGCGTTCGGAGCCTACGCGTACTACAGTTTCTCCCGGACGGTTCGGACGCCGGCGCTCCCCGAAGCTGCCACAGAGAGCCCCAACGTCGCCAGGGATGCCGTCGTCGCCTTCCTCGGTCTCGTGGGTGTACTCGTGGGCGCGTTCGTCGTCCTCTCGGTCGTCGAGGCGACCGTTACCCGCCTCCAGCTCGGCGGCTCGATGCTCGGCGTCCTCACCATCGGCATCGCCGCGGCGCTCCCGGAACTGTCGACGGTCATCGAGTCGATACGGCGACGGACCCCCTCGCTCGCGCTGGGGACGCTCGTCGGCAGTAACGTCGTGAACCCGCTGGTCGGAATCGGCCTCGGTGGAGTACTCTCGACCTACACCGTCCCACAGTCGGTGATCCTCTGGGACCTCCCGTTCAAGCTCCTCGTCGGCGTCGGGCTGCTTGCGTATCTCCGGGTCGTCGGCGACGGGTCGCTGGGGCGCCGGGAAGGCGGCTACCTCGTCCTGCTCTATCTCGTCTACATCACGGGCCGACTCGTCGTCTTCCCCGCCTGACCGGACGAACGAGGCGGAATTCGTGAACGAGAGGAACAATTATCAATAAACAAAAACATTCATGCCGACAGTTACCGAACGTCTAGGTGTAGAGCCATGTACGACACTATCCTCTTCCCGACGGACGGCAGCGAGGGCGCGGAGGCAGCGCTCGCACACGCTCGCGACCACGCCGAACGGTACGGCGCCGACGTCCACGTCCTGTACGTGGCAGACACCGCATTCGAGCGGGCCGGTATGATCGGCGAGGACCCAGTGGGGACATCCTCAGGGATGCGCGGCGAGGACCATCCCGGAGAGCCGTCAGGGCTTGTCGCCGAGGAGGCCGACACACTGGACAGGCTCGAAGCCGAAGGGCAGGCGATCGTCGAGAACGTCGCGTCGGCGTTCGGCGACGACGTCTCGGTCACGACAGCGGTCCGGCGGGCCGAACCCCACGAGGGGATCGTCGAGTACGCCGACGAGGTGGGCGCGGACCTGCTGGTGATGGGCACCCACGGCCGGACGGGGCTGGACCGCTATCTGCTCGGGAGCGTCACCGAGAAGGTGGTCCGCATCGCCGATATCCCGGTACTGACGGTCAGACTCGACGAGACGTACAGTAACAATTGAAACGACGTACACACCGATCGCACCATCGTCGTGCGATCGGGTGTGCACTGATTTTCAATGGCTACGATAGTCACCAGGGGTCGCCACTGGCCAGGTCGACGTCACTGTCGCCCTGCTCGGACGGACAGATATCCGCCAGCACGCACGCCCCACAGTCGGCGCTGCGAGCACCACAGACCGCCCGCCCGTGGTCGATCAGCAGGTGGGTGAACTGCTGCCAGTCGTCCTCCGGAACGACGTCGAGCAGGTCCTGTTCGATGGCTTCGGGCCGTTCCTCCTCGGTCAGTCCCAGACGGCGAGCGATGCGCTGGACGTGCGTGTCGACGACGATCCCCTCGACGATGTCGTGGCCGTGCTGGAGGACGACGTTGGCCGTCTTGCGCCCCACGCCGGGCAGGTCGGTCAGTGCCGACATGGTGTCGGGGACCTCCCCGTCGTGTTCGGCGACGATCTGTTCGCCGATCCCTTTGAGGTAGCCTCCCTTGTTGTTGTGGAACGTGATCCCGTAGATGTCCTCTGCGAGTTCCTCCTCGCTAGCCGCTGCGTAGTCGGCCGCCGTCTGGTACGTCTCGAAGAGGTCTTCGGTCACCTCGTTGACGCGCTCGTCGGTACACTGCGCCGAGAGCACGACTGCGACCAGCAGTTCGAGACGGTTCGAGTAGTTGAGCGAGATTGTCGAATCGGGATACTCCGCGGAGAGGCGGTCGACGACTTCCTCGGCCTGTGCCTGCCGGCTCGATAGCGCTGTCCCCATACACCCTCTCCAGGGCCGGCCCGCCTTTGGCGTGTCGCTCCCGCTGTCGGCCCGGCCGATCCGAGGCAACGTCCCACACACCGGGAGAACGCTCTTCCGACAGTCCGTCGTCCCCTCGATTATGCCCGGTCCCACCTTCCTCGAAGGCGAGCAGGTATCGCTGGCGACCGTCGAAGAGGAGGACGCCCCGTTCCTCCACGAGACCGTCAACGACCCGGCGGTCCGTGAGGGCCTCTCGTTCGTCCGACCACAGAGTGAGGCGACGGAACGGGAGTGGATCGAATCCGTCACCGGACAGGAGACCGACGACGTCCACTTCCTGATCTGTGTCGATGACGACCCGGTCGGCGTCGTCGGGCTGAACGACGTCAACCCCACCACTGGCAACGGGGAACTCGGCTACTACCTGACGCCCGACGCCTGGGGCAACGGCTACGCCACAGACGCTGCACGGACCACCGTCGACCACGCCTTCTCGGAGTTGCGCCTCCACCGTGTCTACGCTCGGGCCTTCGACGACAACGAACCGTCCCAGCGTGTCTTAGAGAAGGTCGGCTTCGAACACGAGGGCGTCATGCGGGACCACTGGTTCCGCCACGGCGAGCACGAGGACGTCCACGTCTACGGCCTGCTCGCCAGTGAGTGGGAGTGATCACAGCGCGGCGACGGCGTCCAGTAGCGGGTCGACGTCGGGGACCTCACCCACCCCGTCGTCGGCCCACGCGAACCGGACCCGACAGCGGGCGTCGACGAGGAACGCCGCCCGTCGCGTGGTCCCGTCGGGCCGCTGGACGCCGAACTGCGCGTCGATCCCGGCGTGGTCGACCAGCAGCGGGAACGGGAGGTCGAGGTCGTCCGCGAACGACCGATGCTCCTCCATCTCGCCCGGCGCGACGCCGAAGACCGCGATGCCGTCGGTCAGTGACCCCCAGTCGGTATCACGGAGCGCTGCCAGATAGCGCCGGCAGCGCGGGGCGAAATCCTCGGTGTAGAACGCCACTACGACCGGCGCCTGGCTGGCCGCAGCGGAGAGCCGATAGGCGCCAGTCTGTCCGCCAGCGGTCCCCTGGAGATCGAAATCCGGTGCCGGGCTGCCAGCGTCGAGCATATAGCCGACGAGGGCTCCCGACGAGAAGAACCTGGCCGTCGATGGTCGGCGCTGTCGCTACGCGGTCACAGCAAGCGGGGAGAATCAGATGTCGATAGTCGCCGTCACAGATCAGTCGGCCACGACCTCGCGGCCGGCCGTCTCGTCTTCCGGTGCGGGCGTCGCCATCTTGTAGGCCGCGTAGACGCCCAGGACGGCGATGCCGGCCAGGACGAGCCCGGTCCGGATCGTCGGGTCGATCATGGGGGTCGCGATCACTTCGCCCGCTTCGTTGGTCAGTGGTGCGGCCCCGTAGGGTTTGCCAGCGAGGGTCTCGACGAGTCCCAGGCCGACCACGCCCAGCAGCATCAGTCCGCCGCTCAGTGCCATTGCCGCCTTGTCGATGATGTCAGTCATTTGTATTCACCTTGGTTGTGGAGTGTGGTTGTGGTGTGTTCGTGGTGTTGGTCAGCCGAGCAGGTACTTCAGCCGGGGGCGCTGTTGGACGAAGTCCATCTTCTCGATGATGGCGTCCAGGCCGTAGTAGCGCCCGGTCGCCAGGACGATCATGGTCATGAACAGCAGCAGGCCCATGAAGTCGCTGTTGACCAGGCCGTGGCCGAAGCCGGCGTTGCCCACCCAGAACAGGGTCATGAAGATGACCCCGCCGAAGGAGGCCAGTCGGACGAGGATGCCAGCCATCAGTGCCAGCCCGATCAGCGTCTCGAACAGCGGCACGCCGGGCTTGATCAACCACGCAAGGTTGTTCCCCATCCAGACCGGGATTGGGCCCAGCGCCGTCCCGGTCATCTGCTGCATGTAGGCCGCCCCGTACCCGAAGTTCAGGCCGTCCTCGATCAGTTTCGTCACGCCGGCGTGGAAGAACCACCAGCCGGTCAGCACCCGCAGGGTCGCGAGCCAGTACGCCGTCCAGGGTCTATCGAACTCCAGCTCGAATTCGTCGGCCAGGGGGTTCGCTGCTTGGTAGGACATCGGTGTTACCTCACATATGGACATCTGGACGGAGGGAGCATATAAACAGACGGACGTTCCCAGCGACTGAAAACGGTTCTGACGGGCTGAGAATGAGGAATTCTGTAGTTTCGATCGTAACCCCGTGTTCGGGCGGGCCTTTTTCCGCGTTCTCCAGCCGCGCCACCCACTCACAGACGACCGTGAACTTCAACACCGGCAGTCGGCTAACTCCGGGCAATGACCCTGCAACTCGACGGTGCCCACACGACGGCACACGTCATGGTAGACGACGAGTCGCTCGTCGAGGAGGGGTGTCTCGACCAGATCAAGACACTCATCGACCATCCTGCGTTCACCGAGCCGGTCCGGGTGATGCCCGACACCCACTGGGGCGCCGGCGCGCCCATCGGCTTCACGATGCCACTGGCAGACCGCGTCGTCCCGAACATCGTCGGCGTCGACGTCGGCTGTGGGATGTGCGCGACGAACCTCGGGCCGGAGCTCCCCCTCGAAGACGCCGAGCGAGAGCGCCGCGTCCGCGAGGCAGTTCCGATGGGTCGGTCGGTTCACGACTACGACGACGCCGTCCACTTCGTCGAGGAGTTCCCGTTCGACCGGGCCAACGACGTCTTCGAGCAGTTCGACGAGGCCTTCGCCGAGCGGTTCGGCGAGCACATCGACCCGATCGAATTCGACTTCGACGGCTACGACGGCGACTACTTCGAGGGCCTGTGTGACCGCGTGCTCGCAGCCCAGCGCCAGGGGATGGACCACGTCATCAAGAGCGCCGGGACGCTGGGCGGCGGGAACCACTTCGTCGAGTTCGCTCGTGCGCGCGAGTCCGGCGACTACTGGCTCGTCATCCACAGTGGATCGCGCTACCTCGGGAAGTCCGTCGCCGAGTACTGGCAGTCGACGGCGACGGACCGCCGGACCATCGGTGCCATCCGCGACGAGATTCCCGACGAGTACACGCAGTTCCTGAAGTTCGACCCCGACACCGTCGAGTCGCGTGACCTCTACGAGTGGGTCACTGGCGGCAAGGGCGAGTCCTACCTGGAGAAAGACCGCCTCCGGCGTGAACTCGACGGGAAAGAGATCGAGGCCGCCTTCGACAAGCTCGGCCAGCTCCAGGACGCGGTCCACAGCACCGACAGCGACCGCAACACGGACCTCGACTGGCTCGAAGGCCGCGAGGCCCACGGCTACTACGTCGACATGCTGTTCGCCCAGCAGTACGCCCGCTGGAACCGCGAACTGATGAGCGACGCCATCTGTGACGCCATCGGCGTGGAACCGGTCGAGCGCTTCCAGTCGATCCACAACTACATCGACTTCCGGGACCTGACGATCCGGAAGGGGGCGACGCCCGCCCGCGAGGGCCAGCGCCTGGTCATCCCGTTCAACATGGCCGAAGGGTCGGTCATCGCTCGCGGGAAGGGCAACGACGACTACCACCAGACCGCCCCCCACGGCGCCGGCCGCGTGATGAGCCGGACCCACGCCCACGACGTCGTCGACATGGACGAGTTCGCCGCGGCGATGGACGGCATCTACTCCGAGTCCGTCGTCGAGGCGGTCCGGGACGAGGCGCCGATGGCCTACAAGGACGTCAGCGCCATCCAGTCGGCCATCGAGCCGACCGCCGAGATCGTCGAGTGGCTCGACGTCGTCCACAACCTCAAAGCCACCGCCTGATCGGGGCACAAGCCATATCCGGGGGCCACACCTCTGTCCGGTCGATGGCGTTCCGACGGTTCCTGCGCGGGACGGTTCCCTGGGACCAACTGGTCGGCGTGACCCAGGCGGTGATGGACCGCTACGACGAGCCGTCGGCACGCGTCGAGTTCCTGGAGGCCGACAACTGGCTCTCGACGCCGCTGGTGATCAACAATCACTGGTTCGTGAAGGTGATCACCCAGCAGAACTCGCTGGTCCACGCGCTCCTGACCACCGGCCGGAACCTCGGGGCCTTCTCCTCGGGGACGGAGGGCTTCTTCGAGCATTTCGGGACCCCCTACGAGATGGCCGAGCACGAACTGGCCGCGACAGAGCGGATGCGCGAACTGGGCATCAACGCCCCCGAACCCGTCGAGGCCTTCGAGTACGAGGGGATGGGCGTCGTGGTACTGGAGTACCTGGCGGAGTTCGAGACGTTCGACGACCTGACGGCCGGAACCGTCGAAGCCCACGCACCGACGGTGTTCGAGTTCCTCCACCTGATGCACGAGGACGGCCTCGCACACGGCGACTTCCGCTGTGAGAACGTCCTGCTGGCCGACGACGAGGTGTACTTCATCGACGCGACGAGTGTCCGCGCGGACGCCATCGCCGACGCGCGGGCCTACGACCTGGCCTGTGCGCTGGGCGCGCTGGAGCCGATCATCGGCGCCGACGTTGCCGTCAGGGCAGCCGCGGAGTACTACGAGACGAACGAACTGCTCGCCGCCGAGGAGTTCCTGGATTTCGTCAACATCCGTCCGGACCACGACTTCGACGCCGGCGACATCAGGGGTGCCGTCGACAAACTGGCCAGCGGCGGCCCGGCGGGCTGATCAGTCCGGACCGGGCCGGCCGCGCGCGGTGACGGCGATGCCGGCGAGGACGACGGCGCCGCCGGCGAGCGTCGCCACACTGGGGACCTCCGCGAGCAACAGCAGCGCGAGCAGGGCGCTGCCCATCGGTTCGCCCAGCAGCGAGACGCTCACCAGGCTGGAATCGACGTGTTCCAGCGCCCAGTTGAGGACGGTGTGCCCGAAGACGCCCGGGCCGACCGCCATGGCGAGGAAGAGCCACCACTCGCGGGCGGGGTAGCCGGTGACGGCGTGGCCGCTGCTCACGACGAGGACCAGCAGACAGGCGGCGGCGACGCCGTAGACGACGGTCACGTACGGGAGCAGCGGGAGGCGCTGTCGTATCGAGCGCCCGGCGAGCAGATAGGCCGCCGTCATCAGGCCACCCAGCGCGGCGAGGCCGTTCCCGTAGAGCGGGGCGGGGCCGACACCCCCACCCAGCAGGTCCCCGACCGACATCACCAGCATCCCGACGACGGCCACCAGCACGCCGACGGCCGTCCGCGGACTGACGCGCTCGTCGAGAAGCAGCCACGCCCCCAGCGCGACGAACAGCGGGTGGGACTGGACGAGCGTCACCGACGCGGCGACGCTGGTCCAGGAGAGACTCTCAAACCACGCGGCGAAGTGGACCGCCAGCGCGACGCCGGTCAAGCCGGCCGCGAGCAGGTCACGTCCTGACAGGTCCGACAGCCGCGCCGCGTGTCTCCCCAGCGCGACCGGCGCGACCAGTGCCGTCGTGAACAGGACGCGGTAGAACGCCGCGACCAGCGGGGGCGCGTCGCTCCAGCGGACGAGGATCGCACTCGTACTGACGGCGAGCACCGCGACCACGAGTCCGACCCGCGGGTCGAATCGGCGTTCGAACACAGACGCCCCGAGGGAGTACCGGGACAAGAAGCTAGAGGGTTCCGACGGGCTACTCGGCGTCGGCGGGCGTATCGAAGTCGTGGAAATGTTCGCCCTCCTCCTTCGAGAGGATGTCCAGCGCCGCCGCACCGCCGTCGCCGGCCGAGATGATGGCCTGCCACTCCTGGTCGCGGACCATCGCGCCGGTCGCGTAGACGTCGTCGACGCTCGTGGCCATCGAGACATCCACCTCGACGACGTCGTCGTCGAACGCACAACCCAGCGACTCCGCGAGCGAGCGGTCCGTCCCGGTCGCGAGCACGAGATAGGTTGTGGCGACCGTCTCGCCGTCGACCGTCGCCTCGAACCCGTCGTCGGTCTGCTCGACTGCTGTCACTTCGCCGTCCCGGAGGTCGGCACCGAAGCCGGCGACCTGGTCGCGGGCGTCGGCGTGGAACGCGTCGCCATCCTTCGATTCGATCCCGAGGTAGTTGAACAGGTGGGCCTTGTGCAACCACGTGTCGTCGGTGTCGTAGACCACCGTGTCGAGACCGTTCTTCGACGTGAACAGTGCAGCACTGAGGCCGGCGGGACCACCACCGACGACGAGTACGTCCGGCATACACGGATACGAAGGACTCACGCTGGAAAAGCGTGTGGCTGTGTGGAACGACTGCACACGCGCTTCGGTCCTGCCGGTCGCTACAACCGCCGTTTGTGTCAACTGAAGGCTTATTCCCGATCTGTGTGAGTCTGACGATATGGACCGACGACGGTTCCTCGCCTCCCTGGGCGGATCGCTCGCGGCGATCGCCGGCGGGACCGCCATCGCGAGCGGAACGAGAGCAGACATCGCAGCCGACGGACGCCTCCACCGGCCGGACGGCGAGCCAGCAGCGACGACGAAGACAGTCACCGACGACGCAGTCGAATACCTGGCCGAGTCGGATCGTGTCCGGGACGAACACGGGACCGAACCCTTCGACCAGTGGGCGAAGCGGGCAGCCATCGAACACGCCGCCGAGACGGTCCTCCCGATCGTCGACGACCGCCTCGAAGCAGACGACCCTGGACTGGGCCGTGGCATCCGGAGTCTCCTGTTCGGCCTCGTCGTGACCGTCGATCACACCGTCACCAGGAACAGAGACGGGACGGTCGTGAACGAACCGGACGTCCCGATGGAGCGTGTGCTCTCGGTCGCGCCGCGGACGATACGGGCGACCGTCGAGTTCGACGGTCGCTCGCTCGAACGGGCCGTCCCGGTCGCGGTCGGGCACAGCGAGGTCCAGTACCTCTAGTCTTCCAGCAGTTCCTTCGTCGTCCGGTGTCGGTACCGGAACATGGGCTCGAAGCCGACGACGCCCAGCGGACCCACCGCTCGACCCAGCGGGCCGCCGGGGAGTTCGTACTCGACCGAATCCTCGACGATAGTGGCGTCGGGGCCGTCGGCCACGAACCGGTGGGTGTGTTCCCAGTGGGGGAACGGCCCCTCCCGCATCACGTCGCGGAACATCGCCTCGCCGTCACCCGCCTCGCGGGCGACGATATCCGAGACCCAGCGCTGGCGCGGCCCGACGCCGAAGGGCTGGACGGAGGAGACCACGGTCGACCCGGCCTCCAGCACCTCGGGGTCGGGTTCGCCGTCCGGCCCGCGCGTCTCCTCGATGCGGAGGTGCATCCAGTCCGGCGTCAGTGCGACCAACCCGTCGCCCGAGGAGTGGAACTCCCAGACGCGTTCGAAGGGTGCCTTCACGCGGACCCGCCGGTCGTAGGTGTCCATACCGGCGGTTAGGAGGGAGCGAGGAAAACGCCGACGGTCCCGGCCGTCGACCTACGGCCAGATGCCGCCCTGTTCGGCGGCACTGACGACCCGCTTGATCGCCACGACGTACATCGCCGTCCGGAGGTTCGGTGCCTCGGTGTCCTCGTAGGTCTCGACCAGGTCCTCGAAGGCCTCGGTGATGACCCGTTCGAGTTCGTCGTTGACGCGCTGTTCGGTCCAGGAGAACCGCTGGCGGTTCTGGACCCACTCGAAGTACGAGACCGTCACGCCGCCGGCGTTCGCGAGAATGTCGGGGAAGACGTGGACGTCACGGTCGGTCAGGACGTCGTCTGCGTTCGGCGTCAGTGGGCCGTTGGCTGCCTCGACGATGATGTCGGCGCTGACCTCGCGAGCGATCTCCTGGGTGATCGCGTTCTCCAAGGCGGCCGGGACGAGCACGTCGACGTCCATCGTCAGTAACTCCTTGTTGGTCAGTTCCTCGGTCGCGCCCTCGAAGCCAGCCAGCGAACCGGTCTCTCCCTTGTGATCCTTGGCGGCACGTGTATCGAGGCCGTCGGGGTTGTAGACCGCTCCAGAGGAGTCCGAGACGGCGACGACGTTCGCACCGAGGTCCTCGATGAGTTTCGCAGCGACGGAGCCGGCGTTGCCGTACCCCTGGACGGCCACGGTCGCGCCCTCGATCTCCTTCCCCAGGTAGTCGAACGCCTCCCGCGTGGTGAGCATCACCGACCGGCCGGTGGCTTCGACCCGGCCGGCGCTCCCGCCAGAGTCGAGTGCCTTGCCGGTGATGACGCCCGGTTCGGTCGTGTTCTCCAGGGTCTCGTAGGTGTCCTTGATCCAGTTCATCTCCCGCTGGCCGGTGTTGACGTCCGGTGCGGGGATGTCGCGGTCGGCGCCGATGAACGGCCTGAGTTCCTTCGCGAACGACCGTGTGACCCGCTCCAGTTCGCTGTCGGAGTAGGCGTCGGGATCGATCTCGATCCCCCCTTTCCCGCCGCCGTAGGGGATGTTGACGGCAGCGCACTTGTAGACCATCCAGCCCGAGAGCGCCTTCACCTCGTCGCGGGTGACCTGTGGATGATAGCGGATCCCGCCTTTGTAGGGCCCCCGGTCGCCGTTGAACTGCGACCGGTACGCCCGGAACACCTCGATCGACCCGTCGTCCAGCTCGACAGAGAGGTTCGTCTCGAGTACCCGTTCCGGGTGTTTCAGCCGCTCGAGGACGTCCGTCGGATAGGGGAGATACTCGGCCGCGTCCTCGATCTGCTCTTGCAGACTCTCGAACGGGTTGACCTCGTTTGCCATGGCGAAAGTTGACAGAGAGACCGCAAAAGGGTACCGCCACCCATGGGCGGTGGTCCGGGTCCACGACCCGACCGGTTACCCGCCGAAGATGAGCGTCCCGTTGATGCAGACAGCGACGGCCCAGGGCAGCGCCACACCGAGTGGCACGACCACGCCGTCCGGTCCGGACAGCGCACGACGGGCCGCACCCGCGAGCGCGAGGACGGCTATCTTCACGACCACGAGGACGGCGATCCCGAACGTCTCGATAGCCAGCCGCATGAGCGGGTTCCCCTCGCGGAGGCCGGTCTCGAGACCGAGATGCGTGAGCCAGACGTCGACGACCAGCGTGACGACGACGACGAGCCACAGCACACGCTCGACATCCGCGAGTTCGTCCAGTACCGTCCGATACCACCCACCAGCGGTCCCTAGCCGGACCAGTCGGTCTCCTGAGTACACGGCGTCCCCCCGGGCCACCACCCCTGCTCGTGGCCCTATTGTCACGTCCTATCGGTGTGTAAAAAATCCACCGTTTCGGGCCGCTCAGAGGAACTGACCAGCTGCAGTACCGGCTACCACGAGGAGGAGGAAGACGGCCGCTCTGATCCGACGGTCGAGAGACTGCCCGACGAGGCGACCGACGAGTCGGCCCACCGGTGGGAGGATCACGATGCCCCCGAGCAGGAACAGGACCGTCCGGACGTCCGAGGCGACGGCGAAGGCGACGATGATGGTGACGTAGCCGACGAGATAGCTCACCCGGTCCGCGAGCGCCGTCCCGGTTCCGGAGTCCTCGGTCTCGGCCACCTGTGCCGCCTTCTGTTCGACGTAGTCGTCGAGTCGCTTCGCGGCGGCCTCGTTCTGTGGACTCCCACACCGGGGACAGAAGTTGACCGAACCGTTCAGCGAGAGTCCACACGCGTCACAGTCCGGCATACGTCCAGTACCGTGACGGCACGCGATTATGAACATTGTGATGGTGTCGGTCCGTGGCCGTCGATTATTGCTGCTGAGAATCCGTCCCACAGACATAAGCCGGCTGAGCGGTGATATACGGACCAGTACCAACCCCGATAGCTGTCTTACACCGATGATTCCGCGATCACCCTCTCCGACGGTCGACGGCCACCGGGTCCAGCGTGGTGCCCTCGAGAGCCTCGTGGTCGTGTTCGTCGTCGTCGTGGTCCTGAGCCTCCTCGTTCCACCTGTCGGCGCCCAGGCCAGCGACCAGCAGACCGGGAGCGACACGGTCGAGGGTCCGATCACGGCAGCGAACGAAACGACCGACACGGAGCAGGCCACAGACGCGACCGGCGAGACGGCACAAGCGGAGCCTCCGGGCGAAGAACCACGAGAGGACGAACCCACGGACGAAGAACCACGAGAGGGTGTCCCACCGGAGGAAGAGGAGCCAAGAGCCGACCGGGGAATGGCCCGCTTCGTCGACGAGAACGGGGACGTCAAGACGACGGTCAACACGAACGGGAGCAACACCGACGCACGGTTGCTGGTGTCGGCCCGGAGACCCTACACACCGATCGAAGTCAGTTCCGACCGGCTGACCGCACGGCAGTTGTTCCGCATCTTCGCCGGCCGTCCCGCGTCTACCGTCCCGAACGACGCTGTCCCCGGTGATCTGGGCGACGCGACCACGGTCAACGGGGTCGCGATGTACGCGAACCACGTCGAGGGATCGGACTCGAAGATCGTCATCGTCGACTCGACCACCTACAACGGCTCGACGGTCACCTTCGAGGAGACCAGCGCGGCCGACTACGTCTTCGAGTTCGCGGCGGTAAACCGACCGGACGGCTGGACGGGGACGGCGAACATCAGTGTCGTCGAGGAACCACACACGGCCTCGTTCGGCAAGCCCCTCTACGAGACGACCGCTGGCGACCTCGTGACCGTCACGGTCTCCTTCCAGAACACCGACGCGGGCTACGTGATGATCGGCGGCGACAAGCGGACCGGCGGGACCGGCCTCAGAAACTACCTCGATATCCTGTACGTCGAGAACGGTGCGACGTTCACGATCAACACCCGGCTCGTGGGAACCGACGTGCCGTCGTCGGCAGTCTACCGACCACAGAGCGGGACGGTAGTCAGCTACGCACACACCTACGGCCCCACGACCGATCCCGAGGCGACGGCGGAGTTCGACGACCTCTCCTTCGAGACCGTCGACGGCAAGCCGGTCGCCGACACCCTCGCGGCGTTCAAGCGCCACGTCGGCATCGGTCAGCTCCCACGACCGCTACGGCCAGCCCGCTATCGCCTCGTCGCTGGGACCGGTGACGACATCGTCGTCAGAAACGACGGGGTACCCGACTTCCGACACTCGCTGGCTCGCTCGAACCTCCGACTCGTCCAGCCCGGCATGGGCACCGCAGCGACCTACACTGGCCCGAGTGCCAACGCGGACAGGGTACAGGGCGAGAGCAGCCTCCCAGGCGGCGTCGTGGAGTCGTCGAACGTCACGCTGGGCGACCGTCTCGTCGTCGAGTTCGGCGGGAACGGGACGATGGGAGCGATGACCGACATCACCGGCGACCCACAGACGGCCGCAGCCGCGAACCTGACCAACTTACTGGCACTCCGGGACCGCCAGGAGGGAGTCAACCTCACGATCACCGAAGTCGACCCCGGTGTGAACGCCGAACCCAATCGAGTCGACTTCGAGACGGCAGCGCCACAGGACGTCGTGTTGCTCACCGAACCGGGTCCCGAGGGCAAGCGCCTGGAGACGTTCTATCTCGTCATCGACACACGCCACCGCCGCCCATTCGAGGGGAAGCCCGAACCGGGTGAGACCTATCGCGTCGAATTCACCTACGAACTCCCGGCCGGCGAGCAATACGAATTCCAGGAAACCGGCCCTGGCGAGCTGCCACCGGCGTTCGCACCGGCGAACGAACCGGCCGACGACGGGACCGAGCACTTCCCCTACGTCACCGAAGAGCGGACTGCGACGACGACGTTTACCTTCGAGAAACCACGGATCGAGTACGATCAGTTGAGCACGCAGGGCCGGCTCGTACTGGAGCCGACGGCGGGGGCGCGTCTCTCCGGAACGACGAACATGGCACCGGGAACGCCCTACTGGATCCACGTCGTCGCCGGCGAGCAAGAGCCGATCCGAACGATATCGACCACCCAGGGGACGGTCGGTGGAGACGGCAGCTTCGGAACGTCGGTCGACCTCTCGACACTCGAACCCGGTGAGACCATCGACGTGGAGTTCTACACCAGCAAACCGACCGCGCCAGATCAGGACCAGCGGTTCTTCGACGAACAGCGCGGCGTGGTCGTGGCGAACGGGTCGGCTCCGGCCGACTTCGAGATCACGAGCATGCCCGCGGAGACGAGTATCGGACAGGGCGAGTCCCTCTCGAACTTCTCGGCGACGATCCGCAACACTGGCAGCGTCGAGGGCCAGCAGAACGTCACACTGGCCATCGAGAACGAGACGGTCGCGTCCCAGGTGGAACTTCTGCGGACGAACGAGTCGGTGACCTACACCTACGACACTGTCTTCCCGAACCGAGACCCGGGGACGTACAACGTGACGCTGGCGACCGGGACCGACACACAGACCGGCGCGCTCACCGTCGAGGGCGCCGGGGAGGCGACACCGACCGCGACGCCAGCGCCGGTGGCGACCACGACGCCGACACCTGTCGGAACGGACGCGGGAGCACAGGCTCAGACACAGACATCGGCCACGTCGACGCCGGGAACCCCGACCAACAGCAGTGAGACGCCATCCGAGGACGCACAGGAGAGCGCGCTGCCGATTCCGCCGCTCGGAGCACAGCGAACGCGGGACGCGCTGGGTGCGACGGTGATCGTCGGCGGCGCCTACCTCGTCGACTACTTCCTCTAAAGTCGGGCTTCGAGCCTGTCGATCAGCGCCGCGTTGCCCAGGTACAGGGGCGTCCGCTCGTGGAGTTCGTCAGGGTTCGTCTCCAGTAGTGACCCCGAACCGTTCGAGGAGCGCCCGCCAGCCGTCTCGACGATGTAGGCCATCGGCTGGCCCTCGAACTGGAGGCGGAGTTTGCCCTCGGGGCGGGACTGCAGCGCCGGATACGAGAACATCCCACCGTAGGAGAGGACCTGGTTGATATCGGCGATCATCGCTCCGCCGTAGCGCAGTTTCAGCTCGCGGCGGATCTCCTCGGCGAAGGTCTCGAAGTCGTCGGTCCAGGAGTCGACGCCGCCTCCGAAGCCGAAGACGGTCGGGTCCGACGGGATGGTGACGTCGTCGTCGACCAGTCGGTAGTCGTCCGCCTCGACGATGTACTCACGGACGCGCCCGTTACGGGCGACCACCATCGAGGTCACGGGACCGTAGATGACGAACCCCGCTGCGAGCAGGTATTTGCCGTGGGTCGGCGGCCGCTCGCTGTAGACGCCGAAGATGGTCCCCATCCCGCTGTTGGGTTCGAGGTTCGAGGAGCCGTCCAGCGGGTCCATCGCCACGTGGAGGCGACCGTCGGCGGTCGCGATCTCGTCGCGCTCCTCGCTGGCGTAGCTGGCGATGCCGTCGATGCCCAGGATGCGCTGCTCGAACAGTTCGTCGGCCCTGACGTCCGCGGCCAGTTGCTCGTCGCCGCTGGGGTTGACGGTCCCGGCCTGCTCGCGGTGTGTCGCGATGGCCGTCCGGACCGCCGGGGCGGTCTCGGCGATAGTCTCGATGGTCTGATCGATGGTGCTGTCGGTCGCTGCGGTCGCGCTGTCGAGTGACTTGCTCATTGGTTCGAAAATCGGGGTGAACAGGGATCGCGATAGGTCGGTCGTCCAGGCGAGATGGTGGAACGCATCAGGTGGTACCTCTCGCGGGAGGGTTAAGTATCTTGTTGCTGACATTTACTACGCTTCGAGTGAATCGTTCGATTTCGGGAGTATAAGGTCCTAGAAGGCGTGTGAACTTCTACCAGAGCGAGTAAACAGTCTATCTACCAGACTCTCAACACAACTCGGTGTCGAGTTCAGACCTGATGCGGGTCGACAGGATCAGGAGATACAGCGTCGGCGTCACTCGTCGACAACAGTAGTCATCGAACGGTTTACACAGCGATCGTACTGCTGTCGTACGATCGGGTACGCACTGATTCCGATGGCTACTGGACCTGCTCGCTCATCCACTCGTACTGCTCACGGAGGCGCCGTTCCCCCGCGTCGGTGAGCGAATACTTGTCGGTGATGCCGTCGGTCCTGTGGGTGACGAAGCCGGCGTCTTCCAGGGCCGTCAGCGCCCCGTAGAAACTCTGTGGTTCGATACGCGTGTCGTAGCGGGATTCGAGGCGGGTCTTGAGGCGCTGGCCGCCGAGTTCGCCGTCCTCGGCGCCGGCCAGCAGGATGCACATGTCCCGTCGGCGCCCGCTCTGGAGCCACTTCGGCATACCCGGACAGAAGCGAGCGGGACTCTCGGCTCTTTCGACTGCGCCCGCCCCGTGTTCGGAACCGGTAGCTTCGACTGTCTCCAGTCCAACTCCACGACGATGACCGACACCGAAGCGGTCGCGGACGGCATCACGGCGACGTACCGCGAGACGGAGACCGAGCGCCTGCTGACATTCGAACGGGACGGCCGGACCGCTGCCATCGCACAGAACGTCGAGGGGTACGCCATGCTGAAGGTCCGCCCCGCCGCCGATGGCGACGAACTGGAGCGATACTACGGCTTCGACATGGCGCTGGACCACGCGGCCGAGCTATTGGGGACCGACGCCCACTCGCTCCCGGTGCCCGCGGCCGCCGACGACATGGGGATGTAACCTGCGACGGCAGGCAAAGAGTGAAACCACGCCACGTGGTACGGTCACACATGAGCGTCGAGCAGGAGCAATCGGAGCGGACCATCAGGTGCCTGGTGGCGAAAGTGGGACTGGACGGCCACGACAGGGGTGCCCACGTCATCTCTCGGGCGCTACGGGACGCCGGCTTCGAGGTCATCTACTCGGGGCTGCACCGCTCGCCCGAGGAGGTCGTCCAGGCCGCCGTCCAGGAGGACGTCGACGTCGTCGGCATCTCCATCCTCTCGGGAGCGCACAACACGCTGGTCCCGAAGATCCTCGACGGACTGAAACAGTACGACGCCTTCGACGACCGTCTGATCCTGGTCGGCGGCATCGTCCCCGACGACGACAAGGCCGAGTTGCGCGACCGGGGCGTCGACGAGATATTCGGCCCCGGCGCCTCGATGGCGGAGATGATTACCTACATCCGCGAGCACGCCCCCGAGCGATGAGCGACCTCGTCTCGGACGTCCTCGCCGGCAAGCACAGTGCGCTGGCCAGAGTCATCACCAACATCGAGAACCGGGCACCGGGCTACCGCGAGCAGGTCTCGGCGCTGCACGACCACGCCGGCGACGCCGACGTGATCGGCGTCACGGGCAGTCCCGGCGCCGGCAAGTCCACGCTGGTCGACAAGGTCGCAGCGGCCTACCGCGAGCAGGGCGACACCGTCGGCGTCATCGCCATCGACCCCTCCTCGCCGTTCACCGGCGGCGCAGTCCTGGGCGACCGTATCCGCATGGCTTCCAACGCCGGCGACATGGACGTCTTCTTCCGCTCGATGTCCGCCCGCGGGTCGCTGGGCGGCCTCTCGACGGCGACGACCGACGCCGTCACCGCGCTCGACGCCTTCGGGAAGGACAAGATCGTCGTCGAGACGGTCGGCGCCGGCCAGAACGAGGTCGACATCGTCCGGACTGCCGACACCGTCGCCGTGCTGGTCCCGCCCGGCAGCGGCGACGACGTCCAGATGCTCAAGGCCGGCATCCTCGAGATCGCCGATGTCTTCGTCGTCAACAAGGCCGATCTGGACGGCGCCGACCGGACCGTCCAGCAGTTACGCGAGATGCTCCAGGAGCGCGGCGGCCGCCCGGAGACCGGCCACCACGGGACCATCGCCGAGACGGTGGGTGACGGTGCAGGGGTCACGACGGCCGAGGAAGGTGACGCGTGGGACCCACCCATCGTCGAGACCGTCGCGAACCGTGGCGAGGGCGTCGACGCGTTCCTCGACGCGCTGACCGACCACGCCGCGTTCCTCGACCGCACCGGCCGTCGCGAACAGCAGGCCCGCGAGCGCTACGCCGCCGAGATACGAACGCTCCTGCGGGAGGACGCAAACGGGCTGCTGTCGGACGAACTCGAACGGCGGGGCGGGTTAGACGAGTTCCTCGACCGGGTCGTCGCTCGCGAGACCGACCCCTACAGCGTCGTCGACGAACTGCTGGCGCCGTTGCGGAAGTGTCTGTCAGAGGAGCGGTCGTAGTTTCCCACCACGGTTAAGCCCGTTCCGGCCCTCGTCTCGACGTATGAAACTCCGAAAGGCCCTGGGTGTCGCCGCCGGGACTGTCGGCGCGACGGCGCTCGCGAACCGTCTCCTCCAGTCCCGCGCTGCAGAGTTCGAACCGTTCCTCGACGGGACCCAGCGGAGCTACCGCTGGCGTGGCTTCGACATCGCCTACACCGAGGCCGGCGACCCGGCCGACCCAGACCTGGTCCTCTTCCACGGCATCAACGCCGCGGGCAGCAGCCACGAGTGGCACGCGGTGTTCGACCGACTGGCCGAAGAGTACCACGTCGTGGCGCCCGACCTGCCCGGTTTCGGGCACTCGGATCGGCCGCCGCTACTCTACTCGGCGTCGCTGCTGACAACGTTCGTCCGGGACTTCGTCGCCGACAACACCGAGGACGCGACGGTGGTCGCCTCCTCGCTGACGGGTGCCTACGCCGCCAGCGCCGCCAGCGAGGTCGACGTGGCCGAACTCGTCCTGATCTGTCCGACCGATTCGTCGATGGGCGACCGGAACGTCTGGCTGCGCTCGCTGCTGCGCTCGCCGCTGGTCGGCCAGGCCGTCTACAACCTCATCGTCTCGAAGCGGTCGATCCGGCACTTCCACGCCGACCACGGCTACTACGACATGGCCAACCTCACCGACGAGGTCGTCGACTACGAGTGGCTGTCGGGCCACCAGCCAGGCGCCCGGTTCGCGCCGGCGTCGTTCGTCTCGGGCTTCCTCGACCCCGAAGCGGACCTGGGGGACACGCTCGCAGAACTGGACGTGCCGGTGACGCTGGTCTGGGGCGCCGACGCTGACATCACACCCCTCTCGGAAGGGCGGAAACTGGCCGAGCGGGCCGACACCAAACTCGTCTCGATCGAACAGTCGCTGTTGCTCCCCCACGTCGAACATCCCGCGGAGTTCGTCGACATCGTCCGCGGTGAGACGACCACCGTTCCGATCGAGGACTGATCAGCGCGGGCGGAAGACCACGAGCCGGTCCCCGGTGGTCACGCGCTCGCCGACCTCGATGCCGACCATCGTCCCGATATCGACGTCCTCCGGGTCGACGCCCCGGACGATCCCTGTGATCGTGACCGGGCCGAAGTCCGCGACGGCGGTGACGTAGGGGGCGTCGTCCTCGAACTGTGGCGTCGGGACGGTGATGGTCGTATGCGTGAGCACCTCGCCAGCGTCGGGCAGCGGTGTCTCGGTGAGGTCCCGCGAGCCACACTCCGGACAGATACGCCGCGGCGGGAGCCAGCCGTGGCCGTTCTCACATTCGATGTAGTGGCCCTCGTCGCCCTCGATGGCGTCGAGCCAGGCGTCGTACTGCCCGTCGGGCGCTCGGTCGGTCATTCTGCCACCTCCAGGACGTGGACCGTCGTGGACGCCACGGTCCCGCCGGCGTTGTGGGCGACGCCGACAGTTCCCTCCGGCACCGCGTCGGCCCTGGGATGGGTGCCGTCCAGGACCCAGGTGATCGTCGCCAGTTGGGCGACGCCGGTCGCACCGACGGGGTGTCCCTTGGCTTTCAGGCCACCCGAGAGGTTCACCGGCAGCTCGCCGTGGCGGTCGGTCTCGCCGTTCGTCGCCGCGAAGATCCCCTCACCGCGCTCGTAGAGCCCCAGCGACTCGATGGCGAGCACTTCCGCGATGGTGAAACAGTCGTGGACCTCGGCGACGTCGACGTCGTCGGGTCCGACGCCAGCGTCGGTGTAGGCCTCCTCGGCGGCCTTGTCGGCGGCCGGCGTCTGGGCGAGGTGGGGGCGGTCGTGGAGCGCGAGGTTGTCGCCACCCTGCCCGGTTCCGGTGACGGCGACCGGCGCGTCCAGGCCGTGGTCCTCGGCGTAGGCCTCGCTCGTCAGGACCGCTGCGGCCGCGCCATCGGTGATCGGACAGGAGTCGTAGAGCCCCAGCGGGCTCGCGATGGTCGGCGCTTCCAGCGCGTCCTCGACGGTGATCTCTTTCCGAATCTGGGCGTGGTCGTTGACGAGGGCGTGCTCGTGGTTCTTGACCGCGATGTGGGCGAGGTCCTCGTGAGAGCCACCGTACTGGTCGAAGTACGACCGGGCCATCAGCGCGTAGGCGCCGGGGAAGGTCATCCCGGCACGGACCTCGTAGAGGTCGTCGGCGGCGATGGCCAGCGCGTCCGTCGCGGCCGCGGTCCCGATGTTGGTCATCCGTTCGGCGCCGCCGACGACGATGACGTCGGACTCCCCGCTCCGGATCGCCCGGACCGCCTCACGGATGGCTGCCCCAGCGGAGGCACAGGCCGCCTCGAACCTGGTCGCGGGGGCGTCCAGCCCGATGGCTTCGGCCATCAGCGGTCCCTGATGGCCCTGGTGTTCGGCCAGTTCGCCCATGAAGTTGCCGTAGTACAGGCTGTCGACGTCGTCCGGGTCGACGCCGGAATCGTCCAGTGCTTCGAGTCCTGCCTCGGCGAACAGGTCGCGACCGGTCCGTTCGGGGTGTTTCCCGAACTTCGTGACACCGGCCCCGGCTACACGTGGGTCTGACATTATCTATCAGTGCGTACCGAGTACTTAAATGTCTGCCGCATATGTGACCACTTGTCACGAAAACAGACCGTCGAAACCGCACGACGGCACCCGATTATACAAATTCCCAATATATACCTTCGAGAGTTCTAGACCCTTCGAAGGTATCGATAGACGGCGTGGATTCCTGGTGGCAAAGAAGTGTTGATAGGGTGATAATAAGGGCGCTCCAGAAAGAGACAACACACTGATAGGGTGCACCGTCTCGAAGAGATTGCTGTACCGACCCCACTCAGTCGTATAGCAGATGTGGACGAGACGGACAGCAGACGGGATCAGTCGACGATCTCCGAGACCCGTCGGGGCTCACCGGAGAGCGCCGGGTCGGACTCGACGATCTGCAGTACCTCGTGGTCAGTGACGTCCGGGTAGGACTTCTGTGTCGCGTCCTCGATCAGCGATTTCTCCAGGCGGAACTCGGTGCCCTGAAACACGACGTCGACGCCCTGCTCGTCGAACGAGAGAACCGTCATATACCAGCGTACGGGCGTAGCAGATAAAAGTGTAGCTTCTCGCCCCCACAAGACAGTTACTCCCGGCTCCGAAACGGCAGCTATGACGAGGACTGTCGATCTCTCGGTGTCTGTCCGGACCCGGCAGTATCTCGACGCCGGTGTCCTCACCGGCTGGGTCACGCTCCCACTGATAGCCGTAGTGCTTCGGGCAGACGTCCCAGGCGTCCTGGCCGTACTCGTGGGGTGGCTCACAGTAGTCGTCCTGTGGGTCCGGCGCCTGGATGATGCCGGCGACGGGACGACCTGGGACGCGATCCCGACCTGGCAGTACGACGGTCGGTTCGCCGGTATCGGTGGTCTCACCCGCGGTGAGCAGGCGGAAGCGCTCGGGGACAGGGACGACGGGTAACGGCCGCGTCAGACGCACGTCAGACGCTCGTCGTGCACACCCTGAGGCTTTAATACGAGTGGAACCGCTTGTTGGCACGTGCCATTCGGTTCTGACCCGCTCTCGGAACTCGCGATCCCCGACGGGACGACCGTCGAGGAACACGACCTGGTGACGGACGGTGACGTCATCGTCGGCGGGCAGAGCACGGTCGAGTTCGGCGTCCGGGGCCGGTCGGTCATCGCCGACGAGCGCGTCCGCTTCGGCGGCCACATCGAGGCCGAAGGCGACTGTCGACTCGATATGTGGTGTGACGTCGCCGAGAACGTCCTCGTCGGCGAGGACGCCTACATCGGCGAGCGCGTCCACGTCGGCGGCGAGTTGCGTGTCGCAGGCGATCTGGACATCGGCGACGACGTCGACATCGAGGAGGGATTCGAGGCCAACGGCTGGATCGTCATCCGCAACCCGATGCCGACCATCGTCTTCCTGTTCGTCTACCTCTCACAGTTGCTCCGCATCGGCGAGGACGAGGCCGCACAGGAGGTCGTCGACGAGGTGCTCGGCAACGGCGCCGACGACCACGACCCAGTGTTGATCCCGCGGGGCGCGACCGTCTCCGACGACACCTGGCAGGTCTCGACGCCGGCGACCGTCGGCGACGACTGCCGACTCCACGGCAACATCCGTGCGGAGTCCCTGGAGGTCGGCCGTGATACCACCGTCTTCGGCAGCCTCCGCGCCCGCGAAGATATCGCCGTCGGCCGCGGGACCGAGATCAAGGGCGACGTGACCACCCGCAACGGTGACGTCCGTGTCGGTCCCGGGGTGAAGGTCTGGGGCGATATCTCGGCCGACAACGTCGACCTCCACGAGAACGCGACCGTCGACGGAACCATCCGTGCCCGCGGCGAGATGCGGATGCATACCGAGGCGGTCATCGAGCGTCCGGACGAATCCGCCGAAGCGATGGCGGAGATGGCCGAGGAACTGGCGGCCGACGACGAGACAGGGGCGACCGCCGAGACCGACAACGCCGTCGAGGAGGCCGACGCGGGAACCAACGACGAGTCCGACGCTGTGGGCGAGAGCGAGTCCGACTCCACCACGGACGAGGCGACCGAGGACGACGAGCGGGTCGAACCGGCCGAGTAGGTCTCCCACCAGCGACACCTGCGAAACCGAAACCCCCTTTTCCCAGACTGCGGTATGCGATAGCATGCTCTCGATCGCGCTTGCCGGCAAACCGAACGCCGGGAAGTCGACCTTCTACAAGGCGGCGACGATGGCCGACGTGGACGTCGGGAACTACCCGTTCACGACCATCGACGCTAACCGCGGGGTCAGTCACGTCCGGACCGACTGCCCCTGTCTGGATCGCGACGAGCGGTGTGGGGACGAGCACTGTCACGACGGGAAACGGTACGTCCCGATCGAACTCATCGACGTCGCCGGTCTCGTCCCCGGCGCCCACGAGGGGCGCGGGCTGGGCAACCAGTTCCTCGACGAACTGACGAACGCCGACGTCATCCTCAACGTCGTCGACGCCTCTGGCGGGACCAACGAGGAGGGCGAACCCGTCGAAGTCGGCGAACACGACCCCGTCGAGGACGTCGACTTCGTCGAGCGGGAGATGGACCTGTGGCTCGCCAGCATCGTCGACCGGAACTGGGAGTCGGTCGAACGCGCCTCCCGCTCGCCCGACTTCGACATCGACGAGGCGCTGACGGACATGCTCGCCGGCGTCGGCGCGACCGAACTGGACGTGGCCCGTACGCTCCGAGAGATGGAGTATCCCGACGATCCCATCGCCTGGACCGACGACCACCGGGAGACACTGGCCAGCGACATCCGACGCCGGACGAAACCGATCGCCGTCGTCGCCAACAAGGCCGACATCGCGCCCGAGGGCAACATCGACCGGCTACGGGAGGCCGCCGAGGTCGTCGTCCCCGCCACCGCGGACGGCGAACTGGCACTGCGGAAGGCCGCGAAGGCCGGCGCCATCGACTACGATCCGGGCGACGATGACTTCGAGATCGTCGGCGACGTCAGCGACCAGCAGCGCGAAGGACTCGATCGCATCCGCGAGGTGATGCACCAGTGGGGCGGCACCGGCGTCCAGCAAGCGCTGGACACCGCCGTCTACGGTCTGCTCGACTACTTCACGGCCTACCCGGTCCAGAACGACACGAAGTGGACCGACGGCCAGGGCAACGTCCTCCCGGACGCCTTCCTCCTTCCGCAGGGCTCGACGCCGAAGGACCTCGCGTATGCCGTCCACTCCGACATCGGCGAGGGCTACACTCACGCGGTCGATGCCCGAGCGAACCGGCGAATCAGTGACGAGACGGAACTGGAAGAGGGAGCCGTGGTGAAGATAATAAGTGATAACTGAGAACGGCCGTACTCTCGCTCGTCGCCGCCGCGGCCCCCAGCTGTCGCCCCACCGGTCGGTGGGACTGCTACGCGTCGTCGCCGCCGAGCGGACTCGACGCCTCCGATTCGTCGTCGGGGCCCTCGGACCCATCGGCTACTCCCTCTGCTGGTGCAGCTATCTCCGGGTCTTCACCCGGCGTCTCCGTCGGGGCAGCCGGCGGCTCGTAGGTGTAGCAGTACCCGTCGTGGACCACGTGGTACGACTGGCCATCCGGGGCCTCGACGACGCTGTTGTCGGTGTCGATCGCGAAGTCCACGAGGTCACCCAGCGACGCCGCCCGCGCTTCTGGCAGGTCGTGAACGTCGGGCGGCAGTTCGATAGTTGTGATCCAATCGTCGAAGGTCTCTCTTTCGTCCTCGTAGGTGAGCCGTTGCCGCTCGACGTCGGTCAGCGCGAGGCCGTTGCGCGTCCGCGCGACCACGAGAGCGGTAAGCGCGACGAACGCGAGCCCGATCAGCGCGGGCCCGCCGACGGTTTCGAGAGTGCTCGGTTCGCGGGGGACCTGGACGGTCTCGGTCGTCTGGAACTCCTGCGTGCTAGCCGTGGCGTTGACACGGTAGGTTGCTGACTGGAAGGCGATCGGGAGCACGTACTCCATCGTCCGGTTCACGGACTGGCCGTTGACGGTGCCGGTGATGCGTACGAGCGAGACGATTTCCATCCGCGGATCGCCAGGTGGTCGACCCAGTTGTTCCTCGATCTGTTCGGTCCGGTTCATCGTTCGGTTGACATCGACGCTGAACGGGACTCGCATCGTGTCGTCAGGCGACAGCGAATCGACACGCGCAGTGGTGAGCGTGCGTGTCCGGCTCCACACCTCGGTCGTTTGTTCGCGATCCCGTTCAACCGAGCGGACCACCGCCCGTTCCACGACCGCCACGTCGAGTTGCCCGCTGTCGCTCGCGTTGTAGTCGAAGACGAAACTCCCGTTCAACACCGGCGCGGCGAACGCGAGATACACCGACCGATTCGACAGTTCCGTTCCGTTGTCGTAGATCGGGTTCGATTCCGTGACTGTCGCCCGGTGCTCATAGTTGGCAGTCATCGACCACGAAGTCGCGACCCGTTCTTCCGTCGTCGTCCCAGGTTCGACGTGAGCACCGTAGGTGAGCCAGCCACCAAGGAGTGCGAGGATCAGTAGTCCGACGAGGACAGTTGCGAACTGTCTGTCGAAGAGAGAACGCAGACGGAGCCAGCGTCTCGACATTACCTCTTCGGCGTCCCATTGAAGAATTGTTATTTATACCATATTCATCGGTTGGTGGGGATTACCCCAGGACACAGTGGACGAGACTGGCTTTGGTTGTATGGTGTCTGTGTGGAAGCCGTGATTCACAGCGGCTTCACGACGTCGAAATCCTCGCTGTAGTGTTGGATCGCCCACGCGTCGAGAGCCGAATCTAGTTGCTCGTCCGCTGATTGGCGGTCGGCTGCGTCCACGGTCAGTATGTGAGTCCATTCGCCGGCGTCGTCGTCGAACCCGAGCGCATACGCCGTGTCGTCGACGGCGAGCTTGATGGCGTAGATCTCGATGTTCTCGTCGTCTCCGAGCCCGCCATATGGCACGACATCGACCTGCTCTCTGCTCCCGAGTTTCGCGATATCCGGTGCGCCCAGCGGCCTCCGCGGAAGGTTCGTAATTGATGCCATCTGACGAGAGTATTGACAGAACACGACTATTGCTATGATCAGAGTACCGTCTTCAGGGACGGGACAAGGGATACCTTTCCGCCGACAAAGCTCGCAGCAGCAGAGACACTGGCCAATCTGGGACGAGCGGGTCCTTCGTGACGCCAGCGCCTACTACTTCAGCGTCGGGTCCGAGGTCGTCCTGTTTCATCCCACGGTATCTCGATCAGTAGAGCTTCCTGAATTGTCTACGGAGGTGGGCGAATACGGAGAGCTCACGGCCACGTGAGCGATTGCGAGCACGACCCGTTCCCACGAGTCGAACGCCGAACAGGTAGAACGGGATAGCGACGAGCGCATCGATAGCGAGGATCGGCGCCCACGGGTGGTACCGATAGAGATGGCTGAGAACGTCCTGGGGGAGGAGCGCGAAGTATCGATGCTCGCCGAGATACCGACGGGAGTCGTGAGGACCCTGTGACGGTGAGATAAATGCCGTCACCTCCTCCGTGGAGTGGGGCCCAACTGTTAGGCGGTTAGACGAGGTCTCGATCTTCTGGCTACCCGGTTCGAGATAGACGACCATCGGGAGGAACGCGCTGTTCGAAACGTGTAGCGTCGCGGCTTCAGTGCCTGATTTGATCGTGTGAAACTCGTGATACCCGGACGGAGCCGCCATGCCGACCGTCATCGCGGTGACGATAGTGAGTGTGAATACTATCAGAAGAACCCGTACGTTCAAGCCTGTATCGCGCTTGGACGACCGTTCGCGGGACTTCGACTGGGCGCTGAACCACTCACGGAGCACGTCTGCGCCGTACAGTCCCAGCATGACGATGGCGATGAGGGTGGCGAACCCCTGTGTTCCCAGGAGCGTCCGGGACCCGACGAATCCGGCGAAATGACGCTGGACGCGTTCTAAGATCGTCTGCGTTCCGGTGACGGCCTGTCCGAGCCGTGGGATGACGACGACAGTACCGTGGATCTGCAACGCCTTCGCGACCACCTGCTCGTCACGGACGGGGGGCTCGCCGGAGCCAGACTGATCCGGGATCGGATTCGCGTCTCCTTTCGTAATATACCCGTGATCGGTCTCCCCAATGACGCGGTGCGTGGTGAGGCCCCCGTCGTGAAGTACCTCCGCCCGGAAGGTGACGACGTCTCCCTGGTCTACTGGCCCAGCGACCGCGGACGGTATCGCGACGAATCCGTCACCCGGTTGGAGTGTCGGACTCATACTATCGGTCGCCACGTACCCGAACAGGACCGGTTGACCGAGCCATCCGCTGAGCAGGAGCGCGACGATGGTAACGAGAAGCGCTGCGGTCACAACTCGCGAGAGAGCGGCCCTGACGGTCATAGAACTCCATAGAGAGATACCTTCAATAGTTATCGACCGCCTATCAGAGGAAGCGTATCGACAATTTGGGTCGGAAGAAATGAGGGGGTAATTAGGTTACACTCCCGCTGATACTCGGTCGATCAGGGCGGGGACCCGTTCGTCTTCTCCATGTGGATGACGAACTCGTCGTCCGCGTCGACCAGTGACGAGAGGCTGTCTCCTGCAGACAGTCCGGAGTCAGTTAGATCAACATGGACACCAACAACTTGTCGCACGGGATCGTCGTCACCCATCCCCATACTCTCAGCGTTACCGATACCTTCAAGCGAATTGGCGGGCTCACTGTCCCGGTAGAACGTCAGTCTCGAGGTCGAATTCTCGATCCAGAGCCAGTACTCGTGGACCGAGTTACCGGATGGATTCTGATTTTCCACCTCGAAGATCCCGTCAAATCGGTTGTCCGAATCGGGGTTGAGGCCAGCGCCACCGCTTCCGATATCCCCGAAGAACAGGCGCATCTCTCCATTCGACCGGAATTCGAGATGTTCGCCGTTGATAGACAGTGGATTGATCGCCACGTACGCACTGCTGGGGCCGTCAGCAGCGACCCGTCCGCGAACACCACGTTCCATACTCGTTTCTGTGATAGCACCAGTCCCCATCACGGCACTGGCACCAGCAGCAAGCGATCCAAGTCCGACCAGGAATTTGCGTCGTTGCATTATTTTGGTCTCCGTTTGCACACCCGTCCGACCAATCACGCATCCGACACCACGGCCGGGGGTGCTCACGTTATGCCACGTGGCATCACCCCTTTTGTATAGACCAGTGACAGTACCCAATGGCTCTTTGCGGGGGCGAAACCGGCGCATTCGCCTCGCAAACCCTCTTTTCGGTTCGATAGCGCCGACTTACCGGATGTCGGTTTCGCGGAGTAGTACAACGAAGCGAGTAAGCCGCTCGTTCACGGGATTGTCAGGTCTCTAACTATAACGGGTCGGCGAGTGCGTATCGGCGGCGTCGCTGTGAGAGCCACTCAGGGACTATGAGCAAAGCCGATGTCAAGTACACGGGAGCGGGGACTAATAGCACTGGTCAAACACCCTCCGAGAACGCGGTCTTCGAGATCCTGAGCAACAATCGACGACGGTTCGTCTTCCACTATCTCAAGAACTGCGATCGACGCGTCTACCTCCGTGAACTCGCGGAACACGTCGCCGCCTGGGAGAACGAGAAACCCATCGACGGGCTCACCTCGACAGAGACCAAGCGGGTCAAGACAGCCCTCCATCAGCACCACCTGCCGAAGATGGACGCCGAGGGGTTCGTCGAGTACGACCGCCAGCGGGAGACGGTCGCGCTGGCCGATGCCGTCTCCGATCTGGAAGTGTACCTCGACGTGGTGCCTGGTGTCGACATCCCCTGGAGCCTGTACTACGTCGGGCTCTCGATGGTTGGAATCGTCGCACTCGTCGGTGTCGGTTTCGATATCGGTCCCGCTGCTAGTGTTCCGGACTTCTCCTGTGCGCTGTTTCTCGTCGTGGCCTTCTTCGTCTCTGCCAGCGTTCATACGTACCTCAACCACTCGCAACTCCGACTGGGAAGCACCGCGGACCCGCCGGAGGTGGGCGAACGATGAACGGGAGACGGGTCGCCCTCCTCGTCGGCGTGGCGCTCGTCGTCGCCTCGCTGACGGTCCAGACCGGCGGCGTCAGCACGATCGGCGCCGACCGGACGGTCGAGATCAGGGTCGCCGAGGATCCGGACGCCTACCTGGGGATCGAACACCCGGAGCCAGTGACGGTTTCGGGGAACGAGAGTAATGTTTCCCTTCTAACAATCACGAACCGGTTCCCGATGGAGATCAAAATCCGCTACGATTTCGTCCGGAGCGACCTCGAGGGCCCGCCCGCAATCGAATCCTGGAACGATATGGATACCGTGGACAGTGGCGAGCGGACTGCGTTTGAGGTGATGGTCGACTGTGAGAACACGACGGCCGCCGGACAGTACACGATCGACATCTTCGCTGCCAGCGAGAGCGTCAGCGTCGAACTAGATAGAGTAGTGACGATCGAGTGTGGGTGACCGTTCCGCACCCATTTAGCCCAGTGGCTGGAACCACACCGCAGCCACTAACACCGCCAGGAAAAGGTACGAACCACGGATGAGTAGCATCGTCGCCAGTTCGGAGTCCGCACGGTGTGCGAAGGCGGCGACGGCACCGAAGACGACACCCGCTCCGGCGGCGGTCGGTGGCACCGTGGGTAGCACGGCCGCCAGCGCCACCACACCGGCCATCGCGCCGACGAGTAGTCCGACGGCAAGGTGACGCGCCCGTTTGGGGCCCAGCACGACGGCGACGGTCCGTTTGTCGATGCTGGAGTCGTAGTCGTAGTCCTGTTCGTCGTCGATGACCTTGATGCCGGTCAACAGCACGAGGAACACCACGGCCAGGCCAGCCACGCGGGGCGAGAACGCCGTCACCTGGGCGTAATAGCCACCCAGCAGCGCGAGCGCGATGCCCGTCGGGTAGCCCATCGTCGCCCCGACCGGGTTCATATCGAGTTGCGGGGCGTGCGTGTAACCGATGAGCCACGTCGGCACGGTGACCAGCGCCGCCACGGGCCCGACCAGTGCCCACAGGCCAGCGGTACAGGCCGTGAACGCGACCCCAGCGCCGACGAGCGCCCCCCGACACGCGGTGCTCGTCAGCGGGTGGTCGTCGTCCTCGCCCCGGACGTAGAAGTCGACGTAGCCGTCCTTGACGTGGGCGGTGTAGACGGCAAAGAACATCGCGCCGGCGTGCAGGGCGGCCACGCGCAGGTCGACACCACCCGCCAGGAGCGCGCCGAACAGCGACGTCGCCAGTGGCGGGAGCATGAACACCGGGTGGACCTGCGACCAGAGAGCCCGTCCCGCCGCCGAAATCCCCGTGTCGTGTCGGGAGATTGCCATACGTCGACAACGGAGCGATAGGGCAAAAAGTCTCGTGCGGTCGCCGGCGCGGCGACTCAGACCCAGTTGTCCCGTGTCAGTACGAACGGCGAGATGTGGGAGGCCAGTTCTCTGGCTGCGTGCTCGGTCGACACGTGGAGTTCGCCCGCGACCGGGCCGGTCTCGCCGCCGACGCCCTCCGTCTCCGAGACCGGATCTGTTCCCGTCGGGTACGGCCGGCGTGATCGGACTCGGTTCCGGAGTTTCTGGACGGTCTCCGTCGACAGTTCGACGTCGAGATGCTGGAGGTCGTAGCGGACGATATACCCGCGTTCGCCGAGACGGATCGCGAGCACCGGCTGTCCCCGATCCGCACACCGTTGCCAGATGTCCTGTTGCTCGTCGACTGTGTCGTACAGTGGCACGTTCGACGGGGCGAGGTGTTCCATCGACCCACAGTATGAACCCGACCAGTATCCACCCTTCGGATTCCGTGGCGTCAGCGCAGGGTCGTGTAGCTCAGGCCCGCGATGGCGACGAACTGGAGCGAGCGCAACACCAGCACCGCCTCCTGGACGTGGGGGTCGCCGGCGTAGAAGCTCTGCATCGAGAAAAAGAAGTAGACGGCGATGGCGTTCTCCGCGAGCATCGCTACGGCGAACGCGAGCAATCCGGCGACCAGGCCGGTCCTGAACGTCGCGTAGTTACGCGCCCAGATCCCTACCAGCGGGAGCAGGAGTACCACGTTGATCCCCGCCAGCACGGCCGCTGCCGTGATGAGCGGTCCCATCGCCATCAGCGGCCCACCCCCGGGTCGTCGGCCTGTCCCGTCCATCCAGTCCGGTGTCGGTGTGTCGTACGCCCGTTCATGTGTCCATCTGCTCGACGATCTCTTCGAAGGTGTCACGGTACTTGTCGAACCGGTCGGTGAGGAAGTACAGTTTCGCGTAGTCCTCGTCGCCCGACTCGACGACGTCGTGTTCTTCGAGTTGCTCCATGTGGTGGCGGATCGTCTTGTACCCCACGTCGAGTTCGTCGGCCAGTTCGTTTGCGTTCATCGGTCGGTCAGAAAGAGCGTCGATGATGCGCGCCCGGTTGGCTCCGCCGCGCGTCGCCGTCAACAGGTACCAGAGCGCCTTCTCCATCGCACTGTCTTGACACGTTTTCCTCGTGCCTCGATTATAACGCTGTCTCTCTCCGGTCGCCCCGTCTCCGCGTCCGATGCCCGTCTCGTGTACGTGCGACACACCTGATTCGGCTAGTCGGAACCACGCCACCGTCATAACCGTTGTTCGAACTCTCTTCCGAGACTGTTCCAAATTCGGGCCCCATCCATGACCCTGGTGGACAGTTTACCTGGTGATACATTTTTACCTGGCGACAGCATACGTGCCGTCGAATGAACGAGGCCGACGCTGGGGTGAGCACCTTGCTGGCGGACCCGACGACGGTCCTGCTGTTAGTCCCGACCGGCGAAGACGGGGACGACGCGGCCTGTATCGACCTGCTCACGGTAGACGTACCGGAGAACTCGAACGTGCTCAGCGTCACTGTCGATGCGACACCGGACGAGCGCCTCTCGGTGTGGCAACAACGCCTCGACGACAGCCGACCCCGACGGGCGGCCATGATCGACGCCAGCGGAGATCGGTCGAAGGGGTCACAGGCCGCCGGCACCGACGCGTTTCCCGAGATCGATCTGGAAGTGCTCGCGTCGGACGCGGAACTCGTCGATCTCGTGGCGGCCACTGCACAGATACTGGGCAGGTGGGACGAGACACCGGAGTCGTCGGCACTCTGTTTCCACTCGGTGACCGGGTTGTTGCGCCCGTTCGCGCGCGACGACGTCATCTCCGTGGTGAACGCGCTCAACGACGTCTGCGAGCGCACGGATACCGTCGCCCACCACCACATGGACCCGACGGCCCACAGCGAGGAGACGGTCGAACTGTTCCGACCGCTGTACGACAGCGTCCTGGAGTACGACTGCGAGACCGGCTGGACCGTCCTCGGGGCCGACCGGCCAGACGACGCGCCGACGTTCAGGGAGTCCGGTGCGCCGCCGGGCGGTGTCGGGAAGTGGGACCCCGACCGCCCGGAGACGATTCCCATCCCCTACTCGTTCGACCAGGCGCTGAACCTCATCTCGGTCCCGAGGCGCCGGACACTGCTCTATCACCTCAAGGACCGGACGGACGAAGAGATCCCGCTGGACGATATCGTCGACCAGGTGGTCGTCCGCGAGCGGTCGATCCCGGTGCGTGAGGCTCCCGAGTCACGGGAGTCGGTGATGGTATCGCTGACCCACACCCACCTCCCGAAACTGTCCGAGCTGGGAATTCTCGAGTACGACAGCGACGCGAAGGTGGTCCACTACCACGGCAACCCCGCACTGGAGTCGTTCGTCCGCTACATCGAGACGCTGGAACTCGGGTAGCTACTTGACGGCCGCGGTTGCCTCGGCCATGACCTCGATGGCGTCTTCGAGTGTCTCCATATCGGTCGCGTAGGAGATCCGCGCATAGCCGGCCCCGCGTTCGCCGAAGGCGTCGCCCGGAACCACGACGACACCGCGATCGATGACTTCGTCGACCCAGCCCTCGGGCACTTTCGGCATGGCGTAGAAGGCACCCTTCGGCGTCGGACACTCCAGCCCCATCTCCGCGAGCCCATCGAGCAGGACGTCTCGGCGCTGTTCGAAGGCCTCGCGCATCTCGGCGACCGGTTCCTGTGGCCCCGTCAGTGCCGCTTCGGCCGCGTACTGGGCCGGTGCCGAGGCACACGCCTGGGCGTACTGGTGGACCCGGAGCATCCGCTCGATGCGCTCGGTCGAGCCAGTGACCCACCCCAGGCGCCACCCGGTCATCGAGTAGGCCTTCGAGCAGGCGTTGACGACGACGACGTTACCCGAGTCGGTGAACTCCGCCGGCGAGCGGTGCTCGCCCTCGAAGACCTGGTGTTCGTACACCTCGTCGGAGACACAGAGGACGTCGTGCTCCTCGGCGATGCGGGCGAACGCGCGCATGTCCTCGGGCGACTGGACCGCGCCGGTGGGGTTGGCCGGGGAGTTGACGACGAACGCCGCGGTATCGTCCGTGATGGCGTCCTCGACGGTCGCCGGGTCCAACGTGAGGTCCTCGCGCAGGCCGACGGGGTTCGGCGTCCCGCCTGCCAGATGGGTCAACGCGTCGTAGGAGACGAACCCAGGGTCGGGAAAGATGACCTCCTCGCCGGCGTCGACGTGGGCCTCCAGCGCGATATGGAGCGCCTCGCTCCCTCCTGAAGTGGCGATGATGTCGGCCGGGTCGACGTCGAGGTCGTTGTCCCGGGCGTGCTTGGCCGCGATGGCCTCGCGCAGTTCCTCGGTACCCTTGTTGGACGTGTAGGCGTCGGCCTGCCCCGCGCGGATAGCGTCGACGGCCGCCTCGCGGGCGTGCTCGGGCGTGGGGAAGTCAGGCTGGCCCAGCCCGAGGTTGATTGCGTCCTCGCCCGCTGCCTCGAATACCTCGCGGATACCGGAGATGGAGACCGCTTCGACACGACTGGAGAACCCTGTCATACTCGACCCAGTGGGGGCCGGCCCGATAATTCTTCCCGAATCCGCGTGGGCGAGGCGGGATGCAGTGACGAGCGCGTTCCCGGAACGGCGCTCACTCCTCGACCGACGTTCGAAGGTCGTCGATAGCGCTCTCCAGTTGCCGGAGCGTGGCGTCGGCGTCGCTGTACCCCTTCTCGTAATCCTCGTAGGCGGCGTCCGCGGCCGCCAGGAACTCGACGACTGCCGCCTCGGTGTCGGTGGACTCGTCGCTCATGGCCGAACCGACGACCGGGCGCGTAAAAAACGTCGGTGCCTGCCGCCGGTCACTGGGTGACGTCGTACTCGACGTTGGCGTCGCGGAGCGCGTCGGTGACCCGCCCGACGGTGTTCTGGGTGGCGACGACGACGGCGTCCAGTCCACGAGAGGCGGCGTCGGCGGCGACCTCGCCCGGTGCGAAGTACGTCGTGGGCTCGACGCCGGCCTCCCGGAGCGCCGAGACGGCCTCGACGCCTGCAGCGGTCACGAGCGGGACGTCCGCACAGGCAGCCGCGAGTTCGTCGTGGTCCTCCACTCGCCCCGATCTGATCGTCGGGACCTGGATCACGCTGACGTGGCCCGGATCGAGGTCGATGACACCCTCGAACCCCGTGACGCCGACCACGTCGCCCGCGTCGGCATCGGTCGTCGTGACGCCGGTCGCGCCACCGTCGTCGCCGGGCCGGGCGTGCAACAGCCCCTCCGAGAGCGAGAGCGTGACGGTCTGGCCCTCCGTCACGTCGGCCTCGGCGATGGCGGCGTCCTCCTGGACGCTGCCCAGGACGTCGCCGGTGACGTGGTCGACGAACCGCTGAAGGTCCGTCGCCGACTGGAACACCCAGTCGACCCCCTCTTTGGTGACCCGGTAGCGCGAGCGCCCCTCCTTCTCGACGAGGCCGTCGCTGACCAGGTCCCGGATGTACTCGCTGACGGCCTGACTCGTGACGCCGACGGCCTCTGCGACTTCTCCCTGACTGACCGCGGGTTGTCGCTGTGCGATGGCGACAAGGACCCGAAACCGGGTGGCGGCTCGCTTGTTCTCGAGGACGTCGACCATACCGGTCCAAGGGACGGCGGTGCCTAAAACCCCACCGACAGCGGGTGCGTCACGGCTTTGTGCCCCCGCCACCGAGACCGACCGTATGCCGGCACCCGCCACCATCACGTACGACGACCGAGCGCTCGTGCTCGACGGGACGCTCGTCGTCGCGGACCTCCACGTCGGCCGGGGCACCGGCGGCTCCCTGGAACTGCCGGTCGGGTCGAACACGGAGATGGTCGACCGGTTCACGTCGCTGGTCGAGCGCCACGACCCCGAGGAGGTGGTGGTCGCCGGGGACCTGCTGCACTCGTTCCAGACCGTTCCGAGAACTGTCGACGACACCGTCGTCGGCCTCCGTCGCGCATGCCGGGACGCTGGCGCCCGCCTCGTCGTCGTCCCCGGGAACCACGACACGATGCTCGACCAGGTCTGGGACGGTCCCACCGAGTCGACCTACCGGATCGGCGAGACGGTCGTCTGTCACGGCCACGAGGAGCCGGGCGTCGAAGCAGACCGATACGTCGTCGGCCACGACCACCCGACCATCGTCATCGAGGGCCAGCGCCGGCCCTGCTATCTGGTCGGGGCCGCGCAGTACCGCGGCAGCGAAGTGGTGATGCTCCCGTCGTTCAACGCGCTCAACGCCGGCGTCGTCGTCAACGAGATGCACGCCGCGGAGTTCCAGTCGCCGCTCGTGACCGACGCCGACGGGCTGGAACCGGTCGTCTGGGACGAGGGTCGCCGCGAGACCCTCTCGTTCCCGCCGCTGGGGGAGTTCCGCCGAATGCTGTAACGGTAGGTATTTGAGGAATCGCGGTGGACAGCCGAACATGGTTCAGACTGGTGCTGCACTGGCACTCATCGGGATTACGCTGCTCTCGCTGCTGGCACTGTACTTCGCGACGATCAAGTACGTCTCGGAAGTGCTGACCTCCGAGGAGGGCCACGACCACGAGGGAAACACGAATAGCGGCGGTCCGGTCGTATAGACCGCCGCCGGCGTTCTCGACGGCGACAACCATTTTCTGAGCGGTAGCTACGATTTCGACCTCACGCAGTGAGCAGGTCGGCCGCGACCCGCCCGCTCTCCAGTGCGCCCTGAATCGAGGACCAGCGGGTGTAGTCGCCGGCCAGAACGACCGGCCCCTCCGGCGCGTCGGGGTCCGGGAGACCGGTGCGGAACCCCGGCGGCTGGGCGAACTGAGCAAGTGGAACCCGGTCGGTCCGCAGCAGTTCGAGGTCGTCGAAACTCGCCGCCGGGTACCACGACCCCAGCGCCTCACCGACCGCGGCCGCGAGGTCGGTGTCGTCGTCATCAGGCGACCCGAGGAACGTCGCGCTGTACAGTTCCATCCCCTCGGGCGCGTACTCCGGCGCGACGGCGGACATCGGCGCGACCGTGTTGGGCCGGTCGTCCGCTGCGTTCAGCACGATCCGTTTGCCCATGTCCGGTGCGCGGTTCGTCGGTAGCGCGAAGTACTGGGTGACACAGCCGAGGATGTCCGTCGAGATACCCGGTACGCCGGTCAGGTCCGCCGCCGTCTGTGGGTCGGTCGCGACGACGGCACCGTCGGCGGTGATCGTCTCGCCGCCCACCTCGACGGTGGCTTCGCCGTCGTCGCCGGAGACCGTCGCAACCGAGCGGTCGGTCTCGATGGTGGCGCCGGCCGCCCGCGCACGGTCGGCCAGCTGTTCGGGCATCGCCTGCATCCCCTCGGCCGGGACGAATATCTCGCCCTCGCTCAGCATCTTGTAGGTGTACTCGAAGACGAGGCTGTCCGTGCCCAGCGACCGGTCCAGCGTGATGCCGCCGTAGAACGGCGCGGCGAAGCGGTCGACGAACTGCTGTGAGAACCCCTCGTCGGCGAGGTAGTCCGCGATGGTCTTCCCGCCGCCTTGCAGGATCGACTCCGTGTCACGTCGAGCCAGTTTCCGCTGGAGCGTGAACAGGCGGAGTTTGTCGGCGGTCCCGACGTCCCGGTTGAACAGCGTCTCGACGGCCGCCGTCGGTTTCCGCAGCGGGTCCGATAGCACCGAGCGGTGGTTCGGACGCGCGATTGTCGCGCCGGGCGTGAACGGCCGCGGGGAGAGCGCCTCGACGTCGAGTTCCCGCTGGACGGCCGGATACGCCGAGAACAGCACCTGGAACCCTCGGTCGAACGTGTACCCGCCCTCGTGGGCAGTTCTGACCCGTCCACCGACGGCCTCGCGGTCCTCGAAGACGGTCACGTCCTGTCCCGACTCGGCGAGGTGGCGCGCGGCGACCAGTCCAGCCAGTCCGCCACCGGCGACGACGACGTCTGTCATTGGCGGCCATTGTGGGCCGCCGGACAAGAGCGTGCTGGACCGTGACCGACAGTATTTGTGGCTCCCGGCCACAGTGTCGACCATGGAGACGACAGCGACGTTCCGTGGCCTCAGCTGTACCGCGTGCGGGCACTCGGCCGACACCGACGCGACACGGTGCCCGGACTGTGGCGGCATCCTCGTCGGCGACTACGACGCATCCGAGTTGACGCCCGCGGCCCTCTCGGGCAGGACCGCACGGTCGACGGCGCTGCTCCCGTTCGACACCGAGACGCTCGTCAGCATCGACGAGGGCGGGACCCCGCTGGTCGCCGTCCCGAATCTGGCGGACGAACTCGGCGTCGCGGCCGCCTACGTCAAAGACGAGGGCCGCAACACCACCGGCTCGCTCGCCGATCGGAAGCTCTCGGCGGCCGTGACCGCTGCCGTTCAATCGGGCGCCGACGCCGTAGCGACGCCATCGACGGGCAACGCCGCACAGGCTGCCGCCGCCTACGCCGCCCGTGCCGACGTCGACTCGAAGGGCTACGTCCCCTCGCGGTGTCCGTTCCTGAACAAGGCGATGGTCAACGTCCACGGCGGCGACATGCGCGTCGTCGAGGGCCGCTACGACGACGCCGTCGCGGCCTTCGAAGAGAGCAGTGGCGACCGCTACAGCGTCGCGCCGGGGCACCCGTTCCGCGTCGAGGGCGCCAAACCCGTCGCCGTCGAGACGGTGGCCGACCTTGAGTGGACTGCGCCGGACGCCGTCGTCCACCCGACCGGACACGGCGAGACGCTCGTCGGGCTGGAACGCGGGTTCGCCGGCGCCGCCGCGGCCGGCCTCGTCGACCACGAACCCGAACTGTACGCCGTCCAGCCCGAGGACTGTGCGCCCGTCGCCGACGCGTGGATCGGCGACGAGACCGACCCGGTGCCCGTCGAACATCCCGACACCATCGTCGGTCCCCTGGAAGTCCCCGACCCTGCCGCCGGGAATGCCGCCCTCGGCGCCGTCGAATCCTCCGGCGGCGGCGCGGCCACCGTCGACGACAAAGCCATCCTCCAGGGCGCCGTCGACGGCTGTGAACTCGGTCCCGAGGTGGGTGCGACCGGCGGGACTGCGGTCGCTGGCGCTCGCGAACTGGCCGACAGGGGCGCCTTCGCCGACGACGACGTGGTCGTGCTCGTCAATCCCGTCGCCGGCAGCAAGGAGGCCGACCTGCTCCGGAGTCACCTGATGAGCCAGGGCATCTAGGCCGCCGCGTGCTGTTTGGCCATCGTGTAGGCCTCCCGGACCCGTTTGAACTCGTCCTCGTCGCCGCCGTGGTCCGGGTGGACCTCCTTGACCCGCTCGCGGTAGGCCGACTTGATCTCGTGGGTGCTGGCCCCGTACTCCAGTCCGAGTTCCTCGAACGCCCGTAATGCCGGATCACCCGACCGATCCGGATCGGGCTCGAGTGTCACTTCCGGCACCTCGAAGGGCAGTCGGGTGCCGAGATGGATGCCCGGCATCTCGTGTTCGACGAGTACTGGGTGCGTCGGCGAGCGTTCGATCCGGTAGTAGGCCCTGGCGTCGAACGTGATAGCCACGTCGCGTTTGGGCAGATAGAAGGCCACGTGTTGCCCCTCGACGAAGTGGTTCTCGGCGAACTGCTCGTCGATGGCCTGCAGGTACTCCCGCAGTTCCGTGCGGCGTCGCTCCTCGCCACCATCTCGCATCCGCCGGGCCTCCTGCTCGGCGGGGAACAGCCGGTTCGCCGCGACGAACAGGCCCGCGACGACGACGCTCCCGATAGCGCCGAGTATCAGGCCGAGTACGAACCAGTTCGGGAGCGTGATCACCTGGGCCTGCACGGCCTCGTGTTGGGGGTGAGCCCTAAAGAAATTCTCGCTACCCGATGTAGCGCAGGTCCTCGTCGGAGGGCGCCGGCGCGTTCTGCTGTTCCATCTCCTGGATCTTCCGGACGACCTCCTCCATCTCGTCGGCACGCTCCTCCAGGGAGCCGAAGTCGACCTCGAATCCCACGACCGTCTGGAGCACTTCCAGGACTGCCTGTGCGCTCTTGGGGTCGACCAGATAGCCCGAGGTCTCGCCCATCAGACAGGCTGCGGGGATGTCACGGCGCTTGCCCAGTCCCAGGAGCAGTCCCGAGACGCCGACGATACCGCCGGCAGGTTCGTCCTCGCGGAACTCGACGCCGGCGTCGGTCAGCGTCTCCGCGAACTCGTCGGTCGTGGTCGCACCGAGGACGTCGTACTCTTCGATGAGTTCCCCCGTGGGAACGCCACCGAGCGCGAACACGTGTTCGACGCCGAAACTCTCGGCGACGTCGAGGAACGTATCGGTCAGGCCGTAGTGCCCCTGGGTGTCCTGTGCCTGGTGGTTGCCCGAGAGGACGAGCATGTCCTGGCCGTCCTCGGGCGTGACGGCGTAGAACTCCGCTGCGGCCAGTTCGGCGCGCCCCTCGTCGACGCTGACCTGTGGCGGGAAATGCGTCGAGTAGACCCGACGAACCAGCTCGCTCTCCAGTTCCTCCAGCAGGTGCTCAGCGGCGAGTTTGCCCACGTGTCCGACGCCCGGCAGCCCCTCGACGAGTACTGGCTCGTCAAGGTCGGGGTCGGCGACGGTCTCGACGTCGTATTCGTCCATACCGCCTATTCTCGGCGGCGGCGCTTAAGAGAACGTCGATACGAGCCGTACGGGTCCGCAGGATCGAACGGCGCCGGGGCGCTGTTGACCGCGTCGGCACCACACTCGGGACAGGTGTCTCCGAGCGTGTACACGGGCCGGTCGTGTTCGGACTCCCAGGCCCCACAGACGCGGATGTCGGATTTCACGCTACTCGTCGTCTTCGTGGCGCTCGCGGTGGAAGGTCGCGGTCCCACCGTGATCCTCGACGACCGTACTGGCTCGGGCGGCGCTGTCTTCGAGCGCGCCCTCGGCGGTCTTGTAGTCGGGCGCCTGTACCTGGATGCGGTACTCCGGCGAACCGACGTAAGTGACTTCGAGTTCGATCTCGTCGGGCACCTCGCCGTTCCCTTCGGCGGCCTTGAGCGCCTCCTTGATTATGTCGACACCGTCGTGGTCCGGACACTCCAGATCCACGTAGCCGGTGACGTTGACGTAGGGGACGGAAACGTTCTCGCGGGCGGTCTCGACGATGGCCTCGATCTCGTCGTCGTCCAGGTCGGTCTCCTCCAGCGTGGACTCGCCGTGGATGGCGGCGGCCTCGAAGCCGTCGTACAGCGAGCCGAACTCCGCGAGCAGGGCGTTGGCGATGGCACCGTAGGTCTCGTCGTCGATGTCCTCGCCGAAGGCCAGTTCCATCCAGTTGTCGGCCTTCTGCTCGTTTTTCCACTCCTGGATCTTCTCCTTGCGCTGGTGGTCGTTGACGTCCTTGATCGAGAGGTCGATCTGCTGGGCGCTCTCGTCGACGTCCAGTACTTTGGCGACGACGGTTTGGCCCTCGTTGACGTGATCGCGGACGTTCTTGATCCAGCCGCTGGCGACCTCGGAGATGTGACAGAGGCCACGCTTGCCCTCGTACTCTTCGAGGTCGACGAACACGCCGAAGTCCTCGATCTCGTCGACCTTGCCGACGACGAGTTCGCTCGGTTCGGGCCAGCCGCTGTACTTCATCCTATCGCGCCTCGACGACGGCGGTCACTTCACCTTCGATCTCGGCCTTCCCACCGGTCGGGTGGGCCAGCGTGTGGCCACAGACGGCACAGGAGACCTCGGAGGCCGCCTTCTCGAAGATGGTCTGTTCGTTCTCGCAGTCCGGACAGGCGACGGTAACGAAGCTTCCAGCCATGATTACTCCTGGAACTCCAGTCGGCCGGCGCGCCATCCCTCGCGGAGGTGGGCGTTGCCACAGTCCGAACAGATGTACTTGAGGTCGGTCTTCTTCGTGGGTTTGTCTCCACCGGGGACCTTCGAGAACTTACCTTTGTTCCCGATCCCGGTCCCACGCCGCTTGCGCTGGCGGTCGTTGACCTTCTTCATCCCCGACGAGCGACCGGAGCGGACCTTCTCGACTTCGTGCTCGTGGTGGGCGTGACAGTGCGGGCAGTACGTATTGAAGCGTCGCGGCATCTCCATAGATATCGACCTTACAGGTCGCTTCGATATGCCGGCTTAAAACCCCGACGGTTCGGATTTCCACCCCAACCGCGAGCCCGCACGTGGTCCATCATGTCTCTCTACGCTGCACAGGGCAGTCGCTCAGGAATGTAGAGAGACGGGGTAGGTCGGTCAGCGGTGACCCACGTTTCGACACGTGGGCTGAAAGGTGCTGTCAGACCGTGCCGTCTACGTGTTCCTCTCGGTTCCCCACGTAAAGCCCCTCCGGTCCGCCCTGCACCCGGAGCCTGCGGAGAGCTGTAGCCTCCTTCGAAGTCACTAAGTACGGCGTTTGCCAAGGGCCAGGCATGAAGAAACTCATCGTCCACGGGGACGCAGGCTTCCGGAAGGGCGGCCGCATCGAGTACGACGGCGAGGAGTACGAGGTGTTCGCGGTCGCTCGACAGGGCGAGTGGCACGGTCCCGACCGGCCCCAGCTGTGGTGTACCGTCGGGAAAGCCCACGAGGAGGAGACGTTCAAGAAACAGGAGTACATCCCGATGCACCTGGACACCGAGGACGTCGACGCCGAGGCCGTCACCGTCATCCGGGAGAAGGCCCCGCCCAGCGCCGAGAGTTGAGGGCGCTACAGCTCGTTCTGGTCGACCCGATAGATCGTCACGCCGCCGGATTCTGTCGCGACCGTCACGCCCGATAGCTCGCCGACCGTGATTCCGTCGTAGCGGTTGCGCTCGGCCGGCCCGACGTAGACGTACGTGACATCGTATTTCGAGAGCAGGCGGCGCTGGTCGGTCGCACCGCCGGAGTAGATCGTCTCGACGTCGCTGACCCGCTGCTGGTAGACCGTGTCGTTCCGATACTGGGCCTCGTGGTACCATCCGGCGACGGTCGGCAGGCCGGTCAGACTCGCCGGCGCACTCGCGCCCTTCCCGTCGCTGGGCGCCCACTGGTAGCCGGCGGGCGCGGCGGTCACGATGGTCGGCCGGCCCTCGCGGTCGTCGAGCCAGCGGATGGCCGCCGCCTCTTCGGGATGTGCGTCGTCGAGGTACGCCCGGCCGTTCAGCGTCATATCGCCGGCCCTGTCGGCGTGGTTCGACAGCGCGAAGACACCGTACAGCGACGTCGAGACGACCAGCAGCGCGACGAACGTGCGCATTGCCATCGCCATTCCCGCACGCATCCGCTCCGAGGACGGCCACGACGGTCGCCAGCGGGTGCCGAGCCAGCCCAGAACCGGGCCGACGGCGACGGCCCACAGGATCCACACCTGCATGTAGGTCTTGAAGACGGTGTTCATCCTGCCGATGTTCTCCTTGACGAAGACGAACTCGACGAGCATGACGAGGCCTGCTCCGGCCATGATCAGGACCGCCTCGAAGCCAACGGGACGGTCCCCGCCGTCGGCCAGTGCGGCGATGGCGTCGACGCGCTCCGAGAGGTGTCGGCCGCGAGCCAGCAACCAGGCACCGACGAGCAGCGGGCCGACCAGCCCGACGACGGCGACGTCCAGCGCGGCCCCGCCCGCGAGGACGGCGACGGCAGCGGCACCCATCGCCAGTCGCGACTGGCTATCGGCGAGTCGACCCTCGACCCTGGCGTAGAGGTACAGGCCGAACGGGAGGACGAACGGGCCGTGGACCGCGATCAGTTCCACGAGGGAACTCCGGTCCGGCAGGACCGCCAGTTCACGGCCGCTGGCCGGCCCGAGCCAGAAGGGCAGCGACCAGACCAGCCCCAGTGCGAGCACGATGCCGGCGACCGTCAGTGCCGCCCCGATCCGGACGAGTTCCTGGCCCACACCGCCAACTCTGAGCCGCCGACCGGAGCGCTCGGGCAGCAGCGTCGTCGGGTCGGCCGGCGCGACAGCGACGGTCAGCATCGTCAGTCCTGCCACCGAGGGGAACGACCACGTGTTGGTGACCGCGACGAGACCGGCCAGTGCCGGGAGCGTCCCGAACAGCAGTGCCAACCGGCGCCGTCGCTCGTCGGCGGGCGTCTGGTAGTAACTGAAACACAGCGCCGCCGCCAACAGCAGGAACCCCGTGCTCATCATGTGGGCGTGCATGTCCCCGTTGAGCCAGGAGAACAGCGGGAACTCGTCGATGACGGGCGCGATAGCCGGTTCGTAGGTCCCGAAGTCCGCCGGATCGTCCTCGATGACCCGGCTGGCGTCCCAGTAGCTGAACGAGTGCGGGCCGGCAGCCAGGCCGCTGGACTGGAAGCCCGTCGCCGAAAGCAAGCGCGCCGACAGGGCGTCGGGCAGGGCCCAGACCAGGAACCGCGCCGGCGTCGAGAGGTTGCTGGCGATACCGACGAAGAACGCGCCAAAGCCGGCTGCGAGCCGTCGCGGGATGCCACGGTCGGCGGCGATCGCGCCGGCGAGCCCGTAGGCGGCAGTGACCAGCGTGGCGTAGAACCCGGCGAGCGCGAGGTTGTAGGCGTACTCGCCGGCCGTCCCGGTCAGCCGAGCCAGGATCGCTGCCAGGAGGTGCCCCCCGTAGTAGTACGCGACCGGTTCCCCGGCGAACCACATGTCCTCCGGCGGGATGGTCTCTGCCCGCAACAGCGACTGCAAGAGTCCGAAGTCGAGGAACTTCTCGCCACCGATGGGGACGATTGCAGGGTCGACCGCACGGATCCAGACGACGAACGAGAACCCGAGCGTGAAGACGACAGCTGCTTCTGCGTACGCCCTGCCCTCGACCGTTCCGCCCCGTCTCGTCGCGAGGATGGTCACACCGAACAGGACAGCCAGCCCGAGCCAGACGCCCGCCGTCAGCGAGACACGCCCGACGACGTAGGTCACGAGCCACAACACCGCGAGCGCGACGGGGACGCCGAACGCCACACCCTTGTCGGCGAACCGTGGAAAGAGGACGGCCGCGGCTGTCGCCCCTGCGTAGAGCAAGAGGAGATACAGGGCGAGCCACAGCACGACGAGCCCGTATTCCATCAGTGATGTGGGCGCGACGCTGGCCTATACGTCTTTTGCACGCGGGCGAAGCGAGCTTCGAACCGTTTTTACTCACCCGCAGTGCAAGGTAGCACAATGTCGCCGACCGTCGGTGTCGTCGTCCCTGCCTACCGGCCGGACGTGGCCCAACTGCGCCAGTACGTCCGGGCCATCGACGACACGCTCTCCCCGACGACGATCATCGTCGAACTCGACGCCCCCGAACGCGGTGTCCCCGACCAGCTCGCCGACCTCCCCGCCCGTGTCGAGACAGTCCCCTACCGGCGTGGGAAAGGCGCCGCCATCACCGCCGGCTTCGAGCGCCTGGAGACCGACGTCCTCGCGTTCGCGGACGCGGACGGATCGACACCGGTCGACTCACTCCAGGCCGTCGTCGACCCCGTCGTGGACGGCACGGCGGACCTGTCGGTGGGCTCACGGCGCCACCCCGACGCCACCGTCGCCAGCCACCAGACCCGCGCTCGCCGCTTTCTGGGCGACGGCTTCGCCTGGCTGGCCGGCCAGCTCCTCAGCGTGCGCCTGTACGACTACCAGTGTGGCGCCAAGGCCATCGCCGCCGACGCCTGGGCTCGCGTCCGTGACCACCTCTACGAGCCCGGCTTCGCCTGGGACGTCGAACTGGTCGCAATCGCGGGCGCCCTGGACCTCCGGGTCACCGAGATCCCGATCGAGTGGGAGGACAAACCCGGGTCGACGGTCTCGCCGGTCCGGACCTCCATCGCGCTGTTCCGTGCACTGCTTGCTTCGCGACACCGGGCGAAACAACTCAGCGACAGCACGCTCCACACGGCGATCGCCGCCCGCCGTGACGAACCGACCGCGCTCGTCAAACGCGAGCGATGACGGCCCCCGGTGACCGCCTCCGTCGCGTCGTCCCCGACCGGTTCGACTCGCTCGTCTCGGGTGTCAGGTTCGGCCAGTTCGTCTCTGTCGGCGTGATCGGGGCAGTCTGTGACACCACCGTCCTGCTCGTCCTGACGGAGGTGTTCGGGGTCCTCCCGGAGATTGCGACGCTCGTGGGCATCGAGACTGCGATCCTGATTATGTTCACGATCAACGAGCGCTGGACCTTCGCCGACGAGGGCGACCCGGAGTCGCTTCTCCGACGGCTCCTCCGCTCCCACCTCGTCCGGGCCGGCGGCTCGACGACCCAGTTTCTCGTCTTCGTCGTCATCTACCGACTGCTGTTCGTACCCCTCTCTGTCGCCGGTATCGATCTCTGGGTGCTCGTCGCCAAAGGCGGCGGAATCGGCCTTGGGATGCTCGTCAACTACGTCTTCGAGAGCATCTTCACCTGGCAGGTCCATCAGGACGAGTAGCGCGTCACGAACTCACGGACGGCAGGTGAATCACAACCCTTAATGAGGGGCCTCGGTTACGAGGAAGTAGCGGGATGGGATAGCCAGGAGATTCCGGCGGGCTCATAACCCGCAGATCGGTAGTTCAAATCTACCTCCCGCTATATTCTGTCGCTCACGAAATCGTGAGCGACGAATCCGTGTGGAATAGATTTCGAACCCTGCCAGACAGAGCGAGCGCAGTGAGCGGCCGTCTGGCTCCGGTTCAAATCTACCTCCCGCTATCGTTTTGCTGCGAACGATACCGTGAGCAGCAGTATGGGACAACGTGGCCTCAAAGATATCTGGGCAGAAGACTCACGTATGGTCCCTTCGTCCGTGCAAGTAGCCATGCGTCCTGAGAGGGTCCCCAGGATAGCGGGACGAACCGAGACACGACGTCGGTTCCTCGCCGCGGTCGGTGGCGCCGCAGTCAGTGGACTCACCGGCTGTTCGAGCCTGCGCAGCGATACCGAAGGTGAGGGCGACACAGTCGAGATCGTCCCGGTCAACACCACTGATTCGCCCGTGACAGTGGGTGTTCGAGTCGAAGACAGCGACGGGAGAGTCCTCATGAGTCGAGTCTACGAACTCGACGCTGGGCACGCGGACGAGTCAGCAGGTGTCGATAGTCGTCCCGCGACGGTCCTGGCATTCACACCGGACGGCCGGTCCAACGAGTGGGACTACGCACCCGATCCCGATCTGGACTGTCCCGGACAGGACATCGGAATCAGGGTCCGAACAGACAGTATCGAGCCGTGGTATGCGTGCTAAGGCGGTCGGCCGCCGTTAGCAGCGTCCTGTCGGACTACCCGTCGCCGTGCTCGTCGACGACGACCACCTCGCCATCGACGACCTCGACGTTGATGAGCGTCTTGGCGTCGTAGCCCGCTTCGTCGAGTTTGTTCTGGCCGTCGGCCTTCTTGATCACACAGACGACGTCACAGATGTCCGCACCGATGTCCTCCAAGGCGCCCGTCAGCGCAGCCAGCGTCCCGCCCGTCGAGAGGACGTCGTCAAGAACGAGCACGCGGTCGCCCTCGTAGACGTCGTTGACGTACATCTCGCTCTCGGAGTAGCCGGTGACCTGCGAGAGCGAGACCTCGCCCTCCAGGCCGTACTGTCGTTTCCGGACGACCACGAGCGGGATATCGGTCATCAGCGAGACGGCCGTCGAGAGGTGGATGCCCATCGCCGCCGGCGTGACGATCTTGTCGACGCCGTCGAGTTCGGCCTTGCGGATGATCTTGATGACGATCTCGCGGAGGAGTTCGGGGCGCAGCATCGGGACGCCGTCACTGATCGGGTGTACGAAGTAGTGATAGCCCTCCTTCTCGATGATCGGTGCCTCGAGGAGCGACTCCTTCAGCTTGTCCATGCCGACGGTACTGCGAGGGTCTACAAAAATTCTCCGTCAGCGGCTCATACGAATTACTGAAATCTCTTGCCGGCATCGTCTACCCACGGTCGGACGATTACCGGTACACAGCGTCAGTACTCCGTCTCAGAAGAGTTCGAGGAGCTGGCCGAGAACGCGGACCATCGGGAGCGAATGTGCGTCACCGAGTGCGTAGTACTCGAGGATCGTCAGCCAGACGAAGATCGACGCCAGCGCAGTCGTGACACCGAACAGTAGCGCTCCGAGGGGGCCGAACCAGTCGTCGCTCCGGCCGAAAAGCGCCCAGAGCGCAAGTGGTCCAGCGGTCCCGAGCGCCAGCACCGCGTGGAACTGGAACGCCTCCCCGATGCCGTTGACCGAGAGTGCGACGAACGCGAGGACGAGTTGGCCGCCGATGAGTAACGCTCCGGCCAGTGTCCAACCGAAGACCCGACCGTGTTCGGAGAGTGTCGTTCGGATCGCTGGAACCCGAAAGAGGAGGAGGATTCCGAGCGGATACAGGACGAACAGATATCGGACCGTGATCTGTGCATGGATCGGGAGCCGTGAGATGTAGAGTAACGAGGTCCCGAGCATCACGGTGGCAGCGAACAAGTCGGCGACGGCGCCCGCAGAGAGCACCCGACCGGGGACAGACCCCGTCCGCAGTCGTCGCCATGTCGCGGGAACCATCCCCGTCACCGCAGCCAGGAGCGGCGCAGATTCGAGCACTGCCAGATTGACAGCCTCCGTCCCCGCCTTGTTGGCTGTGTCTCCCGTGTAGCCCGAGCGGAGGAACGTCCGGGCGACCCCGGACTGGTTGGTCACCAGCGTCTCGATACCCTTCAGGAGTTGACTGACAAAGACCGCGAGTGGCCGAATCGCCGATTCGAACGGTCCGAGAAGAGCTGACAAGAATCCCTGGGTTGTCTCACTAGTCGACCCGCTCATCGCCCCGGCCGACGAGGTAGTTTCGACCGGGACGGCACGGGGCAGGAGACGTGGCGGGCGCAGTGGAGAGCCAGTCAAGAGCACGTTCGTGACGAGGAACGGGACGAGTGCGACACCGGCTGCACCGACGATGACCGCAAGCGTCCGTGGACTGTTGTTCGCGGCCGTCGGCAAGTCCACCACGACGAGTGCAAGACAGAGGAGGAGCGCCTCCGGAGCATGCACCCACGCGTACAGCATCACAAGGGCGTATGCGGAAGCACGATATCCAGTCGGAGTTCGGACGAGGCCAGCGTCCTCGTCCTCCCGGCTCCGATACAGGCAGTAGACGATCCCCAGGGCCACAGTCGCCGTGACGACGTGGCGTTTCGGGACGGTCGCCCACAGGATCAGCGGCGACCCGACCACGAACATGACTGCACCAATCACAGCCAATCGCGTGTCGTGTCGCCGCCGCAGCAGACGGTAGAGCAGCACCGGGCCGAACGCCGCGACGGTCATGTGGAACAACTGGAGCGCGTAGAGGTGCGACGAGGCGCTGTCGAGCGGCGTGGCCAACGCGACGTTCAGGCCGAACAGGCCGAGCACGACCACACTGCCCGCCTGAACGACGCGGTCGCTGTCGAGGAATCGTCCGAGTTGTCCGACCAGCGCGAGCGACACCAGCGCCCAGAGCGCGACGATTCCGATCCGGAGTGATGTCACAGCCGCAACTGCCTCCACGAAGGCCAGAAACGGTAGTGAGAGGACGAGAACACCGTAGTTCCGGGCGAGATACTGGCCGTCGTACAGCGACATCCCAGGTGTTCGCAAGCTCCCGCCATAGACTGGCTCGGTCACGAAGAGCTGGCCGTTCCAGAGACTGTACAGCCCGTTCGCGAGCGTGTACGTATCGGTGATGAAGATACTGGTTCGCCAGGCCAGCAGGAAGAGCGAGAGACAGCCCAGAAAGATCGTAACTCCCAGTCGGTCGCCGAACAGCGCTGCGAGGAGGGCCTCGCGGACAGAGGCGTCGTCGCTCGTCCGTAGCTCCAGTCGGTCCGCCAGCGTAATCGAACTCACGAGACCACCTCCACCGTGACGTTCCGGCCGGCGACACGCTCTCGTCCGTTCGAATCCTCGATCCACACGCCGAGCGTCGCGTTGTACCGGTCGGTGTCGGGCTCACTCCGGAGCGAATCAGATTCGAGAGTCGCTTCGTAGCGGTCACCGATATCGGAGGTGAGGAAATGTGTCGTCGACCGCGAGTAGTTCAACGCGGGAATCTCGATCCCATAGGAGAGTATCGGCCCGCCCTCCAGTGTCTCGAACTGGACCGTCGCCGGCGGAATCACGAGATAGTTGCTCCCCGAGCCAAAGCCACCCCGTTCGATCGTCGCTCGGTCGGGGAAGTCGACGCTGGCGACGGTCACGTTCCCCTCGCCGAACGTGACCTGGCGTGACTCGGTGAGCGTGACACCGGGCACCAGCGGCCCCGAGACGAGTGCCGTTACCACGACGACGGCAGCAACGCCGATCACGAGGCCACGCGTACCGTCCATTGGTACGGTTCACTTGGCCGACGGAAATAAACCCATCGTGGCGATAGTGCTGTCGCTACCCGGTCGAAAAAATACGAAAAGAGAGTGAGTCAGTTACGCTTCAGGACCGGAGTCCTGCCCGAGCGTGGCCGAAGAGTCGCCTTCAACCGGCTCGTAGACGACGCGGATATCGTAGTCGTTGCTGACACCGACAGTAACCGATGAACCGGCGCTGATTTCGCTACCTGAACTGTAGGCACCCGACCCGCTCCAGGAGCCACCACTACCTGCTGTATTGAAATCAGGAGTGGTAGATGCGGTCACACTTGCGAATCCAGTCCCCCGCATGTACAACTCTTCAGCAGCAATCGTATCCCCGCCGTCGTGCGTGACCGTCAAAACACCATTACTGGAAGAGCCAGTGGCGGCAGACTGGTCGTAATCGAACGCGAAGCTGGCCTGCGGCGTCGTACTCTGTGTCTGGTCCCCGAGTCCGAGGACGAACGATGCGATGACAGCAGCCAGGATGACCGTGATGGCGACCATCAGGATGACCCCGATGACCGGCGATACAGCGTCGTCGTCGTTGAACAGTTGTTTCAGATCCATTGTTGTGTTCCGTGTGTTCGACACACCGTCGACGTACACGTACGAGCGGAACCTGCACCGACCACCTCGGTGCACGCCCCCATCCCGCGTCGGTGTGCTGTTTCAGTCCATTGGGATGTACTAACTTATACCCGCCCAACGTTTTACCGGTCAAGACAGCGTTGAAACAGGGTCAAGACCGACCTGAAACAGAGTCAGGAATTCCCTGAAACAGAACTGATGCCGCCTGAAACCGGAGAATATACGAGTTTACACTATTCGTCCACTTGGTCGTTCTCTCGACCCGATATCGACGCGCGCAATTGTCCCAACATCTATATTTTCTGAACGAGTGGTCGTGTCCCGGTCAGATCAGGACCACGGAACGAGATGGAACCCACTGGATGCTACAGCGCGGTCGAAAAAATGTGAAAGCGAAATCAGCCGTTACGCTTCGGGACCGCTGTCCTGTCCAAGCGTCGCGGACGTGTCGCCCTCCGGCGGTTCATAGACGACCCGAATCTCGTAACTGTCGCTGACACCAGCCACGATAGAATTCCCGGCCTTCACTTCGGTTTTTCCACCGACAGCGGTGTCCCAGTTATCGTTCTTGTCGTTATCATCGATGTCAACCGCACCGCTCCCGCTACTCCACACAGTGCTATCTACCCAGCCACTGCCGCGGAGATACACACTCGAACCTTCCACCGTGTCACCGCCGTCGTGTGTGATTGTCAGCGTCCCCTCGTCGGCTGCGCCAACGCTCTCGTCGTAATCGAACGCGAAACTCGCTTGCGGCGTTGTTTGCTGTGTCTGATCCCCCAGCCCGAGGACGAACGACGCGATGACGGCGGCCAGGATGACCGTGATGGCGACCATCAGGATGACACCGATGACCGGCGACACCGCGTCGTCGTCGTTGAACAGTCGTTTCAGATCCATAGTTTGCCTGCGCACAGCCACGTGTCGCGAGCAACGCCCCACCCAAGCTACGGATCACTGTAGTCCGCTCCCGATATCGCCGATCCACGGCCGGACGATCACCGGTCGACAGCTACAGTAATCCGTATGAGGCACGTACCACGCTCGCAAGTGGTGTGCTACTTGCATCTATACGGAACCAGATACTTATATCCAGCTATTCATCACGAAATTTTCCGCACGAACTGCTGTAGGACACGTCGAGCGCCTACTCGGAGTCGTTCCGCTGGTTCGACATGTACTCGCTGAGCGTCATCTCGCGGCCCGCGTAGGTGTGATAGACCGACGAGAGCGCGAACACGGCCGTGATGAGCGTCGCCCAGATCAGCGGTGGGATGAGCGTGAAGGGGAAGACGCCGACCCACAGGACCGTCACGATGGCGAGACTGACCGCACTGAGCGAGAGGTAGTACTCGCGCCAGGGAAACTCGCCCGCGGAGACGATCTCCAGATAGACAGTCAGTTCCTGTGTCTGTGGCGTCGTCGAGATGAGGTTGTCGTCGCTGTCGTACTCGACGATACCGGCCTCGTCGAGTCGCGGGAGATGGGTCTGCTGGAGTGTCGTGTAGACGCGCTTTCGTTGCGCGCTGGAGACGCTCTCAGAATCGCAGTCGTACTCCATGGCCGCGACGTGTGACGCGAGGTCACCGAGTTCCACTGGCCCGCCGTTCTCCCGGAGGTACTGGAGGGTATGTCGCCGCCGTTCGTTCTGGAGGACGTCGAATATCTCGCCCTTGGAGAGCGAGTCGTCGACGTCCGGCATCTGCATCGCTTGGTTGCTCATCGTATCGCCTCCCCATCGCCATGACCCGATTCACCCATCGTGGAAGGAAGATGGTGAGTCGATGATAATAACGATAGGGGTATGCCGCGCCGAGGATCACCTCGGTAATCAGTGTGTGGAATCAGGCGTCGGGGCCGGTCCACTTGCCGAGCGTCGCGGAGCTGCCGCCGTCGCTGTCCTCGAAGACTACGCGGACGGTGTCACCATCGTCCACAACTATGCTGAACGAGTTCCCGGCCCTCACCTCGCTATTCGAACTACCGACGTCACCGCCGAGGTTACTCCACTCACCGGAGGTCGAAGATGCCCCGCGGATGAATAACTCGTTGCCTTTGATCGCATCACCGCCGTCGTGGACGATCGTCAGCACGCCATCTCCTGAGAATGAAGTTCCTGCATCAGCCGACGTGGCACCCTCCTCGTAGTCGAAGCTGAAGGTTGCCTGCGGGGCTGTATTACTGACCTGGTCACCGAGACCGAGGACGAACGTTGCGATGACTGCCGCGAGGATGACGGTGATCGCGACCATCAGGATGACACCGATGACCGGTGAGACCGCATCATCGTCGTCGAAGAGCTGTTTGAGTTTCATGGGTTGGATTGCCTCTGTCCGACACGCACCGAGAGCACACCCGGTCGGAAGACCGACTGCTCTCACGGCGACGCGCTTACTTGATGGATGGTATCATCGCATATAAATGTGCAGGAGTAACTATCGAGATTGAGAATCATCCGAGCGCCAGCAGCGCGAGGGTGACGAAAACGACGAGTACAAGGATGCTGAATCCAATTCCTGCTCTGAGTGGCCGGGACGTTCTGTCCGTCTCAGCCGCCGTTCCCCGCATGTCATCGAGCGTTTCGTTCGGCTCTCTGACAATACGACCGAGCTCCTGCGTGCCACGGACGACCGCCCGATCGACCGCGGCATAGAGCTCGGTCACGCCGACGACCAGGGCGCGAGTGCCGTAGTAGACGGCCGGATTGTACAGCGAGTCGATATCCGGAACGCGCCCGAGGCGCTTGAGCGGGCGCTTGGTGACCGCAAACCCGATCAGTCCGAGGACTGCCAGCGCGAGGCCCTCGACGAGGTGGTCGACGGTATAGGTGACGTAGACGTGCGAGACGACGGCCTCGTCGGTCACGTCGAACGGCAGGATGGCGAACAGCGCCCCATCGAAGATGCCGTAGCCGACACAGAGTGCGGCGACACCGAGCATCGCGACCGTCTGACCGCGGTTGGCGTCCTCGACGCTGCCACCGTAGTCGCCGTGGAAGAACGCGTAGTACCCGAACTTGATGAACGACATGAACGTGCCGACCCCGCCGAGGTAGAGCAACCACTCCAGGGTGCCAAAGCCGGCGACCGGGAGCGGGCCCTTGGCGAAGTCGTAGTGACTCCCCGCGATGACGATCCCCTTGCTCACGAACCCGTTGAAGCCGGGGAAGCCGGCGATAGAGAGCGCCGCCACGGTGAACGCCGTCGCCGTGATCGGCATCTCGCGTGCGAGGCCGCCGAGTTTCTTCAGGCTCTCCTCGCCGGTCCGGTAGACCACGACGCCGGCGGTCATGAACAGCAGGCCCTTGTAGAGGATGTGGTTGAAGACGTGCGCGAACGCGCCGGCCTGGGCGAGTGCCGTCCCGATGCCGACGCCGGCGACCATGTATCCGACCTGGGACTGGATGTGATAGGAGAGCAGGCGCCGCATGTCGTTCTGGAACAGCGCGAACATGGCACCGAAGACCGCCATCCCGCCGCCCATGTACGCGATGGCCTCGTTGCCGGCCGGGAACGCGCGGTACATCCCGTAGACGCCGGTCTTGGTCGTGAACACACAGAGGAAGACGCTCGCGGCGATGTGCGGGCGCGGGTAGGTGTCGGGCAGCCAGGCGTGGAGCCCGATGAACCCGACGTTGACGCCGATGCCGACGGCAGCCAGCGCCGCGGGGAGGCCGGGTGCGATGCCGACGGTCTCCGGTCCGCCAGGGACCGACCCGAACAGGAAGGTCCCCTTGGCGACGTAGGTCTGGAGGATCGCGGCCATCAGCAGCGTCCCGCCGACGCCGTGCAACAGCGCGTACCGGAAGCCGGCGCGGACCGCCTTCCCGCCGTAGTGCCAGACGAGCAGCGTGCTCGTGACGGCCATCAGCTCCCAGAAGAAGAGGAGCGTGAGCCAGTCGCCGGCGAAGACGGCACCGAAACTCGTCGCCACGTACGAGAGGGCGAAGCCAGTCTGTATCGACTCGGCCTCACTCGCGTAGGAGTACAGGACGGCCGCGACGCCGATGAGCCCGAAGATCAGACCCATCAGCCGCGAGAACTCGTCGACGTTGAACAGCACCGCCTCGAAGCCCAGGAACGTCGTCTGAAGGTGTGCCCCCGCAGGGACGAACCACGCCCAGGCGACGGCCGCCCCCGAGGCGAGGATACCGAGCGCGTGGCCGCTCCGGCGACCCAGCAACGCGACGAGGATGGCCACCGGCAGCAAGACGGCGACCGGCGGGACCAGCGTCAGGAGAGACGCCATCAGGCGACCACCCCCGGGAGGTTCCCGACGACAGTAGTGACGACCTGCAGGAACACCGCCTGGTTGGGAACGATACCCAACAGGAGCGAGAGCGTCGCCGCGGTGAGGATCGGTCCGAGCATGAACCAGGTGCTCTCACCGCCCAGCCAGCTCCGCTCGTCCCAGCCGCCTTCGGGTGGGCCGCCGTGGTGTTCGACGTCCTCGTGGCGCTTCCCGAGGTGGTCGACGTGTGCAGGATCGGGGACGTCCTCGTCGCTCTCGGCGTGCCCACCGCCGTCCGTGCGGACGGCCGTCCCGCCGAGCGCGGACTCGATCAGTGGCTTCTCGTCGTGAGCCTCGGGCGACTCGAAGAACGCCTGATAGACGATGGGCCAGAAGTACGCGATGTTGAGCACGCCGGAGACGAGCAACGCGGCCGCGAAGATACCCGCGCCGCCGTCGAGTGCCCCGATGACGAGGTACCACTTACTGACGAAGCCGGCGACCAGCGGGATGCCGGCCATCCCGGCCGCGGCGACGCCGAAGGCAGTCATCGTCAGCGGCATCCGCTTCCCGATGCCGGCCATGTCGCTGATGTCGTCGGTGTGGGTCTCGACGTGGATGGCCCCCGCACAGAAGAACAGGGTGAGTTTCATGAACGCGTGAGCGGGGATGTGGAGCAATCCACCGATCAGTGCGTCACCCTCCAGGAGCGCCAGCCCGAGCACGATGTACGAGAGCTGGCTGATCGTCGAGTACGCCAGCCGTCGCTTGAGGTTGTCCTGGCGGAGCGCGATGACGCTCGCTGTCAACAACGTGAACGCGGCGACGGCAGCCAGCGGTAGATCGACACCGAGGTCGGCCATCAGCCCTGTCCCGAAGACGTCGAGCACGACACGAGCGACGCCGAAGACGCCGCTCTTGACGACCGCGACGGCGTGGAGCAGGCCCGACACCGGCGTCGGCGCGACCATCGCGTCCGGGAGCCAGGAGTGAGCCGGCATCAGCGCCGCCTTCACGCCGAACCCGGCCGCAAGCAGCGCGAACGCGGCGCGAGCGAGCGTCGGGTCGGCGGTGGCGAGTCCCTCGATACCGCCGGGGGTGAATCCGGTCGTCCCGGTCAGGAAGAACACGAGGACGGTCCCACCGAGGACAGCCACGCCGCCACCGAACGTGTAGGCGAGGTACTTCCGGCCCGCGGCGCGGGCCTCGTCGGTCTCGTCGTGGGTCACCAGCGGGTACGTCGAGACCGTCAGCAGTTCGTAGAAGACGAACAGTGTCACGAGGTTCGCGGCGAACGCGACTCCGATGGCCGACGCGAGACTCGCGGCGAAGGAGGCGAAGTAGCGCGTCTGTGCGTGTTCGTCCAGCCCACGCATGTAGCCGATGCTGTAGAAGCTCGTGACGATCCACAGCAGACTCGCGAGCAGGCCAAAGAGGATCGCGAGCGCGTCGACCCGGAGCGCGAGCCTGATTCCCGGCCCGAACTGGCCAAACGAGAAGACGAACTGGTCGCCGGCCAACACGGCGGGGACCATGCTCACGACGATAGCGAACTTCGCGAGGGCGACGGTGATAGTGACGCCCTCACGGAGGTTCGGACGGCCCTTCTGTGAGAGGATCAGCGGGATAGCGACCGCCGAGACGAGCACGGCCAGCAGTGGTCTGAGTGATGCGACGTCAGTCATGGGTTCAGTAGCGGCGGCAGTGTGTCTACGAGCGTCTGTTCCAGCGTCGGGACGGCCGCGGTCAGCGCGACCGCCAGGACCGCAGCGACGACGACGACGGCGAGCATCCCCGGCGAGACGGCGCTTCCGCCGTCGGTAACGGTCGGTTCCTCGTCCTCGCGGATGGTCGGTTCGGCGAAGTAGAGCCGTTCGACAAGGCGGGCGAAGTACGCCAGCGTCAACAGCGTACTCGCCAGGAGGACGACTACGACGGGCCAGATGCCGGCCTCGACGGCGCCGACGACGATGTACCACTTGCCCATGAAGCCGACCGCCGGCGGGACACCGACCATCGCCAGCGCCAGGACGGCGAAGCCGCCGGCCGCGACCGGCGCCCGCTCTGCCATCCCGGCGTACCCGTTGACCGCCGAGGCGCCGGTGTCACGCTCGATAACTCCGGTGGCGGCGAAGAGGCCACCCTTCATGATAGCGTGGCCGACGAGGTGGACCGTCGCACCGACGACCGCCGTCGGCGTCGCGATGGCGAACCCGGCGACGACCAGGCCGAACTGCGAGACCGAGGAGTACGCCAGCATCCGCTGGACGTCGTCTTGGGAGACAGCGAGTGCGCTCCCGGCGACGATACTCACCGAGGCCAGACCGACGAGTATCCAGCGTGCGGCCGGCACCGCAGTCAGGAACTCCACGGTGAACACCGAGAACATGATCCGAGCGAGCGCGTAGGCCGAGACGGTCGAGACCAGCGCGGAGATGAGCGCGCTCACCGTGTCCGGGGCGTTGGCGTAGGCGTCGGGCTGCCAGGTGTGCAGGGGGAACAGGGCAACCTTGACGATGAGCCCACCGACCATGAGACCGAAGGCGGTGATGACGAGCGTCGAGTCGTAGCCCACGGCAGCCAGTTTGTCCGCGAGGTCGGCCATGTTGAGCGTCCCGGTCGCCGCCAGCGCGTAGCCGACCCCGAGCAGGTACAGCGACGCGCCGACGGTCCCGATGATGAGGTACTTCAGCGCGGCGACGGCGGCGCTAGCCTCGCGCCCGCTGGCGACCAGGCCGTAGGCCGCAAGCCCCGTGATCTCCAGGAAGACGTAGAGGTTGAACGCGTCGCCGGTGACGGTCATCCCGGTGAGACCCGTCACGAGCAGCAGGTACTGGCTGTAGAAGGTGTTCGCGTGTGGCCCCGCCCGGCGTGCGTACGCGAGCAGGCCGAACGCGACGACGCTGACGAGCAGGACGACGGCCGCCGAGAGGCCGTCGACGACGAGTTCGATGCCGTACGGCGCGACGAAGCCGCCGACGACGTAGCTGACGGTGCCGTCGGTGACGACCGTCGCAGCCAGCCACGCTGCCAGCGCAGTGTGAACAGCCAGCGTCACCGCCGCGACGGGCCACCCGGCGCGGTCCGAGACGAGACTCGCGACCAGCGGGACGGCACCGCCGACGATGGGCAGGACGACGAGCAGGACAGGGACGTGTTCAATCATAGTAGAGCTGTTTCAGCGTGTCTTCGTCCAGCGTACCGTACTCCGAGTAGATGCGGATGATGAGCGCCAGTGCCACCGCGGTCAGGCTCACACCGACGACGATAGCCGTCAGGATGAGTACGTGCGGGAGCGGGCTGACGTACGGGCCAGCCCCCTCCTCGATGACCGGCGGATTGCCCCCGGCACGGTAGGCCAGCGTGATGAAAAACAGGAAGATGCCCGTCTGGAAGATGTTCATCCCGATGACCTTCTTGACGAGGTTGGTCGACTCGACGAGCATGTACAGGCCGATACCCAGCAGCAGGACCACGGCGTAGTAGTTGTAGTGTGTCGCCAGCAGATCCAACTGGAGCGGGCCGATCATCGTTCACCCCCCTGTGGCCCGTCGCCGACGTGGCCGAACCCGGCCGCGAGCAGGAAGAACAGGCCGATGGCCACGCTGGCGACGATGGCTCCGATACCCAGTTCGACCAGTTCGATGCCGTACTTGCTGGCCTTCTTGATGATGAAGGTATACTCGGTGTATTCGAGGAACGTCCCGCCGAGCGCGATCGAGCCCAGCCCGATGGTCGCGAACGTGAGGACGCCGCCGGAGGCCAGCGCTGCCACGATCCGAATGTCGACCCATTCACGCGTCGACTCGATGCCGTAGGCGAAGGCGAGCATCATCACGACAGACCCGGCGATGACCCCGCCCTGGAAGCCGCCACCCGGCGAATCCGCGCCGTGGAACATCACGAACAGCGCGAACGTGAGGACGAACGGGGCGACGACCCGTACGGTGGTCATGATGATCGTACTCTCGACGTACAGTCCGGGTTCGTTGTCGACGCTCATGCGAACACCTCCTGTCTGAGGACCGACAGCGCGGCGATGCCGGCGACGAAGACGACGACCGCCTCACCCAGCGTATCGAACCCACGGTAGGCCGCGAGGACGGCGGTCACCGCGTTGTGAACCTGGGTCTCGTCGTAGGCGTTCTCGATGTAGTACTGGGTGACCTCACCGCCAGTGACGGGCGCACTCGGATCGCCGATGGCCGGCAGCGCCGGCACCGTCGCGGCCATCACGGCGACGAAGACGCCGACGCCGACGACTGTCCGGAGGCCCACCGGTTCGAGGAGTCGCTCCTCGTCGGGGCGGACGGTGTTGGCCAGCGCCAGCAGGAAGAGGATGGTCATGATACCAGCGCCGACGGCCGCCTCGGTCAGGCCCACGTCCGGCGCCTGCAGGATGAGCCAGATGATCGAGATGCCCAGGCTGTATGCCGCGAAAGCGATTACGGCAGCCAGGACATCTTTGAGCATGGCTGCGCCGACCGCACACGCCAGGACGAACCCGATGAGCGCGACTTCCACGAGTGTCGGCGTCATCGTTCCCCCTCCGTGTCGTCCGTCGTCCAGGGTTCGATACCCTGGTCCTGTGCGGCCCGGGCGATGGCGTGTGCCGCCGTCGGGTTCGTCAGGAACATGAACACGAGCAGGAAGACGGCCTTGATCGTCGAGAGGTCCGTCTGGAGCGCGATGGCGACCGCACCGAGCGAGAGGACGGCCCCCAGCGTGTCGCTCTTCGAGGCGGCGTGTGCACGGGTGTAGACGTCGGGCAGTCGGACGATACCGACGGCCGCGACGAGACCGAAGAACGTCCCGAGGACCGCCAGCACGACGGCGGCCCACTCCAGGGGCGTCATAGCACACCCCCCTGTTCGACGTTGAACTTCGAGAACGCTATCGAGAGCAGGAAGTTCAACAGGGCATACACGAGCGCGACGTCCAGGAACACCGGCTGGTCCAGCCCCGCCGCGACCAGCGAGATGGCGATGACGGTGTTGGTCCCTGCGACGTTGACCGCGATGACGCGGTCGTGGGTCGTCGGGCCGGCGAAGACGCGGTACAGCGCGACACCGGCGAAGATGACGAACGCCCCGGCCAGCACCAGCATGATCGTCGCCAATTCAGTCATCGTCGATCACCTCCTCCTGGCGGGTCCCGTTCGCACTGTCGACCCGGTCGTCACCACGCTCGCGCGGCGAGGCGATGGCTGCCGCTTCGCGGCCATAGAAGACGAACCGGACGGCCCGTTCCAGACTTCCCCCGAACAGATCATCACGCGAACCCGCGGTCAGCGAGTGGATGTCGAACGCCTGGTCCGAGACGCTGACGGTGAGCGTCCCCGGTGTGAGGGTGATGCTGTTCGCGAGCGTCGTCACAGCGGCGTCCCCCCAGACAGCGGCACGGAGCTGGACGATCTTGGGGTCGATCGGCAGCGACGGGTGGAGGACGACATAGGCGATCTGGAGGTTGGCGACGGCGATCTCCCAGAGGAGATACGGGATGTACACGAGCAGTCGGGCCAGCTGGATCGGGAGCCGGGTCACCGACGGCTGCTGGCTGAACGTGATCGGCGCCAGTAGTACCGTCACCAGTGTCGCGGTGATCGCACCGGTGAGGAAGTCGAACAGCGTGTACGCGCTCAGCAGCATGTAGAACACGTACGAGGCACCAAAGAGCGTGAGGTACTTCGGCAGGGAGGCAGCGCGGGCGAGTACTGTCGGCCGGGCTGCCCGCTCGACCGGTGCGCGTTCGGTCTCGAACTCGCCGCGTGCGAGTTCTGCTTCGAGCGGGCGCAACATCGGTGCCGCGCCGCCGGGGCGGTACTCGGGGTCGAGGATGACCCGGTCGATACCGTTCTCGGCGGCGTAGTCGATGATGGCGTCGGCGTAGTCACCGGGACTGAAGAGGTACCGATCCGCTCCCAGTACCGCCTCCGTGATGGTGAGGCCGTCGACCGGTTCGTCGCCGACATCCTCCTCGACCCAGACGTCGACGCGGTCGAGCAGTTCGGTCGCTTCGCCCAGTTCCGCCGGGGCGTCGGGGTCGACCGCGCGAGTGCTCGCGACGACGACGAAGTGGAGTTCGACCGGTCGCGGTTGCTCGCTCGCGGCCACCTGTGCCTGTTCGACGGCGTAGGCGACGGTATTGCGGACCGTCTCGGAGTCGGCGACCGGCACCAGTAGACGGCGGGCGTCAGATACGGTCACGATAGTTCCTTGAAAATCCTGAATCTGTATGTCTGACGAGCGCTACTGTCGTTACCACCTTCGAGCAACGGGACACGCAAAACTATTTCGCAATCCACTGGCCGCTTATCCGAGGACGGCGGCCAGTTCGTCCGCAACTCGCAACCCGAGCCCCGATTTCTCGCCGACGTACTCGCTCGTCTCGTCGGCGTCGACCAGCAACGCACGCGTCTCTGTCGTACCCATCACGCTCGCGTCGTTGGCGACGACGAACGCGAGGTCCGCCCGGTCCCGGAGCGCCCGCGCACGCTCGACGAGGAGGTCGTCGTCGCCCTCGCTCTCGACTTTGAAGCCGACGATGGGGAGCGACGGGTGGGCCTCGCGGACGGTGTCGATGAGCTTCGGCGTCGGCGTCAGTTCCAGCGTCAGCGTCGCCTGTCCACTCTTGATCTTCTCCGGGGCAGTCTCGACCGTGTAATCGGAGATGGCTGCAGTGGAGATGAGTGCATCGGCGCCGTCGGCGACCTCGGTGACTGCGGCGGTCATCTCGGCGGCGCTCTCGACCCGTTCGACGGCCGCGTACGGGACCGTCGGCCCGTCGTGGACGAGCGTCACGTCGGCACCGCGGACGTAGCAGGCCCGTGCCACCGCACGCCCGGTCCGACCCGAGGCCCGGTTCGAGAGCGTGCGGACGGGGTCGACAGACTCGGTCGTCGCGCCGGCGGTGACGACGACGTGCTCGCCGGCCAACGGGCGGTCACCGGCCGCGCGGGCAACCTCCGTGACGATCGCTTCTTCGGTCGCTATCTTCGCCTTCCCCTCCTCGACGCGCGGGTCGACGAACCCGACGCCCCAGGACTGCACGCGGTCGATGGCGTCCAGCACGCCGGGGTGGTCGTACATCGGTTCGTGCATCGCCGGCGCGACGACGACGGGGATGCCTGCCCCGAGGGCGGTCGTCGCACACGTCGTCACCGGCGTGTCGTCGACGGCGGCGGCGACCTTCCCGACGGTGTTGGCGGTGGCCGGCGCCAGCAACAGGACGTCCCCCCACCCCTCGGTCCCACAGAGTTCGACGTGCTCGACGGCGCCGGTCACCTCGGTCACCACGTCGTGCTCGGTCGCGAACTCCAGCGCCCAGGGGTGGACGATTCCCTGTGCGCTGCCGGTCATCACGGCCCGGACGCTCGCGCCCTGGCGGCGGAGTTCGTGGGCGAGTTCGACCGTCTTCACGGCCGCGATAGAGCCCGAGACCCCGAGGACGACGTTGACTCCGTTCAGCATACGCCGTCGTTGGCACCCGTGGAATAAAAGGCCACCCGAGTGCGAGCGCTCACCGTCGGCCACCGGGTCAGTCCGGACCCGCCTCGACGACCAGCCCCGCGCCACAGCAGTCGGACTGGTACCGGTCGTGCTCGTGGACGAGCTTACAGTCCCGGTACCGGCGCGCGACCAGTCCGCCACAGGCCTCGCAGACCAGGACGTACTTCGGGTCCGCGAACACCGGGCAGTGGACGTCGGTATCGAGCGCTGCGGCCCGCTCACGGAACGCCGACCCGTGGTCGGTGGTGCCGTCGCGCTGGTACTGCTCGACGTGGACGAGTTCGTGGCGAAGCGTCGCTTCCCACTCGGCGCGGTCGAACGCCTCGAAGGCCTCGCGCGTCAGCGACAGCGTACAGGGTAGCGGCCGTCCGCTGGCGTCGGGTACGCTGTCCCAGTCGTACGGCTCCCCGACCGTCGCGTCCGGGAGTTTCGGCCGTTTGACCGCGGCTGCACGGCGTTTCGCTCGGGTCGAGACCGTCCAGTCGACCAGATCGAACCGGACGTCGACGCCGCGCTCGCGGCGGACCGTCCGGCAGTACGCACGTGACCAGGCGATCAGGTCCGCGTCGGTGTCGATGCTGTCGTAGCTCGGCGGCGCCATCCTAGAGCCCGGTTGGACAGTCGATATACGTCGTCTCCAGGCCCCACTCCTCTGCGAGTCCCGCCAGCGCTCGGACGCCGAACGTCTCGGTGGCGTAGTGGCCCGCCAGCGCGACGTTGATCCCGGCTTCGCGGGCCTCGTGGTAGACCTGCTGTTTGCCCTCGCCGGTCACGAGCAGGTCCGCGCCCGCGTCGACGGCCTCGTCGAGCCAGTCGACGCCGCTCCCGGTGACGATAGCGACGTCCTCGACGGTCTCTGGGCCCAGATCGAGCAGTTGGACCTCCTGGCCACCCGTGTCGAGTGACGCGTCCAGCGTCTCCGCGACCGCAGTGGCCGCGCGCGGCTCGGCGAGGGTCCCCGCCTGGCCGATGTACTCCGGCCCCATCGCACCGAACGGCCGACGGTCGGTCAGATCCAGCAGGTCGGCCACGCCGGCGGCGTTGCCCAGTTCCTGGTGGCCGTCCAGCGGGAGGTGGGCCACGTACAGCGCCAGGTCGTGCTCGATCAGCGGCGCGATGCGGTCGTAGTTGCGGTCGGTGACTCGCTCGATGTTCCCCCAGACGATGCCGTGGTGGGTGACGAGCAGGTCCGCGCCCGCGTCGCTGGCCCGCTCGATGGTCTCGACGGCGGCGTCGACGGCGACGGCGACGTGGTCGACGCTCCGGTCGCCCGGCCCCACCTGGAGCCCGTTCGGGCTCGCGTCCAGGTCGGCGTAGTCCTCGATAGCCAGTCGCTCGTCGAGCCGTGTCGCGATGTCGCTGGCGTCCATGCGCGGTGGTTCTGTCGCCCCGGTCGTCAGTCTTTCCTACTCGGCGCGACGAGTTGGCCGTCCCGTTCGGCGATCAGGTCCCGGTCGATGGCCGCGTCCACGATGGTGTCGAACTCCGCGGGCTCGATCTCGTAGGCGTTGACCGCGACGGTCCGGATATCAGCGCGTTCGACCGGGAGCTCTCGGTTCTGGAGGAGGCGCATCACCTTGTTGTACTCCAGTCGAGTGAGTGACTGGCCGTCGTCGTCTGCGGACTGGGAGGAGTCTCCCCCTGATCCGCTCGCGGATCCACCCGTCGTCTCCGACGACGAGCCGTCGTCCGCGGAGACCGTCTCGTCGGCCCCCGTCCGTGTGTCACGAGGCATCGTCGATCCGTCAGCCGCTCGCTCACCGTTCGCTCCAGCCAAGCCGCTGCTCTCGTCCTGTCCTGGGCCGGCCGAGCTCTCGCCGGTCCCGGCCTCCGCGCCTGCTTCCTCGGCGGGCGCCTCGTCGTCGGCCGTCTCGTTCGCGTCACTGATCTCCGTCGGGTCCGGTTGTGGTTCCATCCCGGACTCGTCGAACATCCCCGAGAGGTCCTCGTCGTCGGCCCCGCTCGGGAGTGTCGCCGCGTCGCCTGTGACGCTTCCCTCGACGTCCTCGTCGCCGGCAGCATCCACGACCGACTCGACGATGGTCGCGAGTTTCCGCCGACAGGTCGGACAGAGGACGACGGTCCGGTCGCTCGTGTCGCCCGTCTGGAGCGCCCGCGGAACGACGGGGTACTCCGACAGCGACGCATCCAGTGCCGTACCGCAGAAGTAACACGACGAGAGGCGGTCCATACGTCAGCATACGTCCCCGCGGTCTTAAAACGAGGCGCGGTCAGCTATCGTCGTCCCGAGATCGAGAGGCGTGCTGGCCATCCAACGGTCTACGACCCTCACCTGGAGGACGCGTGCGCGTAGACGAACGCTCGGAGGAGTTTCGCCGCCAGCGTTGCCGCCTGCCCGTCGTCGCGGTCGTTGACCTCGACGGCGTCGAACCCGACGGCGTGGGGCGCGACTGCGCGGACGACGTCGTGCATCGTCGCCGGGTCGAGACCGAACGGCTCTGGCGTCCCGGTCCCCGGCGCGAACCCTGGATCCGCAGCGTCGATATCGACCGAGAGGTAGACACGGTCGCCGTTCAGATCGGGGCCCCAGTCCGGTACTTCGGCCGGCGGGACGACCGTCACGTCGTTGCTCGCTGCACGCTCCCACTCCGCTTCGCTGCCGGTACGTGCGCCCAGGATCACCGCCCTCTCGGCAACCGAAAGCGCGTGGTGTGTCACCGTCGCGTGCGAGAGCGTGTCGCCGGCGTAGGACTCCCGGAGGTCGAGATGCGCGTCGAGACAGACGAACACGTCGGGGTCGACCGCGCGGACGGCGGCGACTGTGACGGTGTGTTCGCCACCCAGGACGAGCGGGACTGCACCCTCGTCGGCGAGGTCACCGAGCGTGCCGCGAAGGAAGGTGAGGTACTCGGCCGTGTCGGCGGTCGGGCCGACGTCGCCGTGGTCGTAGACGGCCAGATCCGTAAAGTGCTGGCCGCTGTGGTGGTCGTAGTCGTCGAACTGTTCGGAGAACTGCCGGACCCGGCGCGGACCGAAGCGCGCGCCCGGCCGAAACGACGTCGAGGCGTCGAGCGGCGCCCCGACGACGGCGTAGTCGGCACGGTCGCGGTCTGCGTTCGCACCGGGAAACATCTGCTTTGGGCGATTACGTGCGCGTGATCTTGCGCTGGTCCTCGTACTCGAGGTACTCGATCTCGTCGTCGGGGTTGAGTTCGACGTCGTCGGGCATCAGCATCGTGAACGTCTCGTAGGTCTCCAGGTCCATGACCTGGGCGTCGTCGCCGTCGACGGAGACGACCTGGCCCTGCTTCCGGTCGATGATGGGGACCCAGACCTTCGCGTCGACCGGCTGGGAGAGCGAGCGCTTCTTGCCGTCGAAGACGCCTCGGGCGTCGATGCGGGCCTTCGCACTGCCGTGCTTGCCGGGCTTGGCCGTACTGTAGGAGTCGATCTTACACGGCGTGTCCTCGATCATCACGTAGCTACCCTCGTCGAGCTCGCGAACTTCGGTCTGCTCTCTTGCCATACGGCCGGGTTACCCCTGTTGTGGCATAAACGGTTTGGAATGGCGCGGTGTCGGGTATGGGGTCAGGAACCGGCTTCGACGTCCCGCAGGCGGTCGATCCGCTCCTCGGTCGGCGGGTGCGAGCGCGTCTCGACGTGGAAGCGGTCGGTCTCGGTACCGGTGTCGAACCCGCCGGGGAGGAAACAGAGGCCACGGACGCCCTCGTAGGCGCGGCGGGCGTCGGTTTCGGGGGTCGCGGCGATCTCGCTGTCGAGCGTCTCCAGTGCGGTGACGAGTGCGGCCGGATCACCGGTCAGTACCGCGGCGCTCCGGTCGGCAGCGTACTCGCGGTACTTCGAGAGCGAGCGGCTCAACACGACGACCGGCGCGGTGAACACGCCGAGCAACACACCGCCGAGGACGACGGTGGTCCCCGCCAGGAACAGGAAACTGGCGGTGAACTCCAGGCTCCCGACGGGGGCGGCGAGGAAGCGCGCACTCAACACGTAGGCGCCACACAGCGCGAGGACGCCGACGAGGAGTTTGCTCCCGCGCTGGCCGGGCAACATGTCGTCGACGAGGCCGTGCTCGCCGTTGGTCAGTGCCGGCAGGAAGCTCGCCAGCGTCATCACCGTCGCGTCGCGGTTCTTGATGTGCATCAGTTCGTGGGCCAGCACGGCGTCGAGTTCGTCGCCCGACAGCGTCTCCAGCAGCCCGTCGCTGACGACGACCGTCGCACTGCCGAGCGTGCCGACCGCGAAACTGTTGGGCACCGACGAGTTCGCGACGGCAAGGCCGGGTTCTTTCATGTCTGCGAGCTGTGCCAGCCGGCGGACGCGTTCGCTCAGGTCGGGGTACTCGTGCTGGCTGACCTCGGTGGCGTCGACTTTCGCCAGTGTTCGCGCGCGGGTGTAGCGTAACTGCCCCCACACGAACACCGTCAGTGCCGGCAGCAGGACTGCCAGCCACCACGCGGCCGCCGTGGACAGCGGTCCAAGCGGCAGCACGGCCGCGACGGCGTCACGGAGGGGCGCGAGCCACGGCGTCAGGAGGTACGCGGCCGTCGCGACCACAGCCAGGTCGACGACCAGCAGGAGCGCGAGCGTCAGCAGGATCCGTCGATTGAGGTGGGTATCTCTCCCCATAGGGCGTATAGAATCTAGCTGTCAGTGAGTGAAAATAGTTCTGGTGGTCCGGACGGTACAGCGAGCGTCGGAGTAATGACAATACTTTATATTCGGCAGGCTATACTGTGTAATAGTGCCTTCCAGTCTCATCCGCGCCGCCCTCGCCCTCCTCTGTGCCGGCGCTGTGGTGTTCGGAACCGCATTGTTCCCCGCCGCGCTTGACGTGGAACTCCAGCCGACGGGTCCGGAGACAGTCGGGTCTGACGCCACGAACCCAGCCGGGAGTGAGCCGACCGGCTCCGATACCGACTCGGGAACGGCGACGGAGACACCGGAACCGACACCGACACCGACGCCGACCGACACCGCCATCCCGCCCGACGATGCCGACAGTGGCGACGCCAACCCCAACCTGGCGTGGCTCGCACTCGTCCCCAAACTGTTCGGGCTCGTCGTCCTCGGTGGCTTGCTCTACGTCGCGTTCGTGTTGCTCAGAGCGTCGGACATCGAGTTCGGCGGCGGTCGGTTCTCGCTGGACTGGCTCACACTGCCGTCGATCCCAATCCCCTTCGGGCGATTCTTCCAGCTGATCCCGCAGGTGACCACCACCGTCCTGTTGGGCGGTGCGACGCTGCTGGGACGGGTCGCAACCAGTGTCGGAACGATCATTACCGGTGTCGGTCGGGGTATCGCTGCCGGGCTCGGTCCGCTCGGACAGATGCTCGGCCGGAGTCTCGGCGCCGTTCCCGTCGCGCTCGGGACACTGGCTGGCGCCCCGCTGTCGGCGCTGGGATCGCTGGGAAGTTCCGGCGGACTCCTGTCCTCGCTGCGTGGTGGCATCACTCGGCCGGAGTTCATGGAGCCGGACGATCCCACGACGGAGGACGCGCGTGCGTCTGGCGAGGTGCCGACGGACCAGGGCGAGGCCGAGCCCCCGACGCTACGGGAAGCGTGGGAGGCGATGGTCGAACTGGTCCCAGTCCGTAACCCGGACGCGACGACGCCCGGGGAGTACGCTCGCAAGGCCATCGACATCGGATTGCCGGCGCGACCGGTCCGTCGGCTCACGGAACTGTTCCGCGCGGTCGAGTACGGCGGCACGGACCCGACCGGCTCCCCGACCCAGGCCGCCCGCGACGCACTGGACAGCATCCGGAACGGAGGTGACGAGCAGTGAGCAAGACACAGACGACCGAGGAGGTCGTCGAGCCGACGACAGAGGAAGTGACGGTCGCGGACGACGAACGACTCGACACCGCCGGGGAGCCCGCGACGGCGAAGGCCACGCCGATGGCAGACCAGCCACAGGCGACCATCGACGCGTCGATCGAACGGGAACCCAACAGCCGACTCTGGCTGGTGTTTACGTTCGCCGGCGTCGCGGCACTCGCTGCGGCGGTGGTCGTCGCGACGTTCCCGAGTCTGCTCCCACTCCCGGCGAGCAACGACGCGGTCAGGCAGATCCGGTCGGCCGCACCGCTCCTGGGTGCCGTCGTCGGCGCACTGGGGATCTACGGGCTCTACGAGCGCCACGACGCCATCGACTGGGAGAGCGACGAGACGGTCGAGCTCCCGGCCGCGAGCCACGAGACCACCCAGGGACGCGAACAGGTCGTCGTCGGGAGCGACATCGACGGCCTCCTGGAGAGCATCGACGGGCGCGTCGATCCGTACAACGGGCTCGAAGCGAGCTACGCGGCGGATATCCGGCGGGAACTCCGTGAATCCGCCGAACGAGTTCTCGTCGATTCCACCGGCGTCCCGGCCGCGACGGCCAGCCAGGCCATCGCGGACGGGCGCTGGACGGACGACCAGCGGGCCGCATCGTTCCTCGGCGACGAGACCGTTGCCGAGCCGTCGCTGAGTATCCAGCTCCGAGACTGGGCGTCCGGCGAGTCCTTCGACCGGAAGGTCGAGGCGACACTCGACGCCATCCGGCGGATCGAACGGGGTGATCTCCAGTGAGCGACAGACAGCGTGCGCGGCGGGATATCGGCATCTGGGTTGCGCTGGTCGCCGGCGCGGTCGGTGTCGTCACCGGCAACACGGCGGTGTTCATGGTGGCCGTGGTCGGCCTCGTCTACGCGGCCTACGAGGCCGCGGCCAGCGTGCCCGAACCGGAACTGACGATCTCGCGGTCGCTCGATCCAGCGGCCCCGCTTCCGGGGGACACGGTCGAGGTGACGGTCACGGTCCGGAACGACGGCCTCGACTACCTCCCCGACGTCCGTCTCGTCGACGGCGTCCCGGACCGGCTCCGCGTCGTCGACGGGTCGCCCCGCTTCGGGACGACGCTGGACGTCGACGAGTCGGTCTCGTACAGCTACACCATCCGCGCCCGACGCGGCGAACACACCTTCGACGAGACGACGGTCGTGTGTCGGAACCTCACCGGCGGCGCGGAGTACCGAACGACCGCCACGGTCGAGACGGACCTGGACTGCTCGACGGAGGCCGAACGGCTCGAACTGCCGCCACAGACGCTGCCCCAGACGGGCCGCGTCGACGCGGACGCGGCCGGCGAAGGGGTCGCGTTCTACGCCATCCGCGAGTACCAGTCCGCGGACCCGATGAGCCGAATCGACTGGAACCGGTTCGCGAAGACGAACGAACTGGCGACCGTCGAGTACCAGGAGACGAAGGCGGCGAGCGTCGTCCTGCTGGTCGACGCCCGGCATCCGGTCGCCGTGGAGCCCCGCGCACCCAACGCTGTCCAGTACTGCACGTACGCCGCAGAGCGGCTGGCGACGGTGCTGCTGGAGGAGGAGAACCACGTGGGCGCGGCCGTCTACGACTCCTGTGCGTACCTCCGCCCGTCGGCCGACAGGGTGCAGGCACGCCGCGTGCGTGAGTTCCTGCTCGACGAGATCGGCCAGAGCGACGGCTACCGCGACCACACCAGGGACGCCGACTGGTCGGTCGGCCGGATGGACGGCCAGCGGTTCTTCCAGGGTATCGACGAGATCGAACAGCGCTACGGGGTCGCCGACGGCGGCGAACCCGTCAAGACGCTCACGCGGTCCATCCCCGACGAGGCCCAACTCGTGTTCTGTACCCCACTCCTCGACGACACGGCCGCCGACGTAGCGAAACGCTTCGCCGCCTACGGACACGAGGTCACGCTGGTGACTCCGGACGTGACCGGCGGTGACACGCCCGGCGCGACGCTCGAATCGCTCGACAGGGACGAACGCGTCGACGACCTCCGGAGCGCCGTGCGCGTCGTCGACTGGCAGCCCGACCAGCCGCTATCCAAGGCACTCCTGCAGGCCATGGGACGGTGGTCGGCATGAGCGAGGACGGCTTCGACACGACCGACGTGGGCCTCGACACGCGCCCGGCGCGCTCGGCGGCGAGTCTGGCCGGCGTCCTGGCGGTCGTGACGGCGCTCGCCGTCGGACTCAGTATCGGAGACCCGATCCCGGTCCTGACGAGCGTTGGCGGTGCGGTGCTGCTGGCCGGTGGGACCTGGGCGCTCGGGCAGGAATCGAACGCCCGCCTCGCCGCCGGGAGTATCATGACGATGGCCGGCGTGGCTGCGTTCGCGCTCACAGTCGTGTTCGCCGCCGGCGGGAGCAAGCTGGCAGCCTACCTCGGGCTCGCTATCGGGACACTGTACGTCCTCGTCGACGCGGTCACGGAATCGGCCGGCGGCGAGAACAGACTGAGCGACGCCCTGCGCGAGAGCGGGAACGCACTGCTCGTCGGCATCGTGCTCGCCGTCGTCCTGAGCATCAACGCCCAGTACAACGTCCTCGGCGGAGTCGTCCTGGGCGTCGCCGGCATCGCCGCCATCACCCCGTTCGTCGGCTTCGTGACGCTCCAGATCGGTGCGGTCGCGGTGCTCCTGCTGTTGAACCGCGTCGTCCCGGTGCTGGAGGACTGGCTGCCGGACCCGGGCGAGGAGAACCGCCCGCTTGACGCGCTGGACGACGTCGGGCTGTCGCGAAACGACGTCCCGGTCGCCGTCTGGGTGGTCCTGGCCGTCGAGGGATTCGTCGCACTGTTCCCCCAGGGACAGCTCATGTTCAACGCGTTCCTCGCCAGTACGCCGGTCATCGGTCCGCTACTCCGAATCCTGCTCGGTGGGATCCTCCACATCCCGCTCGTGCTGATCGGGGTCGGACTGATCGGTATCCTGGCCGCCAGCGGGCTCCAGCGGTGGGTCGTCGACTGGCTCGGTGACAACCCGGCGACGACGCTCTCACTGCAGGCCGGCGGCATCGTCGCGGTCGTCACGACGGTGGTCGCCACGACGGCCCTCTCGCTGCTGGGCGTCCCGCTCCTCGGCGGGACCACCAGCATGTCCGGGCTCGTCGGGCCGGCAGCGATCATCCTCGGCGGCCTCGTGACTGCCGTGTTGCTGGTTGGGCTCGTCATGACGGCAGTCCCCATGCTTGACCAGTGGGAGTTCCTCCCCCAGCCTGCCGGTGGGTTCGCGCTCGGGAGTGCGCTGCTGTTCCTGACGATCGTCCTCGCGGCAGAACTGGGCGTGCCGACCGTCGTCGTCATCGCCGGCGCGGCCGCCTCACTGGTGGTCTGGGACGCCGGCGCCCACGCCAGTAGCATCGGCCTCCAGCTCGGACGGGACGCGGGCACAACCGACAGCGAGTTCGTCCACGTGACCGGGACAGGACTCGTGCTCGGGGTCGCCGTCGTGGTGGCCATCGCGGCCCGGTACCTCGTCGTCCCAGCAGTGGCCCCGCCGGAGACGTCGGCGGCGGCGTTCCGTTCGGCGGTCGCACTGTTCCTCATCATGCTGTCGATACTGGCGCTCGGACTGGCGCTCGCCGTGCGGTCGGACAGCCCGACCGCCGAGTGAGCGCCGTCAGCGCTACGGTTCGACAGGCCGAACCTGTTGTATGGACGAGACGTTCCGGTGTTACGCCTGTGGCACGACGGCGACCGGTACTGACCGGCAGCGCTGTCCCTGTGGCGAACCGTTCTGGATGGACACCGAGCCGGCAGGGTTCGACTGGCCGACCGATGGCGACTGTTCGATGTGGCGGTACCGCGACCTCCTACCGGACGTGACCCCGAGCGGGCTCGGGTCGGCGGCGGGCGGGACGCCGCTCGTCAGGACCACCAGGCTGGACGAGTCGGTCGGCGCAGAGGTCCACGTCAAGTACGAGGGTGGGAACCCGACGGGGACGTTCAAAGACAGGGGGAGCGCCGTCGGTGTAGCCGCCGCCGTCGCCACGGCGCGGGACGCTGTCGCCACCGTCTCCCATGGGAACATGGCCCGGTCGATGGCCGCCCACGCGGCAAGCCAGGGGCTGGACTGTCTCGTGTTCGTCCCGGCGGACATCCCCACAGAACGGCTCACACTGATCGACAGCTACGGCCCGACGGTCCTTCGTGTCGAGGGAGCGTACGGCGACCTCTACGACGAATCCCGCCGCCTCGAAGACGATCACAGCGTGACGGTCGTCAACTCCGATTCTCCACTGCGGGTCGCCGGCCAGAAGACCACCGGCCTGGAGATCCTGGCGTCGTTCGCCCCCCAGGTCCCCGACGCCATCGTCGCTCCGGTCTCCAGTGGCGGCCACGCCAGCGGCATCTGGAAGGGTATCGAGGAACTCCGAACGGCCGGCACGATTCCAGAGCGGCCCCGCCTGTTCTTCGTCCAGGCCGCCGGTTGCGCACCGATCGCCGAGGCCTGGGACCGCGGTGCCGACACTGTCAGGCCGGTCACGCCGACGGAGACAGTGGCGTACTCCATCGCCAATCCGGACCCACCCAGCGGGAATCGGGTCCTCGCGGCCGCACGAGCGACCGACGGGGGTGTCCTCGCGGTCGACGACGAGGCGATCCTGGACGCCCGACAGACGCTGGCCGAGCGGACGGGACTGTTCGTCGAGTCCGCCTGCGCGACGGTGCTGGCCGGCGCCGACCGACTCGCCGACCGCGGCGCCTTCGCGCCAGACGACGACGTGGTGCTCGTCGCGACGGGGACGGGGTTCACCGAGCGTGAGCGCGCGGAGACTACGAGAGTTCCGACCGTCTCACTCGACGCGCTCGACAGCGCCGTCGCCGAGCGAATCGGCTGAGCGACCGGTCAGTCCGAGAAGGGCAAGCGGCGTCTGAGTCGACGGACACCACGGACCGTTAGCGTCGCGCCACGCGCGACCAGTTCGGTCGGCAGTACATCGAACGGGACCAACGGCGGGCCCCGCTGGGTCGCGACCGTCTGTGGCTCGGTGAACTTCGTGATCCCCCGTTCCCCGTGGCGCCGGCCGATTCCCGACTCGTCGACGCCACCCATCGGCGCGTCGGTCGAGGCCCACATCCCGACGTAGGCATCGTTGACGGAGACGGTGCCGGCGTCGATGTGACGTCCCAGTTCCCGCCCGCGTGCGCGGTCGCTTGTCCAGACGCTCGCGTGGAGCCCGTACGCTGTCGCGTTGGCCCGCTGGATCGCAGTCACCCCGTCCGGAACGGGGGTGATCGAGACGACCGGGCCGAACGTCTCCTCGGTCGCAGCCGTCGCCTCTGTAGGGAGGTCGGTCAGCACCGTCGGGTCGTAGAACAGCGGGCCGATGTCTGCGCGGCGACGGCCGCCGGTCTCGACCGTCGCGCCCCGGTCGCGGGCCTCCTCGACGTGGGCCTCGACGGTCGCACGCTGGGCCTCGCTGACCAGCGAGCCGACGTCGGGGCCGTACTCGAAGGTGGCTCCGAGCGAGAGCGACGCGGTGGCATCGACAAAGCGGTCCCGAAACTCCTCGTAGACGGGTTCCTCGACGTAGATCCGTTCGAAGGAGATACACAGCTGTCCGGCATTGACGTAGCTCCCCCAGACCAGGGCGCGCACGGCGGCATCGAGGTCAGCGTCCGCGAGGACGAGAGCCGGGTTCTTCCCGCCCAGTTCCAGCGACGCGTCGACGAGATGCTGGCCGGCCAGCGCGGCGATCTCCCGGCCGGTCGCGGTGCTGCCCGTGAACGTGATCTGGTCGACCCTGGAGACGAGCGGTTCGCCGAGCGTGGCCCCGTCGCCGGTGACGACCTGGAAGACGTCCGCCGGAATCCCCGCCTCGACGAGTAGTTCGTGAGCCAGCAGCGCGCTGAAGGGGGTCTCTTCGGCCGGTTTGAGGACGACGGCGTTACCCGCCAGCAGCGCCGGCAGGAGGTCCGAAATCGCCAGCGTCAGCGGATAGTTCCACGGCTCGACGAACCCCGCCACGCCGACCGGGTCGTGATGTGTCCGGACCCGCGTGAGTCCGGGGAGCCGACTGGACTGTCGGGTCGCGGCCAGGTGTGACGGCCCCTTCCGGGCGTAGTAGTCGGCGTTGAGGACCACGTCCAGGACCTCGCCCAGCGCGTCCAGCCGCGTCTTGCCGGTCTCGACCTGGACGACGTCGAGCAGTCGCTCGCGCTCTTCCAGGACCGCGTCGGCGAACCGTTCGAGGACCGCCGCACGCTCCTGGATCGGTCGGGCAGCCCACGCCGACTGTGCCGCCCGAGCGCGGTCGACGGCGGCTGCGACATCGGCGGGCTGACACTCTGGGACGCTCCCGACGTGTTCCCCGGTGTACGGCGCCGTGACCGAGCGCGCCGCTCGGTCGTCCACTGTCGTCACGCGCTCGCGCAGGCGCCGACAGGTCTCCGCGTCGAGGCGACCGGCGACAGTCTCGACTCCCATTGGTCGCCAGTAGGCCCCCACTCGTATGTGGTTTGTCCTCACGACACGGTGTTCCCGCGGCCGATCAGTCCGCCGTACCGAACCGCGGCGTTGAAAGCGTCGGCAGGCGGAGAGGCCGGTAATGACAGACCACGAGGACCGCGAGACGTTCCACCACGACCCCATCGGGCATGCCGAGGCCCGCGCGGGGATGACCGTCGGCGAACTGGCCGACAGCTACGGCGAGGCCGGCATCGGCGCGAACGACCTCCACGAGGCCGTCGACGTCTACGCCGAAATGCTCGACGACGACGTGACGACGTTCTTCGGCCTGGCCGGCGCGATGGTCCCGACCGGGATGCGGGCCATCGTCAGCGAGCTCATCCGCGACGGCCACATCGACGTGCTGGTGACGACGGGCGCGAACTGCACCCACGACAGCATCGAGGCCATCGGCGGCAAGCACCACCACGGCGAGGTCACGCCGCCCGAGACGACCGAGCGCGAACACGACGAGACGCTGCGCGACGAGGGGGTCGACCGCATCTACAACGTCTACCTCCCACAGGAGCACTTCGCGCTGTTCGAGTCCCACCTCCGCGAGGAGGTCTTCTCGGAACTGGAAGCCGAGGGCGCGGTCTCCATCCAGCGCATGACCGAGGAACTGGGGCGGGCCAACAGCGAGGTCAACGACCGCGAGGACGTCGCCGAGGACGCGGGCGTGCTGGCGGCGGCCTACGAGAACGACGTGCCGGTCTACTGTCCCGCAGTGCAGGACTCGGTACTTGGCCTGCAAGCGTGGATGTACTCACAGACCAGCGACTTCACGCTGGACGCGCTGGCGGACATGACCGACATCACGGATATCGCCTACGAGGCCGACAGCGCCGGCGCGATGGTCGTCGGCGGCGGCGTCCCCAAGAACTACGTCCTCCAGACGATGCTGGTCTCGCCGGACGCCTACGACTACGCCGTCCAGTTGACGATGGACCCCTCGAACACCGGCGGCCTCTCCGGGGCGACGCTGGACGAGGCCCGATCGTGGGGCAAACTGGAGAAGGACGCTCGCAACGTCTCGGTGTACGCAGACGCGACGATCACGCTCCCGCTGGTCGTTGCCGCGGCCCGCGAGCGGGTCGGCGAGTGACGCGGTTCGGGGAGAGAGTATATTCCAGTGGCCGTCGATTACCGAGTGTGAACTGCCCGTGACCGACTCGATCCGCGTCCTCCACGTCGACGACGACCCCGATTTCCTCGACCTGGCACAGACCACGCTGGCAGCAGAGCACGGGTTCGACGTGGTCACGGAGACCGATCCGGCGGCCGCGCTGGAACGCTTCGAGGATGAGTCGTTCGACGCCGTCGTCAGCGACTACGAGATGCCACGGCTGGACGGTCTGGAGCTACTGTCTGCCGTCAGGGAGCGCGATTCCGCGGTCCCGTTCGTCCTGTTCACCGGCAAGGGATCCGAGGCGGTCGCGAGCGAGGCCATCTCGGCCGGCGTCACGGACTACCTCCAGAAGGGACGTGGGCTCGAACAGTTCGAGTTGCTGTCCAATCGGATCGTGAACGCAGTCGACCACAGTCGCACCGTCGACCAACTCGGCCGCGAGAAACGCCGGCTGGATCGGATACTCACCGCGACACCGATGGCAATCGTCGTCCACAACCTCGACGGGAGCGTCTCCCGCTGGAACGACCGGGCGGAAGCGATCCTCGGCGCACCGGCCTCCGAACTCGATGCGGCCGCCTATCCCGACGTCTCCTGGACCCTCCGGGAACCCGACGGAACGGTCGTGCCACCCGACCGCCTGCCGTATCGGCGGGTCATCGACACCGGCGACTCGCTCCGTGACGTCGAGTACGTCGGCGAGACGGGCGACGGGTCTGAACTCCACATCGTCGTCCACGGCGCGCCCCTCTACGACGCTGATGGTGCCATCGAGGGGGCCGTGATCGTCTTCGGTCCGGTGTGAGTGTCGACCCGTCGTTTCGTGCATGGCACTCACACACGCTCTCGCTCGCTTTGACAACGTTTTAGCCGCCGATTCGTCTCTAGGTGCTCAATGAGCTACAAGATCGGACTCGTCGGCAAGCCCTCTGTCGGCAAGTCCACATTCTTCAACGCGGCGACGATGAACGACGTCCCCGAGGGGGCGTACCCGTTCACGACCATCGACCCCTCGGTCGGCGAGGCCTACGTCCGGGTCGACTGTGCAGCCCCGGAGTTCGAGCACTCCTGTACGCCCAACCACGGCTACTGTTCGGACGGCATCCGCTTCGTCCCGACCCAGTTGGTCGACGTCGCCGGCCTCGTCCCCGGCGCCCACGAGGGCAAGGGACTCGGGAACCAGTTCCTCTCGGACCTCAACGAGGCCGACGTGCTCGTCCACGTCGTCGACTTCACCGGCGAGACGGACCTCGAAGGGGAGCCCACCGAGGACCACGACCCCCGCGAGGACATCGACTTCCTGGAGAACGAACTGGACATGTGGTACCTCGACATCCTGGAGAAGGGCATCGAGCGCTACCGCTCGGGCTACCACGGCGAGGACAAGGACGTCGAGGCCGACCTCGCCGAGCAGATGTCGGCGTTCAAGATCAGCGAGGAGGAGATCAAACAGGTCGTCCTGGCACTGGATCTGGAACTCGACCCGGACACCTGGGACGAGGCCGACCGCGAGCGACTGGCCCGCGAGATCCGCATCCGGACGAAGCCGATGGTCGTCGCGGCGAACAAGATGGACACGCCCGCCGCTCAGGCCAACTGGGAGACCATCATCGAGGACCCCGAGTACGAGCACCTGACGTTCATTCCCGTCTCCGCCCACGCCGAGAAGGCGCTGAAAAACGGCGACGAGCAGGGCGTACTGGACTACCGCCCCGGCGACGACGATTTCGAGGTCACGGCGGACCTCCCAGAGGAGAAGGCCGCCGGCCTCGAACAGATCCGTGCGTTCGTCACCGAATTCGGCGGCACCGGCGTCCAGAACGTCCTGGAGACGGCACTGTTCGAGGAACTGGGCGCTATCGCTGTCTTCCCCGGCGCCCGCAAGCCCCAGGAGGACGGCACCTTCCTGCAGGACTGTTTCGTCCTGCCCGACGGCTCGACCGCCGAGGACTTCGCGTACTTCCTGCACACCGACATCGGCGAGGGCTTCCTCCACGCCCACGACGTCCGCTCCGGTCGCCAGGTCGGCGCCGACACCGAACTCGATCACCGCGACGTCGTCGAGATCACCACGACGAACTGAGATCGCTTCCTGCCGTCTCGCTCTGTCCGGTATCGACCCGTATCAGTCCTGATAACGTAGGGTCCCACCTTTTTGCTCGTCAGTCAGCTACGTGGACCCATGACCGACTGGTACACAGCTGGCTATCACGTGTTTGGGTCGCCACCGGAGGGGGACAGATGAGCACGGCGACGGCCGGAAAACGTCGTCTCGGACAGCTCCTCGCCGCCGTCGGTGTGATCCCGATGCGCGTCGAGCCGTATCTGCCCGGCCCACTCAGAGCGAACTTCGGAGCACGGCTGTTCGCGCTCGCGCTCATCTCCGTCGTCATCGGACCGGCGATCGCCGCGACGCTGTTCACCTCGGCGCTGCCCGCAGTGGCGTTCGCTGCCGGTATCGTCCTGGTAACCGGGTTCCTCGGGTACTGCGAACTCTACCGGGCGCTCATCCAGATCAACGAGCAGGTCGTCGCCATCGACAGCGGCAACTACGACATCGCGTTCGAGGTTGACCGCGTCGACGAGATCGGCGAGACCTACGACACCATCGAGCGGACCGCAGCATCGATGGGACAGACGATACGGGAAGCCGACGAAGCCCGTGCCGAGGCGGAGGAAGCACGGGAGGAAGCCGAGGCGGCCCGCCAGCAGGCAGAACAGGAACGGACGGAGATGGAGGCTCTGAGCAGCCACCTCGAACTGAAGGCCCAGCAGTACGGCGACGCGCTCCGGGCCGCCGCCGACGGCGACCTGACTGCCCGCGTCGACACGGACAGCATGAGTGACGCCATGGAAGCGGTCGGCGCGGCGATCAACGACACCCTGGCAGCCCTCGAACAGGCCGTCGACAAGGGCCAGACCGTCTCGAACCGGATCGCCTCGGAGAGTGAGACCGTCGCCGAGGCCGGAACCGAGGTCCGCACAGAGGTCCGCACCGTCTCGGAGTCGGTCCAGGACATCGCCGACGGGGCGAGCCAACAGCGCGGCCAGCTCGACGACGCCGCCGACGAACTGAGCGACCTCTCCGCGACCGTCGAGGAGATGGCCTCCTCCGTGGCCGAGATCGCCGACCGGAGCGACACGGCCGCCGAACTGGGACGCGAGGCCCAGCAGTCCTCCTCGGAGGCCCAGAGCGCCGTCGACGCCATCCGTCACCAGTCGATGTCGGCCGCCGCGGAGGTGAAGGAACTCGACGAGATCGCCGAGGATATGGCCGAGATCGTCGAGGTCATCGACGCCATCGCCGAGGAGACGAACATGCTGGCGTTGAACGCCTCCATCGAGGCCGCACGCGCCGGGGAGGCCGGCGAGGGCTTCGCCGTCGTCGCCGACGAGATCAAGTCACTGGCCGCTGAGACTCAGGACGCGACCGGCGACGTCGAGGAACTCATCGAGACGCTCCGTGGCCAGGTCGGCGACAGCGTCGAGGCCATGGACACCATGGAGTCGGCGGTCGACCGCGGCAGCGACACCATCTCCGCGACGATCACGACGCTGGACGACGTCGTCGACGCGACCGTCGACGTCAACGACAGCATCCAGGAGATCGACGAGGCGACCAACCGACAGGCCGACAGCGCCCAGCAGGTCGTCGGCATCATCGACGACATCGGAGACATCGCCGCCCAGACGGCCGCCGAGGCCGACGACGTGGCCGACACCGCAGCTCAGCAGGACAGGACAGTCGCCGAGATGGTCGACTCCGTCGGATCGTTCGTCGAGGACGCCGACACGCTGGAAGCAGAACTGGCGCAGTTCGAGACCGGGAGCGAGACGCAGATGGTAGACGTCGATGCGAGCAGCGCGCAGGCGATGACCGACGACGATTGAGATAGCCGTTGGCGCGTTCTACAACACGAGGTAGGCGATCAACACGACGATCAGGAGCTTCTTTACGAGGACGACGGCGATGATGGTCTGTGTCATCGAGAGCCCGCGGATCCGCTGGATGCCGCGGCGGAGGAACGCCGGGGACCCGGCGAGTTCTCTGGCCAGTAGTTCCAGTTCCGCACGGAACGTCTCGCGGAGGGTTCCCTGGCCCTGTTCGTAGCCGGCCTCGGCGGCAGGGATCCACCGCTCGCCGCTGTACTGGAGTTCGACGAGCGAGCCCTCCAGGTGGTCGGCCTGCTCGAAGGCCAACCCGTTTGCTTCACAGAGCCGTTCGAGCCTGGCGACGTCACGGTCACTGTCCAGCTCGTAGCTGAGTCGGATTGCCTGGGCCGCCCAGTCGAACTGACAGCGGACGACGACCTCGTCTGCCCCGACCCAGACGTCGACGATCTCGGCCAACTCGACGGTTCCCTTCGTCTCTTTCTTCTTGCGACGGAGGTGCTCGTACTCGTCGGTGTCGGTAGCGGAGATGGAGGCGGTGTCGGTCATTCGCGGGTATCCGGTCGTTGCGGCCGCGCCGACATAATCTTTCTCTCAGTCGCCGGCCTCGACGGCCTCCTCGGTCGGTTCCCAGCCGACGAACGCCGTCTCCGGTGTGACCCCCATCGCGTCGATGAACAGGCAGGTACCGACGTAGTGGCCGACCAGCAGCGCGATAGCGACCAGTTCGTCGGTCTCGAAGTAGTCGGTCGCCCGCTCGTGGACCGCGTCGGTGACCGTCCGGTCGCAGTAGGCCCGGACGTACGCGACCAGCGCCGCGGCGTCGTCGGCCAGCGCGTCCCGGTCGTCCCGTCCGATCGCTCGGATCGTCGCCAGCGAGAGGCCGGCCTCGCGGGCCTCGAAGACGTGCTGGTGCCACTCGTAGCGAGCGTCCAGGGCACGCGCGGCAGCGAGGATCGCGATCTCCCGTGTCCGCGGGGCGAGAGCAGCGTACAGCACGTCCAGATACTCCAGCAGACCGGCGAACGTTTCGGGGTTGTTGCCCATCGCCCGTGCGACGTGAAGGTCGTCGATAGCGAGCGAGTCGAACAGCGCCGGGGCCGCCTCGACGACCGTCGAGGAGTCCGGCAGCGGGACGCGAAGCTCCGAGTCCATGCGGAGTCGTTGGCCGCCGGTCGCTTAAATATCGACGGGACAGCCGTTGATCTCGCCGCCGCGCATCCCCTCGGCCAGCCAGTAGATCGACAGCGTCAGCACGACCAGCGCGCCGACGGCGAACTCCAGACCGTCCAGGGGGAGGAAGAGCAGCGACGTCGAGACGCCGAGTAGCGAGAGCAGCCCCAGCAGGACCGCCGAGCCACAGGCCGCACACCCCGCACCGAGAGTCCCCAGCAGGACGCCAGCGGCGCCGGCCCCGCCCTGCCGGACCGCCAGACCGTGCTCCCGGAAGTGGTACGTCGCCAGCGCGATGTCGACCCCGGTCAGCAGCGCGACGACCACCAGAAGGACGCCCTGTATCGGATGGAACGAGGTGCCGACGAAGGGATACAGCTCCAGCAGGACGATAGCCCTGTCGGCAAGCGAGAGCGAGCCGCCGACGACCAGATCCAGCACGAGCGTGACGTTCAGCGAGACAACGAACACGGTCAGCGACAGCATCGACACCAACGCGGCGACGACGGCGTAGGTCGGCAGCGTGAGGACCAGCCGCGTCGTCCGGGCCATCAGCCGCCAGTCGGCCCTGCGGGTCGGCAGGCGGATCACGCCGCGCAGACGGCCGCGCCGTGACTGACGCCCGTCTGTCCGTGCCATCAGCTCCCCTCGTCGAGCGCTCGGGCGACGATCTCGTAACTGACGCTGCCGGTGACCTTCGTGACGAACTCGCCGTTCTCGAACAGCAGGATGATCGGGGTCGAGCGACCGAGGCCGGCGTTCTCCGCGGCCGCGATGTCGGCCTGGACCTTGTCGTCGTGCGCCTCGTTCCGGGCGTCCTCGGCCACGGCCGCTCCGTCGAGGTCGGTCTCACTGTCGAGGAACGAGGCCGTCCGTTCGAGGACGTTGTCCGTCGAGAACGCCGACTGAGTCTCGAAGTAGTGTGCCAGCAGCGACCAGAAGGCGTCGGCGTCGCGGGCGAACGTCGCTTCCAGTGCCTGCGTCGCCGGCTTCCCCCAGGGGTAGATGACCGGATAATTCCGGACCACGTAGGCGCCCTTGCCCGGTTCGACGATGTTCGACCGGATCTCCGGCACCGTCTTCTCGTGGAAGTCCCGGCAGGTCGGACACGACGGGTCCTCGAACGTCAGGACGACGTGTCCGTCCAGGGAGCCCAGATGTGGCTGGGCGTCGAGGTCGGCCGCCGCAGGGTGGTCTGCGATCGACTCCCCACTGCTCTCGCTCCCGCCACACCCCGCTACTCCGGCGACGGCACTCGCTGCCGCGAGTCCGAGAAAGCGCCGTCTGTTCATACGCTCCCGGAGACTCCCCTGCCGTTTATGCGTTGTTCCATATCCCGCCCAGATTGAGAACCGTCTTGCACGCGGAGCCTGTACCTCCGTGTGGCCGATGACGAGAGCGTACGGGCGCGAGCCGAGGTGACTCCCCGGCGACGACGAGCCCTATGAGTGCCGAGGCCGTTCTCTCCAGAGTGAGTCGTACCGTGCCACCGTATCCGGGGGGTAAAAAGTGGCTTTCACGCGCAGCCAGCGTACCTACTCCCAGCAGACCCGGACGAATAGTCGCATGGCAACCGAGACCACAGATTCGTCAGGCACAGTCACAGACTGGCTTCCCGGCGGCACCGTGACGTCGGTGCTCACCGTCGCCGGCGCGATACTGTTCCTCGTTCCCGAACCGATCACGTCGCTGCTCGGAATCCTGGTGTTGCTCGCCGGGATCGGTAGCTGGGCCGCCAGTCGCGTCCGGTAGTCGTCCGGGGCGGCCCGAGCCTCGCAGAGCGCGTCTGGACACGAGCGTTATCGTCCCACTGAAAAACACGTTGCACGAGCAGGCGGGAGCGATTCGCGGGCGGCCCACCAGCCCGGAACCACGATGGTACCACATCACCGATTCGACGACTGTCCGATAGCTGTAGCGGCCCGTCCGAACGCACCCCGCGTGGCTCGAAGGGGCGGTGGGCGTCCATGAGGTTGACACAGCAGCCCACGGCCCATCACGGTCGGTCCGCTACGATTCGAAGGCGTCGGCGTAATAGAAACCGTCCGGGCCCGGACTCAGGGCGGCCGTATCGTACTCGTCGGGACAGTCGTCGGGGACCGTGACGACCGTCTCGAAGGCGTCTTTCAGTCCGACCTCGTGGCTCGCGACGAAGCCGTTCTCGGTGAACAGCGAGACGTGGCTCGGGAGACACCAGTTCGACGGGGCGCGTGCCTGCGTGTACACCGTCGATTCGGTCGCCAGCGCGGTCAGAAACGGCGGCGTCTCGTGCCGGTGGCCGTACAGCGAGCAGTTCTGTGTCCGGACCGAATCGAGCACGACCAGCAGAACGTTCGGCGCCGTCGCGTGGCCAGACATAGTTCCGACAGGAGCAGGCCCCAGTTAGCCCGCGCCAACTGGGTACCGTTGGTGGACAGTCGTCTATGAATTGCTCCCGAGCAGTACAGTCGCCGTCCGTCCGGCCCCTCAGACGCTCGGCCCGAACTCGTCGAGGACGGCGTCGACGAGTTTCGCTTCGGCCTTCTGGAGGTGGTCGCTGACGGTCGTCGGCGCACAGCCCAGTTCCGCGGCGATGTCCTCGTGGGTCACCTCGCGTGGCTGCTCGTAGTAGCCCAGATCGCGGGCGACGGTGATGGCCTCGCGCTGGCGGTCCGAGAGCGTAGCCGTCGGCTCGCGCTCGGCGCTGGGGAACTCGCCGATCTCGTCGATCCGAACGTCGAGCGAGTCTGGCGCCCTGTCGAGTGACTCCTGAAGCGGTTCCGTGTCGCCGACGACCCGGCCGTACATCGTCCCGTCGCGATAGACGATGGGAGTCTGGATGACGAACCCTGCCTCCGCACCCGACTCGTGGATCGCCTGGAACATCGGCGTCTCCAGCGGGCGCATGACGAGCAACGCGTAGGCCCGGTCGCCGCTCTCGACGACCTCGACGGAGTCGACACCGGTGGTTTCGGCCGCCCGGTCGGCGAACGCCGTCGGGTCGCCGTCGATGGCGATCAGCATCGTCTCCGTCCCGCCGATAGAGGTGTTCACGTCGATCACGCGGGCCTCGTCGACCTCCGAAGAATGGGCCAGGAGCGTGAAGAACTCCGGCGCGTCGGCCGGATCGACGCGAGCGGTCGCTCGGATGTGTTTCATGCGAGCGAAGCTCATTCCAGTCGCTCATAAAACCCACCGCTATACGGCACAGAACACTCTGGCCGCCGTCCCGACTGTCTCCCGGTATGAGATAGACAGGGTCGAGCGGACTATCGTAGCCATCGAATACACACTCGATCACACGAGTGCAGTGCGATCGGTGTGTGGGTAGTTTCAATTGACACGGTCGCGGAACGAGCGCCGAGTCGACGCAACCGTCGCCGGAAGCAGGGAAACAGCGCCGGCCGCCACCGCCGACGACAGCCAGCGCCCCCCAGCAGACGGCCGAACGCAGGGCGGAACGATTGTCCCCGCCGGAACCGACAGCGGGGGGCTGGTAGTCACTCCCTACTACTCGTCACCTGAGGAGTATCCAACAGTTAAGACAGTGACGCTCGAATGGTGCTACCATGTCGAGCACCTCAGACGATAGCGTGGAAAGTCGATTGGCCCACGTGGGCGAACAACTCCAGATTCCGAACAACACACTCCAGATCACACAGGTTCGACTGAACCAGCTGAGCAACGAGCCGGACGTCGACGCGGACAGCCTCGACAATGTCGCTGCGGCGGCGCTGGCGCTCTCCTCGCGGGAAGACGGGCTGCCGGTCAGCGAACACGACATCGCGAAGGCGTGGGCAGAACGGCTCAACGGCGACGGCGATATCGCTATCTCGCACCAGCAACTCGAAGCAGTGGGTTCGTATCTCGACATCAGCGACGTCCCGCCCCATCCGGACGCGCTCGTCCAGGGGTTCGGCGAGGCGGTCGACATGCCAGACGAACTCGTCAACGTCGGCCACCGGCTCCTCCACGACTCTTTCGAGGCTGACCCGACCGTCGTCGCGGGCGGCCCCTCACCGGCGGCGACAGCTGGAGCCGTCCTCTCGCTCGCAGCGCTGGTCAACGGCGCGGGCGAGGAGTACGACCAGGAGTCGCTGGGTCGGGCCTCCGGGACGAACGAGGTGACCGTCCGGAACCGCTGTCGCGAACTCAAGGAACTGCTCGGCGAGGATCAGCTTCAGGCCGAGCGATATCAGGTCGCGACGACCGCCGATGCCGAGGCGTCGAGCGACCAGTCGACTGCCGCCGACGGTGCCGGCACCGCCGAGCCCGAAGGGGCCGAATCGGGCGACGACGCCGACTCCGTGGATACAGAGGTCGACATCGAGGCGTACCTGGAGACGGTCACGTCGATGTACCCGGACGAACTGCCCACGACCGAGAGCGTCGCCGATGCTCACGACACCGACGAGGAGGCCGTCGGCGACGCGCTGGAGTCTCTGGCAGCCGACGGGGTCCTGCAGCGCAAGCGAGCCGGCTCCGTGGTCGTCTGGGTACCAGCCGAACAGGATGGCGTCGGAACCGACCTGACCGTCGACGCCGTCGAGACGGAGATCGACGCCCTGGTCGAGGAACTCGACGTCGGCGCGTCGACCCGGCTCCTGGCCCGCGGGATGGTCAGTGACGCTGCGGACGACGTCGACGTCGAGGACGCCGCCGAACTCGCCGGCGCGACGGTCGTCGGTGCCTCCCGGATGGAGGACGGCGACGTCGACGCCATCCAGGTCGCCGACCTGCGGGAGTTCGAACCGCGCGTCGTCCACCAGTGGCTCGACGAACTCGACGAGACGGTCGACGTCGAGATTCCCCGGCGCGACGCCAGCGAGTTCGTAGAGACCATCGTCGAGGAACTCGGCCTCTCGGAGGACGTCCACGAGGAGAGCCTGCGCTCGCTGGAACGGTACGACCCCGCTGAGAGCGACACAGAGTACACCGCTGCCGAACTGGGTGCCGGCGCGGTCGTGTTCGCGGCGACGGTGAGCCGGACGCAGGTCGACATCGAATCGCTGTCCGGGGTCAGCGGCGCCAATTCGAACTACATCACCAACGCGATGAACAGCGTCGTCGTCTCGCTCTGTCTCGGCCTCGTGCGCGGCGACATCGACTACGCCGAATGCGCGTGGACGACCGACCTGCTGGAGTCGGAACTCTCGCCGGATATCGGCGATTCCCACACCGGGCGCGTCATCGCCCTCGCGAAGACCTACACGGCGGGTCGCGAGGGGCGTCACATCGACGACGCCACCCTCGACGTCATCCTCCGCGAGGAGTAACCCGCCATCGTCGCCAGGGGCCGGCGAAAAGCTACTTGTGTCGCGGCTTCGAGACTCCGTGCTGAAGGGTCATGAGTAACGATAACGGTCCCCAGGACGACGAGATACCGTTCGGTGAGGGGGACACCGACGACGGGAACGACCAACCGGCCGACGGCGACCTCCCGGGTGGCGGCGGCCAGAGTATCGAACGCGAGGAGCGTCTCAACCAGTGGGAACAACGACTCGACCAGCGCGAACAGGAACTGGACAAGCGCGAACAGGAACTCGAACAGCGCGCACGGGAACTGGACCAGCAGGAGGAGGAGACGCTCAAGCGGCGCGAACAGACCGTCGACCTTCGGGAGGAACTGGAGGACCGTGAGGCCGAACTCGCGGAGTTCGAGGAGAACCTCGAGGATCGCCGGACGGCGCTCAACGAACGCGAGCGAGAACTGGACGAACGAGCCCAGGAACTCGACCGGGTGGAGACCACCCTCCGGGAGTACGTCGGCGACGAACTTGGCGACGTCGAGGAGACACTCGCCAGCCGCGTCGAGAGCGCCGTCACCACGGCGTTCGACGAGCAGGAGTTCGGCCAGAGCCGCGGTCGCTTCGGCGCGCTCCGGGGCGTCTCGCTCGGACTGCTCGGCCTGGTACTGGTCGTCGGCGGCGTCGCGAACCTCATCGCGATGCAGACCGGCGCCCTCCCGACCCTCTTCGCCGCGAGCCCGGTCGCGAACTACGCCTCCAGCACTGTCCTGTTGCTGTTCGGGCTAGCCGCGAACCTCACGGCCGCAGCGGGTCGCGTATAGGTCCTCACGGCTGGCGTTCCTCGTAGGGCTGGACGACGACGAACCCCTCGCCCGTGAACTCCAGTTGGTAGGTCTCGTCGGAGGACTGGCCGATCATATCCGAGAGGCTCCTGTTGACACTGCTGGACGGCGAGACGGTGCTGCTCCAGGCCACCGTCGCGGCCGGGTCTGTCGTCACCGGCGGTTCCAGAACCAGCGGGTCGCCGTGGGTCGTGATGGCGATGTAGCCGGGGCCTTCGAGGAAGACGTTGGTCAGCCCGCCGGTCGCAGAGCCGGCGAGACTGTCGATGGTCCGGATCTCGTAGTCGACGTCCGAATCGAACGCCAGGACGTCCTCACCGTTGACCGAGATGGCCTCGTCGGCGCCGAGTTCCAGTATCTGGATCTCCTTCTCGGCGTCCGCGACGTAGAGCGTCCCGCTGCCCTCGACTTTCATCACGTCGGTCCCTTCACTGGTCGCCGCGTCCTTCAGATAGCCGGTGATCCCGCCCTCGGCCGAGGACTGGCCCCCAAAGGAGATATCGCCGGTGTAGGCGACCATCGCGCCGACCTTCGTGAACACCGGGTCGTCGATCTCGATCGCGAGTATCTTGCTGTTCTCCAGTGAGAACGAATCGCCGCCTGGCGCCGGGTCGTTGGCGTTGACGAAGTCTTCGGAGTCCATGAGTCGTACACAGGGCCGGTCGGCCCTGTGGGGATGGTCGAGGCGGCCCGTCATATCTGTACGGGCACCTCTGCCATCTAATATTTCGGCGCGTCTGCCGAAGCTCTTTGACGGGGCGGAACGAGAACCGACCATGGGACTCGACGCGTATCTCGACGATATCGGACCGGCGACGATGGCACTGATCGGGTTCATCCTGTTCGTGATCCCCGAACCCGCCACTTCGGCACTCGGTGCGGGCCTCCTGTTGCTCGGAGCGGTCTGGTGGTTCTACGAGTGGCAGCGGTAGCTCACCAGTCGTAGTCGGCGTGGATCTCCCGGCCGGCCGCGTTGTGTACCGGCCCGACGACCTCGGTGACGCCGTCGAGGATCTCGGCCGAGCGGACCGGTGCCGACTGGTCGGTGAACTCCCCGATCTCGTCACCGCCGACGCTGTAGACGACCCGCCCCAGTCCCGCATGGCGGATCCCGCCGGCACACATCGGACACGGCTCCGTGCTCGTGTACATCACCGTCGCCGCCCGTTCCTCGGCGGTCATCTCCCGTCGCGCCTGCTGTGCGAGGTCCAGTTCGGGGTGGCGTCGGACATCGTCCTCGGTGACGACGCGGTTCGATGCCTCCATGACGATCTCGTCGTCGCGGACGAGGACCGAACCGAACGGGCGGTCGCCACGCTCGGCGGCGACGCGTGCGAGGACGAACGCGCGTGCCATGTGCGCGTCGTGATCGAACCTGTCGAAGTCGGTTTCCATACGTGAGAATCGACTGCCAGTGGCAAACATCTCACGGCTCTCCGACGGTGTGTCACCGACCACACGAGGCGCGTTCGCAAGTTTGGTAACTGCCCGATAGTTTGATTACAGTATACATTAAAATTGAGAAACATCTAATGACCAGTCACCGTCGTGGGGACGAGACACCTGCGTCAGACCGGTGGGATCGGGTGCTCAAACGACTGGCAGCCCGACCCCGGAGGCAGGTTATCATCTCGTTACTGGACGCGCCACCGGATAGACGTCTCCCCTTACCCGACGCCGCTATCGGGGATTCGGAGTCGACCGACCGGGAACCAGTGACGATACAGCTCCGCCACTGTCATCTCCCCGTATTGGCCGATCCGGGCTACGTCGAGTGGGACGAGGATCCCTTCACGGTCCGCCGGGGCCCGAACTTTACCGAGGTCGGTGCCGTGGTCGAAATCCTCCAGGATGCAGCCGACAGACTGCCGCCCGAACTCGTCGAGGGCTGTCCGGCGCTCGAAGAGACGCTGACGGACTGAGCCTGACCGCGACCGGCTGCACCCGTCGCTACCGCTCGCGATCACCGGAGCCAGCCGAGAATCCGATGCCGACCCGCTCGCTGGTCTGTAGGCATGACCTCCAGAACGACCGTCCCCTCGAACTGCCGGTCGAGCAGTTCCGTCGTCGACTGGAGATCGATCTCACCGGCACCGATCGCGAGCCCGTCCGCTGTCGTCGTCCCGTCGGTCAGGTGGACGACCGATAGCTGGCTTCCGTACTCCGAGAGCAGTCGCTCTAGCGTCTCGTGGTACCGCTCGGTCGTCGCGTAGAGGTGAGCGGTATCGAGGACGAGTTCGTGGCCCCGGTCCAGAATCGTGTTCCGGAGGTGGAAGAGGCTCGCACCGGGGTTGTTCTCGTAGCCGTAGTCGGCCGCGAAGTCGTAGGACTCCAGCACCGGGACGTGGAAGTGCTGGAGGTACTGGCTGTGGACGACGAGATACGTGTCGAGTCGAGCGGCGAGGTCGTCGGCCCGGCGGAACGGCTCACCCTCCTCGGGGCGTGCGTGTGGCGTGTGCACCGACGCGGCCGAAACCGGCGATGTCTGGACCGTCCGGACCGTCTCCGCGACGTCGTCGAGGTGCTCGGCAGTCAGATACAGTTCGACGGCATCGAAGCCCCTGTCCGCCGCTGCCGTCAGCGACTCGGCGTCCGGCGGGCACTTTCCGACGAGATGCATTCCCACGAGCAGGCACGCGACGAGTCGGGTTAAACGACGTGCAATCGCGGGCGACACAGCACTTTTGCTGGTCGGACCCCTGGGACGGACGATGCCGGATCGCTCCAGCGAGCGACTGTTCACGCTGCGACGGCGCCGGCGGATGACCCGTCGTCACGCGGTGCTGTGGACGGTCATCCTGCTGGCGACGGTGGCCGACATCCTCCTGACGATGGCCGGACTGGCCAGCGGCTACCAGGAGGGCAACGTCGTCGTCGCGACGCTGCTCGCGGAACTGGGACTGGCCGGCCTCTGGCTCGTGAAGTTCGCCGCGATGGTGTGGCTCGTCGGCGGCTGGGCACTGCTCTCGGACCGGAACGCGACGGTGTTCCTCGCCATCTTCGCCGTCGTCACCGTCGCGGTCGTCGTCTACCTGTGACAGCGAGAGAGTCCCCGCCCTTCCCGTGAGGGACGAGTGTTCCGACCGCAAGTCGGAACCGAGGACCGAACAGGGCGGGCGTGAATCGCGTAAGCTCTGGTGAGAAACCGCCCCGTTACTGCTGGTCTTGAGTCTCCAACGTTTCGAGTCCCGTTTCCAGAACCTCGATATACGCCTCATCGAGCGACAGGTCGTTTGCTTCGGCGTAGTCTTTCACCCGTCCGTGTAGTCCATGCGAAATATCTATTGCTGGTCGCATTGTCTCACAAGACTTATTTGACGGAGAGTCGTGAAAACGATTGTGGCATGAAGCGTACCAACACGTTCGCCGTGCGACCGCTCTCCGACGATGGTGAGCAACTGCTACGGGACCTGTTGGACGCTTCCGCCGCTCTCTGGAACGAAGTTAACTATCAGCGCCTCATGCGATACAACGACGAGGGCGGCTTCGAGGGCGAGGACGTGTGGGACGCCGATACGGGCAGTCTCGAAGGCAAATACAAAGGCGTGCTTGGTGCGTCCACCGCTCAACAGGTCATTCGCAAAAACAGTGAAGCCTGGCGCGGGTTCTTCGATACGAAGAACAAGTACCACGACGAGTCGAACACGTCGGTTACGGAACACCCGGAACCGCCGGGATTCCGTGGCAACGAGGATGATGGACGTGTTCTCAAAACCGTCATTCGAAACACGTCGTACACTGTCGAATGGGGCGAGCGGTCCCGGCTTGAGATACTGGTCGGGAGCGAGTTGAAAGACCGATACGACCACACTGGGCGTCTCCGCCTCGAAATCGCTGGCGACCCGAATTGGCCTGACTACGAAGACCAGAGCCGATTAGAATTGTGGTATGACGAGACTGACAGCACCTTCCGAGCTTCGCAACCTGTGACTGTTTCTGACGAGACACGGGACACTCCACTGGCCGACGAGACGGCCGCTCTGGACATTGGTGCAAACAATCTCGTTGCCTGTACCACGACGACCGGCGAGCAATACCTGTACGAAGGCCGCAAGTTATTCGACCGTTTCCGGCAGACGACGCGAGAAATCGCCCGGTTACAGTCCAAGCTACGGGAAGGCCGATACAGTAGCAACCGTATCCGGCGACTGTATCGGAAGCGAATCCGCCGCCGCAACCACGCCCAAGAAGCACTGTGTCGTGACCTGCTGGACCGACTGTACGCCGAAGGTGTCGATACGGTGTATATCGGTGGCTTGACCGACGTACTCGAAACACACTGGTCGGTCGAAACCAACGCGAAAACGCACAACTTCTGGGCGTTCAAGCAATTCACCGAGCGACTGGTCTGTACCGCTGAGGAATACGGTATCTCGGTCGAAGTCCGGTCGGAAGCGTGGACCAGTCAGGAGTGCCCGCAATGTGGCGGCACAGACCGAACGAACCGGCATCAGGACACGCTCACCTGCCCGTGTGGATTCGAGGGGCACGCCGACCTTACGGCGTCAGAAACGTTTCTGAAGCGGCACACAGAGAAAGCAGTCAGGCCGATGGCACGGCCCGTGCGGTTCGAGTGGGACGACCACAACTGGTCGGAGTCACCACGCTCTCACCGTCCCAAAGAACAGCGCACAGACCCGAGTACCGTCCACCACAACGGGAATGTTGCTTCCGGCGAGTCTTAGACCGGCTGAGACTCTCACGGAGGAAACCCCGTCGTTCACGACGGGGAGGATGTCATAACACGGCGCTGTTGCTGGGCGTGTAGTCACGCTGGAACGGGGCACCTAAGTACCACTGGGTGTGACCACCGCGTGATGAACGGCCCGGGGCTCCCGACTGCGGTCCGCGAGCGCGTCGACCGGCGGGCGCTCCCCACACTGGCTGCCGGGACCCTGGTCGTCCTCGTCGTGTTGTTCTACTATCCGGTGACGACGGTGTTCGTCGATAGCATCCTCGTCGAAGGGCGGCTGACGCTGTCGGTGTTCTGGCGGATCGTCTCGGACCCGTTCTACTTCGGGGAGCCGGCACGGCTGCTGACCGGCGCCGCTCCCGGCGAGGTGGCACGGGACATGCTCTCGCCGGACCGCCGGCTGGGTATCGTCGGTTTCACTGCCTACCAGGCGGCGGTGTCGTCGGTTGCCAGCGTGCTGCTGGGGCTCCCGGCGGCGTACCTGCTGGCCCGTTACGAGTTCCCCGGCCGGCGGACGCTCCGCTCGCTGACCATCCTCCCGTTCGTGCTGCCGTCGATGATGGTCGCCGTGGGCTTCGTCGCGACGTTCGGCACGAACGGAACGCTCAACGCCGTCCTCGACGCGGTCGGCCTGGGCCAGGTCGACCTCCTGTTTACGCTGGAGGCGGTCGTCATCGCCCACGCCTTCTACAACGCGCCGCTGGTCGCCCGGGTGACCACGGCCGCCTGGGAGTCCGTCGACGCCAGCGCGTTCGAGACGGCGCGGAGTCTGGGCGCCAGCCCGCTCCGGGCGTTCCGCGACGTGATCGCCCCACAGCTCTACCCGGCTGTGCTGATGGGCGCCGCGCTGACGTTCGTCTTCACGTTCAGCACGTTCCCCATCGTCCTCGCGCTGGGCGGATTCCAGCTCGCGACCGTCGAGGTGTTCGTCTACCAGCTCATCCGGGACTTCGAGTACGCGGAGGGCGCAGCGCTGGCGCTGATCGAACTCGGCATCTCGTTGGGGCTGCTGTACGGTTACCTCCGGTACGAGGCGCGCCACACCGTCGAGCGCAGCGGCGGGCGACCACTGCCACGGCGCCCGCTGGTCCCCGAGTCGTGGTCCTGGCGAGCGCTCGTCCCGCGGCTCGGGCTGGCTGTCTACGCGCTCGTCGCGCTGGCGGTCTTCGTCGGGCCCATCGCGAGCATGCTCCTGGCCAGCGTGACCGACCCGACGGGCCTGACCACCGAACACTACCGCTTCCTGCTGGAGCGCCAGGCCACCGGGGCCGCCTTCCAGGTCAAGCCCTGGGACGCAGTGCGCAACTCGCTGCTGTTCGCCGCCGCGTCGCTGCTGGTCGCGCTGCCGATGGGCGTCGTCGTCGCCGTCCTCACGACGCGGGAGTTCCACGGCCGGAAACTCGTCGATACCCTGGCGATGGCGCCGCTGTCGGTGTCGGGTATCGTCGTCGGCCTGGGCCTGCTACGCGGGCTTGTCTTCGGCGTCGAGGTCGGCGGGACGCGACTGGCCGTCGGCGGGGCGCTAGCTATCGTCGGCGCCCACGCCGTCGGGGGCTACCCGTTCGTCGTCCGGACGGTCGCGCCGGAACTGGACAGCCTCGACCGGTCGCTCGTCGAGTCGGCGCGGGCGCTGGGGGCACCGCGGGCGCGGACGCTGCTGGACGTCGAGCTCCCGCTGGTCTGGCCGGCCGTCGTCGCCGGCGCCGCCTTCGCCGTCGCGCTCTCGATCGGGGAGTTCTCCGCGACGGTGGTGCTGGCGACCGGGACGAGCCAGTTCACGATGCCCATCGCCATCGAGCGGTTCATCGGCCGGCGGCTGGGGCCGGCGACGGCGATGGGCGTCGTCCTGCTCCTGGTCACGAGCGCGAGTTTCCTCGTCATCGACAGACTCGGGGGTGACGACGTTGGCTTCTGAGCCCGCGGTCGAACTCGACGGTGTGACGAAACGGTACGGCGACGCGACGGCCGTCGCCGACCTCTCGCTGTCGGTGCGTGACGGGGAGTTCTTCACACTGGTCGGTCCCTCGGGCTGTGGGAAGACGACGACGCTCCGGCTGCTTGCCGGGTTCGAGGCACCCAGCGAGGGGACCGTCCGGTTCGGCGGCGAGTCCGTCGCCGGCGTCCCGCCCGAGGACCGGGACGTCGGCGTCGTCTTCCAGAACTACGCGCTGTTCCCGCACATGACCGTCGGCGAGAACATCGGCTACGGGTTGCAGTTCGCCGACCCCCCGGGCGGCGTGAGCGACCGCGAGCGCGTGGCGACCCTCCTCGACCTGGTCGACCTGGCTGGGATGGCAGCCCGCGACCCGGACACGCTCTCGGGCGGCCAGCAACAGCGGGTGGCAATCGCACGGGCGCTGGCGCCTGGTCCGGAGGTCCTCCTGCTGGACGAACCCATGAGCGCGCTGGACGCGAAACTGCGCGAACGGCTCCGGGTCCAGGTCCGGGAGATACAGCAAGAACTGGACATCACGACGGTCTACGTCACTCACGACCAGGAGGAGGCGCTGGCCATCTCCGACCGCGTGGCAGTGATACAAGACGGGACTCCCGAACAGGTCGGGCCGCCCCGCGAGATCTACCGACGCCCGGCGACGACGTTCGTCGCGGGGTTCGTCGGGGACAACAACGTCCTCTCGGGGACGGTGGCCGGCCTCAGATCGGGAGAGGATGGGGCGGTCGCCGACGTCGACGTGGGCGAAGCGACACTCGCTGTCGCGGTCGACGGGTGCGACCTGACAGGTGGAGACCGTGTCAGCCTCTGTATCAGGCCCGAACGGCTCTCGCTCGGTGGTGGCCAGAACGCGCTGTCGGCGACCGTGACGAGCACGGAGTTCCTGGGCGATACCACGCGCGTCCACCTCGACTGGTGCGAGCGCGAACTGCGACTGCAGACCCAGGACCCCCCGAGTGGGGCGGTGACAGTCGGGTTCGACCCGGCGGACGCGCACGTGATCGAGAGCGAGTGAATCGGCTCTGTTGGACCCATGGTGTGTACAGCGGGCGGTTGCAGTGTGCTGGTTTCAGAACAATATTGAGCGAAAGTTCGGTAGATTGTCGCTGAATGCGCTGCTGCTATCGGGTGGCGACGAGGACACCGACCGACTCGGAGAGTATCTCGACATCGGTGAGAGTGAGACCCGAATCCACGAGGAGAGTAGCGATCGTTCCCATCAGTGGCAGCGTCTCGTACTCGCTCGGGGACAGCATCGGCCCGAAACGCATCTTGTCGGCCACCACTACGCACCGCGGATGGAGCGAGACGAGACCGTCGATAGCGGCGCGTAATTCGTCCTGGCCCCCCTCATCGTAAGTCATGTACAGTGCGGAGCTCGCAACCACGACATCGACTGGTTCGTCGACGTTCGGTTCACGGAACGACCCGTGGTCGAACGAGACGTTCTCGATGCCGCGCTGCTCGGCTTTCTCCCGGGCGTACTGGAGCCACTCGTCGTAGCTGTCCCGTTCGACCACGTGCGCACACGCCGACGCGAGTTCGAGCGCGACGATACCCGTCCCCATATCGAGCACGGTATCGTCGCGCTCGATCGACGCGTGCGTGAGCAGAGAGGACAGACAGGTCTGGGAGACTTCGTCTGCCTCGCAATCCGCATCGTAATCCATCGGAGTGTAGCCGTGATACTCGCGTTCCGTGTCGGTTATCGGTAAGGCGAGTAGAGGGAGATGCAGCATAAAGATCTCAAGAATCATCACTGACACGTACCACCGGCTCGCGCCCTGTATGCAGCAACTAACGATGTGGGATTCGTGCGTACTGACGATGCATCCAATGGATCGATCCAAATTCGTCGGCTACTCACTCCTCGGGGGTATCGACGGTACGCTCAGTTCAGGTTTGCTACCCATTAGCCCACTTCTGGGGGGACACACTACGGGTTTCCGATGGCGTGGTTGATTGGGCAGGTACTCGCACCTGAGTACTTTCCGTGGCGGGTGAACTGGCTCGGACCCGTCGTCGACGTGGTCGTCTGGACAATCGTGATTCTGGCGGTACAACTCGTCTACGAACGAATCCGTGACGGACCAACGGACAGACAACCGACGTAGAGGAGCAATGGTGTCCAGAACGGACGGTGAGCGCTCGTTCGACGGGTGGCTGCAGTGGGTTCAGCTTCCACTGTCGTGGGCCGTTCTCGTCTTCGCCGCAGTCGCCGCGATGGCATTCGCTGTGTTGGTCGAGAGTGGGCGGTCCGCCTGGCAGGCGGGGAGCCTCGCCATCGCCGGGGCTGTCCTGGCCGTCGTCGGCGTCGTCGTGCTCCATGCAGTGGCGGGCCGTCGCGGTATCAGGATCATGGTCCACGTCTTTCTGGGACTTTTCGTCCTGGTCCCCGCATTCTTGTTGACTGTGCTCCAGTTCGCTGACCGATTCATGACCGCACCGGGATACGTCTTCCTGGCCGGTCTCTGGGTCGTCTCGGTCTCGCTGCTTCTCAACGGTGTCTTCGTGTACCAGGGCGCACCCAGCTTGGAACGCCGTGTCGCGAAAGTCGGACTCGGAGCCTCCCTCGCCTGGGGGATAGCGGTCATCGGATACGTCGTGATCGCCGTCGTTTCGGGGGCGCTGAACATCGGGTCCGATCTCACGGCGGGCGCGGTTTCCTACTGGGTCATCCTCGTCGTGGTCGTCGCGCTGCCGAGTATCGTCTTCCGCTGGGATCTCCGCGAGACACGTCCAAAGGACCGAGAGCAGGCGGGCGAGAGATGACTAGACCAGTCCAGAACGGTTCTGAGAGTCGACTCCCATCGCAGTCGAATGTGATCCATCGATGACGGTCGAAACACTCCGACAACGCCTCCAGCTTCCGCTTCCATGGGTACTCACCATCTTCGCGGTGATCTCCGTCGCCGTCTTCGCCGGGACGTGGCTCTCGGGAAACCCGCCCTGGTTTGTCGTGGTCTCGACGCTCGTTGCTGCAGTTCTTACTGGAATCGCTCTGGCGACGACCAGTTCCGTCTTCAGAAATCGTACCCTTCGGATTCTGGCACACGCCGTCCTCGGTGGGTTCGTCCTCGTCGTCGCACTCCTCGTCACGCTACTCGGTGCCGCTGCCGGCGCATTATCGCTCTCGCCCGTGTACGTCGTCGTGCTCGGGAGCATCTGGGTGCTCGGGGCCACACTGCTCCTCGCCGGACTCCTCTGCTTCCTCGAAGCAGATCGACTTCTCCGACAGATCGCCACGCTCGGCCTCGCAATTACGGGGCTCTGGACACTCGCTGTGGTTGGTCTCTTCGGTGGAGTCGCTGCCCATCTACTGGTGGGAGGGTTCGACCTCACCATCGCACAAGATCTCCGGGACGACCTCGTTCCGCTTCTCGTCGTCGCCGTCGTGTTCGTCTTTCTCCCCTTGCTCGTCTTCCGCCAGGACCTCGCGGAACTCCGGAGCCGTACCACGACAGGACCAAGACGAGACCACTGACGACTCCCAGGATCGGGACCCCGACCAGCCCCCACTCTCACGAGGATGATACCCGGACAGGGCTGTCAGCGAACCGGGGAAGATGATGTATTCGCGCCCCGTATCCGCGGGTTCTGGAACCGATCACCTGACGATGATCGCAGCTGGACTGGGACGTCAGGACTGCTCCGAGAGTTCGTCGACGGCGAACTCCCTGACGCTATCGCCTTCGAAGGCAATATCTCCCTGCCCGTTGACCGTCACCTCGCGGTCCGGGACACTGAACGTCAGTTCCCAGTCGTGGTTGTCCATCGCCGCAGCCGTTCGATCGCGTCGGTGTCGACGTAGTTCGCGAGCGAGCAATCCAGCGCGTGCGGTTCCGTCCCGTCCACCTCGGCGGTCTTCGAGCGGTTGCCACCCCGCCGCGAGCCGTGGCGGGATGTCCTCGGCACACCTGTGGAGCGCATCGAAGACGATCGCGGCCTCCTCGAACGCTGGGCCGCGACTGACGGTCAGCGGCGACTGCTCCCAGCGGACGAGATCGGCGTCGGACAGTGCTGGCAGATGGGAGGTGCCAAGTTCGATCGTCAACCGCTCGGGGTCCCGGAGGAGTACGACGGATTCGCGGCTTCGGGGAGCGACAGCGCACGCTCGGGCGGCGACTCCATCAGCGAGACGATAATCTGGCGGCGGGGTTCGGCCGCCAGGGCCCCGAAGACGGTGTTCCATCGGGCGATCACCGTCTCCTTCCGTTCGTCCCGGAGTTGTTCCATATGTTGACTTTCAGTCGGCCCATCATAATCGTAGGGACAATCCGGCGACGGCTGGCCCCGTCGTTTTCAAGACCACTCCGGACGAACTCCGACTATGCAGTCGACTCGCCGGGCGCTCCTCGGAGCGGTGCTGGCCGGGACCGGCCTCGCTGGCTGTCTCGGGAGCGTGGCCGAACCCGACTGTCCACCGACCGTCGGGACCGACGAGCGGGTCCGCATCGGGTTCACCGGCGACGTGATGCTCGGCCGGAACGTCGACGAGACGTGGCGCGACCGCGACTCTGCCGGCGTCTGGGGCTCGATGGGAGAGCGACTGCAGGCCCTCGACGGCCTCGTCGTGAACCTGGAGTGTGCCGTCTCCGATCGCGGGGAGAAGACGCCCGGCCGGGGCTTCTACTTCCGTGCGAGTCCGAATTGGGCGGTGCCGGCACTCCAGCACGCGGGGACCAGCGTCGCCAGCCTGGCGAACAACCACCTGCTGGATTTCGGGCCACAGGCGTTGCGCGATACCGTCACGCATCTCGAAGACGCCGGCATCGCCACGGCCGGTGCGGGCGACGACCGGGAAGCTGCGTTCGCCCCCGCGACGACGTCCATCGCCGATGTCGACGTGGCGGTCGTCGCACTGACCGACCAGGCGCCGCTGTACGCGGCCCGCGAGAACAGTCCGGGGACTGCCTTCACGACGCTGTCGACGGACGACCCGCTGTCGAAGCGCCGTGTCGATGCGGCGCTATCCCGCGCTCGCGAGCAGGACCCGGACATCCTGGTTGCGACGCTACACTGGGGCCCCAACTGGGAGGTGCGCCCGTCCGAGACACAGCAAGCGGTCGCCCACTGGCTCGTCGACCGCGGCGTCGACGTGGTCCACGGCCACAGCGCCCACGTCATCCAGGGCGTGGAAACCTACCGCGGGCGGCCGATCATCTACGACGCGGGCGATTTCGTCGACGACTACCTCGTCAAGGAGGGCCTGCACAACGACCGGAGCTTCCTGTTCGAACTGGTCGTCGACGACGGTACCTTCGAGGCACTACGACTGGTCCCCGTCGAGATTGCCGGCTCTGCGGTCGGGCGGGCCAGCGAGACGGCGGCCGCGTGGCTCCGTGACCGGATGCGGACGCTCTCTGAACCGTTCGGGACGACCGTCGAGCGGGCGGACGACGGCCTCCGGATCCCCCTCGGACAGTGCTGATACTACCGGCTATACACACGTGACGATTTTTGCCACCCGAGGTGGCAAAATCCGTCACGAAGGGATAGCCTGCAGTATGAAACTGGCCGGTCGTTCTCGACCGTTCAGAAGCCTTCAGGGGCGTGGGGCCGGTGGCGTGTCACATGGACGCGATCGAGGTGACCGAGTTCGGCGGGCGCGAGGTACTGTCGGTGACAGAGCGGTCGGTTCCCGAGCCCGACTCCGACCAGATACGGATCGCGGTCGAGGCCGCGGGCATCAACTTCGCGGATATCATGCAGCGGCGGGGCCACTACGAGGGCGGCCCGGAGCCGCCGTACGTCCCGGGTATGGAGGTCGCGGGTCGTATCGACGCCGTCGGCGCGGACGTCGACCTCGACGTGGGCGACCGCGTCGTCTCGCTCGTCGACGCGGGCGGCTACGCCGAGTACGCGCTGGCGGACCCACAGCTCACGTTCCCCATCCCCGGCGAGATGTCACTGACCGAGGCCGCCGGCTTCCCCGTCCAGTTCTTGACGGCCCACAACTGCCTGTTCGAGTGGGGCGACCTGGACGCCGACGAGTCGGTCCTGATCCACGCGGCCGCCGGCGGCGTCGGGACGGCCGCCGTCCAGCTGGCGAGTCGGGCCGGTGCGGAGGTCTTCGGGACCGCCAGCACGGCCGAGAAGCTCGCGCTCGCCGAGCGCCTGGGCTGTGAGCACCCGATCAACTACACCGAGGACGACTTCGTCGATGCGGTCCGGGCCCAGACCGACCACGGGGTCGACATGGTGCTCGACGGCGTCGGTGGCGAGACGTCCACTGATTCGCTGGACGCGCTGCGTCAGTTCGGCCGGATGGTCGTCTACGGCGCAGCCAGCGGCCGGCCGGGGTCGCTCTCGACCGCCGACCTCCTCTTTGCGAACCAGCGGGCCATCGGCTACCACCTCGGGCGCGGGCTAGCGCTGGAACCCGGTCGCGTCATGGCAGCGGTCCCGGATCTGCAGGAGGGGCTGGCCAGCGGCGACCTGGAGGTCGTCGTCGGCGAGACGTTCGACCTGACGGAGGCTGCCGCGGCTCACGAGCACATCGAGAGCCGGGCCTCCAGCGGCAAGGTCGTCCTCGAACCCTGACGACGGGGGCCTGTCACCACGCCTCACAGAGACGCTTTACGTCTGTGGCTATTCCTTCCCGTATGAACTACGAGCAGGCACTCGAACGAGCGTACGACGTACTGCCCGACCAGCCCAGAGAGGCCGGTGAGCGGCTCTCTGTCCCCGACCCCGAGGGACAGACCGACGGTGCGTTCACACGACTGACCAACCTCGGCGCCATCGCGGACGCGCTCTCGCGGGAACCGCGCCACCTCCACCGCGCGATCCAGCGGGAGTTCGGGACCAACGGCCAGTTCGACGGCAACGAGGCCCGCTACAACGGGTCGTTCGACATCGCGGACTTCCAGGCCGCCATCGACGCCTACATCGCCGAGTACGTGACGTGTTCGGAGTGTGGCCTCCCGGACACCGTCCTCAAGACCGAGGACGGCGTCGACATGCTCCGCTGTCAGGCCTGTGGTGCCTTCCGTCCGGTCGCCAAGGGTGGCAGTTCCGCAAAACAGCACGACCGGCCGACCCTCGAAGAGGGCGAGACATACGAGGTCAAGATCACCGGCACCGGTCGCGAGGGTGACGGCGTCGCCGAGAAGGGCAAGTACACCATCTTCGTCTCGGGCGCCCGCGAGGGCCAGGTCGTCAACGCCTACATCGAGAGCATCAGCGGGACGCTGGCGTTCGGTCGCGTCCAGTAGCGCGCGGACTCGTTTTTCGGTCTGTGACAAGACACTTATCACGTGGTGCGTGAGACGAGGTATGGCACGCACAGGGAACGAACCGGGGCTCTACGTCGTCGCCGCAGTCGCCGTTGGCCTCGGCCTCCTCCAGATCGTCTCCGGTGTGGCGAGCCTGGCGTTCGTCGTCGGTGGCCTACCGCAGGTGTTACTCACGCTCGCCCAGATCGTCGCCGGTGTCCTCCTGCTCCCCGCGGGCGTCGGAATCGCACTGCCCAAAGGATGGGGTCGGGCCCTCGGGATCGCCGGCTTCGCCGGTGTCGCCCTGCTTCAGGTCACACCGCTGTTGAGCGGGGGTGGCGCCGGTGTCCCGGTCGTCGGACTGGCCGTCTCGCTGGGCTGTACGCTGTATCTCCTGTTCGCTGGCGAAGCCTTCGAGCAAAGCGACGACGAGCGCCCCCTCTCGAAAGACGAGAGCGCACACGACTTCGTTCGCTGAGTCGCGCTCAGCCCCACAGGTCCGTCGACAGGTACCGCTCGCCGGTGTCGGGCAGGACGACGACCACGCTCTCGTCGGGACTCTCCCGGGCGTAGGCCGTCGCAGCGTGCAGTGCAGCGCCGGAGGAGATACCGACCATGAGCCCCGCCTCGCGTGCCAGCCGACGGGCCGCGCCGCGGGCCTGGTCGGCGCTGGCAGTCCTGACCTCGTCTACGAGCTCCGTCCGCAGGATGTCGGGGACGAAACCGGGGCCGATCCCCTGGATGTCGTGGCTGTCGGGGTCGTCGTTCGAGAGCAACTGCGAGGCCTCGGGTTCGACGGCCACCGACGTGAGGTCGGCATCCTGTTCCTCCTCGATGTACTCCGAGATGCCGGTGATCGTGCCACCTGTGCCGACGCCGGCGACGACGGCGTCGACGTCGCCCTCCGTGTCACGCCAGATCTCCGGACCGGTCGTCTCCCGGTGAGCCCGCGGGTTCGCCTCGTTTTCGAACTGTCTGGCACGGACGGCGTCGTCGGCCTGCGCGAGTTCGTCGGCACGGTCGATGGCGCCGCTCATCCCGTCGTCGGCCGGAGTCAGCTCAAGATCGGCGCCCAGTGCAGAGAGCAATCGCCGGCGCTCCTCGCTCATCGACTCCGGCATCGTCAGCACGCAGTCGTAGCCCCGCGCGGCCGCGACCATCGCCAGGCCGATACCCGTGTTCCCGCTGGTCGCCTCGACGACGGTCCCACCCGGCGGCAACGCGCCCGATTCGGCCGCCGCCTCGATCATGTACAGCGCGATTCGGTCCTTGACAGAGTAGGGGTTTGCGGCCTCGTACTTCCCGTAGAGGTTCTCGGCGAAGGCGTCCAGGCAGACCAGCGGAGTGTCGCCGATGTGGTCGGTCACGCTCGATGCAACTGGTGTCTCCTCTCGCGACACCGCTGTGGATTGCATACGGCGCTCTTGTCCGGTCCGGCGGGTAAGCGACCACCCAGAATATGACGGGTGCCTACACCTCGACTCGCTCGACCAGTCCCGCGTTGTCGTTGGCCGGGCTGTTGACCGCTGTCGACACCGGGTAGGCCCGCATCGGCCCGTCGTAGGGGTCCAGCAGCGATGCGAGGTCGCCGTCCCCGTCGAGCCACGTCGACTCCTCCTCGGGGTCGAGGACGACGGCCATCCGGTGATGGAGGTCCGCGACGACGTCGTTGGGCTCGGTCGTGACGATGGTGAACGTCTCGACGACGTCGTCGCCGGCGTCGGCCCCCTCGCTGCCGAACTCGGCGAGGCCGGTCTGGCGCTGGGGCGGCCGCCAGCGCTCGTAGAGGCCGGCCATCGCGAACGGGTCGTCGTCGGGCAGCGCGACCCGATACGGTTGCTTGCCCCCCTCGCGGTCGACCCACTCGTAGAACCCGTCGGCGGGGACCAGACAGCGCCGTGATTCGTATGCGTCGGCGAAGGAGGCTCGCTCGGCCAGCGTCTCGGCACGGGCGTTGATGTAGCCGTGTTCGGAGCGGTCGTCGGCCCACGACGGGACGAGCCCCCACTCCATGCGCTGGATGGTCTCTGGCTCCTCGCCGGTGATCACGGGCAGTGACTGGCTCGGTGCGGCGTTGTAGCGCGGTTCGAACGCGAAATCGAACGTCGCACCGAACCGGTCTTCGAGGTCGTCAGGCGGGGTGAACAGGCTATAACGGCCACACATATCTGGGTTGACGGACCGAGGAGGCAAAAGCGCGGCCCCGAGCGAACCCAGGAAGAATATACCTGTGGCGCTCCCAGACCCAGGCGAGACAATGGTCCCTCCAACGCGACGACGCGTCCTCCAGGGAGCCGCAGGACTGGCCGCCGCCCTCACCGGGTGTAGCGGGCTGACCGGCGGTTCCGACAGTAGCACGAACACGGCCACAGCGGGCGAGCGCGGCGCCCGCAGCCCCGGTGCCGACACCGCGACCGATCCCGAGATGGTCCGCCTGCGAGTCGACAGCGAGCGGGCACCCGTCTGGCTCGCCTCCGAGGACAGCGACGAGCGCCCCAACCGCAGCGACGAACGGCTACACATCTCCTCGGAGGTCATCGACACGACCGACCGGGCCGACCGTGTCAGGGTCGCCCAGGGAGCGGGCCGCGACCGTGTCCAGTCGTTCGTCGACGCGACCGACTTCGAGACAGAGACGCTGTATCTGGAGACCAACCGCGTCGAGGAGTGTTTCGAACTGACGCTGTGTAGCATCTCCTGGCGGCCCGACGACGTCCAGACGGACTACGCACGCACCATCCGGCCGTACGACGAAGCGTGTGCGGCAGACACCCGGGTCTACGAGGCACGCCTCATCCGGATCCCCGCAGCGCTGGACAGGGACGAGGTCCACAGCTACGGCTCCTCCGTCGGATCCGGCGGCTGTGATCGCCGGCCACCCCGTCCCGAGGCCGAAAGTGGGGGTGGCGAGGGTGACCCATCCATGGACGCGACCTCCGGAAACGAGACGAGCGACGGGACGACCGCCGAGGCCGGAGGTGAGGAGTGATGCGCGAGGGTACCGCGACCCGGAGGGGCTTCCTGGCGCTGGTCGGTGCCGGGGCGCTTGCGGGCTGTTCCACGCTCGAAAGCGTCAGTTCCGACAGTGGCCCCGAGATCAGTACCTACGGATTGCCGGATATCGACACGGAGGCCGACGAGCCCCCCGAGAGTCCCGTCCCCCAGTCGCTCCCGGTCGACATCACGGCCGACCACCGCGACAGTGCCCGCGAACGGACGACGACGCTACTGTCGGCGCTGCCCACGACCCTGAGCGCAGACGAGATCCCCAACGGCCACATCCGTTCACACCTGGCGACGGCCGCCGGCGACGCACGGACGAACCTGACAGAAGCGTTGCGGGCGCCGACGGATCTGGTGTCGCTCGAGCGGCTTCGCCGAGCGCGAGAGCGGGCCCGCTACGCGGCGGCGGGTTGGGCCGTCGTCGAGGACGGAACGACCGTCGCGGAGATGCGACAGCAGCACCAGCAGGTCACCTCGGAGGCACTGTCGGCCCGGCAGAACCACTCGTATGTCGGCACCGACCCAGTTCGAGCGGTGCGGGTCCACGCGTGGTTGGAGGCAGCACTGGAGTTCGCGGCCGACGGCGGACACGTCCACTCGAACCACGGCGGAGCGCTCCTCACCGCTGCCGAGTGGGGCGAGGAGACCGAGGCCGCACGGGCACACCTCGAAAACGCCCGCCACATCGAGGCGCAGTTCACCGCGACGCTCCCCGAGGACGCCGGGACCCTCGACGAGCGGTTCCGCGACGCACGGTCGACGCTGGCGACGACACTCCGCGAGCGGGAGGACGACCTCCCACAGGAACCGACCGCCGACGAGTGGGGGCCGAGAGAGGAACTCGTCGAGGAACTCCTGTGGCGGCTCGAAGACGGGGCCGAACAGGTGCGGGAGACGGCGGGCCCTGCGAACGCTGTCGTCGCCGGTGCGGGGGCACTGACCAGGATGGACGCACTCGATCGAGTCCAGCAGCGCATCGACTCCGGCGAGCAGTTCACGGTCGAGAGTGCCGAGGACGTCACCGAGTACCGGACGACGGCCTACGACGCACTCCAGACTGCGCTGTCCCAGAGCCCGGCCTCACCGCTGGCGCGGGCTGTCCTCGCAGACGCCGCTGGCCACGTCGTCTCGGCCGACTGGGAACTCGGGCGGATGGAGGGGCGCGCCCGAGCGGCCGAGTTCGAAGATCCCATCGTCGGCTACGTCACCGCGACGGCGATGGCACGGGCGACACCCGAGGCAGTCAGTCGGACCGTCGACGTGCTCCGGTCCGGCTGAGCGGGCGCATTTTTAAACCCGGTGGCGCCCAACACTGCCACACATCCGCATGACGACCGACCCGTCGTTCGAGATTCCCGCCCGTCCCGAGCGGCGCTTTCCTCACGACAGCGGCGTCGAGTACCGCGGCGGGACCGAGTTCCGGTTGGTCCCCGACGAGGTGTACGACGACGGGTCCCTGGCCGACCTCGTGGTCGAGATCCTCTCGTCCGGGCCCTACCGCCACGGCGATTTCCACGATCTGCCGATGCCGCTGTGGCTGGTCCGCGACGAGGAGACCGCCGACGTGTTCCGGGTAGCAGTTCGGGACGGCACGGTCCGCCTGCACGTGCTGCCGACGACCGAATCGGGGGGGCTCCGGCAGTTCTACGAGCGGTTGCGAGACAGTACGGACACCGAGTGGACTGTCGAGCGACGCGTCGACGCCGCGTAGCGCGGCCGCCCATGGACGGGAGGCGGGCGTCGCGGCCCGACCACCCGAACCGACTTACTCGCGTGCCGGGTACTCCCACTATGACCGTCTCTCGCGTCGTCGAACTGGAGGGCCACATCATCGACTCCGGAACGATGCAGGCCTGTTTCGGCCTGATCATGGACCTCGGCGGGTCGTTCACCGTCGAGGAGTTCGACATCGGCCGTCGGAAGGACGAGGAATCGTACGCGCGTCTGCTCGTCGAGGCCGACGACGAGGCCGAACTCCAGACCATCGTCCACGAACTCCACCAGATCGGTGCCAATCCGGCCGACCCGAAGGATGCCAGCCTCGACCCGGCGCCTGCCGACAAAGTGGTCCCACACGGTTTCTACTCGACGACGAATCACCCGACAGACATCCGTTACGATGGTGAGTGGCTCCCCGTCGAGAACGTCGAGATGGACTGTGCCGTGGTCGTCGAGGACGCCGCGGAGAGCCCGACCGGCGAGCCACGAGCGTACACGAAGGTCCTCAACGCCGTCACGGAGGGCGACCGTATCGTCACCGGCGATACCGGCATCCGGGTCCGCCCCCCGGACCGACCGCGAGACACCAGCGGCGCGTTCGGCTTCATGAAAGGCGGCGTCTCGTCGGAGCGTCCGTCGGAGTCGACCATCCGGAAGATCGCGACCGCCATCGAGGAGACGAAGAAGGAGGGTGGGACGGTGCTGGCGGTCTGTGGTCCCGCGCTCATCCACTCCGGCGCCAGGGAGGACCTCGCTACGCTCGTCCGTGAGGGGTACATCGACATGCTCTCGGCCGGGAACGGTTTCGCCGTCCACGACATCGAGCAGGACCTCTATGGCACCTCGCTGGGGATGGATACCGAGAGCCTGGACCATCCACGCCACGGCCACAAACACCACATCTACACCATCAGCGAGGTCATCCGCGAGGGCTCCATCGAGGCGGCCGTCGAGTCCGGCACCATCGAGTCCGGCGTGATGTACGAGTGTGTCGAGAACGACCGTCCGTTCGTGCTGGCGGGGTCGATCCGCGACGACGGCCCGCTTCCGGACACCATTACCGACGCCGTCGAGGCCCAGAACGCCATCCGCGAGCAGGCTCACGAGGCCGACATGGTGCTGCTGCTCTCGACGCTGCTGCACTCGGTCGCCGTCGGCAACTGCCTGCCCTCGACGACCCGGGTCGTCTGTGTCGACATCAACCCCGCGACGGTCACTCAGTTGCTCGACCGCGGGTCCGCGCAGGCGGTGGGGATGGTCACCGACATTGGTACGTTCGTTCCGATCTTGGCCGAGCAGTTGGTAGACGGGGAGTAGGGCCGCGATCGGAGCGAGCGGTTGTTTCGTTATACGGTGAACAGGCGCAATACCACGGCGTTCGCGCCGTGGATACGCGCCGGCACTCGGGAGAGAATCCACGTTCGACAGCACTCTGAGTGTCAGAATACTGGCGTTTAACTGACAGGCCACCATAGAATGGGGGTGGGAATCGGTCGGAACAGATCGGATTCCGAACCGTCCTTCGGAGGCGGCCTGTCCGCCCGTCTAACGAGGTCGTTCGGAAATCGAAGATTTCCGTGATCACGAGAGACAAAGTCTCTCGGACGACAGTATCCGAAAGAACAGTCGGTGAACGCCACAACCTTGAAGGCTGTGCCGACGTGCCGACTGCTCAAAGCACGCGAGACGATACCCCCGACTCTGCTGACGCCTGCTGGCGTCCCCGTGGCCAAAACAACACCGGGACGCCAAACACGGTCGAGGATAGGGGTAACGGCGACTTGGCATCGCCAGCAGTCCACCAGTCCGATACTGTGGGACTACCCCTGCCCGAAAGGGCTGGTAGTCCGGTAATTGGACTGCGAACCTGAAACTCCCACCGCTCGGGATTCTTCCGCGTTTACACGGAGGAGGATGTCAATTCTCGATCACCCACACTTGCTCGGTACGCTCGTCGGTCACGGGCGAGCGGTCGAAGTCGCCGTAGACAGTCCATTCCGAGAAGCCGGCCTGGCGGACGAGCAGTTCCATCTCGCGGCGGTAGACCGCCTTCAGGTCGAAGGTGGTCTCCCACAGCAGGTCGCCGTCGCGGTACAGTTTCCGCTCAGTGCGGACGATCGGCGCGACGGGGTCGACAGTCTCGCTCTCGTCGTGCTGTCGGTACGTCTCGCCGCCGAGTTCGAACTCCCGTTCGAGGGTCGTCCCCTCGGCCATGATCTCGTGGTCGGGGAGGAACACGTTCATCGCGAAGATCCCGCCGGGCTGGAGGTGCGCCCGGACCTGCTCTAGCGCGGCGAGCTGGTCCTCGATCGTCTGGAGGTGGAGGAACGAGCGGAAGGGACACAGGATCGCGGCGTACTCGCGGGGTGCGGCGAACGAGCGCATATCGTCCTGCCAGACCGTCGGGTCGAGCCCTCGCTCGGCGGCCTTCGCTTCGAGGCGGTCGAGCATATCGCCGGAGGCATCCAGGCCGTCGGCGTCGACGCCGCTGTCGAGCAGGTCGAGGTAGATCCGCCCGGTGCCACAGGCCAGTTCGAGGACCGGACCGTCGGCGTCCCGAGCGACCTCGACGTAGAACTCGCGGTCGCCGATCTCCTGCTGGTCGTAGATCTCGTCGTAGTAGTCCGCCCACCCATCGAAGAGTGCATCATCCTCGTCCATGCGGGTGGCGTGGGTGTGGGTGATAAAGAGGATTGTCCGGCATCGTCAGTGGTTGGCACAGTCGGGAGAGACGGTAAGATGGGGAGCGGCTCTGTGGTCCCGCTAGTACCACACGACCTACTGACCGGTCCTGCCAGCGGTGAAGCGCTGGAGGTAAGCTTATGTCTCCGAGTAGAAAATTCAACAGCGTGTTCAGACGAACGTTCGTCACGGCGGCCGCGGCCACGCTGGCCGGATGCGGGCTTGCTCCCTCCGGGCCCTCCACCGAGGGGTACCCGCAGTCACCGCCAAACGCCCTGTTTTCGTTCGAATGGCGCCCCGAGGACTCCGGCTACCGAATCACCTTCGACCGCGGGAACACGCTCACGACCGAGAATACAGCAGCCCTGCGTGTCATCGCAGAGGACGACACCCGCCAGTACTGGCTCAAACAGCCCGACTACGAGTCGGACGATGGCGGCGATCCAGTCGCCGACTTCCCGCTGGAACCGGGTGCGACGATGGTCCACGAATGTAAGCGGCAGAACCGACTTCGGATCGTCTGGAGTTCGCCGGACGGTGATTCTTCCGCCGCGATAGACGAGTACTGGCACGTCCCGACGGCGACCGACGGCGGTGAGTCGGAATGAACCGGCGTGGCTACCTGGCGGCTGCGGGGACGGCCGTCGCCGGGCTGTTCGGCTATGCGGGCGTCCGCGTGGCCGACGTGCGGCCCTACGATCCGGACCTGCCCTCGGGGTCGACACCGAACGAACGGATCGTCGCCGCCGCTCGCCACCGGTACGCCGCCGACCACCGCGGACTGACGACGATCCGAGTGGCCCACGACACCGCTGGCGAGAGCGACTATCGGCTCGGTCGATTTCGGGAACACCTGGAACACTCCCGACGGAAGCGCCTGTTCGTCTACACGACCGAACGGACCCCGCCCGGACCGGCCCCGAACCCGTTCACCGGCCTTCCCGGACTGCTCCACTGGGACGGCGCTATCGACGATTCGCTCCCGACCAGTTCGATCCTCTTCCTGACCGACAGCGAGATCGTCCAGAACTGGGACGCGCCGACGCCCGAGAGCGCCACAGCGACGCCGGACCTCGGAGACGATGGGCGATACCGCCAGTTCGACGTCGAGAACTCCGGGATGTTCGGTGAACACATCCGCCCCCACGACGCCGAGTGGACCAGCGTCTCCGAGGACGGCGATGGGACCACCTACGAGATCACGGCGACCGACGACTACGCCAAGGTGGTCCCGCTTCCGAGCCGTATCACGCGACTGAGCGAGGACTGCTGGATCCGCGTGACACTCGACTCGACGGGGCGGCTCAGTCGGATCGTCGACAACCGTGTCCTGATCACCGACCCCCGGGAGATGGCCGACGAAGACGAGTGGAACAGCGACAACCAGTGGGACGGGATTCCCGAGTCACCCCGAACCATCGGTTACCGGCGAGTCAGCGAGTTCGATCGGTACGGGACCGCGACGGCCCCACGACCCACCGGGAAGGTAGAGGCCGACCCACAGATGCAACTCCGGAGTCTGTTGACCGACCTCGCGACGTACTGACCTGCTCAGACACCTTCGAGCCCGCTGCGGTACTCGTTGATCTGATCGTCGGCGTCCGAGATCGTCTCCGCGACGTCGCTCCCGTCGCCGCTCGCGATATCGTTGAGCGCCGACTGGATACGCGCGAGCCGCCCGTGGTCGGGACCGCGGTCGGCAGTCGAGAGCGTATCTAACTGGTCCGCCAGATCGGACAGTCGCTTGCTCGCAGCGTCGCTACCTGCGTCTTCTGCAGCCGATTCGAGCAGCTCACTCGCAGCTGCGAGTTCCTCACGTGTCATATTCTTCCGTTCGATTAACGCCGATAAAACGGTTGCGACGAGCGGAGATATATGTCACCACTGGCCCATGTTTCGGTATGGAGACCAAACGGTTCCTCTTCTGTTCGCTCGACGCGGCGTTGATCACGGATCTGGCCTGGCAGGTCCACCGCGAGGGCCACGACGTGAAGTACTACATCGACGCCGAGCGCGACAGGGAGATCGGCAACGGATTCGTCCCAAAGACCGACGACTGGGAGGCCGAAGTAGAGTGGGCCGACGTCATCGTCTTCGACGACATCTGGGTCGGCTCGGATATCGGCACCGGGGAACTGGCCCAGGATCTCAGAGCGGCGGGGCACGCCGTCGTCGGTGGGACACCGAACACGGACCGCCTCGAAGACGACCGTGGCTACGCGATGGACATTCTCGACGAGCACGGCGTCAACACCGTCGAGCACCACATCTTCCACGATTTCGAGGCCGGCATCCGACACGTCCAGGAGCATCCTGCCCCGTACGTCGTCAAACCGCTCGGTGAGGTCCAGAATGTCAAACGGCTGCTGTACGTCGGCAACGAGGACGACGGCAGCGACGTCGTCGAGGTTCTTCGCGCCTACGAGAAGGCGTGGGGCCACCGGATGAAGGGCTTCCAGCTCCAGCGGAAGGTCGAGGGCGTCGAGGTCGCTATCTGTGGGTTCTTCGACGGCGAGCAGTTCGTCGACGCGGTGAACTTCAACTTCGAGCACAAGAAGCTGTTTCCGGGGAACATCGGCCCCTCGACCGGCGAGATGGGGACCTCGATGTTCTGGGCGGGCCAGAACAGACTGTTTCAGGAGACGTTCGGCAAGCTCGAAGACTGGCTCGCCCAGGAGGACTATGTCGGCAGTATCGACATCAACTGCATCGTCAACGAGACCGGCATCTACCCGCTGGAGTTCACGCCCCGGTTCGGGTACCCCACGATCGCGCTCCAGGAGGAGTCGTTCGAATCCTCGACCGGGCAGTTCTTCTACGACCTCGCACACGGGAACGACCCGGAGCTCGACGTCCACAGAGGCTACCAGGTCGGTGTCCGAATCGTCCTGCCGCCGTTCCCGTTCGACGACGAGAAGACCTACGACGAGAACTCCCGGAACGCCGCTGTCGTCTTCGAGACCGACAGCCGCGAGGGGATCCACATCGAGGACGCCAAGAACGTCGACGGCCAGTGGCGCGCCGCCGGCGAGAGCGGGATGCCGCTGGTCGTCACCGGGAAAGGCGAGACGATGCAGGCCGCCCGGGAGCAGTGTTACGACCGCATCGACGACATCGTCATCCCGAACCTCTACTACCGGGACGACATCGGCGAGCGCTGGATCGACGGCGACGGCGACCGTCTGCAAGCGTGGGGATACCTGGGGCCGTAGCCGCTGGAACGGCACACCGGGTGTCCGAAAGAGTCAGACGGTATCCTGATTTATCACAACACTTAATCTATTCTATTTAATTTGTCTTTATATGGAAGAAAAGCGATTTACCCGACGCCGGTTCATCGGTGCCGGGTCGGTCGTCGCACTGGGGGGTGTCGCGGGGTGTGAGGGCGTAATCGGCGGTGTCGGCTCTGGGGACCCTAAATCGGCGAACTTCACGTTCGAGTATGCACCGGAGAAACAGCGACTGACGATAACCAACGAGGGGGGCGGCGCAGTCCCAGCTGACGCACTCTCGATCAGGTCCTCTCGCGGAAAGACGGTCAACTGGAGCGAACTCGGATCGACAACGGAGGGTGGGAAAGACGACGTCACAGCTGGCTCGGAGGCTGTGGTCGGACCGACGATCATCAACTGGGACCAACCGGTCACCAGGACGGAACTGATCCGTGTCGTGTTCACCCAGGACGACGGCTCAGTGACGACACTCGGTCGGTTCGAGTCGGAGTTGACCGCGACGGCCACTCCGACGGCGACGCCGACGCCCACCCCCGAACAGGGTGTCATCTTCAGTGACGACTTCGAGGACGGGACACTCGACGAGTACGAAGTCGTCTCGTTCCCCGGTGGTGGCCACAGAGAGACGTTCTCCATCACCTCCCAGCCGAGCAAGGGCCAGTATGCGGTCCGTCACGCAACCGAGCGGCAGTATCTCACTCCTAAGGCCGACGTGACTCTCGAACCGCCGCTGACGTTCTCGCTGGACCTGTTCATCAGCGGGATGTCGGGCCACCGGATCGCGCTCCAGTACGACAGCGAGCAGGAACTGGAGTACTACGTCAAGGTCCAGAACAACGCCAAAGGGCGGACGATCATCATCGAGAAACGGTGGAACACCTACACGCCCGCGGAACTGGAAAAGTCACAGATCTCTCGTGGGGGACAGAGCATGTTCAGCACTGGCCGGTGGGAGACACTCACCGTCGACTGGGCGACAGACGGGACGATTACGGCGACGATCCAGTCGACGGGCAAATCGACCACCTTCGTCGATACCGAACTCAGCGGGTATCCGTTCCACATCACTGGTTACAGCTACAGCGGCTGGGCCGCGTTCGACAACCTCAGGATAGAGCGACGGTGAGGCCTGGACTTCACAAGAGACTTCACCACGATAGCAGTAACAGCGTCCAATGACGACCGTCCCCGAGGAGATGCCGACGCTCCGTAGTTCGGTGCCGCCGGTCCGCGAGTGGCTCCGGACGTTCGTGATCGGCATCTGCATGGGCAGTGCCGACGCCGTCCCGGGCGTCTCCGGCGGGACCATCGCACTCATCGCCGGCATCTACGAACGGCTCATCGGTGCCATCAACGCGATTACACCGGAGCGCATCGTCCGGTTCCTCCGGGCGTTGACGCCACTCGACGGGGGAATATCGGGACGGGAGGCGCTGGCAGTCATCGAGGAGGTCGACGGCTGGTTCGTCGTGGGGCTGTGTGCCGGCATCGCCATCGCTGTGATCCTCGTCACGCGGGCGATCCATATCCTCGATCAGACGGCGCCGACGCTGCTGTTTGGCTTCTTCTTCGGGCTCATCGCCGCCTCGGCAGTGGTCCTGTTGCGCAGCCTCTCGGTCGAGACGTCGTCACAGGCCATCGCCGGGGTCACGGGCTTTCTGGCCGCGTTCCTGCTCTCCGGTGAGGTCGAGTTCCTCGAGGGCGGCGGCCTGGGACTGGTCTTCGTCGCCGGCGCTGTCGCCGTCAGCGCGATGATCCTCCCGGGCATCTCGGGCTCGCTGTTGCTCGTCATCCTGGGCCAGTACACACGGATGTCAGAGACGCTGAGCAGATTCATCGATGCACTGATCGGGCTGGTGACCGGTGGCGGTGCCGACGCCGTCGTCACGCACGGCACGGTCGTCGTCACGTTCATGCTGGGCGGACTGACCGGCCTGTTCACTATCTCGCGGGTCATCAGGCGGGCACTCGACCGGAACCGTCCGGCGACGCTCGCCTTCCTCGTCGCGCTCGTGGTGGGCGCGCTCCGGGCACCGGTCCAGGAGGTCCACGACGAGGTCGGGTTCACGACCGACGTCGCCGTGATGTTCCTCGCGGCCGGCGTCGTCGGTGCGGCACTGTTGCTCGTGCTCGACTGGTACGCCGTGGATCTCGACCTCGATACGGTCTGACGGCGTGCGCTCGGCGGCGACTCAGAACCCGATCGCCCGCCGGTACTGTGGCGGCCCCTCGGTTTCGTCGGTCGCGTCCAGCGCGTCGGCCGCGTGGAGCGTGAAGTACGGATCCCGGAGGTGTTCCCGGCCGACGATGGCCAGGTCGGCCCGTTCGTTGGCGACGATCGCTTCGGCCTGTTCGGGTGTCGTGATGCCGCCGACCGCGCCGACAGCGATGTCCGAGTCGGTCGCCGAGCGGATGCGTTCGGCGTAGCGCAACTGGTAGTTCGGGCCGGCGTACTCGGGACGCGATTTGGGGTGGATACCGCCGCCGCTGACGTCGATCAGGTCCGCGCCGGCCGCTGCCAGTCGGTCCGCTAGCTGGACGGAGTCCTCGACGGTCCAAGAGTCCCGATCAGGGAGCCAGTCGGTCGCCGAGATGCGGACGAAGACGGGCTTCTCGTCGGGCCAGACCTCGCGGACGGCCGCGGTCACCTCACGAGCGAGGCGGGTCCGGCCCTCGAAGTCGCCGCCGTAGTCGTCCTCGCGGTGGTTGGTCACGGGCGAGAGGAACTCGTGGAGGAGATAGCCGTGGGCGGCGTGGACCTCCGCGACCTCGAAACCGGCAGCCAGCGCACGCTCGGCGGCGGTACGGAACGACTCGATCACTCCCTCGATCCCCGCCTGGTCGAGTCGGTCGGTCCGTGGCGCCTCGCCGTCGTAGGGCCAGGGGTCGCCGCTCGGGCCGACGACGTCCCAGCCGCCCTCGTCGGGCGTGACGGGCTCGTGGCCCTCCCAGGGCCGACTGGTCGAGGCCTTCCGGCCGGCGTGGGCTAGCTGGATCGCCGGGATGCTCCCCTGGGCACGGACGAACTCGGTGATCGGTTCGAGGGCGGCACGGTGCTCGTCGCTCCAGATGCCGAGGTCTTCCGGGGAGATCCGGCCGCGTGGTTCGACGGCGGTCGCCTCGGTCATCACGAGTCCGGCGCCGCCGACGGCCCGCGAGCCGAGGTGGACCCGGTGCCAATCGGTCGCGAGGCCGTCCCGGTCCTCGCAAGAGTACTGACACATCGGGGAGACCATCACACGGTTCGGGATGGTAGTCTCGCGGAGTTCGAGTGGGGAAAACAGTGTGGACATCGGGAGCAGTAGGGGATCGACCATCAAAACCCCCGTGACGGCCGTCGTTCCTGCCGCTTTCTCAGCGCCAGACGGCCCGGCCCAGGCGCGTCTCCGAGAGGTCGAAGTCGAAGCGATCTGTCCACAGGAGGCTGACGCCCAGCAGTGCGGCCAGACCGACGGGCACCCAGTTCGTGTAGAAGAGGTTGATACCGCCCCACAGCAGGACGAAGCTCACCAGGTCGTCGAGCATGAACTCACAGGACTCCAGCCGGCGACGGAGACCCGCCCGGTCGAACCCCAGGTCGAACAGGAGCACCGCGACCGAGCCGGAGAGCAGCCACCCCTGGTAGTTCTGCCAGGGGACGCCGTAGAACTGCCCGAGTTCGTACTCCCAGAAGCCGATGGCCACGGCACCGGGATCGAGCACCAGATCGACGAGCATGACCGTCGCCAGCGTCGCCACCAGGCGCGGGACCGCCGACTCCGCACGTCGCCCCAGCAGGAGCAAGACGAGGAGGTAGCTGTTCAGGACCAGCGGAAAGAAGAAGACCGGGAGTCCCAGTGGGACCTCCCCGAACAGCATCGGCCCGAGGTCGACGCCGTAGTGGAACTGTCCGTAGGGCCAGCCGGTGCGGACCCCCAGGAGTTCGATACCGTAGGAGTAGACCGTCAACAGTCCGAGCGCGGCGACAGCCTTCCGATCGAGCAGCGGGGCGATACCGGCGGCCAGCGGCAGGCGCATCACGAGCGTCCCGAACAGGACGAAGAACGGATTGAACGCCAGCGGTGGCGGGAGCAGTCCCTCGGCGCTGGCCAGCAGGGTCACGGCGCCGACCAGCGGGAAGACCACGGCGATGGTAAAGCGGTGCTCGCGGACGAGCGCGTCGAGTCGTCGTGTCGCCTCGGTGCGGCTCTCGGGGACCCGCCAGCCAAGCACCTCAGCCATAGAGCATCACCCACAGACCCAGCATGGTGAACACCATCCCGACGAGGCTGTTGATCGCCGGGTACCACCAGTAGGCCTGGTCGATGTCGACGCCGATGGCGAGGATGCCGAAGACCAGCCCGGGGTAGACCAACAGCAACAGGCCGAACACCCAGTGCGTGTAGGTGAAGACGAACGCCGCCGTCAGCCAGCACATCACGCAGTAGTAGTAGGTGTTTGACTCGCCGAGGAACGTCGCAGTGGTCTCGATGCCGGCCTCGCGGTCCGGTTCGATGTCCGGGATGGCCGAGAACGTGTGCATCCCCATCGTCCAGAGCCAGGCGCCCGCGACCGCCGAGGCCGGCGGCGCGACGCCCTCGATGGCGGCGTAGGCGACGACACCGGGGAGGATGTACAGCCCGTTCGAGACGGAGTCCAGGAGCGGCGTCGTCTTGAACCGAAGCGGCGGTGCGGAGTACTCCACCGAGAGGACGCCCCAGGCCCCCAGCGCGAGCAGGCCCAGCGGCGGGAGCCAGGGGACGAACGCCAGCGCGAGCAGGCCCGAGAGGACGATGGTCGCGGTGACGGCGGTGTCGTCGCTCCGATAACTGACCTCGCGGCCCTCGTCCTTCTTGGGGTTGTGCTCGTCGACGTCGGCGTCGAAGATGTCGTTGACCCCGTAGAGAAAGACGTTCGCTGGCAGGGTGAAGTAGACGAACAGCGCGATCGCCAGCGGCGAGAACAGCTGTCCCGGGTCGTCGGCCGCGTAGGTCGCCGCGACGATGACGGGACCGCCCTGGTAGAGCCAGAAGCGCGGTCGCGAGAGGCGCAGCAGGTACCCTGTTCGCGTCTCCTTCGAGGGTACTACCTCCGCGAGACGGTCCGTGACGATGCTCATTGCAGGTCGTCGATCAGTCTCTTGGCAGTGTGTTCGCCGCTGATGAGACACATCGGAACGCCGATGCCGGGCGTCGTGAACGACCCCGTGAAGTAGAGGCCGTCGACGGCCGAGGATCGGTTGTTTGGCCGGAGGAGAGCTGTCTGGCGCAGCGTGTGTGCCAGCCCCAGCGCGGTGCCCTCGGTGGCGTTATACCGCTCGCCGAAGTCCGAGACGGCGAACTGCTTCTCGTAGACGATGCGGTCACGCAGGTCGACGCCGGTGTGTTCGGCGATGTCGGCCAGGATCTTCTCGCGGTACTCCTGGCGGATCTCCTCGCCGTCGTGGAGGCCGGGCGCGATGGGGACGAGGACGAAGAGGTTCGAGTGGCCCTCGGGCGCGACCGTGTCGTCGGTCTTCGAGGGGACACAGAGGTAGTACGCGGGGTCGTCGGGCCAGTCGGGCTCCTCGAAGATGTCGTCGAAGTGCGGTTCCCAGTCCCGCGGGAGCACGAGCGTGTGGTGTTCCAGGGGCTCGACGTCGCCCTCGACGCCCATGTACATGAGGAACGCCGAGGGAGCGTAGGTGCGCTCGTCCCAGTAGTCGTCGTCGTACTGGCGTTCGTGGTCGGGCAGCAGTTCCCGCTCGGCGTGGGCGTAGTCGGCGTTGACGACCACGCGGTCGGGGTGGGAGACGTCGCCGTCGACGGTCTGGACGAGGAACCCGTCCTTCCGGCGGGTTATCTCGTCGACCTCGGCGTCGGTCTCGTAGGTCACACCGAGTTCGGTTCCGAGGTCGACCAGGCCGTCGACGACGCTGTAGATGCCGCCCTCGGGGTAGTAGACGCCGAGGTTGAAATCGACGTGGCTCATCATGTTGTACAGCGCCGGCGTGTTCTTCGGGGAGCCACCCAGGAACACCAGCGTGTACTGCATGATCTGCTGGAGTTTCGGATGCTCGAAGTAATCCTCGACGTGGCCCTGCATCGAGCCGATCAACTGGAGGCCGACCGGGGCCGCTGTCATCACGTCCAGGTCGACCCAGTCACGCAGCCGGGAGCGGTCCTGGTAGACGAACTTGTTCATCGCCGTCTCGTAGTGGCGCTCGCTGGTCGCCAGATAGTCGTCGAAGGCCTCGCCAGCGCCGGGTTCGTACGATTCGAACAGCTCGCGCATCTCCTCGTTGTCGCCGGTTACGTCCAGCTGATCGCCATCCTTGAAGAAGATGCGGTAGTGAGGGTCGAGCCGTTCCAGCTGGTAGAAGTCGCTCGGCTCGCGCCCGAAGTACGCGAAAAAGCGCTCGAAGACGTCGGGCATCAGGTACCAGGAGGGACCCATGTCGAACCGGAACCCGTCGGCCTCCAGCTGGGAGGCACGACCGCCGACCTGCTCGTTTTTCTCCAACACGCGAACGTCGGCACCGGCGTCGGCCAGGTAGCAGGCCGCAGAGAGTCCGCCGAAGCCACCGCCGACGACCGTAACTGTCGTTCCGGAGAGGGAACTCATTATCTGAGAGGGAGGCCGGAGCGACCATAAAACGGTCGCCCAACAGCGTAGTGTATGGCACGTGCCATCGCGTGACTCGGCGGCCCCACCGTGATCACTCGACGGATTTATTAGTAACTGTCCTGTGATAGTAACTAATGGCTATTAACGACGTTGCAGTATTTAATAACGACGTACGCCACTCCGTCGTCGGCATCGCCAGCGTGGTCGCGCTCGTCGCACTGTCGGCGCTGGCAGTCGCCGGCGGCGTCACGAAGGTCCTGGTCATCTCGTGGGTCGCGTTCGCAGCGATGACAGTGGGTGCGTGGTTGAGCGTCCGGAGCGAGCGGACGAACCCCCACCGTCTCGTCTGGGGCTACGGGCTCGCCAGCGGGGCGATGGTCACCTCCGCGGCGATGTTCCTCGTTCCGCAGGCGATGGGGCTGGGCGGGCAGGCCGGGTCGCCCCGTATCGGCGGCATCGGTATCGCGCTCGGACTGGTGGTTGGCTACGGCAGCCACACCATCGGCCACCGTCTCACCCACATCGAGACGAGTTTCGACACCACGACGGCGGCCATCGCCGCCCACGCGCTCTCGGCCGGCCTCATCATCGGACTCGTATACGGATCGATGCCGACACTGGGACTCCTACTCGGCCTGGCTATCGTCTCGCACAAGGGCCCCGCGGGCTACGCTGCCGCCCGCCGGTTGGCCCGGAACGGGAAGTCCGCGACCGCGCTGTTGCTCCCCGCTGCTGGTGTCGGCCTGACTGCCATCCCCTCGGCGCTACTGGCCGTCCCCGAATCGCCCGCGATCAACGCCGTCGTCTTCGGGTTCGCCGCCGGCATCTTCCTCCACGTCGCGATGGACTTCCTCCCGAACTGCGAAGCCGGGAGCGAGATCGACGAGGTCTGCTCGCTGCACGAACACTCCCACGACCTGCTCGACGAGTTGCGGACCCACGCCGTCGGGTCCACGGTCGTCGGTGCGGCTGCGGTGGTCGTCGCGTGGCTGGCGCTACCGGCCTGATCCTGACCAGGTCTTTTTGTGCCGTCGCCTCGACGGTCCGTCCGGTCCCCTATGACAGACCACAGTGATTCGAACAGCCGTCCCGACCTGACCCCACGGTCTCTCGATTACACCCACCTCCCGGACCAGACGATGCACAAGGTGTCCCTCGACGACGCGAGTTGCTTCCAGCAGGGCGACCAGGACATCGAGACGTACCCGGTCTGTATCACCAACGAGTTCAAGCAACTGTACTTCGAGATGGCCCCCGGCGCGACCATCGACTGGCACACCCACACCCCCAGTTTCGACGAGTTCTGTCTCTGTCTGGCCGGCCGTGCCCGCTACACGCTCGCCCAGCCGGACGGCAGCGAGCAGGTCGTCGACGTCGAACCTCGGGAGTTCGTCTATCTCCCCGGCGGGGCCCGCCACAAGATCGAGGCCATCGGCGACGACCGACACGAGGGGGTCGTGACGATGCCGCCCGAACCGGTCGGCCGGATGGAACTCCTCGAAGGGGCGACGCCCTACGACCTCGACGACTGGCCCATCGCCCTCTGGGTCGACCGGCAGCGCGACGAGGTCGTCCGGAAGGACCCCGAAGCCGTCTCGGAGTAGGCCGGCTACTGCGAGTTGCTCGCCGTCGCCGTCCCTTCGTCTGTCCAGCCCGGCGTCTTCGTCGTCTCGGTCGGTTCGATAGTGTGTGACAGCATCGCTTCCGAGCCCGGTCTGTCCAGTCGATAGACGACCTCTCTTGGGTCGCTGTCGGTGTCGTGCGGGCTCCGGGCGTCGATGGTGACCGTCCGCTCCTGGCCGGGTTCGAGCACCCCCGAGAGACGGCGAATCGGCGCGTACGCGATCATCGGACCACTCCGGTTGAGTGCCAGCACGTACCGCCCCTCGACGTCGCTCCCGTTGGCCACCGTCACGAGCAGCGTCGGATCGGCGTCGGGCCCGACACGGTCTGGACCACTCATCGAGACGTCGAACGACGGCAGCGGTGCTTCGAGCCGTTCACGGACCCGGTCAGAGGGGTCCCAGGTCCCCCAGTCGAGCGTGAGTGCAGCGTCGCTGGCGTCGCCCTCCTCGGGGAGGCCGAAGACGATCGGTCCGCGCCCACCCTCGTAGGTGACACCCCACTCACCGTCCCGATAGAGTCCGTTCCGGGGTTCGACCGGCGGGAACTCCCGGCCGTCGAAGCGGAACGCGAAGTCGTCGTACGCCGGTGCGATACCGTACCCCTCGAACTCGACGACGAGATACTGGCCGAACTCCTCGAAGACACCGATCGAGTCCGGACTGTCCGGGGAGACGATCCCTGGCTGGACGGTCGCCAGCGGGATCTCGAAATGCGACGACTCGCCCGGCGGTTCGGTGCTGTCCACGGTGGTCCGTGATCTGGTCGGCGGCGTGTCGCGCTCGGTGGTCCTGTCGTCCGGCGGATCGGCGGGGCCGTCCGTCCCGCTCAGACAGCCGGCCGTCCCGGCGAGCAGCGAACCACAGAGTCCGAGCATACGGCGGCGGCGCATAATCGTTCGTTCCCCCGACGCCGGTAAGTGCCTTCAGTTGGCTTCGATCCGGTTTTGACCGTCACTCCTCCTCGTCGGCGACTTTCCGGGCGGGGATCGCGTGGAGTTTCTGGGGGAGGTTCTGGAACCACGCGGCCGCCAGGATCGTCTCGTCGTCCTCGCCGATATCGGACGTGACCGCCTCGCCCTCGAACTCCACGCTGAGCATGTGGAGTCGGTCGTCGGAGTCGGCCTCGTTGACGATGGTCTGCCAGCGGGCGTAGTAGAGGCCGTCCAGCGTCGCCTCGATACCCGTCTGTTCGTCCAGCGTACGCAACGCCGTGTCCGCCAGGCCGTCGTCGGCCTCGGGTTCGTGGCCTCCACCCGGTGTCCCCCAGGTGTCCGGCGCCCCCTCGTGGCGGATGAGCAGCACGCGGCCGTCGTCGTCCGTGATCCAGGCCCCGGCGTCGCCCAGCCATCCCTCCTCGGCGAGTTCGCGTCCCTGTTCGAACAGTGCCGGGTCGTTTGTCACCGTCTCGCGTTCGATGTCGACGTCGCCGTACCGCTCGACCAGTCGCTCCAGTTCCACCCTGACCGCTTCGCGGGTCTGCTCTTCGAGAGTCATACTGGAACGCCGTCTGGCAGAGGGTTAATTGTACTCCCGCCAGCGGTGGCCACAGTCCTGACACTTGAAAAAGCGCGTCGGCGGCTCGTCGGCCGAGCCGGTCTGTTTGATCGTGTACCAGGCCTCGCCGTGGCCACACTCCTCGCAGGTGACGTCGTTTGCTGTCGGCTTCCCCTCGAAGTTCGCGCCCTCCTCGGTCTCGATGACGTCGTCGTCGCTCTGTTCGTCCGTCGTCACGAACTCGGCGGCTCGGTCCTCGTCTTTGGCGACCCGGGCGCCACACGACTGACAGACCATCTCGTCGCCGTCGGCGTGCATCATCGAACCGCAGTCGTCGCAGAACTGCATGTCACGCCGTCGTCGGGCCGCGGGGAAAACGGTTACTGCTCGTCGTCCAGTTCACGCTGCTCGGCCACGACCGGGCAGTTACGCAAGCGGACCGTCTCCATGTCGACGAACTCCAGGATCTGGGCCTCGTCGTGCGAACAGCCCACGTCCGGCGGCGCCGAGAAGAACTCGCACTGCTCGCAGTATCGGTGTTTCGACACCTCCGCGTCGGGGGACCCGGACATGTCCCCGAGGTCCGGCGTCGAATCCTCGTCGTCCTCGCTGGTGATCTCCTCCCAGACGGAGTCGGCGTCGACACCGCCGACGTCGACGCGTTCGAAGGCGCTCTCGCCTCCCTCGAAGGGATCGCCCTCGCGTGCGTCCATGCCAGCGAAGGGGTCGTCGGGATCTGTCTCCGGTGCCGCTTCCGAGTCCGCTGCCGAACGATCCGTGCCTGTGGGGTCGGCGCCATCCACGGTCTCGGTCGCGTCGGCTGCCGACGAGTCCCGTGAGGGTGTCTCTGTCGGATCGAGCGCCTGTTCGAAGGGGTCCGTTGCTCCCGACTCCTCCGCACCCCCGGAGTGCGAGGCCTCCGCGGTATCGTCGCCGCTCTCGAAGAACGGCGCTGGAGTCTCGTCGGGGTCGTCGCCGCCCTCGGCGACAGTTCCACTCTCGTCACTCGCCGCCGAAGGCTGTCCGGCCGCCGATTCGTCGGCGTCCTCGAAGACGTCCGCTACGTCGGTATTCGGGGTTGAAACGGTCTCCTCGAAGATATTGTCGACTTCGTCGTCGGCGTCGTCGGCCGACTCCTGTTCGTCGGTCTCGGCTCCCAGACGTTCGAAGGGATCACCCTCACGATCGGAGTCGGCGCCGAGTCGCTCGAACGGATCCTCCTCGCGATCCTCGTCACTCATTGCTCTCGCCGGCTTCGAGTTGGGAGGCAGTCACGAGCCGTGCTTTCTTCCGCAGGAACCCGCCGTCGGGACGGACGTCGGAGACGGTCGTATCACAGTGTGGACACTGTGGGTCCGTCATGAGCGCGATCTCGACCTGTTCGCCGCAACTCTCGCAACTGGCCGACGAGATGCCCTCCTGTGCGGCGGCGCGTTTGATCCGGTCGACCGCCTGCTGGTGTGCGCCACGGCCCCCCTGTTCGTCCCGGAGGTCGTTGACGACCCAGGCGACGCGTTTGAGTTTGTCCTCGACGTCGTCGAGACGAGTCGCGAGGTCGTCGGTCGCGGCCGACTGCTCGTCGAGTTCGGCGTCGACCTCGTCGCGGAACGACGCCAGATCGTGTGTCAGCGCCTCCATCTCCCGTTGCAGTTGGTCGATGTCGTCGAACGCCTCGTGGTCGTGTGTCTTTGGCGCCTTCTGGTCGATCTCCCGTTTGAGCTGGATGACGCGTTCACGGACGTCCTCGATCTTCTCCTGGAACTCGGTTTCGACGTCGGTGACGTTCGCATCGAGGCGCCCCTCTACTGCGTCGACGATGTCCGGAAGCCGATCCCCGATGACCCGCTCGGCCTGCTGGTTGACGCGGTCGTCGACGGTCGTGGTGATATCGTCGTGGAGAACCTCGTCGACGTCGACGAGCGAGGAGAGCGAGACGTCGCCGTCCAGATCGTCGGCGGCGCGATACGACGCCAACAGCTGTCGGACCACCTCGTCCCGAGGGACTCCGAGCCGCGCGGCCCGGTCGTCGAGCCACTCGTCGAGCTCCCCCGAGAGCTCGACGGTGATGGACCCGTCCTCCGTCGGCTCACTGGCCATTACGTACCGGTATTTGAACCAGACAGTTAAGCGTTTGCCGCCTATTTCACCCGCCGAAAGTCAGAGTTTAGCGGATCTTGCGGACGTCGCTGATGTCGAACCCCGCGTCGCCGATCTCGGTCTCGAACTGGACGATGTTTTCGTCCTCGATCTCCGAGAGTACACCCCGGAACTGTTTGATGACCAGCGTCCGGGCCCGCGTCGATCCGCCGGACTCCCAGGCGAAACGCATCGTCCCGTGAGCGGCGTCGCTGAGCTGGCCGTGTCTGACGTCAGAGAGCGTGTTGTGGTTGACGTGCAACAGAATCAGCCCACCCCACTCGTAGGCCGCCTTCTGAAGGCCGGAGACGAGAAAGCTGATGTCGGCCCAGTCGACCTCCTCGCCCATCGCGCTGACCAGGTCAGACAGCGAGTCGATGACGACGAGGTTCCCCGTCGCGACCTCGTTCAGCAAGATCCCGAGCGCGCCCAGCAGGTCCTCGCGCTCGTGGCGCGCCCTAAGATCCTTGATGCTGGGGGTACGCTCGGCGTACCACTCGCGGGGCACCGGGCTGATGTGGAAGTACCGCTCCGAGAGGTCGTGGAACTCGACGGCGTTCGCTCCCACGTCCACGACCTCGTCGTCCATCGCGATGCCCATCTCCTCGACGAGCTGGGAGCCACTCGCGGTAAAGGAGATGTAGTGTACCTCCTCGGGCAGGACAGCGTTGGCCGAGGGCGTCCCGTAGTAGAGGTCGAACAGCTCCTCGTCGACCGAGGCCAGGCCGTTGATGACGGCGCTCGTGTGCATGAACTCCCGCGCGCCCGCTCCGGCCTCCCCCGACAGGAGGACCACGCTGCCAGTCGGCGCTCCACCGTTGACGATGGAGTCCAGTTGCCTGACACCGAACGGAATCCGCTCCATACTCCCAGTCACTACCAAACTCGCTTAAACCTGTGGGCGCTGACAGTGGCTGTAGTCAGTCGAGCGCATTTGACCGTGAACGGCCGGTACCGAAGGGGCATCCCACAGCTTTATATAACTCTCGTTCCAGCCCATATACCAACAGTGTCGAAGGACGAAATTTACCCGAAATACACCGATCCGAACACACACAGCGGAAAGTACCCGCCGGACTGGGATGCCCGGCGCCGGTACGTCTACGATCGGGACGACTGGACGTGCCAGCAGTGTGGGACCCCGAGCGGCCCGTACGGGGGCCAGAACAGTCCTGCACTCCACGCCCATCACGAGACCCCACTGAGTCGCGGCGGCTCGAATGGCCTCGACAACCTCGTCACACTGTGTGAAGCGTGTCACGACAGTGTCCACGACCACGACATTTCGGCTGGGCAGTCCAGTCGTTCACAACGTCGGTCGCAGGCCCGGTCCGCTCGCTCACAGGGCCGGCAGCAGGGACAGTCCGGCAGCCAGTCGCTTCTCACCAGGGCTATCGTCGGCGCTATCACCGGCCCGGTGTTTCTAGTAGCCACCCTCCTACTCCTCGCCATCGGAGTCTGGGGCACCGGCCCGATCGGATCGACGGTCTGGGTCCTCGCGCTCAGTACCGTCTGGCTACTCGTCGCCACACGGTTCGTCGCAACGACGCTCTGGGCCGCCTGGTGGGTCGGGTTCCTCCTCGGGCCGGCTATCGCTGTTCATCCACGCTCGTTCTGGGCACTGTTACCGCCCCATCCGCACGGGAACCTGTTCTTCCTGGCGGTCTCCGGACCGTTGCTGGGGCTGCTCTGGTCGCAGGTCGGTGACAGCGTCGACTTCTCGATAGACGACGATTCGGTCTTCTCGTAGCCGGAAGGAGGGCAACAGGGACCACCACCGTGGCGACTGCTGTACCTTTATACGCGTCCCTCTCGCCCATCTACCACATGCTGGACCGGGTGCTGGGTCGGGCGTCGCTGAAAGAGCGCATCGCCGACCTCGAAGAGGAGAAGCGCCATCTCGAACGGCAACTGGAGGCCGAAGAGGAGCGCCGGGCCGAGGCGACGACCGCCCGCCAACGCGCAGAGGAGCGGGAGAACAGGCTCGAAGACCGTATCGAAGAACTGGAAGACCGCGTCGACCGGCTCCAGTCCGGTGAGCGCGAGGCGGCCTTCCGGGCAGAGGAGCGACTCCGGCGGGACCGACTCTCGGAAATCCTCGACCGGCTCTCGACCGTCCAGACGGGCCCCGAGGGCGTACTCACGGCCTACGTCGACGACGAGGGCCACGTCCCCGAGGCCGTCTCGACCGCGTTCGGTGATCGAGCGGAACTCGTCTCGCGAGCGGCGCCCTGTCTCGCGGTGGCCGACGACGCCGGGCTCCTCTCGGCCACACTTACCGCTCCGAACCCGCCAGAACCGTTCACGGAGTGGAGCAACAGCGTCGAACTGGAGCGGTCGTGGTTCGAACCGACCGGCAGCTACAGCGTCGCGCTCGTCCGCTCGGACCTGTTCGCGCTGGGCGAGTACGAGGGACGCGAGCGGACCGCGTTCCACGGCTTCGACTCGGAACTCAAGAGCCAGCACTCGAAGGGCGGCTTCTCGCAGGCGCGGTTCGAACGGCTGCGCGACCAGCAGATCGACAGCCACGTCGAGCGCTGCCGGGCGGCCATCGAGGCGGTCGATCCCGACCGGCTCTATGTCGTCGGCGAGGGCTCGGTCATCCACGAGTTCGAAGGCGTCGCGACGGTGACCAACGCCGTCGACGCGACCGGCGATCCGGAACCGGCGCTGGACGACGCCGTCGAGTCGTTCTGGACGGTGCAGTTGCGGGTCCCCTGACTGGTCCCCCCGGAGACCGTAGTTTTACGCACACCGGCAGCGAAGTTCCCGTATGAGAGTCGCCCTCCTCACACACGAGGCGTTCCCCGACGAGGCAAAGACCGCGGTCGGGCTGCTCAGGTACGGCGACCACGAGGTCCGCGCCGTCGTCGACCGGGAGTTCGCCGGCAAGCGTGTCGCGGACGTACTGGACGGCGTTCAGGACGCTCCCATCGTCGCCTCCATGGACGATGTCCCCGAGGTCGACGCGCTCGTCATCGGCATCGCACCTATCGGCGGTCGTTTCGAGGAGTCCTGGCGGCCGGACGTTCGGGCCGCACTGGAGCGGGGCTGTGACGTCCTCTCGGGGCTGCACGACTTCCTGGCCGACGACGAGGAGTTCGCGGAACTGGCCGCCGAACACGGCGGCGAGTTGCGGGACCTCCGCAAACCGCCCGACGACCTGACCGTCGCCGAGGGGACCGCCGGCGACGTCGACGCGACCGTCGTCACCACGGTCGGGACCGACTGCTCGACGGGGAAGATGACCGTCTCCTTCGAGTTGCGCGACGCGGCTCGCGATCGCGGGCTGGACGCCGCCGTCGTCCCGACGGGCCAGACCGGCGTCGCCATCACCGGCTGGGGGCTGTCCGTCGACCGGGTCATCGCCGACTACGCGGCCGGCGCGGTCGAACGGCTCGTCGAGACGCCCCAGGACAAGGACCTCCTGATCGTCGAGGGCCAGGGCGCCATCGTCCACCCCGCGTACTCGGGCGTGACCACGAGCATCCTCCACGGCTCGGCACCGGACGCGCTGGTGCTGTGTCACGAGGCCGGCCGCGAGACGATCAACGGCTACGAGTCGTTCGACATTCCGCCGCTGCCTGAGGTCGTCGACCTCTACGACCGGCTGGCTGCGCCCGTCTCCGACGCCGCGGTGGTCGCCGGATCGCTGAACACGCGCCACCTGGAGGAGTCCGCGGCCGAACAGGCAGTCACGGAATACGGCGAGGCCATCGACGCGCCGGCGTGTGACCCGGTCCGCTTCGGCGTCGCCGACGACGTGCTGGACGCCCTGCTATGAACTGGACGGTCGAGCGCTACGACCTGCCGCTGTCGACGCCGTTCGGCATCGCCCGCGGGACGAGCGCGACCAGCGAGACCGTCGTCGTCGAACTGGAGCGGGGCGGCGCGACCGGCGTCGGTGGTGTGGCGCCCTCGCCGTACTACGACGAGACAGCGTCCAGCGTCGCCGCGGTGCTACCGGAGCTTCTCTCGGTGGTCGCCGACCTCGACGACCCGCACAACGTCCAGCGGCTCGACCGGCAGTTCCGCGAGGAGTGGCCGACACGGCGGGCCGCGCGGGCGGCCGTCTCCATCGCGCTGGCTGATCTGGCAGCACGCGAACTGGGGACGCCGCTGTACCGTCAACTCGGACTGGACCCCGACGCAGTGGCACCGACGACCTACACCGTCGGCATCGACCCGCCCGAACGGATGGCCGAGAAGGCTCGCGCTGCCGCCGACGAGGGGTTCTCGCACCTGAAGGTCAAGCTGGGCACCGACGACGACCGGGCGCGCCTAGAGGCCATCCGTGAGGCCGTCCCCGACGCCGACCTGCGCGTCGACGCCAACGCCGCCTGGACACCCGAATCGGCCATCCAGGCCCTGGGCTGGCTGGAGGCCGCCGACGTCTCGCTGCTCGAACAGCCCGTCGACGCGGGTGATCTGGAGGGGTTGCGACGGGTCACCGAGGCGACACGGATTCCCGTCTGTGCCGACGAATCCTGTGTCACCCCGCGGGACGTCCCTCGGGTCGCCGACGCCTGCGACGTCGTCAACGCCAAACTCGTCAAGTGTGGGGGCATCGGCCCGGCGATCCGGTTGCTCCATGCCGCCGACGCACACGGGCTCTCGACGATGCTTGGCTGTATGGTCGCCTCGAACGCGGCCATCGCGGGAGCGGTCCACCTCGCGCCGCTGGTCGACTACCTGGACCTGGACGGCGCGCTGTTGCTCGATGCCGATCCGTACGACGGCGTGACGCTGGACGGCGACGTGTTCGACCTGCGTTCGGTGGCGCTCGGGACCGGCGTGCGACCGAACCCCGGGTTCGAAGGGTGAGCGGTGGCAGGAAAAACGGGAGCCGCGCTCAGACGTTCTGGACCGCTTCGATCAGTTCCGCATAGTCCGGTTCGTTCGTCGGGTCGTCGGTCGTCCAGGTGTAGGTCACCGTCCCCTCGTCGTCGAGGACGAAGACGGCACGGTTGGCGACGCCGAGCAGGCCGAGTGCCTCGATGTCGATCTCCAGCCCGTAGTCCTGGATCGCCTGGCGGCCCATGTCACTCACCAGGTCGAACTCCAGGCCGTGTTTCTCACGGAAGGCGTTCTGTGAGAGCGCCGAGTCGGCACTGACACCGAGGAGCGTCGCACCGGCCTCCTGGAACTCGTCGTAGTGTTCCTGCAGTGCGACCATCTCGCTCGAGCACGGTTTCGTGAACGCGCCGGGGAAGAAGGCCAGGACGACCGGACCGTCGCCCAGATGCTCCGAGAGGTCGAACTCCTCTACGTCACCGTTTGCGAGCGTTGCCGTGATGTTCGGGGCGGAATCACCAGTTGCTACCATCGGATGGCTCTAGGGATGTCGGCAGGATAAAACTACCCACGGCGGCCGATACGGCCGCGAGCGGTAGTCAGACCCACTCGTCGAACGAGTGGTGTTCGCGGCTGTGCTCGAAGTAGTCCCGTTGCATCTCACAGATCGCGTCGTCCAGCGAGTGGCCGTCAGTGGCGTATTCGCGGACGCGGTCGATCTTCCACTGGCTCGGGGTGGTCTCGGCCTCCCAGCGACGCTCGATGGGGCCCAGGTACTCGTCGATGCGAGCCTCGGGTACGTCCTGTTCTTCGAGACCCAGCCGAGCGTAGCGGAACACCTCGTCGTAGATGACCTCGGGGTCCGTGGTCCGCTCGCCGTGGACCGTCACCCACGCCACGTCGGCGTCCAGCCCGTTGCGGGCAGCGTCGTAGAAACTCCGTCTGGCCTCCTGCCACGGGAGCTCTTCGAGGGGGTGGTCCTCGACGACCAGGCCGCGGATCAGCCCGACGGTCAGCGCCTGCAGCCCGATCATGTCGTTGACGTGGGGCTGGGTCGGCAGCGGCCGGTACTCGATGCGTAGCGACTCCTCGGTGCTGGCGCCGGCCACCTCGTCGCCGCCGATGACACAGCGGAGCCACCGCCAGTAGGTCCCGCGCTTGTGGTCGAACTCCCAGATCTCGTCGGCCAGGGTCTCCCGGTCCTCGTCGTCGTGGAGCCACTCCCGCAGGAACGGCGCGAAGGAGTCGTCGGCGACGACGCGGTCGACGACGTCGGTGGTCGCGTCGATGTCCTCGGGTACCTTGACCTTCGGGTTCGCGCTGGTGTTGACCGACTGCTCGAAGGCGGCGATCCGGAGTTCGTGGTGAGTCTCCGCACAGAGCCACGCTGGGTCGACGTCGTCGTCGTAGAAGTCGGCCGGCAGGAACGGCGAGTTCGTCGACAGCGCCAGCAGCGGCCCGAGCGTCCGGATGGCCGCGTTGTAGTAGTCCGGGAACGCGTCGCTGTCGGGGATCTGGAGATGGGGCTGGATCGAGGTCGCCAGCGACTCGAAGAGGATCGTCGGGAACGCCCCCGAGTAGCCCGGCACGTCGAATCCGATCTCGCCGCCCGCATGCGCGAGCGCCTCGTTGTCCAGTGCGACGTAGCGCGGGGCGGGGCGCATGTTGTCGGCGACGACGACGTCGTCGTAGCGCTCGTGGGCCGAGAGGTACGCCTCGCCACCCTCCTCGGGCGGGATGGTCCACATCGCGTCGAGGATCAACTCACAGTGCTGGTTCGAGGCCTGCTGGCGGGCCTGCTTGGTCTGCATCTCGACGGCCGTGGTCTGGACCTCCATGCCGGTCTGGTCGAAGCTGTTGGGCTCGGTGTTGACCTCGGCGTTGTGCAGGCCCAGTTCCTTGTTGGCCTCACCCTCGAAGACGACGTCGGGGAGCCGTGTCAGCCGGCCCGCCCAGTCGTCGGGGTCCATGTACGGCTCGTCGTCCTCCTCGGTCTCCTCGACGGCTGGCTCGCCCTCGTCTTCGCCCGCGTCGTCGGGCTCGTCGGGCGCGAGCGGGCTGTCGGGGTCGACGTCCAGCGACGGCCCCTCGCCGGGACCGAAGTTGTCGTCGCTCCCGTCGTCGGCCTCTTCGGTGGCGTCGCCGTCCGCGGGTGGATCGCCGAGGAGTCCGTCGTCGGCGTCGAGCGACGCCCCGCCGTCGTCCGACTCCAGCGACGCGCCGCTACCGTTACCGGTCCCGCTCGGCTCCAGGGAGCTGTCCCAGGCGCCCCCACCGCCGCCGGAGAGGTCCGCGTCCGGGTCGCCGAGGTCGTCGGCAGTCTCCTCGTCCTCGTCTTCGTCGTCGTCGGGTTCCGGCGGCTCCGGGACGCTGTTGATCGCGTACAGTTCGATCTCCAGGCCGACCGAGAACTCCTCGTTGTCGAAGGCTCCCTCACGGATCTGACGTTTGAGCATCTCGGCCTGCTCGTCGACTCTGGGAGTGAACGTCTCGTCGACGTCGTCGGAGAGTGACTGCCGCACGAGGGCGACGAGTTCTTCGGTGGTATGCTCGTTGTTCATTCTCCTGTGCTCATCTCATTCGAAGAGATCCTCGTGTCTCGCCGCGAGGTTGGCGTAATCGCCCGAGGAGAAGGCTTCGAACACTTCGTCGGGGTCGATCGTCGTCTCCGACAGCGGCGTGACCTGGGCCGGGCTCCCGCGGACGAACGACTCCGGTGGGACCTCGTAGCCCGGCGGGACGACCGTCCCCATCGCGACGATGGACCGCTCGCCGATGTCGGCGTCGGTGACGGTGGAGTTGAACCCGACGAGTGCGCCGTCGTCGACGTGGGAGTCGTTCAGGACGGCGCCGTGGCCGACCATCACCTTCTCGCCGACCGTCGAGGCGTGCAGGACCGCGCCGTCACCGATGGCCGTCTGGCGACCGACCTCGACCGGGCCGACGTCGCCCCGGAGGACCGTCCCCGGCCAGACGTTGGCGTTCGGGCCGACTGTGACGTCACCGACCAGTGTCGCTTCGCGGCTGACGTGCGCGTAGCCGTGGATGTCCGGTTTCGCCCCCTCGAACTCGTACTCGCGACTGTCCATACCCTTACGGCGGTACGACCATCCGAAAAGTTACCGGTCGGTCCGACGCCGTCAGGTCCGGTCGACCGCGTCGTCGAAGACCGGTTTGAGCCGACTGATGACCTGGTCGTCGTGTGCGCCCGGGTCGAGATGGAAATGCCCGATCGCGTCGACCTGACGGAGCTGGCCGGTGAACATGTGGAGGAACTTGAACGCCGACTGGACGTCCGCGAACTGCAGGAGTTCCGTCAGCGAGTCGAAACAGACCACGAGCTGACTCTCCTCGGGTACGTCGGTGAGGTAGTTGTTCAGGCGCATCCCCAGCCCGGTGATGTCGTTGGGGTTGGCGTCGGTGACGAACACGCGCTCGGGGAGCTCGGTGTCGTCGTAGCCCCGCAGGCCAGCCTGGTCGCCGACGGTGACGATGCCCATCCGCCCCGGGAGCGTGTCGTGTTCGGCCATCCATTCGTCGACAAGTTCCTGCGGTGACGCCGAATACGTGATCCGCAGGACGTCGAGTTCCGCCAGGTCGTCCCCCGACAGGAGCGACAGGCAGGTCGACCGTTTGGCCTCGCCCAGCGACGGCGCCAGAACGAGCACGTTGGTTCCCGGTCGTGGGGCCCCCATCTACGAGTCCCCCTCCTGCTCGACGTCACGTGGCACGGTACTCTCGCCCGCGCCCGGCGGTCGCTGGACACGCATGTACGGCGCTTCGTTCACGTATTCGACGAGGCGGGTCGACCCCATATACCCACTGGGTGACTTCTTCAGTTCGATGTACTGGAGCCCGTTCTCGTCGACCCAGGTATGGAGGTCCTGCCAGGCGCCGTTCTCGTAGAACGACGCCAGTTTCTCGTCGAGCGAGTCCGGATTGTAGAGATACATCGACGTGTCTTTCGGCTGATAGAGGTTCTCCTCCTCCCAGAAGCGCATCTGCCTGAGTTCGTCGTCGGAGAGGATCGGCATCTGGGCCTCCACGTTGAGTGTCGTGAACATCGGTGTCTCGCCCCGGCGGTCGTCGATGGTCCGAAACACCGCGGCGGGGTTGTCGGTATCGTGTTCCTGCGGTTTGAATACGTTCCGTTTGGTGTTCTCCCAGATGTTGGTGAAGTCGATGAGAAACAGCTCGTCGTTGGCCAGTAGCTCCTCCATGTCGCCGATCCGTTCGTCGATGATGGTACGCAGTCGTTTGGGTGGCAGTTCGACCGGCGGGGCGATGGTGATAGCCATGTCGTGCTCGTAGGCCTGGACGAGGAGGTTCGTCAGGATCGAGTGCGGACTGGCCTGCCCGTCGTGTTCCAGCAGGAGCGTCCCGCCCCGGACGATCCCCCCGCCCATGAGTTCGTCCAGTCCGGGGATGCCCGTCGACATGTGGTCGGAGGGGACGAACTCGCCCGGGTGGGTCCGGAGCCGTGGCGAGATCCGGAGTCCAGTCTCGGTGAACGTCACCTCGTGGATCCGCGTGTCGTGGTCGACCCCACGCATCTTCACGATCTCCAGGAAGCGGTGGTAATCGCCACTGACGTTCTCGCGCCAGAGCCGAATCACGCCGTGGGTGTTGAACTGGACGGCGTCGCTGGCCGCGACAGTCTTGACGTCCGCCTGTGAGGCCGACGGCTCCGACTCCTCGGCAGTGAAGACGGCCGTCGCCTCGAACTCGTCGTTGAGCAGGCGGATGAAATCCAACAGTGTCCGCCGGAAGACGTCACGGTCGTCACCAATGGCAGAGAGTCCCGAAACAGAGTCCAGTACCACCCGGTCGGCGGGCGCGAATCGCTGGAGGTACTGGGTGATGTACTTGCTCTCGAAGGGGGCCGAGTACTCTCCGCCGAGCATCTTGCCACCCTCCAGCGTCTGGAGTGTCAATTCCCGTTCGTCGTCTCCCTCGACGGTCTGACCGGGCGTCGCGTGCAGCGACGTCACCGTGAGGTGCTCGTGGTCGAGCTCGAACGGATACGAGGCGAAGGTGTCGACGAGTTCGTCGAAGGTCTGTTCGGTGCTGATGTAGAGACAGTCCTCACCGTCGTCGAGTCCTTCCTGGAGGAACTGCATCGCCAGCGTCGATTTCCCTGTCCCAGGACCGCCAGTCACGAGGACGGTCCGGTTCTCGGGTACCCCGCCGTCGAGAATCTGGTCGAGCGTCTCCGAGCCTGTAGGTACCGGCATTGTTGATACTCGTCTATTGGTGCGATACCGGAAAGGTGTACCGTCCGAATATCGGTTCCGAGGTCGAAACCGACCGGATCAGTAATTCTAGCGTACCGACTCCTACGTCGATCGTAATGATACTCGAATTCTGACCTGTTCTGCGACGAGAGGGTAATATTCACCTACTTGTTTTATCTTCTCCGACCATTATTTAGTCGGTAGATGGAACCAAGCGAGAACGAGCCAGTCCGCGATGGGCACGCGGACGTGGACTCGGAACAAGGTGTTTCCCCACCGTCGCAAACACACACCGACGGCGACCACGACGCGCCGTCGATGAACGATCTGACTGCGGTGATGGACAACCACGAGACGTCCGGACTCGACGGAGAGGACGTCGCGGCCGACGTGGAAGTGCGCGACCATTCGACCGTCGCCGACGTGCTGTCGGACGTCTATCGGTACTTCGAGACCGCCGACATCGACGAGTCGTTCGCGGCCGCCCCCGACGAGGAGTTCATCGCGACCGAGTTCTTCGATTTCAGCTATCTCGACGAGTATCAGGAGGTCGAACGCTACTGGGTCAACGAACCGTTCGCGTACGTCGTCATCCTGTTCGACGAGCGGGAGAACGAGTATCGATACCAGGTCGTCGAACCCGTGCTGAACAACTTCGAGCAGTACGTCAGACAGGATCTGGTCGCCCTGTTGCGCAACAACCTGATGTACCGTGACTTCGAGGACGACGACGAGCGAGCCGCCGTCTTCGAGACGGAAGCGAAGGAACTCATCACCGATCACGCCTCGACAGTCGAGGACGGGACGCTCCACAAACTCCTGTACTATCTACTTCGGGACTTCCTGGAGTACGGCCCGATCGACCCGGTCATGCGCGATTCGACGATCGAGGATATCTCCTGTGACGGTGCCGATGTCCCGGTGTTCGTCTACCACCAGCGATACCGCGACCTCCGGTCGAACGTCTCGTTCAGCAACGAGCGGCTCAACGCCTTCACGTTCCGGCTGGCACAGCGGGCGGGCAAGCAACTGACCATCTCCGACCCGCTCATCGACGGAACACTCCCGGACGGCTCACGTATCCAGTTGACGCTGGGGGGCGAGATCAGCACGCGCGGGTCGAACTTCACCATCCGGAAGTTTGCCGATATCCCCTACACCCCGGTCGACCTCATCAACTGGAACACCTTCTCCGCCGAACAGATGGCGTACTTCTGGATCGCCATCGAGAACAACAAGTCGCTCATCTTCGCCGGCGGGACCGGTTCGGGGAAGACCTCCAGCATGAACGCCGTCTCGTTTTTCATCCCGCGGTCCAGCAAGGTCGTCACCATCGAGGACACGCGCGAGATCGACCTGCCACACGAGAACTGGATCCAGAGCGTGACCCGCGGCGGCGTGACAGCCGACGACCGTGGCGAGGTCTCGATGTACCGACTGCTCCAGTCGGCGCTGCGCCAGCGGCCCGAGTACCTGCTGGTCGGCGAGATCCGGACCGAGGAACGGGTCGCACTGACCTTCTTCCAGGCGATGTCGACCGGCCACACGGCCTACACGACCGTCCACGCCGACTCGGTCGAGACGGTCCTCTCGCGTCTCCAGAACCCGCCGCTGAACGTCCCGACACAGATGCTCCAGGATCTGGACATCGTCTCGATCCAGCGCCAGACGTTCCTCGACGAGAAGCGGGTCCGACGCAACGAGGAGATCGCGGAGATCTCGGCGGGGACCCGGGACGACAGCATCGACACCCTGACGATCTTCGATCGGGACGCTACGACTGACACCCACACGAAGGTCAACGAGTCCGCACTCCTCCAGGAGATCGCGGAGGACCGCGGCTGGAGCGAGCGCGATCTGGAACGGGAGTTGACCGACCGGAAGCGGGTCCTCGAGTACCTGGCGGACAACGACATCACCGAGTACGCCGCCGTCGCCAGGGCGATCAACCGCTACACGCGACGGCCGGACAGACTACTCGAACAGATCGAAGACGGGTCGCTAGACCGGGCGGAACTTGTCGACGAGGGGCCGGCGATGTCGACGGTCACCCCCGTCTCGCTCCAGGCCGAGGACCTGTTCTAGATGAGCGACGACTCGACGCCCTCCACCGATCCGGACCGCCCCACTGCGTACGGCCTCAACAAGTATCCGATGGCCCCCCGATCCGAGGCCGAGGACCGCAAGCGGATCCGCGAGGAGTACGGGTGGCTGCGGGGCTACTACAAGGCCCGCCCCGAAGCGTACCGTGATCTCCAGCGCACGCTCAACCAGGCGCGGATGGGAGTCAACTACGACGTCTACCTCGCACAGAGCGCGTGGTACGTCGTCGCGTCCGTGATCGTTGGGATATTCCTGGGCCTCCTGCTCACGGTGTCGCTCATCGACATGGGGCTCCTGGCCGAGTTCCGGAACCCGCTCAACTACCGTGGCGATCTGACCCGCTATCTCGGAGCGAACCGGGCGTGGTTCACCGGTGCAGCGCTCATTATCGTGCTGTCGTCGCTCCTCTCGACGATCGTCTGGTACGCTCGGTACTACTTCCCAAGTTTCGCCGCGAGCGGCCGCCGCCGGAACATCGACATCACGCTGCCCCACGCCATCGTGATGATGTACGCGCTGTCGTACAGCGGGCTGAACACCTCGGAGATCATCGAAATTCTGGCCGAATCCCAGGACACCTACGGCGAAGTGGCAAACGAGTTTCAGATGGTCCACCGTGACCTGACGCTGTTCGGGAACGACCTGTACACGGCGTTGCGGAACACACGTGACCTCACCGTCAGTGACAATCTAGAGCAGTTCATCGACGACATGCTCTCAGTGCTGGACGCTGGCGGCGACCTCACGGCGTTCTACGAGAACGAGGTCGACACCTACCTCGAAGAGGCCCGTGACGAACAGGAGCAGTTCATCGAGACCCTCGGGATCCTCAGCGAGTTCTTCATCGCACTGTTCGTCGCGGCGCCGCTGTTCGTCATCGTCATTCTCATCGTCATCAGCCTGCTGGGCGGGCAGACACTCGGGCAGTTACAACTGCTCGTGTACGCGGCCCTGCCGCTCGGGATGGCTGGGTTCATCGTCCTGCTCGATATGCTCTCGGAGCCCTACGAGCAGCCGGTCGTCCAGTCGACGGAGCACGACGCACGGACGGCCTCGCTCCTGGGCGACAGTCCGTCGCTGTTCGTCGCCTTCCTCAAGGGTGAGATCAGCGAACTCTTCGAATCCAAGCCCGCATCGGCAGCCACCGACGGCGGCTACGACATCGGCGGTGTGTTCGCGGACAGCGAACAGCGCCGCGTCGACGGCTACCTGCGGACACAGCGCCGCAAGGCGATGTGGGACGCGATCACCAATCCGATGCGGCCGATCCGTCGGAAACCGGTTCTGTCGTTGCTGGTGACGGTGCCGGTGGCCATCGCCTACCTCGGCGTCGTCCTGGCGACCGAGACGGTCGAGGCATCGTTGTCCGTCTTCGTCGAGGAGCCGCTGTGGGCGACGACGATACTCGCGGTCGTCCCGGTGTTCGTCGCTGTCGTCCCGCTGTCGCTGTTACACGAGCGCCGCGCCAGACGTGAGCGCCGTATCGCCATGCGATTCCCCGAAGTGCTGAACGTTCTCTCCAGTGCGAACCGGATGGGGATCAAGTTCGTCGACGCGCTGGGGTTGGTCTCGCGGTGGTCGTCGGGCCCGCTGGCCGACCAGCTGGAGATCGTCCGCAACGACATCCGCTGGAACTACGACATCCACCGGGCGCTCGAACGCCTCTCGACCAGACTCCAGTCCCCACAGCTCGCCCGGACCATCCGCCTCATCGGCGAGGGGACCCGCGCGAGCAGGGACCTGGCGAGAGTCCTCTCGATCGCGGCCGAGGACACTCGCGACCGGTTCAAGATCGAACGCAAGCGCCGAAGCGAACTGGCGACCTACATCGCCGTCGTCGTCATCGGATTCCTCGTCTACCTGATGGTCATCGTCCTGCTGGACGCGAGTTACCTCCAGCCGATCGAGAACGCAGCGACCGGGGCGGACACGACCGGCGAGCGCGGATTGCCACTGAGCCTGGCGAACATCCCGGTCAAGACCTACCAGGCGATCTTCTTCCACTCGGCGCTCATCCAGGCGTTCGGCATCGGTCTCATCTCCGGGAAGCTGACCGACAACAGCACGCTGAGCGGGCTGAAGTACAGCATCGTCCTGATCGTCGTCACGATCCTCGTCTTCCTCTTCGTATGAAATCGACCGACACACCACCAGACCGACGTACCGACCGCTCGACGACGCTCGGCGACGACGACCGCGGGGTCTCCGCGCTGCTGGGAGGCATCCTGTTGTTCGCGCTCGTCGTCGCACTGGTCGCGTTGATCCAGATCAACGCGGTGCCGGCGGCCAACGAGCAGGTCGAGTTCGAGCACAACCAGCGTGTCCAGGGCGACATGCAGGAACTCCAGGAGAGCCAGTTTCGGGTCGCCAGTACCGGCACCGAGGCGACGGTCAAGATCGAGACCGGGACCGGCTACCCACAGCGGTTCTTCCTGTTGAACCCCTCGCGGCCAAGCGGCTCGCTCCGGACGAGTGACGTCGGACAGATCGTCGTCGACAACGCGACGGCGACCGGCGAGACCGGCGACTACTGGAACGGGAATAGTCACCGGTTCAACGCCAGTTCGCTCACCTACGAACCCTACTACAACGAGTACGGCAACGCCCCCCAGACCGTCGCCGAACACGGGACGCTGTACAACAGACACGCGAACGGCCGGACGACCCTGATCGAGCGCGGGGCGCTCATCAGTGGCCGAGAGATCTCGCTGATCGCGCTCCAGGGCGACCTCTCGACCACGAGCGACCGGTCCGTCACCGTCGGGATGGCACCAGTGAGCGCGCCGGCACAGACGATCACTGTGCGTAACGATACTGCGCCAATCACGCTGACGATACCGACCCAGCGGTCCGTCGCGGACTGGAACGAGGCACTGGCCGACGAGACCGTCAGCGCCGGCGGCCACGTCCAGAACATCACCGCTGGACCCAGCGGGACGGTCAACGTCACGCTCCAGCAGGGCGTCACCTACTCCATGCGACTCGCCGCGGTCGGGATCGCCAGCGGCTACGACCCGACGCCGGACCCGGCCTACATCGTCGATAGCGCTGGGAACGGAACAACAATCCCTGAGGGAGGAACCCAGCGGCTTGTCGTGCAGGTCCGGGACGAATACAACAACCCGGTCGCAAACCAGACGGTCGGGACGAACACGACCGACGGAGATATCACGTTCCTCGGCAGCAACAAGACCGACGCCGACGGGGAAGTGACTATGGAGTACACCGCCCCAGCGGATGTCGACAAGGTGACCAGCGAGACCGTTTGGGCTAGATTCGGCGGAAATATGACCGAACGAGAACGGGTCCGGTTTGACCTGTCGGTGCTCAATGCCGACTCGGATAGCGACTCGAAGAACGACGGTGGGAACCCGATCAATCCCGCCGACACCATCGAACTAGTTGACGCTCAACTACTCAGAACGGGACCTAACAATGACTGCAAGCAGCGGAGCGACAACTGTGAAGTCGATATTACTTTCCAGAACCGGGACACCAACTCAAGCCAACACATCGAAGAGATGCGGGTGAGCTTCTATTCGACGAGCAATGATTTCTCCCCACCGACCGGGCGTACCGTCGCCGACAGTAATTCGCCTGCAATCACCTACGCTATCGGAACAACGTTTACGAATGTGTCGGGGAAGCTCGATTCGTTCGCACCAAGTGGTTCACAGACGTATCGTTTCAGTTTCGCTGGGTTCACAGAGGTAGGCGCGATGAATCCCAAGACTTGGGACGGGGCGATTCTGGGTGACTTCTTCGTCGTAGAGATTGTCTTCAGAGATGGCGACGACGGGACTCGGACCGTCGCGACGTACTTCATCGGCCCAGACTGACCGAGCCGTTATTCTATGTGAACCACCAGCACCGGCACGGGCGAATTCTCTGTCACTCGTTCGGTGACACTCCCCAGCGTCGAGACGCGCTGGCGGCCGGTCCGGCCATGGGTCCCCATCACGATCATGTCGACGCCCTCGCGCTCGGCGTACTCGACGATGGTCTTGTCCGGGATACCCTCCTCCATGCTGGTCCGGACCTCCAGGCCGGCCTCCTCGCCGCGGACGGCGATGTCGTCGAGCGCGACCTGGCCTTCCTCCTCCAGGGACTGCCGGACGGTGTCTTTGGTGTCCGCGTCCGCGGCACGGTACTGTCGCTTGTCGACGACGTAGAGGCCGTGCAACACTGCCTCGTTGTCGCGTGCGATGGAGACGGCGTGTTCGGCGGTCTCCATCGTGCCGGAACTCCCGTCGGTGGCGATGAGTACGTGGTCGTACATGTATCACGTCATGGACACCGATGGTACATAGTTCTCCGTGCTGGCCCAGCGGTCGGAGGATAGTTAGCAATGTTTGAATATCAGCACCCGAACGCAAATCCTGTCAACAGGAATATTTTAGTCAGTTCACGTGAATGGGTTGTACAACGATGGAATCAACCCAGTCCGAGGAGGGGCGGCGAGCGGAACTGTTCGTCCGATCGCTGGTGCCAGAGACGGCGCGCTCACACCAGCAATCGGTCACCGACCGCCTGCAGACGCTGGTCGATGACGGTTCGCTGACGGAGTACACGGTGACGGTCTGGGGGAAACAACTACCCGCGACGCCGGCCGACGTGACCACGCCGTTCGGCCGCCAGATCCACGAACAGATCGCTGCGTTCCGGAAGTGGGCGCGCGTCAACGACCGCTCGCTCTCGCCGGCGTTCTCGCTCCGATCGGTCGACGCGTCGCTAGTCGAGGAGCAGTACCGGGCGATCGTGCTCCCGCAACTGCTCTTGGTCGAGTACGAGAGCGAGTCGATCCGGTGTGTCACACCACACGTCGACGACGAGACCGTCGTGTCCGTCGCAGACCGGCTGAACGATCTGGAATCGGACGGGTCGACCACCTTCACCGGGCTCGACCGGGCGACGGCTGAGACGGCCACCGACCGGCTAGAGGTCCGTGGCGGGACCATCGGGAGCAACGAACCGGTCGCCTCCGAGTAGCGCGGGCGTCTCAATACACTTATCCCCGGCGGCTATCCTAATCAGGCATATGAGTACGGTCACGGTTACGCTACCGGACGGGTCGACGCTCGAGATGGCGTCCGGGAGCACGGTCGAGGATGTCGCCTACGAAATCGGGCCCGGGCTCGGAGACGACACCGTCGCGGGCGTCGTCGACGGCGAGCTCGTGGACAAGCACGACCCCATCGAGACAGACGTCGACCTGGAGATCGTCACACCGAGCAGCGACGAGTACGTCGACGTCCTGCGCCACTCGGCGGCCCACGTCTTCGCGCAGGCGCTCCAGCGGTGCTACCCCGAGGCGACACTGACCATCGGACCGTGGACCGACGACGGCTTCTACTACGACATCACCGGCGTCGACATCGACGAGGACGACCTGGAGGAGATCAGCGAGGAGGCCCAGGAGATCATCGCGGCCGACTACGACATCGAGCGGGAACTGGTCGACCGCGAGGAAGCCTTCGAGCGCTACGAGGACAACCCGTTCAAACAGGATATCTTAGAGACCGAGGCCGCCGACGAGGACCCCGTCTCCTTCTACGAGCAGGCGGAGTTCTACGACCTCTGTCAGGGGCCCCACGTCGAGTCGACCGGCGAGATCGGCGGCTTCGCGCTGCTGGAGATCTCGGCGGCCTTCTGGCGCGGCGAGGAGGACAACGAGACCCTCACGCGGGTCTACGGGACCGCGTTCCCGACCCAGGAGGAACTCGACGAGTACCTCGAAAACCGACGGAAAGCACAGGAGCGGGACCACCGCAAGATCGGCCAGGAGATGGACCTGTTCTCCATCGCCGAGACGACCGGGCCGGGCCTCCCACTGTACGAGCCAAACGGCAAGAAGATCCTCAACGAACTCTCGGAGTACGTCGCCCGGCTCAACCGCGACGCCGGCTACGACGAGATCGAGACGCCCCACGTCTTCCGGACCGAACTCTGGAAGAAGTCGGGCCACTACGAGAACTACGTCGACGACATGTTCCTGCTCGACGTCAACGACGAGGAGTACGGCCTCAAGCCGATGAACTGTCCGGGCCACGCGACCATCTTCGAGCAGAACTCCTGGTCGTATCGGGACCTCCCGGTCCGGTACTTCGAGGACGGGAAGGTCTACCGCAAGGAACAGCGCGGCGAACTGTCGGGGCTCTCCCGGACCTGGGCGTTCACCATCGACGACGGCCACCTGTTCGTCCGGCCCGACCAGATCGAACAGGAGGTGCTCGCGACGGTCGATATCATCCTCGACACGCTGGACACGTTCAACCTCGACTACACCGTCCAGTTCGCGACCCGCCCGGAGAAGTCCGTCGGCGGCGACGAGATCTGGGAGAAAGCCGAGTCCCAACTGGAGTCGGTGCTGGAGGAGCAGGGGATCGACTACAAGGTCGAGCCCGGCGACGGCGCCTTCTACGGCCCGAAGATCGACTTCGCCTTCGAGGACGCGCTGGGCCGACACTGGGACGGTCCGACGGTCCAGCTGGACTTCAACATGCCCGAGCGGTTCGACCTCTCCTACACCGGCGAGGACAACGAGGAGCACCGGCCGGTGATGATCCACCGCGCGCTGTATGGCTCCTACGAGCGGTTCTTCATGGTGCTGACCGAGCACTACAACGGGAAGTTCCCGCCGTGGCTGGCCCCCGAGCAGGTCCGTATCCTGCCGGTCAGCGACGACAACATCCCCTACTGTGAGGAACTGGCCGCCGAACTCGACGACGTCCGCGTCGAGATCGAGGACCGCTCCTGGACGGTCGGCCGGAAGATCCAGCAGGCCCACGACGACCGGGTCCCCTACATGTTCATCATCGGCGACAACGAGGAGGAGGCCGGCACCATCTCCGTGCGGGACCGCAAGGAGAACGAGGAAAAGGATATCGAGCTCTCGGAGTTCAGCGACCACCTGGCGACGGAGATCGAACAGAAGCGCACCGACGTGACCTTCTTCGCCGGCCGGTAGCGCCCCGGACTTTTTCACCGCAGCCGACGACGGCGTTCGCATGGCAGATGCCGACGGCGATCAGCCCGACGACCAGTTCCGCCAGCGGGCCGGCGAACGCTCGGCCGTCCTGTGGGTCGTCCTCGATGCCGACCGCTGGCTCGTCAGCGGGGCGTTCGCCAGCGTGGTGCTGGTCGCCGTCATCGCCGTGGGCCTCCTCCATCCCACACCAGCCGAGGCGCTCCTGCGGCGTGGCGACCCGGTCGAGACGCTGTACCAGGCGCTGGTCACGGCGACGATCACCGGCGTGACGCTGGTGTTGACTCTGAGCCAACTCGTCCTCTCCCAGGAACTCGGTGCCGTGGGCGACCAGCGCGAGCGCATGGAGGGTGCGATGGACTTCCGGGCGGACGTGGCCGACGCCGTCGACGCCGACGTGAGCCCCGCCGAACCCTCCGCGTTCCTCCGGTCGTTGGTCCGCGCGACGGCCGAACAGGCCCGTGCCGTCGAGGACGCCGCCGAGGAAGCGACCCTCGACGACGACCTGGCTGAACTCCTCTCGACGTATCTCGATTCGGTGACCGGTAACGCCGAGGCCGTCACCGACGAGCTCGAAGGGGCCACCTTCGGCGCGTTCGACGTCGTCAGGGCCGCACTCGACTACAACTACTCCTGGAAGCTCTACGCCGGGCGACGTATCCGGGAGCGCTACGCCGAGGACCTTCCGGCGGCGGTCGACGACGAACTCGCCGAACTCGTCGAGACCCTGGAGCTGTTCGGCCCGGCCCGCGAGCACTTCAAGACGCTGTACTTCCAGTGGGAACTGACCGCGCTCTCCCGGACGCTGCTGTACGTCGCCGTCCCGGCGTTGACCGTCGCCATCGCCAGTCTGCTCTTTCTCGACCCTCAGACGTTCACCGGGGCGACGCTGGGCGTCTCGGACGCATTGTTGCTCGTGGCCGTGACGACGACGCTCTCGGTGCTGCCCTTTACTGTCCTGCTGGCGTACATCCTCCGCATCGTCACCGTCACCAAGCGGACCCTCTCTATCGGCCCGTTCATCCTCCGCGACACTGACCGATCGGTCGACGTCAGCTGGGACTAACGCTTTTCTATCCGTCGCGTGTGGCGACTCGTATGCCGCCACTCTCGACGGGCGCCCTCGTCGTCTTCGCGCTCGTCGCCGTCGCCCTGGTCCTGTTCGTCACGGAGTGGCTCTCGCCCGATATGACTGCCATCGGCGTCCTGGTGGCGCTCGTCGTGCTCGAACCGTACACGCGGGTACCGGCGCGAGAGGCCATCGGCGGCTTCGCCAGCCCCGCCGTGCTCACCATCCTCGCGATGTACATCCTCAGCGCCGGCGTCGAGCGGGCCGGCGTCGTCGACTGGCTCGGGGGAAAACTGGCGACGCTCACCGGCGGCGACGAGAGCCGACTGCTCGCGGCCATCGTCGGGACGACCGGCGTCAGCGCCGGCTTCGTCAACAACACGCCCATCGTCGCGGTCTTCATCCCGCTCGTGACCGGCCTCTCGGACCGGTACGGTATCTCGCCCTCGCGACTCCTGCTTCCGCTGTCGTTCGCCTCCATGCTCGGCGGGACGCTCACACTCGTGGGGACCGCCACGAACCTGCTCGCAAGCGACCTCTCGGCGGAACTGTTGGGCGAGCCGTTCTCGATGTTCACGCTGACGCCCGTCGGGATCGTCGTCCTCCTCGTCGGCGTCGCGTACCTGCTGACGGTCGGCCGCGCGCTCGTCCCCGAGCGGATCCACCCGGCCGCCGACTTCACCGAGGAGTTCGACATGGATCGCTACCTCGCACAGCTCCGGGTCCGTGAGGAGTCACCGCTAGTCGGGCTGACAGTGACCGAGGCGCTCGACCGGACCGTGACCGACGAACTGGTGACGGCGGCCGCCGAGACGGTCGCCGGCGAACCGCTCGACGAGGACGTGCCGGCGGACGAGATCGCCGCCGTCGGGACGCTGCTGGACATCGACGTGCTCCAGATCGACCGGGACGGGGAGTCCTTCTTCGCGTCGGCGACCGACCGCACGCTGGAGGCCGACGACGTCCTGACCGTGCGGGGGAACCGCCAGTCGGTCAACCGCTTCGCCGAGACGCTGGGACTGCGCCAGCTCGCCCGCGAGTCGGTCACCGAGGAACTGCTGGCCGAGAGCGGCCACCCCGGCGTCCTCGTCGAGGCCGTCGTCGACCAGGAATCACGACTGCGGGGCCGGACACTGGCCGACGTCCAACTTCGGGGGCGGTTCGACGCGACAGTGCTGGCGGTCCGTCGCGGCGACACCCTCATCCAGGACGGGCTCGGTGACGTGACGTTCTCGGCCGGAGACACCCTCCTGCTCCAGACGCCCGTCGACGGGATCGGCCACCTCGAAGAGGAGGGCTACCTCGTGTTGACTGAAGGGCCGCCGGAACTGTTCGACATCATCCACGACGACGAGATCCCCTCGCTAGACCCCGGTGCCCTGGTCCCGCTCGCGATCCTGGTGGGCGTGATCGCCGTCGCGGCACTGGACCTGCTCCCGATCTACATCGCCGCACTGGGCGGGGTCGTGACGATGGTCGCCACCGGGAGGCTGAGCGCATCGAAGGCCTACGACGCGGTGAGCTGGAACGTCGTCTTCCTGCTCGCGGGCCTGCTCCCGCTGGGGCTGGCGATGCAGGAGACCGGCGGTGCGGCCTTCCTCGGTGGCCTGCTCTCGACGGCCGGCGGGGTACTCCCACCGCTGGCGTTGCTGGCGCTGTTCTACCTCCTGACCGCAGTACTGGCCAGCGTCATCACCCCGGTCGCGACGGTCGTCCTGATGATTCCCATCGCCGTCGCAACCGCACAGGATGTCGGTGTCGCCGGCCTCCCGTTCCTGCTGATCGTCACCTTCGCCGTCGCCACGGCGTTCCTGACGCCCATCGGCTACCAGACGAACCTGATGGTCTACGGCCCCGGGGGCTACCGGTTCACCGACTACGCCCGCGTGGGGCTCCCGCTGCAGTTGCTGCTGTGTGCCGTTACGACGCTCGCAGTCGCGTTCGTCTGGCCACTCTGACGGCGTAGTTCTAAGGGACCGCGACGCGTCGCTCGACGTATGGGCGCCATCGAGGTCGAGGGGCTCACCAAGGTGTACGGCGAGACGGTCGCCAACGACGACCTCTCGTTCACCGTCCGGGAGGGCGAGATATTCGGTTTTCTCGGCCCGAACGGGGCCGGCAAGAGCACCCTCATCCGGATGCTGCTGGGCTTCCAGTCCCCGACAGAGGGCACCGCCCGCGTACTCGGCCAGGACATCCGCGACGAGGATGCCCTGCTGGAGGCCAAAGCCGACCTGGGCTATCTGCCGGCGACACCGGGGTTCGACGGGGGCGTCACCGGCCGGACGTTCCTGGACTACCAGGCCGAACTGAAAGGCGACCAGCGCCGCGGGGAGCTCCTGGAACTGTTCGACCCCCCGCTGGACCGGAAGATACGGGCCTACTCGACGGGCAACAAGCAGATGCTGGCCATCGTCCAGACGTTCATGCACGATCCGGACCTGGTCGTCATGGACGAACCCACGTCGGGACTCGATCCGCTGAAACAGGAGCACTTCAACGACTTCCTCCGACGGGAACGGGACCGTGGCGTCACCGTCTTCTTCTCCTCGCACGTGCTGGGCGAGGTCCGCCGGGTCTGTGATCGGGTGGGGATCATCCGGGACGGTCACCTCGCGGCCCTGGAGGACGTCACCGACCTGCTATCCCGGGGTGGCAAGAAGGTCCGCGTGACGACCGCCGACCCGGCCGACCCCTCGGCCTTCGAATTCCCAGGCGTCGTCGACTGCGAAGCCGTCGGCGAGCAACTCCAGTTCACGTTCACGGGCGACTACGACACCCTTGTGGCCGAACTGACCGACTACGACATCGTCGACCTGGACATCGAGGAACCGCCCCTGGAGGACGTCTTTATGCACTTCTACGGCGACCAGCCCAGGAGCGGCGACGACAGCGACGGGACGGGGAACAAAACAGGCGACGAAGAGGACGACAGAAGCGACCGGAGCACAGCGGTGGACACCCCGGAAGCGACGGGGGCCGACGATGTTTGAGGTGACCCGCTACGAGGCCCGGCGGCGGGTCCGGGGGACCGCCGGCCTCGCGGTCGGACTGGGCCTGTTCGGCCTGCTCATCATCGGCGTCTTCCCCTCTATCGAGGCCTCCGGCGTCGACTTCGAGGCCTACATCGAGAGCCTGCCGGAGGCGTTCCGGGCGAGTTTCGGCACCGAGGCGTTCGGGACCATCGAGGGGTTTCTCGCCGCGGAGTTCTACCAGTTCGTCTGGGTGCTGCTGTTCGGGCTCTACATGGCCTACGTCGCCGGCGGGACCGTCGCGGGCGACGTCGAGAACGGCCGCCTGGACCTGCTGCTGGCGACGCCGATCAGCCGCTCGCGGCTCCTCGTCGAGAAGTACCTCGCGCTCGTGACCCCCATCGTCGTGCTCAACCTCGTCATGCCGCTGTTCGTCTACGGCGGCACCATCCTCATCGAGGAGTCACTGGACCTGGTGGACCTGCTCGCGGTCCACGCGCTGTCGGTCCCGTACCTGCTTGTCTGTACGAGTATCGGACTGGTGCTGTCGGTACTCCTCCCGCGTGGCGACCTCGCCCAGCGGGGTGGCATGGCCGCGGTCTTCCTGCTGTTCGTGCTCGACTCGGTGACCGCCTCGACCGACTTCGAGGTGCTGGGCGCGTTCTCGCCGACCCGATACTACGACACCACGGAGATCCTGGTCCAGGAGACCTACGACGTCGAGGGCGCGATCATTCTGCTGGTGGCCGCGTTCGTCCTGCTCGGACTCGCCCGCGCACGGTTCCTCCGGGCGGACCTGTAACGCGACGAACGTTTATCACCGAGCCCGTCGTCAGTTTCCAGCAACACACCGTATGGCCCCCAGACACTCTCGCGCCCTGCTCGTGGTCCTCGTGGGCTGTCTACTCGTGACCCAGCCCCTGGTCGTCACCGCCGGCGTCCGGAACCCCCACTTCGAGACCAGCGTCCCCGAGCCGACACTCACCCCCGGCACCGAACAGACCGTGACGGTCCAGCTCGCCAACGACGCCGAGGACCCGGAGGACGTCGTCGAGGACGCGACGGACGTCTCCGTCGAGCCACGTGCCGGAGATACACCGTTCACCATCCAGTCCGGCCCGCAGTTCGTCGGGACGATGCGCGACGGCCAGCGCGAGCCGATCCGAGTCCGCGTCGTCGTGCCGGCGGACGTCGAGCCGGGGACCTACAGGATCCCGCTCCGGGTCAGCTACGTCCGGGACTTCGACGAGGCGGAGCGGGACACGGTCACTGCGACCGTCCGGGTCCCCGAACGGCCCCGCTTGCGGGTCGTCGACACCGAGTCCGACCTCGCTGTCGGCGAGCGCGGGACCGTCTCGGTGACCGTCGAGAACGTCGGGACTGCGACCGCGCGCGATGCACGCCTGGCGCTGTCGACCGACGACACGGACCTCTCGATGGGTGGCGGACAGCAGGCCAGTCGCCTCCTCGGACAGCTCGATAGCGGCGACCGCGAGACGGTCACATTCTCGGTCCAGTCGGCCGGGAGCGCCCGCAGCGAGCGGTACGCGCTGTCGGCGACGGCGACCTTCACCGACCAGAACGGGTTCGACGTCTCACAGGACCTCGGTGCAGTGGGTGTCACACCCCGTCCCGCACTGCGGTTCGAACTGCGCGAAGTCCAGAGCGACCTCAACACTGGCGTTGAAGGCTCGATCAACGGCGTCGTCGTCAACCAGGGCAACCGCACCGCCAGGAACGCCGTCGTCGAGGTCACCTCGCCGTCGGCGACACTGCGGTTCCGCGAGCCGGCCTATCCCGTCGGCGACGTCGAGGGCAGTGGCTCCAGCCAGTTCTCGATCCCAGTGACCGTCCCGCCAGCGGCCGACGGCGGACCCCGACCGGTGACCGTGGCCGTCACCTACGAACTCGACGGCGACGACGCCGACGCCGACCGCCGCCGGACGGTCGTCCGGACGCTCTCGGTGCCGGTCGCCGACGAGGACCTGCTGGCTGTCACGGCCACGAACACCACATACCGACCGGGCACGGACGGCCGACTGCAGGTCCGTGTCGAGAACGTCGGTTCCGAACCCCTGACCGATGTCGCGCCGCGGCTGGCGCCGTCGGCGCCCTTCGCCAGCGACGCACCTCGGAGCTTCGTCGGCTCGCTCGACCCCGGCGACGCGACGACCGTCACGTTCCCGCTGACCGTGGCCGGCGACGCCGTCGCAAGCACCCACTCGGTGCCGGTCAACGTGACGGCGACGACTGCAGCCGGCGACGCCGTCCGCTCCGGACCGCACGACGTTCCCGTGACGGTCACGGACGCCGACCTGCTGGCAGTCGAGGCCGTCAACGCCACGCTCGCCCCCGACTCGGACGGACAGATCGACGTCCGTATCGAGAACGTCGGTTCGATCACGCTGACAGACCTCGACGCTCGGATCGCGCCGACGGCACCGTTCACGAGCGAGGGGCCCCGGAGCTTCGTCGGCTCGCTCGATCCTGGCGAGTCGACGGTCGTGACGTTCCAGCTCACGGTCGCCGAGGACGCCGTTCCGAGCACACAATCGGTGTCGGTCAACGTGACGGCGACGACGCCCGACGACGACACCGTCCGGTCCGGGCCACACGAGATCGCAGTCGAGATCGCGACAGAAGAGACGACCGGGAGTACCGTCGTGCTTCTCGTGGGGGCAGTCGTGGTCGCGGTGCTCCTGGGCGTCGGCTGGTGGTGGCTGAACCGCTAGTTCGGCTTCTCGTCGTCTTTCAGCTCTTCGAGTTCGGCGTCGACCTCGCTATCGGAGACCTCCGGCGCGTCGACGTCGCCCTCCCCGGCCAGTTCCTGTTCGAGGTCGCTCTCGGAGAGATCCTCGGAGCCGTTGTCGGCCGGTTCGGCCTCGCTCTCGTCGGCCTTGCCCATCTCTGCCTTCAGCGTGTCCAGTTCGGCGTCGACCTCACCCTGCTGTTGCACCTCGTCGAGTTCCTGCTCCAGCGAACTCTTGTCGGAGAGTTGGTCCTCCAGAACGCCGTCCTCCCGGAGTTCGTCCATCGCCTGTGCGCGGGCCTCCATGTCCTCTGTCCGTTCCTCCGCGCGCTCGATGGCTCGGTTGACGTCCTCCATCTCGTCGCCGGCGCCGGTCATCGCCTCGTTGACGCGCTTTGACGCCTTGGCGGCCTCGTGGCGGGCCTTCATCGTCTCCTTCTTGGTGCGGAACTGCTCGATCTGCTTTTGCAGCTCGTTTTTCTGCTCGACGAGCTGGTCCTGCTGGGACTGGAGCTGGCTGATCTGGGTCTCCAGCTCCTCGATCTGGGTCATCTTCTGTTTCTTCTTCTCCAGGGCCTGCCGGGCCAGGTCCTCGCGGTCCTGCTTGACGGCCTGGCGGGCCTGCTCGTTGTGCTTCTCGACGTTCTCTTCGAGCCGGCGTTTCTGTATCTCCAGGCGTTTCTTCTGTGTCGTCAGGTCCGCGATACCCTGCTTGACGTCCTGCAGTTCGTTTCGCAGCTGTTCGTAGCTGTAATCGAGGGTCTCGGTCGGGTCTTCGGCCCGGTTCAGGACGGCGTTGAGCTTGGACCGGATGACGTACGAGGCGCGCGAGAGGATTCCCATATGGTCTGATTCGTGGCTCCTGACTTAAATTTCTTACATGGTGTTTCGCTCGGAGAGAGTCTGAATTTCGACAGGTTCAGGCTGGCGGGCATCCTCCGGTGACACATGAGCGAGACGGTCCACGTCCCCGGCGGTCGTCGCGTCGTCGGGTCGCTGGACACTCCCGACGCAGAGGCCGTCGTTGTCGCGTGCCCACCCCATCCGCAGTACGGCGGCTCGCGGTCGGACTCGCGGCTCCGGGCGGTCGGGGAGGCACTCGCGCCCGACGTGGCGTGTCTCCGCATCGACTACGGCCCCTGGGACGAGGGGCGTGGAGAACGAACCGACGCCGAGAACGCCCTCGCGTGGGCCACCGACCGCTACGAGACGGGAGGCCTGTTCGGCTACAGTTTCGGCGCGGCGGTGGCACTCAGGACGGCCGCAGCCCTGGACGCCGACGCGCCCGAGGCCCCGCAGTGCTGTTCGGTCCTCGCGCCGCCAGCGGGACTGACGGGCCAGCGGGACGTGGTCGACGCTGTCGATACCGTCGATTGCCCGCTCCAGGTGGTTTACGGCGAACGCGACGAGGCCGTCGACTGGGAGCCAGTGGTCGACCGCGCCCGTGAACTGGGCCACCGCGTCGAGTCGGTGCCTGCAGGCCACCAGTTCACCGGCCGGACCGGCCGGGTCGTAGAACTGATCACGGATTTCTTGCTGGCCTCGCGGTAGCCGATCAGCCGAGCGCGACCAGCCGCCGGGAGCCGTCCTCCCAGTCGAGTGCGACCACGCGGCCGTCGCCGTACCGTGCCAGTATCTCCGCGTCGCCGTCGCCGTCGAGGTCCGCCGATGTGGCGAACGTCCAGATCAAGACATCACGCTCGTAGGCCGCCCGTTCCCCGCCAGTTCGTCCGTCCAGCACGACGACGGTCCCGCCGTTGGTGACCGCGACGACGTCCGCGGTGCCGTCGCCGTCGACGTCGGCCAGCACCGGGGCGAACATGGACTGGCGCTCGCCACCGCCCAGCGGCGTCTCCCACTCGGTGTCCCCGGTCGCCGCGTCGACCGCCAGGACGGTGTTGGGCGCGTGGCCGACGTACACCTCGGCGTCGCCGTCGCCGTCGGCGTCACCGGTCGCGTGCAGTCGCGCGGTCCCGGAGACCGACCGCTCCCACAGGCGTTGGCCGGTCGTCCCGTCCAGTGCGGTCAGTTGCTGGAGGTCGCCGGCGAAGACAGTCGCCCCGCCGTCGCGCTCGACTGCCGCGAGCGTCGTCGCCGGCGTCGGCGAACGCCACAGTTCGGTCCCGTCGGTGTCCAGCGCCACGACCGCCTCCTTGCCGCCGACGACGATCTCCGGTGCGCCGTCGGCGTCGAGGTCGACCAGCCGGGGGCGGGCCCAGACCGTCATGTTCGTGTCGGTCCGCCAGGCGACCGTGCCGTTGCCGTGGGCCGCCACGACGGTCCCCCGGATGTCGCTCGTGACCACCGCCGGCCCGCGGTCGGCCGTCGAGACCGCCGGCTGTCCGTAACCGTACGTCGACAGCGGGACGCGCCATTCCTCGGTCCCCGAGGCCGCGTCGAGGACGACGAGGGCGTTCTGGGTCGTGCTAGCCGCCACCTCCAGCGAGCCGTCGTCGTCCAGATCCGCGATGGCTGGCTGGGTGAGAGCGTGGGTGAAACAGTCCTCGGGTGGGACGCTCCAGCGCCACTCGGTCGCCCCCGCTGCCGGACCGAGCCGCACCAGCGAGCACGACTCGGGCCCGATGGGTTCGGCGTTGGGGACCGCGGCGACGGGCGCGACGACCACCTCGTCGTCGGGACCGACACCGACCGCGTGGTGGTTGACCTCGTTCTGGCGAGCGGTGTCGCTTATCCACGTCTGCGTGAGCGACCCACCGCCACCGGCAAGCCCCACGAGGATAACACTGACCAGAACCCCACACAGAACGAGGGCGGCCAGGACCGTCGGCAGTCGCATCACTGGAGGTCGCCGCCCGGTAGTGAAAAGCCCGTCTATCGTCTGCGTTCGCCGGGCGAGAGCGGTACGTACTTGCCCGCCGACCGGCGAGAGCCACCTGTGTCACGCAGTCGTTCGACGCGACCCGTGGTCGTGCTCCTGGCGACCGCCGGGACGCTGCTGGCGACCGCCGGGACCGTGAGCGCCCACGGCGCAGTCGGCGGCGAATTCGAGGCGCCGATTCCGCTGGGACTGCTGTACGGCGGTGCGGGTGCGACGGTCGCCATCACCGCCGGGTGGCTCGCTGTCGGCGGCCGGTCGGTGCCCGAACTCGCGGGCGACCGGAGGGTCGTCGTCGGTTCGGCGGGCGCACGCCTGCTCCGGACCGGCGGCCGCGTTCTCGGCCTCGCCGCGTTCCTCGCGGTCGTCCTCGGCGGATTGATCGGGCCACAGATCCAGTCCGAGAACGTCGCGACGGTGCTGTTCTGGCCCGTCTGGCTCAAGGGGGTGGGGCTGGTGGCCATCCTCGCTGGCAGCCCGTGGCGGGTCGTCTCCCCCTGGGGGACGCTGTACGGGGTCCTCGCCCGTATCGAGGGCGAACCTCCTGCGCTGTTGGGCGACTACCCGGACCGTCTGAGTGTCTGGCCCGCACTGCTTGGTTATCTCCTGCTGGTCGGCGTCGTCGAGAACCTCACGACGCTCCCTCGGTCGCCGCGGCTGACCGCCGCACTCGTCGCCGGCTACGCGCTCGTGATGCTCGTCGGGGCGCTCGTGTTCGGTCCCGCGTGGCTCCGACGGGCCGACCCGCTGGCCGTGCTGTACGACCTGCTCGGTCGCGTGGCGCCGCTCGCTGTCCGACGGACCGGGGAGGGGGGCTACAGTCTCGCGCTCCGTGCCCCCTGGCGGGCCTGTACGCGACCTGTCGCCGACACCTCCGTCGTCGCCTTCGCCATCGCAGCGGTCTACACCGTCAGTTTCGACGGCCTGACCAGCACGCCGACGTTTCAGACACTGCTGGCCACTGTAGCCGAACCGCTCGGGCCGACGCCGACGGCGACCGTGCTCTACGTCGCCGGCTTCGCCTGGTTCCTCGCCAGTTTCACACTGGCAGTGGTCGCCGTCGAACGCGTCGGCGGCGGGCGCTCCGTTCCAGTGGCGGTCGCGACGGCCTTCGCTGGCTCCGTCCTGCCCATCGCTGCGGCCTACGAGGTGGCACACACCTACCCCTTCGTCCTCCGGAACCTCGGGACGACACTCGCGCTCGCTACCGGCGGTACCGTCGACCCGGCACTGGCCGCCCTGCTGCCGGTCCCGGTATTCTGGGGCACCCAGGTCGTTCTCGTCGTCGTCGGCCACCTCGTCGCCGTCGTCGCTGCCCACGCCGTCGCACTCGACCGGTACGGCGTAGCAGGCCCTCGGGCGCACGTCCCGCTCGTCGCCGTGATGGTCGGGTACACCGTCCTCTCGCTGTGGATCATCTCCCGACCGGTCGCCGTCTGACCCGAAGACATATCTCTCAGCCGAAACGATTTCGGCCGTGCGCCGCTCTGCCCTCCCCCTCGCCGTCGCACTGCTCGTCGGCCTGGCTCACGCCGCCGCCGTCATCGGCGTCCAGCTTCAGCTCGGTTACGACGTCGGCCCCGCCGCGTATCCGGTCCACATGGTGCTGTGGCGCTACGGCGGGCTGATCGTCCTGGGCGCCGTCCCGGTCTGGCTCGCGCTTCGATACAGGCTGGTCACGCCGCTGGCGCTGGTCGCCGTCCTGGCCGCGCTGGCGTTCCACGCGGAACTGACGCCACCGGACCCTGTCTTCCGTGACGTCGCCGAGATCGAACCCGGCGTGGACGGGCCGACCGGCTTCACCGTCGTCGAGAACGGCCTCTACCTGGCGAAGTACGCCGGCCCGTGGTTCGTCTGGACCGTCGCCGCCGGGCTAGCTGGCCTCTGGGAGATTGTCGTTCGCCGCCGTGCGTGGCTGCCGACTCTCCCCGACACACCGAGCATCGTCGTCGAGGCCGATCCACGGGTCGTCGCCGCCGTCGCCGGGGTCGCACACGCACTCGCCTCCGTCGCCTACGCCTGGGGCTGGGGGATGTCCGGGACGCCGCTGGGGGCACTCTGGGCGCTTGGCGGCGGTGTCGTGCTCGTCGGCATCCCTGTGTACCTCCTGCTCACCGACGACCTGGTCTGGCCGACCGCCGTCGTGACGGTACTGTTCGTCAACAGCGTCTACGCACAGCAGTACGCCGGTCCCGGTGATCCGCACGCGCTGTACGCTGTGGGGTGGTTCGTCTTCCTCGGCATCGCGCTGCTCCCCGGCGCTATCGAGTACGCTCTCCGGCGTGTCCGCACTCGGTCCGGCGGCACAGTAGTGTGAACAATTGAGGAGTACCCCATACCCTTATTGTATATAATTATAAATAGACGCATATGGCGACTGCCAGTCGGCAGCGTGTCACACGAACGACGCGTCACGGGATGGTGTCGCTGACCGCCGGCTTCCTCGCGGGCGTCGTCCTGTTTCTGGCTATCGGTGCAGGGGTGAACGACGCCGTCATCTCCGCGCTCTCGCTCGCGACGATCGTCACGGTCAGCCGCATGCTCTCGCTGTAGGACACAGCGGACCCTCGGTAGGGCCCAGCGAGAGTTGCCAGTAGGTCCCATCCCGATACCGTGGGTTGACACATGCTCACGAAGCAGGGTGGTCCCGAAACCGTTTTGGCGACCCACGGCGCACCGTCGGTATGCCGACCGAACCCGAAACGGGCTACGACCCTGAGCTGGGTCGGAAGTTCATCTTTGTCACCGGGGGCGTGATGTCAGGACTGGGGAAAGGCATCACTGCCGCCAGCACAGGCCGCTTGCTCAAGAACGCCGGGTTCGACGTCACCGCTGTCAAGATCGACCCGTACCTCAACGTCGACGCCGGAACGATGAACCCGTTCCAGCACGGCGAAGTGTACGTCCTCAAAGACGGCGGCGAGGTCGACCTGGACCTGGGCAACTACGAGCGCTTCCTCGACATCGATATGACGTTCGACCACAACGTCACGACGGGGAAGACCTACCAGCACGTCATCGAGAAGGAGCGTGCCGGGGACTACCTGGGCCGGACCGTCCAGATCATCCCGCACATCACCGACGACATCAAGCGGCGGATCCGCGAGGCCGCAGAGGGCAACGACGTCTGTATCATCGAGGTCGGGGGGACCGTCGGTGACATCGAGGGGATGCCCTACCTGGAGGCGCTGCGGCAGTTCGCCCACGAGGAAGACGAGGGCGACATCCTCTTTACCCACGTCACGCTCGTCCCCTACTCGAAGAACGGCGAACAGAAGACAAAGCCCACCCAGCACTCGGTGAAGGAACTGCGGAGCATCGGGCTCCAGCCCGACGTGCTCGTGGGCCGCTGTTCGGACAAACTGGACATCGATACCAAGGAGAAGATCGCACTGTTCTGTGACGTCCCGACCGAGGCCGTCTTCTCGAACCCGGACGTCGACGACATCTACCACGTCCCGCTGATGGTCGAGGAAGAGGGGCTCGACGAGTACGTCATGGAGCGCCTGGACATCGCAGACGAGGCACTGCCCGCGGACGAGCGGGAGAACCGCTGGCGCGAACTGGTCACCCAGCGGACCGAGGGCGAGGTCGACATCGCGCTCGTCGGGAAGTACGATCTGGAGGACGCCTACATGTCCGTCCACGAGGCGCTGAAACACGCCGGCCTGGAGAAAAACGTCGACGTAAACGTCCAGTGGGTCGACTCCGAGAAGATGAACGACCGCCACGCCGACCGGATGAAAGACGCCGACGCCATCGTCGTTCCTGGGGGCTTCGGCTCCCGCGGGACCGACGGCAAGGTCGAGGCCATCCGCTACGCCCGCGAGAACGACGTTCCCTTCCTGGGACTGTGTCTCGGCTTCCAGATGGCCGTCGTCGAGTACGCACGGAACGTCCTCGACCTCGACGGGGCCCACTCCGCGGAACTCGACGAGGACACGCCCTACCCCGTCATCGACATCCTGCCCGAGCAGTACGAGGTCGAGGACATGGGCGGGACGATGCGACTGGGTGCCAACGTGACCGACATCGAACCCGGGACACTGGCCGCCGCGCTGTACGGCGGTGACTCCTGTACGGAACGCCACCGCCACCGCTACGAGGTCAACCCCGAGTACATCGACGATCTGGAGGCCGCCGGCCTGGTCTTCTCGGGCCACTCGGACAACCGGATGGAGATCCTCGAACTGCCGGTCGAGGAGCACCCGTACTTCATCGGCACGCAGTTCCACCCCGAGTTCCGCTCGCGGCCGACCCGCGCGAGTCCACCGTTCGTCGGCCTGCTGGAGGCCGTCCTCGGCGAGGACCCACATGCTATCGAGGGACGGGAGGTGAGCCACTGATGGTCGACGTCGACTCGTTCATCGAGGAGGCCAAGGCCGAGATCGCAGACCAGGTCGGCGAGAAGAACGCCGTCATCGGGCTCTCCGGCGGCGTCGACTCCTCGACGGCCGCCGCGCTGGCCTACGAGGCCATCGGCGACCAGCTCACCGCCGTCTACGTCGACACCGGGCTGATGCGGAAAGGCGAGACCGAGGAGATCCGCGAGACCTTCGACTACATGGACTCGCTGCGGATCGTCGAGGCCCAGGACCGCTTCATCGACGCGCTCGAAGGCGAGACCGACCCCGAGGAGAAGCGCCACATCATCGGCGAGCAGTTCATCCGGGAGTTCGAGGAGGTCGCCCGCGAGGTCGACGCCGACTACCTGGTCCAGGGGACAATCTATCCCGACCGCATCGAGAGCGAGGGGACGATCAAATCCCACCACAACGTCGGGGGCCTGCCCGAGCGTATCGACTTCGACGGCATCGTCGAGCCGATGCGGGACCTCTACAAGGACGAGGTCCGAGAGGTGGCTCGCGCGCTCGATCTGGAGGAGATCATCTCCGAGCGGATGCCGTTCCCGGGCCCCGGTCTGGCGGTGCGTATCATCGGCGAAGTGACCGCGGAGAAATTGGAAGTGGCTCGCGAGGCCAACCACGTCGTCGAGGAGGAACTCGAAGAGTACGAGCCCTGGCAGGCCCTCGCCGCCGTCATCGGCAAAGCGACGGGCGTCAAGGGTGACAACCGCGTCCACGGCTGGGTCGTCGCGGTCCGCTCGGTCGAGAGCCGCGACGGGATGACCGCCCGCGCCCAGGAACTGGACTGGGAGACGCTCCAGCGCATCCAGAGCCGTATCACCGGCGCCCACGAGAACGTCGCTCGCGTCGTCTACGACGTGACCCACAAGCCGCCGGCGACCATCGAGTACGAATAACCAGTCGCACCGTTTTGACCGCTCACTCGACGAGGTCGGCACCGGTGTTGCGGGGGGCGACGACGTGAACCTCGCCCTCGACGGCCGCGGCGTCGAGCGCGTCCCGGCCTGCGTCGCGCGCCGTCTGTTCGTTGTCGACGTCGGTCAGCCCCCAGACCGTCGGTCCCCAGGAGGACTGCCCGGCGCCGGTGATCGCCGGCGCGTCGGTCAGGAACTCGACGAGTTTGCCCGCCGGCGGGCGGTAGACGCCACCCTGTTCGTCCGCGTACCAGGCCCCGTTGAGTCGGCCGAGCCTGGCCGCCGCCGCGCCGAACGCCCGTCGGTCACGGGTCGCGATGGCGGGCAGTAGTTGCCTGGTCAACAGTGTCGCTATCTCGTCGGCGATACCGGGGTCGGCCCGTTCGACCGCCTGGCGCATGCTCCGGTCCTCGGTGGCGCCGCTCCGGCCGTGGTCGACATCGGGGACGACCAACAGGAACCGCCAGTCGGCAGGGACGTCGTGTCTGGCCAGGACGGGCGGGACGTCCCAGTCGCCCTCGGCCGGGGGTTCGGCTGTGAACCGCTCCGTCGGGTGGCCGCCGTCGACGACGAACCCGCCCTGGAGGAACGTCGCGACGCCGATACCGCTGCGCCCGCCACGCCCCAGGTCCGGGGCGTAGGTCCGAACGTCCGCCGTCGTGTCGTGAGCGCGGGCGACGGCGATCAGGGCAGCCAGCGAGAGTTGCGTCCCGCTGCCGAGGCCGACGTGGCGGGGGAACCGTTCGGTGAGAGAGACTGTGGCACCGGGCACACCGAGTGCCTCGATGGCGCGCCGGACGTACGGCCGAGCCGCGTCGTCGTTACAGCGGAGTTCGTCCGCGGGCTGGGCCTCGACGACGAGCCGCGGTGCCGCGAGCGCGAGCCCGACACCCCCGTAGAGCCGCTCGTGTGCGAGCGCGAGGTTCTGGAAGCCAAAGTGGAGCCGTGCGGCGGTCGTGACCCTCGCCATGGCCGTCGATTGGCCGGCCCCCGAGATGAAACTAGTGTTCCCGTAGCGGACTGCCAGGACGGGCGAAAAGTACATATCAGCCAACGAGTTACCACGGCGTATGCCAATCGACACCGCGCTGCGTGCACTCGCGGACCACCTCGAGGCGTCGGCGAGCGACGGTGTGGCTATCGAGCGTGTGTCGGCGGCGACCGACGGCGAGGACCTGACAGCCGAATTGACGGTCGAGTACCCACTCGAACTGGCAGCGAACGCCGAGACTGTCACCGTCACCGACTCCGAATACAGGGACGGCGGTGTCCACGTCGACGTCTCGGTGACGGTCGACACCGCCGCGTTGACCGAGACGACCACAGAGGCGTCCGACCACCCCTCGGAGAGTACTGGGCCGACCGACGGTTCGGTAGCGGACGTTCCGGCCTACAAGGACCCCGAACGACTCCGGGAGGTCTACGACGCCTGTGACTCGTTCGCAGCGATGCAGGAGGCCCTCGACGTGGACGTCACGGCCCAGACCGTGCGCCGGAACATGATCAAGCACGGCATCCACGATCCAAGCACGAACGCCAGCGGTGACGACGCAGATGGAGGTGACGATGCCAGCGAGAACGACGATAGTGGGGGCGTCGACGACAGCGAGAACGACACAGCCAGCGACAGCGAAGAGACGGCCTCACCCCCGTCGTCCCGTGCCTTCGACGACACTGACCTGCCGGACGGCATCACGCCCGAGGACGTCCGCGACGCCGTCGCAGAGTCGAGTTCGTTACACGGCGCGCAACTCGCGCTCGACCTCGACATGCGCGAGACACGGTCGCTCCTGAAAGAGCTGGGCGTGCTGGACCACGTCACCGGTCGACTCGCCGACAAGGACGACGATCCCGACCCCGCCGAGATCGAACGTCAGATCTACGACTCGCTGACCGCACGGGCAGACGGCGGCGAGTCAGAGCACTGAGCCGCTGGCCCGGCCAATCGGGACGTCGTGGCCTGCTCCCGACAGGCCTACTGTCACAGGAACTCCGCCGGGCAACCATGGGGGACGGTACCGCGACTACAAGTTATTTAAGGTCGCCCGCGGCTTCGGTGGTGATATGAGCCAACAGGAACGCCACGAGCGTCCGGAGAAAGACCCCGAGCTCCGGAGCAACGAAGTCACCGAAGGGCCCGAACACGCCCCCCACCGGGCGATGTTCCGGGCGATGGGCTACGACGACGAGGACCTGGCCTCGCCGATGATCGGCCTCGCCAACCCGGCGGCCGACATCACGCCGTGTAACGTCCACTTAGACGACGTCGCCGAGTCCGCCTACGACGGCATCGACGACGCGGGCGGGATGCCCATCGAGTTCGGCACCATCACCATCTCCGACGCCATCTCGATGGGGACCGAGGGGATGAAGGCCTCGCTCATCTCCCGTGAGATGATCGCCGACTCCGTCGAACTGGTCTCCTTTGGCGAGCGCATGGACGGCCTGGTCACCATCGGCGGCTGTGACAAGAACATGCCGGGGATGATGATGGCCTCGATCCGAACAGATCTGCCGAGTGTCTTCCTCTACGGTGGCTCGATCATGCCCGGCGAGCACGACGGCCGCGAGATCACCATCCAGAACGTCTTCGAGGGCGTCGGGGCCGTCGCGGACGGCGACATGACCGAGGACGAACTCGACGAGATGGAGCGCAACGCCTGCCCCGGTGCCGGCTCCTGTGGCGGGATGTTCACCGCCAACACGATGGCCTCCATCTCGGAGGCGCTCGGGTTCGCGCCGCTGGGCAGTGCCAGCCCGCCGGCCGAACACGAGTCCCGCTACGAGGCGGCCCAGCGCGCCGGCGAACTCGCCGTCGAGGTCGTCCAGGAACGGCGTCGTCCTTCCGATTTCCTCACGCGGGAGTCCTTCGAGAACGCCATCGCGCTGCAGGTCGCCGTCGGCGGATCGACCAACGCGGTCCTTCACCTGCTGGCCCTGGCCGCCGAGGCCGGCGTCGACATCGACATCGAGACGTTCAACGAGATCAGCAAGCGCACGCCGAAGATCGCCGACCTCCAGCCCGGCGGTGAACGCGTGATGAACGACCTCCACGAGGTCGGTGGCGTCCCGGTCGTCCTGAACGCCCTCTACGAGGCCGACCTGCTCCACGGCGACGCGCTCACCGTCACTGGTAACACGATCGGCGAGGAACTGGAGGCCTACGACCCGCCGGCCATCGCGGATCTGGACGTCGACTATCTCTACACCGTCGACGAACCCAAGAACGAGCAGGGTGCCATCCGCATCCTCACCGGCAACCTCGCGCCCGACGGCGCCGTCATCAAGATCACCGGCGAGGATCACCTCCACCACGAGGGCCCGGTGCGGGTCTTCGACGAGGAGGAGAACGCCATGGAGTACGTCCAGGAGGGTCGCGTCGAGTCCGGCGACGCCATCGTCATCCGCAACGAGGGCCCACAGGGTGGGCCTGGTATGCGCGAGATGCTCGGTGTCACCTCCGCCGTCGCCGGCCAGGGCCACTCCGAGGACGTCGCGCTGCTGACCGACGGCCGCTTCTCCGGCGCCACGCGGGGCTTCTCCATCGGCCACGTCGCCCCCGAAGCCTACGTCGGCGGCCCCATCGCCGCGCTGGAGGACGGCGACACTATCACCATCGATATCGACGCACTCGAACTCTCCATCGACCTCACCGACGAGGAGATCGAAGCGCGCCTCGAAAACCACGATCCCGAACCCGCCTACGACAACGGTGTGCTCGCGAAGTATTGCCGCGACTTCGGGTCGGCGGCCAACGGTGCGGTGACGAACCCGGGCGTGAAGTGGGAGTGAGGGAGCGGCTGTAGCACAGGTCACCGGACTCGAACGGAGTGAGAGTCCGGCTTTTTCGCCCACGTTTTTCGAGGAGTGGTGGCCGAGCGCAGCGAGGCCACCCGACGCTGAAAAAGGTGGTCGGCGGCCAACGGTGCGGTGACGAACCCGGGCGTGAAGTGGGAGTGAGGGAGCGGCTGTAGCACAGGTCACCGGACTCGAACGGAGTGAGAGTCCGGCTTTTTGGCCACCGAAAGACTCGCTATGCTCGTCCCTCAGCCTGCTCGGAGCTCGGAGAGTTCCGGAACGAGCGTGAGATTCGCAGCGTCCACCTCGCCTGGCGAGAGTGCTTCATTCGCAAACGTTAGAAGCGTGGGCCACAACCACGCTCCATTCTGCGAACATACAGTAGGATGTCAGGTTATGCGAATCCGATCGAACAGTCGACCGAGTGTGCCGCCCCTCCATCCGAGGTTAGTTTTATAAAAAATATTCAAATATTAAAAGCAAAGAAATTATGTATTTCACACCAGATTGTGTGACTGGAATATGAGTCAACCAGAGACTGACTCCAATGGGTCGACAGCAGAGGGGGATAAGGAAAAGCAAGTAGCGAGCGGCAACGACGGCGATTCCGCCAACTCCGTCTTATCTACGTTTCAAAGTGAGCAGGCAGGGGTAGTGGGAATCCGCGAAGGGATTTCGTACGGCCTCGGCCTCATGGTGTATATCCTCGTGCTGTTCCTGGCTGCTGCAGTCGTGAACGGCCTCGGTGTCGCGTTACTCTTCGGTGCAAACGGAGTCGAAAACGGTATCGTCACCGCAATTCTCGGGCTGTTCGGAGCCGTCGTCACACTCGCTGCGATGGTCGTGTTCTTCGCCGGGTTCGCCGGGCTCCAGTACAAGATCATCTCCGATGCGGTCTCGCGGGGTAACTGAACGCCAGGGCAGCGGGGCGGCTTTTCGCGACCGATCGACCGCACCGGCAATCCCATCGTCACGATAGTGAGTATGGTGGGACGGAACGGTCCAGCGTCGGTATCTCTCCTCGGTGCTCAGTAGTTACCACGACGCAGCAGTCGTCGAACCGACAGTCCGTCTGGGCAGCAATTGATCGATACGGTGAACGCTGACCCGCAACATCCGAGTAGGCCCGGTGAATAGTAGACAGTGTGCCAGAGACGTACCTGTGTGCGAACTGTCGTGAAACGGTCGACCGGGAGTTCGCGGTCCGGTCGCTCATCCGGACCTGTGACGAGTGTGGGCAGAACGGTCGGTTCCTGCATACGTCACTGGTCGACTCGCTGGAGTCGATTCCCGAGGCGGACCGTCCCGACGAGTGGGAACGGATGCGACTCGACGAGCGCTTCGAGGACGCACTCAAGCGCGGACTTATCCAGTTAACCCGGTAAGGTGACCGAGCGGATCGCACCGCCAGCTGTCAGGCGCACCCGACGCCGGCGCGACACCGTGGCCGGGTCGATATCGACTCACAGGAGAACAGACGCGACGTACCGATGGGAGAGCTGTGTCCCGCCCGTTGCTTCAGCTCACTTCTCGGACGCTGCAGACTCGACCTGTGGGAGTGCCCCCTCCATCGGCGAGAGCGACTCGAACGACCGTCTCGTCGTGGCGGTCTCTCCGGCGGAGACGGACAGTTCGGTCCCGTCGGAGAACTGGACTGTCTCGGCGCTGTCGGTCAGGTTCGTCACGACGTAGGTCCGCGTATCGCCGTCACGGAAGACACTGTACAGCGGTGTGTCGGCGGTGACGGTCGCGTCGGGCGTTCCGACAGCGTCGAGGGTGTACAGCCAGTGTGCGGTGTGGGCACGTGACTCCGCGAAGTCGCCGCTGGTGTAGTCGGTGTCGTACCACGACCGGGCGGCCGCGGGATCCGAGAGCGCACGGAACTCCCAGAGCACGTCCGTGTACCAGCCGAGATCGAAGGTCCCCCCGCCGCCGTCGTTTGCGAGAAGTTCCGCCCAGTTCGCCGCTGCCGCGTCGGTGTTCCAGCCGAGATAGAACGAGTGGCCACCGACCGGGAGGTAGTTGATGGCGTGGATCGACTCCGCGTCCTGGTTGAACCACGTGGCGTACTTGTAACCGCGACCCCAGATCATCCCGGCGTAGTCGTACGGCCACGCCTCGGGGAGCGTCTCGTTGGCGACGTCGAACCAGTACTGGAGCGCCGCGTGGACCTCGTGGGTGTAGAGGTAGATGCCGGTGTCCCGAATCTCGTCGTCGCCGGTCAGTTCGCCCCACAGGATGAGGGCAGCGTAGGCGTTGATCGCCTCGGAGGAAGACTCCTGGTTACAGCCGGCGGGTAACTCGCCGCTCCCGGAGGCCCAAGAGTGGCCCGCGTACGGGCTGAAAGTCCGGAGGAAGGGATACCGGTCGTCGTCGCGGTGGGGGTTCGCGTAGTCACGGACGAGGTGGTCGACGACGGCGCCGTACTGGTCCTCGCTGGCCCAGTCAGGATCCCGTCGGGCGATCTCGGCCGCTGCTTTGACCCAGTAGCCGTAGTGGAAGTGGTGGTCGTTCATGTCGGCATCGGCACCGAAGCCCATCGGCGTCCCGACCAGTGTCCCCCAGAGGTCGTCGTACCAGAAGAGGTCCGACGTGGCGACACTGCCATCCTCGGTGGCGGTGAACCACGTCTCCAGTTCCGTCCGCATCGCGTCGTGGAACGTCTCGGCGGCCTCGTCGTCGCCGATCTGTTCCGCGATGGGAGCGAGCTGGAGGAGGCGTTCGAAGTTCTTGCCCGTCCAGTACGTCCCGTCGCCCTGCCAGTCACGGATCAGCGAGTCACTCGCCTCGACGGCGTCGACGTGGTCCTCCAGGTCCGGAACGTCGGCCTCGTCGGGGAGGAACGGGAGGACGCCGCGATACGGGAGTTCTGTGGTGAAGGAGGCGCCACTGCGGACGGCCATCTCCCCGCGCGGAGACACGTACGTCCAGTCGGTCAGGTCGTCGGTCGTCGCCCGCTGCTGGTGCGGATAGAGTGCAGTCAGCGTCTCGTCGGCGTTCCCGTGTTTCGACGCGAGGTCGAACTCGTACTCGGTCACGACAGCCGACCGGGACTCGTCGTACTCCCAGGACACCGTCGTGTCTTCGACCGACGCGTACGCGTGGCGGCGGTAGGCGTCGAGTGTGTCAGGCGAGTCGTCCGGGAGGACGGCGACAGCGAGATAGCCGTCGTTCTTGAACGCTGCCGACACGCCCCCGCCAGCCGGATCGAGGGAGTCACCCGGTCGGGCGAAGATTCCATAGTGGTGCCCGCCGACGGTGACGCCCAGTACGTGGTTGCGCTTGTGCCAGACTGTCGCCGTGTCGCCGTAGGACAGGTCCATACCGCCACCGCCGGTCTCACAGTAGACGAATGGGGACCCCTGGACGAGCGTCACGTCGACGTAGTTGTCACCCTGCGCTCGCCGGTAGGTGGCCGACCAGTCTCCCCAGTCGGCGACGGATACGGGGACGCCGTCGGTAATGCTGGTGTGCGCGATGGTGAGATCCGCGCGTATAGCGTCGGTGCTCGCGTTCGCTTCGGTGACGAGTTCGGCGAAGTCGTCGGTCCGTGGCCCCCAGGAGAACGGCGCGTCTCCGACAGTCCACTGGTCGGGGTACGCCACGTCGAGGCCCGATTCGGTGACACGAGCAGCCAGTGGGTGTACCCACATGTTCTCCGAGTAGGGCTGCCAGAGGAGTGTCGTCCACCAGTCGTTGGTGGGATACGGCCCGGAAAGTCCCTCGATAGCGTGGACGGTCCGTGGCGGTGCATTCCCCTCCTCGGGCGTGACCGTCGCGATACTGCCCGCGCCCACCTGTTCGACGTCGGCAGCTTCGGCCGCACTGGTCGTCAGCGTTCCCGTCGACGCGAGGACACCACTCGCAAGCAGGCCCCGAACATATGTCCGCCTCGTGATACTCGATCCCAACGCATCGGTCGGTGATCGGTCCGAGTCGTTCATGCGGTTCTAATCCCCCGTCCAAGGCTATTTTGAGTGTGCATACAGAATCGCCAACGAGCCCCTCCGTTATAGTATTATGTCGAGTTATTGATTGTTTTTTCTGTAACCATCGACACAATAGATTTTCTACACTTCCGTCGGACGGACTGTCACCAGATCGGGGGCGACAGCACGTCCGCAGATTTTAGTACGTGGTTGACAGGGTTCTAGCCAACCGTGAATCTTCCTGGGTGGGGAGACGGGAGGCTGTCGCTGCGGCGGGTGCTCGGCAACGTCCCGGTAGTGGTGTTGGGTATCGCGCTGCTCGGCTGGTTCCTGATCGTCAACGGGATCGCGTTCACCGACGTCTTCCACGTCGGCGGTCTCGGGACGCTGTTCAACCCGTTCGTCTACACGGTGAACATCCTGTTCCACGACGACTGGGCACACTACGCGGGCAACATGCGACTGTGGCTCCCCTTCGGGATACTGCTCACGCTGCTGACGAGCAACCGGCACGTCCTCGGCCTGCTCCTGGCGACGAACTTCCTGACGATCGCGGTCGCGATCACCATCGAAGGACCGGGGGTCGGAATCAGTCACGTCGTCCTCGGAGTGGCCGCGGCGACGCTCGTCCGGTCGGCGGGCTACGCGTTCCAGAACGCGTCCTCGGAGACACTCCAGTACGTCGTCGCTGGCCTCCTCGTCCCGACCGCTGGCGGCCTCCTGCTCGTGATGATCCTCGCGGGCCCACGCTGGATCGGCGACTTCCATCACTTCCTTGGCTTCCTGTTCGGTGGTGCCATCGAGTCGATGTACGTCTTCGACTCCCACGGGACCGACGAGGACAGTGGCCGGTCGATCCCACGCAATATCGGTCGGTAGCGGCGCTACTCGAGCAGGTCGACGTTCTCGATGTCGAACCTCACGCCGCCGTCCGCCGACTCGGTCAACGAGATCTCCCAGCCGTGGTCCTCCGCGACGATCTGGGCGATGTAGAGGCCGAACCCGGTGTTCCCGTCGGCCGTCGTATAGCCGGCGTCGAACACCCGCTCGGGCGGGTGGACGTCGACGCCCGGTCCGTCGTCGGCCACGAAGAAACCGTCTGGCGACGTCCCCACGGTGACGGTGACCTGCGGTCCGGCGTGTTCGACGGCGTTCTGGAAGAGAAACTGCAGGAGGAGGCCGGCCGACTCCTGGTCGGCGACCACACGTGCGTCACCCTCGATGTCGAGGACCGCCTCGCTCTCGGCGAAGGTATCCCAGACCTCGCGGCTGAGTCGCGAGAGCCATACCGGTTGCTGATCGTCGACCGACGTCTCTCTGGTCGACAGTTCGACGACCGTGTCGACGACCGCCGAGATGCGTTCCAGGGAGTCCTCGATGGCGGTTACGTGTTCCTGTCCGTCCGCCAATAGTCCCAGCCGTCCCTGTGCGATCTGGAGTTCGTTCCGGAACTCGTGGGCGGCCAGGAGTGCGACCTTCACCATCCGTTCGTGCTGGCGCAGCAGGTCGTGTTCCCTGGTCTTGCGTGCCGTGATGTCCTGGGTGAGTCCGATCAGTCCCTGGATGTTCCCGTCGGCGTCGTACCACGGGACCTTCTTCGTGAGCACGTACGAGGCATCGAGGTCGAGGAACTCCTCGACGACGATCCGGTCCGTCTCGCCGTCGAGGACGTCCATCTCGTCGCGCAACGCCGCTTTCCCGTGTTCGTCGACGAGTTCGTCGACCTCGACGTCGGTGAGTCCGATCCTGTCGGTCGGCTCGTTGAATCCCCGTCCCATCATGACGTGTCTGGCCGCCTCGTCTTTCGCGTAGAGGTGGTCGGGCATCTCGTTGAACAGCGAGAGCAACAGCGTCTCCATCGGGGAGGGCTCCCGCCCCGCGACCGAGGGCTCTTCCCCGTCGAGTCGGGCAATGATAGCGTCGATCACGCGTGGATCCTCCACAGAGTCCGCTTGGACGGCCGTGACCACCAGATGCGCTGGAACGTCCGCCGGGTCCACGCCGACGAGGACGATCGGGAGGTCCGGGAACAGCTTCGTGACGCCGGCGGCGATATCGGTCCCGGCCTGCTCGCCCACCCGGTCGGGTAGGACCAGACAGTGGAAGACACCGTTGGTCAACCGGTCGAACAGGTCGGGGAGCGTCTCCAGAACAGTGACTGACAGCGGGCGGGCACCGAACTTCGAGGCGAGCGTCTCTGCAGCCACTGATTCCGCAGCGACTACCAGTACCGACTTATCCGTGCCCTGCCCCATCTATGGCTACAGTACTCGTATCGTCCTATGTCATTGTTTCGGCGGTCGGAATGTTTCTACAGCGACGCCCCCACAGGGGTTGTAAGAGCAAAATCCGAGCGCCCGGTCGTGTGAATAATTAAGTTCACCCTCTGCCTTCTTCGAACCGCACATGGGTCGTCCGGACGACCAGACGCGCGTCACACAGTCACGACGATGAGCGGGGCGCTCGCGCTCCTGGGGCCGGTCATCACCATCATCGCGCTCGGCGTCGCGGCGCAGGTCCTCGCCGACCGCCTGGAGGTCCCAAGCGTCCTGTTTCTCATCCTCGCCGGGATCGCCGCCGGGCCCGAGGGGCTCGGCTACTGGATTCCGGTAGCCGCAGAGGCGTTGCTCGGTGCCGATACCCCCGCGTGGGTCACGGCAATCCAGCCGGTCGTCACGCGCGAGTCGTTCGGCGGGGCGCTGCCGGCGATCGTGAGTTTCAGCGTCGCGATCATCGTCTTCGAGGGAGCCTTCCATCTCCGGATCGAGCGGCTGCGCCAGGCTCCCAGAGAGACGACCCGGCTGGTCACTCTCGGAGCGGCGTTCTCGCTACTCGCGACCGCGGCCGTCGTCAGAGTCGTCCTCGGCGCGTCCTGGCCCATCTCGCTGTTGATCGGCGCCCTGCTGGTCGCGACAGGGCCGACGGTCATCACGCCGATCATGAACGTCATCGCAGTCCGTGAGCGGGTCTCGTCGACGCTGGAGACCGAGGGTGTCGTCAACGACGTGGTCGCAGCGATCCTCGCGGTCGTCACCTTCGAGTACGTCGTCCTCGCCGACAGCGGCGTCCTCCGGTTCGCTCGGGAGTTCGCGTTCCGGCTCGGTGTCGGAGTCTTCGTCGGCGCGTCCGTCGCCGTCGTCGTCTGGTACCTCCTCCGGCACACCGACCTCTCGCCGGAGAACGCGCCACAGAACGCGCGGCTCATCGTCCTCGTCGCCGCTCTCGTGATGTACGGGCTGGCCGACGCCGTCGTCTCGGAGGCCGGCATCGCCGCCGTCGCCGCCGGCGGGATCGTCCTGGGCAACCTCGAACTCCCCTATCGCGAGGAGATCGAGCAGTTCAAGGGCGACGTGACGCTGCTGGTACTGGCGTTCGTCTTCATCACGCTGGCGTCTCTGCTCTCCGTGGGCGACCTCCTCTCACTGGGCCTGGGCGGCCTGCTCGTCGTCGTCGCCGTGATGGCCGTCATCAGACCGATCGCGGTGGCACTCTGTACGGTCGGCGACCGGTTCACCCTCGCCGAGCGAACCTTCATCGGTGCCATCGGCCCGCGGGGGATCATCCCGGCCAGCGTCGCGACGCTGTTCGCGCTAGAACTCCAGCCGACGAATCCCGAGGCAGCGACGACGCTGGTCGGGACCGTCTTCCTGGTCATCCTGGCGACCGTCGTGATCGAGGGTGGGTTCGCCCGCCACATCGCAGAAGCGCTCGACGTGATTCCAATGCGTGTCATCATCATCGGTGGCGGGCGCGTCGGTACCGCGCTCGCCGAACGACTGGCGGACAGGGGCGAAGATGTCATCATCATCGACACCGACGAGGCGGCCGTCGAAGCCGCCAGAGAGGAGGGGTTCTCGGCCAGGCTCGGCGACGGGACCGACAAGGACCTGCTCCGGGCGGTCGGTGCCGAGAACGCGAAAGTCGTCGCCTGTGCGACCAGCGTCGACGACGTGAACCTCCTGATCGCACAGTTGGCGGCGACGACGTTCGACGTCGACACCATCGTCTCCCGCGTCAACGACCCCGGGAACATCGACGCCTTCGAAGCGCTGGACGTCGAACCCATCCAGACCGGGATGTCCGTCGCGTGGTCGATGGACAACGTCATCGAACGACCCGCCATCTCGAAGTGGATGACCGAACTCGACCGCATGGGCGACGTCCAGGAGGTCGAGATCAGCCGCGAGGAACTCGACGGCAGAACCGTCGCGACGCTGACCGACCACCTCCCCGACGACTGCCACCTGGCGCTGCTCAGCCGCGACGGCGACAACCGGATGCCCCACCGCGACGACCAGGTCTACGAGGGCGACCACGTCACCTTCATCGGCCGAACCGAAGCGGTCCGTGAAGCGATCGACTACTGTACGGGGTGAGAGACGGCCGTTTCAGCCTGTGAGCGGCGCTCTGTAGCCGCTTCGAGCCACTCGAAGCGGCCATCGAAGACGGCAGGGCATCCGGACGACTGGCTGCCCGAGTATCGGTGTCCGTCAGAAGTTGTAGTGGGACCGCCGAGAGTCGAACTCAGGTCCGACGCACCCCATGCGCCGAGGATACCGCTACCCCACGGTCCCGCATTCAGGGAGAGGGTAGTCCCCGACTTAGGGGTGTCGTTTTCGGGGCGTCACGGGAGAGAGTTCCACACGCGGGAAGGTGGTCGTGAACACGGTCCCGGTGGGTTCGTTGTCGGCCACGGAGAGCGACCCGTCGTATCGGTCGACGAGCGTCCGGACGATGTAGAGCCCGAAACCCGAACCGTCGCTGGTCAGAGGACGGTCCCACTCACCGAGGAGACTGTCCCGGAGCCGTGCCGGGATTCCGGGGCCCGTATCCGCGATCCGTATCTCGACGCTGTCGGCGGTCGTCGTGAGGCTGACGGATACGTCAGGGGTTTCCGAGTCGTCGTGAACGACGGCGTTGACGAGCAGGTTCTCGAAGACCTCGTGGAGCATCGGGTCGGCTTCGACGACGGCATCGTCGGGATAGCGCTCCGGGGAAGTAATCGACGCGGCCGGGAACGAATCACGGGTCCGGTCGATGGCGTCACACAGGGTGGCAGAGACGTCGAGGTGGTCGAGGGGGCGCCCGTCCCACATGGTGTCTTTGAGCTGTTTCACGCGGTCGACGTGGTCGACGATACGATCGCTGCGGTCCCGGATCGCATCGATGTGGGAGAGTTGCTCGTCGGTCGCGCTCTCGGCGAGGAGGTCGGCGCGGGCCAGCGTCACGTGGAGCCCGTTGAGGACGTTGTGCCGGAGCATCCGGTTGAGAAACGCGAGCGTCTCGCGTTGCTGTTCGAGTTCCTGTTCGTAGGTGACCCGGTCGGTGACGTCACGGAGCGCGGAGAGGTGGTGACCGGGATAGATGTCGCTCGTGGCGGCGAACTCGACAGTCCGGGAGGTGCCGTCGGGTCGGACGAGCTGGAACTGGCCGCGCCCGGCTTTCTCCTGCCGGAACGCGGACCACTCGGTATCGAAATCGAAGTCGGGATCGGCGAACTCGCGGATGGACATCCCGACGAGGTCGTCGGTCGGGAGGCCGAAGAGGTTGGCAGCAGCAGGATTGGCAGCGACGTAGGTCCCGTCGTCGTCGGCGATGACCAGCGCGTCGTGTGTGCCCTCGAAGACGGCCTCGAACCGCGCGTGTGACTCGGCGAGGCTGTCGGCGCGGCGCCGCCCGGTCACCTCGTAGTAGCCCACCGCCAGCCCGCCGGACGCGCCCAGGATGGCGGTGTTCGTCGCGAGGAGCGTTCCTTCGGTGGTCGTGCCGGTCACCAGTGCCAGGTGGCCGACGAGACCGGCGCCAGCGATGGCGCCGACGACGGCGCCCAGAAGTGTCCAGTTCCGGAGCCGCCGGATCTGCGAGCGAGTGAAATCGCTGGCCGCGAGGGCGGGGCCGGCGAGGGCGATACCCAGTGCGAGGAGGGTCGGGGTCGCAGTGCCGAGGAGTGCCGCCAGCGGTGACTGGGGGTGTCGTGTCCAGTGGGCCAGCGAAAGGACGACGAGTCCCAGTCCGAGCAGGCTCACCAGTCCGGCCGCGGTAAGTTCCTGCTGGCGGGAGGTGAGCGCCATGGTGACGTCTGTGTGCGGCGTTCGTCGTCAGTACCTATACCTCCACCGGTGACCTGTCAGACGAGCACCCGTTCGAGTTCGACGACGATATCCGACTCCGCGTCGGGGTCCCCGACGAGCGTACCCAGACAGACCGCCGCCCCGTCGGGTGTGTAACACGCGATCAGGTCGCCCCGTTCCGGGGCCACAGTGCCGTCGGGCGACGGGCCGGCGTCGACGACACCGGGAGCGTACACCGGTGCGCCGTTGGCCACCTCGCGGGCGGCGCTGGGTGCGATGGTGACGCATGGGACGTCCACGAGTGTCCGTTCGGCCGGCTGGACCGCCTCGCGGAGTCGCGTCTCGTCGCCGTCCTCGTCGGCGAACGCGAGCGCGTCGACCAGATCGTGCATCGTCACGAGGCTGGTATCGTCGAAGGTCCCCGTCGCAGTACGGCGCAGGTCGCCCATGTGGGCGCCGGTGCCCAGCGCCAGGCCGATATCGTGACAGAGTTTCCGGATGTAGGTCCCCGATTCACACCGGACTCGCAGTAGTGCACGGCGGTCGGTCCGTTCGAGGACGTCCAGTTCGTGGATCCGCCGACTGCGGAGCTGTCGTTTGACGGCGCTCTTGCGCGGCGGCTTCTGGTAGATATCGGTCTCGAACTCGGCGACGACGGCCTCGAAGTCGGGGGGTGCGCTGTCGTGGAGTTCCAGCACCGTGACGTACTCCTTGACCGCGTCGTCGAAGACCCGAGCCATCCGCGCGGCGTCACCGAGCAGGACCGGGAGACAGCCGGTGACCTTCGGGTCGAGCGTCCCACCGTGGGCCACCCGGTCCTGGCCGGTGGCGTCCCGGACCCACGCGGCGACCTGGTGGGCCGATGGGCCGGGCGGTTTGTCGAGGTTGACGACGCCGAACGAGCGGAGCGCGTCGATATCCCGGTCGTCGGGTGGGCCACGGAGCGCCATCACTCAGAACTCGTACCGGATGTTCTCGATGGGTGCTTTCCCCTCGTCGCCGTCGCTACTGTAGGACTCGACGGCGTGGAGCGTGACGCTGAGGACGCCCTGGGGGTCCCAGCGGGCCGTGTTGACCGACAGATCGTAGATCGAGAGGTCGTCGAAGTCGATGTCGTAGTAGTCGCTGTAGCGCTGGGCCTCGCTGTCGCCGCGCTCTCTGGTCTCGGTGCGGGCCTGGTCGAACGGCTTGTTCTCCCGCTGGGCGATACGGTCGGCCCGGACGTCCAGTGGCGCGGTCAGCCAGAGTTTGATGTCGGCGTACTCGCCAGCCATCCAGCCCGCCAGGCGGGACTCCAGGACGAGGTCGTCCCGTTCCTTCGCGATGTCCCGCAGTCGGCGGTCCAGATCGCGGTCGATCTGGTCGTCCTCCTCGGCAGCCTTGTTCAATTCCAGGGGTGTCATCCCACGTTCCTCGGCCAGCGAGCGGAAGATGTCGCCGCCGCTGACGTGGTCGTAGTCCAGGGCGTCGGCGAGGCTCTTTGCGAGCGTGCTCTTGCCGCTCCCGGCTGGACCGGAGACGGTGATCAACATACCAGCACTCGGAACGGCCGGCTAAAAGAGGCTGTCTTTCTGCTCCTGTCGGCTGTCGGGTCTGCGAGACCATCGCCCCCGTGTGGTGGCGAATCCACCGCAGCAGTGACAGCCAACAGGGTCACCCAGCGCCGGGCGAGGTCTGGACGTTCAGCGCCTTCCGGATGACCTGGGTAAAGGAGAGCGAGCACAGGAAGTACCAGACGATCCAGGCCTGCATCGGGCCGGCGACACCCTGTCGCCAGGACTCGACCTCACCGATGATCGGGAAGACGGCGACGGGCGCCTCCAGGGTCAGACCAGGTCCGAAGACCATCCAGTAGAGCCAGAGGAACATCGGGATGTTGATGACCATGATCCAGACCATGGGTCGGAACTGTTTCTTGAACATCCCGAGCTGGTCGCCCATCATCTCCATCTGCTCCTCTTCGAGGCGGTCCAGCGCTTCCTGATCGTCGCGTTCCTTGGCCTCCTTCCGGCGCTCCTGGAGGTCCTGCATCTTGGCCTGGTGTTCCTCCATGCCGGACATGTCCATCAGGTTGTCCTGCAGGATCGTCGAGGTCGTCCCGGTGAACGTCGCCAGCACGAGGATGACGACATAGAACGGCAGTATCTCGGCCAGCGGCCCCAGCGCGATGTCGAGGACGCCGCCGATAGCGTCCCGGACGGAGTTGAGCGAGTAGCCGGCGAACATCCCGAGCGTCACGAGGCCTGCGAGCTTGTCCCAGGTGGACCAGCCCTCGTCTTCGTCCTCGTCGGGGACGGCATCCGACTCTTCGAGTGCCTCGCGGACGCCGTCGGGGTCGTCGATGACGAACCCCTCGCCGTCGGCGTCGACGAGCAGGCCGGACTCGATGAGACGGCCCCACTCGCCGCTGGTCATCTCGTCGCTGACGTCACCCCAGGTGACGGTCCCCTGTTCCTCGGCGACAGAGAGGACCGTCTGGAGGGCGTCGGTGAGGGCCTCGCCGTCCTCGGCCAGTCGTTCTACCTTCGGCGCGGTGCGTGCCATTGTGCAATAGTACAGCGGCGACGGTTTATCAACGTTTTACTCTGTGTGTGCGTCGACCGCAGTTCTGATGGCGGCCCAGACCTCGTCGGGCGTTCCCTCGCCGTCGATGGTGACGAAGCCGGCGTGGCCCTGGTAATGCTCGATGACCGGTGCGGTGTTGTCCTGAAAGACGTCCAGGCGGTTGCGCACCGAGTCCTCGTTGTCGTCTTCGCGCTGGATCAGGTCGCCGCCACAGTCGTCACAGACGCCCTCGGTCTCGGGCGGGCTGAACTCGACGTGGTAGTTGGCGCCACAGTCGTCACAGACACGTCGACCGGTCAGCCGGTCGACCAGTTCCTCCCGGTCGACCTCCAGGTTCAGGACGACGTCGAGGTCGGTCATCCCTTCGAGTTCCTCGGCCTGTTCGAGGTTACGGGGATAGCCGTCGAGCACGAAGCCGTCGGCCTGGGAGAGCGCCTCGTCGACGATGGCGTTGACGACGGCGTCCGGGACGAGATCGCCGGCCTCCATGTACGCACGCGGCGTGTCGTACTCCGTGTCCATGTCGCTGATGTCCATGTCCTTGTTCGCCCGGAGCGCGTCGCCGGTCGTGATGTGCTCGATACCGTACTCCTCGGCGAGGTTCGCGCTCTGGGTGCCCTTGCCGGCGCCCGGCGGCCCCAGGATCAGCAGTCGCGGATTCGACATGGACGCGACTTCTGTGGCCCTCGTTAAATGGTTGTCCAAACGCCGCCGGCCCTCGACGAGTCACTGAGAGAGAACTATCCAGTAGTAGCTCAATCTTTCGCCACACACGTGCATGAAAAATCCCGTAGATTTATTTCGTCACGGGTTTCGATGGTACTCGTTGATGTTTAACGAACAATCCGAACAATCTTCAAGCAGCCTGAGTCGGCGGGACTTCCTGGGCGGCGTGACGTCGCTGTTCGCAGCGGCAGCGTACTCGCTCGAAGTTCCGGAGCGCGTCGCGGCCCAGGTAACGAGTGGGTCCGACAGTGCGACACAGACAGTCACATCACCGGACGGACGCATCGAGGTGACCGTCGACGTCTCGTCTGGCCGTCCGACCTACACTGTTACATACGATGGCACGGCGGTCATCGACGAGTCCGGGCTGGGCTTCGAGTTCCAGAATCAGGACGACTTCGCGGTCGGTGGTTCGGCGGCCGACGTGACCGTTACGGGGAGCAAGACGGATTCGGTCGATCAGACCTGGCAGCCGGTCTGGGACCGGTACGACTCGATCCGCGAGCACTACAACGAACTGATCGTCGGCCTGGAGGAACAGAGTGGCTCGCCGGCGCGGTCCGGTAACCTCCAGGTCCGTGTCTTCGACGACGGCTTCGGCTTCCGGTTCGTCTTCGACGGGAACTTCAACGGAGCCGGGAACGGTAACTTCGTCGTCAGTTCCGAACGCACCGAGTACAACTTCGCCACCGACTACGACGCCTGGTGGATCGAGAACAACTGGAACAACTTCGAGGTCGAGTACGAGACGACGTCGCTGAGTGGTGTTGGCCCGCGACTGGACGAGATCGGCGGTTCCTACACCGGCGTCCACACGCCGATGACGATGACCGACGGGAACGTCTATCTCAGCGTTCACGAGGCGAAACTCGACGACTACGCCTCGCTGTCACTGTCGCCGGGGTCGAGCGACGACACGAGCTTCGAGTCCGAACTGGCGCCGCTCCCTGACGGCACGAAGGTGTCGGCGAAAGCGCCCCACATGACTCCCTGGCGGACGGTCCAGATCGCCGACAGACCCGGTGGACTCGTCGAGTCCAACCTCGTCATCAACCTCAACGAGGACCACGATCCCAACGTCTTCAAACAGGGGACCGACTGGATCGAACCCCAGAAGTTCATCGGCATCTGGTGGCTGATGATCACGGGCCGAGCGGACTGGGAGTACAACCCCAACACCGACGCGTTCGACCCCAGCGCCGACCCACCGGGAACCCGCGTCGGCAACCACGGCGCACAGACAGGCCGGGCGAAGATGTACATGGACTTCGCCAGCGAACACGGCATCCCCGGCGTCCTCGTCGAGGGCTGGAACGTCGGCTGGTCGTCGTATCCCGGGGACGGGAGCCAGTTCGACTTCGAGGAACCGTATCCGGACTTCGATCTGGAGGAAGTCACCCAGTACGGCGCGAGTCTCGACCCACCGACCCAGATGACGATGCACAACGAGACGGCTGGGGACTTCGAGAACTACCAGTCCCAGGCCGAGGACGCCTTCCAGAAGTACGACGGACTGGGCATCCGGACGATCAAGAGCGGCTACGTCGCCGACAGCGGGGACCTCGCGGGCAAGGGCCACAACCACCACAACCAGGTACTGGTCAACCACCACACGACCATCGCCGAGGCGGGCGCCGCCAACCGACAGATGTTCGAGGTCCACGAGCCGATCCACCCGACCGGCCGTCGCCGGCAGTACCCCAATCTGATGACCCGTGAAGGGTTCAAGGGCCAGGAGTACGACTCCTTCGGGGAGATCACCCCCGAACACCACGTCACGTTCCCGTTCACGCGCCTGCTGGGCGGCCCCGCTGACTTCACGCCTGGTATCTTCGATATGGAGTCCGGGACCGGCGGTATCGAGACCACGCGCGCGAAGCAACTGGCGATGTACCCGACGTACTTCAGCGGGTTGCAGATGGTCGCCGACCTCCCGAGTTCCTACCTGGCCGACCAGCCGCCGACTGGCGAGATCGGCGACGTCATCCAGGCCGAGTGGGGCGAGCTCGACGGGTTCAACAGCGCCGCCTCGTGGGCGAACGCACAGGGTGAGCAGTACGTCGAGGTCGCAGCCTCGGCCGACCAGGGATCGGGTGCGTACTGGACCATCGAGAACGTCCCCAGCGCTGGCGAGTATCACCTCCACCTGCGGGTCGCCAACGACGACGACGACAACGGAGTTACCTACGACGCCTCCGGTGTCGTCCACGTCAACGATCAGGCCCAGCCCACGGGCTGGTTCCGCGTTCCCGATACCGGGTACTGGGACCAGTGGGACACGGTCTCCGTCCCGGTGGAGCTTGCGGCCGGTGACAACGATATCTCGGTCCGGATCACCGAGGACGAGTTCGGCGGGTTCAACCTCGACTCGCTGGCAGTCACCGAACCGGGTGCACCGATGCCGACACCCGACGAGCCGCCGATCACCGGCGAGACCGTTCCGGCCTTCGACTTCATCGAGGACGTGCCGGCCGCGTGGGACGACACGACGGTACTGGACGCCGAGATCGGCGACTACATCGCCATCGCACGCCAGAGCGGGTCCGAGTGGTACCTCGGCGTTATGACCGACGAGGGCGGCCGGACGCTGGACGTCGACCTGGACTTCCTCTCGGCGGAACAGCAGTACGTCGCCGAGATCTACGAGGACGGCGCCGACGCGAAGTTCGACTCGAACCTCACGGACGTCGCTGTCGACGAGGTCATCGTCGACAGCGGTACCGACCTGTTCGTGACCATGGCCGCCTCGGGCGGGACCGCGGTCAAACTCCGTCCGGCCACCGGCAACGAGGCGTCACAGCTGCCGGGTTACTCCCGGCCCTCGCAGACGGTCTCCGTCTCGGTCAAGGAACAGTTCTTCATCCGGGAGACGTTCATCGAGGCGACGGGCACCAACAACAGCAGCCGTATCGGCGGTCAGGAACTCGAGGTCCTCCTTGACGGCGAGGTCGTCAGCGTCGAGAACGCCCGGTTCGCGCCGGGAGCCAGCGGAGCGACGTTCACTTTCCGACAGACCATCGATGACCCCGGGACCTACCAGGTCGAGGTCCGCTCGCCAGACGGGCAGACCTACGCCTCGGAGCAGGTGACCGTCCAGGGGCCACAGCCGGTCACGACGATCCAGGACCCCACTGGTGACGACAACGGTCCCGGCGGGTACACCTACCCGACGGCCGGGGCCTTCCCCGACGGCGTGTTCGATCTCGAATCCTTGGAGATCGAGGCGACGCCGAACCGGTACACGTTCACCTTCGAAGTCGAAACGCTCAACGACGGGTTCAGCGGCTTCAACGGCTTCTCTCCCCACTGGTTCATCCTGTGGGTCCGAGATCCGAGTCGGAGCGGCGGCTCGACTCAGCCGGTGTCTAACGGTATCAACCCGGTCGTCGAGTTCGACGAGCCGTGGCACTACCGTGTCGAACTCAGCGGCTTCACCAACAGCGCCGTCGACCCGACCGGCTCCGCGCTCACCGACAGCGACGGCAACCCGGTGAGCTTCGACTGGGACGTCGATCGGCAGGCCGGAACTGTCAGCCTCATCGTCCCTGCCGAGGCGTTCGGCGGGACCGACATCGAGGACCTGGAGATCGTCCCGGCAGTGGGCTCGGAGGACCGTGGCTCGCTGCGTCCGGTCACCGAGACCGCCGGCGGCTACACCTTCGGTGGCGGCAAGCCCGGTGCGATCGACAACGCGCCGCGCCTGATGGACATCTTCACGCCGTCGGGTGTCTCCCAGTCCGACGCGCTGGCCTACGACGCCTCCTCGACGGCGACGCTGCCGTTCATCGAGATCAACCGGTCGCCATAGGCCGGTCCCCACCGCCGGCCGCCCGTACGCGGCCCGCAGGCCGTCCGTTCAACTGCCGATTTGAGCTTCCGGCGCGGCTTTTTATGTCCCGTCTGTACGAACTGCTGGCATGAGACGATGCCCTCCAGCGACCGACACCGGTCGCACACGAACGGTACAGCACGCAAGAACAGCTCCAGCGGGGGTGAGACGGTGAGCCGCGCCGGCGCCATCGCACTGGCACTCGCACTCGTCGGTGCCGCGCTCGTCGTCCCCGGGAGCGTCGCTGCGGCCGACGGAACACAGATCGCGTCCGACGGCGACGACCTGGCCCTGGAGGCCGGAATCAACCAGACTGTCAGCGGCCAGACGGAACTGGAGGCCGGAACGACCGTCCTGGTCCGACTCCAGTCCCAGCCCAACCAGTCCTCGCCGTTCATCAGGCAACAGACGGCCACCGTCGGCGAGGATGGAACGTTCGCCGTACAGTTCGACATGAGTGTCACCGAACCCGGTACCGACTTCAACGCGACCGTCCGGTACGACGGGCAGGAGATCGCCCGTACCGTCGGCACGGTCGTCCCCTGCGAGAGCGGATGTGAAGCGGCCAGCGAATCGGGCGACGACAGCGGGAATCACGGGACGACACTCGACTACGAGGGCGAGACGATCAGGCTCGCAGCCGCGCCCGTCCAGACGGTCGCCGGTCAGACCGACCTCGAACCGGGGACAGCGCTGACGATCCGACTCCGGTCGGCGGACCCGAAGGCACCCTTCCTGCGCCAGCGGTCCGCGACGGTCGAGGAGGACGGCTCGTTCAGCACGCCGGTCGATCTCGGACAGGTCCCCGTCGGCACCGAGTTCGAGGTGACCGTCCACAGCAGCGGCGAGACACTGTACGAGACAAGCGGGACTGTCGTCGAGTGTTCCGGGGGCTGTCCCACCGCGACGCCGACCGAGGACGACGAGGAGTACGTGAGCCGGGTCCAGAGTCCCAACACCGATACGGTCGATATCTCGCCGATATCGGAAGGGATCGCTGGGAAGGCCGTCTCGATCCACGTCTCGCTCGACGACCGTGACAACGTCTCGGTCGCCATCGGTGGACCAACAGTGAACTACCAGCTGAACGCGACTGTCCGGGACGGCAACGACGACGGTCGCGTCCTGTTGCGGTTCCACACCGGTGCCGTCGGGTCCGACGAGCCGACGCTGACCGCCAGAGACGATGCCGACTCCGTTTCGACGCTCTCCGAGACGTCGCTGAACGTCGACCGCCTCGATCCGGCGAGCTACGACACGACGCTGTTTGCCAGCGAGACGCCGACCGGGACACCGGTCGCCGGGGGCACCGTCATCCTCCACGACGGTGGCTCCGACGGTACCCTCCCGGAGTCCAGCCAGCCGGACAGCGTAGCCACCGAGGACGAACTCGGCCTCAACGAGACGATCATCACGACACGGACGGGTCAGCAGACGACGCTGACGCTGTTCATGGGGAACCAGAGCACCGCGACGGTGAAGATCGGGAGCCCCGAGAGCGATATGGAGGTGACCGCGACTGTCCAGGACGGGACCGGTGATGGAACGGTGCCCCTGCTGTTCGATACGACCGCGACCGGCGAAGACGAGCAACCGACGCTGGTCGCCGCACAGGAGGGCGATTCGGTCACAGTGACGAGGGAGCGTGCCGACGGTGCTGTCACGCCCGACGACTACGACATCAGCGTCTACGCGGGGTCGTCGACAGACAGCAACCCTGACGATATCGGGACCCTCACCGTCCAGGCGTCACTCACCAACGACACCGATACGACGCCACCCGCGACGCCGGATGACACGGATTCGGAGGGAACCTCCTCGGCGTTCCTCGGCGGCGGCGCTCTCGCCGTCGGCGGCATCCTCGCTATCGCCGGCCTCGGCCTCGTGCTCGGTCTGTTCCGGGACTGAACCGACGCCGCCCATCGCCCCCGTACTGACGGCTCTTTTTCCGTTTTCTCGACAGCGAGAAACTGCTCGGCCCCACCTCGAATCAGCCTGCTCAGCGTCGCATCGCGACCGCCGTCACCGCCGCCAACACGAGACAGAGCACGAAGAAGAGCACGCCGGGTTCGATGACTTCGAAGACCATCCAGCCGACCGACCCGTCCGGGAACGCGACCGACCCCTGGCCGGAGGGGCCGGCGGCGCCGACCGTCCGTGAGCGCGTCCGGACGAGCAGTTCCGCGCCCCACTGGACGAACAGTGCTGCGACCGCCAGCAGCCCGATCCCACCGACGAGTTCGGTAAGCGACTGGTCCGGGGTGTCGTCCGGTTCGTTGTTGCCGACGAACACGAGCGGGTCGTTGGCCGGCCCGTAGACGGTCATCTCGTTGCCTTTCTCCGAGTAGACCGTGTCGACCTGTTCGACCAATCCCGTCGACTCCAGATTCGAGAGGTGGTAATCGACGTTCTGGATAGACGTGTCCAGTCGGTCGGCGATCTCGGAGGCGGTACCCGGTTCCTCGAACAGCGCCCGGAAGGTGGCTCGCCGCGTCTCCGATCCCAGTGCATCGAGCACTTCGTCTGCGTCGGCGTCGGCCATCTCGATGACGCGGGGACTCTCGGGCGTGGTCGGCGTCGAACGGTCCTGCAATCGCGAGATGAGTCCCGACATGTGCGTGTATCTGGACGTTCACTGCACAGCCACAAATCCCTATCCGTTGCTCAAATACTCCTTTGAGTCGTTGTGGACGACCGCGACAGCCCGAGCAGAGTGGAGTCGGCCGTGCCCGGTCAGCCGGTCGGGCCCGGAGCGCTGGACGTCGTTTGCCGTCGATTCGACGGTCGTTTCGACACCCACGGGGGTTATCGTCCGGTTGGTGTCGAGCATCAGTGCGACCGTCCCGGCAGTGTAGGCTGCTGCGGCCGAGGTCCCGTTGAAGCCGGTCGGCTTGGTCGCCGCGGCCTGGCCGTCGGGCGCCACCACGTCGACACCGAGTGCGCCGCTATCTGTCGGCCCCCGTGAGCTGTACGGTCTGACCGCGCCGGTCTGTGGGTCGTAGGCCCCGACCGAGAGGACCTGCGGAGCGGTCGCGGGTGCGGCGACGCTCCCCGGCGACTGGAACAGGAGGTCGTGTGTCGGCGACTCCAGATCCAGCCGTGCTCCCGTCCGGTTTTCCGGACCGGTGATGCGGACGTAGTAGGTCCCCGGCTGGAGGCGCGTGACGATCCGTTCGTTGGGGACGGTGTCGGCCAGATACGGCTGCGAGCGGGCGACCAGCCTGTGGGCCGTCCCGTTGGTCCAGTAGAGTTCTGCCGTGTAGTCCTCGCCGCGGTGCTCCCGGTCCCAGGAGAGCCACAGCCGGAGCCGCGAGTTGCCGTCAGTCCGCAGGTAGTTCCGCGTCCCCGACTCGAAGCTGTGGACGCCGCCGTTGACCGGGCGGTAGATCCCGTCCCAGTGTCCCGCCGCGAGGTTGCCGACCGGCGCCACGAAGACGACGCCCTGGTCGGTCGCCCGTCTGGCGACCTCCGTCACGTGGGCGTCGCCGTCGTCGGGCTTGCCGTAGAAAGACAGCGGGGCGACGATGACGTCGACGTCCTCCGAGAGCAGCCACTCGACGGCCGCCTCGTATCCTGTCGCGGTGTCGACACTGGCGAGATAGAGGTCGCTGTCGGGCGCGCTCCGGGAGAGTATCGACGCCGCGGCCGTCCCGTGGCTGTCGCGTCCGCCGTTGGAGATACCCTCACCGGGCGTAAACGAACGCGCGTCGGCGACGTGGCCGTCGAGGCTCGGATGGTCGGGGTCGAACCCTGTCACGTCGACGATACCGACCCTGACGCCCTGGCCGGTGACACCGGCGGTGTGGATCCGCTCGATGTCGGACCCGCGTGCCGGTGGCCGCGGCGTGACGTCGGCCCGTGGCGGATCCTGGGCCACCGACTCGGTCGGCGCGAGGGAGCCACCTGCGGTCGCGAGGACACCGATAGTCCCCACGAGGACGACGACGGCGGCCGTGAGTACGAGGAGGGACGTCCGGGGCGGCATTGTGGGCGTGTTTACGGTAGGCTGACAAAATCCTGCTGGGTTCGGGTCGCGAGCGCATCGTTCGACGGTATCGGATACAGCGAGACGGGCGGAACCACGCTAATCGTGGTCAGCAGTCGACGCGTCCGTCAGGTCAGACGACAGGCACGTGAACAGTACCACGCCGGGAGAAAAATTCCCGGACCGGGGTTTCTCGCTCAGAAACAACGGGTGACTCGGTACGGCCGGACGGTGCCTGGAGTCCGGCAGATCGGATTTCAGGAGGGGACCCGGTCACGGGACCAGAGCAGTGTGTCCCCGTCAGGACCGGTGACACGAACGGTGAGCGAGACCACCGAGAGGAGGGCGGCGTATTCGACGACACCGGCGACGAGATGGAGGTCGGCCGGGAGCTGGACTGTCACGAGGACCGGCCGGAAGTTCATCGTCGCGTGGAAGAGCGCCACGAGCCAGAGGTTGCCAGTCAGCGCGTAGACGCCGCCGTAGGCAAGGCCCGCGAGCGTGAGTCCGAGCAGGCGGAGCGCCAGCGCAGTCCCGACGCCGTGTCCCGAAGCGAGAAACCACCGTGGGAGGTGGAAGAACGCGAACAGGACAGCGACGACACCGATACCGACGACGACCGCCCGGCGGGTGTCGCCGCCGACCAGCGCGATGCACTTCTGCTGCAGGTACGTACGGAACAGCAGTTCCTCCGGGACTGCCGTAAACAGGAGCGAACTGAGCAGTGCCGCGAGATACGGGAGCGGATGGGCCACGACCCGCGACCACGTGGCTTCGAATCCGGGGACACCACCGAGTGCGAGACCGTACGCGACGACGTTGTACAGCGCCCAGAACGCGACGACCACCGCGAGCACCGGCGGGACACTGCGGACGGACGGGAGAACGGATCGACCCGGGATACCGTCGGCTTTCAGGCCGGCGGCCGCCACCGCGACGAGGAAGACGCCCCAGGCCATCCCCAGCAGCGGCGGCGGCGAGTGTCCCGACGTCGCGAGCGTCAGTGCGGACAGGACGCCGAGTACCAGGAGATACGCCGCGAGCGGCGTCCGCCAGTCACTCCCAAACGTCGGCGGATCGGCGTCAGTACGCAACATCCTCAGCCCCCCATACTGGCTGCTCGACGTGTCGCTGCCAGAACGACGCGTCGAGATACGTCTCGTCGATGCCGGTCAGGCCCGAGATCCGTGCGGCTCGCCCGACAGTGGCCCACAGCAATCGCTGGATGGGGACGGGCGCCATCGTCAACACCGTCTCGTCGAACAGGTCCGCCGCGACCACGAGCGACTGCAGCGGCCCAGGGCCGGTGTAGTCACCGCTCTCGTCGGTGCCGCGCTCGTGGGCCAGCCCCCAGATGGTGTAGAGTCCCTCGACCGTCCGCATCGAGGGGAGTTCTGCCTCGAACGCGACGACCGCGTCGGTCTCGTTGCGGAACGTGTGTGTCTGTCCTGGCTCGACGGTCAGCGAGTCACCGGGACCCAGGTCGATAGCCTCGCCCTCGCGGACCACGGTGAGGGTCCCTTCGAGCGCCCTGAACGTCTCTGTCTTCGGGTGGCGGTGTGCGGGTGGTTCTGGCGACGTCGGTGACACCCACTGGGCCAGCACGGGACGGTCGGTGTCGCCCGCGTCCGGGCGTTCGAGGAGCGTCGCCCAGGTCCGACTGACTGGGTCGGAGACAAGCGGACGGGGCGACTGCCGCAGGCGGTCGCACGCAGGGCTCCCCGGAGTCAGTTCGAGTGTCGGGCCGTCGGTCGGGGTGCCATCCACGAGCGGGCGGCCGGTCTGTATCGGGCCGCCTCGTCGATCGGTACGCCGTCCCTGCTCGGCGGCGCGCGTCTCGGGTTCCATCGCTGGTCGCTGGTACGGTCGGTCGGTGGATGGGAGTTCTGTGATGCATACATGCGAGTTTTATCCCGCCTCGTCCGAGATGGGGGACGTGAAACACCTCCAGGTCACCGTACACGTCGACGACGACCACGCACCGGAGTTCTTCGAGTTGCTCGCCGCTTCGCCGGCTATCGACGAGGCTCGACTGGTCGACTGGAGCATGACGGCCAGCGAACAGGCGACACTCCTGTACACGCTCGACGGCGATCCGGCGATCTTCGCCGAGCGAGCGGCCGACACCGCCGGAATCGACTCGGTCGAACTGTCCGAGACGACACTGGGGCGGACCTACGCCATGGTCGTCATGCGGCCGCTGGAGACGCCACTGTTCGGGGCCATCTCCAGGGCGAGCGCAGAGCCGGGCCTCATCGTCCGGAAACCGATCGTCTATCGCGACAGCACCATGTCGGCTCGGGTCGTCGGCGACGCTGGACCGCTCCAGCGTGCGCTCGAAGCGGCGCCCGACGGTGTCGACGTCCAGATCGACGAGATCACCCGACTCCGCGGGCGGTCCGACGATCCAGCGGCGGGGCTGAGCGACAGACAGCGGGAGGCAATTACCGTCGCACTCGAACTCGGTTACTACGAGCAGCCCCGTGGGGCGACACACGAGGACGTCGCCGCCGAACTCGGCTGTGCGCCACCGACGGCCAGCGACCACCTCCAGAAGGCGGAAGCGAACATCGTCCGGGCGGTGATGGACGAGTTCGGGAGTGTCGCGTAGCGAGGGAGGAGGGCCGAAGTGGGGAGTCTCAGCGTGGGGGACGGGCGGAGGGCCGAAGTGGGGGAGTCTCAGCGTGGGGGACGGGCGGAGGGCCGAAGAGGGGGATCAGTCCCGCAGGGCTTCGACGGGACGGGCGTTGGCGGCCTTCCAGGCGGGATAGAGCCCGCTGCAGAAACTGGAGACTGTACCGAAGACGAATCCGATTACGGTGTAGCGGAGGGCCTCGGCGGTGAACGCCAGCGGGTCAGACAGCAGTTGGGCGTTGATGGCCATCCCAAGGAGGATGCTGCAGCCGACACCGAGGACGGCGCCGACGATGCCGAGCAGCATCGCCTCGTTGAGCATCAGGCGCAACACGTCCAGCCGGTGGTAGCCGACCGCCCGGAGGACGCCGATCTCACCCTTGCGCTCGATGGTCGACATCAACATCACGTTGAGGATGCTGACCGCGGCCACGAGCAGCGAGACGCCACCCACGCCCAGCAGGAACGTCTCTAACTGTGCCATCTGTTGGTTGAACCGCTCGATGGCCTGCTCTGCGTCCTGGACGGCGTAGATCTCTTTGCGGCCGTTGAGCTCTGTCTCGAGGGTGTCTGCGGTCTGGAAGGCCGCCTGCGGGGACTCCTCACGGATGATAGCGGACTGGTACCCGTCGACGTCGACCTGCGACTGTGGCAAGAGGACACCGCCGTCGGTCCTGACGAACGACGACCTGCCGGCCGGTTCGAGGACGGCGATCACGCGGTAGGTCTCGCCGTCGACGGTGACGCTGTCGCCGACGCCGACGTCGAGTGTCTCGGCGAGGTCGGGACCGACGGCCGCCCCGGACCGCCACGTCTCCGGGATCCGACCCTCGTCAGCGGTGACGAAGGCCGAGGGGTCAGAGAGGCCGTATATCGTGGCCTGCTCGGTCGCCCTGAGACCTGTCACCCCCGTCGAATACTGCTTGATGGTGTAGACGGAGCTGTCCGTCGAGCGTTCGATGGCCGTCACGTGCTCCCGGGAGAACTGGTCGAACTCCGCGTCCTCCCCGGGCGTGAGCCAGACGCTCCGGGTGATGTCGTCGACGCGGTTCAGGGTCGACTGCTCGAAGGCGGCGCCGAACATCCCCAGCGAGGCGATGGCGACGACGCCGATGGTGATACCGGCCATCGCGAGGGCGGTGCGGGCCCTCGCCCTGGTGAGGTTCTCCCAGGCGTAGGCTACGAGCGGGAACCGCCGGGAGATGGGCGATTCCATCATGTGTCGAGGCTCCCGTCGACGAGCGTGACGGTCCGGTCTGCGTACTCGGTCACCTGCTCGTCGTGGGTGACCGTGACGATAGCGACGTCCTCGTCGGCCACGCGTCCGAACACGTCCAGCACCTGTGCGCCGGTGTCCTGGTCGAGGTTGCCCGTCGGCTCGTCGGCCAACAGGATGTCGGGCTCGTTGATGAGCGACCGTGCGACGGCGACGCGCTGTTTCTGGCCGCCGGAGAGCTCGTCGGGGTAGTGGTCGAGGCGGTCACCCATCCCGACGCGGGTCAGCAGGTCTTCGGCACGGTCGAGTAACGCCGAGCGACCGCTGCGAGTGAGCGCCGGCACGGTGACGTTCTCGCGGGCGGTCAGCGTCGGGACCAGATAGAACGACTGGAAGACGAACCCGACCGTCTCGCGCCGGAGGTCGGTCCGCTGACGGATCGAGAGCTCCGAGACGGCCTGATCCTCGACAGTCACCGACCCCTCCGTGGGTTCGTCGAGTAGGCCGAGCAGGTTCAACAGCGTCGACTTGCCGCTGCCGCTGGGGCCGACGATGGCGACGAACTCGCCGGGGTCGACCGAGAGGTCGACGCCCTTCAACGCCCGGAGGGTCTTGTCGCCGGAGTCGTACTCCTTGACCGCGTCGGTGGTGCTGATGACGGGCATGGCGATCACCCCCGGAAGCGGCGCCAGCCGACGACCCCACCGAGGACGACGACGAGCGCACCACCCGCTGCCATCGGCGGGACGGGAAGTGAGGACTGCTTGGTCGTCGCGGCTTTGGTCGCGGGCTGGTCCGGCGTAAACGTCACCGTCGTCGTGCGAGTGACGCGCGTGTCGTCGACGACGTAGCTCACCTCCAGCGGGATGGTCACGGTCCCGTTGGTGCTGGTGGTCGCGTGGACCTCGAACGAGGAGAAGTCGCTCGCCGGAACCTCACCGACGAAGAACCGCGACTGGGACTGGGCGGGCTCGACAGCCCCGTTCTGGCCGACGGTGACCAGCGCTCCGGTAGCGTTCCCACCACCGAGGTTGCTCGCGCTGCCCCGGATCGTGAGCTGCCCGTCTGACTCGGAGACCTTGACGCCGGTGAGGGTGAGGTTCGCGGGGTTCTCGACCGGTTCGACCGTCGTCGAGAGGTCGCGCGTGACGGTCCGGTACTCCCCGCTCGCGGTGGTGTAGGTGAGTTCCGCCGTGATTGGCTGCCGGCCAGGTTCGACGTCGCTGGCGGGGAACGTCACCGTCGCCTCGGCCCCGGCCGACAGCGATGAGAAGACCCGGCGGTCCTCGTCGAGCGTGAGCGAGGCGTTCCGGTCCGACAGCTCCACCGAGACACCGCGGAGCTCCTCGGAGAGGCCGTTCGAGACAGAGAGAGAGACGTCGGTCCGGTCGTTGGGCCCGACCGGGCTCGTCGACAGCGAGAGCGCCGGGTGGGGTTCGACGGCCGTGACGGTCACGTTCCGCGTGAACGTGTAGGTGTCACCGTGGAGGGTATCGACGAAGATGTGGACGACGGCGTGGTGTTCGCCAGTCTCGCCCAGCGGCATCGACAGGTCGTATCCGGCCGTCTCACCACCGCTGAGCTGTTCGGTCGGCTGAACACGGTCGTACATGGTGCTGTCCGGGTCCGTCGAGTTGTGGAGCGCGACCCAGCGGACGTTGTAGGACTCGTCGTCGGTCGGGTTCGCCAGGGAGACGTTCACGGTCGCGTCCTGATCGGGCGTGGGCCGCTCGGGCGACGTGGTCGTGTCGACCGAGATGACCCCGCCCTGTGGTCCGGCGGTCACCGCCGGCACCGCGAGTGCGGACGCGACGACCAGCGCCGCCAACGCCAGTGCGCGCTTCATCTGTCACCTCCGGCGTCGGCTGGGCGGTCTGTGCGCGGTTCCAGGGAGAGTGGGGCGGATCTCATGGCAGTTCGGACGAGTATCCGTAGCCCAAAAGGCCCGTACGCAGTGTCTCAGGCCCAGAAACACAGCTATACGAAGGTTGACAATTCCCCACATCAACAGCTCGACCGCGGTCCTCAGAAGATCTGGGCACCGGGGCCGATACGGGTCTGGTAGGCGCGGGCGTCGACACCGCGCTCGCCGAAGGCGTCGAGCATCGTGCTGGCGATGGCCTGCTGGTCGTCGGCCTCACAGGCAGCGATGACCGTCGGGCCCGCGCCGGAGATGGTGACACCCGTCGCGCCGGCCGAAAGCGCTGCCTCCCTGACGCGTTCGTAGCCGTCGATGAGTTCCGCGCGGGCCGGCGTGATGACGGTGTCGTGCATCCCGCGGCCGACCAGGTGCGGGTCGTCGCGGTGCATGCCGGTCGTCAGCGTGGCGGCGTTGCCGACGGTCTCGACGAGTTGCTCGACCCTGGCGTGCTCGGGGACGACCCGGCGGGCGTCTCGCGTCGAGACGACGATGTCGGGCAGACAGGCCACCAGCGGGATGTCGGCGTCGATCTGGCTGACGCCCGAGTCGGTCGCGATTGTGAACCCGCCCATGATCGAGGGGGCGACGTTGTCGTCGTGGGCGTCACCCGAGACGACGGCCTCGCCTTTCGCAGCGATAGGAACCAGTTCCTCTCGGGAGTAGCCCCGGTCGTACAGTTCGTTGAGGCCGACGGCGGCCGCGGCGGCACTGGCGGCCGACGAACCGAGTCCCGACGCCGGCCTGACACCCTTGTCGATCTGGATGTGCGCGGGGGCGTCCAGCGCCTCGGCGACCGCACCGACGGTGTTCTTCTCGGGGTCTTCCGGGATGAACTGGCTTCCGGCCCCAGTCACCTCGATGGTGGTCCGGTCTGCTCGTGTCAGCCTGACGATGTCGGCCGGGCGTTCGAGGGCGGCGCCGAAGACGTCGAAACCGCTCCCGAGGTTCGCGCTGGTCGCTGGCGCCCGGACGGTCAGCATGCCTGCGAATTTCAGCAGTGTGGTGAAAAAGGTAGCGAACCGGCGTCCCGACCGCTCTCATGTCTGAGAATTTCTCCCAAACCCCTATAGCCTCGAACTGGCCTACAACGAGACGGTAGGGTATGGAGCTGGATCTGGCGACGGCAGCAGTGCTCGGAACAGGGGTCGGTGGCGTGGTCAGTATGGGGTGTGCCGTCACCGCGTGGCGGAACCGAGCGGCACCGGGCGCCGTGCTCTTTGGCTGGCTGCTGTTCGCGGCCGGCGGGTGGGCGTTCCTGACTGCGGCGACGATGTCGGCGACCGATGCAACCGTCGTCGCTGCGCTCCGACCGCTGACCCGGCTCACGACGGCGTCGATGGCGACCCTCTGGCTCCTCTTTGCGCTCACCTACACCGGTCGTCGCGACGTACTCACTGGCCCGTGGATCGTCGGTGCGTTCGCCGTCACCCACGGCTACGCGCTCCTGTTGCTCTCCGGGCTGGTCCAGCCCACCGTCGAAGCGGTCACCCGCAACGGCCTGACGCTGTTCGTCGTCGAGCAGGGACCACTGTACACGTTCCAGACCGCCGTCTCGCTCGGCGTCTTCTTGCTGGGATACGGCTTGCTCGTCGAGTACCTGTTGCACTCTCGTAACGTCTACAAGACCCAGACGATGACGCTGGTCGTCGGCAGTGTCTTCCCCCCGAGCGTTCACTTCCTGTTCGTCACCGGGGTGACGCCCCATCCAGGGATGAACCTCTCGCCGTTGACCTTCGTCGTCACGGCGCTGTTCGTCTCGCTGGCACTGTTCCGGTACGACTTCCTCAGGGTGACGCCGCTGGCCGAGACCATCCTCGTCGACGAGTTGCCGGATCCGGTACTCGTCCTGGATCAGCACGAAACCATCGTCGACTACAACGACGCGGCCGTCGAGACCGTCGGCACCGCGTCCCCGACAGGCGACTCGCTCGACTCGCTGGCACCGGGGCTCGACTCTAACGTCGAACGGGGGAACGTGTTCACACTGGACGACGGTGCCACCTACTACGAGCCCCACGTCTCGCCGATCACCGACGACCACGGCGAGCGCCACGGTCGACTGGTCGTGCTGCGGAACGTGACGGGCCAACAGCGCCGCCAGGACCGACTGGAGGCGCTCCAGACGGCGACCCAGCAGTTCATCGAGGCCAAACAGCCCGAGACGGTGGCCGATCTGGCGGTGAACTACGTCACGGACATCCTCGATCAGAACGCTGCGGGCGTGTTCCTCGTACGCGACGGCGAACTGCAACCGGTGGCACTGAGCGAGGTCGTCCACGAGTACATGGACGACCGGTTGCTCCACGCCGGACCCGACGACAGCCACGTGGAACCGCTCTGGCAGACCTTCGCGGACGGGACCAGCCGCGTCGCGACCCTGGGCGAGGGAACGGGCCCGCTGGAGTCGGCGCTGTTGCTCCCGCTGGGCGACCACGGCGTCCTGGCCATCGGCTCGAAGCGCGACAGCTACGCCCCGGCGGACCGCCAGTACGCATCGATCCTCGCTCGGACGACACAGGTCGCACTCGACCAGGTCGAACGCGAGCGGGAGCTCCGGGTGCGTCGCGAGGTCAGCCGCCGCCGTCGCGAACAGATCGACTTCTTCAACGGCGTCCTGCGCCACTCTCTCCGGAACGCGATGCTGGTCATCGAGGGTCGAGCGGAACACCTCGACGAGCACATCTCGGACGAACAGCACCGCCACGTCGAGAGCATCACCGACTGGTGTGCGCGGCTGACCGACCTGAGCGGGACCATCCGCGGCATCAGCGACACGATTTCGGCCAGCGAGGAGGACGGGTTCGTCATTGTCGACCTCCCGATGGTGCTCCGGCGGGCTGTCAGGACGGTCGAGTCGGAGGCGCCCCACGCCGAGTTCGACCTCCAGATCGACGAGCGCGTCGGCGTCGAGGCCACCGAGATGGCCGAGGAGGTCCTCGTGAGCGTCCTGCGCAACGCCGTCGAACACAACGACACCGACGAGCCCCACGTCGAGGTGACGCTCGAACGCGCCAGCGACTGGGTCCAGGTCCGCATCGCCGACGACGGACCGGGCATCAGTCAGGAACTGAAGGCGACGATGTACGAGCGCTCGATCACGCCCAGCCAGACGGCCGGTGGCTTCGGCCTCTACTTCGTCTCCGTGATGATGGAACTGTACGGTGGGACGATCTGGTTCGAGGACAACGACCCACGCGGCGCTATCGCGGTTCTGGAGTTCCAGCAGACCGGCGACGATGGGGAGTCGCCGGCCGCGGAAACGCAAGCTAAATCCCCCGACGGCTGAAACCGGGAGGTATGATCGGCGTCGTCGGCGGCGGAATCGCCGGCCTCTCGGCGGCCTACAGGCTCCAGCAGCGCGGCCACGATGTCCGCGTCTTCGAAGCCAGCGAGGATCTGGGCGGCCTGGCCGCGGTCTACGAGACGGCCGGCGACCCCATCGAGAAGTTCTACCACCACCTCTCGAAGTCCGAGGAGACTATCGTCGAACTGGCCGAAGAGCTCGGCCTGGGCGCGGACGTCGAGTGGCTCGTGGGCAAGAACGGCTACTACGTCGACGGCGTGGTCCACCCGATGGATACACCCTGGGAGATCCTGGCCTACCCACACTTCACGCTGTACGACACCTTCCGGCTGGGGCTGTTGACGCTGGATATCGACATCCGGGGCGGGGTTCCGAAGTTCGATACCTACGAGCGACTGGAGGACTTCGAGGACGTCCCCATCGAAGAGTTCGTCGTCGAGCACACCACACAGGGCGTCTACGACAACTTCTTCGAGCCGTTGCTCGACGCGAAGTTCGGCGACCGCAAGGACGACGTCAGCGCCGCCTGGCTGCTCGGCCGCGTCAAGTTCCGCGGCGAACGGGACATCCTGCGGGGCGAGATCCTGGGCTACCTCGACGGCGGGTTCGGCCGACTGCTGGACGCGCTGGTCGACGCCGTCGGCGAGTCCAACATCGAGACCGGCACGCGCGTGACGGATATCGACACCACAGACGGACGCGTCTCGTCGCTGACGGTGGCCGACGACGACGGCGACACCACCCACGACGTCGACAGCGTCGTCGTCGCGACGATGCCCGACGTCCTGGAGGACCTGACGGGCTACACCTGCGACATCGACTTCCAGGGGACCGTCTGCTCGGTCGTCAGCATGGACGAACCGCTGCTCGACACCTACTGGCTCAACATCGCCGACGAGGCGCCCTTCGGTGCGCTCATCGAGCACACGAACTTCGTCTCACCGGAGCGCTACGGCGGCGAACACCTGCTGTACGTCGCCCGCTACGTCCAGTCCCCGGAGGAGGACATCTGGCAACAGGACGACGACGGCGTCCGGGAGGCCTGGCTCGACGGCATCGAGTCGCTGTTCCCGCAGTTCGACCGCGACGCCGTCAACTGGGTCCGGACGGCGCGCAACCCCAGGACGGCGCCCGTCTACGAGCGCGGGTATCTGGACATGGTGATCCCCTACGACCTGGGCGAGGCGGTGGCCGACGGCCTCTACTACGCTGGGATGGCCTCCCGATCACAGTACCCCGAGCGCTCGCTCAACGGCGGTATCGTCGCCGGCTACGAGTGTGCCGACCGCATCCACGAGCGCGTCGGATCCGAGGCTGCGGCGCCACAGACGGACTGAGGGGCTCCGAGAGCACACTCGCTCGCGCCCTCGACGGTCAGCCGCGTTTTGAGCGACCTGAAGGTGCTTAACACCGGCGACAGTACCGACAGCCGTGCAGCGACGTGCCCTCCTGTCCAGCGCCGCCGCGCTCGTCGGCACCGCTGGCTGTCTGAGCAGTGGATCGCCGTCGAACGACGACCGTCCGGCGACCGACGACCAGTCATCGGCAACAGACACGCCCACCAGAACGCCGACGGACGTCCACACGGCCCGCCCGACCGACAGCCCCACAAGTCCGACCGACATCGTCGACGAGGTCGGCTGCCCGTCGTTCGACGAGACCGCCGACCGGACGATCTGTCGACCGGACCCGAACAGTGTCTCCCTCACCGCCTCGCCGACGGTGTTCGCCCCCGACAGTGACGATGGGACCGTCGAGACGCTGTCGTTCGTCCTCCGGAACGGCACCGGCCGGCAGGTCTCGTGTAACCCCTACGACTGGGCGCTCCACCGGTTCGAGTCGGGGTCCTGGGCGAAGGTCGCACCCGACGGGGCGGTCATCCAGCCCATGCTCGTCCTCGACCCGGGCGAGTCCCACCGGTGGGCGCTCCCCTCCCAGACCCATCCGAGTCCAGGGGGTGACGAGAGGCAGCGACTCGACGTCTCGCTCTCGCCGGGCCGGTACGCGTTCAGCATCGTCGTCTCGGTCACCCGCGAGACGACGGCGACACCAACTCCATCGGCCGAACGGGTCGAACTGGTCGCGCTCGTCGACGTCGAGACCACCGTCCCGTTCGACGGCGGGGCGACCGCGACGGGGACCGGGTGATCTGCCCGGGGGACTCTTGAGACCGGGCTCCGTAGCCCCGGTATGCGTCGTCGGGCGTTCCTCACCGCCGCGTCCGGGATTACCGGAACTATCGCTGGCTGTGCTAGCGGCCGCGAGACCGAGACCGTCACGCCAGCACCGGTCCCGACAATCGACGAACAGGCGACGGACCGTCGTCGGTTCCGTGGCCGGCCGTGCCCGACCTTCGACGCGGACACCGACCAGACTGTCTGCCCGCAGACCGATCCGACCGAGACAGTGCTGACGTTCCGGCCCGACAGACAAGTGGTGCGGGTCAGCGGTGGCACGCCCGTCAGACCGCTCAGGGTCACGCTGGGCTGGCGAGCGCGGGGGCCACTGGAGGTGCTGGCCGACGACTGGTACCACGTCCGCCGGACGGGCGATAGCTGGACGCGTGTGGCGACGGGTGACGGTGACCGGGAAGCCGTGACACTCCGTCAGGGTGAACAACAGCACTGGATCGTCGGCACAGTCGCTCCCGAGCGTGACAACGTGGCGCCAGTTCCGACGACGCTGGCACCGGGTCGCCACGCGCTCGCGGTCCAGACAATCTCGGGAGATATTCCGCTACACACCGAGTGTGTCTCGCTGTTCGACGCGGTCCCGGAATAGCGCGACGATTCACGGCCCCGTGAGGCTCTTGGTACCACGACACATATATCTCGTATGCGCCGCCGGGCCCTTCTCGCCACAGTCGCCGGGATGGCCAGCGCGCTCGCGGGCTGTGGGGGTCGACGCGAGCCAGAGACCGTCACACCGGCCCCAGTCCCAGCGATTTCGACCGCCGAGCCGACCCCCGAATCAGAGACACTCGGCCGGTGTCCGGCCCTGCCACACGATGCCGACCAGTACGTCTGTTCGGGCCCCAGTTCCAGGGACTTCCCCGTCCAACTGATCGCGAGCAGCGACGTCTTCCTCGTGGACACACTCAGAGAGGTCGGCAAGCGGATCCGGTTCGTGCTCAGCAACAGTTCGCTCGTCCCGTTCGCGACCGGCCCGGACTGGTGGACCGTCGCCCGGCGCGACCCCGCCGGTTGGGCGGTCGTCGCCGACGGCCCGCGCCGTGAACACACCTCCATCGGCCAGAGCGATACCTTCGTCTGGACCGTCGGGCTGAACGGGACCGTCGGCTCGGGCCCCGGCCACCGCGACGTCGTGCTCGACACCCGGAACGGTCGCCACGCCTTCGCCGTCACCGGCTACCACCAGGACGGCGACATGGTCTCGCTGCTCGCGCTGTTCGATCTCAGAAAGCGGTGGACCGACACGCGAAAGGAGTCGGCAGCGCAGGCCTCAGTCGCTCGCCGCGTTCTCAGTGTCGTCGACGCCCGGCGCCTCCGACGGTGAGACGTCCTCGGGTTCCTCCTGGCCACCGACGACGACCTCGCCGTCTTCGGTCTCGACGTAGACGTCGTCTGCGAAGCCGCCCTCGGCGTAGGGGTGTTCGGGGTCGTCGAGGTTCTCGGGCGTCGAGGGGGCCTCGGTGACGCCGTCAGCCGGGGCGAACGAGCCCAGCGGGTCCGAGATGGTGATGCCGTGGCGCTCGAAGAACTCGGCGTAGCGGTCGTAGTGGTCCTGGAGTTCGTCGCTGGGGAACTCCATCATCTCCGTCCAGCCGTGGTTGTAGAAGTCGAAGTTGGCCTGGACGTGGGTTATCTCCCTGGCCTCGGCCTCCGGATAGCCCGCGTCCAGTGCCGCGACGTAGGTGTCCATCGTCGCGTCGAAGAAGTCGTCGAGGTGGGGGCGGCGCTCGTCGGCGTGGGCCGGGTCAGCCTTGTCGGCGAAGACGTTCGTGTGCAGGTCGACCAGTCGGTCGTTGACCTTCTCGCCGACGACCGGGAGTGTCAGTGCCTGCTTGGCCGCGAAGTGTCTGACGTTCTGACGGAGCTTCATCACCTGTCTCTCGGGACCCGAACTCCTTGAATGGCGTGCCTACTGGCCACTGACGGGGCTACGAGGTGCCGATCAATTCTGATACGGAGATAGCAATCCACTTTAAGGCCGATAGCAAACACCCTGCTATGAGCACGTCGCACGTGATAATCGGTGACGGCATCGCGGGCGCATCCGCGGCCGAGACTATCCGGGAGGAAGACCCGGACGCCAGCGTCACAGTCCTCACCGACGAGGGTGAAGCGCTGTACAACCGTATCCTCATCAAGGAGTTCGCCAAGGGGAAACTCCCCGAGGCGCCGATCTCCATCCACGAACCCGAGTGGTACGAGGAGCGGGACATCGACCTCCAGTTGAACACCCACGTCACGGGTGTCGACGCCGAGGCCCACGAAGTCCACACCCACAAGGGAGTTACCTACGAGTACGACAAACTGCTCGTCGCGACCGGCGGGACGCCCTCCCAGCTGCCCGTCGAGAACTCCGACGCCGACGGCATCGATCACTTCTGGACGTTCCAGGACGCCCGCAGCATCAAGGAACACGCCGAGGCCTGCGACCAGGGGATCATCGTCGGGGCCGGCCTGCTTGGCATCGACCTGGCGGCCGTCTGTGGCGCCCAGGGCATCGACGCGAAGTACCTGATGCGCGGGAACCGCTGGTGGCGCTACGCGCTCTCGGAGGAGGGTGCCGAGATCATCCACGACGCCATGCGCGAGAACGGCGTCGAACCGGTCTTCGAGTCGGGCGTCGATCACTTCGAGGTCGACGACGAGGGCTCCGTCGAAGCGGCGGTCGACCCCGATGGCAACCGCTACGAGGGATCCTGGGCCGGCGTCGCTATCGGCCTGGACTTCAACACGGAGTTCCTGGGCGACCTCGACATCGAGGAGGACAACGGCATCATCGTCGACGAGTACATGCAGACCAGCGTCGAGGACGTCTACGCCGCCGGTGACCTCACCCAGTACTACGACACCATCCTGAACGACCGCGCCCAGAACGGCTCCTGGGGGTCGGCCAAGGAGCAGGGGTCGGTCGCCGGCACCAACATGGTCGCCGACGCCGAGGAGCGCGAGTTCCGCTGGGTCTCCTCGTACTCGATCACCCACTTCGACTTCCCGTTCCTCTCCTTTGGCCACCCGACGCGTGGCGACGACGAGGCCGAGCGCAAGTACAACGAGACCGAGTGGCGTCGCCTGGCCTTCGAGGACGGCCAGCTCGTCGGTGGCGTGCTCATCGGCGACCTCTCACAGCAGTCGGCGTTCAAACAGATCATGCGCGAGGAACTCCAGATCGCGGACAAGAAGGAACTGCTCCTCGAGAAGGACGTCGACGTCGAGGAAGTCAAGGCCCAGGCTGCGCCTCAGGCGGAATAACGCGGCGACCGTCACCGAGCAAACGACGCCCTTTTTTCGACTCACAGCGGACTCTTCCACATGGACGGCGGCAACGGCGACATGACCCTGGCGTTCGACCTCGCTGCGCTGAAACAACTGGCCTACCCCGACAGCGTGTTCAACGACGCGCGGCAGTGGTCCGAGTACGTGGGCGTCGTCTCCGACCAGCCCACCTACGTGGTGACGAACTTCACGCGCAAACACCGCGTCCGACAGGACTTCTTCTCTGGCCCGCGGAGCCGCGAGGAGAGTCTCGCGAACGTCAAAGAGCAGTTCGACACCGACCGACACGTCTACATCGGGACCGACGACGAGGACGCCGCCCTGGCCGACCGGGCGGGCTGGGAGTTCCTCCACGTCGAGGACGCCGCCGAGGCCGCCGGGTGGGAACTGGGCGAGCCGGAAGCGCCGACCGCGACGGCCAACGAGGACGACGAGCGCGACGACTGGCCCTGAGCGACCGAACCTCCCGCAAACCGCCGCGAGAGGTTTCGTTCACACCAAAGCAATTTTATAATTTCCGCGTGGTGCCCTGATATGGGCATCGGAGTAGTCGACGCTCTCAAAGGTGGGGCACAGAAACTGGCGACGCCGAACGGCCTCGGGGTCTTCGGGGCGTTCGCCGTGCTGGCGATCTCGAACGTCGTCGTCGCACAGACGATCTTCCTGCGGCTCATCGAGCGCGCACTGGCACGGGTCGGGTACGAGTGGTCGGAGGTGGTCTCGGCGGCGAGTTCCGAAGCACCCGGAGCCATACCACTGCCCCCGGGGATCGGTATGTTCGGTCCGGAACAGCTGCTCCCCAAGGCGATGGGCTTCTCGCTGCCCGTCGCCGTGGCGCTGTGGCTGGTGCTCGCACTGCTGGCCGAGGTCACCAGAGTCGTCGGCATCCGCGTGTTCGCCAGCCCGGAGAGTGGCGTCCCCGACGGCCTGTTCGACAGTATCGGCTCCACGACGCTGAACTCGCTGGTCGCGAGTTTCATCGTCACCATCCTCGTCCTGCTGGGGGCAGCACTGTTGCTCATCCCCGGCATCCTGGTCGCAATCCTGATGGAGTTCGTCCGTCAGGAGGTCGCACTGGGTGACGCCAACGCCTTCGAGGCACTGAGCGAGAGCTACGGCCACGTGAAGTCGAACTTCCTGGCCGTGTTCGCGCTCGGGACCGTCCTCTTCCTGCTCATCATCGTGACCGGGCAGGTGGCCGGCATGGCCGCCTCGGGGCCGCTCCCCGTCGTTCCCTCGTTCGTCCCGGCGGTCGCGACCACCGCCGTGACCGTGTACGCCCTCGCGGTGATGACCGACGCCTACCAGCAGGCCGTCGGCGGTGGGGTCGGTGGCTCCTCGGCCGGCAGTGACGCACCGAGTGGCGCCGACGAGAGTCCACTGTAACGGGACTCGGGACCTGTCCCAGCACCGAGGACAGATAGCTTTATTACGATCTCACCTCGGGATTCGAATATGTCCCTGGAAGTCGGTCAGACCCTCCAAGACAGTATCGACGACCTGACGAGCGAACGTGGTGCGCTGTTCGTCGCGGTGTTCATCATCTTCGGCCTCGTCAACACTGTCGTCGGCCAGTCGCTCTCGTTGGCGTTCAACCGGTACGTCGCCTCGGCACTCGACATCCCTGCCTCGGCGATGCAACAGTCCGGCGGGTTCGGCGGGGCGTCGAACGCCCTGGGACTCGATTTGCCGCTCGCGGTGGCCGGGCTGCTGGCGATCGCGCTCTGGCCGGTGGGCGTGGCGCTCCGGGTCGTGGTAATCCGCTCGTTCGCCATCGAGAGCCCGGACCCGATTCCGTCCGGCGCGACCCAGAACCTCCTGCCGACTGTCGCCGTCGCGATCGTCGTCTCGATACTGACCGGCATCGCGATCGGTATCGGAACCGTGCTGTTGATCATCCCCGGTCTCGTCCTCGCAGTCCTGTTCTACTTCGTCATGCAGGAGGTCGCACTCAACGAGAGCGGCATCATCGAATCGATCACGAACAGCATCGACATCGTCGGGGACAACATCGGCGGCGTCGTGGTGCTGCTCATCGTCACGTTCGTCCTCGGGATCGTCGTCACTGTCCCACTCACGACGCTCTCGCTCGGACTCCCGCCGTCGATCTCGTCGGCCCTCTCGACAGTCCTCAGTCAGATCGCGGCCGTCTTCGGGATCGCCGTCTCCACGAACGCCTACCAGCAGGCGATGGCCGACCAGCAGACCGAAGAGTTCTGAACGAGCGATATCGCGTCGTTTAACCGCCCGACGGCCCAACGGGGGATAATGGCAGAACCGCGCGTGCCCGGTGGCCGCGACTCCGCGCTCGAACTCCCCTGTGGCGAACACGTCGATACCCACGACCTCCACCTGGGAATGCGCGAGTTCGAGTGTGGCTGTGGCAAGACCCACGCGGTCGTCCTGGACCCGCACCCGCTGGCCCGGTTCGTCCCGGAGTTCCTCGTCGAGGTGCTGCAGGCGACCGTCGAACCGAGCGACGACCACGACGAGTTCACGACCGTCCACCTCCTGGGTGTCGTGATGGAGGAGTTCCCCGACTCGGTCGCCGTCGCCGACACGAGCGAGGACGGCGCGGTCGGCTACTCGCTGGCGTGGGTGACCGACTTCGACTCGCGCCGCCTCCACGAGATCGTTGTCGAGTTGCTCGTCGAGTTGATGGAACACGCCGTCAGCCACGCCGAGGACGACGCGGTCATGAGCGAGTTCGAGGAACAGATGCTCCAGTTCGACGTCGAGACCTTCGTCGAGGAGTACCGCGCACAGCGGGACTTCGACGACAAGCACGATTCGGCGGTCTGATACTGTTGGCTGGCTCTGTTGAAATCCTCTGTCGCTGATAGTTTGTCGGGGCTGTGCTGCATACAGGGCGCGAGTCGGGTGTGATGCTCCACGACGATTGTGCATCGAACGAGTCTGGTGGGTATGATGTATAACCAAGTATGTGCCGGCATGGGCGGTGGCGACAGCGTGAGTCGAGCGCAGGCAAGACGGTGCCGACGCTGACCGGTTGCGGACAGCGAGTATTGCGGGTCCGAAGGTGATTTGATTCTGGAAATACATGGTAGATTCACAATCAAATATACACTGGGGTGGAAATTGAAAGGGGATGACTCGCCTGTTCCGTGACGACCGAGGAGTTTCAACGGTGATTGCTGTTATCCTGATGGTCGCTGTAGCTGTGATAGTGGCGGCGACAGTCTCCGTGTTCGCGTTGTATATCGGTGAATCGATTTCGGCGAACGCTCCGGTAGCGAGTTTCAGTGCCGAGCAAGATCAGATGCGTCTTGAGGCAACCGGTGGGTATTCTGGTGATTTTTACGTACTCAATATTACCCACACAAACGGCGACCCGATTCCGAAAGACCAGCTAGACGTTCGCGTCAACGGCAGGCAGGCATGGGGAGTAAACAACGATTTCGGTGCTTCACAAGCGTCAGTACTTCTTAGCGACTCGTCGTCGGCCTCGTTTCGGGCGGGGGAGACGCTCAGAGTTGTCCACAAGGATGACCCGAGTATCACCATCAGCAACGGTGACGGATACACCATCAACCAACCCCCCGGGACCACCAACCCTACTGGGGGCCGGGGGGATAACGATCCCGAAAAGAACCGACTCTTTCTTAACGGCCATAATGGAGGCCCCCAACTCCAACTGGAGCCCGGGGATCGCATAACGATCATCTGGGAATCCGAGCGAGGCGACGAGACGGCGGTACTGTTTGAGCGGGAGATCGAGTCCATCAACTGAGGGGTGATTGTCGTGACTGGTTACCGGATCGACTGCCTGCTGTCCGGCAGTCGAACCCATCGCGGCTTACAACAGTCTTTTCCAGTCGCTCAATAGACACGGCTACTGAGCCTGCAACGAATCCCCAATCCACACGCGCCCGTGCTGCATCCACCCTCTATATTCAGCACACCGCAACTGTCACAGGCTGAGGACTTCAACAGAGGCTCTTGGCTGTAGCTGAGACGGGATACCTGTCACTACCGGGTGGCGATATTCTCGAACGGCCTACAGCCGACAGTACGACACCCCTCCTTTTCCGCTCCCGGACCGTAGTGTGGCCTATGGCCAGCCGTGCCGCCCTCCTGGCGGTGCTCGTCGCTCTGAGCGCCGGGTGCGTGACCCTCGGCGGCCAGTCCACAGCGCCGGAGACCGTGACGCCGGCGCCGGTCCCGGAACAGACGCCGGGCGAGGACGGTCGCCCGCTGGTACCGGGGCTGGCCTCGGAGCGACTGGTCGACGCGGACGCGCTCGCGGCCGCCCACGTGAACGGGGTCCAGAACCGCTCGTACACGCTCCGGATCGACTGGGCCTCGGCGGGCCAGGAACGGCAGACGCTGGTGCGTGTCCAGAGCGAGCACCGCTACAGCTACCGGAGCCAGACCGGGACCGGCGGCTACGGCGACCAGTCGTTCGTCCAGGGCCAGACACGGTACAGTCGCCACAAGCGCCCGCTGGGTGTCGAATACGTCAGGGGCGAGGCGGTGCCGGCCCACGAACGGGTCAGTTCGATCACCGGGCATCTCGTGGGGACGTTCCTCGGCGTCGGGAACAGTTCCGTCACCGTCGTCGACGCCGACGACGGGCGCTACTACCGGGTGACGACCAGCCATCCGAACCCGTCGGCGCTGAACCAGGTCCGGGATTTCCGTGCCAGAGCGCTCGTCGAACCCTCCGGACTCGTCCGCTCGATGGAACTGGCCTTCCGGAACCCCCGGCAGAACACGACGGTCCGCTACGGGTTCGAGTACACAGCGGTCGACGAGACAACGGTCGAGCGGCCGGCGTGGGTCACCCGTCACTGGCCCAACGCGACCGTAGACGACAGACAGCACGTGTCTGACAACGGCTGACAGGGTCACCCCCTTGCCGTCTTGCGGTTTCTGCGAATCGCCCGTCTGACTGCTGTCTGACGGCGTTATATGGGGAATGAGGTATAAGGAATGGTATGCGCATACGTCACGGTGAGTTCGAGCGCATCCGGTCGGTGCTCGAAGAAGCCGACGCCGAGGGGCCGCTGACTGCGCGCGAGATTCTCGAACTCCTGTCGGAGCACGACGAGGACTTCGACAGCGCCCACCGTGTCGCGACGGTGCTGGGTCGACGCGCCCAGACCGGCGAGGTAGAGGTCATCCAGGGGCAACCCTACCAGTACCAGTTCAGCGACGCCGAGAACTAGCTCACCGACAGCGGGTGAGAGAGTCTCCCGTGTGACGCCCCCACATTACGATATTCGAAATTCGGCTTCGAGCTTCGTACCTTTTCGCCGGGCTTATTACGATGTGTAGACTCCGGTCGGGTAATGACAGCCGAGGAAGACCGCACGATACTTCTCATCGGGAGTGGCCCGATCAAGATCGGACAGGCCGCCGAGTTCGACTACTCCGGCGCACAGGCGTGTCGCGCCCTGCAGGAGGAGGGTGCGCGAGTCGTCCTGGTGAACTCGAACCCGGCGACCATCATGACCGACCCGGAGATGGCCGACAAGGTGTACCTGGAACCCATCAACACCGAGGCCATCAGCGAGATCATCCGGAAGGAGAACCCCGACGGGGTCATCGCCGGCCTGGGCGGCCAGACCGGCCTCAACGTCACGGCCGAACTCGCCGAGGAGGGCGTCCTCGACGAGTACGACGTCGACGTGATGGGGACGCCGCTGGACACCATCTACGCGACGGAGGACCGTGACCTGTTCCGCCAGCGCATGAAAGACATCGACGAACCGGTGTGTGCGTCGACGACCATCGCGCTCGACGACGACGAGTCCGTCACCGACTTCGACGAGGAGACGTTCCGGCAGAAGGTCGAAGACGCAGTCGACGAGGTCGGTGGCCTCCCAGTCATCTCCCGGACCACCTACACGCTCGGTGGCTCCGGCTCCGGCGTCGTCCACGACTTCGAGGAACTCGTCGAGCGGGTCCGCAAGGGCCTGCGCCTCTCCCGGAACGGCGAGGTGCTCGTCACCGAGTCCATCGAGGGCTGGGTCGAACTCGAGTACGAGGTGATGCGTGACGCCGACGACTCCTGTATCATCATCTGCAACATGGAGAACATCGACCCGATGGGCATCCACACCGGGGAGTCCACCGTCGTCACTCCCTCGCAGGTCATCCCCGACGAGGGTCACCAGGAGATGCGTGACTCCGCGCTGAAGGTCATCCGCGAACTCGGTATCCAGGGCGGCTGTAACATCCAGCACGCCTGGCGCGACGACGGTACGCCCGGCGGCGAGTACCGCGTCGTCGAGGTCAACCCCCGCGTCTCCCGTTCCTCGGCACTGGCCTCGAAGGCGACCGGCTACCCCATCGCCCGTGTCACCGCGAAGGTCGCACTCGGCAAGCGCCTCCACGAGATCGAGAACGAGATCACCGGCGAGACCACCGCTGCCTTCGAGCCCGCCATCGACTACGTCGTGACGAAGGTACCACGCTGGCCCATCGACAAGTTCACCGACGTCGACTTCGAGCTCTCGACGGCGATGAAATCGACCGGGGAGGCGATGTCCATCGGCCGGACCTTCCCCGAGTCGCTGCTGAAGGCGCTCCGCTCCTCGGAGTACACGCCCGCGGTCGACTTCGGCGAACTCGACGACGAGGAACTGGAGACGGAGTACCTCGTCCGTGCGAGCCCCGACCGGCCCTACGCCATGTTCGAGGCGTTCTCGCGTGGCTACACAGTCGAGGAGGTCGTCCAGCTGACCGACATCCACGAGTGGTACGTCGAGCGGTTCAAGCAGGTCGCCGACGCCGCCGACGCGGCGATGCACGGCGACTTCGAGACCGCATCCCAGGCCGGCTTCACCGACCAGGAGATCACCGCACTGGCCGGCGGCGAGTTCGAGGACACGCACGTCTCCTGGCTCCCGGCCGCACTGGACGCCGACGACGGCGACGAACCCGAAGTCGAGGCCGCGACGGACGGCGCTGGCGTCTCGATCGACACGGTCGAGGCCGACACGACCGACCGTGACTACAAGCTCGTCGACACCTGCGCCGGCGAGTTCGAGGCGACGACGCCGTACTACTACTCGACCCGCGATCCGATCTCGGGCATCGACCGCAACGAACTCCAGATCGACCCCGACATCGAGAGCGTCGTCGTGGTCGGCGGTGGCCCGATCCGGATCGGTCAGGGTGTCGAGTTCGACTACTGTTCGGTCCACGCCGTCCGCGCGCTGGAGGAACTGGGCATCGACGCCCACGTCGTCAACAACAACCCAGAGACGGTCTCGACGGACTACGACACCTCCGACGGACTGTTCTTCGAGCCGATCACCGCCGAGGAAGTCGCCGACGTCGTCGAGTCGACCAACGCCGACGGCGTGATGGTCCAGTTCGGCGGCCAGACCTCCGTCGACATCGGCCACCCGCTCGAACAGGAACTGGAGCGCCGTGATCTCGACTGTGAGATCATGGGCACCTCCGTCGAGGCGATGGACCTCGCCGAGGATCGGGACCGTTTCAACCAGCTGATGGACGAGCTCGGCATCGCACAGGCCGAGGGTGGCACCGCGACGAGCGAGGACGAGGCCCTCGAACTGGCCGAGGAGATCGGCTACCCAGTCCTGGTCCGGCCGAGCTACGTCCTGGGTGGGCGTGCGATGGACGTCGTCTACAACGACGACGACCTCACGACCTACATCGAGGAGGCGGTCCGTGTCTCCCCGGACAAGCCGATCCTCATCGACGACTTCCTGGCCGACGCCGTCGAACTGGACGTCGACGCCGTCGCCGACGAGGACGACGTGCTCATCGGCGGCGTGATGGAGCACGTCGAGACTGCCGGTGTCCACTCCGGGGACTCGGCGTGTATGATCCCGCCCCGGTCCCAGGAGATCAGGGACGTCATGCCCCGCATCCGCGAGGTCACCGAAGACATCGCGGAGGCGCTGGACACGGTCGGCCTGCTGAACGTCCAGCTAGCCGTGCGTGACGGCGAGGTGTACGTCCTCGAAGCGAACCCCCGTTCCTCGCGGACGGTGCCGTTCATCTCCAAGACCACCGGCGTCCCCATCGCCAAGCTCGCCGCGAAGGTCATGGCCGGCGGCTCGCTGGCCGAGCTGGACGTCGCGGAACAGATCCCCGAGCAGGTCTCGGTCAAGGAGGTCGTCCTGCCGTTCGACCGCCTGCCGGGCTCGGACCCACGGCTGGGTCCCGAGATGAAGTCCACCGGCGAGGTCATGGGCACTGCCGGCTCGTTCGGCAAGGCCTACCAGAAGGCCCAGCAGTGTGTCGGCAAGCCGATCCCGCTTTCGGGGACCGCCATCGTCGACCTGCCGGTGCTGGGCTACGAGGAGCACTTCGACGTCAAGAGCCTCGACGACTACGAGGACACCGAGGCCGTTGTCCAGGCCATCCAGGACGGTAAGGTTGACCTCGTCGCCTCGCGTGACCGGGACGTGCTGGAGGCCTGTGTCGAGGAGACGGTGACGTACTTCTCGACCCGCGAGAGCGCCGAGGCCGCACTGGAAGCGATCAACTCCGACGACCAGCCCCTGGCGGTCCAGGCAGTCGACGAGCGCCCCAAGACCCAGCGCGAGTGGGGCGGGCAGTAGGGATACCGCCAGGTCCCAGCGACTTCGTAGTGGTTTCGGCTGGTAACTTCGGCATAACTGCTAAGAGACTGTCGCCGTAATCTTCGCAGACCTTGGTCGCCGGAGTCCCGCTCGGAGGCTGGATCGCCGGAGGGTCGTTGAGCGCCGGCATCGCTGCGCTGGCACTCGCCGGCTATCTGGTCCGACACCGGGGGAGTCCCGGCGTCTACTGGTTCATCTCGTCGATCCTCGCGATCGGTACCTGGTGTCTCGTCTACGGTGTGGGGCTGCTCGTCTTTGCCTATCCCCTGCGCGCACATCTGGAGGCACTGGCGTTGCTGGCCGCGTTCTGGACCGGCCCGCTCTTTCTCATGTTCGCGCTGGAGTACACCGGACGGACGGCAGCCGCCCGGAGCTGGCAGGCCGCGGTGGTGCTCGCGGTGCCCGCAGTGGGGTCTGGACTAGTGCTGACCCACCAGTACCACCCGCTGCTCTGGACCGACCTCCGACCGGCGCCGGTGTTCGGCCTCTCGGTCCCGACCTACGCGCTCGGACCGCTCCTCTACTTCGTCGCCATCTTCGTGCTGGTGTGTACCGGGCTGGGCGCGCTCTTGCTCGTCGAGACCGTCATCAGCTACGGCCCGCTCTACCGGACGGAGGCCACCGCGGTCGCACTCAGTACCGTCCCGCCCTCGCTGGGTGCGTTGCCCTGGCTGTTCGAGTTCGGACCGGCCCCCCAGCTCAATCTGGCACCGATGCTGTTCCTGGCCCACCTGGCGCTGGACGGCTACGCCTTCGTCGGGAGCAACATGTTCGAGACGAACCCCACGACAGAGCGGGCCGCCGAACGCTCGGCCGTCGACGATATCGGGAGTCCGATCTTCGTCCTCGACACCGCCGATCGGGTGGTCACGGTCAACGACGCCGCCGTCGACGTGTTCGAGCTCGACGAAGACGACGTCCTGGGACGCCCGCTTCCCGAGGTCGTCGGTATCGACCCCGACGGCGAGTCGGACCACCAGATCGCCACCGTCACCTGCGACGGGCGTGACCGCCAGTTCACCGTCGTCACCTCGCCGCTGACGGACCCGACGGACCGCGACGTAGGCCGGACGGTCATCCTCCAGGAGGTCACGCGAGAGCGCGAGCGAGAACAGCGTCTGGACGTCCTCAACCGGGTGATACGACACAACCTCCGCAACGAGATGACGGTCATCATGGGCCACGCCCACAACATCGCCCGGCGGAGCGACGACGAGGCGGTCGAGGAATCGACCGAAGCAATCCGTCGGAGCGGTGATCGACTCCTCGCGACCGGTGAGAAGGCCCGAGAGTTCGAGCGATTGCGCGGTAGCCAGGCCCGAACCGAGACTGTCGACCTCACCGAACTCGTGAGTGCCGTCGCGACGGAACTGAACGCCGAGTTCCCGGACGCGACGGTCGACGTCGACCTCCCGGTGGGGGCGACACCGGTCGAGGCGGACCCCCGCGTCCTCTCGCTCGTGGTGTCGAGCCTTCTGGAGAACGCGCTCCGACACAACGACACCGACGAACCGCACGCAGTCCTCGCGCTCGACGACCAGGGTGCCGATGGCGTCGAGATCTCGATCAGTGACAACGGCCCGGGTATCGAAGCCGACGAACTGGCCCCGATCGAGAAGGGGCGTGAGACCTCACTCGAGCACTCGACGGGCATCGGCCTCTGGATCGTCAGCTGGGGCGTGTCGATGCTGGGCGGGGACATCGAATTCCGGACCGACGGCGAGGGGACCGACGTGGCCGTCACTCTCGAATGAACAGGTAACTCGCAGGTTACTACCGCATTTATCTTCGTAGAAAGTGTCTCATATCCTATGGGAGCTGCAATCACTCGGTATCCAGTTGCGACAGGCGCTGGTGACCTCGCCCGCCGGACCACGGTCGGCGTGCTCGTCGCCATCGTCGCGACGCTCTTGGTACGTGGCATCGTCGGCGTCCTCGCGCTCGACGTCGGCCCGATGGGCGCGATGAGCCCGTTCGCCACTGGTCCTATCCTCGGGAGCATCGTCGTCGCCGGCATCGGCGCAGCGGTCGCCTACGCCGCGCTCGTCCGCCTGACAGAGCGTCCGCTTCGGAACTTCACGATATTGGCTGCCGCCGTCTTCGTCGGGATGCTGATCCCGGTGGTCGCTGTCGCCCCGACGCTGGGTGTCACGACTATCGGACAGGCCGTTCTCGTCGTGTTCCACCTCACCGCGGCCGTCCCGCTGGTCGCGTTCGTGGCCGGTGCGGTTCGGCTGTAGCAATCCAGCTGTTTTTTCGATCGGGCTGATTCGAGGGCGACTCTCTGCTCACGGGTCGTCTCCCCGTTCGCATTCGAGGGCCGCTCGGATGTATGGAGACGCTTCGCTACGCTCAGCGTCTCCTACTCCTCTGCCATTGCCAGCACATCGTCGAAGAAGCCGAGCGAGTCGTGGGGACCCGGATTTGCTTCGGGATGGTACTGGCGGGTGATGATGTCCAGGTCGTCGTTCTCCAGACCCTCCGGCGTGTCGTCGTTGACGTTGACCTGGGTCACGTCCAGGCTGTCGCCGGGATCGGCGACCGTGTAGCCGTGGTTCTGGGTCGTCATCACGACCTGGTTCGAGCGCAGGTCACGGACCGGCTGGTTGACCCCGCGGTGGCCGAACTCCATCTTCTCGGTCTCGCCGCCCAGCGCGTTGGCGACGACCTGCTGACCCAGGCAGATGCCCGCCAGCGGAACGTCTCCCACGTAGGTATCGACGAGTTCGCCGGCCTGCTCGAAGTTCTGTGGGTCGCCGGGGCCGTTCGAGATGAACAGCAGGTCGGGATCGACGGCCGCGACGTCGTCCTCGCTCGCGTCGTAGGGGAAGACGTGGACGGTCGCCTCCCGTTCGACCAGCGACTCGATGATCGAGCCCTTCGCACCACAGTCGACCAGCGCCACGGAGGCGCCGTCGCCGTCGGCATTGTGGGTCTGGACCTCGTCGACCGAGACCTGCGCGCCGATGTCGGTGTGGTCGGACATGTGCTTGCACTGGGCGAGCTGTTCGAGCGCGGCTTCCTCGGTGGCGTCGGGGCCGGCCGCGATGCCGCACTTCATCGCACCCTCGTCGCGGATCTCGGTGACGATGTCGCGGGTATCGAGGTGGTCGACGGCGGGGACGCCCTCGCTTTCGAGCCACTCGGCGACGTCGTCGGTCATCTCGCGGGCGACCGCCGCGCGCGGGTGGACGCGGTCGGATTCGAAGCGTTCCTCGCGGACGCCGTAGTTACCGATCAGCGGATACGAGAACGTCAGGACCTGTTCCTCGTAGGACGGATCGGTGAGACTCTCCTCGTAGCCGGTGTAAGCGGTCGTGAACACCAGTTCACCGCGTGCTGTGCCCGGTGCGCGAGCGCGGGCCTCCACGACGCGCTCGCCTTCCAGAGCCACGTATGCGTCTGCCATTACGAGATGCGTATACTATAGTGGCTGATAAGGGTTGCTTTCGAAGTCGAGTTACGAATTTCGTAATCCTCAAGAGGGGGGCCGGGGTAGCGTCTAATCTCGATGGACGAACTCGACCGCGAGATACTCTCGATCCTCCGGAAGGACGCCCGCACCCCGTACACGGAGATCGCCGACGAGGTGGGGACCTCGGAGGGGACCGTCCGGAACCGCGTCGAGAACCTCATCGACGAGGGGATCATCGAGCGGTTCACCATCGCCACGCGAACGGGGAACGTCAAGTCGATGATCGAGGTGGGCGTCGACGTCGACGTCGACACGGCCGAAGTCTCCGACCGCATCGCCGAGTGGCCCGAAGTCGACTTCGTCTGGCAGGTCTCGGGCGAAGAGGACATCGTAGTCGTCGTCGACGCCGCCGACACCGGCGCGGTCAACGATCTCATCACGAAAGCCAGGGAGTTGGACGAGGTCGCGAGCACGAAGACGAGGTTAATCCTCGACGAGCGCGTTGGCTGAGCGGTGCGAGATCGGGCCGCGATCGCGAACCCGTGTCGACGTGGTGACGTTCAGTCTCGCATAGCCTGACAGGGTTCGAGTAACCTCCGTATACGCTCCATTCGGGAGAGTAAGCTGTCACACAGATCCAGGTGAGAGTCGCTAACAAAGTGACAGGAACGGGAAGCAGTGACCGAGGAGTACGCCCCAGGCATGACGAGCATGGACAGAGAACCCCGGCAAAAACGGGGGTACGACCCCCAGACGGGGACGTACCACACACACCACGACTGGACGGGGACGGTTCCGGTGAACTACACCGTCTGTACCGCGGTCGCCGCACTCACTGGCGAGGACGCTGCAGCGATGTCGCCGCTCGCGAAGGCGATCGAGCCGGACGCGCTGGAGTCGCTGTTCGAACCGGAGCGAGCGGGTGGTGATCCGACCGACCACACCACGTTCACCTACGACGGCTGTACCGTCACCGTCTTCCGGAGCGGTCACATCCGTATCGCGCCCTGAGCAGCTCAGTCGTCCGTCAGTCCGTCCAGCAAGGCGATAGCACCAGTCTTGTCCAGCGGGTCGTTGGCGTTGCCACAGTGGGGCGACTGCACACAGGCCGGACAGCCGTCCGCACAGGGACAGCCCCGGAGCATCGACAGCGTCGTTTTCATGAGCGAGTCGACGTCCGCGTAGCCGGCGCGGGTCAGCCCCACACCGCCCGGATAGCCATCGTAGACGAAGATCGTCGGCGCGCCCGTGTGCGGGTGGCGCGGCGTCGACAGGCCACCGATGTCGCCCCGGTCACAGAGGTACTCGAAGGGGAACATCGAGATCATCGCGTGCTCGGCGGCGTGGATGGACCCGGGGAAATCGCCCAGCCCCGTCTCGATAGCTGTCGACTGTCCGGCCGTCGCGTCGTCCGTAGCCGTCACGCGGCGCGCCTCGGCTTCGAGGTCCTCGGGGACAGTGTAGTAGAGTGCTTTCGTCTCCAGCGTGGTCTCGGGGAGGTCCAGCGAGCGCTGGCCGAGCACCTCCCCCGAGGACCCGTGGCGGCGCTCGTAGCCCGTGATCTGCTTGCGCATCGTCACCGACGCGAACCGGACAGGGACGTCGGGGCGGGCCACGAGCGTCCGGTCCTGGTGGTCCGCCTCGACGGTGATGGTCTTGTCGTGGAGCACACGGGTGAAGTAATCCGCCCAGGTGCGGTCTAGTTCGGCGACGCCCGTCGCCAGATCGAGGTCGGTCACCTCGTAGCGGCGCCCCTGATGGTGGTAGATCGCGCCGGGATGGGCGTCCCGGAGTGCGTCCTCGAAGGGCAGCGTCGCGAGCACGTCACCGTCGGCGACCAGTTTCACCTCGCGGTCGTCGACGGTCCGCAGACTCATCTCGTGGTGTGGAGTGCCGTTGGCGAGCCAGCGGATCCCGTCGTCGGTCGTCCGGCGGTCCAGCGTCCCCGCGGCTTCGAGGTCCGAGACGACGTCGGGGAACGTCGGCCCGAAGTGGCGGTCGTCGTCGGGCGAGAGCCAGTTCTCGCGGGCGGCCGCGTGGACGTGGTCCGGCAGGAGCTGGTCGTTTTCGGGGTTGGTAACCGCCCGCTCCGGGGGTTTCTCGAACAGTTCGCTCGGTGTGCGCATGACGAACTGGTCGAGCTGGTCCTCGCCGCCGACCAGGACCACGAGCGCCGGGTCGGTGCCACGGCCTGCGCGCCCGGCCTGCTGGAACGCCCGCATGCGGGTGCCGGGATAGCCGTCGAGCAGGACGGCGTCCAGCCCGCCGACGTCGACGCCCAGTTCCAGCGCGCTCGTCGACCAGACGCCGCGCAGGTCGCCCGACTGGAGGCGAGATTCGAGTTCGCGCCGGCGCTCGTTGGTCAGGGCCGCCTGGTAGGCGCCGACGCTGTCGGCGAGATCGAATTCGCCGCGGTCGCGCAGGTCGCTGGCACTCTCGTCGGCGTACCGTTCTGCCGTCTGGCGCGAGCCGGCGAAGACGACGGTCTGGTAGCCTCGTTCGACCAGGTCGACGAACAGCCGCTTTGTCTCGACGTGGCTGGACTTGCGTCGGCCGCTGCCCCACCCGCCTTCACTCTCGTACTCCGGGGGGTTCCACAACAGCCAGTGGCGCGGCCCGCTGGCGCTCGTGTCCTCGTCGACGAGGGTGAACGACGCCTCGGACTGGCCGGTGACCGATGCGGCGTGTTCGACGGGGTTGCCGATAGTCGCCGAGCAACACACCCAGTCGGGGTCGCTGTCGAAGCGTTCGGCGATGCGCTGGAGGCGCCGCAACACGAGCGAGACGTGGCTGCCGAAGACGCCGCGGTAGCCGTGGACCTCGTCGACGACGACCGTCTCCAGTCGCTGGAAGAACCAGTCCCAGAGCCGGTGTGCGTGCGGGAGGATACCGTAGTGGAGCATGTCCGGCGTCGTCAGCAGGACCGTCGGCTGGCGCTCGCGGATAGCTTCCTTCTCGGATTTCGACTGCCGTCCGGTGTACTGGGCCACGGAGACGCCCGAGGCGAAGCCCAGGCCCTGTGCCAGCTCAGAGAGCGTCTCGGTCTGGTCGTTGATGAGCGCGACCTGCGGCGCGATATACAGCGTCGTCGCCCGCCGGTCCAGTGCTCGCTCGAAGGACGGGACCGTATACGCGAGACTCTTCCCGCTGGCCGTCTCGGTCGCCAGGACGACGTTCTCGCCCGCGCGGGTCGCCTCGATGGCCGCGGCCTGGTGGGCGTACAGCGAATCGATCCCCTCCTCGGCCAGGACACCGGCCACTCGGGAATCGAGGTCGCAGTCCGCCAGTGTCGCGTCACGGGCGGGGACCGTCCGCTCGGCGGCGATCTGTCCCTCGTAGTACGGACGGTCCCGGAGCCACGCTTTGGTGTCGTCCACGCCTGTCGTTGGGGAGCCAGCGGTGTTGAGTCTCGCGGTCGAGTCCTGGCGATCAGTCGTCGCCGGCCGACCGCTGCTGGGGGTGGCTCCCCTCGTCCAGCGCGGTGAGCACATGGTCGATATTCGCCTGGCCGTCGACCCTGACGGTCGTCTGTGCTGCGTCGACGACCGCCTGGTTCCCCGGTGCCACGTCGCCGGCCACTACCACGGCGGCAGCGTCACGTGCGAGTTCGACCGCCCGGCGGCGGGATCGCTCGTCGATGCCGGCGAACGGCGGAACCGTCACCGCTTCGCAGTCCAGCGTGGCCGCACGGTCGGTCGCGACGTCGCCGGCGGGCGCGACGCCGAGTGTCACCGCGACGCCCACGCCTGCGAGTCGTGAGAGCGCGGACGCCGCCGGCTGTCCGGTCCCGACGACGTGGATCCGGCCGGAAGCGTTCGTGCGGTCCGGAAGCGGCGTCACCAGCGGCGCGTCGGTGACCGGGTGGTCCGTGACGAGCGCGGTCGTGTCGAACGCCTCGCCCAGCGTCTCCGCACCGAAGACGTCGCCGGGCGGCCCGGCTGCCTGGATCTGCCCGTCGGCGACGAGGACGAGTTCGTCACAGTACCGCGCCGCGAGGTTGAGGTCGTGGATGGCCGCGACGGCGGTCTTGCCAGCCTCGACGAGTTCCGAGACCAGTTCCAGCGTGCGGACGGCGTGGTTGATGTCGAGACTCGCCGTCGGTTCGTCCAGCAACAGGACCGGCGTCGACTGTGCCAGCGCGCGCGCCAGCAGCACACGCTGACGTTCGCCGCCGGACAGCGACGTGACGCGCCGGTCGGCGAACTCGGCGACCTCGGCCCGCTCCATCGCACGCTCGATGGCTTCGCCGTCCTCGGGCCCCAGCCGGTCGAACCGGCCCAGATGCGGCGTCCGCCCCATCTCGACGACCTGCTCGACGGTGAAGTCGAACGACAGCGTGGTCGACTGGGGGAGGCGGGCGACAGACTGCGCGGCAGCTCTGGCACCGCACTCGTGGATGTCCCTGTCGGCGACGGTCACGCTCCCGGTATCCGGGTCCAGCGTCCCGCCGACGGTCCGCAACAGCGTGGTCTTGCCCGCACCGTTGGGGCCGACGAGCCCCACCAGCGTCCCCTGCTCGACCGCGAGGTCCACGTCCGAGAGCACCCGCTGGTCGGCCAGCGACACCGAGACGTCGACCACGTCGACGACGGGGCCGTGACTCATAGCTCGTGGACCTCCCGCTTTCGCAGCAGATAGAGGAAGAAGGGCGCACCGAGCGCGGCGGTGACGATGCCGACCGGGATCTCCGCGCTGCCCGAGCGTGCGAGTGTGTCCGTCGCGACGAGAAACGAGGCGCCCGCGAGCGCCGCCGTCGGGAGCAGGACACGGTGGTCCGGCCCGACGACCAGTCGCATGGCGTGGGGGACGATGAGGCCGACGAAACCGATGACCCCGGAGACCGCCACGCCGGCAGCCGTGACGACGGCCGACCCGGCCAGCAGGACGCGCTTGCTCCGCTCGACCTCGATACCGAGACTCTGGGCGTCCTCGCTGCCCAGCAGGAGGACGTTGAGGTCGCGCGTGTACGCGAGGAGGAGCAGGAACGGCACAGCGACCAGCGTGAGACTGACCGTCACGTCGGTCCAGGCGGTGTTGGCGAGGTGGCCCATCAGCCAGAAGACGGCCTGTCGCATGCTCTCGCCGCTCTGGAGCAGGAGAAACGAGACGACGGCGCCGAGGAACGTCTGGACGGCGACGCCGGCGAGCAGGAGTGTCGCGACCGGCGTCTGTCCGTTGCGAGTCGCGATGAGGTAGACGCCGAACGTGGCGAGCAACGCGCCGATGAACGCCGCACCCCGGAGGCCCATCCCCCACGGGAGCGCCAGCGGGAGGACGATGAATCCGACAGCCCCGACGGCCGCGCCAGAGGAGACGCCGATGATCGAGGGATCCGCCATCGGATTCCGGAAGACCCCCTGCATCACCGTGCCCGCGGCCGCAAGCGAGAACCCGACGACGGCACCGAGGACGATCCGCGGCAGGCGGACCTGCATCACGATCTGTGTCTGGAGGTCCTTCACAGGGAACGAGAACAGCGAGGTCGTGGTCACCTCGATACCGCCGGCCAGCGAGACCCCGGTCGGGACCGCGACGGCGTTGAGCAGCACCTTCGCCACCGATTCGGGCGGGATCCAGACGGGCCCGATCCCGGCGCTAACGGTGACGACGGCGAGCAACAGCACCACGAGCCCCGCAGACCACGTGATCGTCCGCCCCGCGGAATGCATGGTTACAAGCCCACTTGGAGTAGTTAAATATTTATTGTTCCTCTGGCGCCCTCTAGACGATGCGACGGTACACGACGCTGTTTGTCGGACTGATCCTCGTGACCTCTGCGGTCGGTATCGCGCCGGCGACGGCAACAGAGACGACGACGAGCAACCACTGTAGCTTCCCGGTCACGATGACTGACGCGACCGGGACCGAGATCACCATCGAGGAGCGCCCGGAGCGGGTGACGACGACGAACCCCTCGGCAGCACAGACGATGTGGGAGATCGGCGGCCGTGACCAGGTCGTCGGTCTCACGCAGTACGCCTCGTATCTGGACGGTGCCGACGAGCGGACGAACGTCTCGGCCGGGTTCGGCGTCGACGTCGAGAAAGTCGTCGGGACGAACCCTGACCTGGTCATCACGCCGAACGCGAGTGCGGGCGACGTCCAGGCCCTGCGTGACGCTGGACTGACGGTCTATCACCTCCGTGCTGCGACCGATATCGACGATATCCGGGAGAAGACGACCACCATTGGCCGACTGACCGGGAACTGTGACGGTGCCGAGACGGCCAACGCCTGGATGGACGCCAACGTCGAGGCCGTCCAGCAGGTGACCGCCGACACCGAGTCCCGCCCGAAGGCGCTCTACCCGCTGGGGAGCGGCTTCGTCGCCGCCGACGATACCTTCATCGACGCACTCTTCGAGGTCGCTGGCGCCGACAACGTGGCCGCGCGCGACCACACCGGCTATCCGCAGTTGAGCAACGAGGTTCTGCTCCAGCTAGATCCGGAGATCATCGTCGTCACGCGCGATCCAGGTATCGTCACCAGGGAGCCCTACGCCAGCACGACCGCTGGCGAGCGGAACGCGACGGTCCGGGTCCGAACCCGGGACCTCAATCAGCCGGCCCCACGGAGCGTCGTCACCGCTGTACACAACCTGACGGCCGGCTTCTATCCGGACCAGTACAGTAGTGACGTCTACGTCCCGCGGTCGGCGGTCGAGTCGTCCCGGACGGAGACACCCACCGCGACCGAGAGCCAGCCGATCACCGCGACGCCCGCGGACACGGCGGCGACCGCCACAGACCAGTCCACGACGGCAGCAGTCGACACCGATCCGACCACGACCGGCGGTAGTGGCCCTGGTTTCACCGTTTTCGGTGCGCTGCTCGCGCTGCTCGCGAGTGCGCTGCTCGCGCGACATCGGTAACGCGCCCGAAACACCCAGCCTCGCGTTTTCTGTCAGGTAAGGGGCGGTTAAAATTACCCTTGCGCATGTCGAGTGTTCGTCGAAATGCTCTCTCCGCATTACAGCCTATGAGACGGCCATAAACATACATAACATTCTTAATTTAGGGGTTTCAGTGTCAACGTAGCTCAGGAGATTCCACTATGGATAGAGTACCTGCGGACGTCCTCCCTGACGCACTGTCCCGACGAACACTCATGCGAGGCGCGGCCGGGCTGGCCGCTGCAGCGGTCGCCGGCTGTCAAGGCGACGGCGGCAGCGGTGGCAGCGGTGGCGGCGACGGCGGCAGCGGTTCTGTCGACCCCGTTCAGGACCGCGTCGAAGTTACCCCCAGCGAGATCCAGGAAGGCGGCACCTTCCGGACGGCGGTCGGCGCCAACCCCGACACCTTCGAGTTCGCGGAGAGTTCCTCCGCACAGGCGTCGATCATGCACAACCTCATCTTCGAGGGGCTGACCACGACGAGTGCCAGCGGTGAGATCTACTCGTGGCTGGCCGAGTCCTACGAGCGTGTCGACGTCCAGGAAGCGAGCGCGAGCGATTACACCGACTACATGACCACCGCCCCGTACGCCGAGGGCGAGGAAGGAGCGGTGTTCATCGACACCGACAAACAGATCGTCGTCCAGCATCCCGACAACCCGAGCGATCCCTCCGGCGGCGACGAGGCCCAGATTCTGACCGTCGACGAGGCAGCCGACGCCGTCGCCGACGGTACCTACGGGATGCACTTCCAGTTCCAGCTCCACGAGGGCGTCACCTTCCACAACGGCGAGGAGATGACCGCCGACAACGTAGTCGCCTCCTACAACCGCCTCCAGAACTCCGCGCTTTCGGGCCAGGTGTACGACTCGCTGTTGCACATCGAAGCCGACGGCGACTACACCGTCAACCTCTACGCCCAGAGCCCCGACGCGGCTGCGATCCGTGAACTCGGCGAGTTCCCGATCTACCCGTCGGAGATTACCGACAACGTTGCGCTCGGTGAGATGGACCCCCGCCAGGGGAACACGCCGCTGGGAACCGGTCCGTTCCAGCTCGCCGAGTTCTCGAACGAGGACTTCGCCCGGTTCACGAAGTTCGAGGACCACTGGTTCGAGACCGGGATGAAAGACTGGTTCGACGGCCCCTCGGAGTTCCCGAACGGGCCGGCCGTCGACGAGGTCGACATCTCGATCATCAGCTCCGACGCCCAGCGCTCGGCCGCGCTCCAGAACGACGAGATCGACATGGCCTTCGGGCTGACGGCGAGCACGCTGACCAACTACAAGGAGTCCGAGGACTTCCGGACGGCACCGACCAACGGCGCCGGCTACACGTTCCTGCAGTTCCCGGTCAAGCAAGAGCCCTGGACGAACGCCAAGCTCCGCCGTGCCGTCAACAAGCTGATTCCGCGCCAGAGCATCTCGAACAACATCTTCCAGGGCTGGGAGAAGCCCGCCTGGGTCCCGCTGCCCCCGCTCGCGGCCGGTGCCGGTTCGACCGACTACGAGGCGATGGTCGAGGAGCTCAAGAGCTACAACACCTACGAGGTCGAGGCGGCCGAAGAACTCGCCCAGGAGGCCGTCGACGAGATGGGCATCGAGACACCCATCGAGGTCACGCTGGAGACCAACTCCGACAACGACGACCGCGTCCGGACCGTCGAACTCATCGCCGAGTCGATGAACCAGACGGAGTTCTTCGACGTGACCGTCAACACCAAGGAGTTCCTGACGTTCGTCAGCCAACTGCTGAGTACCGAATACTGGCAGCAAGGAAAGCTCGCGTTCATCGGCCTCTCCGGTGGGTTCAACCCGCACGGCTACGCGAAGTCCGTCCACCACCCGGACAACTTCGCCCAGTGTTGTAACTTCCAGAACATCGACATCGACGAGCTCAATCAGGAGCTCCGGGAAGCCCGCTACGGCGTCGACGTCGTCGAGGACCCGTCGCTCCGTGCCGAGCGCTACGAAGCGGTCTGGGAGACGATCCTCGAGCAGAACGCCAACTCGTACGGCACACACAGCACACTGGTCGGGGTCGTCAACAACAACGTCAAAGGGTTCAACACCTACCCCAGTACCCAGGACGTCGTCGGGTACGCGATGTACAACGCGCCCGACCAACAGGTCACCTACCTCGACCAGTAACGACGGTCGATCCCATTTTAGAACATGAGCCTGCGACGATTCATCGTCAAGCGGTTGTTGTTGGTGTTCCCGATACTGTTCGGTGTCTCCGTAATCACGTTCGCACTGGTCCAGCTGACACCGGGTGATCCGATCGACGTGGTGGTGGCGTTGAACCCGGACATCTCGCCGGCCGAAGAGGCGAGACTGCGCGCCCGGTACGGGCTGAACGACCCCATCTGGTCGCAGTACATCCAGTGGTTGACCGACGTCCTCAGCGGGGACTTCGGGACGGTCATCGCGACCGACCGTGCCGTCAGCGACGTCATCGTCGAGCGGCTCCCCGAGACCATCGCGCTGGGGCTGTTCGGCTGGGTATTCGCGGTCATCATCGCCATCCCGACCGGGATCTACGCGGCCGTCCGCAAGGACGAGTTCGGCGACCACGTCAGCCGCTTCGTCGCGCTGTCGGGGATCTCGATCCCGAACTTCTGGCTCGGGCTGATGTTGATCCTCGTCGGCTCGCTCATCATCGGTGCGTGGCCGGTGTTACCCCCGCGGAAGCCGCTGTATCACCCATCGACGCTGTGGTACCTGCTGTTGCCGGGGATCACCATCGGTACCGCGTCGGCCTCGACGCTGATGCGTATCATGCGCTCGTCGATGGCCGAGGAGATGAACAAGGAGTACGTGACAGCCGCACGAGCGAAGGGGCTGCCCGAACGGACGGTCGTGCTCAAGCACGTCCTCCGGAACTCCCTGATCTCGGTGACGACGGTCGCAGCCTTCCTGACCGCGAGTATCGTCGCCGGGTCGGTCGTCGTCGAGTCGGTCTTCGGCTGGCCGGGACTGGGACAGGCGCTCGTCGGCGCTGTCAGGAACCGCGAGATCGATCTCATCCTCGCGATCACCCTCTTCATCGGGGTGGCGATCATCCTGGCGAACCTGGCGGCTGACATCATGTACGCGGTACTGGACCCACGGATCAGGTACGATTGACAATGTCAACTGAACGAGGACGTATCCGGGTGACCGGATTCGACACGGACCGAGTGACCGAGCGAGAACCACTGTCGGACTGGAGCGAAGAGACGGGCGGCCAGACGGTGAGCCGGTGGCGGCGTGCGCTCGACCGGTTCCGCCAGAACCGCGTCGCCATGATCGGCGTCTACGTCGTCGCGGCGATGTCGCTGCTGGCGATCTTCGCGCGGCCGATCACCCTCGGCGGCGTCACCGTCCAGCCGTTCGCCATCGCGCCCTACGACCCCAGCAACATCCTCTACCTGAGCGACCCAAGCGTCGGCCGCTACGACCCGCCCACGCTTGCCCACCCGATGGGAACGGACGCCTCCGGGCGTGACCTGTTCTCGCGGGTACTTGTCGGCGGGCGCCGCAGCATCTCCATCGGCTTCGTGGTCGTCGGTATCACCGCGACGTTCGGCCTCATCTACGGGGCCGTCGCGGCGTACTACGGCGGCTGGGTCGACGAGGTGCTGATGCGGTTCGTCGACGTCATGATCGCGTTCCCAGGGCTCGTCCTGGCGCTGGTCATCGTCGCGCTGCTCGGTGGCGGCTACTGGCCGCTCGTCGTGGCGTTCTGCGTGCCCGGCTGGACCGGCTACGCGCGTATCATCCGCGGGGAGATCCTCTCGGTGAAGGAGAACGAGTACGTCCTGGCCGCTCAGGCGCTGGGCGCACGCGACCGGTCGGTCATCTTCCGCCACATCGTGCCCAACGCGATGGCGCCGCTGATCGTCCAGGCCTCGCTGGCTATCGGGACGGTCGTCATCGGCGTCGCCGCACTCGGCTTCCTCGGCTTGGGCTTCGAGCCCGGCACGCCCGAGTGGGGGACGATGCTGGACCAGACCCGCGAGACGCTGATCCAGGGCCCACAGGGGACCATCCCCTGGTGGGCGACGGTGTTCCCGGGCGGGGCCATCTTCCTGTTCGTGATGGCCATGAACATGATCGGTGACGGCGTCAACGACGCCCTGGACGCCCAGGAGGTCGGCAACGTTGGCCAGGGAGGTGGCGGATGAGCCTCCTCGAAGTCGACGACCTCACGGTGAACTTCTACACCGAGGACGGGGTCGTCACGGCCGCCGACAACCTCTCGTACCAGATCGAAGCCGGCGAGACCTTCGGCGTCGTCGGCGAGAGCGGCGCCGGCAAGAGCGTCACCGCGCTGTCGCTGATGCGACTCATCGAGAGTCCGGGTCGCATCGAGAGCGGCGAGATCCGGTTCAAGGGCGAGGATCTGCTGTCGATGAGCGACGAGGAGATCCGGTCGGTGCGTGGCAACGAGATCGCGATGATCTTCCAGGACGCACAGACCGCGCTCAACCCCGTCTACTCCGTCGGCGAGCAGATCTCGGAGGCGATCCGCCACCACATGGACTACGACGACGACGCGGCCCGCGAACGGACGATCCGCCTGCTGGACCGCGTGGGCATCCCGGACGCCGAGAGCCGGTACGACGACTACCCACACGAGTTCTCCGGCGGGATGCAACAGCGCGCCGTCATCGCGATGGCGCTGTCCTGTGACCCGGACCTGCTGATCGCCGACGAACCGACGACCGCGCTGGACGTGACCACCGAGGCGAAGATCTTAGATCAGATCGAGGATCTGGCCGAGGAGTTCGACACCGCGGTCCAGTTGATCACTCACGACCTGGGCGTCGTCGCCAAGATCTGCGAGCGCGTGATGGTGATGTACGCCGGCCGGCCGGTCGAGAAGGCGCCGGTCGAGGAGCTCTACTACGACCCGAAACACCCCTACACGGTCGGGCTGATGAGCTCGATTCCGCGGATCGGGGACACCCGGGACCGGCTCCAGACCATCCCGGGGACGATGCCGGACCTCGTGGAGGTACCGCCCGGGTGTAGCTTCCACCCGCGCTGTCCCTACGCCGAGGAGTCCTGTACGCGCAAACAGCCCGGCCTGGTCGACCCCGAGACAGGGGAACCCGCCGACGCGGACGCCGACCACGCCAGCGCGTGTCTGGCCTACACCGGCGACCTCGACGGCGACCTCGACTACGAGGTCGTCGTCGACGACGACCTGGACGTGGGCCCGGACGACATCGACGCGAACCGACAGGAGGAACAGGATGCCTGGTGAGGAACCGATCCTCCGCGCGGAGAACGTCACGAAGTACTACGACGCCTCCAGTGGCTTCATCGACAGCCTGCTGGGCGGCGAGCAGCAGGTCAAGGCCGTCGACGGCGTCGACCTCGAACTCATGGAAGGGGAGACACTGGGTGTCGTCGGCGAGAGCGGCTGTGGGAAGACCACACTCGGTCGCACCCTCCTGCGGCTCACCGAGCCGACCGACGGCTCGGTCTACTACCGCGGGGACGACCTCACGGAGATGGGGTCTGGTGAACTCCGGGACCTCCGAAAGGACCTGCAATACATCTTCCAGGACCCCTTCGCCAGCCTGAACCCGCGGCTCACCGTCGGTGACATCATCGGCGAACCGCTGGACATCCACGACATCGCCTCCGGCGAGGCACGGACACAGCGGATCTACGACCTGCTGGAGACGGTTGGCCTGAACCCCAGCCACACCCACCGCTACCCACACGAGTTCTCCGGCGGCCAGCGCCAGCGCATCGGCATCGCCCGCGCGCTGGCGGTCGACCCGGAGGTCATCATCTGTGACGAGCCGGTGTCGGCACTGGACGTCTCTGTCCAGGCACAGATCCTCAACCTCCTGGAGGAGTTGCAGGAGGAACTGGGGCTGTCGTACATCTTCATCGCCCACGACCTCAGCGTGGTCGAGCACATCTCCGACCGCATCGGCGTGATGTACCTGGGCGAGTTCGCGGAGGTCGGCACCACCCGCGAGGTGTTCGAACCGCCGTACCACCCCTACACGGAGGCACTGCTGTCGGCGGTGCCGGAACCGGACCCGCTGTGGGAGGGCGAGGAGATCTTCCTCCCCGGCACGGTCCCGTCGCCGATGAACCCGCCGTCGGGCTGTCGGTTCCACACCCGCTGTCCGGAGATCATCCAGCCCGAGGGCTACGACCTGCCACAGGACGTCTGGCGGTCGATCATGGACCTGAAGCTCCGGCTGCACCAGGCCGAAGGGCTGGAGTCGGTCACCGCCGTCACCGACGAGACCGACGACCCGGCGACCGCCGACCGGGCGACGCTGGGCGACCTGGTCCGCGCGGAGTTCGATCTCCCCGCGCGGGTGCCGGACCCGGACGCGGAGAACGAACTCGCGACGGCTGTCGACCTGCTCCACGACGGCGATATGGAGGGCGCGACCGAGCATCTCGACCGGGCATTCGAGTCGCCGTGTGAGCAACACCACCCCGAGATGATCGAGACCGGCGAGAGCCACTCGATCGCCTGCCTGCTCTACGAGGACCGCTTCGACGACGAGCACGCCAGCGCGACCGGTGGGGCGGCTGCCGACGACTGAGCGTCGAAACGGTTTCCACGACTGCACTCCTATCACAACCAATGCGTCGCATCTACGAATCACAGGCCATCTCTCGGGACGACGACGACTCGTTCGCGCCCAACGAGCGCGACGACGAGGTCCGGCCCCAGGCGATGCGGTCGGTCCCCGGCAAGCGGCTGAGCAGCCTGCTCGTCCCGGACTGGCTGCGCTACCGGGCGCTGTCGGTTGCCGTCGAGACGCCCACGGAGGTCTTCGCGGTCGGCGAGACGATCCCGATCCGGGTGACGATGCGCAACGCGCTCCCGATCCCGGTGACACTCTCGACCGAGTCGCCGCTGCTGTGGACCTGGCACGTCGACGACGTGCCCGAGGCCTCCCACGTCGAGCGTGACATGGCCGACGAGCGCGGCGCCTTCACCTTCGACCGTGGCGAGCGCAAGGTGTTCACCCGGAACTGGCGCCAGTCGTTCCGGGTCAGCGAGGACGAATGGGAGCCCGCGGGGCCTGGCGAGTACACCATCGGGGCCGCGCTCAACGTCCCCGACGCGGTCGGCAAGGGCGTCGCCGCCGAGACGACCGTACGTATCGAAGGATGAGGGACCGACTCTTTTACCCGAGCGCCGCTCCAGTCGTGTTCCATGAGCAGTGACGGCGCGTCGGTGATCGACCAGCTCCGTGACCCGGCCTACACCGGCGAGAACCGCTGTTGGCCGTGCACGATACTCAACCTCGGCATCGCGGGTGTCGCGAGTGCCACGGCGGCGCTCCTGTCGGTGGAACTGGCCGGGGTGTTGCTGGGCCTCTCGCTGTCGGCCATCTACTTCAAGGGGTATCTCGTGCCGGGGACGCCGACGTTGACGAAACGGTACCTCCCCGAGTCCGTGCTGCGCGCGTTCGGCAAGGAGCCGGCGACGCCGCGCGATCCGGCGGCCGAGCAGGAGTGGGAGACGCTCAAGAAGGTCGAACAGCACCGCGAGAACGCCGTCGACGTGGACCAGTTCCTCCGGGACGCCGGCGTCGTCGCGGACGAGGGTGGCGAGGCAACACTGACCGACGGGTTCCGGAGCGCCCTCGACGGTCGTGTCGGACCGGACGCCGCGGAGTCGGTGGTCCGCGAACGCCTGGCGCGGCTGTTCGACGTCGAGGCCGACACCATCGCTCGCGAGGACGAACCCTTCCCCGCCTACGTCGTCGAGAAGCGCGTCCGAAACTGGCCCTCCGAGAGCGCGCTCGCCGTCGACGTCGCCGCCGACGCGGTCCTCGCGGAGTGGACCGACGACTGGGCAGGCGTCCCGCTCGAACAGCGCCTGGATGCACTCGGGACGATCAGGACCCTCGTCGAGCGCTGTCCGGCCTGTGGTGGCACCGTCGCCGAGACCAGCGACACCGTCGAGGCCTGCTGTGGCATCCACGAGGTCGTCGGCGTCCAGTGTACCGACTGCGAGGAACGGATCGCCGAACTCGACGCGACGACCGACGACGCGAAACTGACCTCCTGAGATGAACAAAGAGACGATTCGCCAGCAGGTGTGGGACGCGCTCGAAGCCGAGAGCGTCGCGCGCTTTCCCTTCCCGCCACACGGCCGCATCCCGAACTTCGAGGGCGCCGACCGGGCCGCCCAGCGACTGGCCGAGACCACGGTCTGGAACGACGCCGAGACGATCAAGGCCAACCCCGACGCGCCGCAGTTGCCCGTCCGTCGCCGGGCGCTACGGGCCGGGAAGACGGTGTACATGGCCGTCCCGCGACTGCGCGACGAGCGGTGTTTCTACGAACTCGATCCGGCCGAACTGGCCGACATCGAGTCCGCGCCGACCGTCTCGAACGTCGCTGCCCACGCCGACCAGGTCGGGCCCGAGGCCGTCCCGACCATCGACCTCGTCGTCTCTGGCTCTGTCGCGGTCACCGAGGATGGCGCCCGGATCGGGAAGGGCGAGGGGTTCAGCGACCTGGAGTTCGCCGTGCTGGCGGAACTCGGACTCGTGGACACGGCCACGACAGTCGTGACGACGGTCCACGAACTACAGGTCGTCGGTGGGCCTTCCGGCGCCGTCGATGCAGTGTCGGTTCCCGTCGCCGACCACGACGTTCCGATGGACGCTGTCGTCACGCCTGAGCGACACGTGCGGACGGCGACACCGTACGACCGGCCACGCGGCGTCGACTGGGATACCCTGCCGGACGAACGACTCGACGAGATTCCGGTCCTGGCTGATCGCTCGCCGGAATCGTAACGGGTCACGTTCACGAAACGTCACGTATCCCGGTGTTCTTTACCATTGCAGTGCCAGACGGTAGTATATGGATACCCCCGATGCAATCGGGGTGGGGAGGGAAGCGGAGGGTGAGATTCATCTGGTGTACGTCGACGACACCGACGCCGCGACCGCAGTCGCCGCTGCTGTTCGTGACGCGAGTACGCCGGTCACGGTTACTACCTGTGACTCCGTCTCGGCCACACTCGACATCCTCGCCAACGAGGAGGTTGACTGTATCGTCAGCGAGTACACGCTCTCGGACAGGACCGGTATCGCCCTGCTTGGCGAGGTCAGAGAGCGGGCACCCGACCTGCCGTTCGTGCTGTTTACCGACGACGGCGACGAGTCGGTCGCCAGCGATGCGATCAGTCTGGACGTCACCGACTACCTGGCGAAGACGCCCATCGACGACCAGACGCCGGTGTTGCTCCGTCGTGTCCTCACGGCGGTCTCCGAACGGGACGAGCGCGCTGCCATCCTCGACCGGATGACCGACGCCTTCTTTGCCCTGAACGGAAACTGGGAGTTCACCTACCTCAACGACCGTGGCCGGGAGATCATCAGCCAGGCCGCCAGCGGCCCAGGAGCAGACGACGCGTTCCTCGGCGAGAACATCTGGCACGTCATCCCCGAGGCCATCGGGACGGAGTTCTACGAGCAGTACCACCGGGCGCTAGACGAGCAGACCGCAGTCAACTTCGAGGCCTACTACGAGGGACTGGGCACCTGGTTCGAGGTTCGGGCCTACCCCTCCTCGACCGGCCTGTCGGTATACTTCCGTGACATCACCGAGCGTCGCGAGCGGGAACAGGAGATCACCGACCGCGAGCAGGCACTCCGGGAGATGTATCGTGTCGTCTCCGAGAAGGACCTGTCATTCGAAGCGAAGGTCGAGTCCCTGCTGGCGATCGGGAAGGAGATACTCGGGACCGACTTCGCGGCGCTCTCACGTGTCGAGGGCGAGGACTACACCTTCCATATCGTCGACGCGCCCGACGACGGGCCGAGCGTCGGTGACGTGGTGCCACTGGAGGCGACGAACTGCGAGCGGGCGATCCTCGACGAGGAGACGCTCGTCCTCTCAGATATCGCCGAACAGGCCCCGGAGTTGACCGATCGGGCCGGTTTCACCGAGATGGGTGTCGTCTGCTATCTCGGGACACCGGTCGAAGTCGAGAACGACATCACGGGGACGTTCTGCTTCTACGACCAGTCGATCCGCGAGGACCCGTTTGCCGAGTGGGAGGTCACGCTGGTCGAGTTGATGGGCAACTGGGTCAGCTACGAACGGGAGCGCCAGCGACAGGAGCGGGAGTTGACCCGCGAACGCGACCGACTGGACGAGTTCGCCAGCCTCGTCAGTCACGACCTGCGCAACCCGCTCAACATCGCCGTCGGCCACCTCGATCTGATCGCCGCGGAGTACGACGGGGACCCGGAACACGTCGCGAAAGTCCAGACGTCGCTGGGCCGGATGAACGACCTCATCGAGGACCTCCTGACGCTGGCCCGCTCGGGTGAGCGGGTCGTCGAAACGGAGACCGTCGCGGCAAACGCGGTCGTCACGCCTGCCTGGGCCGCCGTCGGCAGTGACGTCGGGACGCTGGAACTCGTCGACGACTTCGCCATCGAGGGAGACCGGAACCGGATCCGGCGACTGTTCGAGAACCTCCTTCGGAACAGCGTCGAACACGCCAGTTCGGCGGCACCGGGCGACGGCGTCACAGTCCGCATGGGTCCGTTACCCAACGACCGCGGGTTCTTCGTCGCCGACGACGGCCCAGGCGTTCCCGAAGCCGACCGCGAGCAGGTGTTCGAACGGGGCTACACCACCGCCGACGACGGGACCGGGCTGGGACTCCGGATCGTCAGGGAGATCGCACAGGCCCACGGCGGCAGCGTCACGCTCACTGAGGGCGACGACGGTGGGGCGCGGTTCGAGGTCCGCGATATTCCTGTCGACAGCCACTGATTCCGATATATTTACCACCTGTCCCGAAATCGATACTTCCATGGGGGCTGCAATTAAATCGCTGTCCGACACGAGCAAGCTGCTGCGACACAATCCGATCATCCTGTTGCTGGGTGGTGCCGCGATGGCGCTGTTCGCCGTCGTCAACTTCGTTCTCGGACTGATTCCACTCGTCGGGAACCTGCTGTCGTTTTTCATCTATCCGGCCTTCATCGCCGGCCTGCTGTCACTGATCTACGCCGGCCGGAACGGGAACGCCGGTGTCGACGACTTCACACGTGGACTGGGCGACAGCTATCTCAAGTTGCTCGGCGGGTACGCGCTGCTGGGGATCCCGACGTTCGTCGTCGTGATGGTCCTCTCGTTCGCCGCCGTCTTCGCGATGCCGATGGGGACCACGGCGACCGGGATGGGGGCGTCGCCGTCACCGATGTCGACGGCGGGACCGATCCTGCTGGTGTTCGCGTTCGTCGGCCTGCTCGTCGCCCTGGTGTATCTCGCCTTCCAGTTCTTCAACATCGCCATCGTCAGCGGTGCCGGCGTCGTCGAGTCGTTCGCTACGTCGCTGTCGATGACCGCCGAAGCGCCGATCAGTACGCTCGGGTTCACGCTCACGAAGGCCGTCCTGGGCGCCCTGTTGCTCGGTGTGCCCTTCGGCGCGGTCGTCCTGACCGGCGCTGGCCTGGCCGAGATCACATCCGGTGGGAACCCACTGGCCGGTGGCGTGCTGGCGCTGGGATTACTTGGCTACTTCATGGTTGGAATCCCCCTCTGGCGGGTCGTCAGCAACACCTACCACGTCGCCTACTTCAACCGGCGGCAGGCGAACCTCGGGTGATACTGCTGACCGGCCGACTCACTCCAGTTGGGCCGTACAGTCCCGGATGAGGCCGTCGAGGTTCTCGGGCAGCGTCGGGTGGTAGGCCCGGTCGGGTAGCTCGCGGACGTCCAGCCCGAGTTCGACGACCATCTGGAGCGCCTTCGCGAAGCTGTCGGCGTGGTAGTGCAGTCCCTGCCAGCCCAGCACCGTCCCGTCGTCGGCGTCGACGACGAGTTTCGCCAGTCCCTCGGGGACGTCCTTGGACTTGAAGACGCCGTCGTCGCTGGCCTGCCGCGTCGCCGTCACGACGTCGTAGCCGGCTTCCTGGGCACTCGCTTCGGTGTGACCGACACGAGCGAACGGATAGATGCCCAACCCGGAGAAGATGACGTGGTGGTGGACGTTCTCGTAGGACTGGGGCTCGGCGCCTGCTTCCTGGCGGACGATGTTCTCGGCCGCCGTGAACCCCTGCTCCTTGGCGACGTGGAGGATCGGTTCCTTCCCGTTGACGTCGCCGACGGCGTAGACGTGGTCGGCGTCCGCCGTCTGCATCGTGTCTCGGGCCCAGTCACCCTCGGGCGTGATACCTGCGTTCTCCAGGCCGAGGCCGTCGACTGTGGGCCGCCGACCGGTGAAACAGAACAGCTGGTCGGCCTCGTAGGTGTCCTCGCTGCCGTCGTCGAACTCGACGTGAAGGCGGACGCCGCCGTCGGCAATCTCCTCGAGTTCACACTCGTAGCAGTTCGTGGGGATGTCGATGTCCCAGTTGTCCTCGTAGATCCGGCGAGCCTCGTCGCCGAAGGCCGGGTCGGCCTCGTCGATGGGCCGTTCGTCGTGCTCGATGACGGTCAGGTCCATCCCGCCGGCCTCCGCGAGATAGGGCACCATCTCCATGCCGATGTAGCCGAATCCCATCACGATGCCCGAGTCCGGCAGTTCGGTCGCGTGCAGGACGTCCTTGCTCGTCATGAACTCTACGTCCTCGATACCCGGGGTGTCCGGGACGTTGACCGACGAGCCGGTCGCGACGACGATGTAGTCGGCCTCGTAGTCGGTGCCGCCGGCGCGGACGGTGTGGTCGTCGACGACGGTCGCGGTGTCGTGGACGAACTCGACGTCGTCGCGTTCGGCCATCTCGTGGATGGAGTCCCGGCGGTGACCGGCCCAGCAGCGTGTCCGGTCGTTCTTCGTCTCGACGACGGCATCCAGATCGATGTCGGGGACGTCACCGACCAAGCGATGATCGTGGCGTGCCTGGAAGCGGTGGGCGGCCGCAGAGAGGACCTCCTTCGAGGGCATACACCCCTCCAGAATACAGAGGCCGCCCCCTGGATCGCCGTCGTCGATGAGTGTGAGTTCGATCCCGTCCTCCGCGACGAGTTCGCCGGCGGTCGCCGCGCCGGCGCTCCCGTAGGCACCGATGATAACGACGTGAGTCATACCGGTGCCAGGATTCCCGCGGGCATAAAGTCTGTAGAAGTGTGTCCACCGTGGACACGACCGCCAGCCGCGTGACACGGCGGAGGTCGACCGGGATACTGTGTCAGTCGTCGGTGCCGGCAGCCTGGTCGGTGACCGCCGAGATATCGTCGTCGGGTAGGGTCCCCATCGACCGGTTCCGGTTGAACAGCCGGTCCCAGATGACCAGCACCGATGGCAGGACCAGCAGCGACGTGAGGAAGGCGTACGCGACCGACATGGCCGTCAGGATACCGAACTGGCCGATCGCCGGGAACACCGCCAGCGCCAGGACGCCGATGCCGAAGACGGTCGTCAGCATGCTGCCCAGCAGTGCTCCGCCGGTCCCCCGGACGGTTCGGTCGAGCGCCGTCGCCAGATCCGCCTGCTGGATCTCGTCGGCGAAGCGGTGGGTGACGTGGACCGAGTAGTCCACACCTAACCCGATCGTAATCGCCAGCATCGTCGCCGTCAGCGCGTTGAGCGGGATCTCCAGGTAGCGCATCGTCCCCGCGAGCAACGCCACGGTGACGACGACCGGGATGACGTTCGCGATACCCAGCGACGCCCTGCCTTCGAGCAGGTGGTATATCACCACCAGGAACAGCGAGGCGCCGATCAACGCGATCGCCAGCGACTGGATCGCCGATGCGAAGATGGCGTCCGAGACAGCCTGGAAGACGACGATCGAGCCCGTCGCCGTCGCGTCGTACCGGAAGTCGTCGGCAACCGTCCGAGCGTCGGTGGCGACCTCAGAGTCACTGGCGTCGGACTCGACGGTGTAGACGACGCGCGTGCTCCGGTAGTCCTCGGTGATGTAGTTCAGTGCCTGCCCACGGGCCGAGGAGTCCAGCAAGTAGTCGTATATCGTCTCCAGGTTGTCGTCGGGGACCCCGTTGTCGTTGGCGTCGTTGCGCTCGACCAGTCGGCGGAACTCCTCGTCGCGTTCGGCGTGGTCCTGGATGACTGTCACGATCGAGGTCGAGGACGCCCGCCCGTTCTCACGGACGAACGAGTCGGGTGGGTTCGCACCCGCCTGATGGATCTGTTCGAGGGCGCTATCTTTCCGCATCGGTCCCTCGACGTAGATGGTCGCCTGACTGCTCTGTGTCGAGGAGAACTTGTCCTCGAGGAAGTTGGTGATCCCAGTCACCGTGTACTCGCTCGGGGCGAACGGTTCGGGGAGCGATTCGAGGTAGTCGGGGTTGTCCTCGGGCGGCAGGAAGTCGTCCTGGGTGAACGACGTCGAGACACCCGTCGCGTAGACACTTGCACCGCCGGTCACCACGAGGACGACCAGCAGGAAGACCACAGGTGCCCGCTCCGAGATGACGACACCACCCCGGAGGACGCCGCCCAGCGCCGATCCTTCGGAGCCGAGCGGGCGTTGACTGAACGTGGGGATGGGGAACCGCTCGCGCAGGCGGTCCAGTTCGACCTTCGCGGCCGGGAGGAAGACGCCGAAGATAGCGAAGGTGAACAGGATCCCGATAGCGGCGACGTACCCGAAGTCCTGGATCGGTGGGAGCGAACTGGTCAGGTTCGCCAGGAACCCGATGACCGTCGTCCCGGTCACGATGAAGAACGCGACGATGAGCTGATCTGTCGTGATCCGCATCGATTTTTCGATGCCTGTATCGTTCTCGCGTTCCTCGCGGTAGCGGTTGACCGCGTGGATCCCGAAGTCGATCCCGACCGCCAGCAACAGCGGCGGGACGGCGATGAGCATCTGCGAGAACGGAATCCCGGCCAGCCCCATGAATCCGAACGTCCAGACGATGGTCATGAACAGGGCGATCAGGCCAAGGGCCATGTCCGCCAGGTCCCGATAGGCGATAGTCAGGAACAGGAGGATGAACAGCACCGCCGCGGGCACCGTCAGGATGAGCGAGTCACCGACGACGTTCGAGAACTCTGCGGCGAGGATACCGGACCCGAAGACGGTGATGCCGTTCGGACCAGTCGACGAGACGATGAAATCCGACCGCTGCTGGATGCTCGTCAACGGGCTCGAACCACCCTGTCCCGACCCCGAGGAGAGGCCAGCCGGAACCTCGTGGGTGACCAGCCCGATCGTCGCGGAAGCGCTCGCCGAGCCACGGTTGAAGTCGTTGCTCACGAGCGAGGTGAACTGGGGGTTCTCGTCGGCCGCACTGCGGACCGCGGCGTCGACCTCGCTATCGCTCGCACGCTCGATAGCGCGGATCTGTGCCTCGGTGGTCCCTGCGTCGGGATCGAGTTGTCTAGCGACGATCCCGGCTGCCGACGAGGTCGACGTGACGCGTAACTCCGCGTGATCCTCCAGGCGGTTCTGTGAGCGAAGCATCCGCAACATCGCGTCCTTGGAGAGGACGTTGTTGCCGTCCTGGATGAGCTGTGTGTTGCCGGTATCGGTCTCGAAGGTCGGCGAGAACTTCGTGTTGACCTGCTCGAATGCCTCCTCTGCTGGAAGCCCAGTGGTGAACTGTGAAGTCCCGGCGTTCGTCGAGACGCTGCCGAGGCCGGCGCCGAACAGGACCGTCAGGACCAGGAAGGTGATGACGACTCTCCTGGAGTCCTCGACGATGCGGTCGTCGATCCAGTCGATGTACCGCTGGTGCTCCATCTTACCGATACCTGACGTAGCCGGCCACCGCGAGCACACTCAGCAGCACGATGCCACCGATGAGCGGGAGCGGGAGCCCGCCGCCACCGCTGCGCTCGGTCACCTCGACCGGCACGCGGTACGTGTCGGAGACCGGGGTGTCGCCGTCGGGCTCCTCGTACTGGAAGTCCATGGAGATCGGGTAGGTTTTCTGCATCGCCGTGCCGCTGGCACTGATACCGAACTTGAGCGTCGCCGATTCGCCGGGATCGAGCCCGGAGATGAACGCCTCGTCGTCGGTCGCCGAGATCGGGGCATCGGTGAAGAGCTTCGCCTCGATGTTGGTCAGACGCTCGTTGTCGACGTTGGTGATCGTGAGTTCGATCGTCTTGGACTGACCGGCACCGACACTGACGTCCGTGGTCTCGACGCGGAACTCGTCGGTGCTGTCACTGACCGACTGCTGGATCTCGATGGTGTCGCTCTCGCGGCTGTCGCCCTCGCGATTGCGATAGCGGGTGACGAAGTCGAACTGCCGCGGGCCGCCCTCCGCCGCATCGGAGACGTCGACACCGAACGAGACCTGCGCGGACGCGCCCGGTTCGAGGTTACCGACGGCGTACTCGGTCTTCTTGGGGGAGATGTTCGAGTTGTCGCTCTCCCAGACGAGCACGACGTTGCGGACCGGGTTCGCGCCGGTGTTGGTGATCGTCGCGTTGAGTCGACCGTCGTCGCCGGCTCTGAGGTTCGACTCGACGTTGGTCAGACTGAACGTCTGCTCGGGCTCTGGCTGGAGGCCGAGCTGGATGTTCTCGTCGGCGCCGGCGTCACCCTCGGCGTCGGTGTAGCCGACCGTCGCGGTCAACGCGTAGGGGCGGACCTGTGCGTCCTCGCTCGTGGTCGCCTCGACGCGGACCGTGCGGGTCTCGCCGGGCTGCCACGGCCCGATGTACTGGGTCGTCGACTCCGAACCGCTGAAGGAGATGTCGCTGCTCTGAGAGACGACCTGGACCGTCGCGTCGTTGACCGCGATCGGCCCCTCGTTGCGGAGCGTGACGTTGTAGGTCCCGGTGTCGCCGATCGAGACGTCGCTCTCGATGCCGGTGACGCTGAAGGTCTGTTCCCTGTCGAGTTCGACGCCGACGGACTGTCGTGCGGACTGACGGCTGGCGCCGTCCTCGTCGTCGAAGTCGACGGTGAGACCGAACTCGTAGGCGTCCGCTTCGGCGTTCGGTGTCGAGCCGACCCGGTACCGGAAGGTCCGGACCTCACCGGGTTCCCACTCGGAGACGTACCGGGAACTGGCCTGCTGGCCGCCCACCGAGAGGTCGGAGCTGCTGGACTCGAAGACGACCGAGGCGTCGTTGGCGGCCTCGGAGCCGGTGTTCTCGACGCTGACGGCGACGGTTCCGGTCGAGGCCACGCGGGCGTTCGAGTCGACGTCGGTGACGTCGAACTTCGCCCGGTCGGAGACTCTGACCGTGACGAACTCGCGGGTGGTCTCGGTCGCCTCGTCGCGGTCACCGGAGGTCTCGGAGATGTATTCGGTGTACTTGTACTTGAGGACGACCGGGACGCGGTACGCGCCCGGGTCGGCGTCCTCGTGGACCACGACGTCGAACGAGATCGGCTGCGTGGTCGTCTGGGGGAGCGATCCGTAGACCTGCTCGTCGGTCGTGATGGTGAACGGCCCGCCGCCGTCCTTGACGTCGACACGGAGGCCACGGGCGGTGGTCACCTCGCTGTTGAAACTCGGGTTCCGCGAAGAGGCGGTATCGAGGTCGCCGGTGTTCGTCAGGACGACGTCGAACGTCGTCTCCTCGCCGGGGACGACCGTCCGGTCGGTGAGCGAGGCCGTGATGTCGGGACTTCCGACGACCGCACCGGCCGCGAGTCCGGGGACGACCAACAGTGCGACAACTGCCAACGTGATGGATGTGCGTGAGTTCATGGCTGTGAATAGCGACGTGCCGCGCGACAACAATCAGTAGCGGAACCGATCAGTGTGAGACGCGGAGAGAACGAGGACCGAGAGTGATACGGGTAGTGCGGCGACGAACCGACCCCCCCACGAGTGTCTCGACTGTCGTGATCCATTCCGCTTTCTCGACTCGAATGAACGTTCGGTTGGTTATGAACGTTGTGGTTCGGCCGTCATCTGCAGGGTATTTATGTGACCGAACGAATATTCGGTCAGGATGGTCGATGGGTTGCCGTTCGCAAGCGAACCGACTGATTCCCGAGAGGCGATCATGCAGGCAACGTTCTGTGCGCTCCAGGAACACGGCTACGCAGGGCTCTCTATCCAGCGGATCGCCGACCAGGCCGAGCTGAGCAAGTCGACGTTCTATCACCACTTCGACGACAAGGACGACCTGTTGCTGTCGTTTCTGGAGTATATCCTGGACGTCTTCGACCAGCTGTTCCAGCTCGAATCGACCGGCGACCCCGAGAGCGACCTCAAGACGTTCCTCACGCTGATCCTGGGCGAGTTCCCCCACGCGGAGGAACTCCCCGATCAAGAGAAAGCGCTACGGACCTACGTCGAGTTGCGCGCCCACGGTGTCCGCAACCCCGAGTTCCGCGCGAAGTTTACGGAGACCGACCACCGGTTCACCGAGCGTGTCGCGGCCATCATCGAAGAAGGGATCGAGACGGGGGCCTTCGTCACGGTCGATCCCGAACAGACCGCCCAGTTCCTGCTGACGATGCTCGACGGCATCGTCCTCCAGAACGCGACGCGGGAGGACGACCCGGTCGAACCGATGCGAGCGGCGCTGGAGCGGTACATCGACGAGCAACTGGTCGCCGAGGCAGCCTGACCCGTACTGTCTCCTCTCAGTGACAGCCGACGTATCAGCCCGAGTCCCGTCGGATGGATTCGTGAGCCTCGACGATCGCCTCGAAATCGTCGAGCTCCGTTCGGAGCACGAACGCCAGTTCTTCCGCCCGCTCCTGCAACGCCTGGTACTCCCTGCTATCGTCGAGCTGTGTCCCGGTCTTCTCGGATTCGAGTACCGACAGCTTGGCGGTGATCTCGAAGTACTCGTCGAGCCGGTCGTCCTCACCAGGTGACTCCAGATGTTGGTCCAGCGTCGTGAGCAAGGTCTCCCGGTCGACAGGCTTGCAGAGGTAGTCGTCGAAGCCCATCTCCAGGATGTTCAGGTCCGGATCGACGGCCGTGATCATCACGATAGCCCCCTCGTAGCCCCGCTCTCGGAGACGGTCGAGCACGTCGTCGCCGTGGACGTCCGGCATCCGTCGGTCGAGGAGGATCGCGTCGAAGGACGGCCCGGCACGGTCGAGCGCCGCCTCACCTCCGTAGACGGTCTCGGTCTCGTAGTGGCCCTCCAGCCGGACCGCCTGTGTGTCGGCGACGGCCCGTTCGTCGTCGACGACCAGTACTCGGCCACGATGGGACGCTGTCACAGTCTGTCCACCTACTTCGGGGCCGTGTTTATGTCTGGCGCCCCGACCCGAGGCGGAAAATGTTAACCCGCCGCCGAACGACCGAACGCATGATGGCCGGGACATCAGACGGAGACGGCGGCCGCCTCGGAGGCGTCGCGACGATGGTGGGCTGGATCGGTGCTGGCGCACTGCTCGTCGCCGCCGGAGCACTCGCCGTCGAAATGACCTTCACGCTGCCGTTCTCGCGAGCGCTGCTCGTCGGTCTCGGGATCGCCCTCGGCGGGGGGATCGGTGCGGTCGGATATCTCCTCTCGACCGACGACATCGACGAGACCCAGCCCGACCGGCAGCCGATGACCGTCGAGATGGACGAGGAGGCGATTCCGGCCCCGGAACCGGTCGATCTGTTCGACGGCCACCCCGATCCGATCCTCTACTACGCCGACGAGGGGTACGGCCCGGTGGTCCGGGCCGCGAACGAGTCCTTCGGAACGACGTTCGATGTCCCGCCCGCCCGGATCGCGGGGACACCACTGGAGGAGACGCTGATGACGACCGACGCGGACGCCGTCGATACGGAAACGATCACCGACGCAGCGTTCGAGACGACGATCGACTGCAGAACTGGCAGCGGAATCCGGCGGTTCCGGCTCCGGTCGGTCGACGCCGGTGGTGACGGCTACCTGCTCTACACGCCGGTCGAGTAGCACATACTGTCGGCTGTCCGTCGGTCACGAATGCGCGATGTGAATATCGCCACTCAGTCACAGCAACCAGTATCAGCCCGGCCGACGGCCGATCTCCTCGAAGGCCGTCGCGATGTCCTCGAACTCCGCCAGTGCCTCGTCCATCTCGTCTCTGAGCTCCTGTGCCCGTCGCTGGAGCTGCTCCATCTCCTCGTTGTCCTCGATGGACTGAGGCGTCTTCTCGGCTTCCAGCAACGCGAGTTTCGACGTCGTTTCGAGGTATTCGGTCAGCCGGTCGTCGTAGCGGCGCGCGGCCAGTTGCTGCTCGATTGCCGCCACCAGATCGTCCTTGTCGACCGGCTTGCAGAGGTAGTCGTCGAACGGCATCTCGATGATATCGAAGTCCGGGTCGACGGCCGTGATCATGATCACCCGTGTGTTCAGCTCGCGCTCGCGGATCTCGTCCAGCACGTCGTCTCCGGAGATATCCGGCATCCGTCGGTCGAGCAACACGACGTCGATATCGTCGTCGATCGCCTCCAGGGCTTCGCCCCCACCGTAGGCCGTCTCCGTCTGGTACTCGTTCCGGAGTCGCAACGCGTAGACGTCTGCGACCTCCGTCTCGTCGTCGACGACGAGCACAGTAGCCTCTGTCACAGTATGCTGTAGTGCCGGCTACGTTCATATAACTGTAGTGGAGCGAGGGCCGGACGGAGCTGTCGACGATACACTCGGAACGGAAGTTTAAAGATTGCGTCACGGCGAGATTCGGGATAGGAATGCTCTCGCCACCGCTGCAACTCATCGACAGCTTCCTGCTGAACTACAACGTCGGCGACGTCCTGCTGCTGGCGTTCGTCCTCGGCGCTGTCGGCGTCCTGCCGACGCGGTCGCTCCGGCTGCTGGGACTGCACACGGTCGGCGTCGGCGTCGTCCTGTTGATCCTGCCGACGGCGACGATGGAGCCAGCAGCCGGTAGTCTGCTGACCTCGTCGTTCCAGTACAAACTGTTCGGGATCGTCCTCCTGGTGACTGCCCCGGTGCTGTTCTCGCTGGGCCGTCGCTAGGCCAGTTTCTCCAGCGCAGTAAAGAAGTCCAGCGGCGGTCCTGCGAGACGGACCGGGTCACTCGCCCGCGAGACGGTGACCCGTGTCGGCGGCGCGATCTCCTGTCTGATACGCCCGTCACTGACGACGACACCCGTGTCCGCGTCCGCGACTTCGACGACGACTTCGCTATCGGCGTCGACGACCAGCGGTGGCATCCCCGCCGCGCCGGCCATCTGGGTGACGATGAGGCCGTCGACGTCCGGGTGGACGAGCGGCCCGCTCTCGCTGAGATTGTACGCGGTCGACCCGGTCGGTGTCGCCACGAGGACGCCGTCGGCGTGGGTGGCCGTGTAGGTCGCGCCGTCGACGCGGACCCGGAAGGTGGCGCCACCGCCGTGTCCCCGGTGCGAACCCTGGACGACGACCTCGTTGAGCGCCGGCGAGAGCGACCAGTCGTCGCCGCTAGCGTTGATACGTGCCAGTGCTCGGGTGCGTGCGCTACCGGTCTTCTGGATGTGTTCGACCTCCGCGACGACCGTCTCGATGGCCTCCTCGGGCGCGATGGCGTTCAGGAACCCCACTTCGCCGAGGTTGACGCCCATGATCGGCGTCGACCCGGCGCCGCGGGCCGCGTAGAGGAAGGTGCCGTCGCCACCGATACTCACGACGAGGTCACAGTCACCCATCGCATCGACGGGCGCCGTCGCCGGCGACGTGCCGTCCCAGTCGTCGTGGTCGTCGGCCGTCTCGCCGGTGGTCTCGTCGACCACGACCGACGCGGAAACCTCGTCGAGGCGGTCCGACAGCGTACTCGCGAGTGAGAGGGCCCGGTCGTTGTTGCGCTGGGCCACGATACCGACGGTCATATCGACTGCTACGGCGCCCCGACCATAAACCAGCCACGGGTTGGGCGCCACGTCCGCGTCGGTCGTCGGATACGGTACCGCCGCTAGATCTCGTCGAGCGAGTCGAACTCACTCCAGCACGCACAGTCCAGATCGTCGATCGAGGTCACCTCGTCGGGCAACGACGAGATTGGCATCCCGTCGTCGAACTCCGCACACCCCTCCCGGTGGATAGAGAAGTCGTCGCTCGCCATGACCGGCATACTCCGAGAGATGGCACTCAGCAGTATAAATCCAGCCTTCCCGGACACCGACTGCCGGTCGCGACCCGGTACTGGCGGACTGATCAGATGACGCCCATCTCGTCGAGCCGTTCGGGGAGGTACGTCTCGGTCACGAAGTCCAGGCCGCGCGAGGCCAGCGCCTGCTGTTCGGCCTTCTTCTCGATGTCCAACTGGAGTTCGATCTGCTCCTCCCAGAAGTCGGTCTGGAACCGGGGGTCCTCGAGTTCGGACTCCAGCGCGTTGCTGTCCGAGTCCGACAGCGGGTCCGTCGGAAGGTCGTACTCGACGATGTCCTCCGGGCGGATACCGACGAACTGGGCCTCCGGGGTCGCGAGGTACTCCGAGAGGTGGGCGGACTTGATCGAGCCGTAGGCGACCGAGCCGTAGATGCGGTACGACCAGGGGTCACCGTCAGTGAAGACCACGACCGGGAGGTCGAGTTCGTCGTGGAGCCGTTTGGTGATCCGCCGGGTCGCACGGGCGGGCTGGCCCTTCAGGTGGACGACGATGACGTTGTACTCCTCGTCGAAGCCGTTCTCGACGAGTCGGTCACGCATCCCGCCGGTCTCCACACAGAGGACGAAGTCGGCGTCGTTGTCCAGAAACTCGATGGTGTCGGGATTGTTGGGGATCTGGTAGCCACCCTCGCCGACGTCCGCCTGGCAGTGGATGACCCGCTCGCCCCGTCGGGTCTGCTCGCGTAGTTCCAGCGGGCCCATGATGGTCGCGCCCGACTCCTCGGGGCGCATGTGGAAGTCCTCGCGGGTGACCTCCGAGACGATCTCTAAGTCCTCGATGAGCTGGTTGGACTCGTCCTGGCTGGAGAACTGGGCGTCTTCGAGGTCCCAGGACTCCGAGAGGTAGTACAGCTCACGCAGGGTCGACGAGCGGTCCTCGTCGAGCTGTTTCGAGAGGAAGTCGATGGTGTAGACGGCCTTCAGGAGCTTCTGTGCCCCGGAGACCGACTTGGCCGACCGCGTCGAGGTGCGGTCGCCGTAGACCCAGACCTTCTTGTCCTCGTCGTACTCGATGTTCGATTTCGTCCGGGTGGGGATGGTCATCGTCGGGACGTCCCCCTCGGCGAACTGGTCGTAGAACTCCGCCGCGAGGTCGATCAGTTGCTCGCGGGCTGCCGTCGAATCGGGTGTCGTGTTCTCGCTGCTCATATCAGGCATCCACCGTCAGTTTCTCGTCCTCGATACCGTCGACCGAGACGGTGAACTCGGCCTCGTCGGTGACACTGTACTCCAGGACAGCGCGCTCGCCGGCGCCGACCGTCGGCGACCACTTGACGAACCACTCGCCGTCCATCTCGACGACGGTCGCGCCGTTGGTGTCCTGTGGCTCGGCGGTGACGATGTCGGTCACGTCCACGTCGGCGTTCGTATCGTCGTTGTTCTCGACGATCAGTCGGACGCGGCCGTCCTCGACCTCGCGCTCGATCAGGACGTTGTTCATGATCCGGGCCAGCGAGTCGTCGATCTGTAGCTCGTCGTTGCCGGTGACCTCGGTCAGCTTTGCGGCCATCTCCGGGAGGATGGTCGCCAGCTTGTTCTGTTTCTTCCGGCGCTGTTGCATCGACCGGCGCTTGTTGAGGTAGCTCTTGAGTTCGCGGGCCGCCTCCCGGATGGCGAGTTCGATCTCGTCTTCCATCTCGGGGACGTTGGCGATGGCGTCTTTCGACTCGCTCGTGAACGGCACGTTCGTCGAGGCGACGTGGACCATCAGTACGGCGGGGCCGTTGGGGATGCCGGAACCGCCGGGCTGATCTAAGTTGTAGTTGCGCCAGTTGATGCTCTTGACCACGTCGGTCGTCGCACAGGCGCCCCGTTGGTAGACCAGCGGGACGCGGTTGGCGAATCGCATCACCTCGATGGTCCCCTCGGCGGGGATGTCGCCGCCGTAGGCGATGCCGGCCTCGACGATGAACGGGTCGCCGCCGTGGACCGATGCGTCACGTGTCGAGGCCGCATAGAAGTCCGCGTCGAACTCCTTGCGAAGCCCCTGTTCGACGAGGTCGGCACTGATCGGTGCGAGACAATCCGTCGGCGGCGCGATGATGTCGGTCTCGCGCATCGCCGAGAGCAGTTCGCTGGCCGTGTCGCGGTCGTCGGCGACGTCGGCGACCTTCGGCGGGTCGTCGGGCACGCGGACGGCGACGTCCCACAGTTCGTCGACGATGTTCTCTCGGGCCGTCTCGCCGAACGTCTCGTCGTCCTGTTCCTCGGTCATATCCGCGGCGCGGTCGACGTACCCACGGAGCGTGTCGCGTGTCAGGACGTGTGTTCCGTCGTCGAACTTGTCGGCCAGTCGGCTTGCCAGCCCCTCGACGGCGGCGTCGTCCTTCCGTTTGGTCGTCGCCGCGTCGACCAGCGCGTAACAGTCGCTCGTGCGGTCGGCGGTGACGGCCGTCCAGGCCGCCTCGACGGCGTTCTCCCGGACCGTCGACCCGAAGGTGGTGTCGTACTCTGATTCCACGGCGGCGGCCGTCTCGTCGACGATCGCGGCGATCTCGTGGTGGGCGACGCGGTCGTGGTCGGCGACAGCCTCGGCCACCCCAGCGGCGAAGTCGGCGGTCGCCTCGGCGCCCTTGTTGGCGACGGCGTCCTCGACGGCCGCCCCGACGTCTTCGTCCTCGTGGGCCTGTGGCGGACTCCAGGCCATCCCGCGCCCGTAGTGACGGTCGTTGAAGTTCGCGATGACCTTGTCCGCGGTCTTGCCGCCGACGCGGGTGAACTCCTCCTGGAGGAACCCCGAGATAGAATACGAGTCGGTGGCCTCCAGCATCTTCAACAGCGTCCCGAGTTCGACGCCGTGGGGGTGGGGTCGGATCTCCTCGGTCTCGTCGGGGAGATCGGCGCCTTCGACGCGTTCGAACTTCAGTGGCTCGTCCAGCCCAGGTTCGTCGAACTCGATGCGGGCGTGGGGGTTGACGACCGCCGTGTCCTGGATGTAGTCGTGCAGCGACGAGCGGGCGCGCATGTTCGCCTCCATCTCCAGTTCGATCCGGGTCCCGTGAGGGCGCTCCCACGTGGTCGTCTCGTCGACACTGATCTCGGGTTCGTTCGTGTCCGTGTCGACGATGAGTTCGAAGTACTGGGCCTCGGACTGGCCCTTCGGCCGGGAGGTAATCTTCGCCGGTTTGCCAGAAGTAAGCTGAGAGTATAGGACGGCCGCCGAGATCCCGATACCTTGCTGACCGCGGTTTTGCTCTCTGGCGTGAAAACGACTCCCATACAGCAACTTCCCGAATATTTTGGGAAGTTGTTCCTTCGTGATGCCGGGGCCGTTGTCCTCGACGACGAGTCGGTAGTAGTCGCCGGCCTCCTGGATCTCGACGTAGATGTCCGGGCGGATGCCGGCCTCCTCGCAGGCGTCCAAGGCGTTGTCGACGGCCTCCTTGACGGCCGTCACGAGCGCCCGGGCGTCCGAGTCGAACCCCAGCATGTGCTTGTTCTTCTCGAAGAACTCGGCGATGGAGATGGCCCGCTGGGACTCGGCCAACTCCTCGGCGATTCCCTCACCGTCGCCGAGTCGTGACTGATACGAGGTCATTGTCGTGCGGTAGGTACCGGCGTCGGGGTTAAAAGGTGTTCGCCACCGGGGTGAAAGTGAAACGCTCCCCCTATCGAGGTGTCCGATGTGGGTGCCGAAACCGATATATTGTCTGAAACGAGGCCAGAAAATTTATCCAGGAACGGTCGCCCTCGTGTGGTTTCTTCGCTGTTGCCCCGCACGCGCGTGCGGGAGTTTTATCAACCCCCATCTACTAACAAGAGTAAGTTCCTATGTCAGGAGAGTCTGATGAGTACGGCGCAAAGTCGATCCAGACCCTCGAAGGGCTGGAAGCCGTCCGGAAACGGCCCGCGATGTACATCGGGTCGACGGACGCCAGAGGCCTCCACCATCTCGTCTACGAGGTCGTCGACAACGCCATCGACGAGGCCCTGGCCGGCTACTGTGACACTATCGATGTGACCATCCACGAGGACGGCTCCGTCTCCGTCAGCGACGACGGGCGGGGCATCCCCGTGGACGAACACGAAGAACACGGCCGCCCGGCCGTCGAGGTCGTGATGACGATCCTCCACGCGGGCGGGAAGTTCGACAACAAGTCCTACCAGGTCTCCGGTGGCCTGCACGGGGTCGGTGTCAGCGTCGTCAACGCGCTGTCGAAGTGGCTGGAGGTCGATATCAAGCGCGACGGGGCCCTGTGGCGCCAGCGGTTCGACCACGGCACACCGGAGTATGACCTGAAGAAGATTCGCGACCTCGACCCCGGGGAAGAGACCGGGACGACGGTCCGTTTCTGGCCGGACGAGGAGATCTTCGAGACCGGCGAGTTCTCCTTCTCGACGCTCTCGTCACGGCTGCGTGAACTCGCCTTCCTCAACTCCGGGGTCGCCATCACCATCGAGGACGAACGCGACGGGACCAGCGAGACCTTCGAGTACCAGGGCGGTATCAGGGAGTTCGTCGAGTTCCTCAACGAGACCAAAGAGCCGCTCCACTCGGAGGTGATCTACTTCGAGGACGAGGACGACATCGCCGAGGGGACCGTCCAGGTCGAGATCGCGATGCAGGGCACCGACGACCTGCAGGGCTCGATCCACGCCTTCGCCAACAACATCAACACCCGCGAGGGTGGGACCCACCTCACCGGGTTCAAGACGGCGCTGACCCGCGTCGTCAACGACTACGCGACCGACAACGGCCTGCTCAAGGACCTCGACGACACTCTCAAAGGCGACGACATCCGGGAGGGGCTGACTGCGGTCATCTCGGTCAAGCATCCCGACCCGCAGTTCGAGGGCCAGACGAAGACCAAACTCGGTAACAGCGAGGTCCGCGGGATCGTCGAGTCGGCGATGCACGACGGCCTGGCGACGTTCTTCGAGGAGAACCCCGACACCGCGGAGATGGTCGTCGGAAAAGCCGTCGAGGCCGCCAAGGCGCGCAAGGCCGCCAAGAAGGCCGAGGAACTTACCCGCCGGAAGTCCGCGCTCGATTCGACGGCGCTGCCCGGGAAACTGGCCGACTGCCAGACACGCGACCCCGAAGCGGCCGAACTGTTCGTCGTGGAGGGTGATTCCGCCGGCGGGAGTGCCAAACAGGGCCGCAACCCCGAGTACCAGGCCATCCTCCCGATCAAGGGAAAGATCCTCAACGTCGAGAAACACCGGCTGGACCGCATCCTGGAGAACGACGAGATCCGGAACCTCATCACCGCGCTGGGCACCGGCATCGGCGAGGAGTTCGATATCGAGGATCTCCGATACGAGAAGATAATTCTGATGACGGACGCGGACGTCGACGGCGCCCACATCAGAACGCTCCTGCTGACGCTTCTCTACCGTCATATGAAGCCATTGCTGGAAGCGGGATACGTCTACGCCTCTCAGCCGCCACTCTACCGGATCCGGTACCGGGGCAACACCTACGACGCGATGACCGAGGAGGAGCGGGACCGGATCGTCGCCGAGAAGTGCGACGGCAACCCGACCCAGGTCCAGCGGTTCAAGGGCCTGGGCGAGATGAACCCCGAACAGCTCTGGGAGACGACGATGGACCCGGACAACCGCATCCTCAAACAGATCACCATCGAGGACGCCGCGGCCGCGGACAAGATGTTCAACGTCCTCATGGGTGACGCAGTCGAACCGCGCAAGGAGTTCATCAAGGAACATTCGCCGGAAGCGGAGTGGGTGGACATATGAGCTCGGACGTACCAGACGACGCGAACGCACCGGCCGACCGCATCAAACACGTCCGTATCGAGGACGAGATGGAGCAGTCCTACATCGACTACGCGATGTCGGTCATCGCGGGGCGGGCGCTGCCGGACGTCCGCGACGGGATGAAACCCGTCCACCGGCGCATCCTCTACGCGATGCACGAGATGGGCGTCTCCTCGGGGTCCAGTCACCGCAAGTCCTCCTCGATCGTCGGGGAGACGATGGGTGACTACCACCCACACGGCGATTCGGCCATCTACGACACGCTGGTGCGGATGGCACAGGACTTCTCGATGCGCTATCCCCTCGTGGACGGCCAGGGGAACTTCGGCTCGATGGACGGCGACCCGCCCGCGGCGATGCGGTACACGGAGGCCCGGATGGCCCCCATCGCCGAGGAACTGCTGGCGGACATCGAGAAGGACACCGTCGACTTCACGAGCAACTACGACGACCGCCTGCAGGAACCGGACGTCCTGCCCGCGAAGGTCCCGAACCTCCTGCTCAACGGGTCGTCGGGCATCGCCGTCGGGATGTCGACGAACATCCCGCCCCACAACCTCGGGGAACTCGTCGACGCGACGGTCCACCTGATCGACAACCCCGAGGCGACCGTCGAGGACCTGATGGAACACGTCTCCGGGCCGGACTTCCCGACCGGCGGGAACATCGTCGGCCGGGACGCCATCTATTCGGCGTACGCGACCGGCCGGGGACGGCTTCGAGTGCGTGCGGAGTACGAGATCGACCGCGAGGACGGCCGGATCGTCATCAGCGAACTCCCCTACCAGGAGAACAAGGCCCGTATCGTCGAGCGCATCGCCGACGACGTCAACGAGGGCAAGATCGAGGGCATCGCGGACCTGCGCGACGAGTCCGACCGGAACGGTGTCCGGATCGTCGTCGAGTTGAAACGCGGCGCGAACGTCGACGTCGTCGAGAACCGCCTGCTGGACCACCACCTCGAATCGACCTTCGGCGTCATCAACCTCGCACTGGTCGACGGCCAGCCACAGGTCCTCTCGCTGAAAGAGAGTCTGCAACACTACATCGACCACCGCCGCGAGGTCGTCCGCCGGCGCTCCGAGCACGACCTGGCCGAGGCCGAGGACCGCGCACACATCCTCGAAGGCCGGCTGAAGGCCCTGGAGAACGTCGAGGACGTCGTCGACCTCATCCGCAACAGCGAGGACCGCGACGCCGCACGGGCCGGCCTCCACGAGACGTTCGACTTCTCGGAGGACCAGGCCGCCCACATCGTCCGGATGCAACTGGGCTCGCTCACCTCGATGGAGGCCGCCGAGATCGAGGAGGAGTACGAGGACGTCCAGGAGACTATCGAGTACCTCCAGGCAGTCCTCGACAGCAAGGAGAAACTCGACGGCGTCATCAAAGACGAACTCCGCGAGGTCAAAGCCGAGTACGACGACGAGCGCCGGACCTCGATCATCGAGGACGAGGGTCAGGTCACCCACGAGGACCTGATCCCCGAGCAGGACTGCGTGGTCGTCATCACGGAGGACGACTACATCAAGCGGATGCCCGTCGAGAACTTCGATCCCCAGAACCGCGGCGGGAAGGGCATCATCGGCGCCGATCCCAAGGAGGGTGACCGCGTCTCGAAGGTCTTCCGGGCCAACAGCCACGACTACCTGCTCTGTTTCACCAACCAGGGGCAGGTCTACCGGCTCAAGACCTACGAGATCCCGGAGATGTCCCGCACCGCACGCGGGAAGTCGGCGATCAACATCATCAACTTAGACGACGGCGAGGAGATCACCGCGGTCGTCTCGACGGACGACTTCGAGGAAGACGAGTGTCTCACGATGGTCACCCGGAACGGCTACGTCAAGCGGACGTGTGCCGCCGACTTCGAGAACATCCTCTCGACCGGTATCCGGGCGGCCAAACTCGAAGACGGCGACGAACTCGTCGACGTCGAGGTGACCGACGGCTCCAAGGATCTGGTCATCGCCTCCGAGGGCGGGATGACGATCCGCTTCGACGAGAACGAGGTCAGCCAGATGGGCCGGTCGGCACGCGGTGTCAACGGCATCAAACTGGGAGACGACGACAGAGTCGCGGCGATGGTCGCCACCGACGACGACGACGAGCGAGCGCTGCTGACGGTCACCGAACACGGCTACGGCAAGCGCACGAAACTCACCGAGTACCGCGCCCAATCGCGGTACGGCAAGGGCCTGGTCGACATCAAGACCGACGAGCGCAACGGCCGCGTCCGGACGGCCAAGGCCGTCACCGACGACGACCACCTGGTCATCATGTCCGAGCAGGGTCAGATCATGCGGATCCGCGCCGCCGACATCTCCCAGGTCGGTCGGAACACGAAGGGTGTCACGATCATGGAACTCGAAGACGGCGACGGTGTCGCGAGCGTCACCGTCGTGCCGACGCCGACCGACGAATAGCACCGCGAGCGGCCTTTTTCGCCCGAGACGATAGCACACGAGTGCCTGCTCTGAAGGGAGATTCAACACGTAAAAACCTGTCGCCGATTGCGCTCGGTCGCAACCCGACCTTTTAAATAATAATCCAGGGGACCGACAGTCCAGATGCGATGGTCCCCGACAAGCTGACACGACGTGAGGCCCTCCAACTCGGCGCGGGCACGGTCGCGGCTACGAGCCTGAGTGGGTGCAGCTCCGCCCTCCCGCCGCTGGGCTCACAGCTCGATTTCGGCCGTGTCGACGTCCCCGACGCCGACGACCCGACGTACAGACAGTGGCTCCCGACACCGTCGGTGGCAGCAACCGACCGCGAGCACTACAACGTCCTGTTTCGCCGCCCGAGCGCGCTCGACTACCGGGCACCGGTTCGGTTCACGACGCCGAAGATATCGCTCCTGACCGACCTCGACTACTTCGGGGTCGGCTACGCGAACTACGACCGACTCCTCTGGACGCGGTTCGGAATCGTCCTGGAAGGGGCGTTCGAGCGAACCGAAGTCGCCGATACCCTCACCGACAGCGGGTACACTGCGGACGGTACCTACCACGAGTACGACCTGTTCACGCGGGCTGACGAACCGCGGACGGTCGCGCTCGGGGACGGAGCACTCGTCTACGCCAGCGAGCGTGTCCACGAAGATGCCGACGTGCAGGCACTTCTCGACGCGAAGGCAGGCCGCATCGACCGCTATCACGAGGTCGCCGAGCGGTTCGCTCGGGCGAGCGCCGCTATCGGCGAGAGCAGGATGGTCGAATTCCTGCGTCCGAACGGCGCACGCAGTTGGCTCAAGGCAGAGGGGTTCCGGTTCGACGGCGAGACCGCTTATCATGTCGTCAAACACCACTATCCCGACGGTGAACCGGTCCCGACCGACCGGCTCAAGCAGCGCAGCGTCCAGAAGACGCTGTTGACCCGCGAGGTAGACGCCTTCGATTACTCGGTCGACGGCCAGCTAGCGACGGTGGTAGGGCGCGTCCCGGCCGGCGAGGGGGTCGACCCGGCGACGGCGACGTATCCGCCACAGATCACCTGGGGGAGTACCGAGGACTCCGACGGGCGGGCATTGACGCTCCGCCACGAAGCAGGCGAGGACGTCGATGCATCGGCCCTCCAGTACGAACTCCGGACACGACTGGACGAGACCGTCCAGAGCGGTGCCCCGTGGACCGACACCGACACCGTCTCGGCCGGAGACACAGCGACGGTTACACTCGCCGAATCGGCCACGAACACGGATGCCACACTGGTACTCCGGTACGTCACGGACGCCGCGTACGGGTCACTGTTCGCCGTCGAGACGGGAGGGGACGGATGAGTGTGGCACGTTCGCTATCCGACCCGCCGGGCCGGTCGCTGCCGTCCACCCCCAGCACGCCCAGCCACCACGGGAGGTTATTTCCCCAGCCCATGACAGAGACACCTGTGGCCGAGGATACCGATCTGTCGACCGTCGTCGGCCTCCTCGACGACGAGCACGCCCGGTCCATCCTGGTCGAGACGAGCGAGGAACCGCTGTCGGCGGCGGAGTTGAGCGAGCGCTGTGACGTGTCGGTCTCCTCGATCTACCGCCGACTGGACCGCCTGGAAGCGGCCGACCTGGTCGACGAACAGACCCGTCCGCGTCGCGACGGCCACCACGAGACCGTCTACGTCTCGCTTTTGGGACGGTTCGAACTCACCATCAGCGACGGGTCGCTGGACTGGACAGTCGAAGCGGGCGAGACGGACGTGGCAGACGAGCTGACCCGCCTCTGGAGGAACTTCTGAGATGGTCACGCTCGGTTCACTCACCGGCCTGCTCGCGGGTGTCGCGGCCACCGGCTCCGCCGTCGTCGGCCTCTACATCGGCGCCCACGCCTACCGCGGGCTCCGCCGACACGGCGACCCGTCGATGCGGTACCTCTCGCTCGGGATGATCGTCGTGTTCGGCGTGACGTACCTGGTCGCGCTGCTGGGCCAGGGGCTCATCACCTACCACGTCGTCGGCATCCGCTACCAGAGCGCGTTCAGACTGGTCGTCCGACTCCTCCAGTTCGCCGGCCTCGTCCTCATCGCGTACTCGCTCCGACTCGCCGCCGGCAAGGGGGTCGCGTCCCAGTGAGCGGACACATCGTCTGTGCGCCTGACCCCGAACGCCCGGGAGTGTCCGGCGTGGGGGACTGACCTAGAGGATTCGCTCGCCGAACGCGCTGGCGACGAGTTCGCAGGCCAACTCCGCGGTCTGGTTGTGTTCGTCGAGGATGGGGTTGACCTCCACCACCTCCATCGAGCGGATCGCGTCGCGGTTGTCGGCCACGTACTCCATGGCGATGTGGGCCTCACGGTAGGAGACGCCGCCCCTGACCGGTGTCCCGACGCCGGGGGCCTCCGTCGGATCGAGCCAGTCCAGATCCAGCGAGACGTGGATGGCGTCGGTGCCGTCGGTCGCGACGTCCAGCGCCTCCTGGACGACCGCCGAGGCGCCACGGGCGTCGATATCCGACATGGTGTATGCGGTCACGTCGCTCTCGGTGATGAGCCGTTTCTCCCCCTCGTCGATGTCTCTGAGCCCGACCAGCACCACGTTCTCCTCGCTGACGCCGGGCGCGTGTGCCCACTCGAACTCACCGAACTGGCCCTTGCCGAGGATACCCGCCAGCGACATCCCGTGGATGTTGCCACTCGGCGTGGTCTGTGGCGTGTTGAAATCGCCGTGGGCGTCGAACCAGATGACGCCCAGTTCCTCGTCCGGGTCGGCCGCACCCCCTACTGTGCCCATCGCGATAGAGTGATCGCCACCCAGGACCAGCGGGAACTCGCCGTCTTCGCGGGTCCCTGCGACGGCGGTCGCGAGGTCGGCACACACCTCACGGGTCTCTGTGAGAAACTTCGCCCGCCCGTCGGCGAGGTCGTCGGCGTCTGGATCGCCGGCCTCCGGACGCGGGACGGCGATATCGCCACCGTCGACACAGTCGTAGCCGAGGTCAACCAGACCGTCGGCCAGTCCGCCGTACCGGATAGCCGACGGCCCCATGTCGACACCACGGCGGTCGGCACCGAGGTCCATCGGAACACCCAGGACGCGCACGGTCGGTCGCATACCTGTTTCTCTCTCCCGCAGCAGTAAAAAAATGGCACCAGTTAAGTCGGTCTGTCAGATACTTCCGGTAGCATGGTACAGCGCGAGTCGAGTCGGGGCGACGACACCCACCGGCACGTCCTCGTCGTCGACCCGAGCGAACTGCGTGGCGACCGTCTGGCCGACGGGCTCCAGTCCCACGCAGCGGTCGAGGGGTACACCGCGACCTCGACCGACGGCGCGGTCACCCGACTCGCCTGGCCCGACATCGACTGTCTGGTGGTCCGCCACGACGGCGATACGTTCGATGCCGTCACGGCGGCCGAACGGATCGGGGGGAAACACCCCTGCCTGCCGATCGTGTTGTACACGACAGACGGCGACTCGTCCATCGCAGAGCGCGCCGTCGGCACCGCCGTCGACGAGTTCGTCACCGGTTCCGGGTCCGATGGAGTCGCCCGGCTTGCCAGCGCTATCGACGACGTCGCACTGGATTCGACAGCACAGGACGATCTGACGACCCCACCACTCGACGACAACGTCACCCCAAACGTCGACGGCGAGACGGTCGACGAACTGCTCGCGGCTGGCCTGGACCGCGAACGACTCGCACAGCTACTCCACAAGAGCAGGCTGTTCGACACGATCCTGGAATCGATTCCGGTCCACCTCTACATCAAAGACGTCGACGCCCGCCACCTCTATGTCAGCACGGGCTACTTCGAGGAATCACTGGACGAGTTCCACGGCAACACCGATCCCGAGATCGGTCTCGTGGCCGATAGGCACGCACGGCGGGCCTACCGTGAGGACAAGCACGTCATCGAGTCCGGGGATCCGGTACTGGACAAGGTCGAGTACCTCCCGATGCTCGACCAGTGGAACCTCACCTCGAAGGTTCCCTGGCACGGCCCCGACGGGGAGGTCGTCGGGCTCATCGGTGTGACCAGGGACATCTCGGCCCGCAAGGAGCGCCAGGAGGAGGTCAGACGCCAGAACGAACGGCTCGAACGGTTCGCGAACATGGTCAGCCACGACCTCCGGAACCCGCTTCAACTGGCGACGATGCGGATGGAACTGGCCCGTCGTGCCGATGACCCGACGGCCCATCTCGACGACGTCGAGACCGCGCTCGAACGGATGGACGCCCTCATCGAGGACGTCCTCGCGCTCGCGAAACAGGGGAAACGCGTCGTCAACCCGGAGCCAGTCGACCTCGAGGACGTGTTCCGGATCGCCTGGCTGTCCGTCGACGCACCGGACGCGACCTTCGCGGTCGACGCTTCGCCCGGCACGGTGCTCGGTGAGGAAGGTCGGCTGCGACAACTCGCGGCCAACCTCTTCCGGAACGCGATCGAGCACGGCGGCCCCGCGGTGGCAGTACGCGTCGGCGACCTCGCCAGCAGTTCGGGGTTCTACGTCGCGGACGACGGCCCCGGCTTTCCGGACACCGACGACGAGGACCTGTTCGAAGCCGGGTACACGACGAGCGAGGCGGGAACCGGATTCGGGCTCTCCATCGTGGCCGAGATCGCCGAGGCCCACGGCTGGGCAGTGACGGCGACAGAGAGCGACGGCGGGGGCGCGCGGCTGGAGTTCACCGGAGTCGAGCGACCAGCAGCGGAGACGGACCAGCCGAGCGACGGCGACCTGAGAGAGTCCTGACAGCGAGCCGGGACAGACAGCTACGAACATACCGGCCGAATGCACGGACGCAATCAGTGTGCGTCGCCGGAGTCGAGCGGCTGCTGGCCAGTCTCCGAGCCCGCCGCGTCCTCGGACTGCTCGCCGTCGCTGGTCACCTCGTCGTCCGCCGTCGGGCCAGCGGGCAGTTCATCCCGGACCATGTCGGCGAACGCGGCGGGTTCGTAGATCTCGTCGACCGAGACCGTCAGGCCGCCGCTGGCGCCGGACCGGACTGCGACGTTCCCCAGTCCGAACAGCGAGTCCCACGCCGAGCGGGTCTCCTCGACGCCCCGAACCTTCTCCAGAGGGACCTCGTTGCGCAGCAGCGAGATGAACCGGTACTCCTCGAGGACTCGCTGGTTCGTCAGGAAGTACGTCGTCAGCGTGTGCTGCCAGTAGCGGTACAGCCCTCTGGAGAACAGGAACAGCCCCACAGCGAAGCCGACCGTCGGCTGGTACAGCGGGCGCCCGGTGAAGTACAGCAGGTAACAGGCGACCCCGAGGACCGGGACCGCGACGATCGCCTCGGCGAGTGCGTTCCGCTGGGCGGGCCGTCGCTCCTCGACGACACGTTCGCCCTCGCGCATCCGTGGGGCCTCCGGTGCGGCGACGAAGTGGACGTACAGCCCCAGACCGACGACGAACAGCCCGAACACCGCGAGGACGATGCCGACTGCCGGCGGTGTCTGGGGCTGTGACTCGACGAGCGGATACTGCGTCTCGAACTCGTAGAGGTAGACGCCGATGGCCGTCAGCGGGAGGCCGAAGACGCCACCCCAGACCGATGGGAGTCCTCGTGCCATCGCTCAGCCCCCCGTGAGCATCTCGTACAGGATGCCCAGTATCGACGACACAGTTCCGATGACGGTCAGTGTCATCTGATCGACCGTGCTCTGTCCGCACCGATTGAAGAAGCCACGGTCACAGCTCGCCGTCTCAGTCGCGGCGGGCGGTTCGGACGCCCCTGCGAACGTCGGTGACTCACGCGGTGTCGGCGTCGCCGTCGGCGTCCGTGCCCCGTCGACCGTCAGCGAACTGCCGGCGATGGAATCGTTGCCGACTGTGATCTGCTGACGCGTCGTCGGTGCCGGGAGCGGGAAGGCCGCCCGTTCCACTGCAGCGTAGCTGGGGCTGAACGTGACCGTCCGCTGCTGGCCGGGCTGGATCGAGAGCTGACGCGTCGCGACGACGCTGCCGCCGACGTGGTAGACGAACTGGCCGTCGAACCGGACCGTCTCGACGTTCCGGACGGTGACGCTGGCGTTGCCAGTCTCGCCCGCACGGAGTGTGTTGGGGAGCGTCGACTGCTGGATGGTGAGCGACTCGGCACTCGCTTGCTGGCTGTCCTCGAACCGAACAGCGTCGCCCGCAGTCGCGCCACCCGAGGAGACGACACTGTGGTCGTAGGTCGTCCCGGTACGGATGGTTCCTCCCGCGGCTTCGATGTCGGTCGCCCCGACGGCGAACGCGATCTGCGTTCGCTCACCGCCGGCGACGGTGATCGTCTTCCGGTCGACGGTCGTGCCAGCGAACCGGTAGCTGACACGCCGCGTGACCGTCGTCTCTGACGGGTTCGAGAGCGTCGCCAGCACGACGAACTGGCGGTCCGTCGGGACGGCGACGGGTGCCTCGAACGCCTCGACGCCGAGGTCGACATCCGGAGTAACACGGAGATACCGCGGCGCCCCCTCACCGGATTCGTTCCGGACCCCGTGGACGTAGGTCCCGGTGTCGAGAGCGGTGTCGGTGACCAGTCCGGCGTCGGCGGCCGGCTCGAAGCCGATCCGTGCCGACTCGCCACCGTCGAGCGTCACGACGTCAGTCGTGACCGTCGAACCGGCGAAGACGTACTCGATCCGCTCGGAGCGCGTCTCGTCGGCCGGGTTCCTGACGGTCGCCCGGACGGTGAACCGCTCACCAGGTCGAACACGCTCGGGTGTCGAGATGTTCGTCACGGAGAGTCCCGGCGGCGCAGCGACCGTGGTCGTCCGTTTGCCCTTGGCCCCGCCCTGTGCGCCGGTCGGGGATGGGGTCGGACTGGGGGTCGGCGTTGGAGTCCGAGTGGGCGTTGGTGTCCCAGTCGGCGTCGACGTCGAAGTTTCGATCGGTGTCGGTGTTGGCGTCCCCGTCGGCGTTGGCGTCGGTGAGGCTGTCGATGTCGTCGTCGGCGTTGGGGTTGGATTCGGCGTCGCTGTCGCCGACTGGCTGTCCGTCGGCGTCGGGCTCGCGGTCGCGTTCTGTGCCGACGTCGTCCGTGCAGTGGACGACCAGCCATCGGCCGCGGGACGTGTCTGCTCGGCGGCACTGATCCCCGGAGCGAGGACACTGAGCAGGGTCACACTCACGAGGAGCACCACGACTGTCGGAGGGCCATCACCGTCGGGGGGCATTGCCGGGCGTTCCAAGCAGGACCTAATAAAACACAGACATCTTTGCCCACCGCCCATCCGACGACCGACCGCGAGATGGCGCTCTACGTGTACTGTTCACAGACCAGTTCGATACCTTCCTCGAAGGAGATTTGTGGTTCCCAGCCGGTGGCCTCGTTGATCTTCGCGTAGTCCGCACAGGTGTCGTGGACGTAGACGTCGTCGGGGATGGGGTTCTCGACGAACTCCGGATCGATGTCGGTCCCGAGTTCGTCGTTGAGCATCTCCACGACGGTCAGGAAGTCGTAGGCTTCGCCGGTCCCGAGGTTGTAGACGCCGTCCAGTTCGTGGTCGGCTGCCTGTTCGAGCCCGCGGACGATGTCGTCGACGTGGGTAAAGTCCCGCGTCTGTGTTCCGTCGCCGTACAGCACCGGTGGCTCGCCGTTGGCCATGTCGTCGGCGAACTGTGCGATGACGTTGGCGTACTCGCCCTTGTGCTCCTCGGCGCCGCCGTAGCCCTGGTAGACCGAGAAGAATCGCATCCCGGCCAGCGAGATGTCGTAGTGGTTGTGGAAGTACTCCGCGTAGGTCTCGCGGGCCATCTTCGAGGCCTCGTAGCCCGTGTTGACCGTCACGTCCATTGCCTCGGGGGAGGGCTCGGTCTGGCTTCCGTAGATCGAGGAGGTCGACGCGTACACCACCGTGTCACAGCCGTCGTCGCGGGCCTGCTCGACCGTGTTGACGAATCCCTCGACGTTGACACGTGCTCCGTGTGTCGGGTTGTCCTCGTGCATCGCGTACGAGGACAGCGCAGCCAGGTGGAACACGACGTCGACATCCGTCGGGAGATCGTCCTCGACGACGCTTCGTTCGACGTACTCGACGTCCTCGACGACGTTCTCTGGCGTCCCCAGATAGCCGTCGTCGACCACGACCACGTCGTTGTCGGCCGCCAGCGAGTTCGCCAGGTTCGCGCCGATGAACCCGCCACCGCCGGTGACCAACACTCGTTGTCCGTCCATACTCGATGGACGACAACCGCGTACCAAAGTCGTGTCGGTTGGCCGTCAGCGACAGGCCCGACCACCGTCGCTTTTAAGGACGGCTGTACCGAACGAAATATTATGTCATCGATAGAACTGACTCCCAGCCAGAAAAATATCTTGCAGGAACTCGTAAACCTCTACCGGGAGAGCGAAAGCGCCGTCAAGGGCGAGGACATCGCCGAGAAGGTCGACCGCAACCCGGGCACGATCCGGAACCAGATGCAGAGTCTGAAGGCCCTCCAACTCGTCGAAGGCGTCCCCGGTCCGAAAGGCGGCTACAAGCCGACGGCGACGGCCTACGACGCCCTCCAGATCCAGGATATGGACCAGGCCGCCGAGGTCCCGCTCCGGCACAACGGCGACCTCGTCGAGAACGCCAACGTCGAGGAGATCGACCTCACGAGCGTCCACCATCCCGAGGAATGCCGCGCCGAGATCCAGCTTCAGGGCTCTATCTCGCAGTTCCACGAGGGCGACTCGGTGACCGTCGGCCCCACACCGCTCTCGAAGCTCCAGATCATCGGGACCCTCGAAGGCAAGGACGACACGAACAACAAGCTCATTCTGACCATCGACGACATGCGCGCCCCCGCCGGCGAGCCCGAGCACTGACCGGCCGCGACGCGTCTCTTCTCTCTCTGTGGCGCTGGCCGAGTGAGCCGCCGCCCAGTGGAGTCGCTAACGAAAGATTATCCGGGTACGTACGCTCCAGACAGCGATTTCAAAGCCTTTGTATCGCCTGACTCCCGAGCCCCGTGTATGACAGACAACGTCGTCGTCCTCGGTGCAGGCTATGCCGGCGCTGGCACCGTCAACAGCCTCGAATCTGAATTGAACGGGGAAGCCGATATCACCTGGATCTCCGATACCGACTACCATCTCGTGCTCCACGAGTCCCACCGCTGCATCCGCGATCCGAGCGTCCAGGAGAAGGTCGCGATTCCCGTCCACGAGATCAAAGAGCCCAGCACCCAGTTCGTCCAGGACGAGGTCACCGGCATCGACACGGACGAGCGTGTGGTCGAACTCGCCGACGGCGACGACGTCGAGTACGACTACCTACTCGTCGGCCTCGGGACCAGAACCGCGTTCTTCGGCATCGACGGCCTGAAGGAGTACGCCCACACGCTCAAGAGCCTCGACGACGCGCTGGGCATCCACGACGCCATCCAGCAGGCCTCCCGCGAGGCCTCCCGGAACGACCCCGCCCAGGTCGTCGTCGGCGGCGCCGGCCTCTCCGGTATCCAGACCTGCGGCGAGATCGCGGAGTTCCGCGACGAACACCGTGCGCCGCTGGACATCCACCTCGTCGAAGGGCTCGACGAGATCTTCCCCGGCAACGACCCCGAACTCCAGGGTGCCCTGCGCAAGCGCCTGGAGAAGCGCGACGTCAACATTATGTGTGGCGAGTTCATCGGCGAGGTCGACGAGGAGACCGTCTACATCGGCGACGACGAGGAACTCGACTACGACGTGCTCATCTGGACCGGCGGCATCACCGGCCGGGAGTGCATGCAGGACGTGCCGCTGGACAAGGACGAACGCAACCACCGCGTGCATGCCGAAGGCGACTTCCAGACCGCTGACGAGCGCGTGTTCGCCATCGGCGACTGCGCGCTGGTCGACCAGCCCGGCGAGAACCCCGCGCCGCCGACCGCACAGGCCGCCTGGCAGGCCGCCGAAGTGGCCGGCGAGAACCTCGCACGCGCCGTCCGCGGTCAGCCACTCACGACCTGGACCCACAAGGACAAGGGGACCGTCATCTCCGTCGGCGAGGAGGCCGTCGCCCACGACGTCATGAACGTTCCCGTCGACACGTTCGGTGGCCTCCCGGCGAAGTTGCTCAAGAAGGGCATCGCCGCCCGCTGGATCTCCGACGTCACCGGCTTCGGCCGCGCCGCGAAGGCGTGGCCCGATATGTAACCACTTTTTACTTCGTCGGGTTCGCGTCGCCGCTTCGCGGCGCGCGAACCTCTCCTCGCAAAAACGTGGGGAAAAACTGCTCGACCTCACTCCGTTCGGTCGAGTAAACCGGCGGCTTCGCCGCCGGATGCTCGTGCAAGCCTACCCTTCCCCGTCTTCGCTCGGCCGCGACTACCGTCGCGGCACTCGCTCACGGCCACCGCACTGCACAGAAAACCGCCACACCGCAGTCCCCACGACCGCGACCCCGTCGCTACTCGGCGACCGCCCAGAACCCCAGCGTCCGCGGGACCGTGGCCATCAGTTCGGGTGAGGTGCTGGGCTGGTCGTCGTAGTCATCGGGGTCGGAACTGTCCGGGGCCTCGTAGACCTCCCTCACCGTGAAACCAGCCTCGACGAGCGCGGTGTGGAGGTCCCCTACGGTCCGGTCGAAGACGACGATATCGTCGTGGAGGACCGGGTCGTGCTTGTCGCGGCGGGGGCCCGTGTCGTGGTAGCTGCGTTCGAGCGTCAGGGTCTCGGGGTCGAACAGTTCGTGGTACGGATGAGGGACGTCGAAGGTCAGGAGGCCGCCGTCCCGGAGGAGACGGTGAGCCTCCGAGAGCGCCGCGTCGATGTCCTCGACCATGAAGTAGACGAACCCCGAATACGCCAGGTCGAAGGTATCGTCGGGGAGCGGGACGGCCGTCACGTCGCCGGTGACGAACTCGGCGTCGACGTCGTAGCAGTCCCGCAAGCGGGTCGCGTGGCGGAGTTGCTCGATGGAAAAGTCGACACCGACCGCCGTCTCGACGCCGTCCCGAGCGAGCCCGACGGTCCCCTGGCCGCCGCCACAGCCCAGTTCGACGACGGCCAGTTCCTCGCGGTCGGAGAGACGAGCAGCCTGCCAGTCGGCCATCGCCGCCGGCTCCGGGAGCGGCGAGTACACTGGCGGGAGTCCGCCCTGGGCAGTCCCGGCGTTCCACAGCGCCTGATGCTCGTCGCTCCACGCGTCCCACAGCCGTCGGTTCTCCCTGTCCGGGTCGGTCATACGAATCGTACGCCGGATCGCTCTGATGAGTCTTGGGCCGTGATGTGATACCACGGCAGGGGCCACTCAGTTCGTCACGAGACACTGGCGCCAGTGGCTCGAACACTCGAAAGTGAAGGGGCGAGTGAAGCCAGTGTCGGGAGGGTTGAGGTCGCGGAGCGTTTATCATTCGTAGACGGTATCTAGTCGGTATGAAAACCGGTGAGTCGGGTGCATACTCCCGCCGGGCAGTGTTGCAGGCGGCGGCAGGAGCCGGCGTCCTGCTGGCGCTCGGATCGAGAACGGGTACAGCAGCGACGACGACGGGGTACGGTGCCGGCGGCTACGGCGCCGGTGGCTACGGTGAGACCTCGTCGTCGCCCGTCTCACGGTTCGATACGAACGGGCAGCAGGGCATCCAGCGGTCAGAGGTCGTCGCGGCGATCGACGCCTACGAGAGGAACCAGTCGATCGGTGGGCAACCAGTCACCGCCGACGACGTGATGGCCGTCATCGCGGCCTACAACTCCTGATCGCCAGTTACCGTTCGATCGAGAGTCCAGCGTGCCACTGGTCGGCGTCGGCAGCCGCGACGGCTTCGTCCATCCGTTCGAGGTAGGTCACGGCGAGGCTGGCACACTTGGCGGCCTTGCGCTCGCCCTCAGTGCGGAACTCGCCGGTGACGCGGTTGGCGTACACCGTACAGACCGCGCCGGCCCGGAGGCCGTAGATACTCGCCAGCGTGAGGATACTCGCGGCCTCCATCTCGAAGTTCAGGACGCCAGCCTCGCGGAGTTCTTCGAGTAAGTCCTCCGAACCACGCGCCTCGAACCCACCGAAGCCCGGCCGTGACTGGCCGGCGTAGAAACTATCCGTCGAGCAGGTCACCCCGAGGTGGTAGTCGTAGCCCAGTTCCTCGGCGGCGGCGACCAGCGCCGAGACGACGCGGTGGTCCGCACTCGCGGGATAGTCCTCCCGGATGTACTCGTCACTGGTCCCCTCCTGGCGGACGGCACCGGTCGTGATGATCAGGTCGCCGACGCTGGCCTCCTCGCGGATGGCGCCACAGGAGCCCACGCGCAAGAGCGTGTCCGCACCGACGCGGGCCAGTTCCTCGACGGCGATCGCCGCCGAGGGCGACCCGATCCCCGTCGACGTGACCGAGATGGGCGTCCCCTCGTGGGTACCCGTCGCCGTCCGGTACTCGCGGTGGTCACCGACGACCTCGTGGTCGTCCCAGCCGTCGACGACCTTCGCGACCCGTTCGGGGTTGCCCGGCAGGAGGACGCTGTCGGCCACGTCGCCCGGCCCGACTTCGAGGTGGTACTGCTGGTCGTCGTTGGGGTCCTCGCTGTCCCCGGTCATACGTTCAGGTGCGCCTTCGTGATGGTGTTCGGGAGCAGTTCGCCGAGCGTGTACTCGCCGACCTCGCCGTCACCTTCGTCGCAGTAGATCGGGAACGCCTCGCCACAGAACTCCGCGAGCGACTGGCGACACATCCCACAGGGCGTGACTCCGTCGCGCTTGTCAGAGGCGACCGCAAGGCGGGCGAAATCACGGTGGCCGTCCCGAACCGCCTCGCCGAGCGCGACCTCCTCGGCGTGGAGGCTGTTGCTGTAGTTGGCGTTCTCGATATTACAGCCCGTGTAGACGGTCCCGTCGGCCGTCTCGATGGCCGCGCCGACGTGGTACTCCGAGTAGGGCGCGTACGAGTCCTCGACGGCCGTGCGGGCCGCGTCCAGCAGGTCGTCCATACGCCGGGCAACTCGCGGCGAGGGCAAATACCCACCGGCGTCGACGAATGGGGAGCGGTCAGGCCCCACTCCGATCCGCCACCGCGTCCTCGACCGTCGCCACGACCGCTTCGACGAGCGTGTCGACGTCGTCGCTCTCGGCGTAGACCCGGACGTACGGTTCGGTGCCACTGGGTCGGACGAGCGTCCACGACCCGTCCTCGAACGACAGTCGAACCCCGTACTCCGTCGAGACACCGGCGTCGGGGAACGCCGCCGGGAGCGTCTCGGCCAACGTCTCCATCACGCTCGCCTTCGCTGCATCGGGGCACTCGACGCTGACCTTCTGGTACGGTCGCTCCGGGACGGCCGCACGCCGCTCGGGAAGCGACTCCGCCGCGAACAGGCGCGTCAGGACCGCCGCGCTGGCGACGCCGTCGATCCAGCCGCCAAAGTCAGGGTGGATGTGCTTCCAGGGCTCGCCGGCGAAGACGACCCTCGTCTCCTCGGTGGCGTCGGCGCGCACGTTGGCGATACCCTCGTGGAGCGCGCCGAGGTGGATGCGTTCGACGCGACCGCCTGCTGCTTCGACGCGCTCGTCGACTCGGCCGGATGCATTGGGCGTCGTCACGACGACCGGGTCGCCGGCGGTCGCCGCTCGCGTGTAGTGCTCGCCAAGCATCGCCAGGATGGTGTCCTCGTGGACGACGTCGCCCTCGCCGTCGACGACGACGATGCGGTCGCTGTCGCCGTCGTGGCCGATGCCGAACGCGACCCCGGTGTCGGCGACGAACGACCTGAACTTCGAGAGGGTCTCGGCGGTCGGCTTGCTCTCTCTGGCCGGGAAGTAGCCGTCGACGTTGGCCTCGACGGCCCGGACGTCGGCGCCCAGTTCCCGGAGGACCTGGGGCGTCGCGACGCCGGACATCCCGTTGCCGCTGTCGACAGCCACCGTCACCCCGTCGGGATCGGCCCCGTGCTCGCTGGCGTAGCTCGCGACCTCGCTGCGATATTCCGACAGCACGTCCAGCGTATCCGGTTGGCCCCACTCGCCCCACGCGACGGGGTCGCTCCCGGCGTCGACGCGGTCGCTGATCCGCTGTTCGGCCGCGCCGTCGTACTCCTGGCCGTCGACGAACAGTTTGATGCCGTTGTCGTGTGGCGGATTGTGACTCGCCGTGATCATCGCCCCACGACGTCCCTGTGACGCCCACGCCAGCGCGGGCGTGGGCACCCGACCGACTCGGCGGACGCGGGCGCCGGCACTCGCCAGCCCCGACGCGAGGGCGTCGGCTAACGCGGGCGACGTCACTCGCCCGTCGTACCCGAGCACGAACACCTCGGCGTCACGGCCCGCCGCACGCCCCACCTGCAGCGCGAGTTCGGGCGTCACCCGCTCGACAGCGTCGCCTCGAATCCCAGCCGTCCCGAACAGTTCCATACCCGACCTCGGGCCGGCGGTCGCTTAAGTTTCCGGGACCACCTTTTTGCGCGTCGGGTGCGCTCCACGCACCGCTCGCGCAAAAACGTCCTCAGAAATCAGGGATTTCTGATGAGTGGTTCGAGAGACGCCGCGGCGTCTCTCGTCATCCCGAAAATCGAAGATTTTCGGACGACTGCGGTAGAGCGCCGCTCTACCGAACGTGGGCGAAAAAGCCGGCTGCTCGATTCGCTCGCGGTATGCTATGGTCCCCACACCGCACAGCACGGCTTCAACTGAGAGAGTGGATAGCCACCGTTCTGCGTTGGGGCCGCGGGGCGGGAACAACAGCATACCGCGCCGCAGGCGCGGTTTCCCCGGAATCGAGGCCGATGGCCGAGATTCCGGCCTTTTTAGCGTAGATTTTTGCGGTGAGTGGGTCGCGGCACGGGCCGCGACCGCATAACGTGGCGGCAAGGCCGCCACGCGGTGGCCGCAGGCCACCCGAACCGGAAAATGGTACTAAAGCAGTTCGTCGAAGTCGTACCCCTCGATGTCGACACCCTCGCTGGTGATGTCGGCCAGGTAGATCCCGTTGCCCGACCCGGTGTCACGCTCGGCGGCGGCCTTGATGGAGGCGGCGGCGACCTCGCGGGCCTGTTCGTTGGTCATGTCGTCCTCGTAGCGGTCTTCCAGAGTCCCGTAGGCGACGGTCAGGCCGGACCCGGTGACGGTGTAGTCGTCCTTCATGACACCGCCGGCGGGGTCGATAGAGTAGACGTGGTGGCCGTCCGCGTCGACGCCGCCCAGGATGGGGTTGATCATGAAGAACGGGCCGCCACGGGCGAAGTTGCCCGCGAGCGTCGAGAGCGCCTGCATCGACATGTCCTCGCCGCGGCGAGCCTCGTAGAGGTTGACCTCGGCGCGCAGCGAGCGGATGAAGGACTGGGCGCCGCCGACGCTGCCGACCAGGGTCAGCGCCGCGTTCGGGTGGATCTGCTCGACCTTCTGGACGTTCTTGTTCGAGACGAACCGGCCGCCCAGCGAGGCGCGCATGTCCGTCGCGATGACGACGCCCTCGCTGGTCGAGATACCGATGGTCGTCGTGCCGGTCTTGTTGACCTTCTCGGTGTCCTGCTCGCTGCGGTCGGGCAGCGAGCCGACCTCGGGCTCGTAGGGGTCGGTGTGGAACTCGTCGGCCGACGGGGGACGCTGCTGCTGGGAGAACGGTGAGTCAGGAGTCGTGTCGCGCATTACCACCCAGTTCCGGTCGGGCGGTGATAAATCCTCTTCTTGGAACTGTCCCCTACGCGCTGGCCCGCTCGTAGGCGGTGCCCAGCTCGGTCACCAGTCGGTCGATCGGTAGGCGCAGGCCCAGCCGCTCGGTGACCATCGCCACCGGGAGCATCACGATGCCCAGCAGCAACGTCAGTTGGTACAGTGCGAGCAGTACGGTAGAGTACAGTCGAGCTTCCATCGTCCTATGGCGCTATCCAGCGCGAGACGAGTATATAAACCTTGTGACGTGCTTGTCGAATGTATGCCGCCGCCGTCTTGCGGTTTGCTCGCAGTTCGGAGACAGGGACCCTCGGCGACTCCAGGAACCGTCTCAGGACGTAACTGGAGCGTCGATGAACTGCGTCGTTCGCATAAGTTATGACGATGATGACGATGACGTGCGCACCCGCCGACGAATCAAAACTATCGAGTAGTCGGCCTTCATTGGGGACCATATGAACTACCTCGTGGCGATGGAAGCAGCCTGGCTGGTTCGTGACGTAGAGGATATCGACGACGCTATCGGCGTAGCCGTGAGCGAAGCGGGCAAGCGCCTCAACGAGGCCGACATGGACTACGTCGAGGTCGAGGTCGGCGCGACCGGCTGTCCGGCCTGTGGGGAACCGTTCGACTCGGCGTTCATCGCCGCCGACACGGCACTGGTGGGGCTAGTCCTGGAGATGGAAGTCTTCAACGCCGAGTCGACCGAGCACGCCCAGCGCATCGCCAAGAGCGAGATCGGCGGCGCGCTCCGTGACGTCCCCCTGAAGGTCGTCGAGTCCTTCGAGACCGAAGCCGACGAGGAGTCCGAAGCCGAGGCCTGAGCCGGCCGCCGGTGGCTTTTTGTATTACCATGGGTTATCGAGAGGTATGGACCTCCCCACGTCAGCAGACCTGCGGGAACGCCGTACCGAACTCGACCTGACCCAGAGCGAACTGGCCGACAGAGCCGACGTCTCGCAGCCACTGATCGCCCGAATCGAGGGTGGTGACGTCGACCCGCGACTGTCGACGCTGCGACGGATCGTCAACGCCCTGGAGGAGGCCGAAGGCGGCATCATCCGCGCTCGCGACCTCATGAACGCACCGGTCCACGGCGTCGAACCGGACGACTCGGTCCACAACGCCAAGGAACTGATGGACGAGAAGGGCTACTCGCAGGTGCCGGTCATCCGTGACGGCTCCCCGGAGGGACTCATCGGGAACTCCGACATCCGCCAGCGCGACGAGGAGAACGTCGGCGAACTCCCGGTCGCCGAGGTGATGCACGAGTCGATCACCACCGTCGAACCCGACGCGACTATCGACACCGTCGACGACTACCTCAACCACAATGCCGCCGTGATGGTCGTCGAGGACGGCCGGACCGTCGGCGTCATCACCGAGGCCGACATCGCCCGGACGGTCAGCTAGAGCGACCCGAACAGAAGCGCTCGCTCAGTCGTCGAGTTCCAGCCCGCGAATCGCGACCGCGCCGTCTCCCGCTTCGACGTGCCCGACGATCCGTGCGTCCTCGCTCGCCGCCACCACTGACTCCGCGTCGTCCTCTGGCAGCGCCGCCACGAAGCCAGTCCCGCATCCACCTTTTTCCGCGTCGGGTCCGCTTCGCGCACCACTCGCGCAAAAACGTGGGCGAAAAAACCGCACTGAGTCTCAGTGGGCAGCGTTAGAGTTCCAGCCCGCGAATCGCGACCGCGCCGTCTCCCGCTTCGACGTGCCCGACGATCCGTGCGTCCTCGCTCGCCGCCACCACTGACTCCGCGTCGTCCTCTGGCAGCGCCGCCACGAAGCCGGTACCCATGTTGAACGTCCGATGCATCTCCTCGTCGTCGACGTTGCCCTCCTCCTGGACGAACTCGAAGACAGCCTGGGCCGCAAACGGGTCGGTGATATCGTAGCGGGCGTCACCCATCCGCGTGAGGTTCGTCCAGCCGCCGCCGGTAACGTGGGCGGCTGCGTGGGTCTCGTGGGCCCGCAGCGTCTCCAGCACGTCGGTGTAGATTCTGGTCGGCGTCAGCAGTTCCTCGGCGATAGTGACCTCGGGGTTCGGCGGGAACGGATCGGTGTACTCGTGATTGCGGGTGACCGCCTCGCGGGCCAGTGTCAGCCCGTTCGAGTGGATACCCGAGGACGGCCAGCCGACGATGGCGTCACCGGCTTGGGCTTCGCCGGGAAAGACACCGTCTTTCGGCGCCAGACCCGCACAGGTGCCAGCGATGTCCAGCCCCTTGATGACGTCGGGCATCACCGCCGTCTCGCCGCCGACGAGCGCGACGCCGGCCCGCTCGGCCCCCTCGCGGAGCCCCGCTCCGATATCCTCGCTCGTCTTCTCGTCGGGCGCCTCCACCGCGAGGTAGTCCACGAACGCGACGGGTTCGACGCCGGTCGCGACGAGATCGTTGACGTTCATCGCCATGCAGTCGATGCCGATGGTCGAGTAGTCGTCGACGGCTTCGGCCACGAGCAGTTTCGTCCCGACGCCGTCGGTCGCCAGCGCGAGGTACTGGTCGCCGATGTCGACCAGGCCGGCGTAGTCGCCCTCGAACTCGCCGGCGGCGCCGATGAGCGCCATCGTGGCCGCCTCGCTCTCGTCGATGTCGACGCCGGTCTCGGCGTATGTGAGTCCCTCCTCGTCGGAGTCGTCCTCGGCAGGCTCGTCGGCTGTCATGTCCGAGAGGGTGCGTGGCGCGGGCAAAAGCCCATCGTTCCGTTAGAGCAAGAAGAGCGCGCCGAAGCCGAGCAGGATCGAGGGGGCGGCGACGGCGACGAACACACCCGTGCTCCACTCGCGGACTTTCCGGCCGTCGAGCGGGCCGAACGGGAGCATGTTGAAGCCGGCGAGCAGGAGGTTGATCTGGAGGCCGCGGCTGGCTATTTCGCCGAGAAAGCCGCCGACGCCGCTGGCGGCGAACGCGAGGTATGGGACCAGGAAGACGGCGGCCAGCCCGAGGTTCGTCACCGGACCGGCCAGCGCGATCAGGCCGTTCTCCTTGAGCGAGATCCGGCCGCGGTGGACCACAGCGCCGGGTGCGGCAAAGAGGAACCCGACGAGCGCGCCGACGATGGCGAACCCGAGCATCCGGTAGTCCGCCCGGAACGCCGCGATCTGGCCGAACCGTACCGCGACGACCTTGTGTGCGAGTTCGTGCAACAGGAACCCGACGCCGACGGTCAGCAGGCTGACGACGAGCGTCTGGGCAAGTGTGCCGATAGATACGCCCCCAGCGGTCCCGAGCAGTGTTCGGGTGAATCCCGGTTCGAGCAGGATCGTGAAGGCCAGTCCGAGCGCCAGCCAGGCGATCAGCAGGTCCCGGAGCTCCTGCTGTGAGAAGGTTAGATTCACTGTACCAGCCCCCAGAGCAGGTCCGCGCTGTTGCGGGCGCCACGGAGCATCACGCGGGCGACGCCGTCGACGCCGCCGATCTCCTGTGAGAAGTACGGCAGCAGGACCGTCGCGAACAGGAAACTCGCGATCATGCTCCCGATGTTGGTCAGCGCGACGATCATGATGAGACGGAACAGCGGCACCGCACGCAACCGCTGGAGCAGATCCAGGATCGGCGACTCCTCGTCGGCCAGGATCTCGTTGAGCGTCGCGATATCGCCGACGTTGACCGAGATGTACCGTAGCTCGACGTAGCCGGCGAACCATCCGGGGGCCAACAACGGGTTGACGCTGGTCATCCAGGCGACGCCGCCGCCGACGAGCGAACTCGTCCAGTGGGCACCGGCCAGACGCGCAAGCGCCGCGGCGATGACACCGTTGATGAGGAACCACGCGCCGAACAGCCGAAGGAGGAAGGCGTCGTTGACGCCGGCCATCGCGAGCAGGACGAAAAAGACCAGAAATCCGAGCGTCATCGCGTATCCCAGGAGCTTGTACACCGAGAACCGACCGCCGGTCTCTTTGCCGGTCAGTGACTCCATCGGCGGCAGTTCCTCGGGATGTTCGAGATACCGCTCGATACCCTCCCGGTGACCGGCGCCGACGACCGCGAGGACGTCGTAGCCGGCCTCACGGAGGGCGACGAGTCGGTGGGCGATGTAGGCGTCGCGTTCGTCGATCAGCGCCTCGGCACCGCCGGGTGAGAAGCGACGGAACTCCTCCATCATCGCGCTGACGACGTCGGTATCGGTCAGTTGTTCGATGTCGAACTCCTCGATGTCCTCCCCCCCGTGGAGTTGCGTGATGAACGCGGAGATAGGGATACCGATGCCGGCGGTCACGAGCACGCCGACGAGAACGGTGTTCAGGACGGACGCGAACCCGCCCAGCGATCCGGCGAGAGTAGCGGGGAGGAGGACCGGCCAGCCCGCGGCGCCGGAGATGACGGCGGCCATCACACCGAAGACGGCACCGATTGTGAGACCGACCGTGAGCGGCGGGCCCATCTCAGCCATGAGGCTCCCGACCAGTTTCAGCTTCTCGCGGACGGTGAGCCGTGACCAGAACCGCTGGACCGTCGTCTGGATGTTCCGGTCGACGAGTGCGACGCCGAGACCGTGTTCCTCGGCGGTCTCGATAGCGGCCTTCATATCGGCGCCGGGTTCGATGTCGAACCGGTCGCCGAGTCGTGCCTGGATATACGAGAGCATCCAGTAGGCCAGAAACTGGAAGACAGTGTTCCCACGGAGCAGGTCACTGGCGTCGAGATCGTCGGGCGTCTCCCCCTGCATCTGGCGGTATCGACCCTCGTCGAGTTCGACGGCCACGATGTCGGGACGCTCCTCGCTGATCCGTTCACGTACCTCCTCGACGCTGTGCTCCGAGACGTGGGCGGTGCCGACGACACGGACACGGCCCGCGCCAGACGGCTCCGGTAGCTCGTCTGCTACCGACTCCGCGTGTTCGGTCATCAACCGCTCTACACAGTCGGGTCCTTTACCCTTGTCGGGACACGGATTCCGATCGCAGTTCCGACGGGAGAGGAGACGTATTTGTTCGCCAACAACCATTCAAGTTTGGGAACATACCACATCCGTTATCGCGGACATCCCGACCGCTATAGGATTAGATTTAGCCGCTCGAACCCGAGAACTACAGGACGTAGTCGGCTTACCAGAAAGTAAGTAGGTTACCCATCAATCAAGAATATTGATATGTACGGAGCTAAAACTGTCTGGAGAGGAATGTACGATCTTACCGGCTTCCAACGAGATCTGCTATACGTGATCACGGGGCTCGAAGAACCGCACGGGCTCGCGATCAAGGACGAACTGGAGAACTACTACGAGGGCGACGTCAACCACGGCCGCCTCTACCCGAACCTCGATACGCTCGTCGAGAAGGGACTCATCGAGAAAGGGGAACTGGACCGTCGAACGAACTTCTACACACTGACCAAGCGCGGCCGCCGCGAACTCGACGCCCGAAACGACTGGGAAGCACAGTACGTGTCGGCCTGAGCAGTCGTCGGCGCTGTCCCACTGTTCACGGCCGTTGAGTGCTCGCTCCGTTCACCGTGCCGTCCCCGCCTCCGACCGGTGAGAGAGACGACAGGACGACCGGAATTGGCTCTGAAAACGACGGGAAGGTTATATCAGTCTGCACGAAAACTCTCGACTATGGTGCGTCTTCGCGGTTGGTGGTCGGACGCATGAGCGACGATGACTCGTCGGAGCAGGACGGCGACTGGTTCGAGGGCGCCATCGACGAGGAGGACAGTGACCTCACCGACGAGCAGGAGACCGAGAGCCAGCCTGACGAGGAGAACCCGTTCAACGGTGGTGAAAGGGAATCCGACGACCCCTTCGGTGGTGCCGATAGTGGTAGTGACGAGGACAGTCCCTTCGACGACGGTGGCGACAACCCCTTCGATGGCGGTGAACAGGACAGCCCCTTCGACGAGAGTAGTACTGACAGCCCCTTCGACGGTGGCAGCGAGGACAGCCCCTTCGACGAGAGTGGTACTGACAGCCCCTTCGATAGCGGAAACGATAGCGGCGAGGAAGGACTGTTCGAGGACGACTTCGCCTCGGCATTCGACTCGGCCGGCGGTGGCGGTGGCGGCGGCAGCGGCGGGGAGTTCGAAGACGAGGATTTCGACTCCGATATCCCACGGATCGACATCGGCATCGAGGGCCTCGACCGGATGATCCAGGGCGGGATTCCGGAGCGTCACCTCATCGTCACCGTCGGGTCGGCCGGGACCGGGAAGACGACCTTCGGTCTCCAGTTCCTCCATCACGGCCTGGAGAACGGGGAGAACTGTATCTTCATCACTCTGGAACAGTCCTACGAGTCAATCATGGACACCGCGAGCGACCGGGACTGGGAGTTCGAGGCCTACGAGGCCAACGGCCAGCTCGCGGTCGTCGACCTCGACCCCGTCGAGATGGCGAACAGTCTCGACAACATCCGTGGCGAACTCCCGGACCTCATCGAGGACTTCGACGCCGACCGCCTGGTGCTCGACTCCGTCTCCTTGCTGGAGATGATGTACGACAACCAGGCCAAGCGACGGACAGAGGTGTTCGATTTCACGCGCGCGCTGAAGAACGCCGGCGTCACGACGATGCTCACCTCCGAGGCCAGCGAGGACAACCCCTACGCCTCACGACACGGCATCATCGAGTACCTGACCGACGCTGTGTTCATCCTCCAGTACGTCCGCTCGGAGACCAGAGAGACGCGACTGGCCGTCGAGATCCAGAAGATCAGGAACGCCAACCACTCACGCGAGACGAAACCCTACGAGATCACGATGGACGGTATCAGCGTCTACCAGCAGGCGAATATCTTCTGAGAGCGTTCAGACCGCCGCCGCGGCCGACGGTTCGGTCTCGTCGGTCCGCTTCATCACGTCGTTGTATCCGCCCGCCCAGAGCTCTGCCGCCACGATGTAGGCGTAGAACGAGAAGAACGGCCCGATGATCGCACCGAGTCCGGGGACGACGTTGAGGACGCTGACGAGGATCCCGGCAGCGAAGAAGATTCCGACCGAGATGAGCCACGGAACCGCGTAGTCGGCCGAGAGCGCCAGTTTCCGGATCGTACCGATGTCGAACGCGGCCCCGAGGCGCTCCTCACACGCGAAGTTGACGACGGCGGCGACCGCGAAGTAGCCGAAGATCAGCGAGAGGATGCCGGAGACGATCATCCCGCCGAACAGACTCGCCATGCCGATCCCGGCACCGGCGTCAGTCCCCGTCAGGAAGCTCAGGATCGCCGTCCCGACGGTGAACGCGAACACCGCCAGCGGGATGAGCATGTACACGATCCCGATGGCCGTCGCCTTCAGCCCGTCGACGAGTAGGTCACCCCACTCGTCGAATACCGGTGGTTCGGTCGCCCCAGCGGCTCGTTCACGAACCGCCCTGACGACGTATCCACTGACCAGGATGCCCGGCACGATCAGGAAGCTGAACAACCCCAGCACGCCACCGATTATCACCGTCTTTACCCAGTCGTCACTTTCCATGGGATACGTTAGCGAGTCTTCACTGAAGCTCATGTTACCAGTAACTAATTTACACTGACTAAATCTTTTCGTCCGGACACACTGGAGAGCACAGCCCACATCAGGGTTCAACGCTGCCCTTTCACCGGATTCTATAGATTCATATATTGAACGGAGTCGATCTGTGGGGCGCCGTCCAGTCGAGGCAACCGACAACAGTTAACTCACCCCCGTTCGAGACGCCCGGTATGGTTCTACTAGTCCCCTTCGACGGATCGGACCTGTCAGAGGCAGCTCTCGAACGAGCGACCGAGTTCGCCGCCTACCGGGACGAGGAGGTGCTCGTGTTGAGTGTCGTCCCCGACGCGGTCGAGTTCGCACTGGACCGGGGCTGGCTCAACGCCGACGAGACGTTCAGCACCGGATTGATCGCCGAGAAGCTCGAAGCGCAGGCGAGCGAGATCGCCCCGGACGCGCGCTTTCGCTGTGAGGTCCCCGAGGACGTGAGTTCGATGGCCTCGCTGACGACCGACATCGTCCGGACCATCCGGGCGGTGGCGAACGAGGTCGACGCCTCGATCGTCTTCATCGGTAGCGAGAACGCGGGCCGGGTGTCGACCCCGGTCAGCAGCGTCGGTGCGCCGGTTTCGGAGGACCCACAGTACGACGTCCACATCGTCCGACACACCTGAGTCAGCGGACGACCGTCACCGGGACCGACGCTCGCCTGACGACGATCTCTGCGACACTTCCCAGCAGGATCCGCGAGACACCCGAGCGACCGTGACTCCCCATCACGATGTGGTCGATGTCGTGCTCGTCGGCGTACTCGACGATTGTCTTCGTCGGCCGACCGACCTCCAGTGCACGCTCGACCTCGGACTTTCCAATGCCGGCGATCGTCTCTTCCAGCCGGTCGAACAGTTCCGCGGCGGCGCTCTCCTGTTGTTCGTACCACTGCTCGGAGAAGGAGGGGACCGACGCCTGTGCGCTGTAGCCCGCCTCCGCAGGGTTGATGACGTGTAACAGGACGAGCGTCGCGTCGGGGAACTCCTCGGCGGTGAACTCACACGCGTGCGCTGCCCCGTCGGAGCCGTCGACGGGAACGAGGATGCGCTTACCCATACAGTACCTGCCCACGGCGTCGGGCTTGAATGTTGGCCCGTCGTTACTCCATCTCCGAGAGGATACGGAGGACGAGCTGGAGGATGTGGACGAATACACCCATCACTGCGATGTAGATGCCCAGCGCGTTGAGCAGGTCGCTGGCGTACCGGTCCTCACGGACCGCCCAGATCTCGTATACCAGGTCGGCCAGAAAGCCGAAGAAGAAGAACACGCCCGCGATTGCCACGAACGCCGGCGCGGCGAAGTACGCCACCGCGCCGATGACGAACCCGCCACCGAAGAAGACCCACGAGTACAGTTGCCAGCGCGAGAAGTCGTGGTCGCTCTTGAAGACGAGCACGGCGGCGGCAGCGGTGATGAGTCCGGTGACGACTGCCGAGATGCCCAGCGCCGGGGCCCAGAGCGAGGACGGTGCGAACTGGAGGATCGCGGCTCCGAACAGGCCGTATCCCGTCTGTGTCAGTGCGACACCGGCGCCAGCAAGCGGGAAGATACCCTTCTCGATCCCCATGCTGGCGAGCCAGTAGCCGCCACCGACGGTCACCAGGAACGTGGCGATCCCGACGAAGAAGTTCGAGAACAGCACCACGCCGATCTGTGCGACTGGCGTGTACGCCAGCCCGAGTATCAACAGGATGTTGACCACGACCAGCAGCGAGGCGATGCCCGCTACCTTGTTGACGTTCGTCGTTGCTGTCGGCTGTGCACCGACCGATCCGTATCCGGCAGACTCCACCATATCCCGGTTTCTCTCCGTCACCACACTTGTAAGTTGGTCCAGTCGTTCCGAGACAGAACACCACCCCCTGCTATCGGTTGCCGTAACCGGGGTAGGCTCTATACCCGCCGGGCCGAAACTGGGGGGCATGCCGATCCCGATGACGCCGGGGGTGCTGGTGCTGGTCGCCGTGGTCGTGCTGGTTGCCGGGTCGGTCAACGGCGTCGCCGGCTTCGGGTTCGCCGTCGTCAGCACGATGGCGCTGGCGACAGTACTCGACCCTGCCGTCGCCGTCGTGTTCATGATCGTCCCGATCCTCGTCGTGAATATCTCGCTGGTCCGGGAGCTCTCGGCCGAGGAGTTGCGGACCTGTGGCCGCCGGTTCGGCCCGCTCGTCGCGGCGGCGCTGGTCGGGACCGTCGTCGGGATGGCCGCGCTGGACCGCGTCCCCGAAGCGCCGCTCCGCGTTGGGCTGGGACTAGTCTCGCTGGCCTTCGTCGCGACCGTCCAGAACCGCGTCCCGGCCCCGACGCTGTCGGATCTGATCGGCCGGACGACGATGGAGCGGCCGGCGGCGATGGCCCTGATCGGCGGCCTCTCGGGGCTGCTGTTCGGCGGGACCAACGTCGGCGTCCAGCTCGTGGCCTACGTCCGGAGCTTCGATCTCACACACGGCGTCTTCGTCGGCGTCGTCGCGATGGTGTTCCTGGGTCTGAGCGGGATCAGGGTGGCCGCTGCCGGGGCGCTCGGCCTCTATCCGAACACGGCCGTCGCGCTCGCCTCGCTAGCGGCTGGCGTCCCCGCCGCTGTCGGTGTGTCCGTCGGCAGGCGACTCCGGACACGGATCAGCGAACGGCTCCGACGGAGCGCCGTCCTCGGGTTGCTCGTCGTCATCGGGGTCCGACTCCTGGCGGGTGGACTCGGAGCCGTGTGAGTCCGCACGCTCGGCCTTCCCAGCCGGGAGAGTTACGTAGCTGTCACGTCTACAGACGGACGATGCACCACCACACTGCGATACGCACTCACGCGGCCGTGACGGCCGGACACAGCGTGCTGCTGTCGGGAGGATACTGATGCCCGCGTACGACCCGACAGACGGTGACGCGGTCGACAGAATGGTCGACAGCATCGCCGAGACGGCGACCGAGGTACGGAACGGACTCGCGGAGGACCGCACCGCGAAGGTCGGGACGAATCCCAGCGGCGAGAAACAGGAGGCAGCCGACGTCCGTGCGGACGAACTGTTCGAGGATGCGATGCTGGCCCACGACGCCGTCGCGACCTACGCCAGCGAGGAGCGCGAGGACCTGATCGACGGCGGCGACGGCGAGTACCACATCGCGCTGGACCCGCTGGACGGCTCCTCGAACCTCCGGTCGAACAACGCCATGGGGACCGTCTTCGGCATCTACGACGCACCCCTGCCCGCGAAGGGTCGTGACCTCGTCGCCGGTGGGTTCGTCCTCTACGGCCCCATCACGACGATGGTCGTCGCACGCGACGACACGGTGACCGACTACCTCATCGAGGGTGAGACACCACAGGTGCTCAGCGACGACATCACGCTCCCCGACGATCCGGACATCTACGGTTTCGGTGGTTTCGTACCCGATTGGCCGGACGACTTCCTGGCGTTCGCTCGCGAGATCGAGGAAGAGCTGAAGCTCCGGTACGGCGGGGCGATGATCGCCGACATCAACCAACTGCTCACCTACGGCGGCATCTTCGCGTATCCCGGGCTGAAGAGCAACCCCGACGGGAAACTGCGCCTCCAGTTCGAGGGGAACCCCATCGCGTTCGTCTTCGAGGCTGCTGGCGGCGCATCCTCGGACGGGACGCAGTCGATGCTCGATGTCGAGCCCGACGGCTTCCACCAGCGGTGTCCACTCCACGTCGGGAACACCGAACTCGTCGAGCGGCTGGAAGCCAGCCTGGAATAGGCCACCGTCAGGCCATCTCCGCCGGGTTCTGCATCCCGGATTTGACCCCCCGATCGACGAGCGCGAGGTTGACGGGGAACGCCGCGAGGAAACCCAGCGACAGCGATAGTGACAGCGACAGCCAGAACAGGACGTCGGTGATGCTGGCGTGTGCCGCCAGCAGGAGGTCCGAGCCGATGGCGACCACCTCCATGACCGTGATCGACGGCGTCTCGCTGTAGAAGGCGTCGACCAGCGCCGTCCGGAGGTCGACCCCTTCCTGCACGAGGGGGCCGACGGTCAGCCCGTAGCCGAACAGGTACGCGAACCCGAAGGTGACGGCCGCGACCCAGCCGACAGCCAGTCCCAGGAGCCCCTGCGCCAGCACGATACCGGTCACTTCGCCGGCGCCACAGCCCGAGAAACAGTGAGCGGTCGACCGGAGGCCGCGCCGCCAGAGCGAATCGCGGGCGATCTGTGTCCGACCGGCGTACCAGTAGACCACGAGCGCGAGCGGCCCGGCGTACAGCACCGAGAGCGTCCAGACGAACTGCATCAGCGACGGGAGCGCCTCGTTACGGTTCCGCAGGTCCCACGCGAGGACCGCCAGCGATCCGAGGACGAGCGCGAGCCACGCGACCAGGACGGCAGGGTCCGAGAGGATCGGCGTCACTAGTTCGCGAACCGGTGCGAGCGCGTGTTCGATCCGTGCGAACAGCGATTCCAGTACCATGATAGTGAGTGGGTACCCCGCGAATCGCCGGCGACGGGCCTGGACCTAGTCGGGACGGCCTTTCCACAGTTGCGGCTAGAAAGCGAAAGTCAGCGCGACGGTACAGTTTGGATGACTCCGACGAGACCCCGGCGTCGTCTGGTGTCACCTCACTCCCGCCCGTGGCGGGTCACACACGTCGAGAGCCCGATCAGTTCGACGGGTTCGGAGTTGTCCGGCGAGTAGACGACGCGCTGGCCCTTCTCCATGTAGGGGACCTTCGATTCGAGGTTCGCGGGGATGTTCACCGCGGAGATGGCGTCCTCGTCGCCCAGGTTCAGCACCATCGTGGTGTTGATCTGCTTGAACACCGGATCCGCGATGTCCTGGGGGTCCTGTGTGATCAGATACAGGCCAAGACGCTCCTTGCGGCCCTGTTTGGCGGCCTCCGTGAACTTCCCGATGACCTGCCGGGCCTGGACGCTGTCGGCGTCGGTCAGGAAGTTGTGGGCCTCGTCCATCCCGAGGACGAGCGGCGTCTCCTTGATACGGTCGTAGGTCGGGTCGTTCGAGAGCTTCTGGTCGATGAGCAGACTCGACACCGCCAGCACGACCGTCGAGGCCGTCCGGGAGTCCGAGATGTGATACGTCGGGATGACCGTCAGCCCGCCCGCCCGGACGAACTGGGAGATCTGGTCGGTGATCGGGCGGGCGTCCTGGTCGAAGACGGCGCCGAACCCACGCACCCGCCGCTTGACGGCGTCGAAGGTGGCCTCGTGGACGTCGCCGGCCTCGTGGAGTTCCTCCTTGAGCGCCGGGTCGTCCAGAAAGCTCAGGAACTCGCTGTATGTCCCGCTGGACCCGTACTGGCGCTTGAACCGACGAAGTAGGGTGTTGACGAGCGCGGTGTACTGGGTGTCGTTGAGGGCGGAGCCGGCGATGAGCCAGGGGTTGTCGTACACCAGCGAGAACGGGACGGTGAACTCGACCTGCTCGGCGTGGTGGTGGCTAGCGCTGTAGTCGGCGCCGGCCACCTTCGGGACGAACGCGATGGTGTCGTCGTAGCCGCCGTGGGCGACCCCCTCCCGTTCACAACGCCGCGCGAACTCGTCGGTCATCGCGGGGTTGTCGTCGTGCATCTGGGCGTACTCGTCCTGGGGATCGAACTGGACGACCGCCAGTTCCGGCGAGCGCCCGTCGCCCATCTCGTAGGTCCGCCCGAGATACTGCCGGAGGACGTTCTTGGAACTGTGGGTCTTCCCGGACCCGGTCCCGCCGGCGACCAGCGTGTGCCGGAAGACCAGCGGGTCGCCCTCGTCGTAGCTGTCTTTCAGGCGATAGTCGATGGTCGGCGGCTCCGCGGCTGTGCGGACCTTCTCGCCACCGACCGAGAGGTGACCGAGGAAGACGCCGTCCTCGGGAATCTTCAGCCCGGTCTTGATCTCTGTCTTGTCGGTGGCCTCGCGGACGACCGTCTCCGGTTTGGGGACCCGGTCGGTCATCCGGCGTTTGAGTTCCCCGCCGTCCGAGTAGAGGACGGCGACAGGGTCCAGTTCCGCGATGAACTTGAAGTCCTGCTCGTCGATGCCCTGCTCGCGCATCGCCCGGCGGGCGTGGATCTCGGTCGCGTCGTCGGCCCGGAACTCCTGGGCGTACTCCAGGGCGGTGATGCGACAGAACAGGCGCTCGCCGTCGGGGTAGGGAACCAGCAGATACTTGCCCAGTCGGACCGCCGAGCGGTTCGCGGCGGTGACGTAGGCCAGCAGCAGCGACTCGTCGGCCTCCTCGCTGATGCGGAGACCGTTCGCCGCCGAGAGCACGCCCAGTCCGCTGTCGGCGCCGGCCGGCGCGACGTCCATCTCCTCGAAGGAATCGTCGGTGTCGGTCTGGGCCTCCGACACCGCCTCGTCGCCAGCGTCGTTGGCAGCCTCGTTCTCAGCCACCCCCTCGCCGGCATCCGCCTCGGCTGTCCCGTCGTCGTCCGCGTCGAAGTCCGTGAAGTCCCCGAGGTCTGACATGGTCCCACCGAGGGCGGCGGGGGACTAACGCCTTTCCCTGGGTCGGTGGCTGTCGGGAGGTGACAGCCCGCCATCACGACACGGGCGGAACTGGAACCCTTACCATGGAGGGCCCCGGAGCAGGGGTATGAACCGGGTGCGGGCGATGTCGTTCAACGTACGGTACGACGCAGCCAAGGACGGGCTCGACAACTGGGCACACCGGCGTCGGCTCGTCGCCGGGACCATCCGGTACCACGCGCCCGACATCGTGGGCGTCCAGGAGGCGATGCACCACCAGCTCCGGGAACTGCAGTCGCTGCTGGACGGGTACGCCTGGGTCGGCGACCCGCGTGACAGCGTCGCGCTCGGGGGCGAACACACGGCTATCGGCTATCGCACCGACCGCTTCGAGTGCGTCGAGACCGAGACGTTCTGGCTCTCGGCGTCGCCCGACGAGCCCGGTACGGTCGGCTGGGACGCGGCGTATCCCAGGGTCGCGACGTGGGCGCGACTGGACGACGGCGTCCCGACGGTCGTCGTGAACACCCATCTGGACCACGAGGGCGAGCAGGCCCGCCGGAACGGGATCGAACTGGTCCTGGAGCGGCTGGACGACCTGCTGGACGGCGAGCGCGCCATCCTGATGGGGGACTTCAACTGCGTCGTCGGCGACCCCGCCCACGAGCGGGCCGAGGGCTACCCACTCGGTGATGGACGACGGCTCCGGGACACCAGGGGACTGGCAGACCACCGACACGGTCCGACGACCACGCGGACCGACTTTCACGATCTACGCCCGGATATGGGCATCGACCACGTGTTCGTCACCGACGACGTCGAGGTCCGAGCACACACCGTCTGTACGGACCGGGACGACGACCACTACCCGTCCGACCACCTCCCCGTCGTGGTCGATATCGACGACTGAGTGCGGGCGTCCACGCAGCAGCGAACCTTTTCCCCGTCTGGCACCTATCTTGGTGCATGTTACTCATACGCGGGTCGGCAGGCGGGACCGGATTGACCGGGACGCTGTACGAACCCGGTGAGGCCGCGCCATCGTTCAAAGGCGCACCGGACGGCGGCGCACCCTACGTCTGGGTGTGTGACGCCTTCTACGAGGTCGAGAGCGGGGGCCAACAGCAGACGATCGACGGCCGCGAGATCAACGTCGCCTTCGAAGCGCCGATGCCCCAGGGGTTCGAGTCCCGCGAGGCGGCCATCGAGGGGGCCAAAGAACACATCCGGACCCAGTTCGCCCGCCTCGGGGTCCCCGAGACGGCCGTCGAGGTGACGGTCAAACAGACGGCCGAAGCCGGATAACGCCACGATGGACGAAGCCGACATCGACGACGTCGATCTGGCGATCCTCCGAGCGCTGCAGGACGACGCTCGCAACAACACGAACGCGGCGATCAGCGAGCAACTGGATATCTCCGCGAGCACGGTGGGCAAGCGCATCAGAACTCTCGAAGACGAGGGGATCATTCAGGGATACGTACCGATCCTGGAGTACGAGCAGACGGGATTCCCGCTCCAGATACTGTTCGTCTGTACAGCCCCCATCGCCGAACGCCCCCAGCAGATCGACGCGGCGCTGGCCATCGAGGGGGTCATCGAGGTACGTGAACTGATGACCGGCCAGGAGAACGTCCACATTCGTGCCGTCGCAGCGTCGACGCACGACATGACACGAATCGCCGCCACGCTCGACGAGTTCGGGTTGACCGTCGTCGACGAGGTACTGATCCGCTCGACACGACACAGTCCGATCCGACTCCCGCGACCGGAGCGCGCCGAGGAGTGAGATGCGACTCCCTCCGATAGATTCTGGCATCGGACCGATTGTTTCGACAGGAACTGGAAGGTATCATCACCAACAGTTATACCATCGTCGAGCATTGGGGACCCAAGCCATGTCAGAGGCTAGTAAAACCGTCCACCAGGAACCCATCTCGCACAGGATCGTGACAGCAGTCGCCGAGTACGAGGGGGTCGATCCGATCTCGCTGACGCCGCCGCTGTTCGACGTCGTCGATCCCGACGCACTGGACGCGCTGTTCCCCCAGGGCACCGACGCGAACTCGCCAGTCTCCTGTTCGTTCGTCTACCGTGGCCACCTGATCGAGGTCCACTCCGGCGGTGTCGTCACGGTCACCGACGGGCCGGCCGTCGCCGACGCAGCTAGTAGTTCCGATTCCGTCCGGACCTGATCAGAACGCTTCCTCGATGGCGCCCCATCGGGTGTCGTCGAAGTCGCGCTCGCGGTCGGTATCGAAGGCGCGTTCGATACGGCGCGTGAGTTCCTCCCCACCCTGCCGGTCGATACTCGCGAGTTCGTCGGCCTTCGAGATGGCTAGCGGCGGCCCCCGTTCGGCCGCGACGTCGTGGAGCACCTGCCGCGTGAGTCGTTCGCGACACGCCTCGTCCCGCGTGAACGCGTAGGGTGCCTCCACACGGAAGACGAGGTCGCGTCGCGGGTCGTAGAGCACGAAGAAGGTCACCTCGTAGGCCTCGGGGTCGAGTTCGCGTTCGATCCCCAGCGCGTCACCCTCGGCGGCCATCACGCCGTCGGTCCCCGCCCGCGAGCGGAACCAGTTCGTACAGGTCAGACAGTCGGTCCGGACCTCACCGCCGTCGTCACGTCGCTCCAGCACCCGCCGGAAGAACGCGGCGTCGTCGACCCACGGCGCGTTGGTCTTCCGGCGGACCGCCCGTGTCAGCGCCTTCGTCGCGGAGTTCTTGACGAATCCCAGCAGTGGGACCTCGCGCTCGACGAACCGCTCGACGAGTTCGACGTAGTTGCCGACGACGGTCTTGGGCCGGTCGTCCTCGGCGAGCAGGTCGGCCAGTTCCGTCTCTCTGTCGGCCCACCGGAGCAGTCCCGTCGGATAGATGGGACCGTCGAGCATGAACAGGTCCTCGACCACGTCGGCGTTCGTCAGCGCGTGCTCGGACTCGGCGAGGTACAGCGCCAGCGCATGGACGACCCGTTGCTCGTAGCGGTCGACCTGTGGCGCGTTCAGGACGCGCCGTTTGGCGTAGCCACGGTCGTCCATCTCCCAGTCCTCGCTCAGCGAGATAGTCGCGTCGTTCGTGTGGACCGCCATGATGATCGTCCGCCCGCGGTGCAGTTCGACGTCGGAGGGGACACCACTCATCGCCGCCTGCGCGACGTCCAGCACCAGGCCGTTCTTGAACGTCGTGGGGTTGATCGTCCCCGAATCCAGCCCGTGCTGGGTCGGGAAGGGGGAATCCGCCAGGGCGATGTCCTCGATGGGGACCGTCCGACGGCGTTGCTCGCCCATCGGGGCCAGGATCTCGGTCCCATCCTGCCAGAGCGGGTCGAGGAACTCGTCCCACACCCGCTGGGCGGCCGCGTCCTGGTCGCTCGTCTCGACGGTCTGGCGCACCTGTCGAGCCAGGTGAGCGATGCCGTCGACGTGTACCGGATCCAGGGTCATGCCGATGGGTTCGCCGCCGGCGACCTAAAGCTTCGGTGGGCAACTGTTAGGAGGGTCGGGCCGTCAGAAGGCGACATGGGACCGACTGGCTGGCGTCGCGACGAGGGAGGGCGACGCTGAGACGTGCTGTTCGACGTCCTCTTCGTCGGCGTCGCCGTCCTGGCGCTGTGGGTCGGCGCAGACCAGTTCGTCGCCGGCGCGAGTCAGGCGGCCAGACGGCTCGGCGTCCCCGGCCTCGTCATCGGCCTGACCGTCGTCGCGTTCGGGACGTCGGCGCCGGAGTTCGCGGTCACCCTCGACGCCGCACTCTCGGGCCGGCCGGACGTCTCTGTCGCCAACGTCGTCGGCTCGAACATCCTCAACCTCGGGTTCATCCTCGGCGGGACGGCGCTGGTCCGGGCGCTCCCGACAGCCCGAGACCTGGTCCGGCGGGACGGGACGCTGCTGATCGGCAGTACGGTCCTGTTGCTCGTGACTCTCCGCGACCTCACGCTGTCACGCACGGAGGGGGCGGTGCTGTTCGGCGCGCTCGTGGTGTACCTGGCCGTACTCGCACGCGCCGGTGCACAGAACGCCGAGGGGCCCATGGGCCGGTCGCAACCGTCGTTCGGCTGGCTGGACCTTGGACGCCTCGTGGGCGGCCTCGGACTGGTCGTCGGCGGCGCGCATCTGCTGGTCACATCCGCGGTCGACATCGCGCTCGCGGTCGGAATCTCCGAGTGGGTCATCGGCGTCACCGTCGTCGCCGCTGGAACCTCGATTCCGGAGTTCGCCACCTCCGTCGCCGCGCTCCGGGCCGGCCGGGCCGGTATCTCTGCGGGCAACATCGTCGGCAGTTGCGTGTTCAACACGCTCGGCGTCCTGGGACTGGCCGCGGCGGTCCAGCCACTCGCGGTCGCAGGTGCGGCAATGCAGACGACGCTGTGGCTGCTGGGGGTAGCGGTGCTGGTGACGATCATGTTCTACACCAACGAAGCACTCTCGCGTGCAGAAGGGGCAGTGCTGGTCGTCCTCAACGCGCTCAACTGGGTGCTCGACCTTGTCGTCTTCAGCTGATCACTCCTTGCCGGATTCCTCGCGCAGGAGCTTGTCGATGGCGTCGGCGATCTCCTCGTATGAGTTCATCGACAGCCCATCTGTGGTGATGAGGACGCCCTGTCGCTCGGTCGCCACACGGAGGAGGTAGCCGTTCTCGAAGGCCCGCACAGTGAAGCGGTAGTCGCCGAGTTCGGACTCCTGGTAGGCGTTCTCGGTCTGCTTGTATCCCTGCCACTCGTGGCCGACAAAGTCGTTGAGGTCCGCATCCTGTTCGAGGTCCTCGCGGAGGTAGAGCTGTTCGTAGTTCGCGCGAGTGAAGTAGGTGACAGAGCGCAGTGAGTCGCCGGTCGCCGTCCGGGCGGTCGTGACGATACTGTCGGCGAGCTCGTCCGAGAGGATATCTGGACTCATACCGGAGCCGAGACGTCCCACCCTATTAATTTCGATGTTCGCGGAACCCCCGACAACCCCATCACCTGGCGCCCGTTACGTCGGGAACCCGACCGAAGCCCTCTTCTGGGTCTCCCGCGAGGGTCCAGATATGCAAGTCGGGCTCGTCATCCTCGACGGCTGGGGGCTCAATCCGGACGAAGAGACGCGGGACGCCGTCGCCGCGGCCGAGACACCGAACTTCGACCGCTACTGGGACAGCGGCGCCCACTCGACGCTGGAGACCCACGGCCGCCGGGTCGGTCTCCCGGAGGGACAGATGGGTAACTCCGAGGTCGGCCACCTCAACATCGGTGCCGGCCGCGTCGTGAAACAGGACTCGGCGCGGATCACCGACAGCATCGCCCGGTCCCGCGGCGAGAGCCCGTCAGACGACGCCGCGCAGGACCCGCCGTTCTTCGAGAACGAGACCATCCTGTCGGCGTTCGAGCACGCCGAGGCAAACGACGGCCGGGTCCACTTCATGGGGCTGGTCTCGGACGGCGGCGTCCACTCCTACCAGGACCACCTCCACGCGCTGATCGAACTGGCCGGCCAGCGCGGGACGGAAGCCGTCACCCACGCCTTCACCGACGGCCGTGACACCTCGCCGACTGGTGGCGAGGAGTACCTCGGAGAACTCCAAGCCCACGCCGAGGAACACGGCACCGGCCACGTCGCCACCGTCTGTGGCCGCTACTACGCGATGGACCGGGACCAGAACTGGGACCGGACCCGCCGGGCCTACGACGCCATCGTCGACCGCATGGCCGACCACCACGCCGAGGACGCCGTCACCGCGGCGACCAGTTCCTACGAACGGGACGACACCGACGAGTTCATCGAGCCGACCACCGTCGGCGACCACCCCGGCCTGGCCGACGGCGACGCGGTCGTCTTCTTCAACTTCCGGGCCGACCGCGCCCGACAGCTCACCCGGATGCTCGCCGATATCCGTCCGGAGGACTGGGGCGCGGACACCTCGCCGCCCGAGACCCGCCTGGTGACGATGACCGAGTACGACGCGACCTTCGACGTGCCCGTCGCCTTCCCGCCGAACCAGCCCGAGGACGTCCTGGGCGAGGTGCTGGCCGAGAACGGGCTGACCCAGGTCCGTCTGGCCGAATCGGAGAAGTATCCCCACGTCACGTACTTCCTCAACGGCGGCCGCGAGGTCGAGTTCGAGGGCGAGATGCGACAGATCGTCGAGAGCCCGGACGTCCCCACCTACGACCTCCAGCCCGAGATGAGCGCCCCCGAAGTGGCCGACACCGCCATCGAGTTCATCGAGTCCGACGACCCCGACGCGCTGGTACTCAACTTCGCCAACCCCGACATGGTCGGCCACACCGGCGACTTCGACGCCGCGGTCGCGGCCGTCGAGGCCGTCGACGAACAGCTTGGACGCCTCGTCGAGGCCATCACCGGCGCCGGCGGGCACGTCCTGATCTGTGCCGACCACGGCAACGCAGACGACATGGGCACCGAGGACGACCCCCACACCGCCCACACCACGAATCCGGTTCCGTTCATCTACCTCTCGCCGGACGGCACCGCCGCCGGGAAGACGGCCCGCGAGGGGGGGACGCTGGCGGACCTGGCGCCGACGATGCTCGCACTGCTGGGCATCGAGCAACCGGAGTTGATGACCGGCCAGTCGCTCGTCGAGTAGTCACAGCGACCGTCGAGAGAGGTACCGCGTCGGCACCCGATCTGTGGTGTAGGTCGCCGTCCCGCGCTTGACGATGTCGTGGCCGTCGGTCCGCATCGACGCGGCGTCGACGACCAGCACCACCGGGTCCTCGGCGTGGCGCGCGCCGACAGCCTGGGCCTCCGCGACCGTCTCCGAGAGGTGGACCTTCTGGCGGGACATTGGCCGCAGTCCCTCGTCCATGATGACGTCCAGATGCCGTGGAGCGGTGCCATGGTACAGCGTCTCCGGGACCGGCGTCGGCGCCGATTCGAGATCGACGGGGACCGAATGGCCGTACGCAGCCCTGATGCGTTCCTCGCCGCCGGCCGTGTCGCGCTCGAAGCGGCCTTTCGGGTCCGTGGCGACGACACCTTCAACGTGGTCGCGGGTCGCCCAGTCGTACTTGCCCTCGACGGCATCGACGAGGTCGGCCAGCGGCGTCCACCCGGCGTCGTCGAGTTCGATACCCGCGTCGTCCGGGAAGTGTCGGAGTGCGCCACTGAGGAACTTCGAGAGCCGACGGCGACGGCCGCCGTCTAGAACCTGCCGGCCGGAGTCGTCACAGACGGGACAGGCCTCCCCCTGGTGGTAGCCGTGGGACTCGCAGGCGAAGATGTCGGCTGGCATGGGCGGCAGTTCACACACCGAGCGGAAAACTCGCTCGGTCAGTTCTGGAGTTCGTCGTTCGCCTGGGAGAGTTCGTACCGGATCGCCAGGATATCGAAGTGGTCTGCCAGTTCCTCGCGTACCTCGCGGATCTCATCGGGGTCGCCCGGCGGGAACTCCTCTGCGAGTTCGATGGCCCTGTCCAGGTCGTCCCTGGCACTCGAGAGGAGTTCGTAGGCGGCTTCCTCGTTGCCGGCGTCCCACTCCCAGTCGCCCGCCTGCCGTCGGTTGTGGGCCGAGGCCAGACGTGCCTCGACCAGGTCGCCGATGACCGCTTCGATCTGGTCTCTGGCGGCCGCTTCGCCCCCCTCGAAGGGGGCGTCGTCGCCGGCGAACAGCTGGGCGACAACGCGATAGCTGTCGAGTGCCTCCTCCAGCGTGGCTGCTCGCTCCGTCGGGTCGTCGAGCTCCATCGCCCGGTCGTGAGTCTCGCGTGCGGTCGCCAGCGGCCGCTCGGCGACCGTCTCGGCTAGCTCGTCCGCCGTCGCGAGCCCCTCCTGTGCGGCCTCGTCGTCGACGTCGTAGCCCGTCGCCACGTCGGTGGCGTCCTGGAATCGCTGTCGCGCCGTCTGGACCCGGTCGTAGCTCCCCTCGTACCGCTCCTCGTCGAGCAGCCGACGGGCCTCGGAGAGCAGTTCCTCGCCGCGGACGACGTGGCGGTCCCTGACCAGCCGATAGAGGTCCGCCTCCAGTCGGCCGATACGGTCGTCGACGCCGTCGAAGGGGGCAGCGGCAGCGCCCTCCTTCGCAGTCTCGAGTGCGGCCTCGGCGTCCGAACGATACTGGTCGAACGCGGTCCAGTCGGCCGATTCGAGCGCGTTCGCGAGTCGGTCGCAGTGGTCGGCCAGCGCGTCCAGGGCGACTGTGACCTCACCCCAGACACCACAGGCCTCCTGGAGGAACTCGGCGACCTCGTCGACGTCGGCCTCTCTGGCGGTGAACTCCCAGGTCGCGCCGGCGCTCGTCTCGAACTGGAGTTTGGCCGTCAGCAGTTCTGTGACAGCCGCCGCTTCATCGATATCTGCATACGGGAGCGACGCGACGTAGTCGCCGTCGGACCGCTCTCTCGGGTTCCCAACGAGCAGGAGTACCCGCCGATCTGTCAGGGCCGCGATGGCGCCGTATCCGTCGCCGGATTTGATCTTCGTCGTGTCGCCGTCCTCGGTGCGCTGAAGCCCGACACGCCGGTTCGTCATGAGATGGAACAACTGTTCGTCGCTCCCGAGGTACGCACGCAGCTCACGCTGTTCGAGAAAATCGTCCACGTCGGTGTCGTCCCCCGGAACTGACGGTCCCATACCTGGCTCTCGTTGCTCGGCGGCAAATCCGCCCTATTCTTATGTGTGATACAATTTTGTAATAAACATACTGGTTTTCCCCCAGGCTGCCGGCATCACAAAGTAATTATAGAGACATTCACGGTTACTTTCACGGCACGGCCTCGACGTCGCGGAACTCGAACCGGGCACCGCCGTCGTCGCTGGTCGTGACCGAGAGCGACCAGTCGTGTGCCGTCGCGATCCGTGCGACGATATCCAGTCCGAACCCCGTCCCGTCCTCGGCCGTCGAGTAGCCGGGCTCGAACACACGATCTCTGTCTCCCGGCGGGATACCGGACCCGTCGTCAGCGACGTAGAAGCCGTCTGACAGCTCGCCGACGGTCACCGTCACGGACTCGCCGCCGTGTTCGACCGCGTTGATCAGCAGGTTCGAGAGGAGTTCCTGGAGACGGCTCCGGTCGGCTTGCACCGTCCGGTCGGTGCGCAGTCGAAGGTCGGCGGGTTGCGATCCGATCGTCGCCAGCGCGTCTGTGACAACTGCTGCAAGATCGACGCGCGCCGTCTCGTCGATCGCCTCCCCCTGGCGTGCCAGTGTGAGGAGATCCCCGAGGAGTTCGTCCATCCGGTCCACGGCGCGTCGACAGCGGTCGAGGTTCGCCGGTTCGCCAGTCTCTTCAGCGAGGGACAGCGACCCGTCGATGACACTCAGCGGCCCCCGGAGGTCGTGAGAGACGATGCTGGCGAACTCGTCGAGTCGATCGTTCTGTCGGACGAGCTCGGCCTGTCGCTCGATACGGTCGGTGATGTCACGGTACACCCAGAGGTGGCACGCCTCGCCGGGGGCCTCGATCGGTCTATAGCTACGTTCGAAGGTCCGTCCGTCCGCGAGCGCGAGTTCCTCTCGGAGGTGTTCACGGTGGCCGGCGACGAGTCGGTCGACGCTATCGAGGAACGTCGCCGGGTCGACGAACTGCTGGCCGAGACGTACCAGCAGCGCTTCGGCGTCCGCCCCCTCCAGTCCCTGGGGTGTGGTATCGAGTTCGAACAGTTCCAGCAGGCGCTCGTTGACCGTCACTACCTCGCGGTCGCTGGACGTGACCAGCACGCCGGCAGGGAGTTCGTTGAGCAGCATCGAGAGCAACGCAGTGGTCCGCTCGCGCTCCCGTTCGCGCTGTTTGCGTTCGGTGATATCTCGGGTGACACAGACGTACCCACCGCCGTCGAGACACGCCGCCGAGAACCGTTTGGGATACCGGGAGCCGTCCGCACGGAGGCCGACCGTTTCGCCAGTCCACTCACCGGCCCGGCCCAGTTCGGCCTCGATCTCGTCACTGATCGATTCGGTCCTGTCGTCGGGGATCACCGTCTGCCAGTTCTCGTCCAGCAGTTCGTCGGGTTCGACGCCGATGATGTCGGCGTACGCCTCGTTGACGTCGACGAACTGGCCGTCCTCGTCGATGATCGCGACACCGCTGGTCGTCGTCTCGACGGCGCCCGCGCGACGCACCTCGCGGCGGCGCGCTCGATGGGTCCCGACCGCCTCGACGACCGTCTCGACTACCTGCTCCGGAGCCGGTCGAGCCCGGGGAAGATAGTCGGTCACCCCGGCACCGATAGCCTCGCTCGCGACCCGCTCGGACCCGTCGCCGGCACAGAGCACGAACGGGAGGTCGCCGGCCCGCTGTCGAACAGTTCGGAGCAGCGAGAGGCCATCATCGTCCGGGAGTCGGTACTGACTCACGACGGCGTCTGCCGCGTCGAGACCGTCGAGGACCGCCGCCGCCGACCGAACGGCAGTCACGGACAGGTCGTCTGCCGTGGCCTCGACCGCCGACGCCAGCGGCTGGGGGTCGTCGTGCGCCAGGAGTACCGAGATTCGCCCAGACATGTTTCTGTCCCTACACAGTAGTTACTGTCAATGATTTATAAACTCCGCCTTCCAGTTACACGTCCTGATAATTAGATGGAACGTCGAGCCCGCCTCAGCCGGTCCGGAACGAGACGTCGAGTGTCCGTGCGGAGTGGGTGAGCGCTCCCATCGAGACGACGTCGACACCGGTCGCGGCGTACTCCGGCACGGCCTCGACGGTGATGCCGCCGCTGGCCTCTGTCAGCGCGGTCCCGTCGACGAGGTCGACGGCCCGTTCGGTCGCCGCTGGCGTCATGTTGTCCAGCAGGACGATGTCGGCGCCGGCGGCGGCCGCGTCGGGTGCCGTCGCCGGGTCCTCGACCTCGACCTCTAGCTTCGTCGCGAAGGAGGCACACTCCCGGAAGTGGGCGATGGCCGTCTCCAGACCCATCTCGGCAACGTGGTTGTCCTTGACCATGACCATGTGGGAGAGGTTCAGTCGGTGCGTGTCGCCGCCGCCGGCGACGACGGCCCGCTTCTCGATACCACGCAGTCCTGGAGTCGTCTTCCGCGTACAGGCGATCCGGACGTCGTCGGTGACCGCGCGTGCGGCCTCGACCGCTCGCCGAGTCTTCGTCGCCACGCCGGACGCGTGGCCGACGAGGTTGACCGCGACCCGCTCGCCCCGCAGCGTCTCGCGTGCCGCGCCGTCGGTCCGCAGGACGACGTCGCCGGACTCGACCCGGTCGCCGTTCTCGACCGGTGTCGTGACCGCGACACCGAGGTAGTCGAACACCGCTCGGGCGGCGTCCAGTCCGGCGACGACGCCGGACTCCTTCGCGACGAGTCGTCCCTGGGTGTCGCCCGGCACCTGGTTCGTGACGTCGTGGTGGCCCACGTCCTCGCGGAGCCACCGCTCGACGTCGGCGTCGGTGAGCATCAGTCCGCGGCCGGTTCCGGCGGCTCGTCGGCCGCCGTGACCAGGTTGTGCGTGCCGACGCTCCGGTCGTTCTCGGCGGCGTGGCGGGCGACCAGCAGCGCCGTGACGCTTGCGTTCCGGAGTTCGTACAGCGACCGGGTGGTTCGGGTGCGGACGTAGGCGTCGACCTCGCCCTTGAGACGGCGCAGGACGGCCATCGACCGCTGGAGGTCCTGGGGGTCGCGCTCGACGCCGACGTACTCGTCCATCACCCGGCGCAGCCGGTGGAACTTGTCGCGGGCGAACGTCGCCGGCAGGTCCGGGTCGCGTTCGAGCAACTCCGGCGCCTCGATGGGCTGGACCTCGTTGCCGGCGGCGTCGGCGCCGGCGCGCAGGCCCCAGACCAGTCCCTCCAGCAGCGACGTGGAGGCCAGTCGGTTCGCGCCGTGGACGCCGGTGCGGGAACACTCGCCGACAGCGTAGAGCCGGTCCAGCGTCGTCCGGCCGCGGTCGTCGACGGCGACGCCGCCACAGAGGAAGTGTTCGGCGGGCGCGACCGGGATGCCACCCTCCCAGTCGATGTCGTTGTCCGCACAGCGGTCGGCCAGACCGGGGAACTCCTCGGCGAACGCGAGCGGGGAGACGTCCAGTCGGACCTCGCCGGTGGCCTCGCGTTCGGCTTTGACCGCGCGAGCGACCACGTCACGGGGCGCCAGTTCGGCGTCGGCGTGGTAGTCGGGCATGAACCGCTCGCCGTCGCCGTTGCGGAGGAGGCCGCCCTCGCCGCGGACCGCCTCGCTGACGAGGAAGGCGATCTCGCCTGTGTCGGCGGATCCACCGGTGTCGTCCTCGTCGAGCACGCACGCTGTCGGGTGGAACTGGACGTACTCCATGTCGGCTACGTCGGCGCCAGCCAGCGCGGCCATGGCGATGCCGTCCCCGGTCGCGTCGTCGGGGTTGGTCGTCCGCGGGTAGAGTTCGCCGATGCCCCCGGTCGCCAGGACGACGCTGCCGGCGAACCACGGGTCGACCGCGCCGTCGGATTCGAGCATCGCTCCGTGGACCCGTCCCTCGTGGCGGATCAGTTCCAGCGCGGCGGTGTCGTCCCGGATCTGGACGGCGTCGTGGGCGTCGAGGTAGTTCAGGAACGGGACGTGGATGTGCTTGCCCGTCGCGGCGTCGACGTGGAGGATGCGGTCCTCGCTGTGGGCCGCCTCCCGCGCGAAGTCGAGGTCCTCGCGACTCGCGGGCGTCGTCGACGCCCGCTCCTCCGAACCCGTCGAGCGCGGCTCGACGCGGTCGAATTCGACTTCGAGCGTCTCCAACAGCACGTCCTCGACGGCCTCGTTGGCGTTCTCGACGAGGATGTCTACCGCGTCGGGGTCGGCTGTGTCCGCGCTGGCGGTGACGATGTCCCGTTTGAACTGCTCGGGGTCGTCCCGGGAGACGGCGATACCGCCCTGGGCCCACCAGGAGGAGGCCCCCTCCGGACGGGTCGCCTTCGTCGCGACCGTCACGTCGCTGCCCTCGCGGGCGGCCGCCAGCGCCGCAGCCAGCCCGGCGATACCGGAGCCGACGACGAGCACGTCCGTGGTGTTGTGGTCACGCATGGCTATATCTCCAGCATCCGGTCGAGTGCGACCTGTGCGAGTTGCTTCTCCTCCGGTGCAACCTCGATGACGTTGCGCTCGCGACCCGCCAGGAGTTCCTCCAGCACCCAGGTGAGGTAGTTCGGGTCGATCTGACGCATGGCGTTGCAGTCCATACAGGCGTCGCCACACAGCGGGACGACGTTCACCTCGGGGTGCCACCGCTGGAGGTGGTGGGTGAGGTGGATCTCGGTGCCGATGGCCCAGGTGTCGCCGGGGTCGGCGTCCGCGACGACCTGACAGATATCGGCCGTGGAGCCGGCCACGTCGGCGGCCTCGACGACCTCGCGGCGGCACTCGGGGTGGACGATGACGTTCGCGTCCGGGTGTTCCTCGCGGATCTCCTCGATGTGGGACTCGCGGAACCGTTCGTGGACCTGGCAGTACCCCTCCCAGAGGATGACGTCGTTCTCGACGGCGGCCGCGGCGTCCTTGCTCTCGGGGTCCCAGGGGTCCCACTCGACGATCTCGTCTTCGAGTCCGAGCCGATGGGCCGTGTTCTCCCCGAGGTGCTTGTCGGGCAGGAACAGTAGCTTGTCACCGCGCTCGAAGGCGTACTCGAAGGCCCTGTGCGCGTTGGAGGACGTACAGACCAGCCCGCCCTGTTCGGCACAGAAGGCCTTCAGGTCGGCGTAGCTGTTCATGTACGTGATCGGGACGATGTTCTCGTCGGTCGCGGCGGTCAGTTCCGCCCACGCCGCGTCGACCTGGAGCGCCTCGGCCATCCCGGCCATCGGGCAGGACGCCTCCATGGACGGGAGGATCACACTTTGCTCGTCGTCCGTGATGATATCGGCGGACTCGGCCATGAACGTCACCCCGCCGAAGATGACGTACTCGGCGTCGGCGGCCGCGGCCTCCTTCGAGAGCTGGTAGGAGTCGCCGATGAAGTCCGCGTGCTCGACGATCTCGCGACGCTGATAGTTGTGGCCCAGGATGACCACGTCGTCGCCGAGTTCGTCGAGCGCGGCCTCGATCCGGTCCGTTCGCTCGTCTTCCCCGAGCTCCCGGTACTCGGAGGGAAGCTGTTCGAGGTTGTCGTATTTGAAGAGACTGAGGTCCGTTTCGAACGCAGCTGTTTCCATCTGTGGCATGAGTGCGTGGTCCCGTTGTCACTAGACGCTTCGTACCCCGATATTGAAAAAATTTTGCCTTCAATACGGTAGAATGGAGGCCATACTGAAGTCTAAATCCCCGATTGATGGGTATTGGTTTATGGTAGCAGAGAACACAGTGTGATCAACTGGTATGGGAACGGACCCAAACCGTGACAATTTCTAACACACGACACGAGCTAGTCTAGACAGGACAATGACACGAACACTCAAAGCATCTGGGTTCCTGGGCCTGGCAGTGATGATGACGGTCGGCGTATACCAGTTCGTGCTCCTCTCGAGTGGGGCGGCCGTCCCGCCGTGGATCGTCGGTGGCCACGCACACCTCGGGGTGTTGTCGATCCTGGCGATCGTCATGGGGTTTGCTGTCCCCGCTCTCGGCGTCACCGGACGGCTCCGAACGAGCGTGACCACGCTGTTTCTCGCCGGCCAGTGGGGGATTCCCGCGACCGTCTGGCTGGGCGAAGGGTTCGGTGTGACCATCCTCCTTCCAACTGGGTTCGTGTGGGCCGGTGCGCTCATCGCGTCGATGCTGATCATGTTCTACATGTCCCTGACACAGGACACGACCGGCGCCGGCGGCGGCCTGGCGGGGACCCCCGCGGCCGACGACTGACGAGTCCCAAGAGCAACTGTTAGGGGGGCGGCCCGCCACCGCCCCTGTATGACCGACGCCGAGTCCCTCGCAGCGCGCGTTCGCGAGGGCGACCTTCGCCTGTACGAACTCGAAGACCACGCCGACCCGGACACCGCCGCCGCTGCCCGGCGCCACCTGCTCGTCGAGGAGACCGGGGTCGACCTCTCGACGGTCGGCGACTACGCCTTCGACGCCGGTGACGCCGAGAACAACGTCGAGAACATGATCGGCGCGGCCCAGATCCCGATGGGCGTCGTCGGGCCGCTGCCGGTCGACGGCGGCGCGGCCGACGGCGAGCACTACCTCCCGCTGGCGACCACCGAGGGCGCGCTGCTGGCCTCGGTCAACCGCGGCGTCTCGACCATCCGGACTGCCGGCGGCGCCACGGCACGGGTCCTCAAGTCGGGGATGACCCGCGCACCGGTGTTCAAAGTCGAGGACGTCGCCGCCGCCGGCGAGGTGTCGGCCTGGGTCCGCGAACACGTCGACGACCTCGCTGCGGCCGCCGAGGCGACCACCAGCCACGGCGAACTCCAGGACGTGACGCCCTACGTCGTCGGCGACAACGTCTTCCTGCGCTTCTCCTACGACACGAAAGACGCGATGGGGATGAACATGGCCACCATCGCCACGGAGGCCGCCTGCGAGGTGATCGAGACCGAGACGCCGGCCGATCTGGTCGCCCTCTCGGGCAACCTCTGTTCGGACAAGAAGCCCGCGGCCATCAACGCCATCGAGGGTCGGGGGCGGACCGTCTCGGCGGACGTCCTGATCCCCCACGAGCAGGTCGAGCAGCGTCTGGACACGACCACCGACGCCATCGTCGAGGCCAACACCCGCAAGAACCTCGTCGGCTCCGCGAAAGCCGGCGCGCTCGGGTTCAACGCCCACGCCGCCAACGTCGTCGCCGCCGCCTTCCTCGCGCTCGGCCAGGACGCTGCCCAGGTCGTCGAGGGCGCCAACACCATCACGACCGTCGACGCCCGCGAGGACGGCCTCTACGCCTCGGTGACGTTGTCGTCGCTGGAGGTCGGCACCGTCGGCGGCGGTACCTCCCTGCCGACCCAGTCAGAAGCCCTGGAGATACTGGGCTACGGCGGCGGCGGCGACCCGGCGGGGAGCAACGCCGACGCGCTCGCCGAGGTCATCGCCGCCGGCGTGCTGGCCGGGGAACTCTCGTTGCTGGCGGCGCTGTCCTCGCGGCACCTCTCATCCGCTCACGCCGAACTGGGCCGGTAACTCGTCGCGCGGACCCTCGATCAGCGCCACGCTATCGGGAGCGCGACTGGCTCACCAGGAAGCCGACACCGGCGACCAGCACGACGACACCGGCCAGCAACAGGTCGCCGTTCCCGAGCAACGGCCCCGCGACCAGCAGCGCCCACGCGACGGCGAAGATACCGTGAGCGAGGGCGAACAGCCGCCGACCGCGCCGGGCGAAGACGACGGCACCCAGCGTGAACCCGGCGGTCAGTACCACCGCGGAGAGCGCCACCGGGCTCACCGCCAGCCCACCGAGCGTGAGCGGTCCGATCACGGGTGTCGCGAGGAAGAGCAGTCCCGCGAGCCCCACGAGCAGGCCGACAGCGACCGGGCCGGCCTCCAGGTCCAGCCGGGCGCTCATACGAGCCGGTAGGTCCCTCGCGACTCGGTGACCTCGCCGGCACGGGTCAGTTTCGTCAGCGCTTCTCGCGTGTACTCGGCGGGAACTCCCCGCTCGCTGGCGTAGGCGACCACCTCGTCCTCCGTCGGCGCATCGAGCGTCCGGAGTGCCGCGAGCACCGTCTCCTTTCGCGAGGTCGTGCCCCCGGTCCCTCGCTCGGCGCGGTCGCCAGCGGCCGCGACGCTGTCGGCGTCGACACCCGACCGTTCGAGGTATGTCTCGTCGTCGACGCCGGCCGCCTCGACCTGGCTCTCCATCTCGGCGAACGAGTCCAGGTCCGCGAACGCCTCGCCCTGACCCTGACGGTTGGCGAGCATCGACGCCCTGACCTCCCTGGCGTGGGTCTCGTCGTCGGTCTCGACGAACTTCTTTCGCTTGTCGTGTTGCCGACGGGACCCACAGCGGGGGCACTGGCTCGTCTTCTGCTCGCCCTCGACGACCCAGAGGGCGCTGCACTCGCTACAGCCCACGACGGCGTACATACATCGGGGTTGGGCTCGCCCCCGATTGAACGTTCGGATTGCCCCTGGATTTACACCCCTCGCTGTCGATGCCCTGGCTATGGAGGAAGTGCCACAGGCTGCCAGCGAGACGGTCGAGGCCGTCGAGGGTGTCCACCTGACACAGCTGGCCGTCGGCGAGCGGATGAGTGCCCAGCAGTTCCACATCGAACCCGACGCGGTCGTCCCCGAACACAGCCACGAGCACGAACAGATCGGCTTCGTCGTCCGGGGGACCTGCACCTTCTGTATCGACGGCGAGGAGTTCGTCATCAGTTCGGGCGACTCCTACGTCATCCCCAGCGGGGAACCCCACCGCGTCGAGAATCGGACCGACGAACCGGTGACCGGCATCGACGTGTTCAGCCCGCCACGGGACGACCCCGATTGGCGCGATTGATAGTCGGGCCCACAAGCGTTTGTAGGAGGACCTCTAACCTCGGTCGATGACGCGTCTCGGTCCCGTGACCCTCGCTCTTGTCCTCGTCCTGGCGGGGTGTAGCGGCTTCGGCGGCCAGGGGGGCTCCGAGCCGGTGACGCCGGCGCCGATACCGACCGACGCCGCGCCGTATCCCCCCGGCATCTCCGAGCGTGCTGTCGACCCCGGAATCCTCGCACGTGCCCACGAGGGGTCCCTTCGGACCACGAGTTACACCCTGACGAGCCGGCAGCGGATCGTCGGGGCCGACGGCGAAGTGCTGCGCCGGACGAACCAGTCGCGCCAGGTCGCGACGAACGCGACCAGCTACCGGGGGTACTTCGAGCAGAACACCACCGAGTATCCGACCGCGGGGCTGACCAGCAGGGTCGACTACTGGACCAACGGGACCGTCGTCGCCACGCGCTACCAGGAGCGGACCGGCGAGCGGTCGCTGCACATGTGGCCCGCCGACAGCGTCGACTCCGTGACGGACCTCACCGCTCGGCAGCGACTGGCGTCGATCCTGGCGGCCGTCGACGTGCGCGTCGCGCGCCACGAGGCCGACGGCGACGTCGTCCTCGTCGGTTCGGAGTTCGTCGACCGCGAGCGGCTCATCCGCCCGCTGTTCGTCAGCCACCCGACGAACGTGCGTACCCAGTTGCGTGTCCGCTCGGACGGGACCATCGTCGCAGCACGGCTCGAATACGACGCGACACTCAGCGGGCGCGAGATCCACATCGTCCGCGAGACTCGCGTCACCCGCGAGGGGCGGACGACCGTCGATCGACCGGACTGGGTCGCGAACGCGACGCTCTCGACCGCGGAGTAGCGTCAGAAAAAACTGAAGTCGGGTGGCGCCGCGTTACGCGAGCTTCTCTATATTCTCGACGACCTTGTCTGCGAACTCGCTGGTCGCGAGCTTCGTGCCGCCCTCGATCTGACGTTCGAGGTCGTAGGTGACCTGGCCGCTGGAGATGGTCTCCTCGACGGCGTCACGGACGAGCTTGCCGGCGTCCTTCCAGCCCATGTACTCGAGCATCAGGCGCCCGGAGAGGATCATCGCGGTCGGGTTGACCTTGTCCTCGCCGGCGTACTTCGGCGCCGAGCCGTGGACCGGCTCTGCGAGACAGCGAGCCTCACCGAAGTTCGCACCGGGGGCGATGCCGAGCCCACCGATCTGTGCGCCTGCGGCGTCGGACATGTAGTCCCCGTTGAGGTTCATCGTCGCGATGACGTCGTACTCGTCGGTGCGGGTCAGCAGCTGCTGGAGCATGTTGTCGGCGATGCGGTCGTTGACGACCAGCGCGTCCTCGGGGGCCTCGCCGTCGTACTCCTCCCACAGCTCGTCCTCGGTGATGACGGAGTCGTCGTACTCCTCCTCGGCGACCTCGTAGCCCCAGTCACGGAAGGCGCCCTCGGTGAACTTCATGATGTTGCCCTTGTGGACCAGCGTGACCGAGTCGCGGTCCTCTTCGAGGGCGTAGTCGATGGCCTCGCGGACCAGCCGCTTGGTGCCGAACTCCGTGATCGGCTTGACGCCGATGCCGACCGGGCCGTCGTGGATGGTGCTGTCGAAGCCCATCTCCTCCTCGACGAACTCCTTGACCTCCGCGACCTCGTCGGTGCCGGCCTCCCACTCGATGCCGGCGTAGACGTCCTCGGTGTTCTCCCGGAAGGTGACCATATCCATCTTCTCGGGCTCGGAGACCGGCGACGGGACGCCGTCGAGGTGGTAGGTCGGCCGGACGTTCGCGTAGAGGTCCAGCGTCTTGCGCAGCGCGACGTTCAGCGAGCGGAAGCCGGCGCCGACCGGCGTCGTGAGCGGGCCCTTGATGGCGACGTTGAACTCCTTGATCGCCTCGACGGTGTCGTCGGGGAGGTTCTCGTCGTACTTGTCGCGGGCCGACTGCCCGGCGTAGACGCGCATCCAGGAGATGTCACGACCAGTGGCGTTCGCGGCGGCTTCGAGGACCTTCTGGGCGGCGGGGCCGACGTCGGTCCCGATCCCGTCCCCGTGGATGATGGGGATGATGGGGTTCTCGGGGACGTCGAGCTCGTTGTCCGCTGTGACTTCGATCGGGTTACCCTCGTCGGGCACCTCCACTTTGTCGTAATCGTATCCCATATCTCGGGCATCGATAGTGGGGCGTAAAGAATTGCCGTTTTGCTACAAGAACGGTAACGTGAGACACACGAACGTAGGGTGGCCGGACAGCCCGAGGATAAATTGGTAGTCTGTCACGTCTTCGCGAGACCCGTCGGTAGTGTCGGGACAGCGACGACCGAAAAGACCGTCGTACGATGTTCGCGGGATTACTGGATCCGGGTACCCAGCGGCGCGTCCTCGTGGGTGGTCAGCAGGTCGGCCTCGTCGCCGGCCGCCAGCACCATCCCGTCGGACTCGATGCCGAACAGCTCGGCTTTCTCCATGTTGGCGAGCAGGATGACACGCGTGCCCGGGAGGTCGTCGACGTCGTGGAGCTTGGCCAGCCCGGCGACGACCTGCCGGACCTCGTGGCCGATGTCGACCTCCAGTCTGAGGAGCTTGTCCGCACCGTCGACCGGCTCGGCGCTGACGATCTCGCCGACGCGCATGTCGACGCCCTCGAAGTCCTCGAAGCCGATCCGTTCCTCGACGAGCGGTTCCAGGTCGACCGCTTCGTCGGCACCCTCTTCGTCGTCGCTCTCGTCCTCGGCGTCCTCGTTCGCGGCCTCGACGCGGCGCTGGAGCTGTTCCTCCAGGGCCTCGATATGGTCGTCCTCGACCTGCTCGAACAGCTCGACGGGCTCGTCGAACTCGGCTGGCGGGGCCTCCAGTGCGGTGTCCAGCGTCACGTCGGCGACCGAGCCGCGCTCGCCCAGTTGGCCCCACAGCCGCTCGGCCTTGCCGGGCATGACCGGCTGCATGACGACGGCGACGGCCTTCGTCAACTGGACGCAGTCGCGGATGACCTGGGCGGCCTCCTCGGGTTCCTCGCCGACGAGGTTCCAGGGCTCGTTGCGCTGGATGTACTCGTTACCGTAGTTCGAGAGTTCGATGGCCACGTCGGCCAGCGACCGGATGTCGTACTCCCGGACGGCCGTCTCGAACTCGTCGATGGCGTCCTCGATGCGCTGCTGGACGTCCGCACTGACGTCCGCGTCGGGGGTACCGTCGTAGTTCCGGTGGGCAAAGAGCAGCGAGCGGTAGGCGAAGTTGCCGACGTTGCCGACGAGTTCGCCGTTGACCCGCTCGGCGAATCGGTCCCACGAGAAGTCGACGTCCATCTCCAGGCCCGCGCCCGTCGCGATGTAGTACCGGAACAGGTCGGGGTGGAAGCCGGCGTCGAGGTACTCGTCGGCCCACACAGCTCGGTTCCGGGAGGTCGACAACGCCTTGCCGTCGATGCCGACGAAGCCCGTCGCCAGGATGGTCCGGGGTTCGTTGTAGCCCGCCCCACGGAGCATCGCCGGCCAGAAGACGGCGTGGTGCTGGATGATGTCACGGCCGATGACGTGGATGATCTCGCCGTTGTCGGCGCTCCAGTCGTCGTCCCACTGGGTGCCGTGTTCGGTCTTGCCGTCGAGTTTCCAGACATCCTCCCAGTCGTACCCGTCGGCGCCGACCCGCTCGGAGTACTGCTTCGTAGAGGCGACGTACTCGATGGGCGCGTCGACCCAGACGTACAGCACGAGATTCTCACCGTCACCATCCTCACCTGGGTAGTCGATCCCCCAGTCCATGTCCCGCGTGATACAGAGGTCCTGCAGTTCGCCCTCGACCCACTCGCGGGGCTGGTTCTGGGCGTTGTCTGTCCCCTCCAGGCGGTCCAGAAAGCCCTGGAGGTACTCCTGGAAGTCCGCCAGGCGGAGGAACTTGTGCTTCCGTTCCCGGTACTCGGCGGGGTTGCCGGTGATGGTACTGACCGGGTCCTCGATCTCACCGGGTTCGAGGTGGCGCTGACAGCCCTCGTCGCACTCGTCGCCGCGGGCCTGCTCGCCACAGTACGGACAGGTCCCCTCGACGAAGCGGTCGGGCAGGGGCTGGTCCTCCTCGGTGTCCCAGGCGACCTGGATCTCCTTCTCGTGGACGTGGTCGTTGTCGACCCACGACCGGACGAACTCCTGGGTGAGTTCGGTGTTTGTCTCGTCGTCCGTGTGGCCGTAGTTGTCGAACTCGACGTTGAACTGCGGGAACGTCTCGGCGTAGGTCTCGTGGTACTCCAGGGCGAACTCGCGGGGCTCGACGCCCGTCTCGGCGGCGTTGACCGCCACCGGCGTCCCGTGCATGTCCGACCCGCAGACGAACGCTGTCTGCTGGCCGATGCGACGCAGGGCACGCGACAGGGCGTCCCCGTCGACGTAGGTCCGGAGGTGGCCCACGTGGAGGTCGCCGTTGGCGTAGGGCAACCCACAGGTCACCACCGCCGGCTGGTCCGTCGGGAACTCGTCGTGACTCATACCCGTTGTGTGCCGCCCACGGGTCAAAAGGGGGGCGGTTTCCGGGCGGTCGGGAATGTCGTTTCAGCCCAGTTCAGTCCAGAATCTCCAGCCCGCCGAAGGCGACGAAGCCGGTGACCACGAGGTCGACGGTCTCGTGTTCCTCGTCGCGGCGTGGCCGGCTGTCCTCGCTCGCGCCGAAGATCGGCAACACGTCGATCCGGACGTTCCACTCCGGCGGCACGCGAATCTCGGTCCCGCCGAAGATCGACGTGGTGCTGACGTGGGCCGGCGGATCGGTGATCCCCGCGTCCCGTAGGTCCAGTTCCACGCCGCCGAACACGGCCGTCAGGTCGGCACTCCGGAACTCCGCGGACGTGACACGGCGGTCGGCGCCACCGAAGAACGCGAACGCCATGATGTCATCGCTGTTCTGGCTGCGGGCACGAGCGCGGCGTTGTCCGAGGAGCAGCGACAGACCGAACAGGACGATCAGGAGCGGCCAGAACTGGAGGACGTCACCGGCCGCGAGGACGTCCAGCGCGACCAGTTGCCACGCGGTCGCGATGAGGACGACCAGCAGCGGGCCGACGATGTTCCGGAACCCGCTGGTGACCAGAGCGTACAGCCCCAGCACGATGAACAGCGATGGGACAAAGACGAACAGGCTCCCGACGTCGAACAGCCCCGTCGAGCGCGCGAGCAGCGCGAGGCCGACGAGGACGATGATCGCACCGAGCAAGGTCTGGGCGGTGAGGCGTCGCTGGCTCATACGTAGATATCGTCCTGGCTAGCACATGAAACTGTGCTGAGAGGTGCTGGCACGCCGCGGACTACCTTTCAACAGCGAGGGAGTCCCGCCGTCGTCGGGCTACACCCGACTGCTTGAGGGAGCCACGCTCCCCCTCTGTTTACGGTGCGGAGGATGTCATAGCAGCGCGAGCGTCCCGCCGGCGAGTCCGAGCGTGACGAGGAGGCGGCCCGCGCTGCCGGCGAACGTCGCGGCACCGAACCGCAGGTAATCCTCCTCCAGAACGGTGAATGCGTAGATGGAGAGCGTGTCGGGGAAGAAGGGAACGCACAGCGCCAGCGCGAGGCCGACGTAGCCGTAGCGTTTCGCGATCTGGATGGTCTTCCGCTCGGACCACTCGATGATGTCGAACCGCGAGTTCTTGATGCGCCGGACCAGCGGGCCGTATTCCTTGGCCTCCTGGCCGATGTGGAAGGCAAAGAGGCTCCCGACGGCCTTCCCGAACGCGCTGACGACGATGATGACCGCCATGTTCCCCGTCGTCGACAGCCCGAGTCGGAGTGTCTCGGCCGGGACGAGGACGACCTCGCTGGGCAAGGGCAAGATGAACGCGATGAGGAACGAGTAGAGACCGATGATACCCAGGCCGGTCGGGCCCGTCGCCGTACAGACAGCCTCCTCTAGCGGGGTCAACGCCGTGCCCGACGACGTACAGTCACCGACGAGGATGACCAGCGCCTGGATGGGTGCTACCAGGTCCACACCCTCCATAGCAATCAGGGGTTTCTAAACCTTGGTATGTTTTCTCCAGAGGGCTATAGAGAAGGGAAACCGATAGCCAGTACGTAGCGGTTCCGCAGAGCCAGAATTTACCCTTCACACGGCGAGACGCAGCCCTACTCAGTACCAGTCCAGATCCGCTACGAACGACCGCAGCATCGGACCCCACCTTTTTCCGGTTCGGGGTCGCGTTGCGACCCACTCACCGCAAAAACGTGGGCGAAAAAGCCGCTCGCTCCGCTCGCGGCTCTACTCAGTACCAATCTAAGTCCGCCACGAACGACCGCAGCATCGACCGGGTGACGTGAGGCATACGAGACCACCTTTTTCCGGTTCGGGGTCGCGTTGCGACCCACTCGCCGCAAAAACGTGGGCGAAAAAGCCGCTCGCTCCGCTCGCGGCTCTACTCAGTACCAATCTAAGTCCGCCACGAACGACCGCAGCATCGACCGGGTGACGTGAGGCATACAGACGACGCGCATCTCGCCGGCGCCGGTCTTGGAGACGCGCCAGCCCCGGTCGCGGAGTTCGTCGGTCATCGGCACCGAGAGATCGGCCGCGACCAGCGGGAGTTCCGGACCGACGACCTCGTGGCCGCGGGCGTCGAGCTGGTCGGCAAGCCACTCGGCGTTGGCCATCGAGCGCTCGTACTGCTCGCGGTAGCCGGCGGGCCACAGCGACTCCATCGCGGCGACGGCCGAGGCCACGCCGGCGCCCGAGCGCGTGCCGGTCAGCGTCAACTGACTCGTCGACTCCAGATAGGGCGTCTCGACGGCCAGGTCGTCCAGCAGCGAGCGGTCGCGTGCGAGCAGCCCACCGGCCGGTACCGCCGCCTGCCCGACCTTGTGGGGGTCGATAGTCATCGTGTCGACGTCGGCATGGCCGAAGTGCCAGTCGTGGTCGGTGAACGGAAGGTAGAACCCGCCCCAGGCCGCGTCGACGTGACAGAGCGCGCCGGCGTCGGCCGCGAGGTCGGCGAGAGCGGGAATCGGATCGACGTACCCGTACTCCGTCGAGCCGGCGACCCCGGCCACACAGATAGTGTCCTCGTCGATCAGTTCGGCCATCGCGTCGACGTTCACCCGGTGGTCGCGTGCGGGTGCGGTCCGCAGTTCCACGTCCAGCAGGTCCGCGGCCTTGGTAAAGGAGAAGTGGGCGTGGACGGGCGCGACGACGTTCGGGTCGTCGGTCTCGGCGCGGTTGCGCGCGATGCGGACCGCCTGGATGTTGGCCTCGGTCCCGCCGGATGCGACGTAGCCGGCGGGGTCGTCGAGGCCGGTCACCTCGCCCAGGTAGTCGACGGCCTCCGTCTCTAACTCCGAGACAGTCTCGTAGGTGCCGGGATCGCCGGGATTGGTCGCCAGGAACCGTTCGGCCGCCTCGCGGGCCGACGGGTGGGGGACGGTGCACATCGAAGAGAGCACACGTTCGAACTCCTGTGGCTCGGCCCGCTGAAGCATTCTACCCGTTATACCGGGGGCAAACGGTTTATCGGTTTTGTTCGACCGACCGGCGCTCCAGTTATCAGCACTGATTCCGTTAGGTATCGTCCTTTTTACATCATATCGTGACTGGGCCGTAGATGAGTAGACGCGTACTCTGCATCGACACGGAAGCACGGATCGACGACGTATCGAAGGCGATCGACGCCGACGACTCGCTGGAGGCACTGACGGCGACCACTCTCTCGGAGGCCGAGGAACTGCTCGACGAGGAACCGGTGGTCTGTGTGGTGACGGCATACGACCTCGCCGACGGGACCGGACTCGACGTGGTCGCGGCGGTTCGAGAGCTCGCACCACAGACGCCGAGCGTCCTCTTTACCGGCCGGACCCCCGACGAGATAGACACGGGCTCCTTCGAAGAGACCATCGTCGAGTACCTCAACCGGGATCTACCGGACGCCGAGGAACGGCTCCAGTTCGTCACCAACGACCTTATCGAACACAGCGCCCAGGTCAGCTTCCTCGCGCCCGACGACGAGGGCGACCGCCTCGACGCGCTGGCGCGCTACGAGGTCGAGTCACTCCCGATCACCGACAGTTTCGAGCGGCTGACCGACCTCATCGCCGATCACTTCGACGCGGCCATCGCCTTCATCGGGCTCATCGAACGCGACGAGGAGAACTTCCTGGCGTGTCACGGCGGCGACTGGGATTCCCTGACCCGCGAGGACACGATCTGCACCCACAGTATGCTCCAGGAGGACGTGATGGTCGTCGAGGACATCCGCGAGGACAGCCGTTTCAGCGAGAACACGCAACTGGCGAACCTCGGCATCCGCTCGTACGCCGGCGCCAACATGACGACACCGGACGGCCACGTCATCGGACAGGTCTGTCTCATCGACTACGAGGTCCGGAGCTACGACGACGAGGAGCGTGCACGACTCCAGCAGTTCGCCGAGACGGCCATGGAGATCCTCGAACTCCGGCAGTCGCTCCGTGACGCACAGGCAGGGGCGGACGCGACCCCCGATCCAGCCGCCGACGCCGTGGAGGTGGAACGATGAGCGCCGTCGAGAGTCAGTTCGACGTCGAGGACGGCGCTATCGGCCCCATCCCGAGCGGGACGAGCATCCTGCTGACCGGCGACGACAGCGACGCGCTGGAGAGCGTCTTCCACGGGCTGGTCGCACCCGATACCGACGAGCGCAGTGTCGTCCTCGCGACCGATCTCTCGGGGCGGTCCGTCCAGCGGTCGCTCGATAGCGCTCGTCGGCAGGCCGGCGACCGCTCGTACGTCCTGACCGGCGAGGGCCGGAGCGGATCGAACATCGAGACTATCGACGACGTCAGCGACCTCACCCGTCTGGGGATGGATTTCTCCTCGCTCGTCGCCGAGTCCCAGCAGGACACGGACCGGTTCCGCACCGGCATCCTGCTGTGTTCGAGCCTCTGTCAGGCTGTCGACGACACGCGCTCTGTCTACCGGTTCCTCAACTCCAGCTTTCTGACCGACCTCCGGCGTGGCGACGGCATCGGCGTCTGCGCGGTCGACACCAGTGCCGACGTCGGTGGCGATGCCCGGAGCATCGTCAGCGGGCTCACGACCTCCTTCTCGGCCCACATCGAGGTCGAGAAAACCGGACGCAGAGAGGCGGAACTGACGATCTCTGGCCTGTCGGGGACCGACGACACCGTCACCGTCTCGCTCTGAGCCAGTCGTTCGATTCAGATCACTCGCCGCCCGAGCGAGACGACGCCGGCCAGGGCGGCGAAGACACCGATCCCCACGAAGACGAAGTGGAACAGTTCCGAACTCTCCCTGACGAGGAACGACTGCTGTGGATCGCTCGGATCGACGTAGACCGTCACCGTCTCGCCTTCGGCGTATTCCGCGGCGATGCTGTGGGCCCGTGACTCGGACGTGCTCTGGCGACCGCTCCCCGGAAAGACGTTGTCGTTCGTGTACGTCTGGCCCTCGTACTCGTAGCGATAGGTGATCTCGGGGTAGTAGCTCACCGCGTCGTCCGGATCGGACGGTCGGTCGACGTCGACCCCGGCGGAGACGACGGTCCCCTCGATGGGGACGCTGTTCTCGATGGCCGCTTGCTGGTCGGTGTAGAGGTAGCCACCGATCCCGGCGAAGGCGACGCCGATCGCGATCAACAGGACGGACTGGCCGATCGAACCCATACGTCCAGCGGGAGCGATACCAGCATAAGCGTTCGCCGAGCTACCAGTTCGAGGGACCGATCTTCTTGGTGGCCTTCGCGCGAAAGCCCGTCGGCCCGACCAGCGACTCGAAGACCATCTGTCGCTCGGAGTCCAGCGCCCCGCCGAACGAGCCGACACGCATCGTCCGGTAGGTCTCGAACCCCTTGTCGTTGGAGTAGAAGTAGACGGCGCCGTGGAGCAGTCCGTGGATGCGGTCGTCGTCACGGACGTCACTGGCCCGGCGGTCGAGTTTGACGTACGCGACGTTCTCCCAGTTGACGACGGCCTCCCGCAGCCCCATGAGGAAAGCGATCTCGCGGCCCTTCGAGAGGCCGAACTCCGTCGCGCGCTCGATGTCGGACAGCGAATCGATCACGAGGATATCGTCGGTGGAGTCGGCGATCGCCTCGCTGATATCCTCCAGGAGGCTGCCGAAGGTGGCGTCGTCGGCCGGCGTGCTGTCGGCCGCCGGCTGCTCGGCGGTCTCGATGTCGCTGTCGCCCCGCCGGGCGTCGAACAGCGCCTTCGGAACCGGCAGCAGTTCCATGAACCGCTGGGAGAAGTCGACGACGGTCATGTTGTCCGTCAGCGTCTCGAACTGGTAGCCGTCGAGCACCGCGTCGAGTTCGCTGTAGACGTGGTCGCGGTCGTGCGAGAGAGTCACGTAGGTGACAGACTCCGGGATGGCCTCGCTCCGACGGGCGAGTCGGTTCGGGACCATCTCCGGCTGGTGTTTGGCCAGCATCAACGTCGCCAGACTCGTGTAGCCGAACGCGTCCCCGCCGGCGTCGGGCGCCCCAGCCAACAGAACGGTACTCCCGGTCGGAATGCCGCGGACGTTCCCGTCAAGTCCTGGAATCCCGAACGGTATGTACGAGACGCCCGCACTGATGCTCTTTGCTTCCGGTGCAGAGGGAGTCATACCGAAGCGACGACGACTGGCGTGAAAAATCGTATGGCGCCTGTCAGCGAACCGATTCGAGTAGGAGCCGCTGTTCGACCCGCTTGACCTCGTGCTGGACGTCACGGACCGCGTCGATGTTCGGCGAGATGGAGGTGACGCCCTCGTCGACGAGGAACTGGACCATCTCGGGCTTCGAGGCGGCCTGGCCACAGATGCTCGTGGCCACGTCCGCCTCGCGGCAGGTACCGATGACCTTCCCCATCAGGTCCAGCACGGCCGGGTGAAGTTCGTCGAAGCGGCCGGCGACGTTACCGTTGTTGCGGTCGACCGCCAGCGTGTACTGGGTGAGGTCGTTGGTCCCGAAGGAGACGAAGTCCAGCCCCGTCTCGCAGAGCTCCTCGATGCACAGCGCGCTGGCAGGTGTCTCGACCATCACGCCCCAGTGGCGCTTCTCGGGGTCGATACCGACCTCGCGCATGAGCGACTTCGCTCGGATGACGTCCTCGGCGTCGGTCACGAGCGGGAGCATCAACTCGACGTTGTCGTAGCCCAGGTCGAACAGGCGCTCGAAGGCCCGGAGTTCGAGTTTGAACTCGCCGGGCCGGTCCAGCGACCGCCGGATACCCCGGTAGCCCAGCATCGGGTTGTGCTCGCTGGGTTCGTCCTCGCCGCCCTGGAGCTGTCGGAACTCGTCGCTCGGGGCGTCGAGCGTCCGGACTCGGACCGGGCGGGGGTAGAACGCCTCGGCGACGGTGCGGACGCCCTCGACGATCTCGTCGATGTAGGCCCGCTCGCCGTGGTCCTCGACGTAGCGGGCGGGCGTCTTGTCCGTCGAGAGGATCATGTGCTCGATACGCAGCAGGCCGACGCCGTCGGCGCCGGTCGCCGCGGCCCGCTCTGCAGCCTCCGGGATGGAGACGTTGACCTTCACTTCGGTGCCGGTCATCGGCTTGACCGGGGAGTGCTCGCTGCTGGCCTGTGCGGCCGGTTCGGGCTCGTCGTCGTCCTCGGTCGTGACCGACGTTCCCTGCTCGACGGTCCCCATGTCGCCGTCGAGTGTGACGGTCTGGCCGTCCCGGAGTTTGTCGGTCGCGTCCTCGGCGCCGACGACAGCCGGAACGCCGAGTTCGCGCGAGACGATGGCGGCGTGGCTCGTCATCCCGCCCTCGTCGGTGACGATGCCGGCCGCGCGTTTCATCGCCGGCACCATGTCCGGCGTCGTCATCTCGGTGACGATGATGTCGCCTTCCGAGACCTTGTCGAGGTTGTCCAGTTTGGTGACGACGCTGACCGTCCCGGTCACCGTCCCCGGACTCGATCCGATGCCGGTCAGGCGGACGTCCTCTGGGGCCTGCATCTCGCCGCCATCCGCGACGCCGGCGTCGGCGCTGTTGCCCTGCTCACCGGCGGTCGTCTCGGCCGCCTCGGCGGTCTCCTCGTCGATTGTCGTGATCGGCCGGGACTGCAGGACGTAGACGGTGTCGTCGTCGATCGCCCACTCGACGTCCTGTGGCTCGCCGTAGTGTTCTTCGACCTGTTCGCCGATCGCGAGCAGGCGTTCGATCTCGTCGGCCGAGAGGACCCGCTCGGTCCGCTTCTCCTCGGGGACAGAGCGCTCGATGGTCTCGCCGTCCTCGCCGCGGACACACATCACCTTCTTGTCGGCGACGGTGACATCCTCGATCTCGCCGCTCTCGCGGTCGACGACGTAGTTGTCCGGCGAGACGGCCCCGGAGACGACGGCCTCACCGAGTCCCCACGCGGCTTCGAGGATGGCCGTCGGGGCGCCGGTCGAGGGGTGGCTCGTGAACATCACGCCGGACTTCTCGGCGTCGACCATCTCCTGGACGACGACCGCGATGTCGACGTCCGTATGCGAGAAGCCCTGTTCCTGGCGGTAGTAGATGGCACGCTGGGTGAACAGCGAGGCCCAGCACTCCTTGACTCGATCCAGCAGGTCGACACGCGAGACGTTCAGGAACGTCTCCTGCTGCCCGGCGAAGGAGGCGTCCGGGAGGTCCTCAGCGGTCGCGGACGACCGGACCGCGACGTCCGAGTCGCCCATCTCGTCGTAGGCCGACAGGAGGTCCTCACGTACCGACGGTGGCGTCTCCGTCTCCAGGATGAGTTCCTGTGCATGTTCTGCTGCCGTCGCGAGCTCCTGGGAGTCGTCGCTGTCGATGTCGACCGCGGCGAACAGCTCCTCGTCGATTCCCGACGCTTCGATGAACGAGCGATAGGTGTCGGCGGTGACGACGAACGCCGACGGGACCGGGAGGCCGGCCGCGGTGAGTTCTCCGAGAGACGCTGCCTTGCCGCCGACCACGTCGAGGTCGCCGGCACCGATATCGTCGAGCCACAGTGTTGGCATTGACTCATCGGGACCTTCATGAACGACAAGTATGGTCTTTCCGGTCGCGGCATTCCCGGCTTCTGTTCACTCGAAATCGAGAAAATTATATCTCGATGATGTCGTCATCATTGGTAGCATCCGGCACGGTACAGTCGCCGGACAGCGTCGTGACGCCGCGACCGCCGACCCACACTTCGCGCCCATCGGTATCGACTGTCACGGTCCCCGGTCGATCGAGGAAGTGGCCCTGCTCGACGACTACCTGTTCGACCGTGCTGTCGATGGCACCGTGGCGTCTGATGAACGCCCCACAGGCCCCTGCAGCGGTGCCTGTCACGGGGTCCTCGGCGATGCCGGCCAGCGGCGCGAACGCGCGCCCGTGCAGCGTCGCCTGGCCGCTGATGGTATCGAACGTAAACGGGTAGATACCCTTCGCGTCGACCGCCTCGCACAGTTCCTCGATGGCAGTCACGTCGGGCTCGACGCTGCTGAGATGCTCGAAGTAGTTCACCGGGACGAGCAGCCACGGGAACCCGGTGTCACCGACCGAGAGCGGCAGGTCCGCGCCGACGTCCCGCAGCGTCGCGACGTCCAGTCCCAGCGCGTCGGCGACCCGCTGTTCGTCGAGGTCGACTGTGCGGATGTCGGCCTCGCCCTGTTCCATCCAGACCATGCCGTTCTCCTTGGTCTCGACCTCGAAGACGCCGGTCGCCGTCGCCATCGTGTGCTGGTCGGCGTCGATCAGCGCCCGCTCGGAGAGGTAGGCGTGGGCGGCGATCGTCGCGTGCCCACAGAGGTCGATCTCCTGCTCCGGCGAGAAAAAGCGCAGTCGCCGGTCGGCCTCGCTGTCGGTCGCCGGCAGGACGAACGCCGTCTCGCTGGCCCCCAGTTCGGTGGCGATCGACTGCATCTGGTCGTCGGTCAGTCCCTCGGCGTCCGGCACGACCCCGGCGGGGTTGCCCGTCATCGGCTCCTCGGCGAACGCATCGACGAGCAGCGCCTGTCTCGTCTCCATGCCCGCCCGTTGTGGGGAGCCGCTGATAACCTTTGTTGGTGACTGGCACGCGAGTCCCGCTCCGTTCAAGCCCGGCGCTCGCGTACCCCCACCTATGCTCCCACCGCTCGTCCGTCGCTGTCCCGACTGCGGCCACATCGGCTGGAGCCGACGGTTCACGGTCGTCGAACGGTCGCCACAGGTCGTCGCCTGTCCGTCGTGTGGCCACCGCTTCGAGACGGTCGATAACCCCCTGCTGAACTGATACTGCTGGCTATCCCGTCAGTATGACCGACATCCTGAAACGGTTAAGTCCCGCCGTACCCGCGATGCCATATGGGCGAGTTACCGGAGGAGTTCCCGTGTACCATCACCAACTGGGAGTATATCTACGGGCTCTGCCGTGACGTGGCCGACGACGTGAAAGCCGCCGACTTCGAACCGGACGTCATCGTCGCGCTGGCGCGTGGCGGCTGGTTCGCCGGGCGGTGCCTGTGTGACTTCCTCGGACTTGACGACCTGGCCAGCCTCAAGGTCGAACACTACGTCGGCACGGCACAGAAGAGCGGCGAGCCTCAGATCCGTTATCCGCTAGCCGACGGCGCCGTCGAGGGGAAGGACGTCCTCGTCGTCGACGACATCGCCGACACCGGGGGTTCCATCTCGACGGCCGCCGAGTGCGTCAGAGAGCAGGACCCGGCGAGCGTCCGGACAGCGACGCTCCAGCTACTCGAGACCAGCGAGCACGAACCCGACTTCGTCGGCGAACAACTCGACACCTGGTCCTGGGTCGTCTACCCCTGGAACTTCGTCGAGGACATGATCGAACTGCTCGAAGGCGTCATGGAGAAGTCGGACGAGTCGGTCCACACCGCCGACGACCTCCGGCGGTTACTGGAGGAGTACCACGACGTCACACGCATCTCGATGGAGGTCGCACAGCCGGGCCGACTCGACGAAGTCCTCGACGAGATGGAGCGTCGCGACGTCGTCACCCCGACGACCGTCGACGGGACCGACGCCTGGGAACTCACCGACGATTAGCTGTCGTCGTCATCGTCGTCCCCGTCCTCCTCGTCGACGGGCACGCTGACCGGTCCGTCGTCATCGTCGTCACGGTGTCGCCGGTCCTGCTCTGCCTCCCCGAGCGCGTAGCCGACCGCGTAGCCGGTCGACCCGCCGACGAGCCCCCCGATGCTCGCGCCGACCGGGCCACCGGGCGAGCCCAGCACCGCGCCGACGAAGCCGCCGACGGTCGCCGACCGTTCTGCCGCTCGTTCCGGATCCTCATCGAGGGTGTCGCAGTCGTTGCCAGTCATAGGACAGTCGGCAGTTCGAGTCGCTCCGTTGAAACGTTTTCGTGACCGATCTAGTCGTCCCGCTCTGACTCGTGGAGCGCGATCCACTCACGGAGCGGGCCCCTGATGCCGTCGACGTCGACGGTCACGCCGCCGTTGAACTTCCAGGTCGCCCGCGGCGAGTCGTCGCCAAAGCGGATCGGCACGTCCACCGCGAGGTCGTCGGCTTCGAGGTGGATCGCCTCCTCGCGGTCGACTGTCTCGTCCAGCAGCCGTTCGACCGCCGCCAGCAACTCCTCGGGCTCCGGCTCCGGAACTCCCGCCTGTTGGCTCATGGTCGAACCAACAACGCCCGGCGTCTTGTGCTTTGCCCGCTAGGAGTTGTCGTTCATGCCAGAGAGACTGCTGAGAGCCAGAAAGCCCCGGCAGGCTCCGGTCGGGGGCCTCGCTGCGGTCTCTGCTCACGGCGGCAAAGCCGCCGTTCGCATGGTCCGAGGGACCTCCGGTCCCTCGCTACTCACTGCGTTGCGGTCCTTACGTCGGCCGCCTTCCCGGAGCCTGCCGCCTCTTTCAGTCCCACCCGTAGCCGGTTGGCCAATCAGCATTGGGTGGGACTGAAAGGGGCCGCGAGTTCGGCGAACCCCGACGTCCGCGGCTTCGCCGCGGGCTCGGGAGAGCGAGCTCTCCCGGTGACGCAAGCACCTACTGGAGCGTCGTTCGAGAGAGCAAAGCTCTCTCGTGATCACGAAAGGCGCGCAGCGCCTTTCGGACGACAGCGAGTCGCGGGAGCCGAAATCGCGGGGGCTTTCTGGCTGTTCGAACTCACGTTCATAGAGCAATACACTGCTGCTAGGGACCCGCGGAGTCTTGAGGGTGGACCCGCTACGAGGGGCATGGAGGAACGAACGGGGACGTTCCGCGTCTTCCGGGTCGTCGAGTCGGTGCCCCACATCAACTTCTTCGACACGGACGGGACGCGGCTGTACACGGTGTTCCAGTCGGGCTACGGCGACCGCCAGCCCCTCGTCGACGACCTGCGGACCGGCGACCTCGTCGAAGCGACCCTGGCCGGCGACCCCGACGACGAGGAGGAACCCTGGTCGATCCAGTCCGTCGAGCGCACCGGCGGCGTCACGATGGACTTCGCCGTCGACGCCGACCCGCCCGCGGTCGCGACGGAGCTGTGGGAGGAGGGGATGCGCCAGCCCGCCAGAGCGATCCTCGAAGAGGACGGCGACCCGGTCGCGGAGGTGTACGTCCAGCCGCGCGAGCCACTACCCGGCGGCTCGTTCGTCCCGAGCATCCTTACCGGCCTCCTCCCGCTGGAGCCGTGGCTCACGGCGTTACCGAGCGTCGGCGAGCCGGCGACACACGCGCTGTTCATCGACCCCGATCCGCCGGGCGCCGACCGCTACAGTCGCCCGTTTGGCGTCGCCGTCCTGTTCGCGAGGGGCGCAGACGACGTGCTCGCGGAGTTCCGTGACCTGTACGACTGCCCGCCGGGGACCGATACGCGGCCCGACTACGACCCCTACGGGATCTGACTCATGCCGACACGACCAGCGGCACCGGAACGAAACAGAGGACCCCCAGTACCAGCGTCAGGACGCCGACGGCGATGCGACGGCGGTCCAGCGGTGTCTCGTCGAACGGCGTCGCCGCGCCGGCCCGGCTGAACACGAGCGCCAGCACGCCCCAGAACCCCCAGAGGAACGCCCCCTGTCCGCTCTCGAAGGCCAGCAGGTAGCCCGCCAGACCGAACAGCGCGATGGGGACCGCGAACTGGACGGTTCCGAACCGCTCACCGACGAGCGACCGGACGATGTGGGCGCCGTCGAGTTGGCCGACCGGGAGCAGGTTCAGGAACGTGACGAACGCACCGACCCAGCCGGCGATGACGACCGGGTTGACCAGCGTCGTCCGCCCCGGATACTGGAGCGGTTCGCCGACCAGCGCCGCGATGCCCTGGATCAGCGGCGGGAACCCGAGTTGGACCTGCGTGACGATGCCACCGGCCACCTCGACCGGCGGCAGCGTGACGCCGATGGCCGTCACGACGACCGTCGCGACCAGCCCCGCGAGCGGGCCAGCGACGCCGATGTCGAACAGCGCCCGCCGGTCCGGGATGTTGTCCTGCATCTTGATGACCGCACCCAGCGTCCCGATGACGTTGAACGGCAGCGGGATGAAATACGGGAGACTGGCCTGGACCTCGTGGTACCGGCTCAGCACGTAGTGGCCGGACTCGTGGATGGCCAGGATCCCCAGGACGCCCGCGGCGAACGGCCACGCGGCGAGGATACTCGCCGGGTCGCCGAGCACGTCCAGCCCGTACCAGCGGCTGCCGGCAAAGAGCGTCGACAGCAGCGTCGCCACGGCCAGCAGGACGTTCGTCCAGGGGATACCGTCGACACCCAGCGAGCGCTGCTGGGCGACGAGGACGTACTCGCCCATCTCCTCGCGGAGCGTGACGCGGTAGCCCCGCTCGCGGAACCGTGGCCCGATCCGCTGGAGGACCTGATCGCTGTCGACGACCGGCTCCCCGTAGTACTTCACCCCCTCGTCGGTCGACGCGTCGACCTCGTAGACGTGGAACGTCGCCGCCAGCAGTCCCGGGGCGGGGAGGTCCGACGGCAGGCGGGTCCGGTCGTGGGTGTCCCCGACCGACTGCTCGTGGCCGGGGAACTCACCTGGGAGCGGCTCCTCGCTCATCGTGCCGGCTAGGGACTCGACCCGTATAAACTCCCTCGGGCGCAGTGGCCCGAGGCTTTTCTAATTCCCTCAGCCGTGCGCTAGCACTCCCTGCTCGGCAAGCGAGCGGGATGAGGCTGGGCGGCTTACACGCCCCGACCCGGACAGACGCACCAACCGTACTTGTGGTTGGGTTTTGTGAGTCCGGTAATCCGACTCGTCACCGTCAAGTTTCGCTGTCTCGCGCCACGCGATGTTCACCGACGCGTTCCGATCGGCGTGGTCTTGCACCACGCCACACTCGTCGTTTGTACACCGGAACCGTCGCCCCTTCCGATACCCGCGCTCACCACAGCAGGAACACGTCTTCGAGTTGTGGTACGCGTCCACCGTGTCCGTGGGTATCTCTTGCCACGTCGCCTTGTATGAGACGAACGTCTCGAACTTGTGGAACGGCAGTTTGTGCAACCGGCGGTTCATATACGTCCCGTATGTGATTTCGTCGCGGATACCGCTCATATCCTCGAACACGATAATCGGGTTCGTGAACTGCTCTGCGAACTCCACAACAGTACGGGAAAGCCGATGCAACACCCACCCAGTGAATCGCTCTTCCTTGTCACTGAGCTGGTGGTGGATGCTCGTCTTGCCGTGTTCCTGACAGCGAGTGGTGATGGTGTGGTAACGTTGGCGTTCCCGCTTGACTCGTCCGTAGTCAAGGACGAGTGTGCCCTTCGTTCGCATCGTTTCGCGGTCAAGGGCGGTGAGAGCGACGTTACGCTCGTTGATGTCCACGCCGACCACAGTATCAGTGGTGTCGGGTTCGGGCACGTCGAACTCGCGTGTGACCGTGACGTGTAGGTAATACATGCCATCGCGGTACAGGAGTTCGGCCTGCCCCACATCCACCTCATCCGACGCGAGGGCGTCTCGAAGTTCGTCCATCGCGTCCGGTTCACCGCGCAAATGCCCTTTCACTTTCTTGTAGGGTTTCGGGCTGATGCGGAACTGGACGCGCTCTGTGTCGTTGTCCACGGTGAGGCGGTAGCCTTCCGTGTGGGCCATCACGAGCGGGTATGCACCAGATTTGTCCGTACTCGGCGGCGTCGGCTTCCCTCCGTCAGGGTCGTCTTGATTCTCCCACCACTCTTTGAGTGATTGGTAGGAGTCCCATGTTTCAAGGGCTTTGCCGACGACTGCGCACTTGTTGTTCCGCAAGAAGTCGTCGCGGTCAACCTCCCGTTGGATTTCGGTACGAGTGTACCCACGTTGTTTGAGGCGGATAGTGTCGTTGAAAATCTCGCGTGAGGCGAGGCGGGCGTCGTGAAGCCACGACCGCTCACCAGACGCTACGTGAAGACGCGTCTGAATCGTCTTCGTGGCTTCCTCACCCATACGTTGATAATCGTTTCAGACTGTCATAAATTTGTAGATTTGGGATGAAGGAGTCCCTGATGTCATGCACACTCGGTTAGTTCCTGCAAGTATCACTTCGTCTGGTGTCCGAAGTACCGCCACCCTGTTCTCAATGTAGTCGAGGACGATGTGTGGGAGTTGTTTGGTGGGACTGCTGACCACTTCGAGCACGAGATTCTGGCGTTGGAGATTGTAGACGACCACTTTCACTTGTTCGTGCAAACAGACCCGAAGCACAGTCCAGCGGACATCGCTCGACAGTTCAAGTCGTACTCTGGAAAGCACTTACTGGAACAATTCCCTGAGATTCGGGAGGCATATTTCTGGGGTGGTGGATTCTAGAAAGTCGGATACTACGTAGGGACGACAGGAGCGGTGCCGGAGGACGTGGTTGAACGGTATATCGAGGAGACGGAACACGCGCCGGAGTGACGCGCTTCACCCCCGTCCACGGTGGGGCGGGGAACTCGCGCTGCTTTTCGTTTAGACCTGTTTGCCGTCGAGGGTCCGAGCGTCCATCCAGCCCGGAGGATTATGGTGATACACGCCGACGGCGTACGTATGGACATCACCGAGAGCGACCTTCCCGGCGTCGGGAAGAAACACGAGATAGATATCGGCGGCGGCCAACGGCTGGTCGTCGTCACCCACAACACCGGGAAGCGGCAGGTCTTCCTGAAAGCTGGCGAAGACGCCGACTCCGAGGAACTGTTCGAACTCTCCGACCGGCAGGCCCGGACCGTCGGGACCATCCTCGAAGGGGCGTACTTCCAGCCGGTCGCCTCGGACAAGGTCGAGACGATGCTGACCGAGGGGACCTTACTGGAGTGGTACGGTGTCGAGGACGACTCGCCGCTGGTCGGCGAGACGCTCCGCAGTGCCGACGTCGCCCAGCGGACCGGCGTCACGGTGGTCGCTATCCAACGGGGAGAGGAGGTCCTGGCGTCCGCGCTCGGCGAGACCGAGATCCAGCCTGGGGACACGCTCGTCGTTGTCGGGGACCGGGCGAGTTGCGACCAGTTCGAGGAGCTGCTGGCGGGGGACGCGTAGGTGCTGCCCCACGCCTGTCGGAGGTGACGAGCCGTGGCGAATCTGCTGGAAGTCGGCGTGATGTTCGCAGCTATCGCGGCCGCCGGTGTCCTCTCGACGCGGCTCGACAAGTCGGTCATCCCCTTCTACATCGTCGTCGGGATGCTCCTGTCGCCGTCGGTCGCCGGCGAGCTATCGATCGCTGGCTACCCACTGCCCAGCGTCGAGTCGACCGAGTTCGTCGAGATCGGCGCCGAACTGGGCATCGTCTTCCTCCTCTTCTTCCTCGGCCTGGAGTTCAATCCCAGTCGCCTCGTCGAGAGCAGAGAGCAGATCGTCCGTGCCGGGACCGTCGACCTTCTGGTCAACTTCACGGCGGGCCTCGTCGTCGGGTTCCTGCTCTTCGGCGATCCACTGGCGGCGCTGCTGGTGGCCGGCATCGTCTACATCTCCTCGTCGGCTATCATCACGAAGTCGCTCATCGACCTGGGCTGGATCGCCAACGACGAGGCCGACCCGCTGTTGGGGACGCTGGTCTTCGAGGACCTCTTCATCGCGGTCTACCTGACCATCGCCGCGGCGCTGGTCGCCGGCGGGGACGACATCGCCGAGACGGCCACCTCCGTCGGCGTCGCCGTCGGCTTCATCCTCGCGCTCGTGCTCGTAGTCTACCTGGGGACCGCCTGGTTCGAGCGGTCGCTGGCGACCAGTTCCAGGGAGTTCACCGTCCTCCGGGCGGTCGGTATCACCGTGTTGATCGCCGGCGCGGCCCTGGCGCTGGGAGTCAGCGAGGCCGTCGCCGCCTTCTTCGTCGGGATGGCCTTCTCCTCGACCTCCCATGTCCACGACCTCGAAGAACTGCTCGAACCCATCCGGGACACATTCGCCGCCGTCTTCTTCTTCTGGATCGGCGTCCAGACGGACCCTGTTCTGGTCGCCGGCGTCGCCGGCCTCGTCGCCGTCGCCGCCGTCGTCTCCGTGCCGACGAAGGCGTTCTCGGGCTACCTCGGCGGTCGCGTCTACGGACTCAACACCCGGCGCTCGACACGGGTCGGACTAGGGATGGTCACCCGCGGCGAGTTCTCGCTCATCATCGCCGCGGTGGCACTGACCGGCGCCGGGACCTCGCTGCCGACCGCGATGGCCACCTCCCTGTACTCCTTCGCCGTCGGCTACGTGCTCGTGATGAGCATCCTCGGCACGCTGTTGATGCAGTACTCCGAACCGATCGAGAAGGCCGTGATAGCCCGCCTCGGGCCCGAGTAGTCAGTCGGCGACCGCTTCTTCCGATCCCAGCGCCGCGTTCGGGTCCTGTATCCAGAGATCACCGAAGAGGTCGTCCTGCTGGAGACGGACCTGCCCGCGGTGGGCCAGAAAGAGCAGCCCCAGGAAGGTCTCGACGCGGGTCCCGCCGGCGTCGCTGACTTCCTTGTACAGGACCTCCTCGCGACCCTGATCGTAGTGTTCCCGGACCGCCGCGTGGACGTCTTCGATGATGGCGTCCATGTCCTCGGCGTGGGCCGTCCCGGTGACGTCCGCGGCCGTCGGCTCGTCGTCCATCCGGAAGTCGTCGGTCGCCCGGTAGTCCAGTTCCTGTGTCCCGCGGTCGTAGCCGCTCGGGGAGTCGCTGGTGTCGTACTCGCGGGACTCCTTCCACCAGGAGTCGCGTTCGGCCTCCCGGAGGTCACGCACCAGTTCGTCCAGCGTCTGGGGCATCCCGCGGGCCCGCCGGCGTTCGAGCCGCCGGTCCATCTCGGACTCCAGGGCGCTGAACGGGTCCGGGTCCTCGATGGGGGCGTCCTCCGTCATCGCCTGCTCCCAGGGCTCTGCTGGCTCTTCGGCGTCCTCGCCCTCGCCCAGCATCGCGTCGCTCTTCATCCGGATGAGCACCGAGGCGTAGAACAGCACCCGTCCGGAGGTCCGCAGGTCCGCGTCGTCGATGTGGTCGAGGAACTTGTCGGTGACCTCGACGACGTCGATGTCCCAGGGGTCGATCTCCCCGTCGTCGGCCAGCTGGACGAGCACCTCGACGGGTTCGACCTCTTCCCCGTCGGCTTCGTCGCTGGCTGCGTCCTCGTCGGCCGGAGCCTGTTCGGTGTCGTCCGCCGGGTCCGGGGTGGACTCACCGTCGGCACCGAACAACCCGTCGGAGCCGGAGCCTGGCGGCTCCCTGTCCTCACGGGTCGAATCGCTCCCCGTTCGGTTATCAGAGCCGCGTGGCGGCTCTCTGTCCTCGTGTCCGGTTATATCCAGCGGGATGTCGTCGTCTGACATGGTCAATCGTCGGCTGGTGCCTCCTCCTCGGGGCCGTCGCCGGAGAGGTCGATCCCGGTGACGGCCGAGACGTTGTCGCCCTGCATCATCACGCCGATGGCGCGCTCGGAGCGCTCCAGCAGGGCCGAGCGGTGCGAGACGACCACGAACTGCGCGTCGCCGGCGAGTTCGTCGACCAGTTCCCCGACCAGTTCGGCGTTGGCCGCATCGAGGAAGGCGTCGACCTCGTCCAGTGCGTAGAACGGTGCCGGGTTGTGCCGCTGGATGGCGAAGATAAAGGCCAGCGCCGTCAGGGACTTCTCCCCGCCGGACATGGCGTTGAGCCGCTGGATGGGCTTGTCGCCGGGCTGGGCCTTCATGGTCAGGCCGCCCTCGAAGGGGTCGTCCTCGTCCTCCAGGTGGAGGTGACCGGTGCCGTTCGAGAGCCGCTCGAAGATCTCCTGGAACTGTTCGTTGATGGCGTCGAACGACTCCATGAACGTCTCCTTCTTGCGGGCCTCGTAGGTGTCGATGCGGTCGCGGATGCCGTCGGCCTCCTCGACGAGCGTCTCGCGTTTCTCCTCCAGATCGTCCAGGTCGGCCGCGACGTCGTCGTACTCGTCGATAGCGCGCATGTTGACCGGCTCTAAGGCCTCCATCTCGCCGACGAGGCGCTCGATCTCGGCCTCGACGGTGTCGTGGTCGGGGACATCCTCGGGGTCGTAGTCGCCGACCTGCGCTTCGAGTTCGTCGATCTCCCACTCCAGACGGTTCTGGTCCTCACGGGCGTCTTCCAGGTCGCGCTCGACGTCGCCGACCTCGGCCTGCTGCTCGTCGCGGGACTCCTTGGCAACCGAGAGGTCCTCGCGCAGATCCTCTCGCTCGGCCTTGAGGTCGGCCAGTTCTTCTTCGAGGTCCGCGATCTTCGCCTCCTTCTCGGCTTTGAGCGCCTGTTTGTCTGCGACCTGTTCCTCGAACTCCTCGATGCGTTCTTCCTGTTCGGCCTTGCGGTTCTGGGCGGCCTCGATGTCGTCGTGGAGGTCCTCGACGGCGTCCTCGGCGTACTGTTTCTCCAGTTCGAGTTCGTTACGCGTCCCGTCCAGGTCGTCCAGCCGGTCCTCCAGATCGTCGATCTCGGCCTGGATGGCCTCGCGCTCGTCTGTCAGGGCCGGCAGTTCGGAGTCCTGGACCTCCGCTTCCAGGTCCTCGATCTCGGCCTCGACGGCGTCGATCTCCTCGTCTTTGTCCGCGATCTCGGCCTCCAGTTCGTCCATCTCGTCGGCGACGTTGGCCCGCTCGGCGGCTATCTCGGCCAGTTCCGTGTCCAGTTCCGCGATGCGGTCCTCGGTGTCGTCGAGCGCCTCCCGCTTGCGTTCGATCTGGGCCTCGATGTCACGGACCTGCTCGGTCGCGTCTGACTCGCGGTCACGCGCGTCGTCGAGGCGCCCTTCGACGTCCCGGAGGTCGCTGCGGACGCTCTCGCGTTCGTCCTCCAGATCGGTGATCCGCTGGGCGACGCGTTCGAGTTTGCCCGCACCGCCGGAGAAGGAGAACCGCGTCCCCGAGGACGACCCTCCGGTCATCGCGCCGCTCTTCTCGACGAGGTCGCCCTCCAGGGTCACCATCCGGTAGTCGCCGATGAGGTCCCGGGCGGTGTCCATGTCGTCGACGATGACGGTATCACCCAGGACGTACGCGAAGATACCGGCGTACTCCGAGTCGAAGTCGACCAGATTGTACGCGAAGTCGACGACGCCGTCGTGGCTCGGCAACGAGGGGAGCGACCGGCGCTGCATCTTCGTGATCGGCAGGAACGTCGCACGGCCGGCGTTGCGCGATTTCAGGTAGTCGATACACTGCTGGCCGACGCCGTCGTCGTCGACGACGACGTGGGCGAGTCGCCCGCCAGCGGCCGTCTCACAGGCCGTCGCGTACTCGGGGTCGACGCCGCCGAGTTGCCCGACGGTGCCGTGGACCCCCTCGAAGTCGTTGTTCAAGATGGTCGTTACCGCGCGGCCGTACGAGGAGTCGCCCTCCTGGCCGGCCTTCGCTTCGAGTTCGGCGTACTCCTGCTGTTTCGCGCTGATCTCGTCTTCCAGTTCGTCCAGGTCCGACTGAAGTTCGCGCTTCTCCGCCCGCAGGTCGTCGACCACCTCGCCGATGGTCGCCTTGTTCTTTCGAGCCTTCTCCAGTTCGGTCTCTAAGTCCTCGATGTCGGCCTCCAGTTCGGGGATGCGCTGTTCGCACTCCTCGATCTGGGCGCGCTTCTCGTCTTCCTCGTTGGAGCGCCGGCGGGCCTCGTCGAGCAGGCGATCCTGCTCGCGCTGGAGGTCGTTGTGCTCGCTCTTGAGCGTCTCCAGTCGGTCGCGTTTGGCTTCGAGTTCGTCTTTGACCTCCTCGAACTCCTCGCCGACGGCGTCGATGCGCTCCTGAACGTCGGCCAGTTCGGTCTCTTTCTCGGCGATGTCGGCCTTGACGTTGGACTGTTCGACCTTCGTCTCGCGGATCTGGCTCTCCAGGTCGTCGATGGTCTCCTGTTTGCGGTCGATCTGGACGAACGCCTGTCGGCGCTTGTTCTCGGCCTCCTCGACGGCCTCCTCGGCGGCCTCGACCTTGTCCTCGAAGCGGGCGATGTCGCCCTTGATCTCCTCGATGTCGCGCTTGATGGCGAGCTGTTCGTCCTCGCCCTTGCGTTCGATCTCCTGATTCAGCGCCTGGAGTTCGTCTTCGAGCCGGACGACCTTCCCCTGGCGCTCGTCGAGTTCGGCCTGGAGCTCCGCGAGTTCGGCCTCCAGATCGTCGATCTCGGCCTCGACGGCGTCCAGTTCGGCGCGTTTGTCCTCCAGTTCGGCTGCCTTGCGGTAGCCCTCGTACTCCTCTTTCTCTTCACGCAGCGACTGGTACGCCAGGGCCGTCTCGCGTTCGTCTTCCAGTTGGTCGAGGCGGTCCTGTTTCTCCTCGATGCGGAGTTCGGCCTCGTCGATGCGTTCCTGGACGGTCTCCAGTTCCTCGAAGGCGTCCTCCTTCTTGGCGTCGAACTGGGCGACACCGGCGATCTCGTCGATGATCTCCCGACGGGAGCCGGCGGTCATGTTGATGATCTCGGTGACGTCGCCCTGCATGACGACGTTGTATCCCTCCGGAGTCACGCCAGCCTGTGCGAGCAGGTCCTGGATGTCCGAGAGGTTGACCGAGCGGCCGTTGATGTAGTAGTAGGAGTAGTAGTTGTCCTCGGTCTGTTTCACCCGGCGTTTGATCGCGATCTCGTCGACGTCGCCGACGTCCTCGGTGCCGGCGGCGTTGACGACCTGGGACCGGGAGAGCGTGCGGTCCTCGTTGGCGAGGATGACCTCGCAACTGGCCTGACGCTCGCCCGAGACCTCGGCGTCCTCGTCGGCGTGGCCGGGGTTGTAGATGAGGTCGGTCAGCTTCTCGGCCCGGATGCCCGACGTTCGGGCCAGGCCGAGCGTGAAGAGGACGGCGTCGATGATGTTGGACTTTCCAGAGCCGTTCGGACCGCTGATGGTAGTGAAGTCGTCGTAAAACGGGATTCGGGTCTTCCGACCGAAGCTCTTGAAGTTGTCCAGAACGAGCTCTTTGATGTGCATGCGGTGTGGTAGGCCGGGTCCCTACGCGACGATGATGTCCGACTCGGACTCCTCGGTGGACTCGGCGTCGGCGGGCACCTCGGCTCCCTCCTCGGCCGGTTCCTCGGGGGCCTCGGTGTTAGGTGTATCGGCCGGGGCCGCGGCCTCCGCGTCGACCTCCTCCTCGACGTCGGATTGCTGACTGGCGATGGGGCCCACTTCCCCGTCGACGGCGTTCTCCATTTCGCGCAGACGGACCTTGCACTCGACGAGTTCGTCGGTGAGTCCTTCCACGGATGCTTCCAGTTCCTGGACGCGTGCTTCCAGTTCCGCGACGCGATTGTCGCTCATATCAACACACGTTCCGGCCTGGCCACTTATACCTACGTCAGACAATATCATGGATTCTGACAACTACCGGACTAGTCGCTCCCATCTTCGCGCTCGCACGTGGTCGTTAGTCTTTAGCCACCCGACACCGAACGGCGGGTAATGACTGCACAAGCCGCCGAGTCCCGCGAACTCGCGGCCGTCATCGGGCTGGAGGTCCACGTCCAGCTGGAGACGGACACGAAGATCTTCTGTGGCTGTTCGACTGCGCCGACCGACGAGCCCAACACCCACACCTGCCCGGTGTGTCTCGGGCTCCCCGGTGCGCTGCCGGTCGTCAACGAGGGCGCCGTCGAGGCCGCCGTGAAGGTGGGGAAGGCCATCGACGCCGACGTCCCCGAGGAGACGACGTTCCACCGCAAGAACTACTACTACCCCGACCTGCCCAAGAACTTCCAGATCACGCAGTACGACGCACCGATCTGCCAGGACGGCGAACTCGCCTTCGCCGTCGAAGGCGACCGCCGGGCCGTCGACATCCGGCGGGCCCACCTCGAAGAGGACCCCGGCTCGATCAAGCACGTCCGCGAGGGCACCGGCCCACTGGAGTCCCGGACGTGCTCGATCGACCGAGCCGACTACACGCTGATCGACTACAACCGCGCCGGCACGCCGTTGATGGAGATCGTCACGGAACCGGACTTCCGGGCACCTGGCGAGGTCCGAGCGTTCCTGGAGAAACTGGAGGAGGTACTCGAATATCTGGGCGTCTTCGACCCCAGCCGCGACGGCAGTCTCCGCATCGACGCGAACCTCTCGATGGTCGACGCCGAGGAGGTCGGCGACGAGGGCGACATCGACGAGTCGGTCCTGGAAGACGCCAACCGCACCGAGGTCAAGAACATCTCCAGCCACAAGGGCGCCGAACAGGCGCTCTCGTTCGAGGCCTCGCGCCAGCGGAAGCTCATCCAGTCCGGTCGCGCGGTCGAGCAGGAGACCCGCCACTTCAACGAGACCCACGGCAACACGGTCTCGATGCGCTCGAAGGAAGAGGAGAAGGACTACCGCTACTTCCGTGAGGCCGACCTCCCGCCGCTGCGGGTCGACCACTGGAAGGCGGAACTGTCGATCCCGGAACTGCCCGACGCCCGCCGCGAACGGTTCGTCGCGGAGTACGACCTCAGCGAGGAGGCCGCCTCGAAGCTCACCTCGACGAAACAGGTCGCGGACTTCTTCGAGAACGTCGCCGAGCGGTTCGACGCCGACCTGGCGGCGACCTGGGTCGCCGACAACCTGCTTGGCGAACTGAACTACCGCGACCTGGCGATCACCGACGTCGACGACCGCTTCGACGACGTGATGCGCCTGGTCGAACTGGTCGCCGACGACGAGATCACGGCCAAGAACGCCCGCGAGACGGTCCTCCGGGGGATGCTCGACGACGGTGCCGCGCCAGACGACATCGTCGAGCGCGAGGGCCTCGGCAAGACCTCCGGCGACGCCGTCCAGGACGCCGTCGAGGCGGCTATCGAGGAGAACCCCGATGCCGTCCAGGACTTCCACGACGGCGAAGGCGGCGCCATCAACTTCCTGGTCGGACAGGTGATGCAGAAGACCGGCGGCAGTGCCGACCCCGGCGACGTCAACGAGCGGCTACGGGCCGAACTGGAAGCGTAGCGGTCGGCCGGGAGCGAGTGCCGCGACGGCAGTCGCGGCCGAGCGAAGACGGGGAAGGGCAGGGCTGTGTGTGAAGCATCCGGCGAGCGGAGCGAGCCGGTTCACCGAAAGACTCGCTGTGCTCGTCTTTCGAGCCCTGCGGTCGCGGTGCTCCCGCAGGACCCCGGAATCGAGGCCGCAGGCCGAGATTCCGGCCTTTTTCGCCCACGTTTTTGCGGTGAGTGGTCGCCTACGGCGACCCGAACCGCAAAAAGGTGGTCTCTAGTCGCTGGGACTCGACCCCGCCACCGTCGACCGCTGACCCTCCTCGACGCGGGGCGCCATCGCTGCCTCGGCGGTGGGCGAGAGGCTGTTCAGGACCGACCGGCCGTCGCGCTCGCGGTCGACGAGGCCGGCCTCCTGCAGGCGGTCGAGGTGGTGGGTGACGGTGCTGGGGTCCCGGTCGAGTTCGTCGGCCAGCGCCGACACCGAGGCCGGCCCGACGCTCGCGAGCGCACGGAGGACGTTCTCCGTGGCGTCGTCGGCCAGCGCCGCGGCGAGTTCGTCGGCCCGCTCGTCGCCGGGGAAGTAGCGCCGTTTGCCGCGGATCTTCACCGGTGTGACGTGCGCCTCGCGTTCGAGGACCTTGAGGTGGTAGCGGACGGTACTCAGTGAGGCGTCGCTGGCGTCGGCCAGTTCCGAGAGGTACGCGCCGGGGTTGTCCTCGATAGCCGACGCCAGTTCCGCGCGCGTCTCGTGCTCCAGCGTGTCGCCGGAGTGCAGCGCGTAGCCGGCCAGGCCCAGGAACCGCCAGAGCCGGTCGACGACGTCGCGGTAGGCGGCCCGGACGAGTGGGACGCTGGACTGGGCCACGCCGCTGGCTGCCGTGGGGCTCCCACCGGTCGCGCCGACGTAGGCACGGCCCGCCGCACCGGCTGCCACGGTCGCACCGACGCCGACGGCGACGGTCTTCCCGTCCGGCGTCGGCATCTCACCCCCGAGTCCCGGCGGCTCGGACCCACTGGCCGCCCCGGCGGAAGCGTTGGCTGCGGTCCCGGACGCGTTCGCAGCCGAGGCGTTGGCCGCCCGTGGCGCGGTGCTGTTGGCGTTCGTCCGGGGCGTCGCCTGGGCCTGGCCGGGCGTCGACGCCTGGTTCGCAGGCGCAGTCGCGTTCGCCAGCGTCGATTCGGCGGACTTGCTGGCCGACTCCGTCGTGTCCGCGGCGTTCTCGGCTGCATCGCCGACTGTCTCACTGGTGTTCGCTGTGGCGTCGGCGGCGGTTTCGGCGGTATCGTCGACCGCTTCGGTGGTGTCGCTGACTGTCTCCGTCGTGTTCTGGGTGGTGTCGTCTACCGTCTCCGTGGTGTCGCTGACCGTCGACGTTGTATTCTCTGTCGGATCCACGGCGTTCTCGGTCGTATCACTGACCGCCTCGGTCGTGTTCTCCGTCGTCTCGGAAACCCCGTCTGTCGTGTTCCTGGCCGTGGTGTCGTCCCCGGAGACGACGCCGTCGTCCGCGACCTGGTGCTGCGTCACACCGCTCCCGCCCACCGTCGCTGCCGCTCCGAGACCCGAAGCGAGCAACAGACAGCAGACGAGCCCGACCGCGAGGGCGATGGTCGACCGAGTCATCGACTGGTCCTGTCGACGGCTAGTTTCCCAGAGAGACGCAAGTATCTTGTGCCCGACCGCGCGCGATTTAAGTACCCATCGTAATTCAGAGATCGTGCCCAAGAGATCATCTATCACCCTATTTCCTACCTTTGGACGGTTTTGTCAGAAACTCCTTTTAATAATCCCCCTTCCATCCGAGTGGACGATGATTGGACGAACCACACTGACAGTCGTGATGGCAGTGCTGCTGGCGACGGCCGGTATCGCGCCGGCGGCCGCGGCCAGCGGCGACGCGAGTAGTACAGCCAGCGAGTCGCTGACCGTGACGGTCCACACCATGGCGAACGAGACCGTGGTGACCGTCGAAGCTGACGGCGAGGCCGTCTCGAACGCGTCCGTGGAGATCGACGCCGTCGGCGACGCCGACGTCGCCGCAGAGGGCGAGTACGAGACCGACGCCGAGGGACAGATCCGTGTCCCCACGCCCGGGACCACCGCGGCCGTCGACGTCGAGCTCGAAAGTAAGCATGTCGACGCAGAGGGTGTCGTCACCCTCGCCGGCGAGGTGGCCGCCGAGCGGACGATGACGGTCACCGTCGACGTCGAGACCGACTCGGACGCCCGCGCGACCGAGAACAACGAGACTGCCGAAGAGGAGTCCGCAAACGAGAGCGAGCAGCCCATGCCGACCGACGACGACAGCGAGTCCAGCGAGCAGAACCAGTCCGCGGCCGACCGGTCCGGCGACAACGGGAACGGCTTCGACGCCAGTGTCGTCATCGACATGGTCGTCGAACTGTTCGCCGGCGGCCCCGGTGAGCCCGCAGCGCCCGCAAACGAGAACGCACAGGGCAACAACGCCAGCGACCGCGGTAGCCAGGGTAACGCTTCCCAGTCCCAGGCCGACAACGGCAACGCTGGCAGCGACAACGCGGCCGATTCGGCTGCCGAGGCCCGGGCGACCGCGAACGCCAGCGCCAACGCGGACGTGAACGCGACCGCGAACGCCGACGCCAACGCGGCCGTCCACGTCGACGGTGACGCGGACGCCGATAGTGATGCCGATGCGGACGCCGAGAGCAAATCGAACGCGACCGCCGAGTCGGACGCCGACGCCCAGACGACCATCGACGCGGAGACGACGGCCAGTGCCGAGGGCAATGCGTCCGCGAACGGTACTGCGAGCGGCATCGTCGGCCTGTAAATCGATCGGCAATCCAGCAGTTGCAGTGGTAGCGCCCACCTGAACCCGTATTCCCCCACTTCGGCCCGCTCGTTCTTTCAGCAGTACCAGTCCAGCAGAAGACATTTAGTAGTGCTTCCGGCAGCTATCGGTATGCCCCCTGAACCCTCCCGCCGAGCTCTCCTCGGCAGTGTCGCCGGCCTGTGTGCCGGACTCGGTGGCTGTCTCGACGGCACGTTCCAGGCCCCCGAGACCGGCGCGCCGGCTACCAGCGACCAGTCGACGACTCCCACCACCGACAGTTCCGACAGTGTCACCCCGCAGCTAGGCGCCGTCTGGGTGACCGACAGCGTCGCTCACGTCGCCAACGTCGACAGCCTCGTGGTCACCGGCGCACCCGACGGCTATCAGTTCGTCTTCGCCAGCTACCGCGACGACAGCACCATCCATCCCGAGCGGTTCGCGCTCCGAGTCGACAGCACCCAGTACGCCCCCGAACGGCCGAAGGGGTCGTACGTCAATTTCGACGCCATCGCCAGAACGAGCGACGGGGTGGACGACGACGAGACGGTCACCGGGTTCGTCGTTCCGGTGCGGGACACCATCGACCGGGCGACGCTCGCCTACCGCGGACAGCCGATCCACGAACTCGGTCGATCGGCGCGGCAGCGCCTGACCGGCGATCCGGCCTTCGAGGTCCGACAGTTCTCCCTTCCAGGGCGGGTCCAGCCGACCGAGACGCTCGTCGCTGACCTCACCGTGGCGAACGTCGGCACTCGGGACGGGACGTTCCGGGCGACGGTCCCACATTTCACGGTGTATCCGACGGTCGTCGAGCACGAGGTTCCAGCCGACGAGGAGCGACAGTTCACGACAGAGATTGCCTGGGGGGCCAGCGAGACGCCGATGCAACGATCCGCCGGCGAGGAACTGACGGTGGAGTTGTCCTGGCCCGGCGGAACACGGGCCGCGACAGTATTCGTCGAAGAGACGACGGCCGAGAGTTAGTTCTCGGCCGACTCTCCGGCCTCGGCGTCGGCGGACCCGGTGTCGCGTTCGCCCTGGTCGGGGATGATCGCCGGGTCTTTCCACAGCAGAGTCACGAAGATAGCGACGCCCAAGAACTCGATCGTCTTGATCGCCGACTCGACCGGTTCGGTGACGAAGTGGTCCAGGATGAGCACGAGGAGGCTCCCACCGTGGTGGCCGGTGCCGCCCCCAGCAGCCTCGAAGCCGTCGACGAGGAACGCGCCGTGGCCGGTCGCGTGCCAGAACACCCAGGCACCGATCGAACCCACGAGCATGACCATCCCCGCGAGATAGGCGTTGCGGAGGGTGACGAGGCGTCGCGTGACGAGATACGGCCCAGCGAGCAACACCGCGGCGAACGCGACGAAGAAGAAGGGGCGCGGGTCCGGCGGGAGCCCCCGGAGGAACAGCCCCTCGGCGGCCTGAAGGTAGACGATGCTGCGGGGGAGCCCCCACCAGAGGTGGAACGCCGCCGTCGCGAACACCAGTGCCGCCCCGGCCGCGCGAAGTACCTTGACGTACCGACTGTCCATGCGCCTGCTCGGAGCCACGGCGACAAGAGGCCATCGGAGTTGGTGGGTGACCAGCCCGCCAGTACGGGGCCGTCTCGACTCAAAAGCGTTAATCCGCGGGCTGTCCGAGACGGGGGTGTGCTTCCCGCCGACCGCTCCCGAGCGACCGTCGCTCGGTTCGTCGTCGCCCTCCTCGTCGTCTCGCTGTTCGCACCGATGGCAATCAGCGCCGTGACCGCCGACCAGGAGCAGGCCTCGACGCTCAAACGCGGTACCGTCACGTCCCCGGCCGAGGGAACGACCGTCGTCAGTACGCAGGGGTATACCTTCCGGGGGAACACGAACCCCAAGAAACCGGCCCGGCTGGTAGCGGTCGACGAGCGCGGCCGTCACGAGTGGACCTACACGAGCAGGGTGGGGACCGACGCATGGTTCTTCGACGTCGACCCGCTCCCCAACGGGAACCTGCTCGTTGTCTCGCCGCGGGACGGGAAGACGCTGGTGTACGAACTCGATCCCGAGACGAAGGAACGCCAGTGGGAGCGCCTCCTCCCGTACAAGGACACCCACGACGTGGACATGCTGAACGACACCGCACTGGCGATCTCGCACATGCGAGCCTGGAACGAGAGCGAGGGCGTCTCCAACGACGAACTCCTCGTCTACAACCTGACGACCGACTCGGTGACCTGGCGGTGGCGGTACCGGGACCATTACCCGGACAGCACCGACGGGGGCCAGAGCCCGGACTGGACCCACAGCAACGACATCGATCCGGTGGGTGAGGACAAGTTCCTGGCCTCGCCGCGGAACTTCGACCAGGTCATCCTCGTCAACCGGACGACCAAAGAGATCGAACTGCGATTGGGCGAGGACGACGATCACTCGATCCTCAACGAGCAGCACAACCCCGACTTCCTGCGAGGAGAGGGCGGGACACCGACCATCCTGGTCGCCGACAGCCACAACGACCGGGTCGTCGAGTACGCCTACACGAACGGGACCTGGACACTGACCTGGGAGGTCGGCACGGGCCAGTTGAACTGGCCGCGTGACGCCGATCGGCTCCCCAACGGCAACACGCTCATCACCGACACGCTGAACCACCGGGTCATCGAAGTCACCCCGACCGGCGAGGTGGTCTGGGAGTACTACGCCACCTGGGGCCCCTACGACGCCGAGCGTGTCGCCCACGGTGACGGGTCGAACGGCCCCACCATCCGCGAGCAGGACGCTACGGGCAGCTACAAGATCACCGGGAGTGCGAACCTCACCGCCGGGAGCAACCAGACAGCCTCCGTCGATACGTTCATCGAGGCGACGTTCGCAGAGACGCCGCTGGAGGGTTCCGCGATCAAGGTCGGGGCCCTCTGGGGCCACTACACGCCCTGGTTGCGTCCGGTATGGATGAGCGGCTGGGACCTCTTCTACGCGCTGCTGGCCGGCCTCCTCCTCGTCGGGTGGGCTCTCACAGAGGGAGTCCGATACGGGCGAAGGCGCCTCGGCGACCGGTAGGAATCCATCTGGGCAGAGGCACCCTCGATACACCTCTCGCACGCGTACGCGAGCGGGCGCAGACGCCGCGCACACCCGCGCTGTCCATCGATTTCGCCCGAAACACTTTAGAACAGCTCCGGGCCTATCTGGACCAATGACAACAGCAGGTGGTGTCCGATGGAACTGATAATCACCGAGAAGGACAACGCCGCACGCCGCATCGCGGAGATCCTCTCGGAGGGGAGTGCGTCCGCCGAGCGACGCAACGGTGTCAATGTCTACCGATGGGGCGACAAGCGCGTCGTCGGCCTCTCGGGCCACGTTGTCGGCGTCGACTTCCCCCCGGAGTACAGCGACTGGCGCGACGTCGAACCGGTCGAACTCATCTCGGCCGACGTGACCAAGGAACCGACCCAGGAGAACATCGTGACGACCCTCAAGCAGTTGGCCCGCCGCGCCGACGAGGCCGTCATCGCGACCGACTACGACCGTGAGGGGGAACTCATCGGCAAGGAAGCCTACGAACTCATCCGCGAGGAGACCGACGTTCCGGTCAGCCGCGTCCGCTTCTCCTCGATCACCGACCGGGAGGTCCGCGAGGCGTTCGCCGACCCCGACGACATCGACTTCGACCTCGCCGCCGCCGGCGAGGCCCGCCAGATCATCGACCTCGTGTGGGGGGCCGCACTCACCCGCTTCCTCTCGCTGTCGGCCCGCCAGCTCGGCGACGACTTCATCTCCGTCGGCCGCGTGCAGTCGCCGACGCTGAAGCTCATCGTCGACCGCGAACGCGAGATTCAGGCGTTCGAGCCCGAAGACTACTGGGAACTGTTCGCCGACCTCCAGAAGGACGACATCGCCTTCGAGGCCCAGTACTTCTACGACGACGACGGCACCGAGGCCGAACGCGTCTGGGACGAGAGCGCCGCCGAAGCCGCCTACGCCGACCTCCGGAGCGTCGGCGCGGCGACCGTCACGAGCGTCCGACGCCGAACCCGTACCGACAGCCCGCCCACGCCGTTCAACACCACCGCGTTCATCTCGGCGGCCGGCTCGCTGGGCTACTCCGCCCAGCGCGCGATGTCCATCGCCGAGGAACTGTACACCGCCGGCTACGTCACCTATCCCCGGACCGACAACACGGTCTATCCGGAGGACCTCGAACCCGACGCGCTGCTCGACGAGTTCGTCGGGTCGGCGTTCGGCGAGGACGCGGAGTCCCTGCTCGAACAGGACGATATCGTCCCGACGGAGGGCGACAAGGAGACCACCGACCACCCGCCGATCCACCCGACAGGTGAGCTACCCTCGAAGGCAGATCTCTCGGAGGACGAATGGGAGGTCTACGAACTCGTCGTGCGACGGTTCTTCGCGACGGTCGCCGAAGCCGCCACCTGGGAGCACCTGCGCGTCGTCGCCGAGGCCGCGGGCCGCTCGCTGAAGGCCAACGGCAAGCGCCTGGTCGAAGCGGGCTACCACGCCGTCTACCCGTACTCCAGTGCCAGCGAGAACCACGTCCCCGACGTCGAAGAGGGCGAGGAACTTGCGATGAGCGAGGTCCGGATGGAAGACAAACAGACCCAGCCACCGCGCCGGTACGGCCAGTCGCGGCTCATCCAGACCATGGAGGAGCATGGGGTCGGGACGAAGTCGACCCGACACAATACCCTCGAAAAGCTGTACGACAGGGGCTACATCGAGGGCGACCCGCCGCGGCCGACGACGCTGGCGATGGCCGTCGTCGAGGCCGCCGAGGAGTTCGCCGACCACGTCGTCAGCGAGGAGATGACCGCCCAGCTGGAGCGGGACATGACCCGTATCGCCAACGGAGAGGTGACACTCGACGAGGTCACCGACGAGTCCCGCGAGATGCTCGAACGCGTCTTCGAGGAGTTGCGTGAGTCCCGCGAGGACATCGGCGACCACCTCCAGGAGTCCCTGAAGGCCGACAAGACGCTGGGACCGTGTCCCGAATGTGGCGAGGACCTCCTGCTCCGCCGGTCGCGCCAGGGCTCGTACTTCGTCGGCTGTGACGGCTTCCCCGAGTGTCGCAACACACTCCCACTCCCCTCGACGGGCGACCCACTCGTCCTGGAGGAGGTCTGCGAGGACCACGACATGCATCACGTGAAGATGCTGGCCGGCCGGGACACGTTCGTCCACGGCTGCCCCCGCTGTGAGGCCGAGGCCGCCGACGAGAGCGAGGACGAGGTCATCGGCCCCTGCCCCGAGTGCCACGACGAGGAGGGCGGCGAACTCGCCATCAAGCACCTCCGTTCCGGGTCGCGGCTCGTGGGCTGTACGCGCTATCCCGACTGTGACTACTCGCTGCCGCTGCCGCGCAACGGCGACATCGAGGTCACCGACACCTTCTGCGAGGACCACGACCTCCCGGAACTCGTGGTCGACCCCGACAGCGACGACCCCTGGGAACTGGGCTGTCCGATCTGTAACTACGAGGAGTACAAGGCCCGCAACGCCGTCGAGGACCTCGAAGATCTGAACGGCATCGGCGGGGCGACCGCCGAGAAGCTGGAGGCCGCCGGCGTCGCCGACCTCGACGCCCTCCGCGAGGCCGACCCCGACACCGTCGCGACCGAAGTCCAGGGCGTCAGTGCGAGCCAGGTCCGCGAGTGGCAGAGCGAACTCGAGGCGTAAGACCACTTTTTACTTCGTCGGGTTCGCGTCGCCGCTTCGCGGCGCGCGAACCGCTCCTTGTAAAAACATGGGGAAAAACTGCTCGGCCTCGTTACACTCGGCCGAGTGAACCGGCTCGCTCCGCTCGCCGGATGCTTCACACACAGCCCTGCCGGCAACCACTTTTTCCGCTTCGGGTGGCCTCGCTGCGCTCGGCCACCGCTCGCGCAAAAACGTGGGGAAAAAACGGGACCATCGCTTCGCTCGGTCCCGTGAAACCGCTCGCTCCGCTCGCGGTATGCTCCCGGCACAGCCCTGCCCTTCCCCGTCTTCGCTCGGCCGCGACTGCCGTCGCGGCACTCGCTCCTGGCCACCGCAACCGCCACCGCGACCGCGACCGCAACCGCCGCCTACAGCTGCAGGTGCGACGTCGAACTCGGGCCGTCGTCGTCGTCGATCCCGCCCTCGTGGTGGAACTCGTAGTCGTCGTCCGTCAGGAAGACCGTTCCGTGGCGCTCGGCGAGGGCGACGCCGGGGAGCGTGGTGCCAGCGGCCTCGCCGTTGTCACAGTCGCCCGAACAGGCGTCGAACAGCGAGCCGTGACGAGGACAGATCAGTTGCCCGTCCCGCATCGGCACGCCGCGGCCGGTGTCGAAGCGCTGCTGTTCGTGCGTGCAGGTGTTGACCCAGGCTTCGACGCCGTCCTCGCAGGGGACGACGACAATCTCCTCCAGGTCGCCGTAGGAATCGGTCGCGGTGAACAGGAACGACCCGTCCTCGTGGACGGCCTCGACGGTCGTCAACTGGTGCATAGCGTCGGCCTCGGGCGCCAGCGGCTAAGGCGTGCTGGTCACTCGACGAACGTCGGGTCCTCGCGCGACCAGTCCCACCGGAGATAGCGGAGCGTCGGACTGGAATCCGTCGGTATCTGTTCGTACCGCCGGAGGAACGCTCTCGTTCCGGCTCGCCCGCCGAAGTCGCCGGGGAACCACCGGAACACCCTCGGGACCTGCGCCACGTCCGCCGCTGGGTCGTAGGTCACTGTCTCGTCGAGATACGCCCGTGTCGCCAGGTCGAGTTGCTCGTCGACGAAGTCGGGTTCGTAGGCGCGGATCGCCGGACAACTCGCCGCACCGCAGTTCAGCGCGAAGTGGATCCGCGGGTCGGGGTCGGCCATTCGATAGCGGAGTTCGAAGCTGTCGGGCAGCAAGCGAGGGAGATAGCCCAGGCCGAACTTCGAGCGCGATCCCCGGAGGATGCCGTGCTCGATAGTATCCAGCCCGAGCGGGTGGTCGGCGACGGTCACCGCCGGCGCCCGGAAGAACCGCAGCGACCGAAGCGGGCTCTCGTAGAGGTCGGGCCGGCGGTCCAGCAGGACGTTCGTCCCCGCGTTGTAGCAGTTGAGCCAGAACGCCAGCGCTGTCGCTCGGTCCTCGCGAACCGTGTCGAGTGCCGTCTCGTCGAGCACTGCCAGCCGTTCCAGAAGGGGGTCTGGGTCGTCGCCCACGCGCGTCGCGACGAGCAGGTCCGCGGCCAGCGCCGTCGGCGTCGCCGCCTGGGGCTGCATACCGAACAGGAGGGCAGGCCCCTCGAAAAGGCTTGTGCGGGTGTGTTCGACCGTGGCCCGTCCACCGGAACTGCGACAGCCACCCCACGAACCAACCAGGCGCACGCTGTCTCGCGCGCCGTCGCGAGACGACACCGTGCGAGGGACGACGGAGTGACCGCAGGGAGCGACGGAGTCGGCTGGGGAGGGTGTGGCTGTCGTCGCGGGCGGGACTGAAAGGGGCCGGGGGCTTTCTGGCGGTGGACAGAGGAAGCAGACGAGGGGGATCTAGCGGACACGAGATGAGAGATACCAGAACGCCCGGCCCATCCGAAGCGGTTATGCCGACAGACGAACGTCACTGCGGTATGAGCGACTGGGCGGACTGGGACCACATCGTCAAGATCGACCCCGACAAGACGCTGGTCGACGGCGAGACATTCGAGGACGTGGCAGCGACCGGGACCGACGCCATCGAGGTCGGCGGCACCACCGGGATGACCGAGGAGAAGATGCAGCGGGTCGTCGAGGCCTGCGGGAAGTACGACATCCCCGTCTACATCGAACCATCCAATCCGGCGTCTGTCGTCCACAGCGACCGCCACGACGGCTATCTCGTCCCCGTCGTGATGAACGCCGGCGACGTGACCTGGATCACGGGCGCCCACAAGGAGTGGATCCGCATCGACGACGAGATCGACTGGTCACGGACCTTCACCGAGGCCTACATCGTGATGAACCCCGAGGCCTCCGTCGCGACCTACACACAGGCCAACTGCGATCTGGACGCCGAGGAGGTCGCGGCCTACGCCGAAGCGGCCGAACACCTGCTGGGCCAGGAGATCGTCTACGTCGAGTACTCGGGCACGCTCGGTGATCCAGAGGTCGTCGCTGCGGCCGCGGACGCCATCGACGACGCGACGCTGTTCTACGGCGGCGGGATCGGCGATTACGAGTCCGCCCGGACGATGGCCCAGTACGCCGACACCATCGTCGTCGGCGATCTAGTCCACGACGAGGGCGTCGAGGCCGTCCGCGAGACCGTCGAGGGGGCCAGAGACGCCCACGCGGCGACCGCCGACCGCTGACCGGTCACGCCAGCGACGCGAACCACCGCTCAGTCACCCACTTCTCCGCTGTGTCTCCCCCGCGAGAGCCGTGCGTGAACCGACAGTTCAGAACGCGAGTCTGTCGATCAGGCGGCGGAGGGGGCCGCTGTCGGTCCGCGGATGGACCTCCACGACCGCCTGCCCGGCACCGTCGATCGCCGCGCGGGTCGCCCGGGCGCGTCCCGAGCGGTGGGCCGTCAGGCCACCTGCCCAGCTGTGGACGACGAGATTGCTCGCGGGGTCCTCGGTCGCGACGGTGGCGTCGATAGCGTCGCCGCGGGCGAAGGTACAGGCGGTCGGGACCGAACACGCCTCGGCGAGGTCGTCGTGGTACTCCCGGAGCACGCGGAGTTGCTCGCCGGAGTTGTCCTCGGCGAGCGGGTAGACGAACCGCAGGGCGGCCCCCGTCTCGCTGGCGATCGCGTCGCCCAGACGGACCTTCAGCGGGTCGTACGGACCGCGGGTCGTCACGAGCGAGACGGTGTCGATATCCGCGAGCTGGCCGGTCCGGACCGCCAGCGTGTCACAGTCGGCCCTGTCGGCGATCCGGGCGACGCTATCGCCGAAGACGGCGGACTCGAAGGTCGCGTCGCGGTCGACCACCAGAAGGTCCGCACCGAGGTCGGTGACGGCGTTCGCGACTGCCCGATCAGGGTGATGGCTGACGAGTTCGCCGTACTCGACGGGCGTGTCGACGTGGGCCGCGAGTTCGTCGGTCCGGCGCTCGAACTCGGCGTCGGTCACCGACTGGACATCGGCGGCGTACCGCAGGGGCGTCTGGTCGGGAACCTCGTCGAACTGGACCACCACGACGCGGCCGTCGTCGGCACAGAGCGTCGCAGCGAGATCGACCAGCGAGCGCTCGCTCTGGGCAGGTGCGCCCTCCGGGAGCGCGACGAGGACGGTCTCGCCCGGCGTCGGTTCGAGTGCCGTCCTGGTCTCCTCCATCGCCCGCTGGCCGACGGTCCGGCGCACGGATTCCCGGATCGCACCCTCGCGGGTGACCCGGCCGCGGACGTAGCCGAGATACCAGAGCACGCTCGCGACGACGATGACGACCGCACCGACGATCGCGACCGTCCCCATCTGCGTGAGCAGCGCGAGGCCGGTCACCGCGCCGAAAATCTGTGTCCACGGGTACAGCGGGGACTCGAAGGAGGGGTCGTAGGCTGCCGTGTCCGACTCGCGGAAGCCGACGAGTGCGACGTTGATGAGTGCGAACACGAGGATCTTGAACGCGCTCGCGAGTTTCGCGATTTCGAGGATCGGGACGAACGCGATCAACACCAGCATCACGAGGCCGGTCAGCGTGATCGCGTTGACTGGGGTCGTGAACCGATCACTGACGCTGCTCAGGACCGCGGGTGCGATGCCGTCCCTGGCCATCGCGAAGGGGTATCGCGAAGCCGACAGTACTCCCGCGTTGGCGGTACTGACAAGCGCCAGGAGGGCTGCGAGGACGACCGCACCGACGCCGGCGGCCCCCAGCGTCGCGTCTGCCGCGTCGGCGACCGGCGTCGAACTCCCGGCGATCGTCTCCAGCGGGACGACGCCGACGATGACGGCGACGATGAGGACGTACAACAGCGTCGTCACCCCGAGCGATCCGAGCATCGCGAGCGGGATCACGCGGTCGGGGTCCTCGACCTCCTCGGCGACGCTGGCGATCTTCGTCACGCCGGCGTAGGAGACGAAGACGAGCCCCGTCGCGGCGAAGATCCCCTCGACGCCGTAGCTCCAGAGCCCACCGTAGGACGCCGTCTCGACGGCCGGACCGCCGCCGACGACGAACCAGGCCATCGCCGCGAGCATCACGACGACGATTCCGACCTGGAGTCGCCCGGTCTGTTCTGCACCGACCATGTTGACGACGATCAGCAGCGCCGCGAGGCCCACCGCGACCGGACGGACCGGGAGGTCGAACACCAGGACGAGGTAGGGGACGCCACCGACCAGCGCGAGTGCGCCCTTGAACGACAGCGAGAACCAGGTCCCGACGCCGGCGACGGTCCCCAGCAGCGGCCCCATCGAACGCTCGATGTAGACGTAGGTCCCACCGGCTTCGGGCATCGCCGTCGCCATCTCGGCCTTGCTCACCGCCGCTGGAAGCACCAGCACGCCTGCGAACAGGTACGCGAGGATCACGCCAGCACCGGCTTCTTTGACGGCCAGCGCGGGCAGGATGAAGATACCGCTGCCGACCATCGCCCCGATGGAGATAGCGACGACTGCCGGCAGTCCGAGATCGCGTTCGAGGTCCTTCGGCATCGTCAGTCCAGATGCGTGGCGGCGAGTGAGTCCTCGAACTGTGCACACGCCGCCGCGGCGAGGACGTCGCCCTCGGGGACGGCAACGGTCGCGATGCCCTCGAACGCGTCGAGCAGTTCGGGGTCGTCGACCAGGACCGCGACGTGATCCAGATCGAACCGGGTGCGCAGTAGCTGTGCCGCCAGGAGTGCGTGGCGGTCGCGTCGCAGGACGACGACGGCACCCGCCACGTCGCTCGCGTTCGCCGCCGCGAGCGACTCGGCCGCGATCGGATCGCCGATCGTCGCGTCGACGTCACCGACGCGGGCGGCGATAGGTTCGATATCCGTGACGATACTGACTGTCGCGGTCGGTGTCAGTTCGGCTGCGATGACCGCACCAGCGAACCGGTCCGTGACGACGAGGACGGACAGTGGGTCCTGTCCCCGTGCGAGCCTCTCTCGGGATATACGTTCGGATAGCATGGGTGGAGACGACCGGCGACCCGGGGCCGCCGGGGCGTCACCGACGGTCCAGAACCGTTCATACCACAGTATTATTCCGAGAGGGGATAAATACCTAGCTTCTAGTTCCGATGCGGAAATTTAGGTAGATTGCAACTCCTATTACAGAACTACTCGTCGTCGGGGGCCGTCGAGGCGAACCGGTGGAACGGGCGGGTGTACTCGTTGCGGATGAGGTCCTCGTCGACGACCTCCAGGCCCACGTCGTTGAGGTCCCGTCCGATCCGGCTGAGGTCGTTGCTGTCGACGCCGACGACCTCGACGTGGACGTTGTCCGCCCCGGTCATCACCTCGCGAATCGCGACGACGCCGTCGACGTCGAGTGCACGACGGGCGATCTCCTCGCGTTCGTGTATCGGCGCGGTACAGACGATGAGCGTGTGGAGCTGATAGCCCGCCGCCTCGTAGTCGACATCGACGTCGTAGCCCTGGATGATCCCGTTGGCTTCGAGCTGGTCGATCCGGTTGCGGACGGTACGGGCGGAGACGTCACAGGACTCTGCGATTTCGCTTGCAGTGGTGTGTCGGGCGTCCTGCTGGAGCGCGTGGATGATCCGGCGGTCGAGGTCGTCGATCTGGTACCTGTCGTCGGTCATACCCGCCGCTTGGACGGGGCGTGGTACAAACGTTCAGGGTTCTCCGAGCCGATTCCCCGTCCCACCGAACGGCTTTTTTCCAGCGATCCCCTTCCGTGGCTATGGATCCCCCAGCCGGTGTGGTCTTCGACCTCGACGGCACGCTGTGTCAGTCCACACAGGACGAGGCGACGCTGTACGCCGCGGCCTTCGACGCCGTCGACCTGGCTCCGTTCGGTGCCGCCGAGGAGTTGTGGGCGGCGCTAGAGGGGCCGCCGGGACCGTCGAACGAGCAGTCCTATCTCGCGGCGGGGTTCCGCCGAGTCGCTGCACAGTACGGTCACAGACGCGTCCCGGCCGACGAGATGGCTGCCGGCCTGCTCGACGCCGTCGATCGGGGTGCCGTCGCGTTCCGTGAAGGTGCCGAGCGGGCGCTGTCGGCGGCCTGCGACAGCGGCCCGGTCGGTGTGCTGACCAACGGCCCGGCACACCGCCAGCGGCCGAAAGTCGAGACGCTGTGCCTCGACGAGCGCGTCGGAACCGTCTGTTACGCCGGGGACCGCCCGCGACGCAAACCGCATCCCGAGCCGTTTCTCGATGTCTGTGAGCAACTGGGAACCGCGCCCGAAACCACGCTCTACGTCGGCGACTCGCTGGCCTACGACGTCGCCGGTGCTCACGCCGCCGGCCTCCAGGCCGCCTGGTGCCCGCGAACGTCGGGCGAGGCCGAGGGGTACGAGCCCGAGTACATCCTCGGCCGGCTGGACGACCTGCTGGACGTGCTGTCGGAGACAGATCGGGTCCACCAGCCGTGACCGACGCCCAGCGCGTGCTCCGGCGCGTTGTCCCCGACCGGCCGCCCGAGACGATCACGCGGCCGCGACAGGGGAACCACAAGGAGACGGTCGTAGCGCGATACGCCGACCGACCGGCACTGGTCGTCCAGGTGGCCGACGACGCCGACGCGATCCACACGGAGGCGGTGCTGTTGGGCGCCGTCGCCGACCGGACGAGCGTGCCAGTCCCACGGCTGGTCGCGCATGGCCGGCTCGGAGACAGAGGGTATCTCGTCACCGAGTACGTCGACGGTGCGGACCTCCACGAGCGGTTCGTTAGACTGTCGCCGGAACGGCGACGAACGATCACCCGGCAGTTCGGAACCGTCCTCGCGCGGCTCCACGAGGCGTTCCCCTTCGCGTCGGCCGGGCCACTGTCAGTCGACGAGACGGGATCGCTGGTCGCGGCCGGGCTGACACCACCCGAAGCGTTCGCCACCACCGCAGACGACGGCCTGGCGGCGCTTCCCCCCGCGTTCGACGATCTGCGCCCCGCGCTGGCGTCCACGCTGGAACCACCATCCGAGATGCGCCGACCGCGGCTGTTCCCCTGGGACCTCCGGCCGGGGAACGCGCTCCTCTCCGACGGCGGTCTCGCTGCAGTCCTCGACTGGGACCACCCCTGCGCCGCCGATCCGGCGCTGTCGGTGGCCAAGACCGAACACCTCGTCGCCCGATGGTACGGCACCGACCCGGAGCCACTCCGGTCGGCGTTCCGCGCCGGCTATCGCGATGTGCGCTCCCTCCCGGCGGTCCCGCGAGCCTACCGCGTCGCCGCCGTCGTCACCGCTGCAGTCGATTCCGAGGGAGTGGTGACCCGGCCCCACTACCCCGAACGGACGGGCGACGACGCGGTCACGGTCCATCGGCAGTGGCTGACCGAGTGGCTGGACGCCGACGGAATCGAATAAACGGAGTTTAAGTCCATCCCCCCAAACGGGCAGGTATGGACGACCGAACCTACACAGCGGACGCCGAACCCGGCGAGACGGTCACCGTCGCCGGCTGGGTCCACGAGCTTCGCGATCTGGGTGGTATCGCCTTCCTCATCCTGCGGGACACGACCGGGAAGATCCAGGTCAAGTTCGAGAAAGACGAGATGGACGAGGACCTCGTCGAGACCGGGCTGAACGTCCACCGGGAATCGGTCATCTCGGTCACCGGCGCCGTCGAGGAGGAGCCCCGCGCGCCTACCGGCGTCGAGGTCACGCCCGAGTCCGTCGACGTCATCTCCGAGGCCGACCCCGAACTGCCACTGGACCCCTCGGGGAAGGTCGACGCCGAACTGCCCACGCGGCTGGACAACCGGACGCTGGACCTCCGCAAGCCCGAGGTCAAGGCCATCTTCGAGATCCGCGCCGAGGTCCTCCGCGCGGTCCGGGACGCCTTCCGCGAGATCGGCTGTACCGAGATCAACACGCCGAAGATCGTCGCCACGGGGACCGAGGGCGGCACCGAGCTGTTCCCGATCACGTACTTCGGCCGCGAGGCGTTCATGAACCAGAGCCCCCAGCTGTTCAAGCAGCTGATGGTCGGCTCCGGCCTCGAACGGGTCTTCGAGATCGGCCCGATCTTCCGTGCCGAGGAGCACAACACCCCCCGGCACCTCAACGAGGCCACCTCGATCGACTTCGAGTCGGCCTTCTTCGACCACACCGAGGCGATGGACGCCTGCGAGCACGTCGTCAAGTCGGCCTACGAGGCCGTCGCCGAGAACTGTCAGGCCCAGCTCGAAGCACTGGACCTGGCCGACGACTTCGAAGCGCCGGAGGGCGAGTTCCCGCGACTGACCTACCAGGACGCCATCGACCGCATCAACGCGACCGGCGAACTCGACGAGCCGCTGGTCTGGGGCGACGACCTCTCGACGGAGGCCGAGCACGTCCTCGGTCAGGAGGTCGGCGAGCACTACTTCATCACCGACTGGCCCAGCGAGATCAAGCCCTTCTACATCAAGGACCACGACGACGACGAGGCGGTCTCGACCGGCTTCGACATGATGCACCCGTCGATGGAACTGGTCTCCGGCGGCCAGCGTGAACACCGCTACGACCAGCTCGTCGCTGGCTTCGAACAGCAGGGCCTCGACCCCGAAGCCTTCGAGTACTACACCAAGATGTTCCGGTACGGCATGCCGCCACACGCCGGCTGGGGCCTCGGTGGCGAACGGCTCATCATGACGATGCTCGGGCTGGAGAACATCCGGGAAGCGGTGCTGTTCCCGCGAGACCGTCAACGGCTGAGTCCGTAGGACTCACCGTTGACTGGCGAGCGGGAGCCAGAGAGGCGAGTAGAGCGAGTCTCTCTCTGTTCCCGCGGGATCGTCAACGACTGAGTCCCTGAGACAGGACCGCTACCGATCGAGACTCGTCGATCAACTCGTTCTGACGTACCGCTTCGAGTCGGAGTCGATTTGCCCGACATCGGGTCGGCAGACCTGTCAACTGAAGACGAGAACGGCCGTTCTCCGAGCCTTTATTCCAGCGGCTACGAGTCCTGCAGCTATGCCCACGTCGAACACGACAGTCACGGATGCACTGCCGATCAACACGACGGTATCGGTCGATCGACTCGCCCCGGTAGTCGCTCGGATCGCGCTCGCAAGCGTGTTGCTCGCCCGCTCGCTGGCACGCTTCGGCATCGGGCCGCGGGACCACCACAGCGTCAGCTACTTCGTGTTCCTGTTCCAGCAACAGGGGCTCCCAGCGCCGACGCTGTTCGGCTGGGCGATCACGCTCGCACAGCTGCTCGCGGGCCTGTTGCTCCTTGTCGGCGTACTCACCCGCGTCGGAGGACTGCTGGCCGCCGTGGCGATGGGTACGATGACCGTCCTCGTCCGACAACCGACCGGGGTCGACATGGAGTTCTACGTCGCGGCGACGGCGACCGCTCTGGGACTGGCACTCGCGCTCTGGGGTGCCGGCCAGTTCTCGTTGGAACGGGCCGTCCTCGGACGTGAACTGCGTCCGCTCGGCTGGCTGAGCGACGTCCTCGGCGCGGCTGGACTCCGTAATCGACTCGACGCGTTCGATCCCAGTGAGTGGGCGCCGGTTCCGGCCAGACTATCAGTTTCCGTCGTGGGAATATACGAGGGGCTCGGCCGGTTCGGTATCGGACTCCTGGGACGCCCTGCGGACCCGGTGAACCCGATGTTCGGAGTCCAGCAAGGATTGTCGTCCCTGCCGCTCGTTCCGGCGACGACACCGATGCCGACGGTGATCACTGCCGCCGAACTCGGCTGCAGTCTCCTGCTCGTCGTGGGTGTGCTGACCCGGTACAACGCGCTCGCGGTCGCCGGACTGTTCGGCGGTGTCTTCTACCTCGTGCTCCCGGCGGGCTACGCCGGCAGCAACGCGGTGACCCTGGAGGTCATGGCACTCACTATCCTCGGCGCGCTCGCACTGGCGCTCTCGGGCGCCGGACGACTCTCGCTGGAGCGCGCCGTCTTCGGACGAGAGCGTTCGGTGGGGGGATGGCTCCATCAGCGACGGTGAGTCATCCATTCGTTTCGTACACACGTCGTTCGGCCGGAACGTTTATTTCCCACAATTACCGACCGCCGCAAGTGGTAGACGACGTCCAGTTCCGCAAGGCCAGGCCCGACGACGCGGGCACGATGCTGTCGGTCAAGCGTGCAGCGATCCTCGGCATCGAGGACGAGCGGTACGACGAGCGTCAGTTACGGGCCTGGGCGCCCGACGAAGAGAACTTAGACGCCTTCGAGGCCTCCCCGTCCGCGGACCAGTACGAGATCAGGGTCGCTACCATCGACGAGACGGTCGTCGGATACGGCGTCCTCCAGCTCCCCGAACAGCGACTCGACGCGCTGTTCGTCAGCCCGTTCTACGCCGGTGTGGGAATCGCGACGACGCTGTTGAAGCAACTGGAGACCGCTGCCCGGTTCGCCGGCATCGAGACGGTCGAACTCTCCGCCTCGCTCAACGCCGTCGAGTTCTACGAGCGCAACGGCTACGAGCAGGTCGGGACGAGCGAGCGCGAGATAGACGGCGTGACAGTGCCGTTCAGGACCATGCGTCGCCGGATCGCACCTGAAATCCCACAGAATGATGGCTGAGGGGTTTTGCCGCCGTCGCGGGACGTTCCGATACCGATGTCGACGTATCGGTTCACCTGCCCCGACTGTGGGGCCCGTGTCGAGGTCGACGCCGGGGCGCGCGAGCGACTGCTGGCGGCCGGCTGTCCGGTCTGCGGGGCCGCCGTCGGCACCGCGGCGTTCACCGTGGCGAACACGTTCGGGACAAGCGTCTGACCGACAGCAGCCGTCCACTCCAGTATGGCCACGGAACAGCGTGACGCCCGGACGCTCGACGTCAGGACCATCGACGGCGAACCGTTTCCCCACATCATGAGCGCGCTGGGCGACCTGGGGGACGAGGAGTCGCTCGAACTCGTAAACAGCTTCGAGCCGGTCCCGCTCTACGAGGTCCTCGCAGCGCGCGGCTACGCCCACGAGACGGAACAGGTCGCCGACGACGAGTGGCACGTCCACATCGAACCGGCCTGAGATGAGCGCGCCGCGGGTCACGCGCGGGGCCCGCAGGTTCGTCGCCGCCAGCGCCCTGTTCTTCCTCACGTTCCAGGTCGCGATGGCCGTGGGGGCGACCCGTCGCACCGTCGTCGTCCTCGGCCTGTACGGCTTCGTCCTGCACGTCCTGTTCGGGAAGGCATACGCGCTGGTCCCGACGTACTTCGAGCGAAATCTGGCGTTCCCGCGGGCACCGTCCGTCCAGTTGCCGCTGTCGGTCGTCGGGACGCTGGGGCTGGCGGGCGCACAGATCGGGCCACCGTGGCTCGGGGCCGCGGGAGGGGTACTCTGGGGACTGGGCGCAGCAGTGTTCGTCGGCACGGTCGGCTGGACGATCAGGACCAACCGCACCGGCGCAGCCACGGGGACCGGCGGCGCGAACGCCCACCGGGAGCCGGTCGACCGACTCGCCAACGCGGTCCTCCCGATCGGGTTGCTGTACCTCGCAGCGGCGGCGGTCGCCGTGGCACTCCCCGTCGTCGGCGACACCTGGCTCGTGCCGGTACAGATATCGCACCTCCTGGCGGCCGGTACTGCGGCGCTGTTCGTGTTCGGTGTCGGACTCCGACTCTTCCCGCGCTTTCTCGTCACCCGGCCGCCCCGCACACTCGTCTGGCTCGTGTTGCCGACGGGCGCGGTGGCGCCCCTGCTGCTGGCCGGCGGGCTGTTCGAACGACAGTTGCTCCTCGCTGGCGGCGTCCTCGAAGCTGTCGCCATCGTCGGGTTCGCGGTGACCTACGCCGTCCTGTTCGTCCGCTCGGACCGGCGCCGTGTCGGCTTCTACGCCGTGCTCGCCGCCGTCGGCTTCGGGGTGGTCGGCGTGGCGCTCGCGCTGACAGCAGTGCTGGCCGGCCGTGACGCGACGCTCGTCGGCGCACATTTCCGAGCGATGCTCGCGGGCTTTCTGGGGCTGACCGTCGTCGGCGCGACGTTCCAGTTCTACCCACCGACCGTCGGCCAGAGTGCGCTCTCGTCGGACCGGACGGCACTGCTCGCTATCGGACTGTTGGTCGTAGGACTCGGGGGGCAGCTACTCGGGGTGCTCGGTGGTATCTCGGAACTCGCGGCCGCTGGCGGGCTCTGCGGTGTCGCCGGGGCCGGCCTGTACGGCTGGCTCCTGCTGGCCGCGTTCCGCCGGCAGGGCTAATCGGTGAGGATCGAGTCCATGAGCTTGGTCTGGGCCGCCGCGAGATGCTCGGCGAACGTCGAGACCGAGATATCGAGCGCCTCTGCGACCTCGCCGGCGTTGGCCCCCTTCGGATACTCGAAGTAGCCCATCTCGACGGCCGTCTCCAGAACCTCCCGCTGGCGGTCGGTGAGGACGTTCCGGTCGACGACGGTGGTGTCCATCGCCGTCTCCTCGCCGTCACGGCGGAGCGAGCGCAGCGAAACCCCTTCGTAGAGGTCCTTCAGGCGCGTGACGATCGCGCGGACGCGGTCGACGTCCGGTGCGTGGAAGGTCAACAGGAGTCGGCCGTCGACCGAGCGGATGTCCGCGACGGGACACTCGAACGTCTCGACGGCCTCGCAGACACAGTCGGTCCGGTCGCGCTCGAAGCGGAAGCGACCGCCGTCGCCCGCGGCGAACACCTGTTCGGCACCCGGATACGCCTCGACGACGTCGGCGTCGCCGTCCGTCGTGAACTCCTCGACGACGTGCCCGTCGCCCTGTGGACTGCTGCGCGAGACGTCCGTCACCGAGGCGCCGACTTCCTCGGTGACGTCCGCGACGGGACACGCACCGGGGGAGTCGACCGACAGTTCGACCCTGATACCCGAGTCACTCATATCCGAGTGTGCGTACCACTGCCATAAAACGGGGGTCGCCCGTTCCCAGTGACTGAAAAACCCCCTCAGAGCGAAGGTTGTAGATTGGTTCCGGTACCGCTGACCGCGGACCCGGGGCGTCCTACGCGGTCGCTACAACGCTCTCTCAATCAGCCGGGTGCTGGTCGGGAATCGACCCCTCGTAGCCCGGTGGCACGTAATCACACAGCGGGTCCGACGCCAGTGGATCGCCGCTCGTCGCGTAGGCACGGGACCGACTGCCGCCACAGACGCCGCGGTATTCGCAGGCCCCGCACTTCCCCGAGAGTGCGTCGTCGTCACGGAGCGACTGGAACAACTCGGAGTCGCGGTAGATGTCGACGACGCTCTCCTCGCGGACGTCGCCGGCCGACTTCGGCAGGAACCCCGAGGGGAACACCTCGCCGGTGTGGCTGACGAACGCGAACCCCTTACCGGCGCGGACGCCCATCCGCCGGGTCGGGCCGCCGTCCTCGGCCTGCTGCATCCCGACGCGACGGTAGTGGGGTGCCTCGGTCGTCTTGACGCCGAACGGCGCCTCGGCGCTGACCGTCTGGAGCCACTCCATCACCCGCTCGGCTCGGTCCGAAGAGATGGGCGTCAGGACGCGGCCGCGGCCGACCGGGACGAGGAAGAACACCGACCACAGGACGGCACCGAGATCGGCGACGAGGTCCCGGATGGCGGGTAACTGATCGACCGTCTCCGCACAGACCGTGGTGTTGATCTGCAGCGGGATGTCGAGGTCGTCGGCCGCCCGCGCGGCCGCCATCGTCGCCTCGAAGCTCCCGCCTTCCCCACGGAAGGTGTCGTGTGCGACGGCGTCGCCGCCGTCCAGCGAGAGGGCCAGCCGCCGGAGACCGGCATCGGAGAGGTCCGCCAGCGGCTCGCGGGTGACCGACGTGGTCCCGCTCGGCGTCAGCGTCATCCGGAGCCCCTGGTCGGTGCCGTAGTCGACGAGTTCCACCACGTCGTCCCTGGCCAGCGGGTCCCCGCCGGAGAGGACGACCAGCTGTCCCTCCCCGAACTCGCGGGCGTCGTCGAGCAGCGCCTTCCCTTCGGCGGTCGTCAGCTCCTGGGGATGCCGTCGGGGCTGGGCGTCGGCCCGGCAGTGCTTGCAGGCCAGCTCGCAGGCCTGGGTCAGCTCCCAGATGAGCACTAGCGGCCGCTCGTCGAGGTCCATGTCCCCGTACATGATCACAGGAACACCCGGGTGACGTGGCCGCCACAGCCACACTGCTGGACGTACTCGATACCGATCTTGTCGCCGAACTCGGCCCGGAGCGGCTCGAACAGGTACCGCTCGGGATGGCCGTTCTCGCCGTGAGTCACCAGGTTGACGTGATTGCCCGCGGTCGTGTGTTCGATAGCCGTGATGGCCTGCTCGACGACCACCTCGCGGTTCTCGGCGTGGACCGGTTGCTCCAGGTTCGCCGACCAGGAGTTGTCGTGGACCGCCTCGGTCACCGGCGGCACGTCCTCGTGGGCGTGGCTCATACCGGGACGTTACGTCGCCGCGGCGGTCCGTCCTGTCCCGTACATGTTCGGGTGGTTATGCTTGGAGCCGATCGGCCAGCCAGTCGAACTGTGCGTTCAGTTCCTTGCGTCGCTGGCGGTCGACGACCGTCGAGTCCAGCAGTTGGCCCACGACGGCGAGGTCGAGTGCCGCGTACTCGGTGGTCGCCGTCACCGTCGTCCCGCCGTCGGTCTCCTCGACGTGGTACTCGGTCCGCATCGACTCGAAGACGCCGTCCCGTTGCTCGTAGGCCAGCGCCGTCTCGGCGTCGACGACGTCGAGGACGAGTTCGATGTCGAACAACCCGACCCGGTTGTTGATGGTGATGGTGTCACCCTCGACGGAGACGTCGTCGAACCCCGCACCGAGCATGAACGCTTCGAGGTCGGCCATCGCGTCGCGGACAGCCTCGGGACCGGCGTCGAACGTTCTGGAGACCGAGACACGTTCCATATCGGATGGCGACCGGCCGGCGGGATAAGCCTTCGCCAGGGCCGCACATGTTCGTCTTCGAGCTCTTTCCGCTGGAGAGCGAACTCGCCCGGCGTGCGCCGCTCGTCCGCGCGAACAGGGAGGTTCTGTGTACCATCGAGGCGTTGCCGGGCGCGACGGCTCCAGCGGGGCCGCGAGGCCCTCGACGAGTACCGGCGGCTGCTGGACGCGGTCTGAGAGACTAGCCAACACACTGATAGCTGTGGCACCCTAACCGAACATGTTCGGCAACACGGCCCAGTGGGGCCACCGAATATATTCGGGTAGGAACGATGCCACGCGCTGAACTCACGCTCACGGTGCCCGACGACATCTGGATCGGCGACGTCTCCCGGCAACACGATGTCACCGTCAGAGTGCTGGCCGCATTGCCCGGCGAGGAGTCCGGGGTGGGCCTCGCAGAGGTCACCGCAGCGGACCTCCCGGCCGTCCTGCGGGACATCGAGGGGCGCGACCCGGTCACGTCGATGGAGATCCTCTCGAACCGCGAGGACACGGCGCTGATCCAGTTCGAGACCTCGACGCCGCTGCTGTTGTTCCCGATCCAGGGATCGGGTATCCCCCTGGAGATGCCGTTCACCCTGACCGACGGGCAAGCCATCTGGGAGATCACGGCCCCACGGGAGCGACTCTCTGAACTGGGCGAACAACTCGACGAGTTCGGCATCCCCTTCACCGTCGAGAAGGTCCAGCAACACGTCACCGAAGAACCGGTGCTGACCGAGAGCCAGCGCGAACTCGTCCAGACGGCCGTCGAAGAGGGATACTACGACACGCCACGCCGGTGCTCGCTGACGGAACTGGCCGAGACGGTCGGTATCGCGAAGTCGACCTGCAGCGAGACGCTCCACCGGGCCGAAGAGCAGGTCCTCAAACGGTTCGTCGCCGAACTGGAGGCCGCGCCGAGTCGAAGCGCGTAAGAATCCCCGCTGTGACTGACTCGACAATGAGCAACGACGCGGCCGAGGTTCACGAGAACGCCGAGCAGGACGTCATCGCAGTCGACGCCGACGACAACGAGGAGGGGCTGGTCAACCGACTCGACGCCCACACCGGCGACGGCGTCCGCCACCGCGCCTTCACTGCGCTGCTGTTCGACGAGAACGACCGGATCCTGCTGGCCCAGCGAGCCGCCACCAAGCGCCTCTGGGACACCCACTGGGACGGTACCGTCGCCTCACACCCCGTCCAGGGCCAGACACAGGTCGAAGCGACCCGCGAGCGACTCGAAGAGGAGCTGGGCATCTCGCCGGAACAGTACGACAACCTGCGGGTCACCGACCGCTTCGAGTACAAACGCTACTACGAGAACGCCGGCCTGGAGTGGGAGGTCTGTGCCGTTCTGCAGGCCACGCTGCACGACACGACACTGGACCCCAACCCCGAAGAGGTCGACGGCCTCATGTGGGTCCCCTACGAGCGCCTCCGCGAACACCCCGAGTACTACCGCCAACTGCGTCTCTGTCCGTGGTTCGAGATCGCGATGCGACGCGACGAGGAACGGTAGACGGTACGCTTTTTCCACTTCTGGGTGACTGGTGGGTATGCTCTCCGGGTTCCTCTGGGAGTTCGTCCTCCCGCTGTCTGTCGTCGCGGTGGTCCTGGCAGCCGTCGACCGGTATCAGGACGTCGGCCTCGTCGCCTCCCTCCGGGCCGACCGCGAGCGGGCGGCAGGGGCAGCGGTACTGCTCGGACTGGTCTGTGGGCTCACAGCCCTGACCTACGCACTGGGCTCGCCACCCCCGCTGGGCGGTCGCGACGACGGGATCACGGCCTACCATCTCGGCCTCGTCGTCGCCGCCGCCGGCGCGTTCATGCTCGTCCACGGCGGGCGACACTACCGGGTCGCGACGACGATCAGGAACGCTGCCGTCGTGACGCCCGGTGATCTCCCGTCGTCGGGGACTGTCGCCGTTACCGGGACGGCCGAGGCCGTCGGCGCAGGGACGGTGACGGCGCCACACAGCGGCCGGTCCGTCCTGGCAGTCGAGGCCGGCCGGGTCGCCGGGAGCAACTACGGAAGCCCGGACACCACCCGCGCGCAGGGACTCTTCGACGTCGAGCGCAGTGAGACGCCCTTCGACCTCGTCGGCGAGTACGGGCAGGTCCGCGTCGACCCGTCCGGGGCCAGTCTCGCCTTCCTGTACGGCGAAGTCGAGGATGGCGTCCTCGAACGGGCAGTCGCGCCGGGCGACGAGGTGGTCGTCGTCGGGCGGGCCGACACCGGCCGCCTGGTCGACCCCGTGGTCGTCGCGTCGGCGGGGAACCGGAACCTGCAGCGGTTCGCCAGCAACATCCCTCGCATCGGCGTGGCCGGTATACTCGTCTTCCTCGGCGGCGCCATCGTGATGTCGCTGACGGCCGGCGTCCTCTGAGAAGTAACCCCCTCTCCGTCGAATATCAACCCTGTTGCGAGTCGTCCGTCGGCGGGTCGGTGGCCGGGAGGCCGACGGCGACGGTCGTTCCGGGGCCGTCCTCGAACGAGAGGGTCCCGCCGACGTTTCGGACCACCCAGGCGACCAGCCACAGGCCGACCCCGGAGCCGTGTTGGAGCGGTGTCTCCTCGCCCGCCTGGATCACCTCCCGTTCGTGGGGGGCGATACCAGGCCCATCGTCCGCGACCGTGACGACGACGGCTGGCGGTTCCTCACGGCGGTGAACGTCGATCTCGACGCTGACCGTATCGCCGCCGTCGGTTCGGCCGGTCGCTGCTGCCCCACCCTCCGTCCCCGCTCCAGCGTGGGTGTCGTCCCGGCCGTGTTCGACCGCGTTGTCGACGAGTTCCTCGAAGGCCAGCGAGAGCGAGGGGGCACCCGAGACCCAGACGTCGTCGGCGCACGACAGGGAGATGTCCGCTTCCGGATAGGTCTCGCTGGCCGCCGCGACGAGTGGATCGAGCAGACTCGACAGACGGACGGGACGGACGGCCTCGTCTTCCAGGGACTCGGAGACCTGGCCGATCTTGTTGCTGCGGTCGACGACAGTGTCGACCGTCTCCCGGATGCGGTCGATGCGGCGCCGTTCCTCGTCGCCGACCTCGTCGGCAAGCATGTCGGCATTGCCCCGGACGACGTTCATCTCGTTGCGGATGTTGTGCCGCAGCAGGCGGTTGAGGACGTCGATGCGCTGCTCACGCTGGCGCCGTTCGGTGACGTTCCGGAGGCTGACGAGGTGGCCCGAGACGACCCCGTAGGCCCGGTACAGCGGCGTCACCCTGACGTCGTAGTAGTGAACGACACCGTCCTGCTCCAGTTCCGTCTCCGTCTGGGCATGTTCGCCCGGTTCGGGGACCGTCGCCGACAGCGCCGGGAGCAACGCAGCGAGGGTCTCGCCCTGTATCTCGTCCCGCTCGCAGTCGAACAGCGTCAGTGCGGACTCGTTGACGTCGACGATCCGCCCCGCCTCGTCGACGATGACGACCTGGTCGTCCATCTCGGCGAAGACCGCCTCGCGGCCCAAATCACGCGTCACCGGCGCCACGTCGAGCAGTTGTCCACGTAACAGCGCGCCCGACAGCACGACCCCCGAGACGACGTAGCCGAGGCTCGTCGGGTCGAACTGTATCGCGAGTAGATCCAGGACGTACAGCGCCTGGGCGACGGTCGGCGCGGTGATCGCGAGCAACAGGACGAGTGCCTGGCCCCGGAACGACTCGTTGGTACGGAACATCGTCTTGACCAGCAGGGCGCCCCCGCCAAGGATCAGTGCCAGGATGTACGCGAGATGGCCCCAGTAGACCAGTGTCCACTCGGGCGCGAGCGCGCTGGTGCCACCGAGCAGCGTCGTCGCGCTTCCCTCCCAGACGAGCCTGTGGGCCGGGTTCGACCAGACGAGCGTGACGAACACACCGGGTTCGACGAGCAAGAGCGCGAGGCGCCGTCTGTTGAGCCACTCCGGACGTCCGCTGTATTCGAGCACGGTCGCCAGCCAGGCCACCGGGATGACGACCGAGAGGGTCAGCTGGGCCTGGAACAGCCAGCGCATCGTCGCGATGTCGGGGACGGCCAGTTCCAGCCCGTGTGCGACGGCCCACAGGCTGGCCGCGACGACGAACGCCGCGAGGGGGCCCGCACCCGGGCGGTCGCGGTGGAGCCAGACCAGGAAGGCGACACACATCCCGAGAACGGCCGCCAGGAGGACGACCGAGAGGAGCATCGAGCGGAGCTACAGCGAACCCGAGCATAAATCGTTCCCCGGCGTTACAAGCAATGATACTGTGGTGCGCTCACACGCGCCGCGACCGGAGCGCGGACCACACTGCCACAGCTCCCAGACCGAGCGCCGGGATCAGCGGGAGCGTCAGGTAGGCATCACGGAGCGTCAGCCCCAGCGAGCGGACCACACCCTGTGCGGCCGGCAGGAAGAGGATAGCCCCAGGGACGACGATGAACGCGACGAACAGGACCCCGACGAGGAGCCAGCCGTGCCAGCCGAACTCGCCAGGCTCGGCCTGCCGCGGGGGTTCGCCGCTTGGTCGGTCGTAGCCGCTGGCAGTCTCGTCGGACCCAGATTCGTCGGTGACCGTCACCGAGCCGTCGCTGTCGATGGTGACGCGTTCGTCCGCCGCGTCGTCACTCATGACGCGGTGTGGGCAATGACGGCGGCCCTGTGACCGTGCTCACGACGCTTCATGGCCGACAGTCGGGCCAGCGGCCGCAAAACGCTGGCGGTCCATTCCGGTGGCCACGGGCTATTTATCCGCCGCTGTACACGTACCACCATGGTCGATTTCCAGTCACGGGATACGCGGCGGGGGGTCAGCGACGAGTCCGACGAGGACCGGGACGACGAGGGCGACACAGCGGACGACCGGGAGGAAGAACAGTCGCAGTCGACCGACGAGTCACAGTCGACCGAGCAGGAACCCAGCGGGGCAGCGCCCGTGGGTCGGGAGTCCGACCAGATACCCTCGGTGGAGCAGAACGCGGGCGAGACAACACCAGCAGAGGAGCCAGCGGACGACACACAGGAGCACCAGACAGCACCGCCCACGAGGGAGCAGCAATCGGCGCCGAACACCGAACCGGCAGTGACCGACGAGCCCTCGGACACCGGCCCGATAGCGAGCGACCACATCGAGCGCGGAACGGCGACCGCAGATACGGCACGCGGCGGGGTGCGTCCGGTCGAGGTGGCACTCGTGACCGTCGGGGACGCGACGACGCCCGAGGGCGATCCCAACCCGGTCACCGAACGACTCACCGACAGCCTGACGACGGCCGGCCACACGGTGACGGCGACACGGGAGCTACAGGGCGGGTACGACGAGGTGCAACAGGCCATCGACAGCCTCGTCGCCCGACCGAACGTCGAGGCCGTCGTCAGTGTCGGCGGGACCGGGGTCGCACAGTCCGACGTCGTCATCGAGGCGGTCCACCCGCTGTTCGAGAAGGTCCTCCCCGGGTTCGGTGAAGTCGTCAGGAACCTGCTGTTCTACCAGGCCGGGACGGGTGTCGTCGGTGTCCGAACGGCGGCAGGAATTACTGGTGGGTGTCCGGTCTTCTGTCTCCCTGGCGAGCGGAAGCTGGCGAACCGGGCCGTTCAGGAGGTCGTCGTGACCGAAGCACCGGCGATCGTCGCCGAACTCGAATAGCGGGGTTCGGACCGGTTTTCGCCGCGAAATCGACCGCATAAAACGAATAAAACGTGTTAATCGCCGTCCGGTTCGATAAAACGGGTGAACCGACGACGCTCTGTCTCGCTTGACCGACTCGGCCTCCCAGTTGCCGCTAAACCACACAAGACCGTCTAGAATCGGCCGTACAAACGCTCTAAACCGAATGAAGAGCGTAAATCGCTTCCTACCTTCAAGTAGTTCTCGCACACCAGGTGAGCCTGCAATGTTCGATCGAACTGCGACGCGACGCGGCATGCTCAAGGGTATCGGAGCGTCAGTTGCTGCGGCGACAGGTCTCACGGCCCTCTCGGGGTCGGCGGCCGCGCAGTCACCCTGGACCGCAGTCGAGTCGCCCACGGGCAACACCCTCCACGACGTCGAGTACACGAGCGAGGGTGCGTACGCGGTGGGTGGTGCCGGTGTGGTCCTGGAACGGACACCGCTGGGCTGGCAGAAGATCCTCGACGGCGGCCCGACCGGGAACGGGAACAACCTCTACGGCGCGGACGTGACCGACGACGGCAAGCGCCTGTGGTTCGTCGGCTCCTCGGGCGCCATCGGCGAGTACGACGTCGAGTCCGGCGTCCTGACCGACCACAGCGCGCCGATGGACGTGACCAACAACTTCAACGACGTCTCGGTGACGGGACCGGCGGGCGAGGCCAACGTCTACGTCGCGGGCGACTCCGGGAAGGTGTACTACTCCTTCGAGAACGGCGCCAGCCAGACCTGGGAGTACGTCACGCCAGGCTCCGGGGCGGCGATCAACGCCATCGACTTCTTCGACGACCGCAAGGGCCACATCGTCGACGGCAACAAGTCGGTCTTCCAGACCGCCGACGGGGCGACCTGGGACAAGATCGGGCTGGCCGACGCCAACGTCAACTTCTACGGCGTCGACTCGGACGGCTTCGACGACGTCTGGATCGCCGGCGGCGGCGGGATGATCTTCCACTGGGACGGGACGAAGTGGACGCCTGCGGATACTGGCGACGCGAGCCTGCGCGACATCGAGGTCACCGACGGCGACGACGACGGCCTCACAGTCGGCGGTGGCGGGGCAGTGTACGACCTCGACAGCGAGTGGGTCCAGCAGGCGACCCCCAGTGGCCAGAACCTGAAAGGTGTCGTCCGCGGCGGGACCGACATCGCTGTCGGCGCTGGCGGTATCATCCTCGAACGGTAACCGACGCGGCGAGAGGTGATCTGTGACTTCGGCCCTCCAGAGTCCGACCGGCCATGCAGCGATTGCTGATAGTTACCATAGGTGTTGGCAGAGAAGGATTTTGACGACGGCGTTCCTACACCCGGGTATGGTTCAGTCTCTCGGTGACGACGTCTGGTGGTACGATCTTACGGGAGTCAACGCGACGCTCGTCGACGACGGGGGGACGCTGACGCTCGTCGACACGGGGATGCCCTGGCACGGTGACCGGCTTATCGCCGGGCTCATCGAGGCTGGCTTCGAGCGCCGGGACGTCGAGCGCATCCTCCTGACACACTACGACCTCGACCACGTAGGCGGTCTCCCCGCGTTCGAGCGAACCGACGCCACTGTCTACGTCGGGGCTGCCGACGCGCAGTACGTCGCTGGCGAGCGGTCGCCACCGCTCGGCAAACACAAGGGCGCGTTCCAGCGACTCGCCTCGACACTGACCGACGTTCCCGACCTCCCGATCGAACCGCTCGCTGACGGCGAGACCATCGGGAGCTTCACCGTCTATCACACGCCGGGACACACCCCCGGCCACGTCAGTTACGTCAGTGAAGCGCTATCGGCGGGGCTCCTGGGCGACGTCGTCCGAGAACGCGACGGGCAGTTCCACCCCTCTCCCTGGCATCTGAGCTACGACACCCGGACGGTTCGGGAGTCGATCACGTCGCTGGTCGAGCGGGCGCCGGACGTCGAGATCGCGGTCCCCGGCCACGGCACCCCTTTCGAACGCGGCGGGATGGACCGACTGGCCGACCTAGCCGCTCGCCTGTAGTTCCTCGGCGACGGCGTCGGGCCCCAGCAGGTTCGGGTCGACGACGAGATCGGCCTGGCGGCTGGCGAAGTCCGGGAGCGACCCCTCGGCGTAGATGACGACCCGGAGGTCCGGGTTGAGGTCCTTCGCGACGGCGATGGAGGTCGCCTGTCGCATCTCCGTCAAGAGGTAGACGTCGGCGTCGTGGATGCCGGCTTCCTCCAGTCCCGGTCGGTTCGCGATGTCCGTCGCCCGGATATCGGCGTCGAGACTGGCGAGTGCCTCACCCAGTCCGTCCTCGTCGGGCCCGGCGATGACGATGTTCATACGTTGTCGGGGAGCTTCGAGGCGTTAATGTGTTCGGTTCCAGCACGGCCCCCGGTCGGCGGCGTCACCGGTGACAGAGAGGAGCTGTCGTGCGTGGTCGGCCTTCGCGAGGAACACCTCACGGAGGTCCGGCGGGTTCTCGAATCGCTGCTCGTCCAGTAGTGTTCTGGGGACCGCGAGCGTGTCGGCCGGCATCCCGTCGTCGCCGTGGACCGTGAAATGCTGCGAGCCGAGTTTCATCACCAGCGGGAGGTCTGTACGCTCTACCCCCTCGCCAGTGGCGTATAGCTGCTGGTTGACTCGCTCGTGTTGCTCGCGACACATCGTGGCGGCTTCGTCGTCGTGTGGTTCGACGTAGAGCCGGCCGAGATAGTAGCCTCGGGAGAACTGTTCGAACATCGGTACAGCTGTATGTGTGTTATCGACACGCATAAACGCTGGCCCACAGGCTTTTGTCGACGGACAAACCCACCGCCCGCGGCGACTCCGACAGGGCTTTGCCCCGAGCGACCGGCGACCCGGTATGAGCAGCGAGCGAGCGTCCAGCGTGAACCGCGGGCCGCTGCCACGTCGATACGCCCGGTACTACCTGGAGAACACGCCGAGTCTGATCTGGTTGCTGCTGGTCAACGTCGTCGCGATGCTCGTCGGCGTGCGGTTCTACGTCGACACCATGCCCGAGGTCTCGACGTTCCTCTGGCCGCTGTACGCCGACTCGCCGGCAGCGCTGTTCCTCATGACCCTGTCGCTCGTGACGCTCGTCCCGTTCCTGGGGCGCTCACTCGACGACGTCCCGGTGTCGCTGCCGCTTGCGTATCTCCACACACTGGCGCTCGTCTGGCTCGTCAAGATGGGGCTCTGGACCGTGGTCGCGCTCAACCTCGGGTTCGACGCCTACTTCCCGGCGCCGTGGGCGTACTTCGGCATCATCATCACCCACCTGGGGTTCGTCGCCGAAGGACTGCTCGTCCCCCACTACGCCCGGACGACTCGCGGGGCACTCGCGACGGCGCTGGTGCTCGCGCTGGGCAACGACATCCTCGACTACGGCTTCGGTTACTATCCACCGCTTCGCTACGAACCCGGCATCGTGCTTCCCGCGGCGACGGTTGCCCTCTCGGTCGCCTCGGTCGGCCTCGCCTGGTGGCTCCTGCCGAAACTGGATTAGGTTCGTTTATAAACACTATTGGACGGTCTGAGGTGATATCCTGAGGGAGTGAACCGTCCGAACGAAGGCCCCTATTTTTACCACAGTATGGCAATAGCTGTAGGTAGATGCGCCACCGCCACGTCCTGCTGGTCGCTGTCCTCGTTGTGATCGCCGGTGTGCCAGCGGTCGCTGCACAGGACGCGATGGGAGACCTCGGTACCCAGCCAGGGACAGCCACGGCGTCGGTACAGGCCGAAGCCGGCCCTAACGAGACGACCCTGGGGACAGAGCTGACGGCCTTCCTCCAAGCCAGTTCGGCAGCGACAGACGACACGGTCGAATCCGGGATGTGGCGGGCCGGATTCGAGCAGGCACAGGAGAACGATCGGGACGACCTCGTCAGGAACCGGACCAGTCGACTCGAACGCCGGCTGGAACGACTCCAGCGGCAGAACGACTCGCTCAGGGAGAAGTTCGAGAACGGCTCGCTCCCGAAACAGGCCTACGTCGCACAGAAGAGCCGCCTCGCCGCTCGCATCACGGCACTGAAGACAGCCGTCAACGAGACCGACGACGCCGCGAAGGAGACCGGCGTCAACGAGACGCGTCTCGAACGGCTCAAACAGAACGCGAGCAACCTGACCGGACCCGAGGTGTCCGAGATCGCGCGCGGCATCGCCGGGCCACCCGATCACGCGGGCCCGCCGAACGAGAGCGAACGCGGGCCGCCGGACAACGAGAGCGAGCGTGGACCACCAGGCGAGAACGAATCGGACCGCGGGCCACCGGACGACGCCGGACCGCCCGGCAATGCCGGTCCGTCGGACGATAACGACAGCGATCAAGGGCCATCGGCTGACCCAGGTCCGCCGTCCGATGGTGGTCCGCCGGACGACAACGATAGCGATCAGGGCCCACCGGAGGACCCAGGACCGCCGGACGACGGTGGTCCGCCTGACGAGGGCGGGCCACCAGATGACCGCGGGCCGGGTGAGGGCGGCCCGCCGGACGACAACGAGAGTGAGGGGGGACCACCTGACGACAGCGACAACGGGAGCCAACCCGGTGACGGCGGCAATGGGGGCCCGCCAGATAACGGAGATAACGGGAGCCAGCCTGGTGACGGCGGCAACGGTGGCCCACCGGGTAACGGCGGCGATGGCGGTTCTCCTGGAAATGGCGGTGCACCACCGAACAACGGTGGTAATGGCGGCAACGGCGGCAACGGCGGGAATGGTGGTGACGGCGGCGACGGCGGTTCTCCCGGGAATGGCGGCGCACCACCGAACAACGGCGGTAACGGCGGCAATGGCGGCGACGGCGGTGGTGGCGGTTCTCCCGGGAATGGCGGTGCACCTCCGAGCAACGGCGGTAACGGCGGCGACGGCGGTGGTGGCGGTTCTCCCGGGAATGGCGGTGCACCACCGAACAACGGCGGTAACGGTGGCAATGGCGGTTCTCCTGGGAATGGAGGAGCCCCACCGAGCAACGGTGGCAACGGCGGCAACGGTGGTGACGGCGGCGATGGCGGTTCTCCCGGGAATGGCGGCGCACCACCGAACAACGGCAGCGGTGGCAACGGCGGCAGCGGTGGCGGAGGTCCGCCCGGAAGCGGCGGCGGCCCACCATAGAGGGGCCTGAGGAGTCACTCTTTTCTACTGCGACCCGCTACCCTCGGGTGAATGGACTCCGCCGAGTTGCTTGACCTCCTGGGGAACGCCAATCGACGGCGTATCCTGCGACTGCTCGCTCACAAACCCTGTTACATCACGGAGATCAGCGAGTATCTGGGCGTCAGCCCGAAGGCGGTCATCGACCACCTCCAGAAACTGGAGGACGCGGGCCTGGTCACCTCACGGACCGACGACAAGCGGCGGAAGTACTTCTCTATCTCCCGGAACCTGCGGCTGGAAGTACGGGTCTCGCCATACGAGTTCGGGACCAAGAGCGCCTATCCGACCAACCCCGGCTTCGACATGTCCCGGTGCCGGCACATCAGTATCGACATCGGCGACACCGACGACGAGACGCTGGGCGACCTCGCCAGCGAACTCGAACGCCTCGAACAACTGGAGAACGAACTCTCGCTGGCCCAGCGGTGGGTCCAGGGCCGCGCGACGGAGGTCCGGGACCGCATCGACGACGCGGTCGAGGACGGCGACGGGCGGCTCTACGCCGAACTGGTCAGCGCGCTCGCGTCGGGCGTCGACTCGGTTCCAGCCCTCGCCAGCGAGGTCGAAGCACCACCAGAGATGGTCGAACAGGCACTGGAACGGCTGGCCTCACAGCACGTCGTCGAGCAGACCGAGAGCGGCTGGCAGTTACTATAGGTCCTGCGTGAGTCCGGCACGGAGGTCCCGTCCGAAGTAGTGGGCCACGAGCGAGGCGACCAGGCCGAGCGTCGCCGCGACCAGGAAGAGCCGACCGGCGCCGACGTTGCCACCGGCGACACCCCGGAGCGCGAGCTGTGAGAACAGTGAGAGGACGACGCCGACGCCCGCGACCAGGCCGCCGGCCAACCCGGTCTCGACGTACCGGCGCTCGCTCGCGACCAGGCCGTAGAGGAACGCACCGACGGGGATACCGAGCATCGCCGAAAAGGGAATCAGCGGGACGAAACTCCCTGCGACGGCCCCGCCCCCGGTGGCGACGAGCGCGAACAGGAGCGCCCTTGCCGAGACGTAGCTCCCACCCTCGTCGGTGTCCGCCTCGGTGGCTGCGCGCTCGGTCGTGGTGGACCCACCGAGACCACCGATATCGACGCCAGTATCGGTATCGGCGGTTGTATCCACCTCGCGGGTCCGCTCCTCGGTTCGCTCGGACATACCTACGAGTGGCACGCCGAGGGCCATGGACCTTTCGGGTGCGTGTCAGCTTCCGGAGAGCACAAACGGATGGGTTCAAGTCGCGCCGGCGGGAACGAGCGCCCATGAACGCAGGCGACCGCGTCCGCGTCGACCGCGCGGACCAGACCTACGAGGGCGTGTTGCTCCCGTCGAGTACGCCCGAGCACCTCGCCATCAAGCTCGACGGCGGCTACAACGTCGGCGTCGACCGCGACGATGCCGAGGTGGAGGTGCTGGAAGCAGACGTCTACGACGTCGAGAGCGCACAGGACGAACAGGGACAGTCGGAGATCGAATTCGACGAGGACCTGCCGACGGTGTCACTCATCTCGACGGGCGGGACCATCGCCTCGACCGTCGACTACCGCACCGGCGCGGTGACCGCACAGTTCGACGCCGAGGACGTCCTCCGGGCGGTGCCGGACCTGGCCGGGATGGCCAACTACCGCGGCCGCGTCGTCGCGAACATCCTCTCGGAGAACATGACCCCAGCGGTCTGGCAGGACCTCGCCGACGCCATCTCCGAGGAGATCGAGGCCGGTGCCGACGGCGTCGTCGTGATGCACGGCACCGACACGATGCAGTTCACCGCCGCCGCGATGGCGTTCATGCTCGACACGCCGGTTCCCATCGTCTTCACCGGGAGCCAGCGCTCGGCGGACCGCCCCTCCTCGGACAACGTCATGAACGCGGTCTGTGCCGTCGAGGCCGCCACGAGCGACTGCGCGGAGGTGCTGGTCTGTATGCACGCCGACGAGGCCGACGACCGGTGTGCGCTGCATCGTGGGACCCGCGTCCGGAAGAACCACACCTCGCGCCGTGACGCCTTCGAGACCGTCGGCGCGAAGCCGCTGGGCGAGGTCGACTACGACACCGACGGCGACAACGAGGTCACCTTCCGACGGGAGTACGCACAGCGTGGCGAGACCGACCTGGCGCTGGCCGACGACCTGGCGACCGACGTCGAACTCGTGAAGTTCACGCCGGGGATGGACGCGACCCTCTTGGAGGCCGCCGCCGCTGACAGCGACGGTATCGTCATCGAGGGGACCGGCCTGGGCCACGTCAATACCGACTGGATCGACGCCATCGCCGCGCTGGATATCCCGGTCGTGATGACGAGCCAGTGTCTGGAAGGGCGGGTCTGTGACCGCGTCTACGACACCGGCCGGGACCTGCTCGACGCCGGCGTCATCGAGGGCGAGGACATGCTCCCGGGGACCGCCAAGGTGAAACTGATGTGGGCGCTGGAGAACGCCGGCGACGTCGCAGACACAATTCAGGAGCCGCTAGCGGGCGAAATCCAGCAGCGGTCGACGCCCTGGTTGTAATCGGCGAGAACGTTTTCCGACGACGAAGTTTCAAGACACTGGCAACCGCCAGATGGAGGTATGTCACCGACCGTCCGACAGGCCCGGCACGACGACTACGAGGACGTGGTATCGGTCGTCGAGGACGTCTGGGACGACCGCGAGACGAGCGATTACGTCCCGGCGGTGTTCCACGACTGGGTCGACAGCGACGGCCCGGACCAGCGGACGGTCGTCGTCGACCGCGACGGGACCGCCGTCGGCCTCTGTCAGGCGGCGATGGTCACCGATCACGAGGCCTACGTCCAGGGGATCCGCGTCGACCCGGCCCATCGGGGCGCCGGCTACGGGCTGGCGATGCTCGGGACCCTCTTCGAGTGGGCCAGCGACCGGGGCGCGACGGTTGCCCGTGGGATGGTCTTTTCGTGGAACGACGCCGGCCTCGGACAGGCCGTCGCAGCCGGACTCCAGCCCGAGAGCGCGTTCCGCTGGGCACACCCCGAACCGGCCGACGTCGAGCCGTCGATGCCGGTCGAACACGACCCGACGACCGCCTGGAGCTACTGGACCCACAGCGACGGGCGGACGGCCATGGCCGGCGTCACGCTGGACACGGACAGGTCCTGGGCCGTCGCAGAGTTGACCCCCGAACGGCTCGAACGACTGGCCGACGAACAGGCCGTCTTCGCGGTCACCGGGAACGGCACGCGGGCGATGGCCTGCCGTGTGCGGACGACCCAGGACGCGACCAGCGAGGAGACGCTCGCGGAGTACGCCGTCGGGACCTGGGAGGACACCGACGCGGCCGACGCCCTGTTCGACGCCATCAGAGCCGACGCGGCGAACCTGGGCGTCGAGGGGACGAGGGTGTTTATTCCGGAGACGCCACGCCACGTCGCCGAGGCGGCCTACGTCCGCGCGAACACGAGCGACTGGCCGACGTTCGTCCTCTCGGCGGATCTGACCGGCGCCTGAGAGAGACAGTCCGCCGCGTCAGCCGCCGCTGACGGGCGGGAACAGCGCGAGTTCGGCGTCCTCGTCGACGACCGTGTCAAGCCCGTCGCCGCCGGCGAACGGGTCCTCGCCGTCGACCAGCAGGCGGACGTGGTCGACCAGCGCACCGTCCTCGTAGACCTCCGCGGCCAGCGCCGGGTGGCCCTCGACCAGCGCGTCCAGCGCGGCACCGACGGTCGCCTCCTCCTGAACGTCGACCGCGACTGTGTCGCCACCGGCGACGTCCCGGAGGTGTGCGAACAGTTTCCACTCCATACCAGAACGGCACAGCCAGGAACTAAAGAGGATTCCGAAGGTCAGACGCGGTCGGTGTCGTCCTCGTCGTCGCCGTCGGGGTCACTTTCGCCGCCCGTATCGTCCGCGTCGGCAGCGTCACCTTCACCGGCGACCTCGTCGGGGTCCCAGACGGCGACGTCCTCGTCGTCACCCTGCAGGAGTGCGTCCAGATCGACGTCCTCGTCGTCGCCCTCGTTGAGCGACTCGAAGATGTTGTCGGCGGTGTCGACTGCCGGATCGGTCTCCGAGTCCGTTTCCTCGCCGGCGTCGCCACTGGCTCCGAGGATCGGCTGGTCGCCCGCGAACGAATCGAGGACGTCCTCGTCCGACTCGGTCTCCTCGTCGCCGTCGGCGTCGGACGCGGTCGTCTCGTCGGCTGTCGACGGGTCGGTGTCGGCCGAGTCGGGTTCTGCAGGTGAATCAGCGTCTGTCGAGGCCGGTTCGGCTGGCGTGTCGTCGTCGGTCGAAGCCGGTTCCGCTGACGCATCCGTAGCGGATTCTTCCTCGTCGCTCGCCGTTGCCGTGTCGTCGTCCGCTCCCGACCCCGTGTCGGGTTCGTCGTCGCCGGGCGGCTCGGGTGTCCCTCCGAGTGTCTCGACGATCGACTGTCCGTCGTCGGCTGCTCCGGTCGAGTCGGCATCCGTCTCGTCTGCTGGCTCGTCGGTTTCCTCGGACTCCGCTTCGTCGGCTTCGCCATCGTCTACCCCATCGGTCATTTCGTCCTCCGACTCGTCGGCGTCCTCGGAGTGTTCGTCGGCCACAGCCGTCGTCTCCCCTGGCTCGCTCTCGCTGCTCGGTTCGGGTGGCTGGGACGACTCGCTGTCCGACTGCCCGGTCTGTGCTGCCGACTGGGCAGCGTCCGGTGGCCCGGCGACGTCCTCGTCGGCCGGGTCGCTCTCGACGGCCGGCGTGACCGCCGGTGGCGCACCGCCGGCGTCGACATCGGTCGGATCGTCGCCGACGGCAGCGGCTTCCAGACGGCGGAGCGTCTCCGGTGTGGCGATGGCATAGAGGACGTCGCCGGCGGACAGGACGCGCCCTCTGGAGGGGATCGGCTCGGGTTTGGCGTCCTCGCGCGTGATGGCGACGATGGTGGCCTGCACGCCGCCCACGGTGACGCCGTCGAGGTCGCTCCCCGGTTCGACGGTGGCCGTCCCGAGCGTCTCGTCGGCGGCCCGGAGCAGCGACGCGAACTCCCGATCAGGGCGGTCCTGGACCGGGAGCGTGACGAGTTTGTACTGCTGGCTGGGGTCGAGTTTCTGCGTGTCGGCGGCGTCGATGGCGACGGTCACCACTTCGCCGGCGACACCGCGGAGTTCGCCGGTCAGGACCCGCCGGAGCGGGTTGGGCTCCCAGACCTGGACCAGATCGCCGGCACTGGCGGCGTTGGCCGGGTCGGCACGGATCGCCACTGCGTTCGTCGCCGGCGGGAGGGTGGGGCCGATACCGGCCGCCCGGGACCCGACGGCCAGATACTCGACGGCCCCGTCGCCGGTCAGTTCCAGGTCGACGTGGCCGACGCCGTAGTCGGTCTTCAACCGCGAGACCAGCCGTTCGCGGAGTTCGTTCTTGGTCAGGCGCCGGGGAAAGAGGAACCGTCGCCCGGCCAGTTTCTCTTTCGTCTCCGCCGGCATCGGGTCGTAGCCGACGATGTCGTCGATCTCCTCGGGGAGCGTCACCGAGGTGACCCGCCCGACGGTCCGGACGATCTCGCTGACGTCGGCGTCGATCTCCCGGCCCCCCGTGGCGACGAACAGGTCGGTCCCCACCCTGTCCCCGATCCGGATCCCGGTGTAGGCACCCAGACCGCCGACGACGAACGCGCCGAGATTGGCGAGGATCGCCTCCGCTTCGAGGACGTCCTCGCTCCCGCCGATGACCTGTCCCAGCGCCGTCGTCGTGCTCATGAGGATCGCGACGGCACTCAGGCCGACCAGGATCGCCAGCCCCTCCGGGACTCGCTCGCGAACGTACCAGCGGTACAGCAAGGCCACGGTCCCAGACAGCGACCCGGCCACGATCCCCATCCCGATCAGATTGGCGACGGCGCTGACGACCTGTTCCGTGATGGTCCCGTCGTCCGGGACGACGCCCTGGAGCGCCAGGGCGAGGACGTCGACAGTCATGCGACCGCCTCCGTGAACGCGGTGAGGGCGTCGCGGGGACCGACGACGTACAGGTCGTCACCGACCGACAGTTCCGTGTCCCCACGGGGTGCGAGTTGCCAGCCGCTCTGTTTGCGGACCGCGAAGATTGCGACACCGTACTGCTCACGGACGTGCACCTCGCCGATGGTCCGGCCGTCGAGGACACCGCTGGCCCCGATAGTGACCCGCTGGAAGCGGCTCCCGGCGCGTCGCAGCAACGAGACGAGTTCGAACTCCCGGCGGGTGCCCCGTGGCTCGACGACCACCTTCGCCTGCGAGGCCCGCAAGAGCGGTTGGGCGTCGGTGCGATGGACGCCGACCGTCAGCCGCCCCTGGCCGCCGTCGGTCGTCGGTGCCTGGACCGGCGTCGGCGGTTTCTCGGTCGCGTCGACGTCCGGTTCCTCGGGCGTCTCGACCGGTTTCGATCCCTCACAGCGGGCGCTGACGACGGTCCCGCGGACCTGGGCGTCGGTGGTCAGCACCGTCACCTCGTCGCCGCGGGCGAGCCCCGTCGGCAGGAGTGCGTCGACGGAGACGGCGTGGCGGCCATCGCCGACACGCTTCGAGAGCCCCGAAAAGGGCGGTGCGGCGACCACCGTCGCCTGGCCGCGTTCGTCGATGCTCACCGCCACGTCGCCCAGGTCGTGCTCTGTCTTGAGTCGGTCGGCCAGTCGCGACTCCAGTTCGCCGATGCGGAGGTCGACCGGGAACGTCCACTCGCTCCCGCGGATCTCCGCCCGGAGCGGTTCCGACAGCGGCGGGTACCCCTCCATGTCGGCCACCTCGCCAACGACGTGGATGCGCACCTCGTCACGGCCACCGACCAGATCCGCCAGGTCCGTCGAGAGTTTCCGCTCGCGAAGCGACTGCAGGGAGAGGCGTTTCGGCATCGTCCCCCCCAGCTGGTCGCCCTTCGCGTGGGCGTACAGCGATACCATGGCGACGACGAGGATGGCAGTGACGACGCGCTCTGCGTTCGGCAAGGACGTGATCGACTGGTCGGCAAGCGCGAGCAGCCCGCCGCTGACCCCGGCCAGCGCGATCGCCAGCACGACGACCGCGAACCCGGGGAGCGTCACCCCGGTGAAGTACTTGAACGTGAACCCCAGTCCGCCGGAGACGAGCGCCGGGATGACGCCCACGAGGAGCCCCAGGTACACGCCGAGGAGGATTTCGACCGGGAGCGAAGCCATGTCCTCACCGTGTATGTCCGATAGTAAATCGCTTCCGGCACCGACCACCCCACAGCGGAGGACCGAGGCAGTACATTTAGGCCACAGTACACAGACAGAGGGAGGTATGGACCAGCCACGGGACTGGGTGAGCGCACGGGCGGCCATCCTCCTCCCGACAGTGGTGGCCATCTTCTCCTTCGCGACCGGCGTCGCCAGTATCAGCGACGTGCCCACGTTCGGGCCGCTGGCGGTGTATATCCCCCGGAGCATCCAGCGTACCGCTGGCTTCACCGGGGCGCTCACCGGCTTCACGCTGCTGGTCGGCGTCGTCGGCCTCCGTCGCCGGCTCCGGCTGGCGTGGTACGTGACAGTTATCCTGCTGCCGGTTTCGGCCGCCCAGGGACTCGTCCAGTCCTCGCCGGTCTCGGTACCGCTGGTCGTCCTCTCGCTGCTGTCGATTCCGACGATGCTGTTCAATCGCCGGCGGTTCGACCGGCCCATCGACCTCTCGACGGCACAGCTGGCAGCCGGCGCGGCACTGATCGGGGCGCAGGTGTACGGGACTGTCGGAACCTTCGCGCTCCGGGACGAGTTCAGCAACGTCTCGACGCTGACCGACGCGTTCTACTACACGCTGGTCACGGCGAGTACCGTCGGCTACGGCGACGTCACGCCGACGAGTGAGCAGGCGACGCTGTTCGCCATGTCGGTGGTCGTCCTCGGGACCGCGAGCTTCGCCATCGCGCTGGGGTCACTGCTGGGGCCCGCGATAGAGAAACGACTCTCGGAGGCACTCGGGAACATGACTGACGCACAACTGGAACTGTACCAGGACCACGTGCTGGTCCTGGGCTATGGCGACCTGACCGAACCGATACTCGAAGAACTCTCCGGCGCCGTGGAGTTCATCGTCGTCACGCCGGATTCGGAGACGGCAACGCAACTGCAACAGCGAGACATCGCTGTCCTCACGGCCGACCCGAGCGACGAGGAACCGCTCCAGCGGGCCGGCATCGAGGACGCGAAGGCGGTCGTCGCTGCGACGAACGACGACGCACAGGACGCGCTGGCACTGCTGACAGCCAACAACATGAATCCGGACGCAACACTGGTGGCCGCGGCGACGGACCGCGAGAACATCGAGAAGCTCCGTCGGGCCGGCGCGGACACCGTCATCAGCCCGGCCGTCATCGGGGGCCACCTCATCGTCCAGTCGGCGCTGGGCCGGGAAGGGATGGAGACTATCGCGGACAGTATCCTCGAAGTCGAGGAGAATGAGCCGGACATCTAGTTCCGGTCGACGATGGCGACGTCGGCATCGACGTCTTCCAGTCGCTCGAACGTCGGCGGCGAGATGAACCGCGAGGCGGCGCTGCGGTCCTGGCTGGCACCGATGACGACGAGGTCGTACTGTGAGCCCGTGTCGGCGAGGAACGACTGGACCTCCGACCGAGCGACCCGCGTCTCGAAGGTGCCGTCGAACGGTTCGACCAGATTCGCCAGCATCTCCTCGGCGCGCCGTCGGTCCGACCGGTCCCCGATACACGTCGCGACAGCCACCCGGCCGCTCCGACCCGCCAGTCGCGTCGCGAAGTCGACCATGTTGTGCGCGACGTCGCTGGCCCGCCGGACCGAGACCAGGACGTGCTTCCAGCGGGTCCGCTCGGTCCGCGAACGGTGGACCAGCACGTCGGTATCGCCGCCGAGCAACCGCCGGAGGTACGGCGTCAGCGCCCCGTGCTCGCTCTCGTAGGGTGCAGCGATCAGGTCGCAGTTGACCTCGTCGGCAGTATGCAGCGTCGTCGTCGCCGCGTCGCCGTCGCCGACCGCGACGACCACTTCGCAGGGGACGCCTGCGCGGGTCCTGATCCGACCGGCCTCGGTTTCGAGTGCGTCGACGCGTTCGGACAGGTCCTCGTCCAGCGGTGGTCCGTCCTCGGTGACATCAGGGTCGATGTCCGTCGCCCGGTCGTCCAGCAGGGCCCGCTCCGCGGCCGCGATGTCCTGGTTCGAGACGAGGTCCAACAGGACGACCTTCCCGGCGTCGTGGGCGGCCGCCAGCCGTGCCCCCAGCAGGGCCGTCCGGCCGGGTGTCTCACCGCGCATCGGGACGAGGACGTGGTCGTCGCCGTGGGTCGACTCGTAGAGGTACGTTGCCCGGCGGTCGTAGAACCGCTCGCGCCAGACGGTGAAGACGGCAGCGACGAGCGAACTCGCCAGGAAGATGCTGCCCAGGAAGGGAAGTTGCTGGGACGGCTGGAGCAACAGCGTCAGCAGCGCCGTGGCGTAGCCGGACGGCTCCTCGATGTTCAGCGGCCAGGTGAGCAGCCCGGTCAACAGCACAGCCAGTGCTGCTGCGATAGCGTTGACGCCGAACGTCCCCGGGGGAGTCACCAGGAACGCCTGGGAAACCCACAGGGCCGCGAGCCCGCAGGCGGCACCGAGTGTCAGACCAGCGATAAACCGACCCGGGCTGGAGTACTTGCCCGTCGGGTCGACGAAGAGCGTGTAGGTCCCCGAGGCCAGCGGCGGAAAGAGGAGGAACGTCAGTTCGGGGACGGCGTTGGCCAGCGCGGTCACCAGCCCGATGAGCAGGGGGACGACGACCAGCATCGAGAGGTGGACGAGGTGGTCGGTCGTCTCCATCCAGCGCCGGAACTCCCGCAGTTCACGCCGCTCGATGCGGTGGAGACGTCGCACGCCGGCGCGTAGACGCTCCCTGTACTCGTCGAGCATCGCTGTCTCACCCGTACGGCCTCGCCGGCGTAAAACCACCGCTCACGAGATGTGCGAACCGTCGCCCGCCCTACAGCGACGCAGCGGCCGTCAGGCCGAGTTCGATGGCCCGCTCGACGTTGTTCCGGGCCTTCTCGGGCAGTTCGTCGGCCTCGGTCTCGCCCTTCTGGGTCCCCTCGACGAGGTTCCCGTCGACGGTACAGATGGCACCGCCAGCCAGGCCCTTCCGGCGGGCCAGCGAGAAGACGGCCGCGGCCTCCATCTCGACGGCCAGCAGGCCCGCCTCCTCCCAGTCGGCGACGTACTCGTCGGTCTCCGCGTAGAACGCGTCGTCGCTGGCGATGGGGCCGACGTGGACGTCCTCGTCGTTGGCCTCGGCGGCGTCGACCAGCGCCGAGAGGACGTCGTAGTCCGGGACGGCCGGCACCGAGACGTCCTCGTAGCGCTTGCTGGTCCCCTCGTCCTTGGCGGCGCCCGTGGCGACGACCATGTCCCCGATCTCGATGTCGGACTGGAGCGCCCCCGTCGTCCCGACACGGATGAACGTCTCGACGCCGACAGCGGCCAGTTCCTCGACGGCGATGGCGGCCGACGGGCAGCCGATGCCGGTCGAACAGATCGTCAGGTCACGGCCCTCGTAGGTGGCGTTGACGACCTTGTACTCGCGGTTCTGGGCGACGGTCTCGCTGTCCTCGCAGTGGGACGCGATGCGGTCGACCCGGCCCGGGTCGCCGGGGATGAGCGCGACGTCGTTCAGGTCACCCGGTTCGACCAGCAGATGTGGCTGTTTCGCCATGGTCGCGCTTGTACCGGCCGGGGCGAAAAACCGTGGGGTTCGGCGGAACAGTCAGGTGGCCGGCGGTCGTCTCGGCGGTATGAGCGACGACCTCTCACTGTTCGACAGACGGATGCTCGGTCCGGGGATGTTCGCCCTCGTCGCCGGGTTCGGGCTCGCAGGCCTGGCCGTGCTCACGGCCCAGCGGACCAACGCGGGCGCCGGGCCACCCTGGATCGCCGGCGTCCCGTTCGGTGTGCTCGCGGCCATCGCACTGTACGCCGTGATGTACCGCAACCTCTCGCGCCGGGACGAGTGACCTGGTCAAAAGACGAGTTGCCTGACGATCACCGGAACGAGCAGTGCCAGCGTCACACCGTAGATGAACACCGACAGCACCCACTGGCGCACGATGGGCTCCGCGTCCTCTCTGAGACTGCCCCCGGCACGCGGCATCGCGATCCGCTCGAAGAATACGTAGAGGAACACCGTGAGCACTGTGACGCCGACGAGATGGGGCATCGCCGGTACACTGTTGATCGAGAGCGCCGTCGGTAACACCGCCGAGACAGCCAGAACGACGGCACCGTAGAGGAGTGGCGCGACCGTCCCGGTGACCTGGTGGACCACGATAGCGAGTGGCTGTCCCACCTCGTCGGGATCACATCGACGGAGCCCCGCCGCGGCGACGTAGGCCGGCAGATACCCCTGTGGCTGGACGTACATCGGGATGTTCAGCAGGGCCGCTGCCACGGCACCGGAGACGAGACACGCGAGGACCCACTGCCCGAGCGGGAGGGCGAGCATACCAACCGATGGAACAGGCAGCACAAAGGGCGTTGCGGACCGCGACGAGGGACTGCGACGGCGGCTCAGGGAGTGATGACCGCTCGGCCGTCGATCTCCCGGTTCTCGAGACTGACCGCGACGTCGTTGACGTCTTCGAGGTCGTACCGAGTCGTATGGAGGCTGACGTCGCCACGTTCGACGAGCGCGACCAATTCCTGGAGTTCGGCGTGCCGACCGACGATGTTGCCGCGGAAACTGAACTCCCCGTTGACCAGCGCCTGGGCCGGTTCGTGGATGTGACCGCCGTACCCGATGATGTGGTGGTCGCCGCCGGCGGCACAGAGGTCCGGCGCGAGCGCGGTCGTCTGGTCCGCACCGACGAAATCGAGGACCTGCGCGGCACCCACCCCGTCGCTGATGTCGTCGACCTCGCTGGCGACGTCTGCAGTTTCGGGATCGACGGTGTAGTGAGCACCCAGCTCGGTTGCGAGGTCCCGTGCTGACTGTTTGATGTCGACGGCGACGATGTCGGCGGCGCTCATCGCCGTGAGACACTGGAGCCCGATGTGGCCCAGACCACCGATACCGATGACGACCGCAGTGTCACCGGGATTGAGGCCGTCGACGGCCTTCTTCGCCGCGTGGTAGGCCGTTATCCCCGCGTCGGCGTGTGGTGCGATGTCGATCGGGTCGACGCCGTCGGGGAGCGGGATCACCGACCGTTCACTGGTCAGCAGTTCGTCGGCGAACCCCCCGTCGGTCGTCAATCCGTTGAACGACTGGTTCTCGCAGTACATCGTCTCGCCCTGCCGGCACGGCCGGCACGTGCCACAGGTCTGGACCGGGTGACAGATCACCTGATCGCCCTCGTCGACGATGTCGACTTCCTCGGCCGTCTCGACGACGGTCCCGGCGTTCTCGTGGCCCAGCGTCATGGGGAGCGGTTGCTCGACGTACTGCTCCCACATCCCCTCGATGATGTGATTGTCTGTCTGACACCAGCCGGCGCCCTCGACCTCGACGACGACGTCGCTACTCGTCGAGACCTGCGGTTCGTCGACCTCGTCGATCGAGAGCCCGTCCGCCATGTCGTGTGTGTACTCGTGGAGTCGTGCTGCGCGCATCGTGCCCACTGGGGACCGATCTATGATAAATATTCGTTACTTACGGGGCGAGAAACAGGAACAGGACGAGGTTGTTCGTCGCCGGCCCGAGTCCGACCGCGGCGATGAGCGAGAGGAGGAGCCCACCCTCCACGGGTTCGTCCTCCAGATACTGGTGCATCAGCAGGACGACGGCGACGGCGACGACGAGTTTGACCGCCACGAAGAGCCAGCCACGGCCCAGCACCGAGGCGGCCTCCAGACTGCCGGCGAACTCCATGATCGCTCGCGGGACCGGCGACCGCTCGCCGATCCCGAGGATATCGGTCCCGATGGCCGTCGAGATGCCGTCTAAGGTGTGTGCGAAGACGACGACCGGCGCGGCAAAGCGCGCCCGGACGACGACCGGTGTCCGCCAGAGCGCGACGATGAGGACGACGACGGCCGCGACGACGACGGACGCGACGATTGCCACTGTCGGCCAGAGCAGGAACAGCCGTCCTGCGTTCAGTGCCATCGTCACCGCGATCACCAGCAGGACCGTGAGAACGCCGGTCCCGATGAGCCCGAGGTTCCGCGTGACGGTCTCGTCGTGGCCGCTCCGGACGCCGAACAGCGACGCTGCGATCCAGGCCACGCCGAGGACGACGTAGGTCGTGAGATAGACTGCCGGTGTCCCGAACAGCGGCTGATAGACCGCGTCGTAGGCCTCGATCGGTGGCTGATTGAACGCGTGCAGAGCGCCGCCGACGGCCATCCACGGCGCCAGTGCTGCGACGGTCCGCTGGTCGACGGGCGGTTCCACCGCGTACAACAGCGCCGTCACCAGCAGGCCCCCCGAGACGAGCGCGATGAGATAGGGGACCGGCGGCAACCCGAACCCGGTCGGCAGTACCATACCCCAGGCGGGGACCCGGGCGCGGGAAAAGGTTCCGGCCCTGATCGCCGAGACGTTTACGTACCGGCCCGTCGTTGCCCGCCGTATGGACGACGTTCCCGACCGGATCGAACACACGGTCCTGGGACCGACGACGACCCCCGAGGACGTGCGGAGCTGCCTCGACGAGGCACTGCAGTACGGGATGCGAGCCTGCATCCCGCCCTGTTATCTCCCGCTGGCGACAGAGTACGCCAACGTCACGCTGGCGACGGTGATCGACTTCCCCCACGGCCAGGGCCACCCCGACGCCGCCTGTGCCGAAGCGCGACAGGCCTGGGACGACGGCGCCGAGGAACTGGACCTGGTCTGTAACGTCGGGCTCCTGAAAGCCGGCGAGGACGAGGCGGTCCGGGAGAAGATCGCGGAGGTCGTCGCCGCGGTCCCGATCCCTGTGAAGGTCATCGTCGAGGCGCCGCTACTGACCACGGACGAACTCCACCGCGTGGGTCAGCTGGCCGTCGATGCCGACGCAGCGTTCCTGAAGACGGCGACCGGCTTCTCCGAGGGAGGGGCGACGGTTCCCGACGTCGAACTGCTGAGCCAGTACCTCCCAGTCAAGGCCAGCGGCGGCGTCGGCTCCTGGGCCGAGGCGAAAGCGATGTTCGAGGCCGGCGCCGAGCGGATCGGCGCCTCCAGCGGGGACGTGATCGTCGGCGAGTGGCGCGAGCAGCACGACGACGCCGACCAGCGGGAGTGGTAGTCACACCACGCCGCGGTTCTCGACGACGATCCCGACGCCCGGCCTGACCGAGAAGCCGATGCTGTCGCCGACCTGCTGGCCCATCCCGGCGAACCGGCGGACGGAGATCTGTCGCCGGACGCTACTGCCGACGGTCGTCGTCTCCAGTTCCAACAGCACGTCAGCGATCGAGCGGAACGGCGCCAGCGCGCCGTCGGGGAGGTTCGTCGGGTCGACGGTGAGTACGAGCACGCGCCGGTTGCTGACCAGCCGCCGGAAGAAGGAGATGATCTCCAGGGCGGCCTGGCGTTGCTCGCCCTCGCGGACGAGCGCGTCGAAGGACTCGTCGTTGCGGAGGATGGCGTCGAAGGCGTCGATGACGATGGCGTCGGCGTTCCACATGTCCCGCGCGGTCATCAGCCGTTCGAGAAAGTTCAGCCGGTCACCCTCGTACCGGGGGGCAGTCTCGCCGAACAGGAAGAGGAGCCGTTCGTCCAGGAGGTGGTTCACGACATCGTAATCCAGCGAGTGCATCTGCGAGATGAACCCACTGACCGACAGTTCCGTCGAGAGGTAGGTGACCTGATGGCTCTCCTCACAGAGGCCGTAGGTAAACCGCTGTGCCAGCGCGCTCTTCCCGCCGCCGTACTCGCCGGTGACGAGGACGATACTGCGCTGGGGAAGGCCGCCACCGAGTTCCGCGGTCAGTCGATCGCGGTGGCCCAGTCCCAGCGCGAGCAGGTCCGGGGCGAGCGGCGACCGCGACGGCGGCGGCTGGATGGTTCCGGACGGGCTCATCGGTTGGTGTGTGCGATAGTGGGCGCTGTTCGACGGGGCATGACGTCTCCTCGTGGGGGTGCCACACACAAGAATCCCGGAGCCAGTTTGGCCCGACGACCCCCAATCGTCGTCCTTTTGCCCGCGCGGGAGAAGTGTACGACGACTGCAGATGGCCCGCTATCACATCGAGACGTACGGGTGCACCTCCAACAGAGGTGAAACCCAGCAGATCGAGCAGGCGCTCCGGGAGGGCGGCCACCACCCGGCAGACAGTCCCGAATCGGCGGACGTGGCGATCCTCAACACCTGCACCGTCCTGGAGAAGACCGAGCGCAACATGCTCGAACGGGCCAAGGAACTGGACGCCGAGACGCCGGCGGACCTCGTCGTCACCGGCTGTATGGCGCTGGCACAGGGCGAGGAATTCACCGATGCCGGCGTCGACGCCGAGATCCTCCACTGGGACGACGTGCCCCAGCACGTCCTCAACGGGGAGTGTCCGACGGTCACGCCCGACACCGAGACGGTCCTGAACGGCGTCGTCGGCATCCTGCCCATCGCCCGGGGCTGTATGAGCGACTGCTCGTACTGCATCACCAAGCAGGCAACCGGCCGCATCGACTCACCCTCGGTCGAGGAGAACGTCGCGAAGGCCCGCGCGCTGGTCCACGCCGGCGCGAAGGAACTGCGCATCACCGGCCAGGACACCGGCGTCTACGGCTGGGACACCAACCAGGGCGAGAGCCTGCTACCCGAGTTGCTCGACCGCATCTGTACCGAGATCGACGGCGAGTTCCGGGTTCGCGTGGGGATGGCGAACCCGAAAGGGCTGCACGGCGTGCGCGAGGAACTCGCAGCAGTGTTCGCCGAACACGACGAACTGTACAACTTCATCCACGCGCCGGTCCAGTCGGGCAGCGACGACGTGCTCGCGGACATGCGCCGCCAGCACGCCGTCGACGAGTACGTCGAGGTCGTCGAGGCCTTCGACGAGGCACTGGACTACTGGACGCTCTCGACGGACTTCATCGTCGGCTTCCCGACGGAGGACCCCGAGGACCACGAGCAGTCGATGGCGCTGCTCCGGGAGACCCGCCCGGAGAAGATCAACGTCACACGCTTCTCGAAGCGGCCCGGTACCGACGCCGCCGACATGAAGGGGCTGGGCGGCCAGACCAAGAAGGACCGCTCGAAGGCCATGACCGACCTGAAGATGGAGGTGACCGGCGGGGCCTACGAGGAGATGCTCGGCCGGGAGTCCTCGGTGTTGCTCGTCGAGGACGGTACCGACGAGTCGCTGGTCGGCTACGACGAGGCGTACCGACAGGTCGTCATCGCCGACGCCCAGGAACGCGGGCTTGAAGTGGGCGATGTCGTCGACGTCGAGATCACGAGCCACAACACCGTCTACGCGTTCGGCGAACCGCTCGAAACGCCGCTGGCGGCCGACTGACGAACGGCTACGGTCGGTATCAGCCGGCGTACAACTATGTGCGAACGGTCCGTAGTGCCACGTATGACCGAGGGACAACCGACCTACGAGTGTGGTCGCTGTGGGGAGGCGTTTCCGGGGACAGCGAACCACACGGAACTCGTCCGGCGGGACTTCGTGGACAGACCCCGGCCGACCCGGATCGACCGCCTGTGCCCGGACTGCTGGGAGGCCTACGTCGCCGAGTTCCTCGACCGGGACTTCGAGCAGGTGCTCGAACGGTACGACGCCGGCTGACGAGTGGTCATTCGAGGTCGGCCAGCCGCTCGACCTCGTCGTCGTCTTTCCACTCGCCCAGTTCCTTCGGGTCGACGTGGACGAACACGTCGTCGACCTCGGGGAGTTCCTTGACGGACTGGATGACGGCCGTCTCGATGTCGTGAGCCTCCCGGAGCGTCAGGTCGCCCTCGACCTCGATGTGGAGGCTGACGTCGATCTCCGGGCCGACGTAGTGGGCGATGACGTCGTGGGCCCCCTGGACCTGGGGATGGGCCAGTGCCCGCCTGAGTATCTCCTTGCGGAGCTCCTCGGGCGGTGCGGCACCGACCAGATACGCGACGTTGTCCCGGACCACCTCGACGCCGGTGTAGAGGATCCCCACGGCGACGACGAGCGCAGCCAGCGGGTCCGCAAGCGGGAACCCCAGCAGTGCGCCGGCGACACCGGCCAGTGCCGCCGCCGCGGTGAGGATGTCGTTGCGGTTGTCCTTCGCGGTCGCGACCAGCGCCGGGGAGTTCCGTTCCTCGCCGGCAGCCAGACAGTAGCGATAGAGAGCGTACTTCGCGACCGCTGAGAACACCAGAACGCCGACGGCAGCCGGGCCCTGTGTGACAGCGACATCGCCCGAGAGCAGCGCCGCGCCCGCCTGCCAGAAGACGACGCCGCCGGCGACGAAGATACCGGCCGCGACGAACAGCGAGACGAACGGTTCGATGCGCTCGTGGCCGTGTGGGTGCTCGAAGTCCGGGGGCTGGGTCGTCAGGTAGAGGCCGGCGACGATGACCAGCGAGTAGACGGTGTCGGCGGCGCTGTTGACGGCCTCGGACTGGACGGCGAGGCTGCCGGTGACCGCCCAGACGCCCCCCTTCAGCAGCACCAGCAGGAGGTTCACACCGAGCACGAGGAGGCCGACCCGCCGGAGCGTCGAGCGGCGTGACATCGGGCGATGGTAGACGGCCCCCCGTCAAAGCCGCTTCGCCCGCGCAATCACTCGACGGGGCGGGGGCGGGCGACGAACGTCTTCTCGATGGGTCGGAACGGGTCGTAGACCGATTGGTGGCAGTTGCAGTACACGAGATCCTCGGCACCGAAGTTCGCGCTCCCGGGAATCGTCTTGTAGCCGGGGTTGCAGCAGAGGTGGGTGCACTTGTTGATCCAGGCCATGAAGTCCTGGGCGGTCGCGGCCTCGAGGAAGGTCCTGACGGACTCCGAGAGGTCGGCGTACTCCCCCTCGCCGGCGATCATCTTCGGGAGTTCGGGGGTACGGAACACCTGTATCTGGATCGGTGTCGTCACGTCGCCCTGGGACCGCCAGTTGGCCATGGCAGGCTTCCCGAGGCCGGCGTTCCCGATACCGTTGCCCCACTCCTCGTAGTCCTCGAACTGCTCGACACGGAGTTTCGAGCCCTCTTCGAGTGCAGACTGCCACTGGTAGCGGCCGACCGACCGGAGGTACGGGTCACGGTCCGGGTCCGGCTGGAGTCCCTCGGTGACCTCCAGCCCGCAGTACTGGAACCACCGCTGGGAGTAGGTCATGCCGCCGAGTTCCTGCTCGGCCACCCGATAGGTTCGGTCACCTTTGGTCTTCTCGACGACCTCGGGCCAGACACCCTTCAGCGCGCCGTCCTCGATTTCGAGTGGAAGGAGTGGCATCGGCCGGCCTGCCGGCCCGTCGATGTTGTTGATGCCGACGTAGGTGGCGCCACCGCCACCGACACCGCTCTGGTCGGTCGTCGCGTCCACGGCAAACTGGCCGGCGGTCGTGACACTGGCCAGCGCGCCGGCACCGACCATCCCCTTGACGAAGCGGCGGCGGTCGGATTCGGGAGGATATTTGTCGGACTGCCCGTCGTTTGGAGGAGGTGTATCCGTCATCGGAGACCACAATCGTCTCTGCCGGTGCTGTCGACAAGAGGGGTGGGACCGCTTTCCAGAATCCGGAAATCGGTCGCGGGCTACGCGAAACGAACCGCGCTGTCGGGAGCGGGCATCTCGGCGTCGTCCTGTCCGGCGAAGGCCTCGTGGAGCCGGTCGTAGGTGTCCGCGACGGCCTCGACGATGACCTTCGTGTCGCTGACGACCGGCATGAAGTTCGTGTCGCCGTCCCAGCGCGGGACCACGTGCGTGTGCAGGTGGTCGTCGATGGAGCCTCCGGCCGCGGAGCCACCCAGGTTCAGCCCCGCGTTGAACGCGTCGGGACCGAGTGCGGTCTCCAGGGCGTCGAAGGTCCGCTGCTTGAGTCGCGCGTGGTCTAGCAGCGTCGCCTCGTCCAGGTCACCGTACTCGCCGGTATGGTCGTGCGGGATGACCATCACGTGGCCGGGGTTGTACGGGTAGTTGTTCAACAGGACGAACGACCGCTCGCTCCGTGCGACCACCCGGTTCTCCCGGTCGGCCCCATCGTCCCGGAACGCACAGAACACACAGTCGACGTCGGGGTCGTTCTCCTCGCGTTCGACCCACTCGATACGCCACGGCGCGAACACCTGGTCCATGCTCGGACAGTCGGGCAAGTGGGTCCTAAACGACTTCGACCGCGGCCACCTTTTGATATTTAAATATTTCGGCCGTTCAATCCCTCCATCCGCTCGAAACCGGCACAGAACGGTGTCTGAAAGCGCTGGTCCGGGTTCTGTTCGTTTCGTAGCTATCCGGCCGCCATCCGGCGATAAACGGTCTGAACGGAGCCGAACTGAACTGGGTTTTTATGCGGTCTGTCACCGTCTCCTCGACCACGATGGCAACGACACCCCACGACCCCGACATGGCCGAAGCCTGTGCGGACTGTGGTCGCGAGACGCCCCACGCTGTCAGCGTCGAGATCCTGACCGAGAGCGAGAAGCCCGAGAACGCCGCGTTCTCGCGAGAGCCCTACCGGGTCAGCGAGTGCCAGGTCTGCGGTGCGACGACGAAGATCCGGATGAACAACGCCTGAAAAGCCCTGCTTACCGTGACCGCGTGGTCACTTCACAGCCGTCCTCGGTGATGATGACGGTATGTTCCTTCTGGCTCACGTAGTAGCCGTCCTTCTCCTTGAGGACGGGGTAGCCGTGGACGATGTCCTGCTGTTTGAGCCGGCGGAGCGCCATCTCCGCCCGCGGCGAGTCGAGCCAGCGGGCGGCGAAGGGGAGCGTGCGGAACTCCTCCGTGATCTGGTCGAGCACCTGGCGGGCCTGCCGGTTCCGGACGTTACCCTCGCGTTCGAGCGCGAAGATCTCCTCGTCGGCGCCCTCCTGGACCTTCCCGCCGCCGTCGGTGGCGAACGGTTCGATAGCGACGACGTCGCCCGTCTCTAAGACCGCGCCCTGCTGGACCTCCCGGTTCGGGATGTTCGGGGCGGTGTGTTGCTCCCAGTGGCCCAGGCCGTGCCCGGTGAGGTTGACGACCGGATTGAAACCGTAGCCCTCGATGACGTCCTCGACGGCCGCACCGATCCGTCCGACGTCGACGCCGGGGCCGGCCACCTCCAGCGCGGCGTCCAGTGCCTCTGCGGAGGCCTCGGCCAGTTCGTCCTGCCCCGAGAGGTCGACCGTGACGGCGGTGTCGGCGAGCCAGCCGTCGACGTGGACGCCGATGTCGAGGTTCACCATCTCCTCACCGAACGTGGCGTCGTCGTCGCGCGAGGGGGTCGCGTGGGCGGCCTCCTCGTCGATGGAGATGTTGACCGGGAAGGCGGGTTCGCCGCCCAGCTCTCGGATCTTCTCCTCGGCCCACTCGGCGAGTTCGAGGTGACTGGCGCCGACCTCGACCCGCTCGGCTGCCTCGTCGCGTACCTGTGCCAGAATCTCGCCGGCCTCGCGGCACTTCTCGTACTGCTCGGCCTGGAGGTCAACGTCTGTCATGCCCCGTCGTAGTGGGCTGTGGGTGAAAGCATTTGCCGTTGTCGCTCAGGCGTCTGGCCTGGACCGCGAGAGGGCGCCGTAGCCCGAGAGGACCACGCCGGTGACGAGCGCGGCGACGACGAACACGAGCGCGAACACCACCCGGGGCGACGTGACGACGACGGGGCCACCGGCTACAGCGGCGTAGGCGGCGACGAGCGAGTCGCTGCCCAGGAGGACGCCACCACAGCCGAGGAGCGTCACGCCGCCGACTGCGACAGCGACGCGTCCCCAGGGAGCGCCTCTCCCGGCTGCGTCACGGCCGGCGACGAGGGCTGCGAGGAGGGAGAACGTCAACGCGAGAGCGACGAAAGCGAGGTTCACAGGCCGAAATTCGCCGCTATCACTGATAAACCTTCACTCCGGGCCAGCCCGTGCGGTCTGCATCGCCTGCGTGTTGAACTCCGCGCCGGCGTGGCCGGCCCGGTCCATGACGACGACCCCGGCACGGCCGTCGGTTTCGGCTTCGAAGGCGTCGATAGCCTCGCTGGCGGCCTGCTGTGGACCGTAGGTATCCAGCGCCGCGACCGCACGGCGGGCCAGGCCGAACCGAGCGATGGCCTCGCCCTCGCCGGTGGCGCTCGCGCCGCCACGCTCGTCGGCGTAGAACCCCGCGCCCAGCTGGGGCACGTCGCCGACCCGGCCCGCCAGGGCGTACCATCGCCCGGCCGTCGAGGTTGCCGTCGCCAGGTGATCGCCGTCGGCTGCCACCGCACCGACGGTGTCGTGCCCGCCAAAGCGGTCCCGGACCCACTGGAGATGGGCCTCGTCGAGGTCGCCGGGCGGGTCGGTCGCCTCCCAGCGGCGCCGCGTCTCGTCGGTCCAGAGGTCCGCGTCGGTCTCGATACCGCTGGCGGCCGCCAGGTCGACAGCAGGCTCGCCGGCGACGAGCAGGTGGGGTGTCTCCGTCGCGACAGTTCGTGCGACCTCGGCCGCATGGACGACGCCGGCCATCGAACACGCTGCGCCCGCAGTGCCGTCGTCGGTCATCACGCCCGCATCGGTCCGGATCTGCCCGTCGCTCTGGACGGCGCCACCGAGACCGGCGTTGAACGTCGGCGCCCGTTCGAGTGGACGGACTGCCGCGAGGACCGCGTCCAGCGGGGTCGTCGCCGTCAGCGCATCCTCGGCCGCCTCCCGCAACGTCTCGCGGCGCTCACTGGGCAGTTCGGGGGAACGTCCTGCGCCGCCATGCACGATGAGATGCATACAGCGAGGTCGGCCGCCATCCCGAAAGTCGCTTGCCCCGCGGTAGCCACTCCGATGGTTCGTGAACACAGCGAAGTTCGGGAGTTGACGGCGTAGTCGCCGGTATATTGATAATCATTCATCAGATAGAACGGCTGTGTCGGCTCACTCCGTCGTCGTGGCGCATCTCCTGCCACCCGTCGTCACGATCATCCTGTCGCTGCTGGTCGGTGGCGTCCTCTGGCGGACACAGCACAGCGTCCGTGGCGTCCGGCTGTACCTCGCGCTCATCTTCGTCGCGGGGATCGTCTGGCAAGCCCAACTGATCGGGCTGGTACTGACGACCGAGTGGCGCCTCGCGCGGCTGTTCGTCGTCAGCGAGAAGTTCACCGGGTTCGTCGCGAGTTTCCTGTGGGTCGCCTTCGTCGCGGCGTACACGGACAGCGACCTCCATCGGCGCCGCTGGGTGCAGGCCGCGTCGGCGTTCGTCGTCGGCGGCTACGCCGTGCTGGCGGTGACGAACCCGCGGCACCGTCTGCTTCTAACGGACGTGATTCAGGTCCAGGAACCGTTCTTCCACGGGAGTGCTGTCCGTGGCCCGGTGTACTTCCTCTTTCTCGTCATCACCTACGCGTTCGTCCTGACGGGCGTATTCGTCCTCGCACGGTTCATCGGGCGGACTCGCCGAAGCAGTCGGTTCCGGACGGCACTGCTGTTCGCCGGCGCGGTCGGCGTCGGGACGGGAAACGTTACCTCGGTTCTCGGGCTCGGCCCCGTCCCGTCCTTCCAGTACGGCGGCTACGGCGCGCTGCCGTTCATCGTCGCGACGACCGTCGGCGTCTTCGGCATGGGACTGTTCGACATCGCGCCGGTCGCCAGGACGCGCCTGGTCGAGACACTCTCGGACGCGGTGATCGTCGTCGACGAGTCCACACGCGTCGTCGACTACAACGAGGAGGCGGTGACGATGTGGCCAGACCTCCCCGGCCACGAGGGGGCGTCGTTCGCGACCGCCTGCCCGGAACTCGCAGGGCAAGTGACGCTGCCAGCCGCCGACCAGACCAGCCGTATCACGCTCTCACGCGATGGCGAGACGCGCTACTACTCGCTGCGGGTCGCACCGATCGAACAGCGCGACACCGGACACCGGATCGGACACTCTCTACTGTTGCGCGACGTGACCGAGCTCGAACAGTCACGCCAGCAACTCCAGGCGCGAAACGACCGCCTCGATCAGGTCGCGGCGACGGTCAGCCACGACCTCCGGAACCCACTCCAGGTCGCCGACGGCTACACCAACGTCCTCGACTCGGAACTCTCCGACCCCGAACTCCGCCGGTACGTCGACTCCATCGAGGACTCCCACGAGCGCATGGACGAGATCATCGGGGATGTCCTCACGCTCGCTCGCCAGGGCGGTGACGTGACCGAGCAGGAACCGCTCGACTTCCGGTCGGTCGTCACTGACGCCTGGGACAACGTCGAGACGGCCGACGCACGGCTCTCCATCACGACAGCCGGGACCATCCACGCCGACCGGACGCGGCTGCTCACGCTGCTAGAAAACCTCTTTCGCAATAGCGTGGAGCACGGTGGTACCGATCCGACCGTGACCGTCGAACTGCTCGACGACGGGTTCGACGTCGCCGACGACGGCCCCGGACTCTCGACTGCGGACCCCGACCAGCTCTTCGAGTACGGCTACACGACGAGCGACGGTGGAACCGGGTTCGGTCTCGCCATCGTCCGGGCCGTCGCCCAGTCCCACGGGTGGACGGTCAGGGTCGACCAGTCGGTCGAGGGTGCCCGATTCGTCTTCACCGGCGTCGAGACGGAGCGGGCACCGTAGTCACAAGTCCTTTTGTAGGCGCACCCGCTACCGAGAGATATGAACGACGGGGACGAGCGGCGAGCGACCGACGGAGACGGGAACAGTCGCTTCGTCGAGGAGTACGAGAACGCGACGGAGGCCGACGTCATCAGGGTCGAGGACCCCGACGAGGATATCGAGGCCGAGAGCAGCGAGGTCGGGACGTTCGCGCCGGATATCGAGGTGACGCCCGGCCGGCCACGCCTGGAGAGCGTCGTCTTCGTCGCACTCGGGGTCTACATCGGCCTGCTCGCCATCGGCGGGATGTTCGCCAGTGCGGCGCTGTCCTCCCCGAGCGTGATGCTCGGACTGCCCGCCGTCGTCGCCGTCGGCGCGGCACTGCTGTACGGGCTGTTCGTCCAGACCAACCCTGACACTTAATCCTGCGCCGCCCCTACTGGAGTGTATGGTAGGCTCGCTGGTCGCCCCCGTCCTCGCCCCCGCCCAGGTCGACCCACTGTTCGGTATGTCCCTCTCGATCCTGCTGTTTCTCGCCGGTGCTGCCCTCATCGTCGGCGAGGCGCTGGCGCCGGGGACGCACTTTTTCGTCCTGGGTGTGGCGCTCCTGACGGCCGGGCTGGTCGGACTGTTCATCCCCGCGAGCCTCGGCATCTTCGCACCCATCGTCCTCACCATCGTCGTGCTGGCGACGACGGCGGTGACGCTGTGGGGTTACCGGAAACTGGACTTCGCGGCGCCGGGACGGGGCCAGACGCTCAGTTCGAGTTCGCTCAAGGGCCAGTTCGGCGTCGTCACCGAGCGAGTCACCAAATCCGAGGGGGAGGTCAAACTCGAAGACGGCGGCTTCAACCCCTACTACCAGGCCCGCAGCATCGACGGGACCATCGAGGAGGGAGCGGAAGTGATGGTCGTCGACCCGGGCGGCGGCAACGTTCTGAAGGTCGAACGGGTCTCGGCGACCGACGACGACATCGACCGGGCGCTGGAGCGGGACCGCGAGCGATCGACCGAATCCGAGAAGGCGTGAGACGCGTCAGTATGTGACACAGACACCGAAGGCTTTTCTTTCAGCGACCCGGAGTTCGAAGCGTCATGCTCCCCGCGTTAGTACCGCTGCAAATTCTCGGCGGCATCATCGGATTCGTCGCCGTCGTGTTCCTGCTCATCGCCATCGCGCTGGTATATTCCAGCGTCGTGATCATCAGGCCGTACCAGCAAGGTGCCTACACCGTGCTGGGGACCTACCGTGGCCTGCTCGACCAGGGTATCCACTTCATCTACCCGTTCGTCTCGGACGTCACCCGCTTCGACATGCGGACCCAGACGCTGGACGTCCCGCGGCAGGAAGCGATCACCCGCGACAACTCGCCAGTGACCGCCGACGCCGTCGTCTACATCAAGGTGATGGACCCCAAGAAGGCGTTCCTCGAGGTCGACAACTACGAGCGCGCCGTCTCGAACCTGGCCCAGACGACCCTGCGTGCCGTCCTGGGTGACATGGAACTGGACGACACGCTCAACAAGCGCCAGGAGATCAACTCGCGCATCCGAAAAGAACTCGACGAACCCACCGACGAGTGGGGTGTCCGCGTCGAGAGCGTCGAGGTCCGCGAGGTCAACCCCTCGAAGGACGTCCAGCAGGCAATGGAACAGCAGACCTCCGCCGAGCGGAAACGCCGTGCCATGATCCTGGAAGCCCAGGGTGAACGGCGCTCCGCCATCGAGACGGCGGAAGGTGACAAGCAGTCCAACATCATCCGCGCACAGGGTGAGAAGCAGAGCCAGATCCTGGAAGCCCAGGGTGACGCGATCTCGACGGTCCTGCGTGCGAAATCCGCCGAGTCGATGGGCGAGCGCGCCGTCATCGACAAGGGCATGGAGACGCTGGCCGAGATCGGTCAGGGCGAGTCGACGAAGTTCATCCTCCCACAGGAACTCACGTCGCTGGTCGGCCGCTACGGCAAGCACCTCCAGGGCTCGGACGTCAAGGAGAACGGCCACGTCCTCGAAGGACTCGACTTCGACGCCGAGACCCGCGAGATGCTCGGCCTGGACGACATCGAGGAGATCCTCGGCCAGATCGACGAGGAGGCCGAGGTCGACGTCGAGGCCATGGAGGAGGAGGCCCAGAAGATCAAACACGGCGAGGACGCCGGCGTCGACAGCGCCGACGAGATGATCGAACAGATGGACGCCGAGATCGACAGCGGTAACAAGACCGACGTCGCCGGCGGCCCGGACGACGACGGCAGCGAGAAGTCCTCCTGATCGAGGCCGAAGCCTTTTTACAGCGGAATCGCTTTCCCTTATACAGTTATGGGTCGGGACGGGACGGTCGACGAAGACAAGCGGGCCACGCTCCGCCGCTTCGCTGCCCTGGGCGCAGCGAGCCCGTTCGCCCGCTTCGGCGACGGCGACGAGTCCAGCGACAGTGACGCGCCCGGCGCGATCGCCGGCTACGTCTCGGCCCACCCCGGCACGCACTTCTCGAAGCTCCGTGACGACCTCAAACTGGGTACCGGTGAGACCCAGCACCACCTCCACCGCCTGGAGAACGAGAACGTCGTCGCCTCCCGGAAGGACGGGGACTACCGCCGGTACTTCCCGGCCGGGCAGTTCTCCGAGACCGAACAGGTCATCCTGGGGTTCCTCCGCCGGGAGACGGCCCGCGGGATGCTCGTGACGCTCCTGCGGAACCCCGACGTGACGGCCTCGGCGCTGGCGACGGAACTCGGCGTCTCCCGACCGACGGTGAGCAACTACGCCAGCGACCTGGAGGCGGCCAGCCTGCTCTCGCGGACCGACGGCTACACCATCACGAAGCCGGAGACAGTGCTGACGCTGGTCGTCCGGTACGCTGATTCGTTCGGTGACGACGCCGCGGCGCTGGCCGGCGAGGCGGACTCGCTGCTCCGGTACGATCCCTGAACGGTGCGGAGAAACGGCAGCGGGGGTAGTGGGTATATCGAGTCAGAACGGCCAGTTTCAGGCGTCGACCATCCAGGTCGTCGACGAGGAGTAGCCCCACTTCTCGACGTCGAGCGTGTTGGGACTGTTGGCGATGGCGGTCATGTTCGCGCCGACCTCCTTCGCGGACATATCGAGTTCCTCGCCGATGAGCCGTGATTTGAAGTAGGTCTGGCTATCGGCGTTGGCTTCGAGGTACTCCAGGATTCGACGCTGCTTGTCCGAGAGTGGGGCATCGGTCGCCTGTGCGGTCGCGCTCATTGGTACGTATCAGGGTACACCCGAGACTCCCTTAGGGGGTTTGGTACAGTCGGTTAACGCCGCGCCGTCCTGCGGTTTTCCTGGTAAGCTATCCTGAATCGACACCGCCACAGCGGCCTCGACCCGGTGGTTGGTACAGGGGGAAAACAGGCGGTGAAGCGTCCGGCAGTTCTATGGTGGTGGGCGAACAGTAGCGAAAACGGAGGTCTACTACATTGGAAATCTCGGAGAAACTCCTGTGTCTGTTCAGTGCTGACGTGACTGACGAGGGTGACCGGTACGTCGTCGAGGTGCCGCGCCGCGAGGTCGAGACCGGCGCCGTCGAGGCGGGCGGTACCTATCGCGTCGCACTCATCTCTGCAGAAGACGAGGAAGCCGAATCGAGCGAGGCGTCGGTGAGCGAGACGCCGCCGGACCAGCCACAGCCCCCGGTCGAACCCGGCGAGACGCGCTACGTCGAGATCGAGGATATCGGGAAGCAGGGCGACGGCATCGCCCGCGTCGAGCGTGGCTACGTCATCATCGTCCCCGGTGCCGAGATCGGCGAGCGGGTCAAGATCGAAGTGACGGAGGTCAAATCGAACTTCGCGGTCGGCGAGATCCTCGACGAGAACATCTAGGCCGACCACCGCGGCAGCCATCCCACGGCCGGTGAGTCACGTCTCGGTCACCCCTCTCGCTCTGTCTCGATCGGCGTCCCGTCCGGACGCTTCTGCCCCTCTGAATCGTGGACGACGACCTCGCCGTGGCCGGTCTCGACCGGCCGGTACTGCTCCCGGACGCCGATCGCTTCTTCCAGTTCACGGATGGCCCGTTCTTTCAGCGCTGCCGCCAGTTCCTCCGCGTCGGCACGGTCGATATCGCGACCCAGTCCCTCGCACTCGTGGGCCTGGAGCGTTCCAGAGTCGTCGTCGGTTTCGTTGGCACCGGGGTTGGCCAGCGAGACGCTGTCGACGATCTCGCCCATCGGCTGGGAGGTCCCACCGAGCGCGACGCTGAACGGATACGTTCGACAGATGAGCGGCCGGTCCCCGTGGGCGGTGCAGGCGCCGACGCCGTCGGTCTCCTCGTAGAACGTGCAGTCGCCACAGTCGTCGGTCTGGAGCGCCCACTCGAAGGTCTCGCCCTCGGGCCCCTCGGGGCCGTCGGTCAGCCCGTACGGCATCGGCCGGGCGACGTCACGGAAGTCGTAGTCGCCGGTCGCCTGCAACCGCCGGATCTCGTCTGGGAACACCGTCGCCGTGTGTGGATCGCCGTCGTCCTCGTCGACCTCGCTTTCACACCCGGATTCGGCTTTGCAGCAGGCGCCACAGCGCGTACACTCGAACCCGATGGCCTCGATAGCATCGGCGAGTGCCCCCACGTCGAGGTCCCGAGCGCGGGCCAGTTCGGATTCGAGCGACTCCATACCCTTCGTTTCGCGTGGACGCGGAAAAAGTGCGTGTCGCGGACCGACCTCACGCGGGCGTCGCCCGCTCGCCGTCCCAGAAGATGTCCCCCTCGACGGCGAGTTTCTCCAGATGGGCGACGACCGTCGCACGAGCGAGGTCCCGAACGCCGGAGAGCTCCTTCTCGTAGGCAGTGTCCAGCACCTCGTCGGGGGTCACGGCACCGTCGAGGACCGCCGCGCGAACGCGCGCCTCGCGGTCCAGTCGGTGTCCCAGCAGGCGTTCGCAAGTCGCCGTCGGGTCCTCGATGACGGGGCCGTGGCCCGGCAGGAGGCGAGCTGGTTCCCTGGCGGCGAGGCGCCGGAGCGAGGTCAGGTAAGCGCGCATGTCGCCCTCCGGGGCGCCGACGACGACGCTCCCGGCCGCGACGGCCAGATCACCCGTCACGACCGCCTCGTCCGCGGCGAAGGCGACGTGCTCGGGGGCGTGACCGGGCGTGTCCAGCACCGTCACCGACCCCTCGGCGGTCGGAATCGTCGTCCCCTCGGCGAAGGTCCGGTCCGGCGCCAGTCCGGTCGCGCGCTCGAAGGCGGCCGTCCGTCCCTCGCGGGCCCAGACGGTCGCACCCGTCTCGCGGACATAGTGCGCGAGCGCGCCTACGTGGTCGGGGTGGTGGTGCGTGACCGCGACGTGGTCGACGTCGGCGGCCCCGACGGCGGCGTCGAGCGCGTCGCTGCGGGCGGCGGGGTCGACGAGAAGTGTATCGTCGAGCACGTAGGCAGCAGTCTCTCCTGTCGGTGCACGCGTCGCCACGGGGACCGCGACCCGCGTCCAGTCCATCATCGAACGTGACGGTCAGGTCGACAAAAAGTACACCTGTTTGCGTGCGTCGGTGAAGCTATAGCGGGACTCGACGAGTCCGGAGTCTTCGAGTCGGTTCAGTGCGTAGCGGACGGTCCGGTCCGGGAGCAACGATGCGTCGGCCAGTTGTCCCTGCGAGAGCGGCGCCTCGTCCTCCAGTACCTTCGCGACGAGTTTCGCGCTCGGCGGCAGATCACGGAGCCGCTCGCGGAACTCGTCGGTCGCGAAGGGGGTTGCCAGCGTTTCGTCGGAAATCGAGCTCATACTGGACAAGAGTGCAAACATCCTCGTAAAAGTTGGCTATATGTATGATCATACAATACGGAGTGTATGGATTGTATTATGATACCTTAAACACGCACGCCGTGTGACGGTTCACAACCGACCGACGATTCCAGTATCGTTTTATTCCCCCAGTGGGGACGATTGAGTCGTGAAAGGGCAGGAGTGGTACCAGGCCGACAACGTGGCCGAGGAGTACGAGGACAAGCGGTTCTCTCGCGGCGGCCGGCTCATCGACCGCCGGGAGAAGCAGGCCGTCCTCGACGCCTTGGGCCCTGTCGAGGATCGGAGCATCCTCGAGGTCGCCTGCGGTACCGGACGGTTCACCGTCATGCTCGCCGAGCGGGGCGCCGACATCGTCGGACTCGATATCTCGGGTCCGATGCTCCAGCAGGGCCGCCAGAAGGCCGCGGCGGTCGGTGTCGACGATCACGTCGAGTTCATGCGTGGTGACGCCGCTCGGCTCCCGTTCCCCGACGACCACTTCGACGCGGTGCTCGCGATGCGCTTCTTCCATCTGGCGGACACCCCGGCAGCGTTCCTCGCAGAGATGCGCAGAGTGGCCAAAGAACAGGTCGTCTTCGACACGTTCAATCGGTTCTCGACGCGCTCGATCTACAACTGGGCGCTTCCGATGGGCTCGCGGCTCTACTCGCGCTGGGAGGTCGACCGGTTGCTCGACGGCGCCGGACTCGAACTGACCGAGGCCACCCACGACTGGGTCCTTCCGTACGGATTCTACCGGAAGATCCCCAACGAACTGGCGGCCTCGTTCCGCTCGATCGACACGGTCATCGGGGGGACACCGCTGGGCGAGAAGGTCGCCTCCGTCTCGTACTGGAACACCCACGTCTAGACGGTCACAACCCCGCGACATTTATGCAGTTCCGGCGAAGTACCGGGTAGTATGGAGCTATCGGTGGTGGTCCCGACACTGAACGGCCGGGAGGAACTCTCCGGCTGTCTGGACGCACTCGCCGAGCACGTACCCGAGGCCGAAGTCGTCGTGGTCAACGGCCCCTCGGCCGACGGGACCACGGGGATGGTCCGGGACCACGAGGACGTCTCGGTACTGGTCGAGATCGCCGACCGGTCGGTCAACACGGCGCGCAACGCCGGCCTCGACAGGATCACCGGCGACGCCGTCGCGCTGATCGACCAGACCCTCTCGGTGGAGGCCGGATGGGCCGAGGCGGTCCGAGCCGGACTGTCCGCCGGCGACGTCGTCACCGGCCCCACGCACGAACATCTAACGGCCGGGTTGACGACCGAGACCAAGGAGATGCGGACCATCGCCGGCCGGGAGGTGACGTACTTCAATCCGGGGAACGTTGCGTTCCGACGCGAGGTACTCGACGCGCTGGATGGCTTCGACGAGTACCTGGACGTCGGCGGCGCGCGGGACCTGGCACACCGTCTGGCCGGGACCGACCACGAGGTCATCTGGGACGGGACGATGACCGCCAGCCGCGAGTTCGAGTCCGACGGCGGGATGCTGGCGACCGACTGGCGGTCGAAGTACCAGTCGCTGTCCTATCGGCTCGTGAAGAACTACGGCCCCCGACCGACCGTCGTCCGGCGGATCGCCAGTCACGCCGGGCGCGACGGCGCCGACGCGCTGAAAGGCGTCGCCAGGAACGAGACGGCCCTCTCGGAGTGGGTCGGGACGGGCCGGGAGGTCGTGGCCGGTATCGGCCGGGGGATAAAAGACGGGCTGGGCGCATCCGTCAGAGATCGGACCGAGAGACGGAACCCGAACGGTCGCTCGGTGCGTGCCGACCGGGCGGTGACGGTCTACGACTGGCGCTAGCGGGCCGGACTACGGCGCGAGCGGTTCGAAGACGCGGCCGGGATTGTTCGAGAACACCTTCTTCATCGCGTCCTCGGGGACATCCAGCGTGAGAATCTCCATGACGGCGACGTTGGGATGGGCGTCCGGGGCACCGCTGCCGAAACAGACCCTGTCGGGATGCTCGCGGATGGCCCGCTCCAGCGGGTCACGGTAGCGCACGACGCTGGTGTCCAGATAGAGCGACCCGTAGCTGTCGAGCAGTTCGATGGCCTCCTCCATCAGGTCCCGGCGCAGCGGATGGGCACCGAAATGCGAGAGGACGACCGGGAAGCCACCGTCGAGTAGCGTGTCGGCCACTGCGGCGGGTGGGAACGCCTCGCCGCCGTGGACCAGGACCGGCTGTGAGACGGCGGCGAGTTCTTCGAGGACGGCCTCGTCGGGCAGGCCGTCCACCGCAGGGTCCAGGACGAACCCACAGAACCGGTCGTCGTAGGCGAACTGCTCGACGTCCTCCGGCGAGACGTGTTCGGGCCCACGCCGACTGGCGAGGTTCCGGAGTGTCGCCGTCGGACCGTCACCGACCTCCCGTGCGCCGTTGAGTCGGGCGAGCACGACCAGTGGCCGCTCGACTGTCGTCCGTGCCACGGCGTTGTTGGCCTTCAGGTAGCTCCCCTCGCGTGCCTTCGGGTGGACGAGCGCCCGCGTGATGCCGGCCTGACGCATCTCCCGCTCGAACTGCTCGGCGCCGCCGATACCGGGTCGCGGCCGGCGCTGTTCGTCGGGTTCTATCTGGCCCGCCACGTCGACGATACGGAACCCGTGCTCCAGTTCGAGCATCACCCCTACGGTACGCGTACCGCCGCATTAAACCATCGCCGCGGGGGACCGTCCGACGGGGAGTGTACCCGCGTCGTCGGTCGGTCACGGGGGCGCCCCTGTTCGATACTTTTATATAGAACCGCTTACGATGACTTAGGTGAGGTAACCCACATATGTCATCTGGCCAGCGACGCATGGGCGGCCAGCCCCTCTTCATTCTCGACGAGGACGCCCAGCGCACACACGGCAAGGACGCACAGTCGTCGAACATCTCCGCCGGAAAGGCCGTCAGCGAGTCGGTACGGACGACGCTCGGCCCCCGCGGAATGGACAAGATGCTCGTCTCCGACGACGGGGACGTCGTCATCACGAACGACGGCGCGACCATCCTCTCGGAGATGGACATCGAGCACCCCGCGGCGCAGATGATCGTCGAGGTCGCCCAGACCCAGGAGGACGAGGTCGGCGACGGGACGACCACGGCGTCGGTCCTGGCCGGTGAACTGCTCGCGAAGGCAGAGGACCTGCTGGACGACGACGTCCACCCGACGACCATCGTCGAGGGCTACCACGCTGCGGCCCAGCTGGCCCAGGCGTCCATCGAGGAGAACGTCCTCGACGTCGATCTGGACGACGACACGCTCGTCGAAGTCGCCGAGTCCTCGATGACCGGCAAGGGCACCGGCGACGTCGAGGCCCACCGTCTGGCCGAGGTCGTCGTCGACGCGGTCCGGCACGCCAAGACCGACGACGGCGTCGTCCGCGACAACATCGAGATCCACACCCAGACCGGCGCCGCCTCGTCGGCGACCGAACTGGTCGAGGGCGTCATCATCGACGAGACGCCCGTCCACGACAACATGCCGACGTCGGTCGACGACGCCGACATCGCGGTGCTGGACGCCGAGCTGGAGGTCAAGGAGAGCAACATCGACGCCAGCTACAACGTCACGAACGTCGACGAACTCAACGCCGCGCTCGACGCCGAGGAGCAGGAGCTCCAGGGCTACGCGCAGGCCATCGTCGACAGCGGGGCCGACGTCGTCTTCGTCACCGAGGGCGTCGCCGACCTCGTCGCCGCCACGCTGGCGAAAGAGGGCATCTTCGTCGCCAAGAGCGTCGACTCCTCGACGGCCAAGGACATCGTCGAGTCGACCGGCGCCAAGCGCGTCGGCTCCGTCAACGACCTGACCGAGGACGCGCTGGGCCACGCCGACAGCGTCGCCGTCGAGAAGCACGGCGACGACGAGGTGACGTTCATCCGCGGCGGCGCCGCGGCCAAGTCCGTCACCGTCTTCGCCCGCGGCTCGACCGAGCACGTCGTCGACGAGATCGAGCGCGCACTCACCGACGCGCTGGACGTCGTCACCGCCGCCCTGGACAAGGGCGGTGTCGTCCCCGGCGCTGGCGCGACCGAGATCGCCATCGCCGACCACATCCGTAACGAGGCCGCCTCGATCGAGGGCCGCAAGCAGCTGGCCGTCGAAGCGTTCGCCGACGCGGTCGACGTCCTCCCCCGCACGCTCGCCGAGAACACCGGGCTGGACGCCATCGACGCGCTCGTCGACCTCCGCTCCGAACACGAGAGCGAGGGCATCGCCGGCGTCATCAGCGAGGGGCAGACCGGCGTCGTCGGCGACCCCGTCGAGTACGGCATCCTCGACCCCGCCGCAGTCAAGCGCGAGGCCGTCGATTCGGCGACCGAGGCCGCGACGATGATCGTCCGTATCGACGACGTCATCTCGTCGAGTTAGACACGCGAGCAGTTCAGCGCGAGCGACTAACTCGACGAGAGTTCGAGTCGAGTTAAGCGAGGTCGCGTAGCGACCCTCGAAGCTGGCGGTCGGAACTCGTATTTTTATTTCGCCGGGAGCGAGCAGACGCGAGTCCCCGAAACCAAGCCCGTACCTATTCGGAGGTCGATAGAGAACGTCCGCCCATCGGGAGTCGATCACACGTGCGACCCACTACGAAGGCCGGAATCGGGCTCGCCCTCGTCGCCCTGGTCGTGGCGGTCCTCCTGTTCGGGCCGGCCGTCACGTCGCCGCCCGTCGTCGAGGACAGCACGTACGGCTACGGCGTCTCGCTGGACACGAACGCGACGCTGTCGAACGTGACGCTGTATCTCCCGCTCCCGGTCTCGGCGGCCGGTGAGAGCCCGGTCGCCTCGGCGATCCGGGACGGAACCGCCGACGCGCCCGAGTCGTGGCGCTACAGCGTGATCGAGACCGACCACGGGCGGATGGTCCGGATCGAGGTCGACGAGCTCCCGGCCGAGCGCCAGCCGGACGGCCGCCGCTACTCGGTCACCCAGTTCGGAGCGACCGTACCCGCCGACGGAGTCATCGATACCAGCGACCCGTACAGCAACGAACCGGTGATCGGGCCGAGAGACGGCCGCCGGGAACGCCCCTGTCCGAACGTGGCGGGACCCGACCCGGGGCAGACCTGCTTCGATTACACGAGCCGGGTGTACGTCGCCTACGACGCACCGCCCGAGGCAGACGTCGGAATCAGACTCGTCCACAACGGCGTGAACAGCTACGAGGCACCGCGTCGCGGGGTCGACATGTACTACGAACGGCTGTTCGTCGGACTGCGCGGGCCACAGGACGGCTGGATCGAGGTGAGCGGGTTCGCGTCGGTCGAGGATTCGTGACGGAGTGGGACAGTATCGATCCAGGCGGCCAGAACCGCGGCTGCGTGGCCGTGAGCGCCCCAGCTAGCAATTTTTCGCACTCCTCGTCCGCCTAGTGCGACACCACGTTCTTTTATCTCGCCCAGCAAGCCCCGGGTCCAATGAGCGACGGAGACCTTGGACTCACAGCTGCGGTCTCGATCGCGCTCGGCGGGATGATCGGTGGCGGTATCTACGCGGTGCTGGGCGTCGTCGCGGGCATCACGATGGGAGCGACGTGGGCCGCCTTCGTACTGGCCGGCGTCGTCGCGCTGTGTGCGGGCTACTCGTACAACGCGCTCAACGATCTCGGCGACACCCGTGGCGGGACGGTCTCGTTCGTCCAGTCCTACCTGGGGAACTCGACGCTGGCCGGGATGGTCGGCTGGACGCTCCTCTTTGGCTACGTCGGGTCGATGGCGATGTACGCGTTCGCGTTCGCGGAGTTCACGGTCGCGCTGGGGCTGCCCGACGGCGTCGCGGGCCTGCCGACCCGGCCAGTCGTCTCGGTGCTGGCGGTCGCGGCGTTCGTCGGACTGAACCTTCTGGGGGCCCGCTCGACGGGGCTTGCAGAGACCGTCCTGGTCGGGCTGAAGGTCGCCATCCTCGTCGCGTTCGGTGTGGTCGGTCTGGGCTACGTCGCGAACCGGGGTGACGTCTCGCTGGCGCTCGGTCTCGGCCGACTGACGGGCCCTGGTCCGATCGTCGCGGCGGCCATCTCCTTCGTCGCGTTCCAGGGCTGGCAACTGCTGTTCTACGACCAGGGTCGGATCGAGGACCCCGTCGAGACCATCCGGCGAGCGGTCTACATCTCCATCCCGGTCGCCGTCGCCGTCTACGTCCTCGTCGGCGTCGTCACGGTCACGCTAGTGCCCGACGCGCTCACCAGCCATCCCCACGTCGCGCTGAAGGACGCGGCGGCGACGATGGCAGAACCGTACGGGCTGGCGACGGCCGGTGCCGTCCTGCTCTCGGCGTCGGCGCTGTTCTCGACGGGGAGCGCCATCAACGCGACGCTGTTCTCGACGGCGCACTTCGCTCAGGGACTGCTCACGGACGACCTGTTGCCCGACGACATCGGTGATGCAGACGCCGACGGTGCACCGGAGCGCATCCTGCTGCTCGTCGGCGGCGTCACCGCGGCCTTCGCGGCTGTCGGATCGCTCAGCGCCATCACGTCCTTCGCGTCGCTGTCGTTCATCGTCGTCTTCGGCGGGGCGTGTGCGCTCGCGTTCCGGCAGCGCGACGCCGACGAGGTGTGGGCGCTCCCGCCGGCCGTCGGGACGGTCGGTTCGGCGGTGTTCTTCCCGCTGATGCTGTGGAACCTCTATTCGAGAGAGCCGGCGACGTTCTATGCGGTGCTCGTCGTCGCCGTCACCGTCGTCGGCGTCGAACTCCTCTACTTCGAACGGGAGTACATCGAGCGGGAGATAGAGCAGTTCGACCCGATCGAGTCGGGACACACCCAGGGCTAAGCGGGAGACGCGAAGACTGCTGGGAGATTCCGGGATGCCCGCTCGTGCGGGCGAGAAGATGGGACAGACGCGAGCCGGGACTCGCGTGTGCGGCGGCAGAACCGTGCCCACGGTAGACGCCGCCGCGCAGCCACGAACCGAGCATGGACAGCTACAGCCCCTGGCGAACACCCCCCGTCGTCGTGCTGGCTCCGGGTCGACCGACGGCGGGACCGGTGCCTGCCACCACGCTCGCTCCTCCCACTGCTGGCGGCCATCTGTGTGGTCGGTGACCCGGCATACAATTTTCTAGGTTTGCCTAAAACACAAAAAGCCACCGGTTTTCGGTCGGCCTAAAGTTAGGCCTCGACGACGATAGTTCCTTTCATCCCGGCCGCTTCGTGGGGGACACAGAAGTAGCCGTGCTCACCGGTCGTCTCGAAGGTGTGGACGTAGCTCTGGCCGGACTGGACGGCGCCCTCGAAGCGAGCGAAGACGTTCTGGGCGACGGTTGCACCGGCGGCGGGGGCACCGGCCCGACCCAGCGCCACTGCGTCGTAGAGCCGGGCGCGATAGACGGACCACTCGGCCGCGACAGCCGTCATCGCGTCGACCTCTGTCGGCTCCTGGGTGGCCGTCGGTTCCTCGGTCGCCGTGGCCGTAGCCGTCGTCTCCTGGTCACCGGACTCCGCACTCGAAGTCGAGTCCGGACAGCCGGCGAGCAGGCCAGTCGCGGCGATTCCAACGGTCTTCAACAGGTCTCGTCTCTCCGGCATATTTGGATTAGGTTCCCCTAAAGCACTCAACGCCATCTATTTTTGGCCCCCCTAAAACGTGGCAAGCCGAACGTGTTCGGCTACAGTCCCAGCCGAATCGGGTCGCCGACGTCGACGTCGAAGGCCGCGTCGCCCCGCCCCTGGTTGACCGCGAGTTCGACGTTGCCGTGGCTCCCGACGGTGACGAGTCGCTCGCCCGGTGCCAGGGCTGCGTAGGCACGCCGGACCGGGACGGACTCGTCGGCCACCTCGATACGCCCCCCGAAGCGGCCGTCGAGTACGCTCCCCGGAACGTTCGTGATGACGTTGCCGAAGCCGTCGACGACGAGCACCTCGCCGTTCGCACCGTCGGCGGTCGTCTCCGCAACTGGGAACTGCAGGTCGACGAAGTCGTCGGTCCGGGCGGTCCGCTCCATCGCCGAAAGGGCGTCGACGCCGGCCTCGTGAACCGCCGCCGCGGCGGGCGCGAAGACGTCCCGGCCGTGGAACGTCGAACTGGCCGGGTCCTCGTAGGCCCAGGTGAACACCTCGAAATCGTCGTCCCCGAGCGCGCGAGCGACCGGGAGCGCGACTCCGTTGTCCGGCGCCACGATGGCGTGATCGCCCGCACGCACGACGACCGCGTCTCTGTCGGTCCCCACGCCGGGGTCGACGACCACGCAGTGGACCGCCGGCGGAAAGTACGGCAGCGTCTGTGTCAGCCAGAACGCCGCGGCGCGGACGTCCTGCCGGGGAAAGTCGTGGGCGATATCCTCGATACGGGCGTCGCTCCGCTGGCAGACAACGCCCTTCATCGCCGCCGGATACGGCGACCCGAAGTCCGACGCGAGTGTGATCATTGATCCGCGGGGTCACCGACACCGGGTTCGTCGATCTCCTCGTCCTCTGCGGTGTAGCGGTCCATGGAGTCGCTGTCCGAGACGTGCTGGAGGCGTTTGACGCCGTGGATCTCCTCGATGACGTCGACCACCGAGTCCGGGACCCGGTCGCGCCAGGACTCGTCGTGGATCATCCGCTGGCGGATCTCGCTGCCCTCCAGGCGGTCCCGGTCGAACATCGGCGACTGACGGACCTCGATGCCGCCCTCCTCGAAGAGCCGTACCACCAGCGGGTTGTTCGAGTAAGCCACGTCGAAGTCCGGACACATGCTCTGGACGTGACTCACCCAGACGGCGTTCCGGTTGATGTCTTCCAGGGGGACGACGTAGGTCGTCAGGTCGAACTCGGCGACCGCTTTGGTGATCATCATGATGCGCTCGCCCGCGGTGAACGGGTCGTGAGTCGTGTGGGAGTCGTCGGCGCTCCCGATCCCCAGGACGAGTTCGTCGACCTCGTCGGTGATCCGCTCGACCATCGCGTGATGGCCGTCGTGATAGGGCTGGAACCGCCCGATGTAGAAACCACGCATACCCCACTGTGTGACTGGTGGTTTCATAAACCCGACGACGGGACAGCAGGGACAGTTCGATTGTGCTGTACCCCGACGCAGTCTGGCGGTTTTCGGTGTGTGTCGGTGCCGGATACGGGGAGAAAGTATATCAGTAGACAGCCCTTGAAATCCGATGTTAGCAACGTTTGTATGAGCGACAATACCGAACAAGACGCGGCTCCCGACGCCGGCCAGGACGAGTCCGACGCCGGCGAGGCCACGGCGGCCGACAGCCCTGGCGAGACCAGTGACGACCAGGGGTCAGAGCCGACGGTCGACGAGCCACGAAGCGATGACGGCACCTCGTCCGAGACGACGCTCGGTAGCGACGTCGAGGTCGAGGGAGACTCACACCTGGACGGCGAGGAGGAGGACCTGCTTGGCGGTCTCGATATCGATTCGACCGCCGACATCGAGGTCCCCGACCGCCTCGTCGATCAGGTCATCGGGCAGGACCACGCCCGAGACGTGATCAAGAAAGCCGCAAAGCAGCGCCGACACGTGATGATGATCGGCTCGCCCGGAACGGGCAAGTCGATGCTGGCGAAGGCGATGAGCCAACTGCTCCCCCGCGAGGAACTCCAGGACGTTCTCGTCTATCACAACCCCGACGACGGGAACGAGCCGAAGGTCCGGACGGTTCCCAGCGGCAAGGGCGAACAGATCGTCGATGCCCACAAGGAGGAAGCCCGCAAGCGCAACCAGATGCGGACCTTCCTGATGTGGATCATCATCGCCATCGTGATCGGCTACTCGCTGATCATCGTCCAGCAGATCCTGCTGGGCATCCTTGCAGCGGGTGTCATCTACCTGGCCTTCCGCTACGGATCGCGGGGCAGCGACGCGATGATCCCGAACCTCCTGATCAGCAACGCCAGCCAGAAGACCGCCCCCTTCGAGGACGCGACCGGCGCCCACGCCGGTGCGCTGCTGGGCGACGTCCGCCACGACCCGTTCCAGTCCGGCGGCATGGAGACTCCGAGCCACGACCGCGTCGAGGCCGGCGCCATCCACAAGGCCAACAAGGGTGTCCTGTTCATCGACGAGATCAACACCCTGGACATCCGCAGCCAGCAGAAGCTGATGACGGCCATCCAGGAGGGCGAGTTCTCGATCACGGGCCAGTCCGAGCGCTCCTCGGGTGCGATGGTCCAGACCGAACCCGTCCCCTGTGACTTCATCATGATCGCGGCCGGGAACCTCGACGCCATGGAGAACATGCACCCGGCGCTGCGCTCCCGTATCAAGGGGTACGGCTACGAGGTGTACATGGACGACACCATCGAGGACGACCCCGAGATGCGCCGGAAGTACGCCCGGTTCGTCGCCCAGGAGGTCGAGAACGACGGGCGACTCCCCCACTTCACCGAGGACGCCGTCGAGGAACTCATCCTCGAAGCCCGCCGCCGTGCGGGTCGGAAGGGTCACCTGACCCTGAAGTTCCGCGACCTCGGTGGCCTGGTCCGCGTCGCGGGCGACATCGCCCGCGCCGAGGACAAGGACCGCACCGAACGCTCGGACGTCCTGCGAGCCAAGCGCCGCAGCCGCTCGATCGAGCAACAGCTCGCGGACAACTACATCGAGCGCCGCAAGGACTACGAACTGACGGTCAACACCGGCGACGTCGTCGGTCGCGTCAACGGGCTCGCCGTGATGGGCGAGGACAGCGGGATCGTCCTGCCCGTCATGGCCGAGGTCACGCCCTCGCAGGGCCCCGGCCAGGTCATCGCGACCGGCCAACTCAAGGAGATGGCCGAGGAGGCCGTCCAGAACGTCTCGGCGATCATCAAGAAGTTCAGCGACGAGGACATCTCCGAGAAGGACGTCCACATCCAGTTCGTCCAGGCCGGCGAAGGCGGCGTCGACGGCGACTCCGCCTCCATCACGGTCGCGACGGCGGTCATCTCCGCGCTGGAGGACGTCCCCGTCGAGCAGAACATCGCCATGACCGGGTCGCTCTCCGTCCGCGGGGACGTGCTCCCGGTCGGCGGTGTCACCCACAAGATCGAGGCGGCCGCCAAGGCCGGCCTCGACACGGTCATCATCCCCGAAGCCAACACCCAGGACGTGATGATCGAGGAGGAGTACGAGGACATGATCGAGATCGTCCCCGTCTCCCACATCTCGGAGGTCCTGGAGGTCGCGCTGTCGGGCGAGACCGAGAAGGACTCGCTGGTCGACCGCCTGAAGTCCATCACGGGCAAGGCCCTCGAACACGAGGTCGGCCGCCAGGGCGGCAGCCCCAGCCCGCAGTAGAGCCGTGTCCGGTTGGGCCGCCTTCGTCGGCCTGACGGGACTTCTGTTGACCGCGTTGCTCGCGCTCGCACGCCTTTCGCAGGGACTCACCGACGACGAGCGAGCGCTCTCCGCGACCGCCGAGGGCGTGCCGTCGCTGGACGACCACGCCGACGGGCCGGCCACCGATCCCGTCATTCCCCGCTTCGAGACACCCGAGAGCGCAAGACGGCGACGCTGGATCGAATCGCAGCGGGCGAGCCAGCCAGCGGACATCTCCACGGGCGCGTTGCTCGCGAACGTCGCACTCACACAGGGGCTGTTCGGTGCGCTCTTGCTGGCGGGCGCGTTCTACTTCCAGATCCCGGCCAGCGCCTTCGGTGTCACGGCCGCGCCGCTCTCGACGGGGTGGCCGGCACTCGCCATCGGCGTCGCCGCCGGCGTCGGCTTCTGGCTGGGCAACGAGGCGGCCGCGTCGCTCGCGGCGGGGTTCGACATGGCCTTCGACGAGTCGGTCCGCGGGTTGCTGGCACCGGACACCGTCGGCGGCTGGGTGGTCCTCCTGGGGGTCATCCTGCCGATCATCGCCATCGTCGAGGAACTGCTCTTTCGCGCGGCGGCCATCGGCGTCCCCGTCGCCGGCCTGGGCGCGCCGGCGTGGGCGATGGCCATCGTCTCCTCGGTCGCGTTCGCGCTCGGCCACGGCGCCCAGGGACGTGTCGGAATCGTCGTCACGGGGACGCTCGGCCTGGGGCTGGCCGGCCTGTTCATCGTCACCGACAGCCTGCTGGCCGTCGTCGTCGCGCACTACCTCGTCAACGCCCTGGAACTGGGTGTCCACGAGGGACTCGGGATCGAACGACTGTGGTCATAGCCCCTCCAGCGACCGGAGTTTCTGCTCGACCGGCGGCGGGGCGGCGCTTGGGCCGTCGCGCACCCGGTGGTCCGGGATGAGCAACGGGACGGGATTGCCCGCCAGTGCCTCGCGGACCGCAGTCTGATCCTCCTGGTCGGACGAGTCCAGATCGGGGGTCATCCGCGCGACCTGTTCGACGGTGGCGTTCTCGCCGTAGGGTATTTCGCGGACCGCCTCCAGCACGCGGCGCTGATCGGTCGGGACCGTCAGCCCGACGGTGACGTCCCGGAAGTCGTCCTCGGTGCCGGTGAGGTAGTCGTCGATGCGGTCCAGCAGCGCGTGCTCGTCGCTGGTGACGTCCTCGGGATGTGTCGGGAACGACAGCGAGATGATCCGGTCACCGGCCGCCCCGAACTGGACGTACCGGTCGAGGTAGTCCGACTCCCGCGCGTAGATGCCAGCGTCGTCTGTCGGCGTGTCCATGCGTTGCCTGTGGCCCGCTCACCCCTTCAACGTGCGCCCCCGGTCGGCGCCGAAGACAACCCTTATGTACACTTCTGTACGTTAGTGTTCAGTAATGGACGACAGTGTGGGTACAATCGCACCGGAAGTGGAGTCGATACTCGCGGCGGCGCGCGAGCGCGGTGGCGGCGGCGAGCGGGTCGCCGTCGACGCGCGCTCGCTGTCCGCCGCGTTCGAGGACGCCGAGGACGACGGCCGCGTGCCGCTGATCGCGGAGATCAAGCCGACCAGCCCGACGACCGATGGCGAGCGGACCGACGATCCGGTCGCGCTCGCAACGCGGATGGTCGCAGGCGGCGCGGCGGCGCTGTCGGTGCTGACCGAGCCCGACCACTTCGGCGGCTCGGCGGAGATCCTCCAGCAGGTCCGCGAGGCCGTCGACGTGCCCGTCCTGCGCAAGGACTTCGTCCTCCACGAGGACCAGCTGGACGTCGTCGCGGCCGACGTCGTCCTGCTCATCGTCCGCTTCCTGGAGGAAGACGGCACCGACGACCTGGACGACCTGGTGACTGCGGCCCGCGACCGGGGCTTCCAGGTCCTCGTGGAGGCACACACCGAACGCGAGGTCGAACAGGCCGTCGACGCCGGTGCCGACGTGATCGGTATCAACAACCGCGACCTGGCGAAACTCGACGTAGACCTGGGGACGTTCGAGCGGGTGAGCGAGTCGGCCCCTGAGAGCGTCACCCTCATTGCCGAAAGCGGCATACACACGCCGGACGACGTTCGGCGGATGCGCAGCGCCGGTGCCGACGCACTGCTGGTCGGCTCGGCCATCATGGACCACGGCGCGGACACCGACGTGGCAGCGAACACGCGACGACTGACGAACGCGGAGACACAGACATGAGCACGGAGGACGCACACGACCCCAAATTCGGCGAGTACGGCGGACAGTACGTACCAGAGGCGCTGATGCCGGCCATCGAGGAGCTGGAGGACGCCTACGAGCGGTACGTTTTGAACAACGAGGACGGTTTCATGGACGAGTTCCGTGAGCGACTGGCCGACTTCGGCGGCCGGCCGACCCCGCTGCAGTACGCCGAGCAGCTCTCGGCGCGGTACGACACCGACGTCTACCTGAAACGCGAGGACCTGCTCCACGGCGGCGCACACAAGCTCAACAACGCCCTGGGCCAGGTGCTGCTGGCGAAGTACATGGGCAAAGAGCGCATCATCGCAGAGACCGGCGCCGGCCAGCACGGCACCGCGACGGCGATGGCAGCCGCCCACCTGGACATGCCCTGTGAGATCTACATGGGCGAGACCGACATCGCTCGGCAACGACCCAACGTCTTCCGGATGCGGATCAACGGGGCCGACGTGAATCCGGTGACCGTCGGGCGCGGGACGCTCAAGGAGGCCATCTCCGAGACGATGCGCGACTGGGCGACCACCGTCGAGACGACCCACTACGTCATCGGCAGCGTCGTCGGCCCGCACCCCTTCCCGAAGATGGTCCGGGACTTCCAGGCGGTCATCTCCGAGGAGGCCCGCGAGCAGGCCATCGAGAAGACCGGCTCGCTTCCGGACTCGGTGATCGCCTGCGCGGGCGGCGGCTCGAACACGATGGGGGCGTTCGCGGCGTTCGTCGAGGACGACGGGGAGCCACGCTCCCCGGAACAGTCGAGCGGCGACGAGCCGCGAGACCGTGTCGCGCTGTACGCCGTCGAGGCCGGCGGCTCCTCGCTGGCTGTCGACGAGGACCGCGGCGTCGCCCCCAACTCGGCGACGCTCTCGACCGGTGACGAGGGCGTCCTCCACGGCGCGCGGACGAAGCTCCTGCAGGACTCGGACGGCCAGATCATGGAGTCCCACTCGGTCTCGGCGGGGCTGGACTACGCCGGCGTCGGGCCGGAACTGGCCCATCTGGTCGACGAGGAGCGAGTGACACCGGTCAACGTCGACGACGACCACGCCCTGGAGGCGTTCCACCGCCTCTCCCAGGACGAAGGGATCATCCCCGCACTGGAGACCGCTCACGCGTTCGGGTACCTAGAGGAGTACCACGACGAGGTCGGCGACACCGTCGTCGTCAACGTCTCGGGCCGCGGTGACAAGGACCTGGAGACGGTCATCGAGGAGACGAGCAAGCGGGACCTCGATATCGCACCGGACATGTCCGTCTTCGACACCGGTGGGATGATGAGTCCTGGCGGCCACACGGAGGGCGATCACTGATGGGACTCGAACGTGTCTTCCAGCGCGACGACCCCGCGTTCGTCCCCTACCTGGCGGCGGGCGACCCCGACTACGAGGCCTCGCAGGCCTACATCGAGGCCCTGGAGCGGGGCGGGGCCGACCTGATCGAACTCGGCCTGCCGTTCTCGGAACCCATCGCGGAGGGCAAGACCATCCAGGACGCCGTCGTCCGGTCGCTGGCGGCGGGCATGACCGTCGAGCGCTACTTCGAGTTCGTCGAGGACCTCGACGTCGACGTGCCGCTGGTCTGTATGACCTACTACAACCTCGTGTTCCAGTACGGCGAGGAGGAGGGACCGCGGCCGTTCGTCGAGAAGGCCGCCGCGGTCGGCATCGAGGGGTTCGTCGTCGTCGACCTTCCGGCCGAGGAGGCCGGGCCGCTCCGGGAGGCCTGTGACGAGTTCGGGCTGGACCTAGTGTTCATCGTCGCACCGACGACAGAGGGCGACCGACTCGACCGGATGCAAGAGCAGGTCTCGGGCTACGTCTACGTCCAGGCCCGCCTGGGCGTGACCGGCGCGCGCGACGACGTCGACGACGCCACCGAAGAGTCGCTGGCTCGCCTGTCGGACTGGGACGTCCCGAAGGCCGTCGGCTTCGGCATCAAGACCGGCGACCACGCCGAACGGATCGTCTCGGCGGGTGCCGACGGCATCATCGTCGGTTCCGCCCTGGTCGATATCGTCGCGGAGGGCCACGAGAACGACGACGACACCGACGCCGTCGCCGACCGACTGGCAGCGAAGGCCCGCGAACTGAAGGAGGGTGCCACGCGGGGCGCACAGAACCGGCCGCAACCGGAACGCACATAATTGTACTTGCCACACTGTCTCATATCATGAACACAGGGAAACGCGCACGGCTCACACGCATCGGGACAGACGACCGGTACGTCATCGTCCCGATGGACCACGGAATCACCATGGGAGCCGTCAAAGGACTGAAGGACATCGAATCGACTATCGACGCGGTCACACGCGGGGGCGCCGACGCCGTCCTCACCCAGCGGGGCATCGCCGACCGCGTCCACCCGAACAAGAACGACGCGGGCTACATCGTCCACCTCAACGGGTCGACGACCATCGGGCCCGACGAGAACGACAAGCGCACGACCGGCACCGTCGAGGACGCCATCCGGGTCGGCGCCGACGCCGTCTCCTTCCACATCAACGTCGGCAGCACCTACGAACCCGAGCAGATCGAGGAGCTCTCGGCGCTGACGACCGAGGCCGACCGCTACGGCCTCCCGGTCCTGGCGATGGCCTACGCACGGGGCCCCGACATCGACCCCGCAGCCGACGACTACAACCAGGCGGTGGGCCACGCCGTCCGGCTGGCCGAGGAACTGGGCGCCGACGTCGTCAAGACCGGCTACACCGGCGACGCCGAGAGCTTCCAGCACGTCGTCGAATCGACCTCGCTGCCGGTCGTCATCGCCGGCGGCTCGAAGGGGACCGACCAGGAGACCCTGGAGATGGTCCGGGGCACGATGGACGCAGGCGGCTCCGGTATCTCGATGGGCCGTTCTATCTTCCAGCACGACGAACCGGAGAAGATCGCGCGCGCCGTCGCCGCGGTCGTCCACGACGACGCCAGCGCCGTCGACGCCCTCCACGAAGCAGGGCTGGCGGTCGAAGCCTAGAGGCCGAGCGCCGATCGCACTTTCTGGGCCACAGACCGGGGAGCCGCCGGCTCGGGGTCTGCTGGCTCCGCACCCGCTGGCTCGTCGGCCGACGCGCCAGTGGACCCCGCCCCTGCCTCATCCTCGATGACACGCCCTCCGTCGGGTCGCTGCGGCGGAGTCTCCTCGGGCTGCTGGGACGAGTTCGTAGCGGCCCGCGCTGGCGACTCGTCGGCAGACTGGAGCGTCTCGAAGGCACTCTTCGACCAGGCCGAGCGCTCCTCGCTGGCGACCACCGGCGTCGACCCGACCAGCCCGCGGGCTATCTTCCGGTACGCGACGGCAGCACCGCTGTGTGGGGCGTACTCGACGACCGCTTTCCCCCGGTCCTGTGCGTGCGGGACCGCGTCGTCTTCGGGAACGTGCCCGAGCAGATCGACGTCGAGGAACCCCGCGACGTGCTCGGCGCACGGTCCGTCACCCTGGCCGGACATCGTCAGCACGAACCCTCGGACGTCGGTCCCGGCCCGGCCGGCGAGTTTGCGCGTCTGGTCGGTGTCTCGGATGGCCGCAATCCTGGGCGTCGAGACGAGCACGACGGCGTCGGCCAGTTCGATCGGCCGGGCCGTCGCCGACCCCAGGCCCGCCGGTGTGTCGACGAGGACCACGTCGTAGCGCTCCTGGAGTGCCGTGAAGACTTCCGGGAGGTCGTCGAGGTTCGCACCGCCGAAGCGTTCCAGTCCGGTCCCGCTCGGCACGATATCCAGCCCGTCGGCGGCCGCGTAGGTGGCTGCCTCGACGGGCGCGTCCCCGGCGAGGACATCGTGGAGCGTCGGCGCCGTTGTGACGTCGATATCTACGTCGAGGTAGTCGACGAGATTCGCCGTCGTCAGGTCGACCTCGACGACGACCGGTTCGTAACCGGCCGCCGACAGCGCCGCACCCAGATTGATACTGGTGGTCGTCCTGCCGACGCCGCCCTTCGCGCCTGCCACCGCGTACACGTTGCTTACCTTGTCTGCCATCTGACACCGAACCCCTGTAGCCCCGACTATAGTGAGCGAGTATCTTTGTTATACGTTCACTTACCCGATGGGATTCACCCCGTAGGAACATCCTAATCCGGTGAGATCGAGGGGTTCGATCCTCGGCGGGCTGGCCAGACGGCAGTCGTCGTTCCGGGGGACTGCGCCCGCGTTGCTGAATCCGCCACGTTCAAGCCCCGGCGTCGCACACGTGGGCGTATGACACGAAGCGTGTGGCTCAAAGCCGACGACGAGGTCGGCGACTGGGAGACACGGAAGCGACGCATCACCGCTGGCCTCGAGGCCGGCGTCGACTGGGTCCTGGTCGACGAGAGCGACGTCGACCGGGTGAAGGAACTCGGTGCCGTCAACATCGCCGCCTTCTCGAACGGCGACGTCCACGTTATGGAGGCCGAGGAGGAGGCGTCGGCCAGCGACGCCACCATCGTCGGGAAGGACGGCGAGGGCGACGGCACCGTCGACCTACCCTCTGACTTCTCTGGCTCTGCGGACCTCTCGACGCTGCGGCGAAACGGCACCACCACCGACGGAGGGTACGTCCGGATCTTCGACGAGGACTACGAGGCCTTCGCCGAAGCGGTCGCCACCGAGGCCGACTTCACCATCGTCATCGGTGAGGACTGGCAGATCATCCCGCTGGAGAACCTCATCGCGCGGGTCGGCGACGAGACCGAACTCATCACCGGCGTCCAGACCGCCGAGGACGCCCGCACCGCCTACGAGACGCTCGAACACGGCGCCGACGGCGTCCTGCTGGACACCGACGACGTCGACGAGATCCGCAAGACCTGTGAGGTCCGGGATGCCGTCGGTCGCGAACAACTGGACCTGCAGTACGCGACTGTCACCGCCGTCGAGCAGACCGGCTCTGCCGACCGGGTCTGTATCGACACGGGCAACCTGATGGAACACGACGAGGGGATGCTCGTCGGCTCGATGGCCCGTGGCCTGTTCTTCGTCCACGCCGAGACCGCCGAGTCCCCCTACGTCGCCTCCCGCCCGTTCCGGGTCAACGCCGGCGCGGTCCACGCCTACGTCCGCACGCCCGACGGCGGCACGAAGTACCTCTCGGAACTGCAGTCCGGCGACGAGGTCCAGGTTGTCGACAGCGAGGGCCACACCCGCGAGGCCATCGTCGGCCGCGCGAAGATCGAGAAGCGCCCGATGTTCCGGGTCCAGGCCGAGACAGAAGACGGCGACCGCATCGAGACGCTCCTCCAGAACGCCGAGACGATCAAGGTCCACACCCGCGAGGGCCGGACCGCGGTGACGGATCTGGAACCCGGCGACGAACTGCTGGTCTACTACGAGGACACGGCGACGCACTTCGGCGAGAAGATCGAAGAGAGCATCATCGAGAAGTGATCGCTTCGGGTCGGCATATCGGCCGGTAATCCGGACTTAGCCGTCGTTTCTCGGGCGATACGGTGACCATCGACGGGACGACGCTGAACGGGAGTATCGGCATCACGACGACGGACATCGAGGCGTCCAACGGCGTAGTACACGTCATCGACGGCGTGTTGCTGCCGTAGCGAGCCGAGGAGCCGGGTGTCTGTCGCTCACTGCTCCGGTTCCTGTTCGGGCGTCCCGCGCTGTCTCTCGGCGGCGAGTCCGTCCGGGCGGAGCACCAGTGCCGCGAGACCGGCGACGACGAGGAGGCCGGCCCCGAGGAGGAACGACCGCCCCCAACCCAGACGGGCGATCATGAACCCGGCGACGGTCCCGCCGAAGACGCCACCGGGGATCTTCGCCGAGTAGACGAGCGCGTAGTTCTCCGAGGAGCGGGCCCGTCCGTAGTACTCGCCGATCAGCGACGGGAACACCGCGAACACCGGACTCCGGAAGAAGGCGGTCGCCCCGACCAGCACGACGAACAGCGGCGCGATTCCACGGCTCCCGACGATCACCGCGCCGGCGAGCGAGCCACCACAGAGGAGCAGTGAGCCACCGACAGCCCGTTCGCCACCCAGGCGGTCCGAGAGCGCGCTCACGACGACGATCCCGCCCGCGTCGGCCAGCGCGATCACCGAGGCGACCGTGGTCGCCGTCCCCGGTCCGAGCCCCAGGCCCGTCGTGAACCCGACGGACTGCCCGATGAGCATCAAGCCGACGCCGTTGACGACGAGCATGACGCCGTAGAAGACCCAGAACTGCCAGGTCCGGACCACAGAACGCCACCCGACCGCGTCGGACGCGTCCAGCCGAACGGTGTCGTCGCCGGTCGTCGTGTCCTCGTCAGTCGCCGCCGCCTCGCCCGACGGCGGGTCCCTGAGCACGATTGCGGCGAGCAGCCCCATTCCGCCGACCGCCGCGGCAAGGGCCAGCAGCGTCCCGCGGTACGAGACGCCCAGCCGGGACTGTAACAACGGGATGGCGGCGACGCTCACCGCGCTGTAGGCCATCGTGACCGCGCCCGTCGCCAGGCCCCGGCGGGCAGTGAACCACTTGACCGGCGTGTTGACCGCGACGGTGTAGGCCATGCCACAGCCGACCCCACCCAGCGTGTACGCGAGGACCGCGAGCGGGTACGACCGGACGACCGCGAGACCGGCGTAGCCGCTGGCCAGGAACAGACCACTCAGCGCCAGGATCACCCGCGGCCCGTATCGATCCCTGATACTCCCGGCGGGGAACTGGACCGCGGTCTGTGCGACGACGTAGGCAGTAAATATCGTCCCGAGTTCGGTCGCCGACGCACCGACTCGTGTTCCGACAGCGCCGCTGATCGAACTCCAGACGAACTGGTAGGTGCCGGCCGCGCCCATCACACCGGCGGCGACGGCGACGAGCACCCAGCGGAACGCGGGCGAGGCCGTCCCGTCTTCTGTCACCGTTCGGTGCTAGCGTCCTCGGGCGTCGACAGGTCGGCTGTACACCAGTGACAGAAGTCGATGTCCTCGTCCAGTTCCTTCCCGCAGTTCGGACACTGCATGTCGGCCTCGACGGCGACACTCTGGTTCTCACGGGTGGCCATCCAGTAGGCGTCGGCCATGCTGAGGACGGTGATCGTCAGCAACGCCACCGACACCTCGATCGGGAGGCTCCGGGAGGCAGCGAGGAACGCCTCGACCGAGAACTCGGTGGGGAGGTCGCCCTCGCCGACGAGCAACGTCGTGGTACTGAACACGAGGCCGAACCACAGGACGGCGCGCAACCACTCCCGGAGGTAGGCGTGTCCCAGTCCCGGGTAGATGAACGCCAGGAACACCGCGAGCCACGGTCGCTTGCGCCCCGTATCGGTCATACCTCCGATGTGTGACAGCCATGCCCCTATATCTTCCGAAGGTCCGGGCGGACCGTGTGCGGGCAGCCACCGGCGGCCCCCGAGCTGCCGTTACCGAAGGACGACCAGGTACGTCAGCACGGCCAGCGCGAGCGTCCAGAGGGCGACCGTCTCGACGGTGAACGCAGCTAGCCCGACGACGCTCAATCCCCAGACGACGACGGTACTGAAGATCACAGAGAGGACCAGATCCAGCACCAGCAGGACCCTGATGTCCCCGTCGGATGCCATAGCGACTCTGCCAGCGCGACGTACTTTGAACTGTTGGGACGTTCGTGGACAATCGATGACACGATAGCATTCATACCCTCGCGGCGCCAAGACACGATGATGTTGCACAACAGCGACGGCACGCCCGTGGATCCGGTCCCGTTCCTCGTGGTCAGCGCTCTGGGATTCACCCTCTGTTTCTCCTTTGGCCCCATCTACGTGATGACCTTCGGCGCATCTCTCCCGGTCGGTTTGGCGATCGCCGGCGCCGTGACGGTCGCGACGACAGCCCTCGCGTACTACCGGTACGTCTGGACGGAGCGACCAGGGCTGCGAGCCGAGATTCCCGCCCCCGTCCGGTTCCGACGGCTGGTGTACGGACTCGTCGGCGGCTTCCTGCTCGTCGCCGTGCTCGCGCTGCCACTCGTCGCAGGCTGATCAACCCCTGGAACTAAATCCGCCCGCAGTGAGACAGCCTTCATGCGCGAGGTCGAACGCGTCAGGTTCGTCGACGGGTCGCCGGCGGAACTCGAACGCCATCTCTCGCCGCCGACCGTCCTCGAACACGAGGGGACGTTCACCGTCGACGCCACCGAGGAGACGACCGACGGGGTGCGAGTGACCGCGAGCGGCGGTGGGATGGAGGCGGTGTTCGTCTTCGAGTCGCTGGAGAACGGCTACGAGTACCGCCAGGTGGGCCAGCAGGGCCCCTTCGAGGCGATGACGACGACACTGTCCTACGCGCCGCGAGACCACGGATGCGACGTCACCATCCGCTCGTCGGTCAGCCTCGGCCTCCCGGTGTCCGCGGTGAGCGACCGCATCGCCGCCTGGAAACGCCGGGGTGAACTCGACCGCCTCCTCGACGGCATCGACGACGCGACGGGCTGAGCGACCGGGACTGGAGCCAGCCACAACCCGAACCCAGTCCTGCACGAACGTTTATGTTCGAGACTCCAGAACGTGCCCTCATGGGCATGTTGACGACCGTCAAGGCGATCATGCAGGCGTCGACAGAATCCGCGAACCGGGGTGACGTCACAGACGAGCGTTCGGAGGGTGCGTACTGGTGTGACGACTGCGACGTGCGGATCCGCGACGTGGAGGTAGAGGAGTCCGAACCGCCGACCTGTCCGGAGTGCGACGACCAGATGCGGTTCGAGCGCTCCCCTGGGTCGACCGGGTGTGCGTGTTGAGCCGCCGGAACACGTATGAGGGAAGCGTGTGGTAGCCGCACACATGACTTCCGCAGACCGCATCCAGGCCTATCTGGACACGCTGGAGGAGTGGCTCCACGGCCTCTATCACGGGATGATCGAACACCCGTCCTTCGAGAAGATCGAGAAGGAGGCCGAGGACACGACAGACGTGTTCATGTTCGCCTGTTTCGCCGACGCCTTCGGCATTCCGAGCCCTATCTCGTACTACACCGCGGAACTGTTGCCGTATCTCACCGAGGAGTTCGTCCAATGGGAGCGGCGGATGTGGGACCGTGAGTCGCTCGTCGAACGGAAGGGCCAGCAATACCACTTCTGACATGAACAAGTTCGTCTTCTTCGGTGGGAAGGGTGGTGTGGGCAAGACGACCGTCTCCAGTGCGTACGGGTTGCGCTGTGCGGGCGAGGGGTTACGGACGCTCCTGGTCTCGACCGACCCCGCACACAGCACCTCGGACGTCTTCGACCAGCAGTTCGACGACGACCCTGCTTCCGTCGAAGGACACGAGAACCTCTGGGCGATGGAACTGGACCCCGACGAGGAGGTTCAGCGCCACATGCGGTCGATCAAACAGTCGATGTCCGACCAGGTGAGCCCCGCAATCGTCAACGAGATCGACCGCCAGATCGAACTCGCACACCGGACGCCGGGCGCCTACGAGGCCGCGCTGTTCGACCGGTTCATCGACGTGATGCGCGACAGCGAGGCGTACGATCGGGTCATCTTCGACACGTCGCCGACGGGCGGGACGCTCCGACTGCTCGCACTCCCGGAGTTCCTCGAATCGTGGATCGAACGGCTGGCAGCGAAACGCGAACAGAGCGTGGATCTCTTCGAGAAGGCCGCTGTCGGAGATACGGAGGCCCGCGAGAAACTCGACGAGGATCCGATCCTCCAGCGGCTCAGTGAACGGAAAGCCAACTTCGAGTTCGCCGGTGAGACCCTCCGCGAGGAGGCGATGTTCTACCTCGTGCTCAACCCGGACGAACTCTCCATCGAGGAGTCCCACCGTGCCGTCACGGACCTCACGGACGCCGGCCTGACCGTGGGCGGCCTGGTCGTCAACAAGGTCGCCCCTGCGCCGGACGACGGCGAATCCGGAACCGGGGCGACCTACCTTCGTGAGCGACATCGGACCGAACAGAAGCGCCTCGACCGCATCCGTGAGGAGTTCGAGCAACCGGTCGTCGGTGTCATCGAACAGCGCGTTTCCGAGGTGAAAGGGAATCTCCTGGCCGAGGTCGCCGCGGAACTGGCCATCGCGACAGCGGCGACACCGCCGACGACCCGATAGGGGGTTATTCTCGGGCTATCCCCCATAATTGTTAAATATCTTTCCTTCGCAGGCATGCGTGAGGTATCCTATCATGGTACAGGTAATCTGGCTCGTCCTGGCGACGCTCATCACGTTCAGTATCGGGTATCTCGGCTATTCGAGATACCTCGCACAGTTCGTCGAACTCGACGATTCCAACCAGACACCGGCGCACAAGTACGAAGACGGACAGGAATACGTACCTTCGAAGAAACCGGTCTTGCTGGGGCACCACTACTCCAGCATCGCCGGCGGGGCACCCATCGTCGGCCCCATCACCGCCGGCGTTGTCTGGGGGTGGGTGCCAGCGCTGCTGTGGATCGCCATCGGCAACCCGCTGATGGGGAGCGTCCACGACTTCGTCTCGCTGTCGGGGAGCCTCCGCCACGAGGGGAAGTCGATCGGGTACATCATCGGCGAGTACGTCGGCGAGCGCGGCAAGAAGATGCTGCTGTGGTTCGCGTTCCTGACGATCATCCTCGTCGTCGCGGTGTTCGCACTCGTCGTCGCCATCGTCTTCAACGCCTATCCGCAGGCAGCGACGGCGAGTTTCGTCTACATCGCCCTGGCGCTGGTGTTCGGGGTGTACCTCTACCAGCTGGACCTGCCGTTCCTGCCCGGCACAGCCGTCTTCGTCTCGGCGGTGTTCGCCGGGGTCTGGGTCGGCGTCAACTTCCCGATCGCACTGTTCCCGGCCGCCGAAGCCGGCTCCTATCCGGCCGGGACGATCGTCCTGCTGGGCTCTGGCGCGGCCTCGCTGGTCCCCGCGGCAGGGACCCTCGGCGCGAACACAGCGGGCTGGATCCCCGTTATCCTGGTCTATGCGGGCATCGCGTCCGTGCTCCCGGTGTGGACACTACTCCAGCCGCGTGACTTCCTCTCGTCGTTCCTGCTGTATGCAGGGGTCGGGGGCGCGCTAGTTGCGGTCATCGTCGGCACGCTGCTGGGGACCGCGAGCGAGCCGCTGGTCATCAACCTCGAACCGTACTACGGGTTCATGGGGACGGCGGGGCTGCCGCTGTTCCCGCTCCTGTTCGTGACCATCGCCTGCGGGACCATCAGCGGGTTCCACTCGCTGGTCTCCTCGGGGACCACGGCCAAACAATTGAACAAGGAGTCCGACGCCCGCCCGATCGGGTACGGCGGGATGCTCGGCGAGGGGCTGCTCGCGACCGTCGCGCTGGGGACCGTCGCCGTCGCAGGCGTCACGGCCGGCGGCGGTATCGGCCGTGCGCTCCCGAACTTCGCCAGCGGCGGGAGCGTGATGCTGACGAGCTTCGGCATCCCGACCTCGCTCGGCGCGCCGTTCATGGCGCTGGTCCTGGTGAGCTTCCTGCTGACCTCGACGGACACGGCGGTTCGCCTGGGCCGGTACATGGCCGAGGAGATCGTCGGGACGCCCGACGCCGACATGGTCGTCGTCCGCCAGATCCAGGAGGTCGGCATCAACCGATACAGCAACGCGACCATCCAGTGTCTGCTTGCGTACGCACTGGTCGCCAGTGGCTCCTGGGCGAGTCTCTGGCCGCTCTTTGGCGGCGCCAACCAGCTCCTGGCCGCGCTGGCGCTGCTGACTGCGACCGTCTGGCTGGCCAACTGGGACGACGACAAACAACTCATCAGCACCGGCGTCCCGATGGCCCTGATGACGGTCATCACGGTGTGTGCGCTGCTGTACCTCTCGCTGTACCAGAATCTCTACCAGCAGTTCATCCAGGGCGGCTTCGCCGAGAGTGCGGGCATCTTCGCACGCATCTCGGTGGCGGTCCAGATCGTCCTGGCGCTGGTCCTGGTCGGCCTGGCCCTGTCGCTGGTCTGGATCGGTTACAGCAACATCAAGTCGGTCCGCGACCAGCCCAGCGCCGCTCCGGCCGACGACTGATCCGTACGACCCGACTGCGGACTCGTTTTTTCAGTGCGTGACACCGGCGAGGAGTCGCTCGAACCGCTCGGCATCCGCCGACGAGGATGGACGGACGGCGACGACGGTGACGAACTCCCCCTCGTGGCGAACGGTGCCGATGGTCACCCCAACCGAGGTCGACTGGTCCTCGCCCTGGCCAGTAGCGGTGTAGGTACCCGCACCGATACTGGTACTCAGGAAGGAAAGATTTCTGTTCCCGCTCTTCGAGAGTTCTTCGACGGTGTACGTCGACTGGACGTACTCGACGAGGGCCGCCGTCGACAGCGTCGCCAGGGGGTCACGGACCACCGGCTGGTTCTCTATCGGTCGGACGGCAGGGGCCGTCGCCACGAGGGCCAGCGCCGGCCCGGCGTCGGTCGCCCGCCGGTAGGTCGCGACGGGCGTGGTCGCGGTGACCGGCCGGTCGGCGTTCAGCTGGACGTCGCCGCTGATCGACGCGTGGACGGTCGTGTTCAGTGTCCTGGTAGTCGTGCCGACGTGCTCGTACCCGGTCGCCGACAGCGCTCCGTCGGCTATCGTCGCGGACGACCCTTCGACGACCGCTCGCGACGGGCCACCGCTGGAACAGCCGGCGGTAACTGCGAGCACGAGCAGACAAGCGAGGACCGGCCGGGTCATCCCAGCCAGGCTCTGAGCCGGCCCAGCAGCCCCGACGGCGCGACGTCCTCGGGGTCGCGCCACAGTTCGAACGCCGCCGCCGTGTCGGCCTCGCTGCTGGCGACCACGTCCTCCCGCTCGGGCGCGACGACCGCCAGGTTGACCTCGTAGTCGCCGTAGTAGCCGTAGCGCAACAGTGTCCGGTCACGGAAGCCGTCGACGAACGACCGGACCGCGTCGGGGATCTGGGGCGCGACCAGCACGAACGTGAACTCGGTGCCCTGGTGTTCCTCGTCGGCCTCGATCCACTCCTCGGCGAGGTCGTGGCCGAGGTCGACCAGCGCGTCGAGGTCGGCCCGCGAGACGCCGTCGACCCGACGGGCGAACAGGTGCTCGACCGTCTCGTAGTTGGCCCAGTTGATCGACTGGTGGAGGAACTGCTTCTGGCTCTCGATCGACAGGCGACCGTACATATCGAAGCGCTCGCCGCCGGCCGTCGACGCCCGTTCCAGGTCGTAGTTGAACTTGAGTCGCTCGGCGACCCGCTGGAGGTAGTCGTCCTCCCAGGTCGGGAGGTCGGCCTCCTGGGTCGCTGCGTCGGCCCCCGAATGCTCCTGGTCGGCCCCACTCATGGCCCTGTCTCGGCTGCAACAGCTACCGGTGCTCCGACGCTCTGTTGGGCCCCCTGGCTCCCGTCCCGTACCGGTCGGCTAGCCGCGAGCGACTCGTGATGACAGCACATACCACAGCGCAGAACGGCGTCCCACGTAAAACGTCGGCCCGCTCGCGACAAGCTTTATTCCCGTCCGCCGACAATTGTGAAGGAACGATGGGGAACGACCGTGAAGCGTGTGGCCGGTGCAGCATGACCACCGTCGTCGATACGACGGACGGCGACGGGGAAGACCTGTTCGCCGGCGGCCGTATCGAGGTCGACGACGCCGACGCCCGGCGCGTCTCCCCCGGAGCGTGGCTGACCGGCATCAAACGGCGACTGGACGACTGGGCGACGCGCCTGACCTACGGTCGGTAGTGTACTCACGCCTCACTTTCTAACTGCTCGACCAGCGACCGCAGCGTCGCGAGGTCGTACTGCCCCGGTGCAGTCGCGTCCGCTGGGTCGACCGGCGCGTACCCGATCCGTGAGCCGTACAGCGGCGCGACCGCCCGTGAATGGCGCCCCGCCGCACCCATACACATCGTCGCGACGCGGTGGCCCGCCGCCGTACACTCGCGGGTAGCCCCCAGCATCGCCAGGACGTCGTCCGGCGAGTGGGCCGTCGAGGCCATCTTCCCGACGTCACCGTACTCGCAGGCGCGTTCGAGACGGTCGACGATGGCGGCCTGGGCGGGCGTGGCCTCGAAGTCGTGGGTCGAGACGACCACCGACGCGCCCTGGTCGCGGGCCACGTCGGCCACGCGGCCAGCGTCGTGGTCGCCGCCGCCGTCCAGTGCCGCCAGTTCCAGATCCACCGCGGTGACAGCTTCGTGTTCGAGCGCTTGCTCCAGGGTGTCCAACCGCCCCGCTGTGTCGGCGGCCTCGCCGCCCTCCCAGTCGACGCGGTTGGTGACGAGCACGGGAAGGCTGCCGTCGTAGGCATCGAGCTGTGCCAGTGGCTCGGTCGCGAAGTCCATCCGCAACTCGACGCCGTCGGCGTGGTCGCGGGCGGCCGGTTCGACCGAGAGGTCGTCTGTCGCCGCCAGCAGCGTGAACGTCTCGAACTCCATACCCGCCGTTGGCCGGACGGCGACTAAAATGACTCGACGGGGACGTGTGTGGCGCGATACCCCTCGTCCGTTCGGTCGACGTCCTCGACGGCGTAGAGACGGAGCTCGCGCTCCTGTTTCGTGTTGACCGGGAAGTCGTAGTATTCGGCGCTGTAGCCCGGTTCGGTCCCCGCTTCGCGTTGCTCGCTGACCCACTCACGGTGGGCAGCCAGCCGTTCGCTGGCGATTTCTCGCGAGCGTGCTGGCGCCCGTTCGACCCGGTCGTCCAGTGCCGCCAGCAGTTCGGGGTCGCGCTCGACGCCGACGGAGTTTCGGCCGGCCATCATCGCCGCCAGCGTCGTCGTGCCGGTCCCGAGGAACGGATCGAGCACCGTGTCGCCGTACACCGAGAACATCGAGACTAATCGGTAGGGGACCGTCAGCGGGAACGCACCGGAGCGGTCCCGGAGTCCGTCTTCGAGGTCCTGGGTCTCGCCGGGCAGTTCCCAGAGGTCCGAGAACCACTCGTTGCGCTCCTCCCAGAAGTACGCGCTCTCGTAGCGCCGGGTCGCCCCAGGTTCGAGGCGGCGGCGCTCCCCGTTCCGGAACATGAGGATGTGCTCGTGTTCGAGCGTGGGGTAGGCATTGGGCGGGACCATCCCGGACCCCATGAACTTCGCGCCGCTGTTGGTCGGTTTGCGCCAGAGGATGTCCGGGAGTGCTCGCAGTCCCTGGTCGGTGACACGTGCGGTCACCTCGGCGGCGTTGGGGTACGAGCGAAAGCCGTCGTCGAGCGAGCGGGTCGCGTCGCCGACGTTGAGACAGGCGATGCCACCCGGAGCGAGAACGCGGGCGACCTCCGCCCAGACCTCGTCGAGCACGTCGTGCATCAACTCGAACGCCCGGTCGCCATCGTCGGTCGCCAGCGCGTCGGCGATGGCCGGGTCGAGGTCCCCGAAGATGTCGTCCCACATCTCGATCATCGGGTACGGCGGCGACGTGACGACGAGGTCGACGCTGTCGTCGGGCAGCGAGAGGTCGCGGGCGTCACCGGTGACGACCCGATGTGTCGTCTCCATACCGGCCCGAGAAGGCGGGGTGACTCGTGTCTTGCGGTTATCGGCTGTCGAGTTCGTTCTGGACCTCGGTGATCTTGGCCGTCTGCTCCTGGTTGGCCGCGGCGATCTGTTCGATCTGTTCGGCGACCTCCTCGGCGTTCTCGGCGGTCATGTCGACCATGCTTGCGACCTCCTCGGTCGAGGCGGCCTGCTCGTCGGTCGCGGAGGCGACCTCCTCGGCACCGCGGGCGGCCTCCTCGACGGCTTCGTCGATCTCCCGAAGGATCTCGACGGTCCGGCTGACCTGCTCGATACCGGACTCGACCTGCTCGTTGGCGTGGTCGATGCTGTCGACGGTCTCCTCGGTGTCGGACTTGATGTTGGCGACGAGCTGTTCGATCTCGGTCGCGTTCTGCTGGGACTCCTCGGCCAGCGATTTGACCTCGTCGGCGACGACGGCGAAGCCCTCGCCCGCTTCGCCGGCACGGGCGGCCTCGATAGAGGCGTTCAGCGCAAGCATGTTCGTCTGGTCGGCGATATCGTTGATCACCTCCACGATCTCGTCGATCTCGTCGATCCGCTCCTGGAGCTGTTTGACGTCCTCGGACACGTCTGTGTTGGCCTCGTCGACGGACTCCATGGCGCTGATGGCGTCGTCGGCGACGTCGCGACCTTCGGCGGCGAGTTCCCTGGCCTCGTCGCTGACTTGGCGGACCTGACTCGCACTAGAGGCGACCTCTTCGACCGTCGCCGAGAGGTTCGATACCTCGCCGGCGACCTCGCGCATGTTCTCGGATTGCTGGTCCGCGAGATCGCTGATCTCCTGTGAGCTAGACGAGACGTTCTCAGAGACCCGGAGCAGTTCGTCGATCGCGTTCCCGAGGTTGTCGCCGGAAACGTCACCGACACCGTCTATGCCGGTGTTACCGATATCAGAGGCCATAGGAGACCGACCGGGAGCCAGCGAATTAAACGTACCTCCGCAGTTATCAGCGGTGATTTCGCCGGATCAGGCGACCGGGAGGTCCTGCTCGGCTTCCAGCAGTTCGTGGTAGCGGTTGCGGATGGTGACCTCGGAGATGTCGGCGACCTCGCTGACCGCGGCCTGGGTGGTCTTCTCGTTGGTCAGCAGCGCGGCGGCGTAGACGGCCGCAGCGGCCAGCCCGACCGGGGACTTCCCGGAGTGGACGCCCTGCTCCTTGGCGTTCTGGAGGAGCTGGCGGGCGCGGTGCTCGGCCTCGTCGGAGAGTTCCAGCGAGGAGGCAAAGCGAGGGACGTAGCTCTCGGGGTCGGCCGGCGCGACCTCCAGACCGAGTTCACGGACGACGTAGCGGTAAGTGCGGGCGATCTCGCTCTTCTCGACGCGGGAGACCTCGGTGATCTCGTCGAGCGAGCGCGGGACGCCGGCCTGCCGGGCCGCGGCGTACACCGAGGAGGTCGAGACGCCCTCGATGGACCGTCCGGGCAGGAGGTTCTCGTCGAGCGCGCGCCGGTAGATGACGCTGGCGGTCTCGCGGACGTTCTCGGGCAGGCCGAGTGCGGAGGCCATGCGGTCGATCTCGCCGAGTGCCTGCTTGAGGTTCCGTTCCTTGGAGTCGCGGGTACGGAACCGCTCGTTCCACTTGCGCAGACGCTGCATCTTCTGGCGCTGCTTGCCCGACAGGGAATTGCCGTAGGCGTCCTTGTCGCGCCAGTCGATATTCGTCGAGAGGCCCTTGTCGTGCATCATGTTCGTCGTGGGGGCACCGACGCGGGACTTCTCGTCTTTCTCGCTGGCGTCGAAGGCGCGCCACTCGGGGCCGCGGTCGATCTCGTCGGTCTCGACGACCAGGCCACAGTCCTGGCAGACGGTCTCGCCGTGTTCGTCGTCCATGACGAGCGTGCCGCTGCACTCGGGGCAGGCCGTCTCTGTCGAGGCAGATTCGGATTCCTCTGTCTGTTCCTCGGTTCGTCGTCGTGTGCGGGTGTGTTCGCTCATTGGTTGCGAAGGCGGGTGCTCACCGGGCAGGGTAAGGCCTAGAGAAACCCGGAGGCAATCGGTAAGCCTGGCTTCGGTCGAAAGTGATTTAAACGCTGTGGTATCGATTCGAGGAGCGGCCGTTCACGCCACGAGAACCTGCTCTGTCTTCTCCAACGTCCACCATTGAAATACCCATATAGACAACCTCTCCGGGGTTGTTCCGGAGTATTACCGGTGGAAACTGGCTCGATCCCGAGAACATTCGATGGTCAAAGTTATACATCAGTGTATGTATTTGTACTCTATGTCTCGACAGTTCGAGGTGAACGAGGACTACCGGTTCATCGGCCGGACGTTCGGGGAGTACTGCCGGATGTTCGGGCTCGATGCCGGGGCCCTCGCCGGACAGTCGGTACTGGACTGTCCAGGCGGGCCGGGATCGTTCACCGCCGTGGCCACCGGGATAGCCGACCGGGCGGTGGCGGTCGACCCGATATACGGGCCGCCCGTGGCGGAACTCGAACCGGTCTGTACCGACGCCGTCGAGCGCACCGTCGCGCAACTGCAGGCCGACCCGGACCGGTTCGTCTGGGACGAATACGGCGACCCCGAGACGCGTGGCCGCTACCTCCGTGCGGCAGCCGAACGGTTCCTCGCAGATTACGCACACCGCCCCAGTCGGTACCTCTGTGGTGCGCTCCCCACGCTCCCACTGGCGACCGATAGCGTCGATATCGTCCTCTCGGGGAACCTCCTGTTCCTGTACGACGACCGACTGGACGCCGACTTCCACGTCGACGCGCTGCTGGAACTGGCTCGCGTGGCCCGCCAGGAGGTCCGCGTGTTCCCGCTGCACAGCCTCGACCAGAATGAATCGAGTCTGCTCGGACCGACGGTCGACCGCCTCCGTGGCTGCGGCCTCACGGTCGACCGCTGGCCGGTCCCCTACGAGTTCCAGCCCGGCGCGACGGAGACGCTGGTCGTCACCGGAACGGCGGGCTTCGACGGCAACAGGTCCGCGGTGGGTATTTGAGCCTGCCCGACCACAGCGGACCCATGGACGGCATCGTCTTCTTCGCCACCGAGCGCCACGACGAGGTAGTCGGCTTCTACCGCGGCCTCGGCGCCGAAGTGTGGCTCGAACAGCCCGACTGCACCATCCTCCAGGCTGGCGGCTTCCGCTTTGGCTTCTGTGCCAGAGACGACGCCGACACCGAGGGCATCGTGACGTTCGTCTTCCCCGACCGCACAGGTGTGGACGCGGCCTACGACGCCCTGGACGACCCCGGCGACCCACCGGCGTTCAACGACACCTACGACATCTACCAGTGTTTCGCGACGGACCCCGAGGGCCGGACGGTCGAGTTCCAGACGTTCGAGTAGCGGACCGTCGCCACACTCACCACATCTCAAACGTCGGCGCGCGCCGGGCCGCGTCCCGTCGCGGCTCGGCGCCGCGCGAGGGACGAGCGTAGCGAGGTGCGACCGTAGGGAGCCCGAGTGAGCGAGTCGGCTGGGGAGGGCCGTGGCGGTCGCGGGCGGAAGAGCGAAAATACACGGTTGCGGAGTTGGGCGAGGCGGTCGTTGTACCGAGTGGAGCGGGGCGGTTGCGGTCACCGCCAGCATACCGCGCCGGAGGCGCGGTTTCACGGGACCGAGCGAAGCGACGGTCCCGCTTTTTTCCCCAAGTTTTTGCGCGGGGGTTGAGGCGAGCGCGCCGCGCTCGCCGAACCCCCCGCGTAAAAAGTGGTTAGTCGTCAGCAGTCGTCGCGACTCCCTGACTCGACAGATCCACCGCGGGCGCGTCGACCTCCAGTTCGTCGAGTGCGACCTGGGCGGCCTTCTTGCCCGAGACGAGCATGGCGCCGAAGGTCGGGCCCATGCGCGGGAGGCTGTGGGTCGTCGCAGTGGCCATCCCCGTCGCGATGAGGCCGTCGTGGACGAGGCCGGTGTGCTCCACGACGGCGTCCTCGCTCTCGCTGACCCACATCGAGTCGTGGCCGGGCGAGTCGTGGCCGGGAGCGCCGTAGGTGTCGTCGTCGGTCTGGTCCATGCCGGCGTCGCCGGCCTCGATCGAGGTGGATTCGAGGACACCGCGTTCGTCGAGTTTCGTGACTGCCATCGCGTCGTGACCCGTCGCGTCGATGACCAGGTCCGCCTCGACAGCGATGGGGTCGACACAGGTGATCTCGCGGGGCAGCGCGTGGACCGGCGTCCAGTTCATCACGATGCCGCCGACGCGGTGGTCCTCGCGGATGACGATATCGGTGAACTCGGTCATGTTCTGCATCTTCGCGCCGGCGTCGCAGGCGGCCTTGATGAGCCCCGAACAGGCCTCGGGCCCGTTGGCGATGTACAGCCCCTCGCTGTCCTGGGACTGTGTGAAGTCCACGTCGAGGTCGGCCAGGATCTCCTGGGCCGGATCACGGACGGTGACCTTGTTCATCAGGAAGCCCCCGAGCCAGAACCCGCCACCCAGATAGTTGTTCTTCTCGACGACCATCGTCTGGACGCCACGCTCTGAGAGCTCCGTGGCGGCCATCAGTCCCGAGGGACCACCCCCGACGATGATGACCTCCGAATCCGAGAAGTCCATGAACTCCTCGGTCCACTCCTGCCCGATCGCGCGTGTCACTTCCGCCTCGCCGACGTCGCTGAACTGGTCGAAGTTCTGCATACCACTTAGTGATATCATAGCGTGGTAAAAATGTGTTGTGGTGTCCGGCGCCGTGGCTGCCGAGCGAACGAACCGACCGCAAGAAGCCGTCAGGACCAAGCGTGCAGCCCTGCAGCCGTCAGGATCTGCTCCCCGCCGTCGGGTTGGCAGACCGCCCAGCGGCCGAGGTTCGCACCCTCGGGAAAGAGGTGTTCGGGGACGATGGGCATCGGCACCGGAGCGTAGCCGTTCCGGCGCATCGCCGTCGGGCCGGGGTACCGCTCGATCACCTCACCCTGGGCGGTGACCTCGAAGCGGCCATCCGTCGCCCGGCGGTAGGCGTGCTGGAACGCGTGGCGTTCCGCGGCAGCGAGCGCGTCCACGTTCTCGAAGACAGCGACGATCTCGGTCCCGACGCCCAGTTCCAGACGAGGTCGATCCTCGGCGACGGGGATCTCGCGCCACTGGAGATCCGCCGTCGGTGCCCTGGCACAGGCGTAGCTCCCGTCCGAGAGCGGAATCCTGTCCGGCCCCTTGTAGAAGTGCCTGCCATCTGGACCGTCGTCGGCGACGCAGGCTGGCTCGCCAAGGACCGTCGCGACGACCTGTGTGAGCGTCGTCCCCGTTGCTTCCGTCGAAGGTACCACGAACAGACAGTCGCGGCCTTCCCGGAGCGCGTCGGCAAAGCGTGGGACCAGTCCCGCCGGGCCGACGTCGGCTTCGGTGAGCGGTTCGACGGCCACCGGACGCGGGTCCTCGGCGTCGACCAGGCCGATCGCCTCCCGCGTCGGGACGGCCACCGCGGGCGTCGTCCGCCGGTCCGCCGTCGCCTCGATCTCGTAGCCGGCCCGCTCGCACAGCTCTACGCCGTGGTCACGCACCGAGGGATAGACGGGCATCTCTCGAAGGTAGGCGCCGAACGCGCAAGAAGGTCCCGCCGGGTCAGTCCAGTGCCGTCGTCCCGTCGGCGGCCTCGTATCGGTCCCGGCCCGACCAGTTCTCGATGCTGGAATGGGTCTCCCAGACCGCGATCTCCAGATGCTCTTGCATGAGTTCCGAGCCGTCACGGAGCGCCTCGCGGGCCGCGTCCTCGGCGAGCAGTTCGAGGTCGCTGGCTGCGTACCCCTCGGTGTTCTCGATGATCGGCTCCCAGTCGATCTCCTCGCCCAGCGGCCGGTCCTGGAGGTGGATCTGCAGGATCTGTTTGCGGGCCGTTGCGTCCGGCGGGGGCACCTCGACACGCTCGTCGAAACGCCCCGACCGACGGAGTGCACCGTCGATGTCCTCGACGAAGTTCGTCGCCGCCACTACGACAACGTCGTCGTCGGATGCACCTTCGAGTTCGGTCAGCAGTTGGTTGACCAGTTGCTGCTCGCTCGTGTTCATCGAGCCGTGCCGCGAGCCGGCGATGCCGTCGATCTCGTCGATGAACAAAACACACGGCGCGTTTGCCCGTGCGACCTCGAACACCTCCGTGACGTTCTGTGCGGGCTCGCCCATCCACTTGCTGGCGACGTCGGCGGGCGTGACCTCGACGAAACTGTGGTCGAGTTCACCCGCCAGTGCTCCGGCCAGGTGGGTCTTCCCACAGCCCGGCGGCCCGTACAGCAACAGCCCCGAGAGGACGTCGATACCGTACTCGGCGTAGGTGTCGGCGTTCTCCAGCGGGTCGATGACGGTGTCGTGGAGTCGCTCTTTCAGATCGTCCATGCCGCCGACGTCCGCGAAGTCCCGACCGACGTCGGTCTCGACGAGACTGGACGCCTGGAGGTCGACGCCGTCGGGCTGGACGACCCCGTCGACGGCGACGTCCGCGGGGTCGACCCAGTCCTCGATACTCGTCTCGGACGCCTCGACGACCGCCATGAGATGATCGGTGCCGATCGGTGCGTCCTCGCGCAGCGCCTCTCTGGCGGCGTTCTCCGCGACGAGTTCGAGGTCGCTGGCCGCGAAACCGGCCGTCTCCTCGACGACGGTGTCCAGCGAGAGGTCCTCGACCGTCGGTCGCCCTGCAAGATGGAGGGCCAGGATCTGTCGGCGGGCCCGTGCGTCCGGCGGCGGCACCTCGACGCGCTCGTCGAAGCGCCCCGATCGCCGGATCGCGTCGTCGACGTCTTCGACGAGGTTCGTCGCCGCCACCACGACGACGTCCTCCTCCGCGATGCCTTCGAGTTCGGTGAGCAGTTGGTTGACCAGTTGTTGCTCGCTGGCGTTCATGTTGCCCTCGCCGCTGCGGGAGCTCGCGATGCCGTCTATCTCGTCGATGAAGAGCACGCACGGCGCGTTTGCCCGCGCGATCTCGAACAGCTCCTCGACCTTCTTGGCGGGCTCGCCCATGTACTTGCTCGTCACGTCGGCGGGCGTCACCTCGACGAAGCTGTGGTCGACCTCGCCGGCCAGCGCACCAGCCACGTGGGTCTTCCCACAGCCCGGCGGCCCGTGCAGCAGGACGCCGTTGACGACGCCGATGCCGTACTCCTCGAACGCTTCGGGGTTCTGGAGCGGCCTGACGACCTTGTGGTTCAGCGTGTCGACGAGTTCGCTCATCCCACCCACGTCGGCGAAGCTCCGCTCGGGGTTGGGATCGACCAGCGAGTCGGCGTCCATCTCGATGCCGTCGGGCTGGACGACGGTGTCGTCGTCGGAGGGGCTACGGCGGTTGATCGTCGGCGCACCGTCTGGTTCGTCGGCCGGGTCGGTGTTGCTCGACCGTTCACGCCCGCCCTGCCGACCCTCGTCGTCGGGCTGGTCGACGCGGTCGCGGATAGCCTTCTCGAGGCGGTCGGGGTCGACCTCGTAGCCGTAGGTCGCCAGCCGACGGGGATCCTCGCTGACGAACTCCGCGAGCCAGGCGTGCCGGCGCAGTTCGTCGGTCGGCGCGTCGGGGTCCCGGAACGAGACCATCACGACATCCTCGGTGTGTGGCGAGTGGTACTCGGCCAGCCAGAACGGGAGGTAGATGCGATCGACCTGGGTCACTTCGTCGAAGCCGTCGGGGTCGAAATCCCCAGGGAGCCCGTAGGATTCGCGTAGTTTCCGCAGGAAGACGTTGGCCGTTCCCGCGTTCTGTTCGCGGTACTCGGTGAGTCGACTGGGGATGATCGAGGCCGCGTCGTCGGTCGTCCCCTGGAACTGCAACAGCACCGACCGCCCCAGCGTCGGCGTCTCGGTCCCGAGATCGAAGTTGTCGGTCTGCAGTCGCAAGATATCCTGGGCACCGTCGCTGTACTGGGAGAGCGCTCGGTCGTTGTCCGCCCAGAGACCGTCCAGCAGTGCGGTCGCGCGTCGTCGTTCGGTCCCGAACAGTTTCCCCTCACCGGTCTCGTAGGTGTACGCCACCCGGAAGACCGGGTAGAACACCCGGTGGAGGCGTTCGAGGCGCTCGTCGTCGCCGAGTTTCGTCAGCGTCCGGTCGGCGAGCGCCTCCCGGACCGTCTGCTCCTCGGGGACGCGTTCGTCGACGTCGATGTAGGGCGAGAGCGTCATTCCTCGACCTCCCGGATGCGCTCTCTCGCGTCCGCGAGCGCCGCCTCGGCGTCGAACTCGTCGATGGCGGCCTGCTGTGCCGCCGGATCATCGGCCAGATCGCGGGCGTGCTCGATCATGGTCGGCATCGCCCGGATGATGTTGTCGACGATGGGCACCGTCGCGACCTGTGGCGACCGGCTGAGTGGGTTCAGATCGACGACCAGTTCGGTCTTGCCCATCTCGCCCAGCGCTTCGGCGCGGTCGCCGTCCTCCAGGGGCACGAGCACGACGTCGGCGTCGTAGATGCCGTCGGCGTCGACCTTCGCTCGCTCGTGGTCCAACCCCGGAATCCGGGCGTCGGCGTCCAGCCCCTTGACCTCCTCGGCGCCGTGCTCACGGAGGTAGTCGGCGATCGCTTCGATGCGTTCCTCGGTCCGATTGAACAGATTGACCTCCAGGTCGGCGCCGGTCACCGCCGCCAGGTCGACCAGTTCTTCGGGCACCAGCGCGGCGGCATTGCCGTTGACGGAGACGACCGCGTGTTCGGCCTGGAGGAGGTAAGCGGCGGCCGCACGCGCCGCGCGGTCGGCGCTGTCGGTCGTCTCCTCCCCCAGTAGATAATCGAACGCTTCCCCCCGGCCCTCCGCGATAAGCCCCTGTTTGGACGTGATGCCACGCTCGACACCGGTCTCGATCCGGTGGCGCGTCAGGAGGGACTCGTATCGCGGGTGGCTCTCCGGTACGGAGACCTCGTCGCTCATACCGCCTGTTGGACTCCCGAAGGTAGAAAATCCGTCGGTCACACGCCGTCTTCGACCGTCGCGCCGGGCGGATACACCTCGCAGACGCTGGCGTCGTAGCCGGCGTCTGTCAGCCCGGTCCCCAGCGTGAACACCGTCTCGCCCAGCATCGCCATCGACGCGTCACCGCCGGCTTCGGTGGCGTCGTCGATGACGCGTTTCACGTCGGGCGTCAGCAGGTCGGCCTCCCGCGCGAACATCCGGGACGCTTGCATGAACGTCGACAGCGTCGGCTCCTTGACCACCTGCGAGATGGCTCGCTCGCCGGCCGTCGTCAGTGCCTCGGTCTCGCCGCCGATGACCTCGGCCGTCGACAGTCCACCCAGCGTGTGGTACTCGACGCGAGTGCGCGCCGGCACGGCGTCGACGTAGTTGTACTGTGGCCCGCCGGGTTCGAGTCGGAGCGGGATGCCCCCACGGGCCTGTGCGACCACGTCCCCGAGGCCGGTCCCGGCCTGGACCTCGGCGCCGTGGGCGATGGTCACGAGTTCGTTGTACGACAGCCCCCGGTCGAAGGCAGCGTTGGCAGCCAGTGCCGTCCCCAGTGCCATCCCGCCGGAGACTCCGAAGCCGGCCCCCAGCGGCAGGTCCGTCTCGCCGGTCACATGTGCCCTCGCCCGCAACGCTTCCAGGACTCGCTCGACAGCGTCCATCTCGACGGACTCGCCGTCGAGTTCGACCGTGGTCTCGTCGGCCTGTTCGACCGTCACTCTGACACCGTCCGAGAGGGCCAGTCCGCCGCCGCGAGAGCCCGCCTTCGTCGGATCCTCGTCCTGGTCGACGGTGAAAAAGCCCGTCACGTGACCTGGGACGAACGCGTGTGCCTCGTCGCTCATACCTCACCTGTCCGTCCGGGAGGGTTTAACGGTTGGCTGTCCGAAAACAGGTCGTCGGCCTACAGGTCCCGCGCGACCCGGATCTCCGTGTCGGTCACCGTCGCGACGCTATCGGCGGGGACCTCGATATCGTCCGCATCGGCGTCACCGAAGCCGAGTCCCTGGATGATCGCCTCCGCAACGTCCGGTTCCGGCTCCACGTAGGCGACCTGCTCCTCGGCGTCGACCTCCGTGACGATCCCGATCTGCTCGCCCTCGTTGTCCATCAGGAACTTCCCCTCGTCGTTCGTCGACAGAACTGTCATTGTATCTGTCACCTCTAACGCGGCAGACAAAAACCCGGTGGTTCCGGCCATCCGGCCCGCGACAGCGGGCGTAGGCGAGCCGTTGCTGTCGCTACCGTCGCTGCCGTCGTGCGACAAGTCCGTCGGCCCCGAACACTCTTTGTAGAGCTGGCTGAACCACGGCCATGGCCGCCGCGTCACAGACCGAGCCGGAGGTCCTCGTCCGGGCGAAACGCCGGCTCTTCCCCGACGACGGGAGCGACCAGTACGTCGTCGCCGATACCCAGTTCGCCCAGGAGCGATGGGTCGAAGAGACCACCATTGCCGAGCAGACACGGGCAGCGCTCGCCCCCTTCAACCACGTCCGCGTGGGGACTGGCTACCCGGACCTGGTCGGCGTCGGCCAGTTGGACGATAAACTGCTCGCCGTCGACCGACTGGGCGAGGACCCACCACTCGTCGTCGTCGAAGCGAAAGGTGCCACACGGCACGGCGCCGTCGACGTCGAACGCGGGATCGTCCAGGCCCACGACCGCCTCGGCGAGGCCAACGTCGCGTTCGTGGCGGCACCGGCCGCGTCGGTCTCCCAGTCGGTCCGGACACTCGCCCGCCAGGTCAACGTCGGCGTCCTCGGTGTCACTACCGACGGTGTCGACGTGCTGGAGCGCCCCCGGGTCGTCGGTGCCCGCGCGCCCGACGAAGCGACCGCCATCCGCTTCCAGGCCAGCGCACAGGGCGTCGCCGACCGGAGTTTCGGACTCAACCATCCCAAGAACTACCTCGCCGTGCCGCTGGCAGTGGTCCACGACGACCCGACCGACGGCCTCCTGGCCGAGCGCGTCGTCGGCGCCGTCGACGACGCCCGCCGCGGCGCGGCGTTTCTCGGCCTGCTCGACCGCGTTCCCGACCACAGCCTCACGCCGCTGGGTCGCGAAGTCGTCCGGTTCGGCCTCCGCGAGTACGGGTCCGTCGACGACGCACTGGACGCGTTCGGGCAGTGGAAACGTTCCCGGAAACGGTTCGTGGACATCGCGCCGCGCTGGGGCGAACTGACCCGCCGCGTCGTCTACGCCTATCCCGCGACGCAACTCCTCGTCGAGGAACTCCAGTGCCTCCACGACGACGGCTTCCCGACACCGTCGCTGGTCGAGTTAGTCGAGTACCTCCACGCGAATCACCCGACGTTCACCATCGAGCTGTTCGTCCGTGGCGACGCCGAGGTCCGCGGTCGCGTCCTCACCGACGACGGCGACCTCCGTCGTTCCGCACTAATCGACGGCGATGCCTACCACTCCCCGACGGTGTTCCAGCTGAAGGCGATGCTCTATCACGCCGGCGTGCTGACCGAGCGTGGTTCGGAGCCGTCGAACCTCGATCCGGAGACGGATACGTGGGCACTCCGGGAGACGGTTCCCCGACGGTTGTAGGTCGGCGAACGGCTACCGCGGCACCCAGCCGCCGCTATCTCGGAACGCTCGTCGGCAAGGAAACGGAAGGAAAGCGAGTGGGCCAACGCGGATTTGAACCGCGAACCTCCCGGTTATCAGCCGAGCGCTCAACCTGATTGAGCTATTGGCCCGCTGGACGCATCAATCTGTACCCGAGGGGTAGTGAAAAGGGTAACGTTTCGCCGCCGTCCGGGTGTGAAACCGCCCCAGGGCAGTGACTACCTATCGGAGTCCTCGAAGTCGACATCGGTCGCCTCGTCGGGGTCGAACCCGCTGCCCGAACTGTCGCCACTGCCGGGCCGGGAACCGCTGTCGGGACCCTGCCCAGTGCCGACGCCACCCTGGCCGCCCTCGTTGGGGAAGCCACCGACGTAGACCTGCCCGCTGGCGAACCCGCCCGTCTTGGCGTCGATGTAGGGCCCGACGACCCAGCGGTTCGTCGCGGCGCGGATGGGGTAGCGCGTGAACGGAATCGCCAGCAGGAGGCCGACGAAGTCCGTCACCAGCCCGGGCGTGAGGAAGAACGCGCCGGCAGCGATGAGGAGGCCACCGTCGACGAGTTCGTCGGTGGGGACCTCTCCCTGGGCGAGTTTCTGCTGGATGGATCTGAGTGTCGCCCGGCCTTCGGCGCGGACCAGGAGCATGCCGACCAGCGCGGTCAGGACGACGAGAGCGACCGTCACCAGCGGGCCGAAGAAGGGGATGGCGACGGTCACCAGTAACACGATGTCGAACAGCGGGATGAGCAACAGCAGCCCGATGACCCGGAGCATACCCGTCCTTGCAGGGCCGGCCCCAAACGCCTTTCGAGAGCGGGATGGGGTGGTGGGGAACCGATGAACGCTACCGCTCGCGAACCCGGACCTGGATCGGTTCGGCCGGCGAGAGCGTGATCTGCATCGCCAGGTCCAGGGGTGGCTCGGTGACCGGGTCGACGGCGAACTGCTGGGCGATGGTCGCCAGCGCGAGTTTCGCCTCCATGCGGGCAAAGCGCATCCCGATACAGTGGCGCGGGCCGCCACCGAAGGGGTAGTAGGCGTAGTCCGGCAGCGTCGTCTCGAAGTCGTCGGTCCAGCGGTCCGGCCGGAAGGCGTCGGGGTCGTCGTACCAGCGCTCGTCACGGTGGACGAGCCACTGAGGCAGAGTCAACTGCGCGTCGGACGCGATATCGTATCCCCCCAGCGTCACCGGTTCGGTCGGCTGGCGGAAGACAGTGAACGCCGGCGGGTAGAGCCGGAGCACCTCCGAGAGCACGCGGTCGAGATAGGGGAGTTCGAACAGATCAGCAGCGGTCGGTGTGGCCCCACCGAGCGTCTCGTCGAGTTCGTCGTGGAGGCGGCGCTGGACCTCTGGGTGGGTCGCGAGCAGGAACCAGGCGTACGAGAGTGTCAGCGACGTCGTGTCGTGGCCGGCGACCAGGAAGGTCAGCAACTGGTCGCCCAGGCGGTCGCGGTCCATCGTCCCCTCGTCCATCGCCAGCAACAGGGAGAGGACGTCGTCACGGGCTTCGCGGGTGGACGTATCCTCCTGCCGACGGGCAGCGACGATGTCGTCCAGCGTCGCCTCGAAGGCCGCCAGCGACCTGTTCACGCGGCGGTTGATCGGCGTCGGGACCCACAGCGGGAGGTACGCCGACAGCGTCCGCGGATCGAGGCGGTGTCGGAGCGCGGAGAGCAGCGGTTCCAGCGCGTCGGCGGTCGTCTCGATGTCGACGTCCAGCAGCGTCTTCCCGAGGATGCGCAGCGTGAGCGACTGCATCGAGGGGCGGACGTCCAGGACCTCCCCGTCGGTCCACTCGTCGGCCGTCGCCGCGGCGAAGTCGGTCATCGTCTCGCCGTAGGTCTCGATGCGCTCCCGGTAGAAGGCGGGCTGGAGGGCCGTCCGCTGGCGCTGCCACTCCTCGCCCTCCAGGAGGAAGAGCCCCTCACCGACGAACTGCCCGAGCGTCCGCTGGAGCAGTGCACCCTTCTCGTAGTCGCTGGCGTCGGTGACCAGGACTTGCTCGACGAGATCGGGATGGGTGAGGAAGTAGCCCGTCGTCCCGGCGACGTTGTACGCGACCACGTCGGCCTCGTGGGCGCCGACCCGGTCGTAGAACGCCAGGGGGTCACGCAGCATCGCGACGGTGTTGTCGACGACGGGGACGCGACCGAGTCGTGGCGGTCGGTCGCCGGGCGTGACGGGGTCGGCGACGGTGCGACCGGCCTGCTGGGCACACATGGACGAGCCTTGGGAGGGGGCGCCAATCGGTCTTTCGTCGGGCGCCGTCGAGTGCGGGTGCTACCGGGAATGAAGAGCCTTTGTACGCGCGTCGCCGACGGTCGGTATGGACGAGTTCGCGGCCGATACGAAAGTCGAGTGGCGCGAGTGGGGCCAGGACGCCTTCGCGGCGGCCGCCGACAGCGGCAAGCCGGTCCTGCTGGCGCTTTCGGTCCCCTGGAGCCCGGAGTGCCGGGCGATGGACCGGGGGACCTACGGCGAACCGCGCATCGCGGCCAATATCAACGACGGGTTCGTCCCGGTCCGGGTCGACGCCGACCGGAACCCACGCGTCCGAGAGCGCTACACGATGGGCGGGTTCCCATCGACGGTGTTTCTCACGCCATCGGGCGAGGTGATCACCGGTGCGACGTTCCTCGGGCCCGACGGCTTCCGTGGCATCCTCGACAGCGTCCGGGAGTCCTGGGACGCGCGTGGGGACGCCGCTGGATCGGTCCCCCGACAACTGCAGGACGAGGCCCCGCCGTCCGGCGACCTGCGCCCGCGTATCGAGGAGCACATGGTCGAGCAGTTGCTGGGCGCCTACGACGAGGAGTTCGGCGGCTGGGGGACCGACGTGAAGTTCCCGCTGCCCCGGACCATCGAGTTCGCGCTGGTCCGGGCGCGCGACCAGGCGACACGCACGCTCGAAGCCGTCCACACGCACCTGTTCGACACCTACGACGGCGGCTTCTTCCGCTACGCGACCGAGCGCAACTGGGGGAACCCGCGCCGGGAGAAACTGCTCGACGAGAACGCCGCACTGGTCCGGGCGTTCGCCCACGGCTATCGCTACACCGGGACCGAGACCTACCGTGACGCCGCTCAGCGGACCGTCGAGTACCTCACCACGACGCTGTGGGCCGACGACGCCGACGCCTTCGCCGGGAGCCAGGCCGGCGACGACGACTACTTCCGACTGGAGGCCAGCGAGCGCGAGACGGCCGACGCGCCCCACGTCGACGAGACGGTCTTCGCCGACCGGAACGGGCTGGCCGTCGACGCGTCCCTGTGGCTCGCGGCCTACACCGACGACGAGCGGGCCCGCCGGTACGCCGAACGGGCCCGCGACGCCGTCTGTGAGTCGCTGGTCGAGGACGGCGCCGTCGCCCACTACGACGGGGCCGACAGCGAACGCGGCTTGCTCGTCGACCAGGCCGGCCTGCTCCAGGGCCTGACGACTAGCTGGCAGGTGACCGGCGAGGCCGGACCGGCCGAAGCGATCGCGGACTGGACCATCGACCACCGCCAGCAGGACGACGGCGCATTCCGGGACGGCCCCGACAGCGGCGCCGGGCTCTGTAGCCGGTCGCTGCACCCGCTGGATACGACCGTCGAACTCGCTGACGCGCTGGTCGACCTCGCGGCGCTGACCGGCGACGACCGTTATCGGGAGGCGGCGACCGAAGCCGTCGAATCGTTCGCGGGCGCCGCAGAACGGATGGGCGTCGAGGTTGCGGGCTACGCCGCGGTGGCCGCACGGCTCCAGCAGCCACAGGCACTCGTCGTGGGGACCGAGGCGGGGACCGACCTCCACCGTGCGGCACTCCGACTGGCCGACCACGAGACGACAGTTGTTCCGAATCCCGACGGCGACGGAGTCGCGCGTCTCCGTGAGAACGGGACGATATCGGCCGAAGCGGACACGCCGGCGGCACTGGAGGCGGCGCTCACCGGCACGGAGTAGCGCATCACTGAACGGGGAGAAACGGTAAACACACAGCTAGTTTTTAGGCAGTCCCCTCCCATGACGAGGTATGGCAAGTCTGCGAGATCTCGGTCTCTCTGAATACGAGGCGCGGGCCTATCGATCGCTGCTGGAGACGGGCCCGACGACGGCCAAGGAACTGTCGCGGGCGAGTGACGTCCCGATGGGCCGTATCTACGACGTCCTCAACAGCCTCGTGACCTACAACCTGGTCCGGAGCCAGACCGCGAGCCGTCCGAAGAAGTACGTCGCGGTCGAACCGGACACGGCATTGGACCGACTGCTGGCCGACAAGAAACGGGAACTGGAGGAGAAATCCGAACAGTACGAGAACATCGTCGACGACCTCGCCGAGCAACTGGAGAGCGCCGACCCCGTCGAGGAGCCGTTCTGGACGGCCGCGGTCGGCCCGGAGGACTCGCTTGATCTCCTGCTCGAACGTCTGGCAGCCGCCGACCGTCGCATCGTCATGGTCGGCTCCGCGCCGGCCCGGCAGGTCGACATCATGGCCGGCACCGAGCGCATCGTCGACGAACTGGAGGCGGCGCTCGAACGCGGCGTCGACGTCTCACTACTGGTCCGGCCCGACCTCTTCGAGAACCTCCCGCGGTCGGCCAACAAGGAGTACTACGACCGCCTGTCCCCCTACGACAACTACACTGCGCGGGCCAGTTCCAACATCACGACCACGTTCGAACTCATCGACGACGTCGAGGTGTGTATCGAGGTGCCCCACCCGCTGGGGATGGAGGAGACCTTCGGTGTCATCGACCTCAAGGACCCCGATTTCACCGAAGATATCAGCGACGCCTTCGCCGACCACTGGGAGAGCGCGACGCCGATCCGACCGCCCTAGTCGTCGCCGGTAGCCGCCTCTGCCGTGATCTCGTCCCGCAGATCGCCCAGTTTCGCCACTCGCTCGGCGTGGGCGTTGTGCTGGTGGATCGACTCGTCGTTGGACTGTTTCATCGTCACGATGGCCTCGTCGTCCAGGTCCGGGAATCGCTCGACGACGCCCTCGGCCAGCGCCCGGACACAGTCCTCGACGAACTTGGCGTCCTTGTGTGCCTCGTAGGTCATGTGGTCCTCGTCGGGTCGCTTCGCGAGGTTGTAGATACGTGCGCTCATCGAGTCGCGGGCGACCTCGATGAGTTCGTTGAGGTCGACCTCGGGAGCCCCGTCGCTCTCGACGGTGAGGGTGGCGTGACCACGCTGTGAGTGGCCGGCCTGTGGCATCTGTTCCAGGAACTGGTCGATGACCTCGTCGTCGACCTGCATGCCGCGCAGCGTCTGGCGGGCGCGGGCCGCAGACATCCCCTGCGAGCAGGGACAGACTGTCATGCCAGTCACGCGGGCACCGATCTCCTCGCTGGTGCCGTCCTCGGTAGCGGTCGCCGAGGCGATGATGTCGGCGGTCGACTGCGTGGCGACGTTGGACTGGGGAGTCTGCTCGTGGGTGACGTACTCCGCCTCCATGCGGACCTCCGCCTTGGTCGTGTAGTCGTGTTTCTGCAGGAGGAGGTCGGCGGCGTCGCCACAGACGTCCTCGACGCGGTAGGCCTCCTCGGAGACCGCGGTCTCTAAGGTCTCGTCGATGACCTCCATGTTCCGGGACATGTCGGCGCCCTTGCGCCAGGACGGGAGGTCGACGAACACCTCGAACTCGGCCATGAGTACGATGGGGTCGCGGTCGCGCCGCCCCAACTTGACAAGCTTCTCGACACCTGTCACGCCGACGCGGTTGAGGCCGACGGTCACGTCCGGACTCGACGCCTGCACGTCCGGGAGTTGCTGACTCATTGACCGCCCTAGGGAAGAGACACCGTTAGTGCTTTCGGAAGGTCACTCGGGCAGAATCGTGCGGTTCCAGGCCTACTCGTCACCGACCCACTCGCGCTCGGAGCCGATGTCGGCGAACATCTTCTGGAAGTCCTGGTCGTCCAGCGAGGCGGTGAGGTCGTCGAGCTGGTCGCGTTTCTCGGTCATGTTCGACTCCAGCGTGACGAACTCCTCGCTGGCTTCGAGTTCGTCTGCGGGTTTGCTCGACCGGAGTGCCGCGTACTTCGCCGTCAGCGAGTAGTACTCGCGGAGCTGGTCCTCGTAGTCGACACACCTGTGGAGGCGTTCGATGGTCTCGAACAGCGCGTCGGGTGACACCGGCTTGACGATGTAGTCGTCGAAGGGCATCTCGATGATGTCCAGGTCCGGATCGACCGCTGTCACCATCGCGACTCGGGCCTCGATACCGCGGTCACGGATCTCTTCGAGGACCTCGTCGCCCGAGATGTCCGGCATCCGCCGGTCCAGCAGCACCACGTCGATATCTGCGGAGAGTTTGTCGAGGGCCTCCGCGCCGCTGTATGCGACCTCGACCTCGTACCGTTTCCCGACTGTCTCGGCGTACGCGTCGGCGACGGCCGACTCGTCGTCGACGACCAACACCGTCACGCTCCCCTGGCGTGTCATCTGATACCACTACAATGATTCCCCAGGACGGACTAAAACGTTCCGGCGAGTCGGTGGGGTGAAACGAACAGTCAGGCTGCCGATCCATCCAGGAGACTCGCGCCGACTCGCCGGCGGTCACTCGCCGACGATATCGTCGTATCGCGCGCCGGTCTGTTTCAGCGTCGCCGTCGAATAGAGCCGGTCGTGGTCGTAGGGCAGATGCTCGGTCGCCAGTTCGTCGATCTTCGCGTCGACGGCGTCGGCCTCCCGACCGTGGATCATCGTAAAGAGGTTGTACGGCCACTCCTGGTCGGGCCGGCGCGGGCGGTGGTAACAGAGTGTCACGTAGGGTAGTTCGCCGACGGCCTGGCCCCGCTCGTCGAGGGCGTCGTCGGGGACGTCCCAGACGACCATGCAGTTGCTGTCGAAGCCGGTGACGATGTGGTTGACGACACAGCCGATCCGCTTGATGCAGCCGTCGGCAAGCAGGTCATCGATAGCGGCGAGCACCTCCTCGACGTCGGCGTCGACCGCCGCTGCGACGTCCCGGTACGGTGTCGCGGTCAGCGGGAACCCCTCCTGGATCTCCAGGAGGAGTCGCCGGTCGAGATCCGAGAGGTCCGCGGCGGCGTCCTCGCTGATGCGGGTGGCACTGGCGTCGGTCGCGTCGAGGCTGTCTCTAGCTCGCGGGTCCCCCGCTTGCTCGTCCGGAGACCCGCTCTCCGAGCGCGTCTCCCGCGCAAATCTGTCCCCGTTGACCACCGGAAACTCCAGGTCGATGTAGTAGTCCGTCAACATCGGGAGGACGAGCACCTCACAGCCGGTCCGGGCCTCGATGTCGGCGAGAATCTCGTCGCGTGTCTCGCGTGCCCCTGCGGTCACCACGAACCACATGTTCCACTCGTGGTCGCGGGCGTAGTTGTGGTTGACCTGGCGGTAGTCGTTGATGACCTCGGCCACCTCGTCGAAGCGATCCTCGGGGGCGCTGACGGCCGCCAGCGTCGAGGAGCCGATGACCGGCGGGTTGAGGACGGGACCGAACCGGCGGAAGACACCCTCGTCCCGGAGCCGCTGGACGCGGTCGAGGGCGTCGGCGGGGTCGACGCCGAGTTCCCGGCCGACCGCCTCGAAGGGCCGCTCTTCGATCGGGAAGTCGCTCTGGAACCCGTCGATCAGCGCGGCGTCCACGTCGTCGATGCGCTCGCGCCAGTCACCCGACTGGAGGCTCATTGGCTCTCGTTAGGAGTCGAGGGGTGTATCCCTTTCGTCCTCAGCGGCCGTTCCCGCGTGCTGGGAACGAAACGCAGGGGCTTTTGAACTCGCGCCCGAACGCGTTCCCATGGCTCAAGCGACCCGGGAGTACGGCGAATGGCCGCTCAAACGACTGATGACCGAAGTCGTCGGTTCCGGCCACAAGTCCGCCGACGACATGACACGCGAGCAGGCTCGGGAGGCCTTCCAGCGCATCCTCGACGACGAACCCGACCACACGACGCTGGGGGCGTTCTGGCTCGCGAACCGCTGGAAGCGCAACACCCCCGAGGAACTGGGCGCCTACGTCGACGTCATGCACGAAGAGTCGGTCGTCACCGCCGAACCCGAGGCCGATCCCGTCGACTGTGGGGCCAACTACGACGGCAAGGGCCGGTCGGCCATCCTCGGGGTCGCCTCGGGACTGGTCGCGGCCGCCGCCGGGACCCCCATCGTCGTCCACTCGGGCGACCGCGTCCCGACACAGAAGCAGGACGCCTACAAGCACGTACTGGACGAACTCGGCGTCAGCACGGAGATAGAGCCCCAGGAGAGCGCCGACATGGTCGACGAGGTCGGTTTCGGCTTCTACTACCAACCGGCGTTCAACCCCGGCATCGACGACCTCTGGGAGCGACGGGACAACATGGGTGTGCGCTCCTTTGTCAACACCGTCGAGACGCTGGCCAACCCCGCCGGCGCCGACGTCCACCTGGGGAGCTTCTATCACCTGCCGTTCGCCAAGAAGATGGTCCGCACGCTCACGAACTCCGAGCACAGCACCGTCTCGCGGGCGCTGTTCTTCCAGGGGATGGAGGGGTACGACGACGTCCGCCCCGGCGAGACCATCGTCGCCGAGTGGCCCGTCGAGGGGAGCGACTCCGACGAGGAGGACATCGCCGACTTCGAGATTCGCACCGCCGAGTACGGGATGGACCTCACCAGCGAGGACCTCCAGGTCGACGACGTTGCCGCCGACTCCGCGGAGATCACCGAAGCGGTCCTGACCGGGGAGCGCGAGGACGGCTTCGCCGACGCCGTCGCGCTCAACGCCGCACTGCGCATCTACGCCGGCGAGGATGCCGACAGCATCGAAGTGGGCCTCGAACAGGCCCGCGACGTGCTGGCCGACGGGAGCGCCGCCGACACGCTGGACGCGCTCAGATCGTTCTAATCGCCGACTCGGCTGCCGGCGACGAGCGCTGCGATCGCCTGCCGTTTCAGGACGAAGAACCCGGCCGCGACGACGAGGAAGCCACCGACGGTCAGCGGCGTGAGTCGTTCGTCCAGGAACGTGACACCGACGACGGTCGCGACGACGGGCACGAGATACGCGACCAGCGACGTCTCCAGCGCACCCCGGACCTCCAGCAGCGTGTAGTAGATGAAGAAGGCGATAGCGGTCGCGAACACACCCAGATAGGCGACCGCGAGCCACGCGTTCGTTGTCGTCGGGAGCGCCGGCGTCTCGCCGACGGCGACGCTGGCCCCGTGTAAGAGCACCGCTCCGAGCAGCATCGACCACCCGGAGAGCGCCGCCTTGTCGAGTGTCGGCCGCGCACGCTGGACCAGCACACCGCCGAGAGCGACGCTCAGCACCTGCGCGAGGACGAGCAGTCGGCCGACGACGTCCTCGCCGAGCAGGTTCGCCGGGTCCGGCCGGACGACGAGGGCGATACCGAGGAAGCCGAGCAGGATGCCGATTGCACCGGTCGCCGAGACGCGCTCCTCGGGCAACAGGAAAAGCGCCCACAGTGACGTGGCGATGGGGACCAGGCTCTGGAGGATGGCCGCGACACCGCTGGGGACGGTCTGCTGGCCCAGGAACAGCAGTGCGTTGCCTGCGACCAGGAAGACGCCGCCGGCGACGATGGCCGCGACCGTCCCAGCGTCCGCCGGCCGCCACTCGCCCGCGACGACGACAGCGTAGCCGAGCAACACCACCGCGGCGACGTCGTACCGGAACGCCGCGAACAGCACCGGTGCGAGCGACTCCAGGCCGATCGCGATGGCCGGAAAGGAGAGTCCCCAGAGGCCGGCCAGCAGGACGAACGATCCGACGGTCTTCGTGCGTGGATCCACGACACACCGTGGGGCCGCCGGACAGATAGCCGCCGCGGTCCAGGCCGGGAGGACTCTTACTCCCAGTCGTGTGCGGCCGCCATATGCTGGCGCGCTTCCTCGGGCGTCATCCCGCGGACGCCACAGGCACACGACAGCAGTTCCGGGTCCCGTAGCTCGTCGACCTGCTCCCGTTCGGTCCGCTCCAGTTCGTCGCTGTCGGCGTCGTAGGCGAACGATACCCGGTAGTTGACCTGCGTGACGCCCTCGATCCGGTGGTCGGCATCGGGATCCGGGTTGGCGATGGCGTCCTCGTGTTCGGCCTGCATCGTCGCTTTCCACTCCTGGAGACTGGCCTCGGGATCGCGCTCCTCGGTCATATCCGAGCGGTCGCCCCGGATGGACAAAAGCCCGGTGTCACCACCACGAGCGCTATCTGTTCGGCACGCCTATCGGCCCCCATGCGAATCGGCATCATCGGTACTGGCAGCGTCGGGACGGCACTGGCAACTGGCTTCGCGGCGGCGGACCACGACGTAGTCCTCGGGTCGCGGTCGCCGACAGAGACTACAGGGCCCGACGGGGTGTCGGTCACAAGCCAGCAGGATGCCGCCGTCCACGGCGAGGTCGTCGTGCTGGCGGTCCCCGGTGGTGCCGCACCGACTGTCGCCGCCGACCTCGCTGACTCGCTGGCCGGCAAGCCCCTCGTCGACGCCACGAACGAATACCCCGAGCCCACCGCGGACCGGTCGCTGGCCGAGCGGGTGGCCGAGGCCGCCCCCGAAGCCAGCGTCGTGAAGGCGTTCAACACCATCGGCGCCAACCGGATGACCGACCCCGTCGTCGACGGCGAGCGAGCGACGATGTTCCTCGCGGGCGAGGCCACCGATACCGTCGCCGATCTCGCGGCCGATCTGGGCTTCGAGCCAGTGGTCGCCGGCGATCTGGACGCCGCGGACCGTCTGGAACACCTCGCGCGCCTGTGGATCGACCTCAGCCGGACCCACGGCAGGGACATCGCGTTCCGGTTGTTGCGGGAGTAGCGAGGGACCCTCGGTGCCGCGAACGGCGGCGTCATCGCCGTGGGCGGCGGCCACGAGCGCCGAGAACTATTTATACGGGTAGCGGTTACCTTAGGTGAGTCTTGTTGGCACGGCACAGTCGCCGGCCGCAGGACGCGAGTGATGTCAGGAGAGCCACCACTAACGGAACTGTACGAGGAGACGATCCCGTCGGTCGTGTCGGTGTACGTCACGACCGTCGGCGAGCAACGGCGCGGCGGCGCTGGATCGGGGTTCGTCTACGACGAGCGCAACGTGGTCACGAACCAGCACGTGGTCGGCGACACCGACGACGTGGAACTCCGCTTTCACGACGGGGACTGGCGGACCGGAACCGTCGTCGGGACCGACCCCTACACCGACCTGGCCGTCGTCGCCGTCGAGGACCTGCCGGCGACGGCCACACCGCTGCCGGTCGCGGAGGCGAATCCGTCACCCGGCGAACGCGTGGTCGCCATCGGCAACCCGATGGGGCTGGACGGGACCATCACCGTCGGCTACGTCAGCGGGACGAACCGCTCGAACCCGACGGGGACCGGCTTCACCATCCCCGAGACGATCCAGACCGACGCGGCGGTCAACCCCGGCAACAGCGGTGGCCCGCTACTGACGCTCGACGGCACCGTCGTCGGCGTCAACCGCGCGAAGGGCGGCGACAACATCGGCTTCGCCATCGCGCCGGTCATCGTCGAGCGAGTCGTGCCGGCACTGATCGAGGAGGGCGTCTTCCGGTCTGCGTATCTGGACGTCCGAACGGTCGACGTCTCGCCGTCGGTCGCCGAGGCGAACCGCCTCGACGAGCCCACCGGGGTGCTGGTCGTCGACGTCGGACAGGGGTCGGCACCGTCCCTGCGGGGCTGTGATCGGGTCAGGCAGACCCGCGGTCGGGAGATTCCCACCGGCGGCGACGTCCTCGTCGGTATCGACGACCGCACCGTCCGCTCGACCGAGGAACTGACCAGCTACCTGCTGACCGAGACAGCGCCCGGTGACACGGTCGAACTGACCGTCCGTCGGGACGGCGGCGAGTTCACTGAGTCGCTCACGCTCGGTGAACGGCCCGACCCCGCGTCGCGGCCACGCCGGCGCGGCCACAGGCGACGTGGTCCGAAGGGAGGCGGCGACGAGGACGGCCGCCGACGGCGCGGACCCGAACGACGTGGTGACGGCCCACGGCGTGGCGGGGACAGCGGCCACGACATCCCCGTCCGCTGACTGTCGCCGGTCTCGATTCTAGCTGAGAAACACGACCAGTACACCCTTCTTTTCTCGGTCCGAACTGCGAACAATGGCACCAACGCCACCCGACGGCGACGACTGGACGGTTCCGGACGACGGGGCGGTGTGGGCGCACGACACGGCGACCGTCGACGGCGTCACGCTCCACACCGTCATCGCTGGCCCGGACGACGGCGACCTGGTCGTCCTGTTGCACGGCTTCCCGGAGTTCTGGTACAGCTGGCGCGACCAGATCGACCCGCTCGTCGACGCCGGCTACCGCCTCCTGATCCCGGACCTCAGGGGGTACAACTGCTCGGAGAAGCCGGCAGGCGTCGGTGCGTACCACATCGACGAACTCGTCGCGGACGTGGCGGGACTCGTCGACCACGCCGGTCGAGAGGCCGCCCACGTCGTCGGCCACGACTGGGGCGGGACCATCGCCTGGCAGGTCGGCGCCGACCGGCCGGACGTGGTCGACCGGCTCACGGTCCTCAACTCGCCGCACCCCTCGGCCTACGAACGGGAGCTCCGGTCGGTCGCCCAGTTCAGGAAGTCGTGGTACGTCTTCGCCGCCCAGTTGCCCTGGCTGCCCGAGTACAGCATCCGGCGGAACGACTACGCCGAACTGGAAGATATCTTCCGGGGTGAGGCGGTCAGCGACGACGCGTTCACCGACGAGGACCTCCGGTACTATCGGACCGCCATCGCCCGCGAAGGGGCGCTCACCGCCGCGTTCAACTACTACCGGGCGGCGTTCCGCCGGAGCGCGACACTCGGACTGACCCAGGGCGGCGTCGGTGACGTCGACGTCGACGTGCCGACGCTCCTGCTGTGGGGTGAACGGGACGGCGCGCTGACGACCGGGAACCTGGCGGGCCTCGACCAGTGGGTGCCCGACATCCGGGTCGAGCGGTTCCCCCAGGCGAGCCACTGGGTGCACCACGAGCGGCCAGCGAGCGTGACCGACGCTCTGCTCGACCACCTCGGCGTCGAGTCGGACCCCGTCACTCGGTGACGTCCCGGATCCACGAGCGGGCCGCCATCGCCTTCGGGAAGCCCAGCGTCGTCGTCGCGAGGACGGCGACGTGATCGAGCGCCTCGGGATCGACGTCCTCGTCGAGCGCGCGACGGGTGTGTGAGTGGACCGCGCCCTCGGACTGGGCGCCGACCGCGAGCGCGAGTTTCACGAGGCGTTTCGTCTCGCCGTCGAGCGGTCCGGCCTCCGAGCAGGCCTTCCCCAACTCGGAGTAGCGGTCCCAGACATCCGGATACGCATCGGCGAAGTCGCTGGCTGTCGACGGGAGGTCGTCCGTATCTTCGACCGGATCTGACATGACGAGCGAGTCGTCGGGCCGGAGGGTAACAGCGTTTGTGGTGGTACCACACCACACGACCAGTGGGCAGGCTTTTCCCCCGCGGCCCCATCTGGCCGGGCATGAGCGACCTGACAGCGACACTGCACACCACCGAGGGCGACATCGAGATCGAACTGTACGACGACCGCGTCCCGACCACGGTCAAGAACTTCGTCGGCCTGGCGGAGGGCGCAAACGACTACGAGGGCACCGAAGTCGGCCCGGGGACGGGCGCCTGGGAGGACCCCGAGAGCGGTGAGAAGCGCATCGACCCGCTCTATACGGAGATCGAGATCCACCGGATCATCGACGACTTCATGATCCAGATGGGCGACCCGACCGGCACCGGCCGCGGTGGCCCAGGCTACCAGTTCGACGACGAGTTCCACGACGACCTGACCCACGACGGCGCGGGCGTGGTCAGCATGGCCAACGCCGGCCCGAACACCAACGGCTCGCAATTTTTCATCACGCTGGACGCCCAGCCCCACCTCGACGGGAAACACGCCGTCTTCGGCCGTGTCACCGACGGGATGGACGTCGTCGAGGCCATCGGCAACGCCGACACCGACCGCAACGACGCCCCGAAGTCGGAGCTGCTGCTCGAATCGGTCGAGATCCACCGCTAGGCGCGGTCAGCCCCAGTCGGGACTGGAACCTTTCCGCCGGCCCGACCGCGAGAGCCGTTTTCTGAGGTAGCGCGCGACCGGGAAGAAGCGCTCGCTGAGGCGGTCCGAGACCCCGGTCTGGCTGGCGTACACGAGGACTGGCACGTCCCGTTCGGCGGCCAGGGCGACGACCTCGTCGGGCGTGCTCCCGAACAGCGCCTGGCGGAGCCAGCGGTCCCGCGACGCGCCGATGACCAGCACACCGCCGTTCTCGGCGGCCGTCTCCACCAGACCGTCCGCGACGGAGCCGGCCGTGACGTTGTGTACCTGCGTGGTCTCGACGCCCTCCAGTGCGTCCATCGTCACCCCGGAGGTCTCGTCCGACCCCCGCTCGCCCGAGGAGACGTTGATGAGGTGGAGTTCGCTTCCGTGCTGGCCCAGCGCGTTGACGAGCGGCAGCAGCGCCTTGTGGTGGGGCCCACCGCCGGCACCGATGTTGATGACGTCGAGGTCGTCCTCGTCGACGGTCTTGTCCGCGAAGAAGACGTCACACGGCGCCTCGCGCTCGACGGTCTCGGTGACCTCCCGGTGGCGTTCGGGATAGCCCATCAGGACGAGGTCGGCCTCGTCGTCGCGTGCCGTCTGGAGGATGTCGAAGGCGATGTCACGGCAGGTGTGGCCCTCGACGAGGTAGTCGACGCCGATGTCGGTATCGGCCAGTTCCTCCTGGATGCGCTCGGTCCGTGCCCGTGCCGTGTCCTGGACCGTCTCCCAGGGCGTCTGGTCGGGGATCTGTGTGACGTTGAGCACGTGGACGACCGCTTCCTTGTCCGAGACCTTCGCGAGTGCGGCCGCCAACCTGACGTACCGCAGGGTCCGGTCGGGCCGGGCGATGGGGACGAGCACGCGGAACTGCTCGCTGGCCGGGGCCTCCGTCTCCGCTTCGGAGACGATCCCGGTCGCCGGCGCTTCGCCCGGTTCGGGCGGGACGACCTCCTGGACGAGTTCCTCCTGATCGGGTGCGCCACCCCAGACGAGATACGCGACGACGAGCGCGGCCGTGAGGACCAGTCCTGTCGCGACGCCGATTCGCGGGAGGTTGTAGATGAGTCCCAGGTTCGCGAGCACGCCGACGATAGGGACGACCGGGACGCCGGGGACGCGGAACCCGCGCGTGATGTCGGGGAACTTCCGGCGCGAGAAGATCAGTGCGATGTTGACGACCGCCAACGGGAGCAGGAGGTTCAGCGTCGCGAACCCGGTCAGCGCGGTCAGTCCGAGGTTGAGATTCAGCGCCGCACCGAGTCCGCCTTCGGTGGGGAAGACGCCGATGAAGACCGCGATGAGGCCGACGATAGTCGCCGTCGCCGTCATCACGCTCCAGAACGGCGTCCCGTACTCCTGGTGGATGCGCGAGAACCGCCGGGGAGCCTGGCCCTGCCGGCCCATCAGTGAGCCGATACTGCTCGCGGCCAGGATCGACGCGTTCGACGCCGAGACCATCGAGAAGATGGCGCCGGCGACGATGAGCGACTCGCCGATACTGCCCAGGAACCCGGCAGCGACCCGCCCCATGGCCGTCTCGCCCTGTTCGGCGATGACCTCCGGCGGGATCGGCGAGTTCACCATCGCGACGATGACGAAGGCATAGAGGATCGTGACCGTCACCATGCTGGCCGCGATGGCCCGCGGGACCGTCCGCTGGGGATCGATAATCTCGCCGGCGCTGGCCGCGATGGCCGAGAACCCGAAGAAGGTGATAAAGGCGAGTGCGGAGATAGTGAGGATGCCGACGGCGTCACCGCCGAAGTTGCCGGCGAACGTCGAGACGGCGGTGCCGGGCCCCCGGAACGCGAAGGCGCCGCCGATGAACGCGAACAGGACGGCGACCTTCGCACCGGTGACGATCAACTGGAAGCCGCCGCTCTCTTCGGTCCCGCGGGCGTTGAGGGTCCCGAGCAGGAGCGCCGCCACGACACCGGTTGTCCCGTGAGGGAGGAAATGCAGCCACTCCGGAAGGACGAACTCGAAGAACCACTCGTCCATCGTCGCCAGGTAGAACGCCGTCGTCCCGGTGTAGCCCAGGAACAGCGACATCCCGATGCTGTAGGTCAGCAGATCCCGGTCCTCGAAGGTCCGCGAACAGAAGAGATACCCCCCGCCGTTCTCGGAGTACACCGACGCGAACTCCGAGTACGCGGCGGCGGTGACCCCGGCGATGAGCGCCGCGATGACGAACGCGATCACCGCACTCGACCCGATCGCGGCGACCGCCGTCCCCGACAGCGAGAAGATACCGGCCGCGATCATCGTGCCGAGGCCGATGGCGAACGCGATCTTGAAATCCAGTGTGCGGGTGTGCTCGACCATCCGTTGGAACAGCGATTGTATCAGTCCTCATGTAATTGTGTCGCTTCCGGGAACAGCGCGGGGAGCGCTTCGTGGAGGGGCTTCAGCGTGGCGCTCGTGCGCGGTCCGGGGCCACTATCGATCCCGTCTGTCCCTGTAATGCCCCGTCACATGGCCCGGTCGCTGTGAGTCTCCAAGTAAGCTCTCGGATAGCCCGGTAACACAGCCGTATCGTTGCGGTACACTCTCTATTACCAACTTCGTTCGTCCGGTTCGTCTGCACGGTGGTCCCAGCAATGACAACAGCCGAGGAGAACAAGCGTATCGTCAGCCGAATTCGCGACGAGATCGAGGAAGCGGGGAACCTCGACGTGATCGACGAGATATTTGCAGCAGACGTTGCGGTACACACGCCGATGGGAGAGTTCAGTGGTCGCGAGGCGGTCCGAGAGATGTACGAAAGCGACCGCGAGGCGTTTTCGGATTCCACGGAGACGATCCACGACTTTATCGCGGACGAGGATACCGTCGCCATCCGGATGACGGAGCGTGGTACCCACGACGGCGTGTTCATGGGGATGGAGCCGACCGGCAAGGAATACGAGATCCAGACGATGGCCTTCCTCCACATGGCGGACGGGGAGGTCGTCGAGTGGTGGATCCAGCCGGATACCTTCGGGTTCATGCAGCAACTCGGCGTCGAGCCCGAAGATCTCAGTGACGCGGTGCCGGCCGACGACGACTGAACTCCTCGCAGGCACCGAAACTGCCTGCTGACACACCCTCACTGCAGCAGGTGGACTCCACCACTCGGTGATCGGTCCAGCACACCACGCCTTGCCGGGCGAGAGACCGGGTTCGACGCGTGCGCCTGCGAGACAAACGCCTATATCCACGCGATGCCACCCACCCGGTAGTGGCACACATCGAGCGACTCACCGTCTATCCGGTGAAGGCCCTGGACGGGATGGACCGCGAGGCGAGCGAGATACTGCCCGGCGGGACGCTCGCGTTCGACCGGGAGTTCGCCCTCCACGACGCCGACGGCGAGGCCTACAACGGGAAGCGAGCCGCCGAGGTCCACGACCTGACGACGACGTTCGACCCGGCGACGCGGACCCTGACCGTCGACGCCCCTGGCGAGCGCCGCGAGTTCACGCTCGGGACCGACAACGGGCGAGCGAACGCCTCGGCGTGGTTCAGTGACTGCTTCGACATCGACCTGACTGTGGTCCGTGACGAGACCCACGGCTACGTCGACCGCCGGGAGATGGGCCCCTCGGTCATCAGCACGGCCACGCTGGAGACGGTCGCCTCGTGGTTCGAGGATGTCACCGTCGAGGGCGCGCGTCGGCGCCTCCGTGCCAATATCGAGGTCGGCGACGTCCCGGCGTTCTGGGAGGACCGCTTCGTCGGCGCCGACGCGCCCGCGTTCCGCGCGGGCGAGGTCCGTATCGAGGGCGTCACACCCTGTGGTCGCTGTGTCGTCCCCGAGCGTGATCCCGACACAGGTGACCCGACACCGGAGTTCCGCGAGCGGTTCGTCCAGCGCCGCCGCGAGACGTTCCCCGGGTGGGCCGACCGCGGCGCCTTCGACCACTTCTATACGGTGATGCTCATCGCCAGCGTCCCCGAGGCCGACCGCGGGAAGACACTCGCGGTCGGTGACGAGGTCGAAGTCCTGGACGGCGAGTAGGGCGGGAACCGACAGCGGAAAGAGCGTCGGCCGCTAACCGGCGGGCATGGCAGACGCAGACGGTCCCGTAGACCCCAGCGAGTTCGGGGAACAGGACGGTCCACCCATCGAGGAGAAGCCCTACAAGATCATCTTCGAGGCCAACAAGTGCTTCGGTGCGGGCAAGTGCGCCGAGGTCTCCGAGACGTGGTCGCTGGACCTCGATACGGGCATCGCCAAACCCGCGACGTACTTCATCGACGAGGAGGACCTCGACCACAACGTCGCGGCCGCGGAGGCCTGCCCGGCCAAGAAGGACCGCGGGGTCATCCACGTCGTCGACCGCCGGACGAACGAGGAGATCGCCCCCGACCCCAACGGCGACGGGACCCTCTCAGTCGATTGGTAATCGAAACCCGTTTTCCCGAGGGGCGTAGAGTGGGGAGTGCGCGAGGGTAGCCGAGCTTGGCCAAAGGCGGTGGGCTTAAGACCCGCTCCCGTAGGGGTCCATGGGTTCGAATCCCATCCCTCGCATTTTGCGGCGAACACATCGTGAGCCGCAAATGCAGTTGTTGGGATTCGAATCACGGAAACGCGAGCGAAGCGAGCGTTTGCATCGGGTTCGAATCCCATCCCTCGCATGAGTGCGCGGCGCGATTCCGTGCCGTGCCGAATCGTCTGGATGGATTCGAAGCACGGCAGACCGAACGCAGTGAGGTCTGGCATCGGGTTCGAATCCCATCCCTCGCATCTGCGACCTGCTCGTGAGTCGCCGCGCCGGCGTAATAGCGAGAGGCTACCTGCAGCAGGAGCGATCCGATCACCCGACGGTGTACCGGAGTTCCACGAGGCCGATATCGTATCGCGTACAGTCGAGAAGCTCCAGACGACTGTTCGGCCCGTCCGTACCGAACAGTCGAACGCCGTCACCGAGCAACACCGGGACGATGGTCAGTCGGAGTTCGTCGACCAGCCCCGCTCGGAGGAACGCCCGGGCGACGTCCGCACCGCCGACCAGCCAGAGGTGGTCGTGTCGGTCGCGGAGGCGGGAGCTCAGATCGGCCACGTCGCCGCTGACGTACTCGACCGTGTCGAGTGCGGGCGGCTCCTCGCTGTGTGTGAGGACGTAGGTCGGCCGGTCCCCGTAGGGCCAGTCCCCGAACGACCGGATCTGTTCGTAGGTCCGTGCGCCCATGACGAGCGCGTCGATCTCCGCGAAGAACGCCTCGTAGGCGTCCGTGGTGGGTGCAGAGTGGAACTCGTCGAGCCACGCCACGCTGCCGTCCGGGGCGGCCACGAACCCGTCGACGCTCGTGGCGATGTAGAGAGTCGTCGTGGGAGGATCCATGCCACCCAGAGGACAGTGGCGAGCAAGACGGTTGTGGCGAGGCCGTCGTCGACGGCAGGATACGACGTATTTTTCCTGTTCAAACGGCTATAGATGGCCAATGACCGAGGTACCAAGCGACGTGGCCGACGTCTTCGACCGTCGGGACTCGTTCGTCGCCGGCCAGAACGGCTACGCCGTCGACTCGACCCGCTTCAGCGGGTTCGTGACCGCCAGCGAGGGCGAGAAGTGGAAGACAGAGTACGAGGTGACCGTCCGTGCGCCGACGCTCCAGGCCGCGACGGCCGACGAGGTCGGCGAGGCGGTCGCCGACGGGTGGTTCGAGACGCTGGAGCGCCGCCTGGAGGACGCCCCCAAGTCCACTCGCGCGTCCGTCGACCTCGACGAGTACACCGTCGAGCGCGACAGCGAGGAGGTCGTCGTCACCTTCCGGTTCAGCCTGGGCAACGAGCACCAGGCCGCCGACGTGGCCAAGGCCTTCGTCGAGTACGTCGAGGGGACCTACGTCGAGGGGATCATCCCCGGCTACGACTACGTGGGCGTCGTCGCAGAGCTGATGGATTCGGCAAGTACGGGCGGCAGCGAGGGGACGCGCGGCGGGACGCCGCTGTAGCGGGGCGGTGCTGTCGTGGGACGGTGCTGTCGTGGGGCGGAGCGGTGGCTGGGCGGAACGGTTCCGTGGCGGGGCGGTGGCCGTTCGCGGCCGCCGTGCCGCGAAGACGGGGAAGGGCAGGCTGACCACCGAGCATACCCCGAGTGAAGCGAGGGGTTTCACCGGACGAGCGCTCGAAGAGCGCGACGTCCGGCAGTTTTTCCCACGTTTTTGCAACGGGGGGTGCCGCAGGTCCGAAGGCCCGAGGACACCCCCCGCAGTAAAAAGTGGTCTCTAGTCCATCGCGATGTACGTCTGGGTGCTCTCGACGCCGTCGATGCCCTGGATGTGGGTCGCGGCGACGTCCTTGACGGCCGCGGGGCTGTCGACCTGGACCTTCGCGATCAGGTCGACGTCACCGGCGACGATGTGGGCTTCGAGCACCCCGTCGACGGCTTCGATCTCGTCTCGCAGGCGGTCAGCGTCTCCCGTGTTCGCTTTGATCATGACGTATGCAGTAACCATCAGTCAGGCACCTCCAAGTGCGGTCGCGCGGTCGGTCTCGCCGACGACGAGGCTCCGGACGTCCGCGAGGACGTCGAAGTCCGCCAGGACGACCAGGTGGTCGCCGAGTTCGAGTGTCTCGTCGGGGTTCGGGACGGTCAGGGGGCCCTCGCCCTTGCCGTGGGCGAGCAGCCGTGATTTCGCGGGCAGTTCCAGTTCCGAGAGGGAGTAGCCACGCATGGGCGAGGACTCGGTGATCGCCAACTCGACCAGCTGGAGGTTGTGGGCGATGTCGGCGACGGCGCGAATGTTCCCGCCCAGAAGGGCGTTCTTGGCGGCGATTGCGCCCAGTCGTTCGGGGTAGATGACCTCGTCGACGTCCTGGGCGTAGCGCTTGTAGATCTCCTCGCGGTAGTCCTCGTCGATGCGCATGACGGTGCGACAGCCGTGTTCCTTGGCGACCATGCAGGCGACGAAGTTGTCGTTGAGATCGCCGGTGAGCGCGGCCAACGCGTCGGCCGCCGCCAGATCGGCCTGCCCGAGTGTGTCCTCGAGCGCGCCGTCACCGGAGATTACCTCGAACCCGGCGTTCCGGGCCCGCTCGACTGCACCCTCGTCGCGCTCGATGAGGACGACCTCGTGGTCGCTCTCACGCAGGACGCGTGCGGTGCGCAGTCCGACGCGACCGGCACCCACGATAACGAATCGCATGTGGTGTCGTATGGCACGGGGGTGGATAAAGCTAGCCCGTCGATATGCCGCCATCGAGACCCGACGACGACAGTCCGATAGCGGGTGGTCCGTGCCCGGATAGACCACGAACACGTGACACCGCAGCAAGGGTTTTATAATGTGAGATGGTACCACACCGTATGGTCGACGCGTTCATCATGCTCAAGACCGACACCGGCAAGTCCGACGACCTCCTCGCGAAGGTCCAGGAGTTGACTGGAATTTCCGAGGCACACATCGTCGCGGGACAGTACGACATCGTCGCCGAGGCCAGCGGCGAGGTGTACGACGTGATGCAGTCGGTAGCCACCCAGGTCCGTGATATCGAGGGGGTGCTGGACACGCGGACCTACATCTGTCTGGAGTAGCACGTTCCGACACGGCAAAGAGTGTCGGCGCCCTACCCGTGGTATGGTCGCCGTCGTCGATATCATCGGGCTGCTCGTCATCGTGCTGGCCAACAGCGCAGTGACCGCCCTCATGACACGGTTCTTCCGGGTCCGGCTGAACACCAGCTGGGGCAGTCTGGTCTACGCGATACTGCTCTGTCCGGTCGTCATGTTCGTCGTCGTGCTCGTCCTGAGCGGTGTCTTCAGTCTGGGTGGGAACCTCGGTAGTCGCTTCCTGGCGCTCATGGTGACGATCGGGATCCCGCTGGCACTGGGGATGACGTTCGACTACGTCTGGATGCCCGCTCCGGACGAGGTCGAACTGCCCCAGTCGATGAACTAAAACCGTTCGACCACCGCGTCGCGGACGGCCGTGTAGACCGTCTCGGGTGAGCGGGTCGCGTCGACCCGAACGAAGCGGTCTGGCTCGTCCTCGATGAGTCGTTCGTAGTTCTCGCGCACTGTCGCGAGGTAGTCGGCGGTCTCGAACTTGTTGGTCGCGCCGCTCCGCCGGGCGGCGGTCTCCGGATCGAGATCGAGATAGACGGTCAGGTCCGGGGGGCGAGTCCAGGGGGCGTGGACCTCCCGGACGTACGCCAGCGGGTCCGAGAGGTGCTCGGACTCGGCGAGTGTCGCCCCCTGGTAGGCGTACCGGGAGTCACTGTAGCGGTCGGAGACGACGAGTCGCCCCTCCGCGAGGGCCGGCCGCACGGTGTCCGCGAGATGAGCGGCGTGGTCGGCCGTGTAGAGGAACAGTTCCGCCAGCGAGTCGGCGTCGGCGTCGTCGATCGACCGCTGGACCGCGTCGCCGTACCAGCTATCCGTGGGTTCGCGGGTGAAGACGGCGTCGCCTGGAATCGCGTCGGCCGCCCGGAGCCGTTCCCAGACGGTCGTCTTGCCGCTCCCGTCGAGTCCCTCCAGCGTGACGAGCATACCGTGATGGTACAGTGGGGGCTATGTAAGCACGCCGACCGGGGCCGACCCAAACCAGTTGCGCCCTACACTTATACGGTATCCGAGAGTTGTCATATATATGGACGTACTCGTGGTCGGCGGGACCGGTTTCGTCGGACAGTATCTGTGTCGGGAACTCGATAGTCGAGGGCACGATGTCACTGCCCTGGCACGTAACCCGCGCGAGGGGTCGCTCCCGGACGGTGTGGCCCGAAAGCAGGGGGACGTCACCGACTACGACAGTATCGAGGGCGCCTTCGAGGGCCAGGACGCGGTTGTCTTCCTCGTGGCGGTGTCGCCGCTGTTCAAACCGAAGGGTGGCAACGAGATGCACGACACGGTTCACCTCGGTGGGACCGAGAACTGCGTCCGCGCGGCCGAGGAACACGGTGTGGACCGGTACATGCAGATGAGTGCCCTCGGTGCGGACCCGAACGGCGACACCCACTACATCCGGGCGAAAGGGAAAGCCGAGAAAGTCGTCGAGGACTCGGACCTCGACTGGACGATCATCCGTCCGTCTATCGTCTTCGGCGACGGCGGCGAGTTCGTCAGCTTCACGAAACAGCTGAAGGGGATGTTCGCACCCGGCCTCCCGCTGTATCCGCTCCCCGCCGGCGGTGATACGATGCGATTCCAACCCATCTGGGTCGAGGAGTTCGCCCCCGTGCTGGCCGACGTCCTCGAAGAAGACGGCCACGCCGGCCAGACCTACGAGATCGGTGGACCGGAAGTCCTGACGCTCCGGGAAGTTACCAACACGGTCTACGACGCCGAGGGCAGGTCGATCACTATCGTCCCGCTGCCGATGCCGATGGCGAAGATCGGACTCACTGTTCTTGGGAATCTCGGGTTCAAGATGGGTGAGGATCAGTACGAGTCGCTGGACTTCGACAACGTGCCCTCGGAGAACGACCTGCCGGCCCTGGGATACGATCCGAGCGAACTGCGAACGCTCGGGGACTATCTGCGCGGTGCGTAGGCTCCGCGTACCCGTCTAGAGCTCGCAGATCGTCTTTTTACGAACGTCTCTGCCGCTGTGAAATATCGGGCTACTCGCCAGTCAATACCACACATCCCCGATACGACGGTGTATAGAGCTCATATTGCCACATCTACTCCATCATGTATTTCAACAAGGGTTTCATCGGTGAGATTTGGGGAAAAAACTTATACGCGCGATACCGCATACCACTTTTAAGCGGAGTACCATATAATGAAACTCGCCATGATCGGCTTCGGGCAGGCCGGCGGCAAGATCGTCGACAAATTCCTCGAGTACGACCACAAGACGGGGTCAGGGATCGTACGGTCGGCGGTCGCGGTCAACACTGCCAAGGCCGACTTGCTCGGACTCGAGCGCATTCCGCAGGAAAACAGGGTCCTCATCGGGCAAGCGCGCGTGAAGGGCCACGGGGTCGGCGCGGACAACGAACTCGGCGCGGAGATCGCCGAGGAAGACATCGACGAGATCCAGGGAGCCATCGACAACATCCCGGTCCACGAGGTCGACGCGTTCCTGATCGTCGCCGGGCTGGGCGGCGGGACCGGGTCGGGCGGCTCCCCGGTGCTGGCGAAACACCTGAAACGGATCTACACCGAACCGGTCTACGGGCTCGGCGTCCTGCCAGGTAGTGACGAGGGGGGTATCTACACCCTCAACGCCGCCCGGTCGTTCCAGACGTTCGTCCGGGAGGTCGACAACCTGCTCGTCTTCGACAACGACGCCTGGCGCCAGACGGGCGAGTCCGTCGAGGGCGGCTACGACCACATCAACGACGAGATCGTCCGGCGCTTCGGCGTGCTGTTCGGGGCCGGCGAGGTTGAGGCAGGTGACAACGTCGCCGAGAGCGTCGTCGACTCCTCGGAGATCATCAACACGCTCGACGGCGGCGGCGTCTCCACGGTCGGCTACGCCGCCGAGGACGTCGAACTCTCCGGGGGCGGCGGGCTCCTCTCGCGGTTCAAGGGCGGCGACGATGGGATGGACGACGGACTGGACACGGCCAACACGACCAACCGTATCACCTCGCTCGTCCGGAAGGCCGCGCTGGGACGGCTCACACTGCCCTGCGAGATCGACGGCGCCGAGCGGGCGCTGCTGGTCATCGCCGGCCCGCCCGAACATCTCAACCGGAAAGGGATCGAGCGCGGGCGCAAGTGGCTCGAGGAGCAGACCGGTTCGATGGAGGTCCGTGGCGGCGACTACCCGACCGAGACGCCGAAAGTAGCGGCGTCGATCCTGCTCTCGGGAGTCCACAACGTCCCGCGGATCAAGGAGCTCCAGCAGGTCGCGATCGAGGCACAGGACAATATCGACGAGATTCGGCAGCAAAGCGAAGACAACCTTACTGATCTAGTTGAAGACGATGAAGATGAACTCGACCCGTTGTTCTAGGGGTATCGCTGCAGTGCTGGGAATCGTTTGCTTGCTCGCGGTCGCGGGCCCGGTCAGTGCCTTCACCGTCTCGACGGAGGGGGTGCCCGGCGAAGCGGCCGTCGGTGAACAGGTCTCGGTGACCTACACCATCGACGACCCGTTCACGGACGCCCCCGACGAGTGGACGCTTGCGGGTGAGACCGAACTCACGAACGTCAGCTGGACCATCACGGTCCTGCGGGCCGGCAACCCAGTCGAGGACGGCGAGACCACCGCGGGCGGCCAGAACTTCTCACGGGACCTCGCCATCGACAACAACGGCGATCAGGTCCGCGTCGAACTCGTCGGGACCGTCCCGGAGATAGCGAACTACACCTATCAGCCCGAGGAGGAGTTCCTGGTCGCCTCGCTCAGCCAGACGACGGGCGACAACACCCAGGAGTTCCAGAACGACACGGCCCATCACTACACCGAGGACAGCAAAGCCGCCCGTGAGGCGATCGCCAGCGCACAGAGTGCCGTCGAGAACGCGCCGGGCGACAACAGCGACGCACAGGCCGACGTCGACCGCGCGATCTCCGCCTACGAGGGTGAGAACTTCGAGAACGCCATCTCGCTGGCCGAAGACGCCGAGAACCAGGCACAACAGGCCGAACAGAGCCAGCAGACCACCCAGACGCTGCTGATGGTCGGCGGTGCGCTCGTCGTCCTGCTCCTGCTCGGCGGCGGGGTCTACCTCTGGAGTCAGCAGGGCGACGACTACAGCAAACTGTAGATGCGCGTCGTCGTCCCCGTCTCGGGGTCGGCCCCGAAGACGCGGCTCGCGGACGTTCTCGACGCCGACGAGCGACTGTCGTTCACCGAGGCGATGCTCGGTGACGTCCTCGACGCCCTCTCCGCAGCCGGTCACGACCCCGAAGTTGTCGCGACCGCGCCGGTCGACTGTGCAGCCCCGGTGACCCTCGACGAGCGCCCGCTGGACCCGCTGGTCAACGACCTGCTCGACGAGACTGGCGGGACACTCGCTGTCGTGATGGCCGACCTCCCACTGTTGACCGCCGATACCGTCGAATCGCTGTTCGCGCCCGACGCCGACGTGGTGCTCGCACCGGGACTGGGAGGTGGAACCAACGCGTTCGTCTGCCGGCACCCGGCGTTCCGGGTGGACTACCACGGCGCATCCATCAGCGATCATCGCCGGATCGCCCGCGAGATCGGTGCCGACCTCGCCGAGGTCGACTCCCGTCGGCTGGCGACCGACGTCGACGAACCCGACGATCTGGCGGAGGTGCTGCTCCACAGCGACGGCCGCGCGGCCGACTGGCTGGCCGACGCCGGCTTCGAGATGGCCGTCACGGATGGTCGGGTGGGCGTCAGTCGCAGTGTCTAGCTACGCGATTCCGAACGTGAACAGCCAGAGCACACAGCTGATAAGGAAAACACGACCACGTCACCCGGAACTGAACCCTTTTGAACGCGGAGCGCCGACCCTCGGACGTGATCCCCGGCGCCGACGCATATGACGTCGACATCGCGTTCGACTCCGACGACGTCGAGCGCCTGCTGTCGGTGACGCCCGCCGACGTCGACGCCGCGCCGTCGCTGTCGTACTGCCGGAACGTCTTCGTGCCGCTGACGACGGCCTGCCGGTACACCTGCACCTACTGCACCTACTACGACCCGCCGGGGCAGGCCGACCTCATGTCCCCCGGAGAGATCCGCGAGACCTGCCGCCGGGGCGCCGACGCCGGCTGTACGGAGGCGCTGTTCACGTTCGGCGACGACCCGGACGACCGCTACACCGCGGTGTACGACCAGCTCGCCGAGTGGGGCCACGAGACCATCCACGAGTACCTGCGGGAAGCCTGCGAGATCGCGCTGGCGGAGGGACTGCTCCCCCACGCCAACCCTGGCGACCAGACCCGCGAACAGATGGCGACCGTCGCCGACCTGAACGCCTCGATGGGCGTGATGCTGGAGACGACCGCAGACGTCCAGGCCCACGGCGGCCCGCGGGCCAAGAACCCCGGCCAGCGCCTGGCGACGATCCAGACCGCCGGCGAACTCGGCGTCCCGTTCACGACCGGCATCCTCGTCGGTATCGGCGAGGACTGGCGCGACCGCGCCGAGAGCCTGCTGGCGATCCGCGACCTGGACGACCGCTACGGCCACGTTCAGGAGGTCATCGTCCAGCCGGTCGCCGAGAACGAGCGCTGGCAGGACGGCTCGCCCGGCCTGCCGACGCTGCGCCGCGTGACCGCGATGGCACGGGCGGCGCTTCCCGAGAGCATCTCCGTGCAGGTCCCGCCGAACCTCGCGCCGGCTCGGGACCTCGTGGACTGTGGTATCGACGATCTGGGGGGCGTCTCGCCGGTGACCGTCGACCACATCAACCCCGAGTACGAGTGGCCGGCACTGTCGGAACTACAGGCGGTCGCCGACCACGCGGGTGTTCCCCTCTCGGAGCGACTGCCGGTCTACGACCGCTACGCTACCGACGAGTGGCTCTCCGAGCGGATACAGACGGCGCTGGACCGCGTGGACGCCCACGGCGAGCGGTTCCGCGCCGTCCTCGAACGCGGCGAGAACCCGGCCGGTCGCGTCTGATCGGGACTCAGGGACCGGTGAACTGCGAGAAGATCCGCTGTTCGATCTTCCGGAGGTGTTCGCCGACCGTGCTGGGAGCGGCGTCGACGACCGCGGCGACCTCCTCGTGTGTCGCGCGCCGCGGGTTCTCGTAGTAGCCGTGCTCGACGGCGGCCTCCAGTATCTCCTGCTGGCGAGCGGTCAGACAGGCGAAGAGGTCGTCCAGCGACGGGGGTCGCTCGCCGGTCTCGACGACCTCGACCTCGTAGACGTCGGGCGCCGCCGGGATGGCGTCCGCGAACCCCTCGCCGTCGCCGACGAAGGTCAGCAGCATCGCGCCGTCCTCGTCAGCCGGGACCGGCATCTCCAGCATCACCGGCGACTGCCGGAGCTGTTCGATCATCGACCGGGTCGTCTCGGTGGGTTCGAAGTGCAGATAGGCGTACCAGCGGCCCTCGGCTCCCGTCACAGCGTACTCGATGACGTAGTCGCTCCCGTCGAGGATTGCCTCGTAGGCGTCCCGGTCGCCGCGTGACTCACCGAGCATGATACCGGTCCCGTCGGCGAGCAGTTCGACGCGGTGGATGGCCTCGCGGGTGATCGACGGCTCGTCGGCCAGCGCCTGGCCGATCGGGTGGAACGCCTCGCCCTCGGCCGGCGTGACCCGGACCGTCACGTAGCGCATGGTCGACCGTTCGGATGCGACCCCCAAAGAATCGGGGGTCTTAAACGAACCGCGTATCCGGCGCAGCAGAGCCAGGGGAACACACGACGAAACACCGAGTGTGACGAGCATGCAGTCAACAGAGACCCCACCTGGCCCACGCGGACTGCCTGTCCTGGGCAACACCCACCAGTGGGCCCGCGACCCGTGTTCGTTCCGCGAGCGCTGTGCCAGCGAGTACGGCCGCGTCGTCAACTACGAGATACTGGGCTGGGACGCCTACATGCTGACCGACCCCGCCGATATCGAGCGGGTGCTGGTCGGCGACAGCGACCGGTTCCGCAAGCACCAGCCCGGCACCGACCAGTTACGGGAAATCGTCGGCGACGGCCTCATCACGAGCGAGGGCGACCTCTGGCGTCGCCAGCGTCAGGCCATCCAGCCGGCCTTCTACATGGACCACATCCGCGAGTACGGCGAGAGCATGGTCGGGCGGACCGCCGACCGCATCGACACGTGGGCCGACGGCGAATCGCTCGATCTCCAGGACGAACTGATGCGGACGACGCTGGACATCCTCGTCGAGTGCATGTTCGGCGAGGACATCGACCTGGCCGAGCGGGGCATCTACGACGCCGTCGACCGGCTTCACGAACCCCTCCAGCCCGAGAACCAGCCGATCACGTTCTTCGCGCCCGACTGGGCGCCCGTCCCGATGTTGCGCCGCGCCGACCGCGCCCACAGCCACATCGAGCGTGAGATCGACGACATCCTGCAGACTCGGAGAGCCAGCGACGACGACCGCGACGACCTCCTGTCGATGTTGCTGGCCGCCGACACGGAGATGTCCGACCAGCAGATCCGCGACGAGATGCTCACCTTCCTCTTTGCCGGCCACGAGACCACCGCCCTGACCCTGACCTACATCTGGGACCTGCTGACCCGCAATCCTGCTGTCGAGAAGCGCCTGCACGCGGAACTCGACGACGTGCTCGACGGCCGCCCGACCATCGAGGACGTCTTCGAGTTCGAGGTCGCCGAGGCCATCGTCAAGGAGGCGATGCGGCTCTACCCGCCGGCCCACGAGATCCGGCGTGAACCGGTCGACGACGTCGAGATCGGTGGCTACACCATCCCCGCTGGCGCGCTCGTCGTCCTCCCGTCGTGGGTGCTCCACCGCGACGACCGGTTCTGGGACGCCCCCGAGACGTTCCGCCCGGACCGCTGGCTCGACGACGCCGACCGACCGGAGTTCGCCTACTTCCCGTTCGGCGGCGGCCCCCGCCACTGTATCGGCCACCGCTTCGCGATGGCCGAGGCGCAACTGGTCCTGGCGACCATCGCCGACGAGTGGACGCTCGAACGCGAGTACGACGACCTCGATCTCTCTGCCTCGGTCACGCTCCAGCCACGCGGGGACGTCACGATGACGCCGCGGCGACGGTGAACGGTCGGCTACCGCTGTCGCCGTACCCACCTCACTCCAGCAGCGGCGTCCCGTCGGCCGTCGGTCCCAGACGCGGGCCCAGAACGTCCGCGTCGGGGTCGACGACGCGACGCTGCTCGTAGTCCGTCGAGCGCTCGACCGGGGTGCGTCCGATCGCCGAGATCATGTCGGCGTACTCCCGGACCGAACGGAACTCCCCGAAGTCCCCGCCAGCGCGCTTGGTTATCTCTTCCGAGAGGATCGTCCCCATGAAATCGTCGGCCCCGCAGGTCAGCATCTTCAGGCCCTGCGTGTCGCCGTACTTGACCCAGGAGGACTGGATGTGCTCGATATTGTCGAGGAACAGCCGCGAGACGGCGATCATCAGTTCGTCCTCGTCGGGGCTGGCGCCGCCGTCGACGAGACCGCGCTCGTAGAGGGGCGTCTCCTCGTGGACGAACGACAGCGGGACGAACTCCGTGATCGCGCCGGTCCGGTCCTGTAGTTCGCGGACGCGCTCCAGATGGAGCACCCGGTGTTTCGCGTTCTCGACGTGGCCGTACATGATCGTCGCCGTCGTGTCCAGGCCGACACTGGCAGCCGCCTCCATGGCTTCGAGCCACTCGCCGGAGTCGATCTTGGCTGGACAGATCACGTCCCGGACCTCGTCGACGAGGATCTCGGCGGCGGTGCCGGGAACGCTGTCCAGGCCCGCCCGCTTCAGCCGGCGGAACACCTCCTCGTAGGACCAGTCCGTCCCTCGTCGGGCGTGGTAGGCCTCCTCGGGCGTCATCGAGTGGACGTGGACGCCGCCGACGTTCATCGCGCGGATCTGCTCGCAGTAGGTCCCCGGATCGACGTCGTACTCGGCCGGCGAGCGGTAGTTCAGATCGCCGCGGTCGCTGGCTTCGAGCAGTTCGCGGTGTTCCTCGTCCAGTGCCAGCGCGGGGTGGAGTCCCGAGACCGAGCAGACCTCGTAGATGCCGCGCTCGACGGCGTCGGCGACGATCTCGCGGGACTCGGTGGGGGTCTTGGTGAACCCCCCGTGCTCGTCCTGGTAGCTCGACCGGAACTGCTCGGAGCGGTCCTTGAAGTTACAGAACAGACAGCCGGTGTTACAGGCGGTCGTGACGTTGTTGTTGAGGTTGGCGACGAAGGTCACCTCGTCGCCGACGACTTCGGCCCGCCGGCGGTCGGCCGCTTCCAGAACCTGCTCCTTGCGCCGGGGGTCGATCCCCTCGCTGTCGGTCCCGGTCGTGACGAGTTCGACGCCGTCGGCGACGGTGAGTCGGTCGCCGTCACGTGCCTTCGCCAGCGCGTTCTCGAAGGACTGGTCGCTGATCGGCTGGTGGGTGAACTCCACGTCACCCGTCGGCACGGCGTCGAAGGCGTCGGACATCTGTCTCGGACTAGGTGAGGGGACGCAAAAACATGGCGGGACCGGGGCTTCTGGCCAGTATCCTAGGCCGGCAGGATACCGGCCACGACGTCGAGTGACTCCGCGACGACCCAGCCGACGAAGGCGACGTACGCGCCCAGCAGCGCGTAGGATTCGGGTTGGCTCAACACCAGATCGGTCCGCAGGGCGGTAAAGAGCAGGATGGTCGCGCCGGTCAGGATACCGAACATCGGCACCGCCATGGCGAAGTCGACGGTCCAGGTGCCGACGATGAGCACGCCCAGTGGGATGGCCACCAGGAGGTCGAACGTGTTCGAACCCAGCACGTTCGCCAGCGAGGTGACCCCGCGGTCGTCTCTGGCCGCCCGGAGACTTACGAGCGTATCGGGGAGGCTCGTGGCCGCCGCCAGGATGGTCACGCCCATGAGGAACTCCTGGATGCCGACGGCCTGGCCGATGACACCGACGGAGTGGACCAGGCTCTCGACGGCCACCAGGATGACGCCCAGCCCGGCGAGCAGGAACAGCCACTGCCTGCCGACGGCGACGTCGTCACCGCCGGCGTCCTCTGCCTGATGGTCGGCGGTGTCCTGGTACTGGATGAAGATGTAGAGGCCGTACAGCCCGAGCGGGAGCAACGCGAGCGGGCGCGTGACGTCGCCGGTCAGGTCCGGCCCGCCGGGGTAGTAGATCACCGCCAGCGCGAAGGTGATCAACAGAACGGACACCGCCAGCATGTAGAACTGGGCCTCCTTGTAGACGAGCGTGCGGTTGGACTCGATGTCGTCCTCGGTAGCGATTCCCGCGACCGCCGGGATGACGAGGATGTTGAAGATGGCGGAGCCGACGATGGCGCCGACGCCCAACGGCATCGCGCCACCCAGGGCCGCGACGACGACGGTCGCCAGTTCGGGGAAACTGGAGCCGACGGCGACGACGATCGCCCCCTGGACGACCTGTGGCAGCCCGTAGTACGTCGAGAGCGTCTCGCTCGACGATTCGAGCCAGTCGCTCCCCTTCCAGATCGCCAGCGTGGCAACGAGGATGATACCCCCCTCGACGAACAGGTTCGCGGCCATCATCCGAGCCGTCGGCACGGGCCACCAAAACCGTTCGGTACCGAGAATATGAGAAACGTCTTTGTGCCGGCCCTGAAACCCCACGCCAATGACGAGCGTCAAGGACTTCCGCATCGACGAGCCCGCGACGGCCACAGAACTCGGCCGCGGGGCCTTCGTGTTCACCGACGACTACTCGGTGTTCGACTGGGGGAAGATGCCCGACCGGATCGACGAGAAAGGCGCCTCGCTCTGTACGATGGGCGCGTTCAACTTCCAGCTGTTAGAGGAGAACCACATCCCGACCCACTACGAGGGTGTCCGTCTGCCCGGCAGCGACCAGACGGTCGACCTCGGCGAGGCACTGTCGACCGGCACCGCCCCCGAGGAGATGGTCATCTCACTGACCCAGGTGCCCGATCTGCCCTTCACGGACGGCAGCTACGACTACGACGCCTACCACGCCGACGCGGGCGAGAACTACCTGATCCCCCTGGAGATCGTCTTCCGCAACCGCGTCCCGGTCGGCTCCTCACTGCGTTCGCGGACCGACCCGGCCGACCACGGACTGGACTTCGAGACGTGGCCCGACGAGGCGGTCGACCTGGATCGGCCGGTCGTCGAGTTCTCCACGAAGTACGAGGAGCAGGACCGGTACCTCGACCGCGAGGCGGCCGACCGCATCGCCGGCACCGCCGACATCGGCCGGCTCGAAGAGCTGGCACGTGCGGTCAACCACATCGTCACCCGCCAGGCCGACGAGGCCGGCCTGGTCCACGAGGACGGCAAGATCGAGTGTCTCTACCACGAGGGTCAGATCCGAATCGCCGACGTGGTCGGCACCTTCGACGAGAACCGCTTCTCCTACGACGGCCAGCAGGTCTCCAAGGAGGTCATCCGCCAGTACCACAAGCGCACCCAGCCCGAGTGGGTCGAAGCAGTCGGCGAGGCGAAAGAGCGCGCGAGCGAGGAAGGTGTCGCAGACTGGAAGTCCCTCTGTGAGCGCTCGCCCGAGCCACTCGACGCGTCGGTACTCGACGCGATGCGGGACCTCTACTGTGCCGGGACGAACGCCTACGTCGGCGGCGACGTCTTCGACGCGCCGTCGCTGGATGCCGCTGTCGACGCGGTCCGAGACCTCTGAAAAGGGCGTCGCTGGAGGGGTTCAGTCGTCGGCTTGCGCCTCGGACTCCTCGTCCTCGGCGACGTACTCGCCGAGCCCGTCGATGGGTCGGTCGGGGTTGAGGTCGTTGAGGTCCTCGGGCGCGCCCAGCTGGGCCTGGACCTCGTCGTCACGGAGCTTCGTCCGGCCGCGGTGGACGGTCACGTCGTCGTTGAGGTGCAGGCGGATGGCCTCCAGCAGCGCCTCGGCTTCGAGGGGCTGGCCCATCGTCTGGAGGTCCTCCTCGGTGGCGTCGTCGGGGACGTTGAACGCCCGCTGGGTGATGATCGGTCCCTGATCGAGATCGGTTGTCACGTAGTGGGCGGTGACGCCGGCGATGCGGACGCCCTCCTCGATGGCCTGCATGTACGCCGACGCGCCGGGGAACGAGGGGAGCAGGCTCGGGTGGACGTTGATGATGCGGCTCTCGTAGCGGAAGACGACGTCCGGCGAGAGGATACGCATGTAGCGGGCGAGGACGATCAGGTCGGCGTCGTAATCGGCCAGCAGGTCCAGCAGTTCCCCCTCGTCGGGCGTCCCCTTCTCGTCGCCGATGTCGTGGAACGGGACGTCGTACTTCTCGGCCAGTGGCTGGAGGTCGCTGTGGTTGCCGATGACCACCTCGATGTCGGCCCCGAGGTCGCCGTTGGCCCAGGACTCGAACAGGGCCTCCAGACAGTGGGACTCCTTGGTGACGAGGACGGCGATGGACTGGGTCTCGCGGTCGGCCGGGAACCGGACCTGGACGTCGACGCCCAGTTCCTCGCCCAGTTCGGTGAGGTCCTCGCGGAGTTTCTCCTCGGTCGTCACCATCTCGCTGGTGTCGACGTGCATGGTCATCCGGAAGACCCCGTCCCGGACCGCCTGGTCCAGATCCTCGATGTTGATGCTGCGCTCGAACAGCAGGCTGGTCACCTCTGCGATGAGACCGGTGTCGTCGTCGCCGACGACCGTGATCTCGGTGAAGCCACGCGTCACGGCCACAACCTCCGGGCGATTGCGCTCATTGTACCGCCGTTGGACGGGCGCAGTGCAAAAGGCTTCGTTTTCCGTCGGTCTCCGGCGCCACACCTATGGGGGTAGGGGCCGAGTACCCTCGTGTGACCGAGGATTCGCCGACCGTACTCTGTGCGGACCCCGACGAACGCGAACGGTCGGCAACGTTAGACGCACTGGAAGCCAGCGGACTCGACGCCGTCGGTGCCGCCACGGTAGCGGCGCTGACGGAACTGGTCGACGCCGACACGGAGTGTGTGGTGACCGTCGCGACGTTCCCCGACGGCGACGCGTTCGACGTCGTCGACGCCGTCCGGCAGGCGAACCCGGACTGTGTCTGTGTCCTGTTCACCGACGAACCGCCGTCCGACCTCCCACGGGGCCGGCCGGACCAGGTCGTCGAGTACGTCGCACGGACAGTCTCGAACGCCCGCGAGCGCCTGGTCGACATCGTCCAGGGGTCGGTCGCGTCCGGCGGACAGGCTGCCTATCCGCTGCCGGGGGACGAACACGAGCGGATCGCGGCCGTCCGCGCCTACGACGTCGACGACCTGAGCGCGCAGGCGACCTTCGAGCGGGTGACGGCGCTCGTCGCGAACCACTTCGACATAGACGTCGCGTTCGTCGGACTCGTCGACGCCCACGAGGAACGGTTCGTCGCCTGCGAGGGCGCCAACTGGACGACACTGGCCCGCGAGGACAGCATCTGTACACATACCATCCTGACCGACGAGGTGATGATCGTCGAGGACGTCGACGAGGACCCGCGCTTTGCCGCCAACGACCGTCTCGAAGAACTCGACATCCGGTCGTACGCCGGCGCACGGATCACCGACGAGACGGGCAACGCACTGGGGGCGGTCTGCTGTACCGATTCGGAACCACGTTCGTACAGCCGCGCCGAGCGGGACGACCTCAGGCTGTTCGCCGACGAGGTCGCAGAGCAACTGCGGCTCAGGAAACGACTGTCAGATGGAGGGGAGTGAGATGCAACGGGCGGAACGGTATAGTTTCGACGGGCTGCCGGTGTCGCCGGTGGATCCGGGAACGAACATGCTGGTCGCCGGGCCGATACTCGGCGGGACGCGCCGGTTCGCCCTGGAGATGCTCACGGCCGACCCGGACGACGGTATCGTCGTCATCGCGACGGACGTCAGCGCCCAGGAGATACTGGCCGGCATCGACCGCACCGGCGAGGACGCCTCGAACGGGCGCATCCGCGTCGTCGACTGCGCACAGGAGAGTGACGCGAACCTGGGCGAGTTTGTCTCCTCGGTGGGGACGCCAGCAGACCTCACCGGTATCGGAATCGAGTACTCGAACCAGTACGAGCAGGTCTATGCCCGCGGGTTCGACGCCGTCCGGACGGGGATCTACACCCTCACACCGCTGCTGGTCTACGCGGACGACGTCCGTCCGGTGTACCGGTTCGTCAACACGGTGACGAGCCGGATCCGGACCGCCGACGGCATCGGCGTCTGCGTCATCGACCCCGAGGCCCACGACGAGCGAGTGCTGGGCAGTATCGCCCAGGCGTTCGACGGCCGTATCGACCTCCGGGAGACCGATGCTGGCCGCGAGATCAAGACCAGAGGACTGGCCGACCAGCCGACGGAGTGGACGCCGCTGGACGGATAACACAAGCGTTTTCTCCACCGACCGCACGCCTGTCACTAATGACCGCCTATACTGCCACTGTCACCGTCCGGCTCAAGCGGGGCGTCCTGGACCCCGAGGCCGAGACCACCCAGCAGGCGCTCGAACGGCTCGGCTTCGAACTGTCGGACCTGCGTTCTGCCGACGTCTTCGAGGTCGACCTGGAGGCCGACAGCGCCGACGCGGCCGGCGAGCGTGCCGAAGAGATGACCGAACGGCTTCTGGCGAACCCGACGATCCACGACTACGACGTGGAGGTCGCCGAGCGGGAATGATAGCAGTCATCCAATTCGGCGGCTCGAACTGCGACCGCGACTCCGTGCAGGCTCTGGCGTCGCTGGGATTCGACGCCGAGCTCGTCTGGCACGAGGACGGCCTGCCGGAGGACGTCGACGGCATCATGCTGCCCGGCGGCTTCTCCTACGGCGACTACCTGCGTGCCGGCGCGATGGCCGCTCGCTCGCCGATCATGGCCGAAGTCCGCGAGGCCGCCGCCGACGGGACGCCCGTACTCGGCGTCTGCAACGGTGCCCAGATCGGCTGTGAGTCCGCGCTCACGCCCGGCGTGTTCACCACCAACGAGAGCGCCCGCTTCCAGTGTGAGCACGTCCACCTCCGCGTCGAGAACGCCGAGACGCCCTGGACGAACCAGTACGAGGAAGGCGAGGTCGTCGAACTCCCCATCGCCCACGGCGAGGGACGTTACGAGATCACCGACGAGCGACTGGACGAGCTGGAGGCCGACGACCGCATCCTCTTCAAGTACTGCGACGAGAACGGCGATATTACGCCCGAAGCCAACCCCAACGGCTCGAAGCACAACGTCGCCGGCGTCACGGGCGAGTCCGACCACGTCGCCGTCATGATGCCCCACCCCGAGCGCGCGTCACTCGCCGATCTGGGCCGGACCGACGGCGAGGGCGTCCTCGAAGGGTTCGCCGAGTAGCGACGGACAGCCCATCGAGGTCGAGATAGTGGTGTAGGCCGTCTGGCCGTCGTCCTCGATGCGGACACCCATCGTCTTCTCGTTGCAGTCGAAGTCGTCCCGTTCGACCGGATACTCGCTCACCCCTCGCTCGGTCTCGACGGTTACACCGTAGTTCGACGGCCGGTGGAACACGATCACTATCGCCGTCTCGGTATCCATCGTGATCGTCCGGTCGACGACGCTCTCGCCCGTGGGTCGGTGGACGACCATCAGCGGGACCGACTCGCGTGGCCCGCTGTTCTCGACGACGAAGCCGACCGGTTCCGGGCGACTGTTCGACGGTGCTCCCACGTGGGTGGTGTCGAGCGTCGTCGCACTGTCGTTCAGGAACGGCCAGAGGACCCCACCGGACGCGTCGTCAGTGACCCGGACTGGCGGGGGATCGGCGAACGGCCCGACGTCGGCGGTTGCCAACCCACCGCCGACCGCGAGGCTGGCGAGGAGGGCGACTGCGAGCAGGCGGCGCATACCGGAGTGTCCAGTACCGTCGGTATGTGTCTTGTGTCGCCACTGGCCGTGTCCAAAGGGAAAGGGAAGGGGTCGCTGGAGCGTGTGACTTGTTCCGGCGGCCCCTACCGACGTTTAGACCGGCCAATGGTATAAGCCCCACCCTACCGGAGTGAAAGTGAAAGTGGAGACGAGGAGTAGCCACACGGCCGTTCACGCCGGAATGGTTGTTACTGAGACACGTCCGATCGGGGTGTGACCGGGTGACCGCGTTTCAGTACCACGTCGACCACGCGCTGTCCGAACCGGTACGGGACGTGGACGGGCGAGGGGGCGTCGAGGACGACGATGTCACCGGGTGCGCCGGGCCGGAGCGTACCGACCGACGTCTCGGGGCCCAGCGCGCGGTCGTGGTCTGCCGCGAGGGCGAGCGCACCGCCGCGGGTCACGCTGGCCAGCGCCGTCTCCGGGGAGAGCCCCATCCCGACACAGGCCAGCGTCACCGAGAACGGCATCGTCGGGGCGTGGCAGTTGGGGTTGAAGTCCGTCGCGACGGCGATGGGAGAGCGGGTCTCGCGGAAGATATCGGGGTCGGCGTAGTCGGTCCCGAGCGCGAAGGCCGTCGCGGGCAACAGGACCGGTGTCACGCCGGCTTCCGCCAGCGCGTCGGCGTCAGCGGGCGTCGCGTGCAGGAGGTGGTCGGCGCTGGCGGCACCGACCTCGGCGGCCAGTTGCGCGCCGCCGATGCGGTCGAGTTCCTCGGCGTGGACCTTCGGGACGAGGCCGTGCTCGCGGCCCGCTTCGAGGACGCGCCGGGACTGCTCGACCGAGAACACGCCCGCCTCGCAGAAGACGTCACAGAACGCCGCCAGATCGCGCTCCGCGACGGCGGGGAGTTGTTCGTCGACCACGCGGTCGACGTATGTCTCGGCGTCCGTGTCCTCGGGGACGGCATGGGCGCCCATGAACGTCGGCACCGCGTCGACCGGGTGGTCGGCGTCGACCGCGGCGACGGCGTCGAGCAGTCGGCGTTCGGTCGCCGTATCGAGCCCGTACCCGGATTTCACCTCGACGGTGGTCGTCCCTGCGGCGAGCATCGTATCGAGGTGCGCGCGGAGTCGTTCCTGCAGGGTCTGGTCGCTGGCGGCCCGGACGGCCCGCACGGTCCGCAGGATGCCACCGCCCTCGTCGAGTATCTCCTGGTAGGTCTTCCCGCGGAGTTTCGCCGCGAACTCGTCGGACCGGTCGCCGGCGAAGGCCGCGTGGGTGTGGCTATCGACGAACCCCGGCAGGACGGCCCTCCCGTCGGCGTCGACGGCCGTCGCGGCGTTCTCGGGTGGGTACTCACGGACGATATCGGCGGTCGGCCCGACCGCGGCGACCCGGCCGTCGACGACGGCGACCGCCGCGTCTGCGTGTGTCTGGAGCCGGTCGAAGCCCGCGCCACTGTCCGCTTCGGGACCGACGACGACCGTGGCGGCGTCGTGGACGACGGCAGAGAGGTCAGCCATCCGTCCCCACCTCCCCGCCGTCGCCCGTGGCGTAGCCCGCCAGGAAGTGCGCCACGGCGCGGGCGGCGGCGTCGACGGTCCGGCCCTGTTCGTCCAGCGGCGGGGCGCATTCGACGACCTCGAAGCCCGCGAGGCGACCCCGTTCGGCGGCTGCGAAGTGTCTGAGCAGGCTATAGAGTTCTCGTGTCGTCAGTCCACCGGGCGTCGGGGCGCTGACGCCCGGTGCCGCCGCGGCGTCGAGGACGTCCAGGTCCAGACTGAGGGAGACCGCGTCGACGCCGTCGAGTGCGGCCCGGACGCGTTCCAGCACTGCCGGCGTGTCGGTGGCGACCGTCTCGGCAGTGACCACGTCGCCGCCCCGTTCGACGACGTAGTCCGCGTAGGCCGTCGACGTCTCGAAGTGGCGCGCGCCGAGACAGACGTAGGCGTCGAGTCCGGCCTCGAACAGCTGTCTGTAGGGCGTTCCGCTGGAGGGCCCATCAGTCGGGTCCCGGCAGTCGAGGTGGGCGTCGAGCGTGACGACCCCGAGACGACGGTCCGCGGCCAGCGGGGCCGCATTGGCGAACGACAGCGAGTTGTCCCCGCCGAGGAAGACGGGGAGGACATCGCGGTCGTGTATCCGCGCCGCGACCTCCCGGACGGCCTCCTGGACGGCGGTGACATTCGGGAGTCCACCCCGCCCGGCAGCGGCCGCGTCGCCGGTGCCGTGGGTCGCTCGCACGTCGCCGAGGTCGGCGACCGAGAGCCGGTCGGTCACCGCGCCGACGCCGAAGTGGTGGGTCTTCACGCCCGCCAGCGCGCGCCGGATCGCCAGCGGTCCCTCGCGGGCCCCGCGCCGGCCGATGACGGCGCCGTCGTAGGGCTCCCCCACCAGGACGACGTCGTGGTCGGCAGCGGCGTCCAGCGACGTGGGGGTGACGCGGTCGCCGAACTGCTCGTCGTTCGGGTCCGTCGACGGCCCGTCCCAGCCGTCCCACGGGGGGGTCACGAACGGCGACGCGTCAGATTCCGACCGGTCGATCGTCATCGGTCGGCCATCGGCACTGGGACGTTAGACTCGCGGGCCTCGTCCAGCGCCGTCTCGTAGCCCGCGTCGGCGTGCCGGATCACGCCGGTCCCGGGGTCGGTCGTGAACACCCGGCGGGCCTTCCGGGCGGCCAGGTCAGTCCCGTCCAGGACGACGTGGTTGTTGGCGTGGATGGCGTTGCCGATGCCGACGCCGCCGCCGTCGTGGACGCTGACGATGTCCGCACCGGCGGCACAGTTCAACAGGGCGTTCAGGATGGGCCAGTCCGCGACGGCGTCGGTCCCGTCTTTCATGGCCTCCGTCTCTCGGTTCGGGCTGGCGACGCTGCCGGCGTCGAGGTGGTCCCGCGTGACGACGATGGGCGCCTCGATCTCGCCCTCGGCGACGAGGTCGTTGATCCGCAGCGCGAAGCGAGCGCGTTCGGTCATGCCCTCCGGGTCGTCCGCGGCGCGGTAGCCCAGCCAGCAGACCCGCGAGGGGAGCCCCTGGAACTGGACCTGCTCCTGTGCGAGGTCGATCCAGCGGTGCAGCGCGTCCTTCTCGGGGAACAGCTCTGTGATGGCCTCGTCGGTCCGGTGGATGTCGTCGGGGTTGCCCGAGAGCGCGAGCCAGCGGAATGGCCCCCGGCCGCGACAGAACTGTGGGCGGATGTACGCCGGGACGAACCCGGGGAAGTCGAAGGCGTCCTCCTTCCCACGCTCTGTCTGGACCTGGCCGCGGATGTTGTTGCCGTACTCGAAGGCGACCGCACCCCGGTCCTGCAGGTCGAGGATGGCGTCGACGTGGCGTTCCATCGTATCCAGACTCTCCTCGCGGTAGCGCTCTGGATCCTCCTCGCGCAACTGGTCGGCCTCCGCGACGGTGTAGCCCGAAGGATAGTAGCCTTCGAGGGCATCGTGGGCCGCCGTCTGGTCGGTGAGTACGTCCGGGACGAAATCCCGGTCGAGCATCGCCTCCAGCATGTCGGCAGCGTTCATGTGGACCCCGACGCTGTAGGATTCGCCCGCGGCGGCCGCCTTCTCCGCGCGCTCGATAGCCGTCTCCAGGTCGTCGGTCTTCTCCTGGCAGTAGCCCGTCTCGATACGCCGGTCGATGCGGTCCTCGTCGACCTCTGCGGCGATACAGACGCCGTGGTTCATCGTTACGGCGAGCGGTTGGGCACCGCTCATCCCGCCGAGGCCCGCAGTCACGACAATCTTCCCCCGGAGGTCGCCGTCGAACTGCTGGCGCGCCAACTCCGCCAGCGTCTCGAAGGTCCCCTGGATGATGCCCTGTGTGCCGATGTAGGCCCAGGAGCCGGCGGTCATCTGGCCGTACATGATCTTCCCCTCCGCTTCGAGTTCGTGGAAGTGCTCCCAGTTGTCCCACTTCCCGACGAGGTTGGAGTTGGCGATCAACACGCGGGGGGCCATCTCGTGGGTCTCGAAGCGGCCGACGGGCTTGCCGGACTGGACGAGCAGCGTCTCGCTGTCGCCAAGCGACCGGAGTTCGTCGAGAATCGCGTCGTAGGCGTCCCAGGACCGTGCGGCCCGGCCGGTTCCGCCGTAGACGACGAGGTTCTCGGGGTCCTCGCCGACCTCGGGGTCGAGGTTGTTGTTCAGCAGGCGGAGCGCGGCCTCCTGGCGCCACCCCTCGCACTCGATGTCGGTCCCAGTCGGCGCACCCTGGTACTCGCGCCACTGCTCGCTCGGTTCGCCGATACGGTCGGGCCGTTGCTGTGGGTGTGTGGCCATACGCGGACGTTGGGGCCACGTGACAAACACTCATGATTCGCCATATGGTGGGTGGTTTATGTCACCGGAGAACAAATATCGGGCATGTACGAGGCGATCTTCCGCGTCATCGACGGCGGGTGGTTCACGGAGGCCACCGTCGACCTCGACGTCGGGGTCACGCTGTGGTGCAACGAGTACTGTGACCTGTTGTACGTCGTCGGCGGTGACGCGGACGCCTTCGTCGCCGAGATCGCGCCGGAACTCGGAATCCGGGACGAGACCGATAGAGGGACCGGCCACCTCGTCGTCACCGAGACGTGTCTCAAAGACCACACGGACCGGAACATCGAGCAGTACCTCGTCCGACACAACTGTCTGCTGTTACCGCCGCTGCGGTACGCCGACGGGGAGAAGCGCGTCCGGTTGCTCGCGCTGGGTCCCGACGACCTCACCCAGGTCTACCGCGACCTCGTCGGGGAGGGCCACGACGTCGTCGTCGACCGGAAACGCGAGTTGACGATGTTGCGCCAGCAGCGCCCGCTGTTGACCCTGGAGGAGGTCCTGCCGGACCTGACCGGCCGCCAGCAGGAGGCGCTGGTCGAGGCCTACGAACGGGACTACTACAGCGTCCCACGGGGGGCGACGACCTCGGAGATCGCCGACGCGATGGGGGTCGAGCGCCGGACCGCCGAGGAACACCTCCACCGCGCCGAGCAGAAACTGGCCGACGCGCTGGTGCCGTATCTGAAGACTTGACAGGGGGAGAAGACGGGCCTACAGCAAGCCCAGCATCGCCACGACGTGGGTCATCGCGGCGATGACGGGGACCTGGATCACGGTCCGCATCACGAACAGCGCGACCAGATCGCGGAACCGGATCGGGATGTCGCTGAACATGTCCATCATCATCGGGCCGACCGAGGAGAAGAAGATGAGCTGTGAGATCGAGAGGACAGCGATGAAGAACTTGGCCTTCGGGGCGGCCTCGACGACCAGCAGCGCCGGGATGTACATCTCCGTGATGCCGATGATGGTCGCCGGCGCGACCATCTCGGCGTTCGGGATGCCCAGCGCCGAAACCACCGGGACCAGCGGCGTCGCGATGATGTCGAAGACGGGCGTGTACTCCGCGACGAGGACGGCCGCCAGCCCCACGGCGAGGATGGTCCCCAGGATGAGCATGGCGAGTTTCAGGCCGTCGACGAAGCCGCGAACGCCCGCCCGGACGAGGGAGTCACCCTCATCGGCCTTCCGGACGGCCTCGCTTATCGCGAACCGGACGTAGTCGACCGGCGACCCCGTGACCGGCGTCTCGGGGTTGGGCTCCTCGATGTACTCCTCGGGGATGCTACTGAGCGGCGGCACCCGGACGAGGATAGCCGCCGAGACGGCGATGGCGATCAGGTAGGCGACGAAGATGACCGGGAACAGCGCGAGCAGTTCCAGCGTCGCCGCGACGACGCCGACGAAGCCGATACTCACCGTCGCGAAGCAGGTACAGATGATGTAGACGTCCCGCTTGTTGTACTCGCCGCGGTCGAAGACGTTCCGGGTGACGTACATCCCGACGCTGTAGGAACCGACCCAGGAGGCCAGCGCGTCCAGCGTCGCCCGCCCGGGGATGTGGAAGACCGGTCGCATCACTGGGCGAGCGAGCGTGCCGACGAACTCCAGCCCGCCGAGTTCGACGAAGAGGTTGACGAAGATGGCCCCGACGGGGATGATGACCGCCACGCTGATGATCAGCGTCCCCCAGACGAGCCCGCCGGTCGCCGGCGTGTGTATCCACTGGGGGCCCAGCGTGAAGAACATGATCGGCGCCAGTACCGCCCCGACGACACGGAGGAACCAGAACGACGGCGTCGTCTCCCAGTAGTCCAGTACCAGCCGACTGGCGGTCGATTCGCCGACCGAGAGCCAGTCACGGCGGTCGAACTCGGCGATCGTCGTCAGTATCCCGCCCCCGAGGATGAGCAGGAAGGCGTAGACGCTCGCGCCGGTCGGGAACGTCTCGGTGATCCAGCTCACGGCGATGTCGAACGGGACCGTCACCTCGCCCTGCCACGGGACCGGGATGAGGAAGAAGAATGCGCCGATGGCGAAGGCGACGACGAACTTCGCCGTCGGTTGCCAGCGGAGGTCGAACAGCTCCAGTTCCTCGATCCGCTTCGGTTCGATGGCTTCCGGCTGGCTGTAGGTCCGCTGGTCGTCCCGGTGATACGCCTCCTCGGCACTCGCGTCGCCACCGAACGGTAACGAGTCTCTGATGCTCATATTCGAGTGTAGTGTCGGTATCTATCATGGTTCCACACACACCACATGGAGGCAGATTTATAGGGTATCCGAACAGTCGTCGGTCACCCCGATATTTTTCCCTCGACGGCGAGAGTACAGGGTATGGACAGCAACGGTACGACGGTGGGCGGGCGAGCCCCATCGTGGTCAGGCCCGGCCATCCTCGTCGGCGCCCTCTGCTGGACGGTGATCCCCTGGATCCAGGTGGCCACGTACGGAACGCGGCCGTACGTCGGGACGCCCTCGGATGTCGGCGTACTCGCCGGCCTGCTTCTGGTCGGGAGCGGTCTCCTCAGTTCCCGTCGCGTGCTCGGGGATAGGGCTGGCCGGCTCGGCCGGATCGCCGTCGGCGCGACAGCCGCCGGCCTTGGCTGTCTCTCCCTGCTGGCGCTCCGGGCCGTCTGGGCCGTCGTCGAGGCGGGCGTCCGGCCGGTCCCAGCCACCGGCGAGGACCCCGCCGGCCTGGTGCTCACCTGGCTCGCGCTGCTGGGCTACGCGCTGGCGATGGGCGGAACCGGACTCGTCGGTGTCGCACTCCGCAGGTTCCCAACCGCGCCGAGGATCACCGTCGCCCTCTGTCTCCTGGCGCCGGTCGTTCCCGTCGTGGTGCTCGTGACCGGCGCGGTGCTCCCGCTCGCGGTCCGGATGGTCGTGGTTCGGACGCCTGTGCTGTTCGTCCCGCTCGGCGTCGCCTGGGTGGCGCTGGGGACGTTCGTCTGGCGACCGTCGACGGAGTGAGCCAGCCCCCGAAACCGTCACCGCGCGAGCGGCAGCGAGTAACTCCGCTCGCGCTCCAGAACCGCCTCCCAGGTCGCTTCACACTCACAGTCGACCTGCTCGAAGACGCTGGGGTCCTGGCGCAGGTCGAAGTCCTTGATCGCGCGCTGGACGCGGTCGTCGCACTCCCCGCAGTTGTGCGGCCCGCGGTCGCTGCCGTGGCCGACGGGGTCCGAGACGACGATGACGTCCTCGTCCGCGGTCGACTCCAGCACCTCGGCGACCGACCAGAGCCACGGCGGGCGATAGCCGCCGTCGTGGTAGAGTTCCTCGACCATCGTGTACCGCTGGACGTTACAGGGGTTCATCGAGACGGTGTGACAGCCCTCGACGCCGGCACAGCGTCGCACCGACGAGATCATGTCGTCGAGGGCCTCCTGCTCGGAGAGGAAGGGCGGCTTCATCAGGAGGTACGCCTTGATGCCGGCGCCGGCCTCCTGGGCGGCCGCGCAGGCGTCCTCGAAGTCGGCGAAGTCGAAGTACTTGTTCACGCAGTCGTGGCGCACGCGGTCCGTGGCGGTCTCCAAGCCGACCGCGACGTCGGTCTCCAGGCCCACGTCGACGAAGTCGCTCACGCGGTCGTCCTCGACGAAGTCCGGCAGCGACTCGACGACGATGCGCTCGCGGTCGCTGAACGTCTCGGCGATGGCCTGGCGGGTCTCGGCCGGGACCTCACGCTCGTCGAGGAAACTGCCCGACGTGTATATCTTGATGAGGCCGCTCTCGTCGTCGGCTTCCTCGGCCTCGTGGTCCAGACAGTGGTCGATCTGGGCCATCAGGTCCTCGTGGGCGACGCTGCCGCCCTCGACGGACTCGGCGACGTAGCCACACATCGTACAGCCACCAGCGCGGGCCCACCGGCAGCCGCCGGTGTTCAGGATGATCGTCAGGCTCTGGTAGACTCCGTCGGGCGTGTTGTCCTCGTCGATCCACACCCGCGTGGGCTCGCGGGGGTCGTAGGTGGAGTCGTTGCGCGACCGGATGTCGCGCATCACCGCGTTGTGGGCGTCCATGCCCTTGCCCTGCTCGTAGACTTCGGGACTGGGCTTGCTCATTGGCGCGGAGTAACCGACGGGGCCGTAAATCTCCTGCGTTAGTCGCCGTCCCGGCCGACGGCGAGCCAGCCCACTCCGGCGACCGCCGCCCCGACGGCGTTGGCCACCAGGTCGGCACCGCTCGTTCCCCGGGAAGGGACGAGCCCCTGCAACAGTTCGATTCCCCCGCCGTAGGCGGTGACGAGGACGACGAGAAGCAGTGCCGAACCGGCCGTGCGCACGTCGCGCGCCCACGAGAGAGTCCCGGCGAGGGCCGCGTAACCGAGCGCGTGGACCCACTTGTCCAGCGCCAGCCCCAGCAGCGTCGGGACCCGTTCCCCGGCGCTCTCGGGGACCGGAACGAGCGAGGCGACCAGCAGGGCCAGTGCGACCGCGACGGCGGGGAGATGGCGCCGATGCCCTGACAGGTCCATACCGGAGCGTTCGCCACCACGGCCGATAAGTCGCGCGGTCACCGGGACAAACCGACGTCGACCGCGTCGAAAACATCCTAGCGCTCGTCGGTGTGGCGCATCTGGACCGCGATGCCCCGCGTCGAGGACTGCATCTCCAGCCCGCTCATCTCGGCGCGGCCGACGCCGAAGGCGGCGTCGCCCTGGACCACGACGTCGTCACCGACGCGGATGTCGTCGCTGGCATCGACGATGCCAGGCGCCAGCACGGAGCCGTGCGGGACGAACGGCTCGATCTCGACAGTCTTGGTCGGCACGTCGCTCTCGACCCAGCGGCGCGCCCCCGCAGTCGTCAGCGAGAGGGTCCCATACTGCTGGGCCAGCGCCGCCAGTTGCTCGCCATCGCTGTCGTCGGCTCTGAGTTGCGGATACCGCCCCTGCGTCGAGAGGTCGTCGAACAGTTCGTCGCCGGCGCCGGCCCCGAACTGGTAGTCGGCGACGGCGCGGATCGTGTTGTGCTCGCGTTCCCGCTTGGGATACCTGTCCCACCCCTCCAGTTCGGCGGCGAGGTTCCCCAGCGAGTCAGCTGTCGTCGGGTGGTCGGTGACGGTGTAGGTAAACTCCAGGTCCAGTGCGTCCGCGACGCGCTCGCAGATGTCACGGTAGCCCTCACCGGGCACGTGGGCGATGATCTCTGGGTAGTCCGCGTCCTCGAGGTACTGTTCGAGGACCCGTGAGACGAACTCGATCTCGTTGGCACTCCAGCGGCCCGTCACGACCGAGTCGTAGTGCTGGGCCGGGTAGGTCAGTTCCAGTTCCTGGGGGACGACGCCGATGGGCGAGGTCATCGAGACGACGTGGGCACGCCACTTGATCGCGTCGTGGTACTGCTTGTGGCTCTGGGAGTCGCTGTAGGGTTTCCGTGCCGAACACGGGACCAACACGAGCGGTCGGTCGTCGAACCGCGGGACGTAGCGCTCGGTGACCCGCTGGGCGAACCGCTGGATCTCGACGCGCCGGATGGCGTCCTCGGTCGCGGCCGCGAGTTCGGCCCGACGGACCAGCGGCGTCCGCTCTTCCACGTAACCGTACTCCTGGTCCAGTCGTCGGACCGTCGCTGTCAGCCAGTTGTCCTGGCGGGCCTGGCCCTCGACGTAGTCGCGCAGTCGGCCGTCACGGATGCGGCGGCGGACCCGGCGCAGTTCCGCGGCGAGCGCGTAGACGTTGTGCGCTGCGCAGTCCTGCCGGTCGAACTCGCTCCGGGGAGTCTGGCAGGCCGGACAGGCACAGGGGAGTTCGTCCAGGTCCTCCAGGAAGTACGCCTCGTCGGTCGTGAGATACCGCCCCTCGGTGCCCCGGATGACGGCCCGATGCGGGTCGACCAGATCGACGCCGGCGTAGACCAGCGTCGCGACGTTGCGGGGCGTGGCGACGCCGGGGAGATAGAGCGCCGTGTCGGCCGGGACGGCCGCCCGGACGGTCGTCACCGCGTCGACGAACGCAGCGGCGTGGCCGACGACGCCGGGCGCCCCGGAGAGGACGTAGCTGTCGGTCCCGTGGTCGGCGGCGGTGTCGGGCGAGACGACGGCGGCACTGGGGAACGCGACAGCCCCGGGATCGGCGGCGAAGGCCTCGCTCACCTCGTCGGGCGTCCCCGCGGGGAGTCCACGATGCGGGAGGATCGTCAGCGTCGACTCGTCGCCCTCGGGCTCTTCGGGCTCGGTCGCCCACTGGCTCCCGGCGTCGGCCAGAATCCGATGGGGGTCCGCGGGTGTGTCCGCGTCGACGTCGTCCACGAGTGCCGGCGTCGTCACGGACTCGGCGAGGCGAAGCTCGCCCAGTCGCGCGGCGGCGTCGCGCTCGTGGACCTCGAAGTAGTCGGTCATGCCCACCCATCCGCCACGGGCGACCAACTATCTTGCTCTTCTGGGACTCGGCGCTCACACATCAAATTTTTGTACTGTCTAGGAGAACCGCAGGACATGGACGTGACTGTCAGAGCCGGTCGGCCCGCCGACGTCGAGTCGGTCCAGCGGGTCGCCCGGCGCGCCTGGCACGCCGCCCACGACGACATCGTCGGCCCCGACGTCGTCGATGCCTTCCTCCAGCGCCACTACGACGAGGACAGTCTCGTCGATCCGATCACCGACGACAGGCGGATCTTCCTCGTGGCGACCACACGGGAGCGTGTCGTCGGCTTCGCCGGGTCGGGACCGACAGACGAGGCCGACGGCACGTGGTCGCTCTCGCGGATCTACGTCCACCCCGACCGATGGGGAAAGGGCGTCGGGAGTGCGCTGCTGTCGGAGCTGGAAGCCCGGCTCCGGGACCGCGACGCCGACAGGCTCCGCCTCGTCGTGATGGCCGGCAACGACGTCGGCATCGGTTTCTACGAGGCCTGCGGGTTCACCCGGACGGGCGAGCGCTACGACGAGCACCTCGACGTCGCGGAGTACGTCTACACGAAATCGGTATGAGGGCTTTTCGGCCCCGGACACATACCAGGTCTATGGTCGGATCTCGAACCGCCACCGCCGCCGTCGGGCTGGTCGCGAGCCTTCTTGTGACGGTCGCTCTGTGGTGGTACTTCGATACCTTGCTCGTATTTCTGCTCGTGCCGTTCGTGCCGTTCCTGTTCCGCGGGCTCGGTGACGACGGGCCGAACGTCGTCCAGGAGTGTCCCCACTGTGGGTTCCAGGCGACCGTGGAGTCCTACGACTACTGTCCGCGGGACGGGAGCCGGCTGGAACCGAGCGACGACACCCGGTGAGATCACCCGGACGACACAAACATCAATACCCCTGGCCGACCTTTGGTGGGCCTATGGGAGACGACCGAACCCTCGTAAAAGACATCATGACGACGCCCCTGGAACGCATCTCGCCGGACGCCGAGATCGTCGAGGCGGCGGCCCTCATGCGTGACAAGGACATCAGCGCGCTGCTCGTGACGACCGCACCGCCCTCGATCATCACCAGTACCGACATCCTCGATGCGGTCGCACAGGAACTGGACACCGCGGACCTGCTCGTCTCGGACCTGATGACCGAGTCCGTCGAGACGGTGCCACCCGAACTGCCGCTGACCGAGACGGCGGCGATGATGACGAACTTCGGGATCAACCACCTCCCGGTCGTCGACGACGACTACATCGGGATGGTCTCCTCGTCGGACATCACCGGCGAGATGCACTGAGCGAGGGACGTGTGATCTACTCGCGGGCGTGAAGGTCCCGCAGGTCGACGGCGTCGGGCACCCGTTCGAGCGCCGTCGCCGGCCAGTCGTCGTGGACCAGCGTGAACGACACGTCCGGATGGAGGTCGACGAGCCGTGCAACCCCGTCTGCGGCCGCCTCGTACGCGGCGCGGTCGGTCCGCTCGGGCACTTCCGCGGTCAGCGGGTATGTCTCCGAGAGTTCCCGTGGATAGGGCCCGAACGGCGGGACGACGCCCCAGGTCTCGTCGTAGCTGCTATTCGATCCCCCCTCGGTCAACAGCACGTCCTCGCCGTCGAGATCGAAGCGGTCGAGTCGCTCCTGGTGCCGTAGGACCTCCGGGCGGCGGGCGCTCTCGGTCGAGGTGTGGAAGAAGGCGTCCTTCGAGACCGGGTCGGTCCGCTCCAGTTGCGCGGCGTGGTCCAGCAGCGTCCGGTAGCCGTCGAGCATCGTCGGGTGGCCGCGTGCACGCGAGTCGACCAGTTCGAGGAGGTTCCCACTTCGGATGGCCTGCCGGACCGTCCTAATCTCGCCATAGGTAACGTGGAGGTTGTGGCGAGCGAGCAGTTCCTCCCGGTCGTCGGCGCCCATCGACGCGACTTCGGCCGGGTCGTAGTCGGTGCAGACCGGACACTGACACGGGAAGTAGTCCAGATCGTCGAGGTGTTCGGTCCCCCGGACGGTCAGATAGCGGTCGTCGCGGGCGTACAGTGCGTACGCTGCCGAATCGAACAGATCACAGCCCAGCGCGGCCGCCAGCGCGAACATCATCGGGTGGCCGGCGCCGAACAGGTGGACCGGGCCCCGCTCGCCCAGGCCGCGCTTGCTGGCCGCGACCACGTCGACGAGGTCGTCGTAGCGGTACTCGTTCATCAGGGGGACGACCGCGCCGATGGGGAAGACGTCGAGTCCAGTCCCGGCAGCCTCACGAGCGGCCCGTTCCCGGAGATCCGCGAAGGTCGCCCCCTGGACCGGCGCGGTGACGAGCATCTCGCCAGTGTCGACCTCGGTTGCCCGTTCCAGGCGCTCCTGTGTGGTCGCCAGTTCCTCGGTGGCCTGCTCGCGGGCGACGTCCGGCGGCGTCGGGATGTCGACCGGCGTCCCGATGTCGCTCCCGATCTCCTGCTGGAACTGGAGGATCTCCTCGGTCGTGACGTCGATCTCGCCGTACTCGGCCAGCTGGAACGACCCCGAGTCGGTCATGATCGCGCCCGAGAAATCGAGCAGGTCGTGCAGGCCCTGGTCGAGGGCCGGCTCACGGAGTTCGTCCGAGCCATGCAGGATGTAGCTGTTGGTGATGAGGATCTCGGCGCCGAACTCGGATTCGAGCGTCGCCGGCGCGACCGTCTGGACGTGGGGGTTGACCACCGGCATCAGCGTCGGCGTCTCGACGGTGACCCCGGCCCTGGGGACGGTGAGTTCACCCACCCGTCCCGCGGCGTCGTAGGTCCTGACCTCGAAGTGGCTCATTACCTGCGGTGGACGCGGCGCGCGCCTAAGGGTTGTGTTCCGCTACGACAGCCCAGCGGGGTCACGGCGCTCGACGAGACCGTCGAAATCGTCGTCGAAGCTGAGAAGCCGATCGATATCCTGGGCACGGAGTTGCGCGATCTGAACTGCGTCGGTGAAGCTCAACCGCTGGTCGTCGTACCGTTCGAATACCTCCACGGCCGCTTCGAACGTCTCCTTCGAGACGTGCAGGAGTTCGTACGCCCGCGGAAACTGGCCAGCACCGCGGATTCGCTGGCCGAGTCGTCGGCTGGCTCGTGTGAGCCGCTGCGTTGGAGCGTCAGCGTGATTGCCTCGTCGTAGACGTACTCGCTGACGTAGGGTTGTCCGAGGTCACCGTCGTAGACGGCGTCGAGTGCATCCATCGCGCCACTGTGTCTACTCGCGTCCCTGTCGTGTTCGGCGTACAGGACGCCGGTATCGACCAGCACACTCATCCGTAGAGGATATCGTCGATGTCCGATTCGTCCGTTTCGACACCGGAAGAGAACTGCCCCTCTCGCATCGCCCGCTTCTCGTCGTCGGAGAGCGGGACGGTCTCCTCACGGAACGAGTCGATCAACTCCTCGCGGGACTGGTAGGCATCGTCGATGAGACGAGAGAGGAGGGCCTGTTGCGTGACGTTCCGCCCCGTCTCGAGTCGGATCTCGGCCTGTAACTCTTCGAGACGGGACTTGGCATCCTCGTCGACCTTGACTGCCGTTACCATTGCTGTAGCGCACCGTTCGTTACTGAATAAACGTTGGTACCGCTATCGTTCGAACAGCGCGTAGTACATGATCCCCACCGCAGACCGGCCGTCCCGCAGGTCCCCGGACCGGACACTCTCCAGCAGGTCCTCGAAGGACGTCGTCTCGACGCGGATGGACTCGTTGAAATCGAGGTCCTGCTGGCCGGTCGGTTCACAGTCCGCGGCGAGGAAGTAGTGGAACACCGAGTCGGCGTAGCCGTTGGCCGGTTCGGCCGTGTAGAGGAACTCGACGTCGCCGGCCTCGTAGCCGGTCTCCTCGCGGAGTTCGCGGTCGACGGCGGCCCGCGGGTCAGCGTCGTGGTCCTCCATGCTCCCGGCGGGCAACCCGCGATTGCAGCGGCCGACAGCCTGTCGCCACTCCTCGATGACGACGACGTCACCGTCGGGCGTGAACGGCAGGACGACGACGCTGTCGCCCTCCCGGAGGTAGTCGAAGTCCGTCTCGGTGCCGTCGGGCAACCGGACGTCCTCGTGGACCACGTCGAACCCCGGACAGTCGTAGGCGGTCTCGGCGGCGAGTGTCTCCCAGGCGAGGTCGTCTACCATAGCCGTCTCTGTGTGCGCGGGCATCAAACGCGTGACGGTAGGGTGGCCACAAGACGTACCAGTGCCTGGCGATAAGTGTAAATGTATGAGAATATCGACGGCCGTCATCCTGGTCGGTCTCGGTCTGTTCGTCCTCCCCCTCCCGGGAACCTTCATCACCGGTACGCTCGTGGCGCTGGCGGGCGGAGTTGCTCGCTGGCTCGGGTTGTAACCCGCCGACACGTCTTTTGTCGGTGACCACCTCTCTATCGGCATGTCGGTCCTCGCGAAGTTCGCCGAAGTCGCGAAGGTGTTCGCCGAGCGCCGACCCTCGGTCAGGGACCTGTGGAACAGCCGAACAGGCAGGTTCGACCGTGCACACGTGATCGTTCCCTCCGACGCGGTCGCCGGCGAGTCGATCACCGCGACCGTCCAGACGTGGGACGAATACGAACGACTCCACACGACCGACCGCCGGTTTCGCCTGCGTACGACCGACGAGAGCGCGACCGTCCCCGACCGAATCGAGATCGAACCCGCCGACAACGGCTACACCACACAGTCGGGCATCGAGTTCGCCACGCCGGGGACACACTACCTGACGCTGACCGACGCGGCGACCGGCCGGCAGTTCCACAGTAACCCGGTCCGTGTCCACGAGTCTGAACCGGAGCGACGGACGCTGTGGGGCGACATCCACCTCCATTCGCAGTTCTCGGACGGCGCCGGGTCCATGCTCAAAGGGATGCGCTTCGGCCGGGACGTGATGGACCTGGACGTCGTCGCCTACACCGACCACGACACGATGGGATTCTTCATCCCGCCGGAGGCCCAGCGCTGGCTGATGCATCGCTCGAACTTCGAGGCGATGAAAGCCAGGACCGACCGGCTTCACGACCCCGGCGAGTTCGTGACGCTGTTCGCCTACGAGTGGACCAAACAGCCCCACATGGGCGGGCACGTCAACATCTACTTCCGGGACAGCGACGGTGCGCCGTTGTTCGATTCGCTCACGACCAGGAGCAACACCTACGACAAACTGTTCGAGCGACTCCGCCAGTGGAACGCCGAGAGCGACAACGACGCTATCGCGATTCCACACCACCCGGCCGAGTCGATGTACCCCTTCGATTTCGCGAGTGTCGACTACGACGACGAGGTCGCCCCGCTGGTCGAAGTGTACTCCCAGTGGGGGTCCAGCGAGTACCCCGGCCGCGAGGGCAACCGCCGGCCGGTGACGATGGGATCGGGTGAGATCGACGAGGATGGCTACTACGTTCAGGACGCCCTGTCGATGGGGTACCGTGTCGGGATGCTCGCCGGCTCGGACTACCACGGCCCCCACCCAGGTCACTCGCTCGTCCACGCGAAACCGCACCTCCCGAGTCTCGCCGAGTGGCGCGAGGACGGCATCGGCTGGGGCCACATCTGGCGGCTCTGGAACGAACCGAGCCATCCCGGTGGGCTGACGGCGTTCCGCGCGACCGAGCACACGCGCGACGCTGTCTTCGACGCACTCCAGTCCCGCCGGGTCTACGGGACCAGTCAACCGAACCGCATCCTCGTAGATTTCTCTCTCGAAGGTATTTCTGTTGGAGATGCCAATTCGACGGTCGAGGTCGACGACCCGACGACGCCACGGACTATCGGGATCGACGTCGCCGGGACCGCACCCATCGAAGTGGTCGAGGTGATCAAGAACACTGAGCTTCTCTATTCCCTCGAAGGAACCGAAGATGCGGACGCCGGTCTGTCGACGTTCACGACGACAGCCACGCTGATCGACGACGAACCGGTCACCGGGATGACCTACGACGGCGAGCGCAGGACCGACGACGACTGCTACTACCTCCGCGTGGTCCAGGCCGACGGTGGACTGGCGTGGGTGGGTCCGCTGTGGGCCAGCGTGCGTGACTGAGAGCGCGTGTCAACGGCGACGCGACAGTAGTCACAGTTTCGTCTGCTGTCGTGCCTGCTCGGCCCGTCGGGTCGCTTCGTCCAGCCGTCTGTCGGCAGCGTTCGCGAGCGGGCCGGAAAGCGCCGACCGGGCCGTCGCCAGTCTGTCCCCGACCTGCTGTAGCGCGTTGCTGACACCACGAAGCTGCTGGTTCGCACCAGTGCGGTCACCCGAGTCGGCCCGGTCAGCCGCCCGCTGAGCCGCGGTCGCGACCGCTGCGAGGGCGGTCGTCAGTCCACGCACGGCATTGGCGGAGCCGGTCGCACCGTTGCCGCCACCGGTCACGGCGTCGCCCAGTGCGTCCGTGACGTCCTCGGCCGAGACGTCGTCGGGGTCGACGCCCGTCGCTGCCACGACGTCGGTCTGTGTCTCTTCGACGATCGAGACCAGGAATCGCGCCAGCGAGGCCTTCCCGGTCGCGGGGTTCTCGATGGCGACCGACGCGGCATCGGCCGCGGGGTTGACGCGGATGGCACCGACGGCGTCGTCGGCGTCCCGGACTTCCGTGGTGTAGGCTCCGCCGCTGTGGACGTAGACGGCGTCCGGCCCGGTCAGCGGGGCGTCGTACAGCCGTCCGCCGAAGTCGTCGTCGATAGCCAGGTTCGTCAGTTCACTGTCGGCGTCTGCCGGATCGACCGTGAGCCGCGTGGCGTCCTCGTTCGCGACGAGCGGTATCTGGCCGTCGACCCCAGCGACGGTCGGTGTCGGCGCCTCCCCGCCACCGTCGGCCACGGTCACCTGCTCACTGTGCGGGGCCGACCCGGCAGCGTTGACCGTCAGTCGGTGGTCGCCCGGCGGGACGTCCTGGACGACGGCGGTCCCGGCGAACGTCGGCACGGCCTCCGGCTCACTCTCCAGCAGGGCGACGGCCTCGACGGGAGAGGACTGGGTCGTGACGCCGCTCCCGTCGGGTGCGTCCGGGTCCACGACCGTCTGTGCGACGGTCCCGACGACGACGGTTCCCGGGGCGGGGGCGCCGATGGCATCGTACCGCTGGGACAACTCACGTCGGTGACCCGAATCAGTGATGTCGGCCGCGGGGTTCTCGTAGCGTGGCTGTCCCCAGGGCGCACCCGTCGTCGAGATGTGTCCCGAGATGGCGTCCTCCGCGGCTTTCGGGACGCTGAACTCGAAACTGAGCTGTGGACCGGTGAAGTCGGTGATGTGCTCGATAGCGGTCGTCGGGACCAGCTCGTACTCGATATCCCCCGACGACTCACGTCCGCTGTGCTCGAAGACCAGCCCGTTCTCACGTTCGGGCAGTGCCGACGGTGGCGACGATAGCTCCTCGAAGGACCGCACGGTCAGTTCCGACGGGACGAGCGCCGAGCGGTCGACGTTGGGCAGCCGTTCGTGTTCGTACAGTGGCGCGCCATCGAGTTCTGGGACCACGTACGGGAGCCGGGACCCTTCGTCTCGGGGCAACCCGTAGGCGACCGGTAACGACGCGACGTCCTCGATACCTTCGAGGGCGCTGTTCGTGATGTCGGCGAAACCACCGTCGACCGGAAGCCGCTGGAACTGGTCCGGGACGTCGTTGACCGACAGCGCACTCGAATGTGAGCCCAGTTCCGAGAGGATACGCGGGACCATCTCCGGTGCCGGGTCGAGATACTCGTTGTTGGGCACCTTCCGTGAGTGCGAACTGGCGACGTACAACTGTGGCTCGCCGCTGTCCGTGTCGACGAAGACGTGCAACACCTCCCAGTCGTGCCAGTGGAAGTTCGTCGTGAACTGATCGAACGCCGAGTACAGCCAGTACTGGATCGCGACGAGTGGCGACTCCTCGTATTCGACGACGTTGTAGAAGACGGTCGGGTCGGGCGGGTCGCCCGCTTCGAAGGCGGCGTGGTAGCCGTCGAACGCGTCGAACCCGTCGACGATGGTCTCACCGTCACGGTCGCTCGTGTACGGACGCGGGTCCGTCGGGAACCACTGTTCTGCGCTATCGAAGTAGAGTGTCGGCGCATACGTACGCAAGAGGTCGGCGTAGGGGTTCGAACTCCCGTCCTGGGTGCCGGACTCGGTGTCGTTGTCGCCCGCTACCTGGACGGTCTCCCCGTCCTCCTCTCTGGCGCCGAGCGGGCAGCCGGCGAGCGATGCGGTCCCGGCTCCGGCGAGCGTCGTGAGCAGGGTTCGTCGGTCGATTCCAGGACTGTCACTCATCGTGCTGTGGGCCAATATCGGGGACACTCAGATGGCGGGCAGGGACAGCAGACATACCGGCCACGTACGGACAGCGAGCCATAGGTCTTCCGGCCAGCCGATCAGTACACCGTGAACCCGTCGGTATCGAGGTAGTTGTGTGCGACGGTGATGGCGTGGTCGGCGTGGAGTCGTTCCGGGCCCACTGAGACGCGCTCGTCGGCGTACTCTGCGAGGAGGGCCGCCTCCTCGTCTGCGAAGTCGTGGTGGTCGGAGAGCACGAAGACCGGATCGGTCGGCGTGGGAACGTCGACGACCGGGTCCCCCTCGCCGTGTAACTGCACCACGGTACCGTCCGCAGCGACGTCGTCGAGAGTCCCCTCGAACCCCCGCCGGGTCAGCGAGACCCCCGGCGACGTCTCGACCGGGATGTGTCCGATGGCCTCCTCGCGTTCTTCGAGTGCCTTCCTGACCAGCGCGGCAGTCGACCGCTCGTCCGGATTGAGTCGCCGCAGGTCCGCCCCGTCGAACGTGATCGTGTACTCGTCTGCCAACACGAGATGCGTTCGGACGTCCTCACGGATGGCGTGGCTCAGGAAGAACGCGCTCGTGACACACCGACAGAGGACGTCAAGCCGTCCCGCTCCGCCCGCGAGATCGTCTAACGAGAACTCGGGCGTTGTCGGCGCGTCGTGGCCGACGACGACGAACTGGCGCATACCTGCCTCTGGACCAGCACCGACTTACGTGCATCGACAGCCGGCCGGTCGCAATACCTGTCCGCACGCTAATCTTTAACTACCGTGCTACCACACCACTAGGTGATGGCGACGAAAACCGAGTTCTGTTCGCACTGCGATGGGAAACAGCCAGTCCACGAGGACAAGCCCTGGCTGCCGACAGTCTGTCTCTCCTGTGGTCGCGACGTCTGACGTTCCCTCTCGGATCTCTTACTGTTCAGTGTTGGTCGGTCGCGATGAGTGCATCCTGTGAGAGTAGACGCGAGTGACAGCGACCCTGGGGGAGCGCGGTCGAGTCCACACTAACAGCTGGACTCGTCGAGAGAGATGTGGGAAAATGGGCCGGCGCGAAGGTCGAACACGGGAAGACGGTCGCTCACACCGTTCGCGCTGCGACTTCCCTGCCCGAATTCGCGCCTCTCACGTGTGCGCCGCTCACGGCTTTGTTCGCGGCGCAAAAGTGGGCCGGCGCGAATTCGAATCGCGGTTACGGCCACCCGAAGGCCGAAGGATACCAGGCTACCCCACCGGCCCGTGCGATAGCAACTAGGCCAATGGTGGTGATATTTTTAACCCTTCCGGAACGGCGGGACCGACAGGCCCCGGCGGAGTCTCCCAAAGCGTAACAGCTATTCAGAGACGCGTTGACCTACCCGCGTGGAGTGGACGCTCGCTCGTCGCGTCGTGACTACCGTTGTGCTCCTGGGACTGGTCTTTGGGATGGGGCTACATGCGGGGATGGATCGCCCACAGTCGGAGCAGCACTGGCCGTATCCCGATGGTGACGAGATCGCTACCGATTACGAGCCGTACGTCGGTAGCGAGACGCTCCTGTGGGGGACCGTGCAGTCAGTCGACCGGGCCAGCAAGACAGCGACGATTCGACAGGAAACCTCGGCAGGGCCACTCGAACTGTCCGTAACCGGCTTCGATGCCGCTGTCGAACCGGGTGGTGTCGTCCAGGTCTACGGCACACTCCAGCCGGGCAACACCATCGAGGCGACGAATGTGGTGGTCGTCAATCCAGTCGGCTCCTCGACCACTGTGAAGTACGGCGTCTCGGCAGTCGGGGCTGTCTTGGTCCTCGTCCTCTTCCTCCGTCGCTGGCGGCCCGACACCGGACAGTGGGCGTTCGTGCCCAGGGAGGACGAAGATGGCTGAGCTACTCACACACGTCCTCGTCCCGTACGTCCTGTTGACCGTCGCCGGGTGGCACTGGGAATTCGACCGCCGCTGGGTCCCGGTCGCGATGGGTGGGGCGGCGATTCCCGACCTGAGCAAGATCGAACTCGTCGTCGATTCGACGGTGGTCGAGTCCGTAGTCAGCTACGGATTCACCTGGTCGCCGATCAGTTCGCTAGGTGGCGTCCTCGTCATCGGCGCCGGTATCGCGCTCCTGTTCGGCGACGGCCTGCGACGACGTGCCTACGCGGCGTTACTGTCTGGCGGAGCCAGCGCTCTGGTCGTCGACGGCATGCGAATGTTCGCCGACGGGCGAAGCAACTTCTGGCTCTATCCGATCTACTGGCGTCCGCCGACACCGAGCCTCTACGTGACGTCCGATAGCCGCGTGACAGTGCTGGCGGTGGGTGTCGCGCTCGTCGTCTTCGCGCTAGATCGGTTCGTGTTCGGCCGTGAGGACTCTGCCGGAGCGACGCGATAACGGCCGGGCTACCAGGTCAGTCCTTCGTAGGTAATTCCGTCACGCCGCTGGACGATCCGACGGCCGTCGACCACGACGGGGTCGGCCATCGTATCGAACTCCTCGTCCAGTGCCGCGAACTCGTCCCAGTCGGTGACGACGACAGCGCCGGATGCGCCGTCCAGAGCGTCGGCCGCCGAGTCGGCGTACTCGATGTCGGGATACCGCTCGCGCATGTTCTCGGTCGCGACTGGGTCGTAGGCGACGATCTCGGCCCCGCGGTCGAGTAGCCCCTCGATGACCGGGACCGCACGCGTGTTTCGGATGTCGTCAGTACCGGGCTTGAACGCCAGTCCGAGTACGGCGACTCGCTTGCCCGCGACGTCGACGTGGTCGTCCAGCAGCGAGAGGAGGCGGCCGGGCTGGGCGTCGTTCAGTTCGACAGCCGCCGAGAGGACCGCCGGGTCGTAGCCGCGTTCGCGGGCGGCGGCGATGATGGCGTTCGTGTCTTTTGGAAAACAAGAGCCCCCCCAACCGACGCCGCTCCGGAGGAACTGCTCGCCGATGCGGTCGTCGAGACCGATGGCGTCGGCCACCTCGTAGGCGTCGACGCCGAACACCTTGCAGATGTTCCCGATATCGTTGATGAGGCTGACCTTGCTCGCGAGGAAGGTGTTGTTGGCGTACTTGATCATCTCGGCCTCGGCGATGCCGGTCTCGACGGTCGGGACCTCGTGGTCAGCGGCCGCCACGAGCGGGGCGTAGAGGTCCCGGAGCGTGGCGAAGGCGCGCTCGTCGTCGGCGCCGAAGACGAGTTTGTCGGGGTGCAGGAAATCCTCGACGGCGGTCCCCTCGCGCTGGAACTCGGGGTTCGAGGCGACCAGGAAGTCCGTTCCGCGTTCGAGGCCGGCCGCGGCGATGGCCGGGGCGAGTCGCTTCTCGGTCGTCGTCGGGACGACCGTCGACTTGGTGACGACGAGATGGGGATCCTCGGTGTCCGATTCCGCGGCAGCCAACGCTTCGCCGATAGACTCGGCGCCCGCTTCCATGTACGCGAGGTCGATGCTACCGTCCTCGTTCGAGGGGGTCGGCAGAGCAAGCATCGTCAGGTCGGTCTCGGGGACGACCCCGTATTCGGTGGTCGCCTGCAGGCGGTTGCCGCCGTGTTCGGCGACCAGTTCGTCCAGGCCGGGTTCGTGAATCGGCGACTCGCCGTCGTTGATCGCAGCGACGATACCCTCGTCGATGTCGACGTTCGTGACCTCGTGGCCGAGGTCGGCGAGACAGGCGGCGACGGTCGTGCCGACGTACCCGCTCCCGACGATGCTGACGTGCATTGGGAGAGGGTTGGCGACCGGGTTTCTTGATAATTCCGGGTTCGAGCGGGTCGAGTGAGGACTACTCGCGAGCGGCCTCGACGGCTTCGACGAACGCGGCGGCGCTCTCGCGGACGCCGTCCATGTCGTCGTTCTCGATGGCCTCGTAGTCGACCAGCGCGGAGCCAGCGCCGACAGCAACCGCGCCGGCGTCGAAGTACTCCGCGACGTTGTCCGTCGAGACGCCGCCGGTCGGCATGATCGGGACGTCACCGAGCGGGCCCTGGAGCGCGCCGATGTGGCCGGGACCCACGGTCGAGGCAGGGAACATCTTGAGGATGTCCGCACCGGCCTCCATCGCTTGGGCGGCCTCGGTCGGTGTCATCACGCCGGGAATGCAGACGACGCCCTCGCGGTTGCAGACGTCGATGACGTCCTCGTTGAGGTTCGGCGCGAGGACGAACTCCGCGCCGGCCTCGATGACGTTGCGGGCGGCGGCGGCGTCCATGACCGTGCCGGCGCCGATGATGGCATCGGTCCCTTCCAGTTCCTTGTCGACGGCGGCGATCATGTCCGAGCACCGCTTGGCGTCGGCGGTGAGTTCGAGCGCGGTGACGCCGCCCTCGTGGATGGCTGTCGCGACGTCGACCATCTGTTCCTCGGGGATGCCACGGAGGACGGCCGTGACGCCGCTGTCGATGAGTCGTTGCTGAGTCTCCTGTTTGCTCGTCATGGCTGCGGGTGCGTGGGGAGGGGGCAAAAACGTATGTGGAAGGTGTCAGTCCCCGTCGGGATCGTAGGGCAGCGCGATATCGGTCTTGGGTGCGCCGACGCCGAGCACCCGGACGGGGCCGTCGGCGTCGTCGGGGTTGTACGCCCGGTGGGGACTCTCGGGTTCGGCGACGAAGGCCTCGTCCGCAGGAACGACGAACTCCCCGTCGGGCGTCTCGACGTGCAGCGTCCCCGAGAGGACGTAGAACAGTTCCTCACGCTGCTGGTGGTAGTGGTACGTGCGGGGCAACTGCTCGCCAGGGTCCATCGCGTAGGTCGCGGCGTGGAGCGCGTGCAACTCGGCAGCATCGGAGATGCCGCGACGGTCACAGGGGTAGTCCTCGGTCTCGGGCAGGGCGTCAGGGTCGAGATGGTGGTAGGCCATAGCTGGCGTTGCAGTGCCCCGGAGAAACAATTTCTCCCCGGAAGTCACCCCAGCAACAGGATGAGAACGAACAGCGTCCCGACCGAGGCAAGCGTCGTCGCAAAGACGTTCAGCGAGGCGAACTCGGTGTCCCCGCCCAGTTCCGTCGCGTAGACGAACGTCGAGACGGCCGTGGGCATCCCGAGCATCAGGACGCTGGCGGTGAAGACGGCGGGGTCGACCCCCAGCGCAGAGAAGGTGAGCCACGCCACCAGGGGCATCCAGCCGAGTTTGAGCGCGACGACGGTGGCGGTCGCCGTCGGGTCGACGACGGACTGATCGACCTCCAGAGCCGATCCGACGAGGATCAGCGCCACTGGGAGCGCCAGCTCGCCGACGAGCGAGAGGCCGGTGACGGCGGGTGCGGGGACACCGAGCCCGAACCACGCGACGGCGATGCCAAGCGCCAGCGCGATCAGCACGGGGTTCGTGAGGAGTTCGCGCAGCTGCGCCCGCACGGACACCTCGGCGTCGGCGACGGTGACGAGCACCCAGACGGTGACCGGTACCTGCGTGAGCGTGACGAGGCCGAGCAACAATCCTGCGGTCGCCGTCGCGTCCGGGCCGAAGGTGGCTGCCACGAGCGGGAGCCCGAGATACCCCAGGTTCGAGTGGTACGACTGGACGACGGCGACCCCGCGGCGGTCGGCCCGGCTCCGCCGGCGGTGAACCAGCCACGCCATCCCGACGGTGGCGAAGACGACGACCCACACACCGAAGACGAGCGAGGGCGACAGCAGCGTCGCCAGCGCCCGGTCGTACGTCGAGACGAAGATCAGCGACGGGAGGACGACGTAGAACGCGAGTGCGTTGAGTCGGTCGCGCCGGTGCTCGTCGAGCAACCCGACCCAGCGGGCGCCAACGCCGACCGCGAGCATCCCCAGCAGGTACGCGAAGCGGCCGGCTGCGTCCATGTCCGATGGTGGTCGATTCAGGGGTTTGAGCCTTCGGAAACGTCGCCGATCGAGTCCTCGCTGTGACAACAAGCCTTTACCGGTGCGGTCGCGTACCTCGGACCAACAATGGTACTCGATAATCTCGGCAGTTCACTCAGGGGGACCTTAGACGACCTCCGGGGGAAGTCACGGCTCTCCGAGGAGGACATCGAGGACATCGTCAAGGAGATCCAGCGCTCGCTGCTCCAGGCCGACGTCGACGTCGGTCTCGTCCAGGAGCTCTCGAACAACATCAAGTCACGCGCGCTGGACGAGGAGCCGCCGGCCGGCACGACACCGCGTGACTGGGTGCTCCGGATCGTCTACGAGGAACTGGTCGACATGGTCGGGGAGTCGACGGATCTCCCGCTCGAAGAGCAGACCATCATGCTCGCCGGCCTCTACGGGTCGGGGAAGACGACCACCGCGGCCAAGATGGCGTGGTGGTTCTCGACGAAGGGACTCCGGCCGGCGATCATCCAGACCGACACCGACCGCCCCGGCGCCTACGACCAGTCCAAGCAGATGGCCGAGCGCGCCGAGGTCGACTTCTACGGCGACCCCGACGAGGACGACCCCGTCACCATCGCCCGGGAGGGTCTGGAAGCGACGAAGGACGCCGACGTCCGCATCGTCGACACGGCCGGTCGTGACGGGCTCAACCAGGAGCTCATCGACCAGATCGAACGCATCGAGCAGGAAGTGAACCCCGACCGGAACCTGCTCGTGCTGGACGCGGCGATGGGCCAGAGCGCCAAGAGCCAGGCCGCCGACTTCGAGGCATCCATCGGCATCGACGGCGTCGTCATCACCAAACTCGACGGGACGGCGAAAGGTGGGGGCGCGCTGGCGGCGGTCAACGAGACCGACTCGACCATCGCGTTCCTCGGGTCGGGGGAGACCGTCAAGGACATCGAGCGCTTCGAGCCCTCCGGGTTCATCTCCCGACTGCTCGGGATGGGCGACCTGAAGCAACTGACCGAGCGCGTCGAGCGGGCCATGGAGGAGACCGGGGAGGACGAGGACGACTGGGACCCCGAGGACATGATGGACGGCCCGTTCACCCTCAAGGACATGCGCAAGCAGATGCAGACCATGAACAACATGGGGCCGCTCGATCAGGTGCTCGACATGATCCCGGGGATGGGCGGCGGGCTGATGGACCAGTTGCCCGACGACGCACTGGACGTCACCCAGGAGCGCATGCAGGACTTCGACGTCATCATGGACTCGATGACCGAGGAGGAGCTAGAGAACCCCCGCGTGGTCGGCCAGTCCCGGACCGAGCGCATCGCCCAGGGGGCGGGCAAGCCCACAGAGCGGGTGCGCGAACTGCTCGAACAGCACCGCCAGATGGAACAGATGCTCAAGCAGTTCCAGGGCATGGGCGACGGCGACATGGAGCGGATGATGAAACAGATGCAACAGCAGGGCGGCGGCGGTGGCGGCATGGGCGGGATGGGCGGTCCCGGCGGCCCGTTCGGGTGAGGGCGGCTCACTCCCGCCGGGCGAGGACGATCGCGTAGAGGATCAACGCCATCCCGACCAGTTGTGTGAGTCCGTCCAGTGCCGGGAGGATCGCCGAGAGATGTGTCCGGCTGAACAGGCGGGCGGCGAGCAGCGTCGTCGCGAAGCTCACGACCGTCAGCGTGGCGATGCCAGCGCCGAGAAACAGCATCGACGTGCTCCGGTTTCGCCGGTAGCCGGCGACCGCGAGAGCGACGATCGCGAGGCCGACGAGCGACGAGAGCCACCAGATCGCCTGCCCGATCCGTACCCAGGTCCGTGCGTCGAGCCCGGCGATCTCCATCACAGTCCCTCCCAGAGGTCGGTGAAGGCGTCGGCGAACTCCGCCGTCGTCGAGGTGGTCGAGAGACTGACCCCGAACTCGCCGTCTTCCAGGGTGACGAGGAGTTCGTCGAGCCGGGCCTCGTAGGTCTTCGTGTGGTCGCCGTCGGGGTCGGGGACCGTCTCGGCCGCGACTAGCCCGCAGGTTTCGAGCTGGTCGAGCCGTCGATACACCGTCGAGAGCGACATCTCGCACTGGTCGCTGAGTTCGGTTGCTGTCATGGGTTCGTGACTCGTGGCGGCGAGCAGCGAACGCGCGTACTCGTCGTCGAGGAGGGCGAACACGGCAGCGGGGTCACAGTCACCGGCCACGCTCGGCTGTAGTCACGGCTGTCAGTAAAAGGGGGAGGCGCGTTCGCTGGGTCGGCGAACGCGACTCAGTCATCGCGGTCCCCGCCGTCGGGCCACCACCGCAACGTCAGCCCGACGGAGTTGTCCAGCCCGAAGACGGCACTGGAGCGGTCGACGCTCGCCACCTGTGGCCGTTCGAGTTCGACCGTCCGGCCGTCGAGTTCGATCCGGACCGGTTCGCCGCGGTCCCGGAAGTGCGCTGCGAGGGCGTCCAGGTCGGCCAGGAGTTGCTCGCGGTCGACGTTCGCCTCGCGAGGGGCCTTCCGTCGTGCGACGCCGCCGATGACCGGGTCGATGTCGACGTCCCGCGACCGGTTCGAGAGCACGGCGTTGATCGCCACACCCAGCAGGATCACCAGGCCAACGACGTAGAGCCAGGTGAGCAACACGAGGATGCTGGCGACGAGGTTCCCGCCGGCGCCGCCGGACTTGAACGTCGTGAACACGACCTGCGCGACGGCGATGCCGACCGCGGCGAAGGCCGTCCCCGGCACCACCTCGACGAACGAGCAGTCCGCATCGGGGAAGATGTAGTACATCGGGTAGAAGACCAGGAAGAGGCCGACGACGGTGACCGCGCCCCGGAGCAGGGCCGCGAGCAGGCCGTCGCCGTCGACCGCGACGAGATCGCCGAGCACGCTGGCTGCGACGATGGCCAGCGCGACCGTCACGAGCAGGAGCAGGCCGTCGGCGATCTGATCGACGAAGGTGTTCGCGCCCTCCGTCTCGTAGATGTCGGAGAACGCGGTGTCGAGGCCGCGGAAGATGCGCAGCGCCCCCCAGACGAGGATGCCGATCCCGAGCAGCGACACCGAAGTGTCGGCCTGGGCCAGTCCCTGCTGGATGACGTCGCTGGCCTCTCTGGTCAGGACGAGTTCCATGATGCGGACGATCGAATCACGCAGGACGACATTCCGGGCCTGCTGGAGGATCGCCAGCAACAACAACAACAGCGGCAGGATCGAGAGGAACGCGTGGTAGGCGATCGACCCCGCTAGGAAGGTGATCTTCTCCGTCCTGACCTCGTGGACGATGGCCAGCAGCACCTCACGGATACGGCCCCGACTGACGTGCATAGTGGGGGTTCGACGGCCACCGACAAATAAGCCGGCTGCGGGCCTCCAGGCGGTCGTCAGTCCGACGTGTCCAGTCCGAGCGCGGCGTTGAGGCCACAGAAGCAGGTTGTGGCGTTGAAACCGGCACCGAGCGCACCCAGGCCGGCCAGCAGCGCGACGGTGTGTCGGCCGTCGGTGAGTGCACGGAGCGAGACCACGGTCAGCACGACGGCGAGCAGTCCACGAGCCAGGCGGTCGAGCCCGCCGACGTTACGTGTGAGCGACATACGCGACTGGGAGGACGCCAGAACCCTAATCGTTGCCCCCGGCGCGCTGCCGCGCCGCCTCGTTCTCGTTGAACCCGGCGACGAGTCCCTCCAGCGTGGGGTCCGAGACGCTGGTGGCCGGGACCGACAGCGGCGAGACGCTGATCTCGCCGTCGACCAGCGCCCGGCGGTCGCTCCCGACGGGGTAGCGCTCGTCCAGATCCGCGTCCGTGCCGAAGGGGTTCTCCCAGCCGACGGTCTCGGGCCAGACGACGTCCCGGAGCGCGATGTCGCCGTCGTCGTCCTCGGCGCCGACCGCCGCCGACGCGTCGCCGGGGCCGCCGTCCTCGGCCGGTTCGTGGTCGACCACCAGATCGTAGTCGTGGTGGGGTTCGGTCAGGCGCATCGCCGGGTCGGCGACGTCGACGGGGACGTTGACGTTCAGGATGTCCGCGCTGTCGAAGGCATCGTCGGCCAGCGCCCGGACGACGACCTCGCGGGTGACGCGGGCCGGCCGGTCGAAGTCGTAGGATTCGGGCGGCGAGACGAAGAAGTCCTCGCCGTGGTACGCCGAGACGGCGATGCCGGGCGTCCCGAGGAACGCGGCCTCGATGCAGGCGCCGACGGTCCCCGACCGGCCGACGAGGTAGTTGCCAGCGTTGGGCCCGTGGTTACAGCCCGAGACCACCAGATCGAAGTCGGTTTCAAGGCCCCGCAGGCCGTAGGCGACACAGTCAGCGGGCGTCCCGGCAAGCGCGTATCCCCAGGGGTGGGACTCGCGGACGGTACGGTGGTTGCGGGTCCGTCCGACGCCGCTCTGGTTCTCGCTCGGCGCGACGACCGTCACGTCCGCGACCGCGGTGAGTTCCTCGTAGATGCTCGTCAGTCCCGGTGCGTCGATGCCGTCGTCGTTCGTCAGGAGGACCGCTGGCTCGGCCATCGTCTCTCGGTCGGGGAGCGGCGACGGTCAACGCTTCGGTCCCGGCCGGAAGGCGTCGGCGCCGACTGGATGACACGACCAGTACGCTGACGGGGGACGGGGCCGTCGGTCTAGATAGCAATGTACGAGATCGTCATCGGCATCGACGACAACGAGGCACGAGCGCGGATCCAGGCCGAGGAGGTTCTGGACATGCCACTGGACGCGGAGACGGTCCACGTCACACTCCAGCATACCTTCGACGAGCCGCAGGCGGACCGATCGGTCGAGGACATCGACGCCGTCCAGCGTGCCCGCGAGACGCTGGTCGAAGGCGGACTGGACGTCTCGCTTTCGTCGTCGACCGGCAACCCCGCCGACGGCATCCTCGACGCGGCCGACGAGGTCGACGCCGACCTCATCGTCGTCGCCGGGCGCAAGCGCACGCCGACCGGGAAAGTACTGTTCGGCAGTGTCACACAGCGCGTCGTCCTCGACACCGACCGGCCGGTGCTGGTCTGTAGCGGGCGAGGCACGTAGGCCAGCCAGCGGCCACCCTGCGTGCCGCTCGTCCGAGATAGATGGACGACGGCAGCGCCGTCCCGTTTTCAGCACCTGGGAACGCCAACCCCGATTTTTGTATTCGATGTCGAACACGTTCGTATGGAATCTCGGTCGGACGGGACGTTCATCGAGTGGATCGACGACCGGTACAGCACGGATATCGACCGCTTCGACGAGCAGCACAAGCACCTCTTCGGCCTGCTGAACGATCTCTACGTCGCGATGGACGAGGGACACTCCGAGGAGACCGTCGGCGAGATCCTCCGGGAACTGGAGCGGTACACGGAGTACCACTTCGGCGACGAGGAGGAGTTCATGCAGGACTGTGGGTACGCGATGGACTGTGCTGACTGCTTCTACAACCACCGGGAGATGCACGAGGAGTTCGCCCAGACGGTCAGCGAGTTCCGACAGCGCCACGAGAACGGCGAACCGATCACGATGGACGTCCTGGAGTTCGCCCGCGACTGGCTGGACGCCCACATCGCCGCCAGCGACGAGGACCAGAACTACGGGCGCTACTACCGCGAGTCGGTGCCCGACGACTACGAGTACAGCCCCGGGAAGTTGAACACCGACCGAGCGGACGAGCGAACCTACGAGCCGGCAGCCGACGCTGCGACGGTCGAACTGGGTAGCGACGTCCACGTCGGCGGTGCCGTCTCGATCCCACAGGGGACGATGGCCGACTGGCTGGCCGACCTCGCGGAGAGCTACGGCGACCGACCGATCGCGTACGTCCCGACGAACAGCGGCGTCGAGACCCGGACCTTCGAGGCGTTCTACGAGCACGCCCGCGAGGTCGCCGCCGGCCTCCTCGATGCGGGCGTCGAACCGGGGACTCCGGTCGGGATCCGTGCCCAGCCATCCGACGAGTGGTCGGTCGTCGACGTGGCCTGTCACCTGGCCGGGTTCGTCTCGGTGCCGATCTACCCGGCGTTCAGCGACGAACGGGCGGTGGCGACCGAGACCACCGACGGAATCTCCGTCCTGGTGACCGACGACGAGGCCAGCGAGGCGGTCACGGCAGTCGCGGACACGGTGTTCACGCTCGAGTCTCTCCCGACCGCGACGCCCGACTCCCTTCCGGGGTTCGACGCCGACCCGGACGACGTCGCCACCGTCGTCCACCAGCTCGGCCAGGAGGCCGACCCCCTGGGCCGTGCGATCACCCACCGGAACCTCCTGGCGGCGGTGGCGATGCTCGGCAATCAGTTCCCGATCTCGGCGGGCACGACCGGGACCTGTCTGCTCCCGCTGTCCCATATCTTCCAGCGAGTGGCGACGTACTACTGCTGGGACAACGGTGCCGGGACCGCCTATCTGCCGCCCGACGATATCGTCGCGGGACTGCGGGCCGTCGAACCCGAGGTCCTCGTCGGTGTGCCGCGGATCTACGAGCACCTCCACGACGTCTTCCAGGACCGTATCGACGACCTCGGCGGCGTGAAACGGCGGCTGGCCGACGGCGCCGCCATCGAACGCGGCGAGGCACTCAGCGAGGGCGCCGGCAGTTCGCTGACGGAGTCGGCCGCCGCCCGACTCGTCTTCGGGCCGCTGTGTGAGCAGTTGGGGCTGGGCGACGTCGAGCACGCGCTCTCGGGGCTGGGACACCTGCCGACGGATCTGCTGTACTTCTTCTGGGGCTGTGGCGTCCCGGTGAGCCAGGTGTACGGCGCGACCGAACTCACCGGCGTCGGCTGTCTGACCAGCCACGGGTCGTCCGCGCCGGACGCGCTCGGGAGTCCGATGCCGGGGACCGAGATCGCCGTCGCCGAGGACGGCGAGATCGTGTTCCGGGGCGACCACGTGGTCGACAGCTACTGGGAGACCAGCGACGTCGCCGTCAGCGCCACGCAGGGCGAGTGGTACCACACCGGCGACTACGGCGCGTTCGACGAGTCGGGGCGACTGTACCGGACCGACCGGGACTGACACGGCTACAGTATCGCGGCGACCGCGGGCCTTTTTGCCAGTGGCGCCAGTTCCCACGCACAATGACCGTCCGCGAGGTCGCCGTCGAGGCCTACCGGGAGGCACTGCCCGTGCTGGGCCTCAGCGCCGTCGGCGGCCTCTTCGCGGGCGTGGTCCTGGGCGGGATGGACGCCGAGCTGGAGCAGGTCGCCGGCCTGCTCGTGCTGGTCCCCGCGTTGCTGGCGACCCGCGGGAACGTCTACGGCTCGCTCGGGGCCCGCCTGGGCTCTGCGCTCCACCAGGGGCTGATCGATCCACGCTTCTCGACCGGCGACTACCGGGTCAACGCAGCCGTCTCGGCGGCGCTGGCCAACGGCGTCCTGGTCAGCGGCCTCGCGGCGGTGATGACGGTCGCCGTGCTCGCGGTGCTCGGTCGGCCGTCGGCGTCGCTCCCGACGCTGGTCGGCATCGCGCTGATCGCGGGCCTCGTCTCGGGCCTCCTGCTCACCGTCGCCGTCGTCACGGTGGTCTTCGTCGGCTACCGCCGCGGGCTGAATCCCGACACACTGGCAGGCCCAGTGGTGACGACGACCGGTGACGTGGTCGGTATCGCGACGCTGTTGCTGGCGACCCGACTGGTCCTGGCGCTGGGGGGCGGCTAGCGTGTCGGGCTACGAAGCACAGTGGTCGGTGAAAGGCATCATGCGGACGATGCTCCCCGTCCTGGTGGTGCTGACGGCCATCGAACTCGGGAGCGGGCTGGTGCTTGACACCTTCGAGGAGACGCTGTTGCAGTACCCCTCGCTGCTCGTGCTGGTCCCGGTGACTATCGGGATGGCCGGCAACCTCGGGAGCATCCTCGCCTCGCGGCTCTCGACGGCGGTCCACCTGGGGCTGCTGTCGTTCGACCCGAGCGACGACCGACTGGGCGGCAACGCCGTCGCCACCGTCGGCCTGGCGCTGACGGTGTTCCCGCTGGTGGGTGCCGGCGCGTGGCTGTTGCAGTCGCTGCTGGGCGGAGCCAGACTGGGTCTGTGGACCGTCGTCGCCGTCGCCTCGCTCAGCGGGATCACGCTGGCAGTACTGGCCATCCTGGTGACGACGGTGACGACCTACGCCGCCTACCGGTTCGAACTCGACCCCGACGACGTCGTCATCCCCGTCGTCACGAACGTCTGTGACGTGCTGGGCGTGCTCGTCCTGTTCGGCGTGGTCCGAGTGCTGGTCTGACGCCGACGACGAGTGGGCACCTGCTGTGCAGGAAGGCGATCGGCTCACGACTGCCCAGCCAGGAACTCTCCACAGCGGAGTCGTCAGGACCGACGATCAGCTGTCCGCGGGTCCGAACCGATAGACACGGACGACGCCATGATTCGATACGGTAACCGGTCCGCGTTCGTCTTCGAGGAGTCGCATAGCGGGACCGGTCGCACGATCGTGGTACCTGAGTACCCAGATCTGTCGATGCCCGCTGATCTGCTCGCGTACGTTCTGGAGCCCGCTTTCGTCGATTTTGCTGCTGTGGGGGAGTGTCGCAGTCTCCACTGCCGGGCCTGCGTAGTAGTGATCGAACCCGACGCTGGCGACAGTCGGCTGGAAGATGACCAGATCCCCACTGTCCGCGCTCAGTTCGACCTGCTGGGTCGCTCCTCGCCAATCTTCCTGTGTCGGGCTGGAGACGTAGAACGCGCCGAAGACGCTACCTGCCAGTACGAGCGAGACAGCTAGCGCAAGCTGTACGTACCGTTCGTCGATATTCGTCAGTCCACGGGCGACGAGGAGATAGAGCGGAATCGTCGCGACAAACGTGTATCGAGGAACGAATACCGACGACGTTACCAGCGAACAGAGAAACGGAACGAGAAGCAGAGCGAGCAGCAGAGACAACAGGCCAGCCGCCTGGGATTGGTCGACGATAGCGAACCGAAGACCGTCTTCCCGACGGAAGGTGAACACAGAAAAGATGCCCGAGAACACGAATATGATGATCACAGCACTGGCGACTGCCCAGGTGAGGATATTGCCGGCAGTCAGGGGGTACACAGCCGGATGTCCCCCCAACGCCAGGATCGTCGTCCGTATCTGAGTCAGTGAGAGTTGTGGGAGCCACCCGTACGCGAGTGACGACTGTAGGTGCGGACGAGTGAACGACTGTACAGCAGCGTTCCCGAGCACGGGTGCTGAGACGACTGTGGTGATACCGAGATGGGTTCGTATCCGTGTGTTTTGAAGCGAGGGTGCACCCTCGGAGAGCCCCGCGTACGCCCACTGAGTCAACAGAAGGGCGATTCCCACGAGATGCGTATACAACAGCGCCGCGGTCGTGACAGCGTATCCCAGTCCTGCAACCCGCTCATCTGTGGCGAGCTTTGTGAAGAAGTACCACGAAACTGTCACGAGGACGACTGTCATCGCGTGTGGCCCGACCACGCGAGCGAAGTGGACCTGTGTCATCCCGATGGCGAACAGGCCTGCTGCAACGAGGCCAGTCGCGTTCGTATACAGTGCCCGTCCGAGTGCGAACAGCGCAAGGATCGCGAACACCGAGAACACGACCGAGAGGAGTCTGAGAGCGACGTCGTCCGTCCCAGCGACCGAGAGCCACGTTCTGAGGACGATCGCATACAGCGGCGGCTGTGGATCGCCGGGCATGATCAACAGCGTGGGTAGCGGGCCACTCGCCCGTCCGAGCCAGTGTAGCTCACTTCCAGAGAGGCTCCACTCTGTGAGGTTGAACAGTCTAACTGCCGCCCCGGAGAGCGTGATACCGGATAGCAGGACGATCGTTCGCGTATATCCGAATAGTTCGACCGGAGTGACGTCTGTGGGAGTTGTTTCAGGGCGAATGCTACCCCACGTTGCATCTGTGTCGGAGGCTGCGTTGTTACGGCCAAAGTGTTCCGTGAGCTCCCACTCGTCTAGCTGGCCATTGTACGTTTGATAGAGCGCCCTGATGTCGGCTCCCCACTGGAGCAGCCAGTAGAACGGCAGGGTGAGTGCGACCCGTATCGCCCGTTGGAGGCGCAGTAGCGGGGGCTTCTCGGAAACACGCCAGTAGCCCTGTGCGTGAAACCACGTTGCCAGTAGGACGAACCCCAGGCCGACGAATTCGCCGCCGGTCAGCAACGCACCCGGCCCGAAGCTCGCGAAGTTCGCGAGCATGAGTGTGATCACCACACCAGCGATATTGATGGGGCCGGTGTGGGGTAACATCGACTGGAGAAAGAGGTGGAATTTTGCCCGCCACCGTTCCGGCGGTGTCTCCCGGTACTGGAGGTACGTGTAGAGTTTTCCCTTCTTCCAGCGCGTGCGTTGTCGGATCCAGCCGTCGAGCGTCAGCGGCGACTCTTCGCTCGTTTCGATATCGATATACGCGAACTCCTTGTGTTCCTTCCAGAGAAACAACCCGAGTTCGAAGTCCTCGGTGACGTTTTGGGGGTCCCAGGGACGGAGTCCGGCCATCCCATGTCCGGTAACCCAGTCCCAGTCCGAGCGAGTCCACGGGTCCCCGTACTCTGCCATCCGGAGGCCGTGCATCTCCTCCAGCGTCGACCGGCGAAAGAAGTTACTCGTCCCGCCGAGTGGCATCGGATAGCCAGCGTCGGCAAACGCCGGGAGTACCGACCGGAACCAGTAGGCATAGTCGGCACGGAACATGAGATTGAGCCAGCCATCGTCTTCGTTCACCATGTCGAGTCGGGCCTGCGCATAGTCCAGGTCGCCAGCGACCATCTCCGATGCTGCCAGGCGGAAGAGATCGGGAGCGACGATATCTTCGGCGTCGATAACACAGACGATATCCTCGTCGGAATACTCGAAGCCGTAGTTCAGGGCCCGCGGTTTGGTCGCTTCGTCTGGATACGCCGATGGAACGGTTATGGTGGTGAACGAATACTGTTCGGAGAGCGGGTCTAACACGGTCGGTGTGTCCTCGTCGTCGGGTTCTGTGAGGACGTACAGTTCCAACTTCGACGACGGATAGGACGCGTTGAGAACTGATTCGATGGACTGTTCGATCACAGCGGACTCCTCGTATGCCGGGAGCAAGACGCCCATCGTTGGCAGCTGGTCGTCGCGAAGCATCTCGTCACCGGTGGTTCGAACGGTCAGTCTGGATCGCTCACCGTTTCGGGTAGCATCGCCAGTGTCAGTACGGAGGCGTTGGAGTCGATAGCGATAGTCGTGGATTTTTCGTCTGCAGACCATCCTGCAGACCGGATAGTAGATGTAGAGATTCACCATAATCCAGACGAGGAGGATAGGGAGCAACACGGCGGCGAACAACAGATCCCGAACCGCCTGGACGGTCTGGAGGACGACTACCATAGAGAGCCCCTCCCGGATAGCGTTGGCAGGAACTCGTCGCGACCGCTCATGTCGCCTCACATCGTCTGGGTGTGACCTGAGTCGACGCACCGCGGGGACACCACTCAGCGACGGCTGGCGCTGTCGTGTGGGTTCGTCGCTTGCTTGACACCGAACGACTCCGTGGACGCGGTCGTCGAGTCGAATACACGAACCCTACGTCAGCTAACAGAACGACGAGCGACAATCGACCGACATCCAACCATGGAAGATGGCAGATATCTAACGATCTCCGAAACGGCCTTCCCCACCCCCACGTCATTACTCAGATACATACCAGTCCGAGTATAAACAAGTTTTGATAATTTGAATATTGTATCATGTTGCACGTACTCACGTTCCGACATGTTTCGAGATAGTTACTTTCGACCTACTGCATTACGCAGTTAGAGCGGGAGTCCACTGACAAGCCTCGGGACTTGACCCCGAGGCGATTGACTGCTATCGCTTGCTGTCGAATCGCCTGGATTCAGCACGCCGTTGCGCTCGAACGCACGGACACTCGCCGCGCCCACCATCCAGAAACCGACGCTCCTTTGCGCTCGCCCCACCTACGCCCGCCTGTGCCAGTGCTGGCCGACCTGCTCGTCGACGTCCTCGTCCGCGTGCTGCGGATCACGGTCTTCCTCTCGCTGGGGGTGTTCCTGGCGAACCTCGCGGTCGCGTTCGGCCTCGTCGAGAAGATCGCGGCGATCTCACGCTATCTCACCGGGCCGGCGAACCTCCCCGACGAGGTCGGGACCGCCATCCTGACGACGACCGCCTCGCCGACCGCCGGCTACGGGATGCTGGCGGACTTCCGTGAGTCCGGCATGCTGGACGACCGCGCGACACTGGTGGCCGTGACCATCAACACGTTCTTCGGGTTCGCCCAGCACATCGTCACCTTCTACGCGCCCATCCTGATCCCGATTCTCGGCCTGCGCGTCGGCCTGCTGTACGTCACGATGCGGGGGCTGGTCGCGCTGGCGATCACGCTGACCGGCATCGCCGCCGGGAGCGTGCTGCTGAACCGCGGGGCGGCACGGAATGGGACCGAGACGCCGACACCCGACGGCGGCCACGGCGCCCCCGACGGGCTCGGCGACGACGGCCCCGAGACACGTGGCGCGGCCATCCGCGAAGCGTTCGGCGAGACCCGCGAGAAGGTCCGTGAGATCCTCCCGCGACTGGCAGCCATCTACGTCGTGGTCTCGCTACTCGTGGCCTATTCCGATGCCATCATGGCCCTGCTCGGACAGGGTGGCGCGACGGTGACGGGCGTCGCCGACGGCGCGGCGAGCGTGCTCGGTCTGCCCGGAGCAGCCATCCCCGTCGTCGCCGCGTTCGCCCTCGATACCACCAGCGGCGCGACAGTGCTCTCGCCGCTCGTCCGGGATGGGACGTTCACCGCCCGGACCGCCGTGGCGACGATGCTCGTCGGCGGGATCATCTCCTTTGCCGTCTCGACGTTCAAGCGGTCGATCCCGTTCCAGTACGGTATCTGGGGCCGTGAGTTCGGCTCGAAGGTGATCGTGGTCAACACCGGGCTGAAGATCGTCTGGATCGTGCTGGCGCTGGCGGTGTTGCTCGTGCCCGATTACTCGATGGTGTAGGCCATCATCACCTCGTCGACCAGATCGCCGTCGATGGTGTAGTGGTCCTTGCGGATCCCCTCAGTGTGCCACCCGTGCTCGTCGAGGAAGATGAGTGCGCGCTCGGAGACCGCGGGGACGCTGTTGTACAGCTTCCGGTAGCCGTTGGCCCGCGCCCAGTCGGTCCCGCGTTCGAGCAATTGACTGCCGATTCCCCGGCCGCGCGCGTCGGCGGCGACGCCGACCGTCAGTTGGGCAGTCCCGCGCAGCGTCTCGACCTGCGGGAGGTCGAGATGACACCAGCCGACGATGTCGTCGTCCATCGTCGCGACGAAGAAGACGCGGGACTCGACGGTGTTGTGTCGGGTGATCGCATCCTCGTAGAGCAACTGCTCGGCGACGCTCTCGGCGACGACGTAGGTACCGTTGGCCGAGACGTCCCGGATCAACTGGACGAGGCCCTCGAAGTCCGCCGGCCGGGAGGGACGAATGACGTACGTCTCAGTTCCGGTGGTGTGTGTCTCGACCGCCCCGATATCCAGCGCGAGCGACAGCGTCCCGCCCTCGTCCTGCAAGTATCCCTTCGCCAGCAGATGCTCCAGCGTCTCCTCGAACTCGTCCGGTCGTAGCCGCGTCGCCTCCCGCACCCGCTCGCGCGTCGCCGTCCCGTGGCGCTCGACGTACTGGTACACTTCGCTGGCCGCGTTCGTCTCGAACGTCGGCCGCTCGATCGTGTCCATGCGTGTGTGAACGGTTCCCACCCGCATAATCATTGTTGTTTGCTAACAATATCCGCAGACAGCGATCTCAGCCAGTGTCGGGAATCGGGTCGGAGATGACGACGGCACTCCCCTCGACGACGCTGTTACCCTCGGCGTCGTCGACAGCCGTCGTCAGGCGGAACCGGTCCTCGCTGATCCGGTCGACCACCTCGCAGTGGGCGGTGACCCGCTCGCCGACGTCGACCGGCCCGCGATAGCTGACCTCCTGGGAGATGTAGATGGTCAACCCCGGCAGGCGGGCCAGTGCGGCGCTGATGATTCCCGAGACGAGCGTCCCGTGGACGATGCGCCGGCCGAACCGGGTCCCCTCGGCGAACTCGTCGTCGAGATGCAGGCGGTTCGTGTCGCCGCTGGCCTCGGCGAAGGCCTCGACGTCCTCCTGGTCTATGGTCTTGCTGAACCGGACGTGGTCGCCGACGTCGATGCCGTCGGCAACGCCGTAGCTCTCGAACTCCCAGTCGTCGCGCTCGTAGCTGGTGTCCGGTCGCGTGAACCGCGTGCGCTGAGTCTGGGCCTCGGTCGTCGGCTGAGGGTGCGCGAAATGCGGGAGGTAGTTCGAGATGTCCGTCGTCGTCACCACGCCGAGCAGTGTCCCGTCCTCGACGACGGGGAGTTTCTTGATACCGTGCGTGCGCAGTCGTTCGACCGCCTCCTCGATGGTCGCGTCGGGGCCGATGGTGACCAGCGCCGTCGACATCACGTCGCCGACGGTCAGTTGTCGGGTATCCCCCTCCGCAGCGGTGACCGCGACGATGTCGCTCTCGGTGATGATGCCGACGTTCTCGCCCGCGGACTGGACCACGAGCGAGCCGATTCCCTCGTCCCGGAGCCGGGCCGCGGCGTCCACGATGGCCGTCTCGGCGGTGACGGTCCGGGCCGGTGTGTTCATGACGTCCCGTACGGGCAGGTCGACGAGCATGGTATCTGGTCACACACAGGCCGATGGTATAACTCTCGGTGGCGATTCGCTACTAGAACGTATTGGAGCAGTGAGGGCCGTGAACAGTCATTGCCGTACAGAGCGCCGCGTCTGACTGGCCGTGTCAGCAAAGACTGAAGGCCACTGCAGTGATAGTTTCGACTATGTCGAAGCAACTGAGCGCCATCGTCTCGGGTGACGAGTCGGAGATACACGACGAGCCCCACGTCCGAGACCGGCGAATCACCGTGGGCCATATCCACGCGCTGGTCGAGGAGCGCGGCCTCGACGCGCAGACGGTTGCGGACCGCTTTGACCTCACCCGCTCGGAAGTCTACCACGCACTGGCGTACTATCACGACCACCCCGAAGAGATGCGGGCGGTCGAAGAACGCCGTCAGGAGCTTCACGAAGCCGCAGACGAAGACCCGAGAATCATCACCGGACCCGAGGATCTGCCGGAATCGTAGGCATGCAGGTGTCGTTTCTTCTCGACGAGAACATCGCGGCCCCACTGGCTGACAAACTCGACAAAGCAGGCCACGACGTGGAGCGTGTCGTCGCCGTGAGTGAGTTGGGAGAAGGCGTTGATGACACCACCATCTGCCGGTACGCCGTCCAGGAGAACCGTCTCATCGTCACCAGCGACGACGACTTCGTCCAGATGCCCGCCGACTCACACAGGGGCGTGTTCTACGTTGCTGACCAGTCGCTCCCCCCGCACGAACTATACCATATCATCCAGCGCGTTATCGAAGCGTTCCCCAATCGAGAGGCAATGGATACAGTGACGTACATGACTACCGACTGGCTGTAAGTCGTCTGTACTGGCCGAATTCCACGCTGTATCTTGCACGCGCCAAGATCGGAGTCCAATACGGAACAGGAAGATCCGTGGGGTGCAAATCCACGATTCCAGCCCTGACGAACCACAGATATCACCGACGCGCCGGCAGACTTGTAGTGGTGGCCACCTTCCCACCGGCAATGCGAACACGCGCCGTCGTCTGCTGTCTCCTGCTCGTCGTGGCCGGCTGTACCGGCATCTCGGCACCGGCAGAGCCGACAGCGGCGCCCAGCACGGCCGGACCGGCCGGCGGTGTCTCGGTCCCCGAACCCGCCATCGAGGTGTCCGTCACGGCCGTCGTCGACGGCGACACCATCCGCATCGAGTACGCCAACGGGACCAGGGATACGGTCAGGCTCGTCGGCGTCGACACGCCGGAGGTCCACGTCGAGAACGATCCGGCGGAGTTCGAGGGCGTCCCCGACACGGAATCGGGGGCGGCCTGTCTCCGCGATGCCGGCGTCGACGCCTCGAACCTGGCCAAGGACCGCCTCCTGGGTCGGACGGTCGGCCTGGCGTTCGACCCGAACCTCGACCGGCGGGGCTACTACGACCGACTGCTCGCCTACGTCGTCGTCGAGGACCGCCTGTTCAACTACCGGCTCGTCCGGACCGGCCACGCCAGGGTCTACGAGAGCGACTTCACCCGGCGGGCGGCGTTCGACCGTGCCGAGGCCGACGCCAGACAGGCCGGACGCGGGCTGTGGCGGTGTGCCGACGGCAGGACCGCCGTGGCGGATGGTGGGACGGTCACCGCCAGCGAGTCGGGGCTGGCCATCGCCGCGCTGGACTACGACGCGCCGGGCAACGACAACGACAACCTCAACGCCGAGTCGATCACGTTCGTCAACCGCGGCGAGGAAGCCCTGGCCCTGGACGGCTGGACGGTCAGCGACGAGTACGGCCACCGCTACACCTTTGGCGACCTGACGCTGGCGCCCGGCGCGTCGGTGACGCTCCACACCGGCAGCGGGACCGACACCGACACGGACGTCTACTGGGGCCAGAACGGCGCCGTCTGGAACAACGGCGGCGATACGGTGATCGTGAAGAATGCGTCGGGCGCGGTCGTGCTGGAACGGTCGTACTGAGGAAAACGCGTTACCGCGTCAGGAGCGGCGACGGTCGCATGCGGACCCATTCCGTGACACCGCCGACCAGCGCACATCCCTGCACGGCAAATAGCGCCAGCAGGGAGAGCGCGACGCCGGCGACACCCACCGTCGTGAGCGCCGTGCTCCCGAGAAGGTCGCCCGCGAGCGCCGTCACGAGGGCGAGTAGCTGTACTTCGAGCAGTCGAGTCTGTGTCGTCATCTCGTACGTTCACTACGGGCTCCAGACGGGTAAGCCGCGCGCGAGCCGTGGCGACAGGGGACTGAGTGACACGGTCACGACCCGCAGTATTTGTCCGTCGAGCGCCAACCGGCCACATGGACTACCGGCGCCTGACCCCCTCACCACGGGCCGTCGACTGGGGGCTGCTGGTCGCGGTCACGACGCTGCTGGCGACCGGCGTGGCGACCATGTTCACTGGGACGCCGGCGACCGGGTGGGTCATCGACCTCCACGCGATCGCGGGGGTCGTCCTGATCGTCCTGTTGCCGATGAAGCTCTGGCGGGTCCGCCACCGGGTCACGCCCGACCGGCTGACCGCGCCGCGGGTCCTCTCGATAGCGCTGGCCGTCGACGCGACGGCGGCGCTGGCGACGGGCGTCTGGTGGATCTTCGGTGGGACGCTGGACCTGGGTCCGTGGGGACTCTTCCACCTCCACGTCGGCCTCGGCCTGCTCGTCCCGCCCCTGCTCCTGTGGCACCTCCGCTATCGGTTCCACACGCCGTCCCGGCAGACCGTCGGCGGCCGGCGCAACGTCCTGGCCTACGCCGGCGTCCTCACCGCGGGCGCGCTGGCCTGGCGCGTCCAGCAGCCGGTCAACGACTTTCTGGAGACCGCAGGTGCGGACCGCCGGTACACTGGCTCGCGCGAGGACGGCAGCCGCGAGGGCAACCGCTTCCCGGTGACCAGCTGGGTCGCCGACGACCCCGAGCCGATCGACCCCCAGGACTGGTCGCTCGCGGTCACCGGCCGGGTGGCCGAACCGACCGAGTACACCATCGACAAGGTCGGCCCGACAGCCAGCGATGACGCCCTGCTGGACTGTACGAGCGGGTGGTACTCCGAGCACGCGTGGCACGGCGTGCGCGTCGGGGAGCTACTGGACACCGCCGACGCCGACGACGCCGCCGCCTGGGTGCAGTTCCGGTCGGTGACCGGCTACCGGTGGAGCCTCCCCATCGACGAGGCTCGCGATGCGCTGTTGGCGACACACGTCGACGACGAACGACTCTCGCACGGCCACGGCTTCCCGCTGCGCCTGGTCGCGCCGGATCGCCGGGGGTTCCAGTGGGTGAAGTGGGTCACCGAAGTTCGGGTGAGCAAGCGCCGGGAGATCGGCGAGTGGCTCGCAATCTTCGTCAGCGGCTTCTGACCGGGCGGGTATCGGCCGCTACACCATCGCCGACAACGTCGCCCAGAAGGTCGGTCCGTCGTCTTCTTCGTAGTGGATCGGGACGAACCCCGCGTTACGGGCGCCCTCGACGTCGGCCTCGTAGTCGTTGCCGACCATGACGTACTCCTCGGCGGCGAGTCGTTCGCGCAGGAGGTCGAACGGCGCCGGGTCGGGCTTGTGAGCGCCGGCCTCGTAGGAGGTGACGACGGTGTCGACGTAGTCGAGCAGACCGTGGTGGGCGAGCTTTCGGCGCTGCCAGTCCGGTTCGCCGTTCGTGATCACGCCCAGCGGGCCGTCGTCGGCCAGCGTGTCGAGACAGTCGACGGTTCCCTCGCGGACGACCGAGTACGCACACTCCAAGTCCAGCAGCGTCTCGGCCATCGCCTCGGGGTCGGCGTCGACAGCAGCGTCGTCGACGACCGCCTGCATCGCCGCCCACTGGGGGTTCGGTTCGAGCGCGTCGAAGGCGGCCCGGAACGCATCGCGGCCCGCGTCGTGGCGGCCGGGGTCGCGGTCGATGCCGTGGGCTGCGAAGACCTCGCCGACGATCTCGTCGTAGGGGCGGTCGAAGTGGACCAGCGTCCCGTCGAGGTCGAAACAGACGGCGGTGGTCATTCGACGTCGAGGGGCGTACCGTCTTCCGTCGGTGGCGCGACGTAGTCGATGTACGACTCGGCGTCGGGGTCCCGAACGGTGACCTCGACGTGGATGTCGCCCAGTTCCGAGGGTTCGCCGACCGCGAAGTTGACACGACCCTCGAAGGCCGCCTGTTTCTTCAGGTCGAAGGCGAACCGGTCACCCTCCAGCGAGTCGAAGAAGACAGAGCGGGCGGTGTCGAGGATCTCGTACTCGTGCAGTAGTTCCGAGAAGCCCTCCAGCGTGTGGACCTCGGCGGCCAGTTCGCCGGGTCGCTGCTCGGGGTTGGCCTCTGGGAAGAGGTTCCGGATGGCGTCGGCGACGCGGTCGGTCACCTCGGTGTCGTTGACCGGGGCGACGATGCGGACGTCGACGCTGTAGACGGCGCTCATTCCAGGTCCTCCGGCCCATCGCGCAGGAGGGTTCGGACCTTCCGCTGGAACGCGGCCAGCGTCTCCGTGTTCTCGATGGTCACGTCGGCCATCTCGATGGCCGCGCCCATGCCGAAGCCCAGTTCACGCTCGTCGCGTTCCTCCAGGGACTCGCCGCCGTCCTCGGCGCCGGCGTCCCGCCCGCGCAGGTCCAGGCGCTCGGCGCGTAACTCGAAGGGGGCGTCGATCTCGACGAGGACGAAGTCGTCGCCGAACGCGTCGCGGAACGCCTCTACCTCGACGTCCGAACGGATACCGTCGACCAGGACGGTGTCGGTGTCGTCGAGGTGGTCCTCGATGATCGGCAGCGAGCGCTCGGCGATGGCACCCGGCCCGTTCTCCTCGCGCAGCGTCTTGGCCATCGTACCGTGTTCGGTCGCGGGGTCCAGTCCCCGCTCGCGACACTCCGCGCGGATGACATCGCCCATGGTCACGACCGGGACCCCTCTGTCGGCGGCGACGTTGGCCGCCTCGCTCTTGCCGCTGCCCGGCAACCCGACGATACCGATAACTGTCATTGGCGAGCGTTGGCCAGCGGCGGGCAAAAGCCCTATCGTTCGCGCACGACGACGAACTCCGCCAGATCCTTCAGGTACTCCAGGGACTGCGAATCCGGCGCGTCGACGGTTGCAAGCGCCTCCAGCGCGGCGTCGGACTCGCCGCGAGCCCGTTCGTTGGCCTCCTCGGGCGAGAGATCGGTCACCTCCACGAGGGAGGGCCGTTCCATCTCGGCGTCGTGGCCCGTCGGCTTGCCCAGCGTCTCCGCGTCGGCGGTCGCGTCCAGCACGTCGTCGCGCATCTGGAAGGCGACGCCGACCCGTTCGGCGTAGGTCCCGACGGCCTCGACGGTGTAGGGGTCGGCGTCGGCGGCGATGGCACCCAGTTCGGCGGCTGCGCGGAACAGCGCACCGGTCTTCCGTCTGGCCAGATCCATGTACTCGGCCTCGTTGGTCGGCTGGGCGACCAGTTCCGTCGCCTCGCCCTCGCCGAGTTCGACCATCGACTCGGCGACGGTCTGCATCGCCCGCTCGTCCGAGGAGAACAGGGCGAAGGCCTCACCGAGCAGGCCGTCGGAGGCGATGATCGCCGGGCCGTGGCCGTACTCCGCCCAGGCGGCGGGTGTCCCGCGGCGGAGTTCGGACTCGTCGATGATGTCGTCGATGACCAGCGAGGCGTTGTGGACCAGTTCGATACCGACGGCGTAGTCGACGGCGTCGGCCGGGTCACCACCCAGGGCCTCACAGACCAGCACCGTGACCGTCGGTCGGACGCGTTTGCCGCCCGAGAGCGCGACGTGACGGATCTGCGCTGCGAGTTCCGTCGGCTCGATCTCGTCGAGGACCTCCCGTAACCGGTCCTCGACGCGGTCACGCCGCTGCTCCAGATACTCCATCACCCTCCGGTTAGGACCACCCCGAAAAGTACCTGACGACACAGCGTGAGCCGCCAACGAGAACCTGTTCCGTGACAGACCGCCTTATTCGTCGAACTCCGTGATGTCCTCGTCGGGGAACGAGATGAGGTTCTCCCGGCCGATGCGGAGTTTGTCGATCCGGCCCTCCTCGTCCATCGAGGACAGGAGCTGCGATACTTTCGCGTTGGACCAGCCCGTCTCCTTGACGATGCGGGCCTGCTTCATGCGCCCGCCGTTCTGTTCGAGCAGGCGCTCGACGCGTTCCTCGTCGCTCAGCAGCTCGGTGTCGATCTCCTCGACCGTGTCGGTCTCGGTGGCCTCGGTTCCAGCGTCGTCGCCACCGTCATCGGCCTCGATCGCCGACTGCGCCGGTTTGCCTGCGGTCCCCTGGCGAGTCATGTACCCGACGACCGCGACGACGCCGACGACGATGACCGCGATGCCGAACCAGAGCGGAAGCCCACCGGCGAACGGCTGGTCAGGCGTCGGTGTCGGGGTCGCGGTCGGTGTCGCCTGGTCGCCCGTGTAGACGATCCGGAGCGTCCCCGGTTCGAACGTCCGGGGACCCTCGAACCGGAGTTGCCCGTTCTCGACACCGATTGGCGCACTGTCGACGCCGTAGCCGGTCGGTGGCGAGATGACGAGCGTGTCGTTCTCGCCGAGGCTCCGGAACCACGTGCCGTCGGTCGTGTTGAACGCGTCGTCGACGACGAGTCGGTCCCCCTCGCTCGTTGCAAAGTCCGTCCAGGTGAACGACAGCGTGAGTGTCCCGCGCGGGCCGTCGACATCGTAGGCGCGATCGACGTCCGTGATGTTCATCTGGCGACCCGAGGCGTCGGTCGCAGCCCGGTTGGCGGCTCTGAACGCTTCCAGCTGTCCGGTTCCAGTCTCGCCGGCGACGTAATCCTCACCGAGCGACCGAAACGTCTCCTCTCCGACCTCGCTCTCCAGTGCATACGTCTGTGTCACGGTCCATTGTGCGTCTCCGTTTGGCTGGAGCTGGAGTTCGATCGTCGTCGACTCCGAGACCGTCGCGTTCGTCTGTGTCGGAGTGGACTGCTGGGCCGCGACCGATTCCGCTGGGGCCACCGCTGTGGCTACCGGCGCCAGGAGGAGAGTCGCGAGCAGGAGGGCAAAGAGGGAAACGAGTACCCGCGGGGACATTTTCCACGCGTCAGTCCACGGCCCGTGGGGAAAACGCTTTCCATCCGGGAATAAAACTTCAACGCCCCGCGTGAAAGGTCTCGGCGCTTCTCCGACCAGTATCTGTAGTGAACGAATGTGGGGCATTTTTGTATTCCGGCGCTCTATCCGGCACTGATGCGACGCCTCCCCGCTCTCCTGGGCATCCTCCTCGTCGTGATCGCCCTCGTCGTCCCCGCAGTTCCGGGTGCCACCCCGACCGGGACTGCTGCAGGAGCCGATGGGAACGACCTCCCACGGGTGACGACTGTCGACAACCTCACCAACCATCTGACGATTCCCGACGAAGACGTCCAGCAAGCCGAACACACCGGAACCAGTATCGACGTCGGCGCCGCGATCTCGATGAGTTCCGAACGCCTCCAGCGAGAACACGAGACACGGACGTTCGAGCGCGCCTTCTACAGGGCAGACAGCGAGTCCGAACGGACCCAGCTGATCCGCTCGGAACTGAACAACATCGAGCAACAACAGCAGGCGCTCGTCGATCACCAGCAACGACGCCTCGGACAGTACGCGGACGGATCGATAACGGCGGATGGGTTCATCCGAACTCGCGTGCTCGTCGACACCGAGGCCCGCGAACTGGCGAAGACGCTCGACATGATCGACCGCGTCGAACGAAGCGAACCATCGTTCACGATGACGAGCGGCCAGCGGACACGGCTCGAGAACGTCAGGGGCGAACTCCGTGTCCTCCGTGGGCCCGTCGGCGAACGCATGGGCAATACGTTCACCGGCGCCACGACCTCCACCCCAGTGTACGTGATGGTGTCCACGCAGGATTACATGCTCGCGACGACGACACAGACAGAGTACATCCGCGAAACCCATCTGGCGAGCGCCCGGAACCCGGGCGCACAGGACCAGTTCGTCACGAGCGACACCGACCCGCTCCGGGCGGCCAACACGCGCGCCGAGGATCTCTACCCGTGGCTCTACGACCAGCAACTCCCCAGTGTCAACACCTACGGGACCAGTAGTATCTACCAGCTGACGGCCAACCATCCCAGCGGGCAGCTGGCGACCTACATCGACGGCGGGACGACGGACGTCTTCCACGAATCCCAGCGCCTGCAACTATCGACTGTCAGAGCGACGGGGACCCGCTCGACGGTCAACAACTCCGTCCGCGTCGAGGTGACCAGGGCCTACGAGACCGGGCCGATCCAGATCGCCGTCACGGACAACGAGACGGGCATGCCCGTCCCGGGGACCGTCTCGATCAGCGACAGGCGGATCGGTGCGACCGGCGACGATGGAACCCTCTGGGCGGTCGAACCCCGTGGCAGCTACTCCGTCGACGTGACGACCGACAGCGGTGCTAACGTCACCGTCGCGGTCCTGCGCAACTAGGGCGTATCTCGTGGCTTTTTGACCCGCCGCTCCGTTGGCACGGACAGAACGGTGGGCTCCGACCAGTCGCGAAGCGACGATATCCGGACGCTCTTTCCGAGTCAGCGACAGCTCTCGGAGAACCACGCCGTCCTCTGGACCGTCGTCATCCTCGCGTCGCTGTTCGACGTCGTGACGACGATGGTCGGCCTCGAACTGGGACTGACGGAGGGCAACGCCGTCGCCAGAGCGTTCGTCGCGACCTACGGGAGTCCCGGCATCGGCCTCCTGAAGTTCAGCGCGCTGGTGCTCGTGGTCACGCTCTGGGCCGTCCTCGACGACCACCGGGCGACGGTCGTGCTGACCGTCTTCGCCGTGATCTCACTGGTGGTCGTCGCGCTGAACGCGCTGACGATCGCGACCCTGTGACTACCCGGCGTTGGGATTCGAGATGATGTCCCCGCCACATTCGGGACAGAACGCTCTGAGCACGTCCGTCGAGTAGTCGCACTTCCGGCACATGAAGGGGTCTTGTGAGGCCTCTTGCTGTACCATACTGGCCTTTCGCCGGCATCCATCTTAACGGTTGACACTAGTTCGGGACGGTTTTTGCGACGCCGGTCCTAACCCTATCCCATGGGCACGACTCACCGGTGTGTCTGCGGGAAGACACTGCGGTACAGACAGGACCTCACTGTCGACCGGAGCGGGACCACGCGGACCTGGCAGTGCAGCGACTGCGGAACGCAGGTGCCCGGGACCGTCGCCGAACGCATCGCCTATCAGCACCCCTCGTGAGCGGTACGGTGCCGAGTGGTGCGGTGTGCGTGTGGGTGCGGAGCGTGAGCAGGCGGTCGCGGTGCTGTGCGGTCGGCCGGGAGGCCGCTCCGTCGGCCGACCCGGGGAAGGGCAGGGCTGCCGGAGAGCATACCGCGAGCGGAGCGAGCGGTTTCACGGGACCGAGCGAAGCGACGGTCCCGCCTTTTTCGCCCACGTTTTTCGAGGAGTGGTTCGAGCGCGCCGACGGCGCGACTCGAACCCGACGACGAAAAAGGTGGAAGGGGAAGATACTTCCCTGCCCTGCTCACACCAGAAGGTATGAGCACGTACACTGTTCGCGGCAGTTTCCCGGCCCGAGACGGGCCCCAGGAGTTCGAGCAGGAGGTCGAAGCGCCCAACGAGGACGTCGCCGAAGAACGCGTCTACAGCAACTTCGGCTCCCAGCACGGCCTCAAGCGCACACAGATCACCATCGACGAGGTGGCAGCATGATGGGCGGCGGTGGCGGTGGCGGCGGCGGCCAGATGCAGCAGATCTCCCAGGAGATCGAGCAGATGGAACAGGAAGTCCAGGCTATCGACGAGGAGATCGAGCGCCTGCGCGACAAGAAGGTCGACATCGACGACGCCGTCGAGGCGATCGAGACCCTCGAGACCGGCTCGACGGTGCAGGTCCCGGTCGGCGGCGACGCCTACATCCGCGCGACGGTCGACGACATCGACCAGATCGTCGTCTCCCTGGGTGGCGGCTACGCCGCCGAGCGCGACCAGGAGGGCGCCATCAGCACGCTGGAGACCAAGCAGGAGACGCTGGACGACCACATCGAGGACCTCCAGTCCGACAAGGCCGAGGTCGAGACCGAGAAGGAGGAACTCGAACAGCAGGCCCAGCAGATGCAACAGCAGCAGATGCAGCAGATGATGCAACAGCAACAGCAGCAGGAAGACGCCGACGACGAGTAAGGCCGCCATGTTCGACGGACTGAAAGACAAGCTCAGTAGCTTCACGAGCGACGTCGAGGAGGACGTCGACGAGGACGCCGTCGAAGAAGATGTCGACGACGAAGCGGCTGCTGACGAGGCAGCCGACGCGGTCGAAGCCGACTCGGAAACGGCGTCGAGCGAAGCCGACGCTGAAGCGACCGAGGCCGACGATTCAGCAGCGACGGCTGCGCCCGAGTCCGAGGAGACAGCGCCGACGGCCGAGGCCGAGATGGCAGACGCCGCCGTCGCCGACGAGAGCGAGTCCGACGCGCCAGGCGAGGCGGAGGAAGCCGACGCCGGCGAGGCAGATTCCGACGAAGAAGGTGCCGCCGAGGAAGAAGACGACAGCGGCGGCCGGAGCCTCACCGAGAAGGCAAAGATCATGGCCACCGGGAAGACCGTCATCGAAGAAGAGGACCTCCAGAACCACCTCGACGACCTGGAACTGGCGCTGCTGTCCAGCGACGTCGAGATGGGCGTCGCCAACGAGATCCTCGAGGGCGTGAAGGCCAACCTCACCGGCCAGACCCGCCGTCGGCTGTCGAGTACGGGCAACATGGTCCAGGACGCGGTTCGCGAGGCGCTGTACGACGTCATCAGCGTCGGCCAGTTCGACTTCGACGAGCGCGTCGCGGCGGCCGACAAGCCCGTCGTCATCGTCTTCACCGGCGTCAACGGCGTCGGCAAGACGACGACCATCGCCAAACTCTCCCGGTACTTCGAGGACCGCGGCCTCTCGACGGTGCTGGCCAACGGCGACACGTATCGGGCCGGCGCCAACGAGCAACTCCAGCAACACGCCGAGAACTTAGACAAGAAGGTCATCGCCCACGAGCAGGGTTCGGACCCGACCGCGGTCGTCTACGACGCTGTCGAGTACGCCAACGCCAACGACATCGACGTGGTGCTGGGCGATACGGCCGGCCGGCTGCACACGTCCGATGACCTGATGGCCCAACTGGAGAAGATCGACCGCAACATCGACCCCGACATGACGCTGTTCGTCGACGAGGCCGTTGCCGGCCAGGACGCGGTCAACCGCGCCCGAGAGTTCGACGACGCCGCCGAGATCGACGGCGCCGTGCTGACGAAGGCCGACGCAGATCCGCAGGGTGGCGCTGCGATCTCGATCGCCCACGTGACCGGGAAGCCGATCCTCTTCCTCGGGACCGGCCAGGACTACGACGACCTGGAGAAGTTCGACCCCGAGGCGATCGTCGATCAGCTGCTCGGAGAGTAAGCGTCGTCTTCTTCGCAGCGTGTTCTGGGAGCTGTATTTTCAGTCTGGCGTCGTCCGGGTCCGATGGCGGACACGCTGGCCAGCTGCGAGCAGTACCTCGTCGAGATGCCTCGTCCCCTCAGTCGGCCCCTCCCCGACGTCGACGCTCGTGAACGCCACGGGGAGTCCCATTCCCCGGTAGAACGAGGCGCTGTCCTGAACGTGAAAGTGGAAGTGCGGTTCAGTCGAGTTCCCCGAGTGACCACACCCCCCGACCTGCTGGCCACTGCTAACGTAATCCCCTGCGCTGACGGTGATACAGCCTTCGCGCAGGTGGGCGAGCAGGCTGTATTCCTCGCCCGCGTGTTCGATATCGACGTAGTTCCCGCGGATATCCCGCTGTCTCAGGTTGAGCCAGCCGATGGTCGAGAGCGCGTCCCGGTGGCCGTCGCTGGTAGCGACGACGACACCGTCCGCGGGTGCGACGACCGGTTGGTTCCAGTAGTAGTAGTCTTCCCAGGCGGTTCCATCGCTGGCGTGAGTGCACCCCTCGTCGTCGGTTTTGACGAAGTCGTAGACGTAGCGCTGGCCAAGAACGCCTCAGGGTGAGACGAGCGGTCGTAGCTCCCGTTGGCGACCGTCCACACTCCTTCGACTGGGAGTCGGTAGGTGGTCCGTTGCTCGTACGAGTCGGGGTCGGGAAGGTCGAACCGGTACCTGACGTAGATGGTCAGCTGGCCGGCCATCTGGTGCAGTGACTGGAGCAATACGTACGGGTTCGCTTCCAGCGCGAGCGACGAGAGAACGAACCGTGCGACGGTGAAGCGATCCCCGGTCTGGATCCAGCCCGCCGGCGGGTCGTCACGCGAGGCACCGAGTGAACTCACGAGTGGCCAGAACCCGAACAGGAAAAACAGCGCGAGGACGCGGAGCTGTGCGAGGTCACTGATGAAAAAGCCCGGGAGCGATAGATACCCGAACACGACGAGGTTGGTCAAGTCCGGGATTCGCCGCCGGTTTCTCGAATCGGTCTTCCTCTCGGAGGAGGCCGGGGACTCCTCAGTGGACGAGTCAGTCGAGCGCTTCGAGATCATACCGGAGAATGTGTCCGCCCGAACGATGAAGATTTGTAGCAGAACGGTTCCGTGACATCCTCGTCCGCCGCAATCGGTGGGAGTCTCTCGATGCGTATGATGAGTATCCGTCACGTGTTCGGTTTGACCAGCGTTCTGCGACGGCGCCCACCGAGCCAGCTGCTGGATATCTGGATGGTGGACATCGACGAAATCCGGGTAATTCTCGACGAGTCGGGCGTCGTTCGCCGGGGGTAGCACTCGCCGGAGTGAGCCTGCTCAGGTGACGGTGCGGCGCTGGGCTTCCTCGACGGTTTCGCCCGTATCCTCGACGTTCTCCCAGACCGCCTGCACGATACCGCCGGGAGCTTCGAAGATGGCCATGTGGCCCCAGCCCTCGACTTCGTACGGATCGCGGAGGATGGTGCCCCCAGCCGCTTCGATTGCGCTGCAGGCGTCTGCAGCATTCCCGACCAACAGATACACCAGCGTCCCGGCGGGCATCTCGTCGGTCGCTTGCATCAGGCCACCGTAGGGAGGGGTCTGCGGGTAGACCATCGTATACGCGTCGTCTTCGAGTCGTTCGACACCCCAGCCGAACACCTCCTCGTGGAACCGCTGTGTCGCCGCAGGATCCTCGCTGTAGAACTCGAAGTGGACGAGGCTGGACGCTTCAGGGTCATCGGTGAACAGCAGCCACTCGCCCTCGTTCGGATCACCATCGTAGGTGTCCTCCCAGACAGCTTCTACGATGCCGCCGGGGTCACGGAACACGACGAACTTGCCCATCTCGGGAACGACAGTCTCCGGTATGACGATTTCACCGCCAGCGTCCGGGATAGCGGCCGTCGTCGCATCGAGGTCGGCGACGGTCACATAAAACAGCGCCGACGGCGGCGTCGACGGCCACTCGCTCGCGTCGAAGAACGCCCCGCTGGGTGCGTTTGGCGCTCGCCACATCGTGTAGTCCCTCTCCTCGTCGACGGCGATCTCCCAGCCAAAGGCCGCCTCGTAGAACCGCACTGAGGCGTCGACGTCCTCGGAGATGAGTTCGACATGTGCGATGCTTCCGTCTGTGACCTCGTACTCTGGCATTGTAACGCTCACTAGTCTGATAGTTTGACCGATACCTAGAACGTGCTTCTGAAGCTTAATACTGTATGACAGATTTCGAGAGAGTACGATAGCCTGCCTCGGTGGGATGTTCGGGAGGATTTTTGTTCTGCAGCCATCGTTATTACCGAGAGGCACGTCCTCTATTGTAGAAGCGATACGTTCAAACAGTCGAACGACTCGATATACCCATTGCTATGATGCTTCCGACACACGCTCTCATGGGGCTGGCGATCGCGTTACCTGTTTCGCTCGCGTTCCCGGAGTTCGCCAGTCTGTTTCTCTTCAGTGGCCTATTCGGTAGCGTCTTCCCCGATTTCGATCTGTATATCGGCCACCGGAAAACGCTCCACTTCCCCGTCTATTACTCGGTCCTCAGCGGAGTCGTGCTATCGGCCGCTGTGCTCGTTCGGACGCCGTGGATCATCGCGGTCACGGTCGGTCTGGTTGCCGCCGCCGTCCACAGCGGGATGGACATTTTCGGTGGCGGACTCGAACTGCGACCCTGGGAAGCGAATTCGGAACGGGCCGTATACAATCACTTTCATAATCACTGGATCGCCCCGCGACGGTTGATCCGGTACGACGGAGCCCCAGAGGATTTTCTCCTGTCGCTCTCGATCGCTGGCCCACTCCTGTTCGTTTTTGACGGCCAGTTCCGATGGATCGTGATCGGCGCCCTAACCGTCTCGATAGGCTACGCTGTTCTCCGCCGCAGGCTCGCCACCGCCGTCGAAACACTCGTTGATAGCTTCCTCAAGCGGATGCTTCCGGATCGCCTGTTAGCGTACCTCCCTGCCAGGTACATCCGCTGAAAAGTAGTTGCCCCCACACGAGCGCTGCTGGTGCAGAACAGGAAGATGAAAGCTATTTATCGAGTGGCTCCATCCGTTTCCGAGCGGGTGAACAACCAGTGTGGTCAGACCAGGCTGTCGAACGGAGCATCAGATCTGGGATCGTGGCCGTGTTTATTATCGGGGTCCGTCAGCGCAATCCCGGTGCCGTGGTGAACGCGGTCTTCGCATTTGTCGGGACCTGCGTCCCCGCCATGATCGAACGAGCGTTCGCCATTGAGTTCAGGCCCTGGCAACGTCTGTACGTGGCAACCGCCATGTTTCTGCATGCGATAGGGATGCTCGGGCCGTATGACGATATCCGGGGGTGGGATCACGTTACGCATACCCTGTCGGCGAGTATCCTCGGCGGAGCGACGTTCGTATCAGCCAAACGTCGTGGGAAAGACCCTCTGCCACTGGTGCTCGGATCAGTCACCACGCTGGGAGTCCTCTGGGAGATCATCGAGTATCTCATTCACGCCACGGCCAACCGCCTCGGGATTGAGCCGATCCTCGTATTCTACAGCAGGAAAGATACCGTTCTCGACCTCGTATTCAATCTCGTAGGTGCAGCGCTCGTCCTCTTGTTCGGTGACCGCTATCTAGCTAATTTCCACGAATCCGATGGGTGAGGAGTCACTACCGCGCTCGCCGTAAGACAGTATTCAGCGAGCACCGACCGACTTCGACCGGCTTAACGTCATCGCAAAGCGATTCGCCACAGATGACCGCTTCACCAAAGTCGAACACCAACCAGAATTCGCGCCGGATCGCGTCATCCGTCACTACAATGCCGGATTCTATCCGTAGCGCGTTCAGAGCGCTCGTCTAGAAGTGGTATGGTTCGAGAACGGAGACTTCTCCCTGCATCACCACGAAGAGCACGAGGAGGTCGCGTTCGGCTTCGGCCTCGCGGCGTCGACGGCGTTCTGCCTCGAGTTCCGCTTGGAGGTCAGCCGTTTTCTCCTCGATGAGCTGTTCGACCTCCTCCCGGGTCAGGCAGTCTTCACACATCGCCGTCGGCCTCCGCAGGGACAGTCTCAGCATGAGGTGCTTGCAAGCGAGTCCGCTGTTCGGTTTGGGTTGTTATGGTACGCATACGGCAGGCCCGCGCCCGGACTCGAACCGGGACGACCCGACCTCGGCACGGGCAGTCGATAGGGCGAGCGAGAGCTGTCGCTCACCAGTGGCTGGGCAGTCTGTTCCGGCAGATCGCCGCTGGCTACATGGCTACGAGTCCTGGTCCTGCAGTGCTGGAGCGCTTGTCTGCCAGATTAGCGCCCAGGACTGCACGGACTGGATCGGTGGGACGATCGATGGTGACGACCACCAGCCAGGGATCGCCGTCAGGAGATCGCGCCGGAACCCCGTGAGTTCGGGACCCCATGGGCAGGTGAGTGACTACAGTCCGGCAGGGCCAAGGACAGTGCCATCTCCTGGCTTCGACCGGGTGAGAGCGATGCCTCTCATCGTGTGTGGGCTTGTTTCTGGTCATTGGTTCGCTGGGACGCCGCGGTTAGTGGACGTCCCTCTATCTCATTTTGTTGGAGCCACACCCATAATACTTGTTCTAGGAGAACACTTGTCGAGAGACATTACTATGTTTGGACCGGTCGAATTTCCGCCAAAGTGTCTAAGCCCGGACCCGATCCGTCAGTCACTCAAATCGATGTCCTGAGAGAACTCCGGCTTGCTTATCCGCCGGTGCAGGCACCAAAAGACCTCGCCGAACGACTGGATATTAGCAATACTGCCGTTAGCAACAAACTGCAAGATATGGAAGAGAAGAACTGGGTCGAATCGGAGCGTGTGGGCCGAGCACGGGTGTACTGGGTTACGGATCTAGGCCGTGCTCAGTTGGACCCCAACTTCTCATCAGAAAGCCAATAGACGACCGCGTTTCCAACTTTCTGGCGTTCTATCTGCTGGTTCTTTTGAATCGACTTCAGACGCTGGCGAATTCTGGTTTGGGACAGATCTACACGGGCTGCGATATCTGCTGTTGTCACGAACGGCTTGTCAACGTCGTCGAAGCAGTCAAGTAGCTCTTTGTCACTGACCTGCCGTTCTGGTCCACGAGTAACCATTCTGTTTCAATCCCCAGTTGTTACTCTAGAGCAATAGTTTTTTGTTCCCCTGGGACAACAGTAACACTTAGGAACACACGCGCCGCTGTTCGATTTCTTCCGAAATCGCCACGGTGGTAGGACACCGAGGCGCGTGGTTCCGGGAAAGAACCAATGGCAACTACGCAATCCGCTCCACAAGAGCGTATCGACCTCCCGTATGGGACTGCTCTCATCGGGATCGACACTAACGGTCACGAACACCGCCTCGCCGGCAGCGTGGCCGACAACCGCGTGTTCATCTGTGATGCCAGTCGTGTTCTCAAAGTCCACGACCTCGACGCGCTTGCTGCCGACGGCGTGTTGGAGCCGACGGTATATCGGGGTGAGTACTACAGTGCGAATACGCCGCGGGCGTGGGTCGCCGCGTGGGCCGCTGACTGCTGTGGCTGGGCAGAGGTTCGGCTCGACAAGTCCCTGGTCGGCCAGCTTGTCGACGGGGTGGAAGCATGACCCAATCCGTAGCCGACGCGATGGCATTCATCTACGAGCCTGTGCGTGGCCCCAAGCGGAAGATCGAATTCGAGCCGCGATCGGATGGGAGCTTCGAACGGGTGGAATCGGTGTGGACCGGGTGTCAGTGGCGGGTGACTGGGCGGGAGGTCGTGACGACGATGCAGCGGGTATAGCTCGCCGGCTTCATCTCCCCCAACAGGAATGCCAAGATTACGCTGCGGTAGGAGCTCTTAAATCTCGTTGCATATTCTGACCGATAGCTACAAGCATCGATTTGAACACGTCTATAACCGCTATAGCGTTCCCCCGACATACATCAAAATTACAAGATCGCTCTTGAGAAGTAGATTGTTGATTACGAGAGGCACTGCTGAAGGTCGAAGAGGGCAAGAGCACCGCGACAGCGGTACCCGATATGTTCCCACTAAGCCGGTTCGTGTCGGAACCGGCTGCGGCGGACCTGCTGCAACAGGTTCGCTGGCGTTCTGGCGACGAGAGGGAAACGAGACAGCCGAGCAGTCGGAGGCCGAGGATGCGATCGCCGCCTACGAGCCGACTGGGACTGACTTCGACTCGACTGCAGACGTGCACCAGACGCTCGTCACACCGTCGAGTATCGAGGAAGTACCAAACGGCGTCCGGACCGGCGACACGTGGACGCGAACACTCTGGGTCGGTGGCTACCCCGACACACCACAGAACGGCCTCTTCGAGACGCTGTACTCGACCGCAGAGACCCGGACGACGGACATCTCGATCCACCTCGATCCGCGTGACACCCACCAGACGCTCGACTCACTGGAGAACCGGATCGAAGATCTCGAAGCCGACTTCGAGTACCTCTCGGAGAAACGCCGGACAGGCGCTCGGGGCGTCGAGAAGGACCTGCACGACTACCGCGAGCTCTACGATACGCTACGGAACACGTCGATACGAGCGTTCGATACGTCCATGTATCTCACCGTTCGCGGTCCCACTCGCGAGAAACTCGATACGGATGCGGTCGCTAACACCGCTCGTCGCTCGCCGGCGAACCTCACGCCCGTGACGCCACAGTGGGCGCAACTGGACACGCTGATCTCCGCGAGCCCGATGGGTGTCGACCGTCTCGACGAATCCCTACAGGCGACGACGCCCATGCTCGGCGGCGCTGTCGGCGCGATGTTCCCCTTCGTCGCTGGCGCACTCGCCGAACCCGGCATCGAGTACGGTACCTACGCGCTCAACGAGAGCCCGCTCATCCTCGATCGCTTCGCCCGAGAGACGGGGTACTGTGCGATGGTCATCGAGAAACTCGGCGCTGGGAAGTCCTTCTCGACGAAACTTCAGTTGGTTCGTCGTGCGATGTACGACGCCGATACGATACTGGTGATGCTCGATCCACTGGAGGGCTTTGCGGGGGTGAGCGACGCACTCGGTGGCGAGCGAATTACAGTTGGTGGCTCCCGCGGTGTCAATCCGCTGGAGTTGAAACAGACGCCCCAGTACGTCCTCGACTCAGTGCCAGATATGGACCCCTGGGCCGAACAGATCGCCTGGGTGCTCGCCTTCTTCAAGACGTTCTTCGCGACAGTCGCGAGTAGCCCGCTGGAAAGTCGTAAACAGACGCTTCGGCGGGCCGCCCAGGAAGCATACGAGCGCCAAGGCATCACGCAGGATCCAGATACTCACGGGAGTCCCTCGCCGACAGTTCGGGACGTTATCGAGGTTCTGGAGGCTATGCTTTCGGATCCTGGGGACTTCGAGTACGTGACTGAGGGTGAACAGGAGCGTGTCCGCTCGGACGTCCAGTCCTTGCTCATCGATCTTCGACCGTCGTTCCGCGAGGGTGGGGATCTCGCGAACCTGGCTGAGCCGACAGCCTTCGACTTCGAGAGCGACGTCATCTACATCGACCTCCATCAGGATGAAGGGAGTCGTGGACGCCCCGAGACGAGTCTCATGATGCAGGTGCTGTTCAACGCCGTCTATGAGCGCGCGAAACAGACCGACAAGCGTGTGCTGTTCGTCATCGACGAAGCACACTATCTGATGAATGATTCTACGTCACTCGGCTTCTTGGAGACGGCTGTTCGACACAGTCGCCAATACGACCTGTCTCTGCAGTTCGTTACCCAGACCGGCGGCGAGTTCGCGTTGACACCGGAGGCTCGGACGATCGCTAATCTGTGTTCGATGACGCTCATTCATCGAGTAGACGAAGCGGCGTCGGAGTTAGCTGAGTGGTTCGGCCTGAGCGAGCGCGAGGTGAACTGGGTGCGATCGGCGAAGGCTGGGAACGACGACGACGGCTACTCGGAGGCCTTGCTGAGTGTCGACGAGGAAGGCTGGTTTCCGGTGCGAGTTCGGGCAAGTGAGTACAAGATTTCCGTTCTTGACAAAGAGACTCGTGCTCCCTTGGAACATATCTCCTCTGCTGCCACCAGCTCTCGGTAACTGATGGCTTCGGTGCCGGATCAAAATCCGTAATTAACACCGGCATAAGCGCAAGGGTAGTGTTTAGTTTGGAGTATTGTGCCAGCGAGCGAAACTCTGCAAGCAATTTTCGACTGTTTCCGGCTTGACGTGGTTGAAGCAGTTAGAAAACGACGAGGTTCGACACTTCAGCTCTCAAAAATCCGTTCGACGGCGTTCCGATTTCCGTGGCGACACATCTGAAATCGGTGGCCAGTTCGTTGAAGTACAGTTTGGAGGTGTTGAGCGCCATCAACGAGAAAGACGGCAGTTTCAACATCTTGCTTTTCTCAGATTTTACGTGGAAAATTTCCGTGAGAGTGGTCGTAATTGTCGCAAACAATCGGACGTGAAGCAGTTCGTTCCACTGCGGATTGGCGGCAGCGTACAGCCAGAATTGCTGATCGTTGATGCGAATCACCGTTTCGTCAAGTGCAGCCTGATTCAGAGTTATCCAGATTCGGGCTGTAGATCGGCTTTTTGTACCCAATCGTGAATGGCTTTTCGACTCCGTTGGACACCCAAACAATCGAGTAATTCGACGGTATTAGACAGCGAAAGTCCCGCAACGCGCGATTAAATTCCAAACGCCATCGCCGACTCGGGTGTCCGCTCGCGCTCCACAAAATCCAAATCAATCTACTCTCTATTGCCGTTGAGGCGGGTGATTTCTGTCATAAAGCAGTAAGAAATTCTCCCGCCTCACTTTTCACCCTTAATTATACACCGCCGACGAGCGAGCCAAATATTGTATTGAGGGGGACCTGATGGAAGCTTTATCAAGGTTCCGGTCGTGTCGCAAAGTCCTCTAGAGTTCAGTAGCAACTGGCTCCCGTGAGGAACGGGACGCCTCTGGTGTCCACCCAAGAGGTGTCCCATGCACGCCACAATCGACGTGCGGTTGACGGTTAGCATCGACGACGACAAAACGATACCGCTGGCCACGCTTGCCGAGTTCATCACTGACCAGAGCGTCGAATCAGTTCTTCTCGAAGGACTGGTCGAGAGCCTCGACGCCGCTCGCGTCGAGGCGCTCTGTGGCGAGAAACACGCTCACGGCAATGGTGATCAGCGATTCCAACGCGCCGGTACCGACACCCGCACAGCCGTCACAACCGCCGGTGAACACGAATTCAACCTTCACTACGTCGAAGATACCGCCGCTGACCACGACGAACCCAGCTATTTCCGGCCCGTCGAAGACGTTCTCGACTTCGACGGGCAAAACCGCTATCAGCAGGATATCGCCGCGAAAAGCGCCGATCTCGCTACCTCGCTCACCTATCGTGACGCTGCTGACCACGGCGACGGCATCCTCTCGAAGATGCCGTCGCCGACCACGATTAACCGCCGCGCCAGAGAATACGGCAGCAAGCTCAAGCAGTTCCTTCCAGACTGTGTCGCTGACACAGACGCTGACGCCGTCATTCCTGACGGTACGAAGTGTCACAGCCAAGACGACGACCGCTCGTACCACTCCGTCTAAGCCACGCTCGGCGAAGATACTGCCGAGGAGTCACGCTCCCTGCTGGATCTTTCGGTGAACGCTGATTGGGACGAGACAGCAGCTGGCCTTGATGACATCGACGCAGTCACTGACGACGCGACGGTCGTCAGTGACGCGGCTGACGGCATCGTTACGTCCTTTACCGACGAGAACCGCGATCACCAGATCGATCTCGTCCACGTCGGCCGGACGCTGGACTACAACCTCTGGGACGACGGAGTCTTCTCCCTGGATCGACGGAACAAGATCGTCTCGGAGGTGATCGACGAGGTGTTCCATCTGAAGAACTCGGTCGCAAAACACCGTCCAGACGAGGAGTTCGCGGCGATCCGCGAGCGGATCGCGCGAACGACCGAGCGTATCGAGAAGACAGCGTGGCAGTTGGATCAGTACGGGTCAGAGAAGGCTTCGGGGTATCTCCGGCGGTGGTTGCCGTCGATTGTGACGTTTGCCGAGCAGGCCATCGAGGGGTTCGAGGTGCCGTGGACCTCGAACCCCGTCGAACGGGTGATAGGGGAAGTCAGCAAGCGCTGTAAGAACCAGTGGATGCGCTGGACAGCAGAGGGATTAGAGGCGATACTCCAACTTCGGCTGGTGAAGTATGCCGATCCAGAGTACTACCAATCGTTCCTCGACGGACTGCTCCACCGATCGACCAAAACAGCAATGAGCTGTGACCTCTCAATTGAGAGCACCAGAGGCAAACTCTAGACTGCTTTGCGACGCGACCAAGGTTCCGAGGGCGGTACATTCAATCAGCGTCTTTTATCAGACTCGCGTCGATCAGGTACGCCTTGACGTAGGAATGGATTTCGGGGAGGTCGCCGGTCTGAAACACGCCGCTGCCGTCGTGCGTGTCGTCCAGTTCGATGCCTCCGAGTCGGGCGTTACGCGGTAACTGTGGACGACGTAGTGTATTCCGCCGGTCTTTTTAACCCCGGTCGTCTCCCAGAAGTGGTCGTAGGTACGCAATTCCGTCTCGATAGTCATTTTGACGCCAACTCTTCGCGGCCGACCCGGTGGACTGCCTCGCAGATGGTTCGCCCTTCTGAATGCGGCGCCGGGGACGAACCACTCTTGTTTCGGAGGGTCGTTCTGCCGGCGGGCGAGTGACACGCCGTCAGCGCACTCAATGACGAGGTTGACGGGGTCGGACTCATCGTAACGCGCGATGGAGCATGTCTCGACATTGCGACCGGTCGTTTCAGCAGGAACAAACCCGAGTGGTTTTCAGGTCTCATGTAAAAGGACAGGTTGAGAATGTCCGTCAATCTCCGCTTGCTGTTTCCACGACGGGTGCGAGAACTCTCGTTCGATCTGGTAGCGGTGGGCCTCGTAGCGGTACTGGGGCCTGTAGCGGTCTTCACACCGGGTCTGCGAGAAACTTTTGTTCGCCCCTTCGCAGGACTGGTGATGACGCTCTTTGCGCCCGGTTGGCCAATCATTATCGCTCTCTTCCCACAGATGGGCGCGTTCGCCGATTCAAAACCGTACGAAATGGTGTACCGCGTTGCCCTGTCCGTCGCGGTCAGCATTGGCGTCGTGGCGGCTATCGCTGTGGCCGCCGTTTGGGCCGGCGTTGGTGTTACGGCGCCCGCAGTAGCAGCCGCTCTTTCCACGACTATGTGTGCGTGCTGTCTTGCCGCACAGTACCGCCGCCGGTCGCTCCCGGTGACCAAGCAGTGTCGAGTGACAACTGAGATGCTACGGGCGCAGTTTCAACGATCGGTAACGGACGATTCACGCAATGAACTGCTGCTAAACATCACAGTTGTCGCGACGCTTCTAGTCGCGACAGCGACAGTAGCCTACGCCATGGCCGTGCCGAAATCAGGCCAGTCATACTCTGAACTGTACATGCTCCCAGCCAATTCACCGGCCGCAGCGAACATCTCTACGGGCGACCGTTCAACCAGTGGGGCCGCTACTGTCGGGGTTCAGAACAACGAGTTCAAACCGACTGAGTACCATCTCGTGGTGGCGTCTCAGGATGCCGCCGTCGCCGGCGAATCCGTCACCGTTGAACGGCAGCGACTGATCGAAGAGTACACGTTCCGACTCCGACACAACCAGTCTTGGCAGCAGGTCGTTGCGGTGCCACCACCGACACAAACAGGGAACTGGCGGATTGCAGCGTACCTCTACCGAGATACTCCTCCAAGTCAACCGGACCGCGAGTCCGCATATCGGGCCTCTATCGTCTGGTATCGAAACGGCTCGCTACGCTCACCGAGCTAGTAGTGCCCATCTTGGAAAACAATACTTTAGAACTGGAAGAATCAATTGCTGCCTGTGCCAAACCCAAATATTATATTTTTAACCATTGACGCGCTCCGGGCGGACCATCTCCATTATCAGGGATACCATCGGGAGACGACCCCTCAACTGGACAAATTAGCTGGCAGCAGTGTGTCGTTTTCCAACGCCATATCTGCCAGTTCGCATACCCGTGAGGCAGTCCCGTCGCTACTCACTGGAAAGCCCCCTCATACATTCGCTTCGTCAGGATACCGGCTCGTGACCGACAGCGTGGCTGGTCACCTCAAACAGGCGGGATACACCACTGCCGGATTTCACTCGAACCCGTACCTCTCGCGGGCCTACGGTTACGACGGTGAGTTCGATAAGTTTTATGACGATCTCTATCTCGGTAACAACCGCCTGTTAGCGCTCATACAGCGGGGACTGAACAAGTTCGTGTTCAATCGGGGAACGTACCACGTTCGGGCCGAGGAACTCAACCGGCGGTCGCTCTCGTGGCTCGACTCCCGCTCGGAGACGGACGGCCCGTTCTTTCTATGGAACCACTACATGGACGTTCACGGACCCTACAATCCGCCGGACACATATCGGGAGTACACTTCGGAGTCTCTCTCGAACAATGCGGCACAGAAACTCTATCAGCGGACCATCGATGACCCGGAAAGCATCACCGACGAAGAACAGGAACTGCTTGTCGATCTTTACGATAGCGAAATTAGATATCTCGACGCCAAACTCGGCGAACTCTTCGACGCATTACGCGAACGGGACCTGTTTTCGGACGCGCTCATCGTTGTCACCGCCGACCACGGTGACGCGTTCGGGGAATGGGGATACTACACGCATCCGCGGTACCCACACGAGGAGCTGTTGCACGTACCGCTCATCATCTCGACACCAAACAGTGACACCGGCGTCGTCAAGGGTCCAGTCAGCACCCTCGACATCGTCCCGACCGCACTCGCGTGGGCTGGTCTCGACGCTTCCTCGCTCCCGGGGATACCGCTCGCTGACGCCCGGGAGGGGCCCCGGAAGAAATCAGTCTCAAGGCCCGTGTTTAGCAGCGCACAGGGAGAGGATGAAGACGCGAATATCAGGCGATTTGCACTCCGTAGCGAGTCTTGGCTGTGTCAGATGGATCGAGAAACGGAGTCCGGCCGCATCGTCTCGAAACGCCTCTTCGACGTTCAAACGGGCGAAGCGTCCGAAGTCCCAGTTGAGGAGGCCGACGACAGTGTTACGGGGTTGTTTGACCAACTCTACGAGGAGAGCAACTCGAAACTGACCACGGCGGACGACACGGTGGGTGCGGAGGTTCCTGACGATGTCTCCGACCGGCTCGAGGCACTGGGGTACAAATGACTGACACTCATCCGCCCTCGGGCACCACTGGTGGACAAGCAGTGGGAGACAGGCTCAATATATTACAACTGTCGGAAGACTTTTACCCAGACACATCCGGCGGAGCGTTCGAGGACTGGAACTTTTCACGATTGAGTGCGGAACGTGGACACGATGTAACGGTGTACACACCACGGGGGGCTGAGATGCCGTCGAAAGAGCGCGTTGATGGAGTCGAAATCCGGCGACCATTTGCTGCGACCCCCGCTGGTGGGCATCCGAACTCGCTATGGAATGTCTTTCATCGTGTCCTGTTTGTCTGTGTACTCACTGCTCGGCTAATGAGGATCCTTTGGACCGAACGTTTTGATGTAATCTATTCAACTAACCACCTGCTACACCCAACTGCAAAGTTGCTCGGTCTCCTATATCGTATCCCTGTGGTGAACTACGTCGGCTACTCCCCTAGCGAACGAACTGAACTGCATCCACTTGATTTCAGGAATCTTTTCGAGGCGATTATTTTTACGCTGTTCATGAGTCGCCTCGTTTTGTGTCGAACACCCACAGTCCGCAACCGAATCGAAGAGCGATCTCGGTCGGACGTTCGACTGGTACATGGGCTCATTGATCAAACCGCTATCGAAGACATACAACAGACCGATATCGGGTCTGTACGCGACCAGTTAGGGGTCAAGCAGAGTGAATCGATTCTCGTCTCAGTCGGTAGGTGTGTTCGGATAAAGAGACCCGACGAGGCGGTCAAGTTGCTCACTGAGTTATCCGAGTCTTTCCGGTTGCTACTAGTCGGGGACGGTGACTATCGTCCAGTCGTTGAACGTACCGTGTCTGACTCAGATGTCGACCATCGGGTCGACCTATTGGGCCACCAACCACACAAAAAAACATTAAAGATTATCGCAGCCGCCGACGTACTGGTGTTGACATCCTCGGCTGAGGCGTACCCGACCGTCGTCTTCGAGGCACTCTCTCTCGGGACACCAGTTGTCGCCACACCCGTCGGCATCCTCCCGGAAATCGACCACCCGAAACTGACTCTGGCGACACTCGAGTCGATGCCCACAGCAATCAGCGAAACTGTCTCCAGCAGCCAGACGGATCCAGACGACGCGACTACCGAGCGATTCTCCATCGAACAGTTCACCGAGAGCGTTCTCGATGCGATGGCATCGGTGACGTCCGAAGAAACCGAAGAGGCATGAACACGGCGTGTTCTCAGTTGGTTATGTGTGAGCCGAAACTCGGAGCGCAGTCATGGAGCGTCACCCGGGAGGGTCGATAGATGCCGGGGATAGTGACGCTCAGTCTCGAAATCGAGCTGGGCTGGGGATTCCACGATAAGACAGACGGGTCGGAGCTGTTCTCCGACGAGTGCGCTATCGAACACCGGACGCTTGACCGTCTACTCGCGGTGTGTGACAGCGCCGACGTGCCAGTAAGTTTCGACATCGTCGGCTACTTGCTCAATTCCCCGGGCCACGGCATCGAGCAGTCGCCACACACCGACGACTGGTGGCCCACGGCACTCATCGACGGGACAGACAAACATCTGTATCACGCGCCGGATGTTCTCAACCGGATTAAGGAGGCCACTGTCGAGCACGAAATCTGCACACACACCTACACCCACATCCCGTGTGCGGAGTTCTCCGAAGATATCCTCGAATGGGAGTTGCGTCGCGCTGGCTCGGTGCATGAAGCGCACGGTCTGGACGCCCCGGTATCGCTCGTTCCACCCCGGCACAGCCCTCCAAGCCGTGCTGTCCTCAGACGCAGCAGTATCGACCGTGTCCGGGTTCCAGTGGGCGAAACGCCCAGCACCAGCACCGAGAGGTTCGTGCACTATCTCACTCGCAGTCATCCAGTTCGAGAGCCAACACGGGTCGACGGCATACTCGAAACGCCAACGAGCATGAACACGTCACTGTCGGCACCGTACTTACAGATAGGACAGCAACCGCCCCACCCCGCGTTTCGGGTGTTACCACGTCAGGTCCGGAAAGCCATCCACAGGCGGTATCTCCGTAGCGCTCTCGACCGCACTATCGATACGGAGTCGTCAACCCACTTGTGGAGCCATCTGTTCAACATCTCGAACGACGTGCAGTTCCCCATCGTCAAGCAGTTCATCGAGCGACTCGGTCGAGCCCAACAAGATGGTGACGTTGAAGTTCGAACGATGGCTAACCTCTCGGCACCGTGACGGCCACAGAAAAGAACCTATTTCCTTGGCTGTGGCAATTGTCGTAGTATGGAACTAGATATCGACCGCGAGGTGTACGAACTGCTGTCCAGTCGGGCCGCGGAGAACGGTTTTGAATCCGCCGAAGCGTACGGCGCAGTCATCATCGAGACGGTGGTTCGAGAACTCGAAGCCGAGACAGAGCGTGACAACAGAACTGCCAGCGACGACGAGAGCGTCACCAACAGACTCGAAGACCTCGGCTACCTAGAGTGAGGCAGGTCAACCTGACGGGCGACGTTTCGTATCCGCTCGCGCTCCCGCTTGCGTCCCTCGACGTCGCGATACTGGACCTGCCGGTCCCGTGCGTCACTCGTCTCGCTGAACGCGTCCATCGCGACCCGACCGTCCATGTCGGTCGGAACGGCAGTTCCGTGCAGGTGGAGCAACGTCGGCGCGAGGTCGAGTATCGAGAGGTCCGACAGGACGCCGCTCGTGAAGTCGGGGCCGGTCGCTGCGAAAAGCCCGGACCGTTTGTTCTCGCCGAGCCACCCGTCCTCGTTCGGATCGGTGAACACTTCGTCCCGCCCGATGCCGCCGGTGATGTGGACGCCCGGTCGCTGTTCGACGACCAGATCCGGCGCCTCGTCGATGTACGGTCCGTCGTAGACCGACTCGCCACGGTGGACGGCGGCGGCTATCGGCCGGCCTGCGGGGTCAGTGAGTCCTTCGAGGGCGTCTTTGAGTGCCGTTCGTGTGGATTCGTATGCCGGATCGGACGGGTCAGCGGTTAGATACACCGGTCCCTGACCACTCGCGATGGCGGTCGTCGACTGCCAGTCGACGTTGTCCGTCTTGCTCTCTCGGGTCAACTCGCCCGAGTCATCCGGGACGTGTTTTATCAGCCACTCCGGGACGAATCGTTCGGCGATGTCTTGGACACCGACCGCCGTTGCGAGGCGAATCAGGCGGTCGGTCGTGATTCCGAAGCGGTGCAGGAAGTCGGACGTCCCGGTATCGAGAGCGAGATACCCCTCCGACTCGAGCCACGAGTTGATATTGAACGCCGTCTCGATGCGAGTGGAGCCGTGGTCGCTCATGAGCACGACGTTGTGGCCCCGGTCAAGATAGCGACCGAGATGTTCGTCGACGGTCTGCCAGCCCCGGAGCGTGGCTTCGCTGTCCCACAAGAAGTGATGCAGTGAGTTCAGATAGAACGTCGTCACCTGGAGGAACTCGACGTCGTGGTCTTCGAGCAGTCGGTCGGCCGCCCGGAATCGCTTGTCGATAAGCTCCAGTATCTCCTCGACAGCGGCGTCCCGGTCTACGTTGAGGCGGTGACGCTTCGTCACACGGTACTCCAACTCGGATTCGAGTAGCGATTCGACGTCGGACGGGGTAGTGTACCCGTCGTTCTCGCCGTCAGGAGCACCGGCCACGACGAACCCGTCGACCGACTTCGGCGGATACGTCGTCGGCGTGCCGATGACCCCAGCACCACCCTGGTCGGCTAATAGCTCCCAGAACTCTGTGTTCGCGTTCTTCCGTTCGGAAGGATAGTAGACCCGCTGCTCGTCGGTGTCGATGTTCTCCCACCAGTAGATTCCTATCTTCCCGGGGTTCTTGCCGGTCATGTAGGCCTTCCAGTTCGGTGACGTGACCGGCGGGAGGACGGACTGGAGGTCGGCCGTGACACCGTCGTCGAGTACGCGAGCGACGTTCGGCAGGTGCCCGTCTTCTATCCAAGGCTCGATGAGTTCGTAGTGAGCGCCATCGAGCCCGAGGACGACTGTCTTCGGTTCAGTCATTATCGGTGGGTAAGATAAACGGGGTTTTAATCTGTTTGGTACGTCGCGGTATTCCACCTCATCCGCGTTCAGCGATCACACCTAATTACTTGAGCGTCTCCGGAATCATAGAACACCGAACACTCGGACGAATAGGTTATATTCCGGTACTCCTCGACGTACGAACGATACAGCACGGGACGGTCACTGGAGATAGTCCTGTCACCGGGCAGTTCCGAGACGCTCCCCATCGATTCGATTGGACCATCCCACCCGGTCTGGAGCGATTGAACAGCCGCAGAGGACGCCACGTACCCATCCGACAGGGGTCGCAGGCCGGTCGTTAGCACGAACTCCATGGCGGCGACTTCCTCGTTTGTCAGGTGGATGCGCACGTCGTTTTCGCGTTCGGTCGGCGCCATTCCCGGATTTCGCAGGCCCTGATCCGCGGCCACGGCGGTCAAGAGTGGGAACGAGACAACGAGCAGGACAGCGAGTATGGTCCCCCCTCGGATCCGTGCGCTCTGCTGTGCCACGTAGCCCAGAACTGGTGCCGTAAGCAGCGCCAGAACACCGAGTGCCCGAGCCGTGTTTTGAGAACCAGCGACGAACACTGCGGTGCCAACCGTGATGACCATCGCAGAGGACATGGCGTACCAACTCAGGTCAAACTGCTCTACGGTGTCCCCTTCCCATTTCAGCAATGTTATCGTGAACACGAACACGATGGCGAAGAGATAGACGAAGAGGTCCGCACCGATGTGAAGCAGTGGGTCAAGTAGCCCGATCTGTCCACCCGCAGCGATAAGTGAAGTGTCTACGTCTTGGTCGATGCCGCCCCTGAAAAAGAGAATCCCCAGTACGCGACCGACCTGGAGTGACAGGTACGACGCGACGATATAATATTGAATGGTAATCGCGAGACAGACGATACCGACCAGCGGGCCGTACGAGATGTCGATATGCTTCGGCAGCGCGGTGACTCGAGCCGTAACCCACTCGCCGAGATACAGAATGGAGATCGCCGTCATCAGGAGCAGCGGTGTGAGGTTGTGTGTCGCGGAAATGATAACGGTGAAGCCGAATAGGAGGGCGGCCTTCGCATAGTCTCTGCGCTGGATGAACAGGAATAGGACGACGAGCAACAGCGTCATGGCCAGTGACTGCGGGACCGGACTTCCGGTTCTCGTGATGTGGCGTGGGTTTACCACCACTAGCAGGACGGCGAGCATCCCTACCTGATAGGCGCTTCTGGAACTGTCCAACAACTGGCGGGCAATGCCAATTAGCAGAACCAGTAGCACGACAGACGGTGCCGAAATAGTCCAAAGTTGGGCAATCCGAGGGGAGAAGCCAGCTAGCTGCGAGAGCGAACTCGTAACAACGTGGGCGACGGGATACCAGTAATAGTAGACGATGTCCGGCGGAACCAGAGTTCCAGTTTCGTTCACGTACCGAACGATGCTCAAGTGGAGTTTCGTGTCCTGACCGATGACGGGGGCAGCGTACCAGAATGAGGCCCGGATCGTCAGCCCAAGCAAGACTGTCTCAACGAGGACGAACAGCGATGGCTGCAACAGGATACGAACCACGATTAACAGTGCAGTGAGCGTCACCAGTACGTAGTAGAGAGTCGGTAACCCGATTGGTTGGGCCCTTGATGCGACCACAGTTAGGATAATACCGACTAAGATGGCGATGTCGAGCAAGCGCGGGTTCATCTTGAGTGCCAGTCCCTCTCTGGCGGTCCGGAATCGGTGTACCAGCAAACTCGTGAACAGCGCCAAGAACACGACCACAGTCGGGTAAAAGAAGATACGCTCCTGAGTGAGCACGAAGTAAGCAGATGCCACTCCAGCAAGTACCATTGCGGCCACCATGAGCAGCCAGAACCGGTGTGGGGATTCGTTCCGAGACATTAGTCTAGCGTATCTTTGATCAGGCGTCACCAGTTATCCTAAAATAGGGTACAACCATTCTCATCGGTTCCTCGGAATCTTCTTTCGTTCCAACCCAATCTGATGGTTCAAATCAAGTAGTGTCGTAAGAGAACAATGTACAATAGCACGCTGTACGCTCAAGATGTCGGTAGAAGAGGAATAAAGGAGAGTTCTATCATCCGATGGAGGAGCTACGGGCAGCATCTGAGGTGCAGAAAAAGACCTGCGATAATAAAAGAACCGTTTGTACTATTTTTGCCGACATAGTTGGCTGCCACCAGACGATAGTGTTTAGTCTGGAGCATTACCCCAGCAAGCGAAACTCCGGAGCGTGGGTGCGGTCATGGTATCTCTTGGAGTCCTGAATGCGTGAGCAGAACGACATCGCTGCGGGCTTGCAGTCGCCGCCAACCGAGTCGGTTGTGGCTGCGATTCCAATCTTCCTGTTCTTTCGCATCCGAGGTCCGTGATTCTCCCGTACTCGGTGGTGCACATCATAGATTGACCTTCGGGGACTCCATGGCGTACTTCACGCCTAGGGTTTCAACGGGGATCTCATGGAGTCACCCAGTAATGAGGACACAGAAAAGTCGTCATCGCAAGAGGAGATGGTCGCGTTAACTTTGTCGTGAGTTGTGGTGGACAGCGAAGGCTTCGAGCAACTCTTGAGCTGTCTCTAGCTCGACATAGCTAAGACTAGTGAGGGTGTCATAGAACTCTTGTCACACCGTGATGATCGTGCTTCCCGGATTGTCTCCGCGTTCGTAGTTGGTGATTGCGACAACGAGGCGAAGGCACAGAGCGAGGAAGACCTGTGCTCGTGCATGGACGCGGCCTCGGGCGTGCGTTCGCCCGAGGCCGCAGTCCTTCACTGATTCGTTGGTTCGTTCGACTCCAGTACGGCGGTTGTACGTCTCATCCAACGTGGACTGCTTCAGCTGAACGTCCTCGCTGTGTTGTTCGATGCGGTCTTCGACCCTGTACTCGATGTCTTTCGGGTCGTCAGTGTTTCGTGCGTTGTACGGGGCGACTGGCACGACCCCTGCGGCCAGCAGGTGGTCGTGCCAGTCGAGCGTGTCGTAGGCGCTGTCACCGACCATCCAGATCGGCTTGGCGACGGCGAGCGCGTCACGTGTGACGCGCATCGCCGTCTCCTCTGGTGCTTGCTTACTCTCTGTGAACTCGGCTGCAATCGGGATCTTTTGCCCGGTCGAGACGATCGTGCAACCGTAGCCGTAGTAGTACTCGTCGTCGGTTGGATCGTAGCACTTCGACGCGTCTTGATCGGCGGGCATCGCTCTCACGTCAGTTGAATCGATACAGTAGGTCACATCGAGCAGGCCGCGCCGGGCGGCCTGCTCGACGAGTCGGTCGAAGACCTCGTCGACGACGTGTTCGAGGTCGGTGAGAAAGCGATCGACCGCGTCTCTCGACGGCGGTCGATCGAACCCACAGCTCAGCCAAACGACCGTGTTCCGAAGCTCTCGCTCAACGGGACGAATGCCGTAGATGTCGTGGTAGTAGCAATGGAGGAAGCCACGCATCAGCTCTGGTGGTTCGTGATCTCGTGTTCGCCCCGTCTGCGCCGGGGCGAACACGTCGAACTCTTCGAGAAACTCAAAGGAGAGATGCTCAAACAACGCTAGCGTCTCGGTTTCCGCGACATTGAAGAACGACTCTACCGAAGGATCATCTTGCAGGGTCGCTGAACTCATCCACCTCAGCGTTCACCCTGCTCTTTGGTGTGCTACTCGTTCTATGACACCCTCTCTTGCGAAGTAGATTGTTGATTGCGAGAGCTGCGGCTGAAAGTCGAAGAGGGCAAGGGCACCGCGCTATCGGGTGTATCAGCGGTATTTGTGTAAGAATTGCGGTCGCACGTTCAACGACAAGACCGGCACGATCTTCGCTCACTCGAAGCTCTCGCTGAAAGAGTGGTTCTTCACGATCTACGTGTTCTTACGGTTTAACACGAATGTTCGGCAGATTGAGGCGGAACTCGATCTTTCCTACAAGACGGTGAGACGGCGCGTCGAGCGCTCTAGCGAAGCGCTCGACGCGCCTTCGATCACGCTGTCTGGACCGGTCGAAATCGACGAAGTGTACGTGTCTGCCGATCTCAAAGGCCGCGAGCGCGACCAGGAGTCGAGCTCGCGTGGCCTGTCTACGCGCGAGGGTGGCTCGTACGACGGGGACAAACCGCCGGTGTTCACGCTGGTCGATCGGGGCTCGGACGATCGGTACGTCGTCCCAGCGAAATCCGCCAACGAATCGACCGTTCGACTTCTGCTCGCTGACCACGGCGAGGAGTCGCTGACCGTCTCTACGGACGGATTTCGGGCCTACGATCCGCTCGAAGAAGACGACGCATTCACCCGCGAATACGTCGTCCACGGCGACGGCGAATACGCCGACGGTGACATCCACGTCAACACTTGCGAGAGCCACGCGTCGCTGACGCGACGGTGGCTTTCGCCCCATCGAGGGATCTCGAAAGACAAGCTAACACCGTATCTCAGAGCCTGTCAGCTCCGCTGCAAACTCTACAGAAAACCAGATGATGAGGCACTCAAAGATGCTCTCGACGCTGCCCTCTGAAAATCAACAACGTGCTTCACAAGAGCGCTGGACATATCTTCGGCATTCAGATGTCTTGACTTGCTGGCTTTGTGGTGTACTGAGTACGATCTTCACTGACGGCACTATCGAAATTTCTAATTCCACGTGGACTAGACCCATAGAGGCACGTGTTTCACCATGGATGATGAGTCCGTTCTATTCGTACAGCCTCGATATCATACTAACCTCCATCCAGTTGTTGAAAGCCTAATCAAACGTGACCATAATGTTTCCATGCTTGTTTTTAGGGAATCAACTAAGGGGGAAAGTGAGGTGAATCAGTACATCAACCCCGAGGCGATCAGATTCTCACTGCTTACACAGCTAATAAGCTACCTCTTTGAGGATTCATTCACTAACCGTATATTATACCTCTATGGCTTCCCTTCCCTCGGTTGGTACTTTCAGTACCTCCGGTGCGCCAAGCCCGACTATGTTGTGATTCGTGACTACTCCGCGACCACCCTACTCACCACCCTGTATGCCCGTCTACTGAATATTACTGTTATTTATTACGATCAGACGCCAGCCAATACCAGTTGCTGGGGGAAGCGGCGTACACTCGTAGCTCTCATTCATATTATGATTTTTTATTCTCGGCCGACGAGATACTCCCCTGCCAAAGCCGAGTCAAGTGACTCGATTCCATTGTATCATTCTTATTACATTCCATTCGCGATGAGCTTGAGCCCACCAACTGACAGGAACTCAAACGAACTTGTGCGCGTACTCATGATCGGAAAACTCCACGAATTACGGAAGAATCACCTGCTCTTCCTGCGTTGTATCGCTGACCTCGTCCGTGAGCACAAACTAGAAGCGACAATCGTAGGATCACTCAGCGAGCATGATAACGAATACTACTTAAAAATACTATCGTACATTGAGGCCAATAATCTCGGTGATATTGTTGATATTGAGTCTAACGTCTCCTACGACACAGTCCAAAAGGTGTATCCAAACCACGATATCTTTGTCTTGCCCAGCGACGACGAACCTGCAGCAATCTCACATCTTGAGGCAATGGCACACGGTTTAGCAGTAATTTGTAGTGATGCTAATGGAACGAAAGACTACGTCAAGTCCGGGTACAATGGGTACATCTTTGAATCTGGGAACTATTACGATCTACGGAACAAACTTGACGACCTAATTGGAAACGATGACAAACGTGACCGGTTCGGGCAACGAAGTCTGGAACGTACCCAAGAAGAGCACTCTCAGTCTCGTTTCTATGACCGGTTCTCTGCAATGGTTGAGGATGCGTCCGAACGTGATTCTGTCTTATCCGGGTAGAGCGTCGTAATCGGTGCGTGATCCTCGTCTGCGATTATCTGTGCCCAACTTGTCCGTTTATCCATTGCCTCCGCGACCGCTTTGTTGACGCCTGGATAGGGATATCTCGATAGGTGAAACTGCCGGAGAACATTTGCGAGACCATTAAATTTCGGAATCTTCGACACGGATTTAGGTATCCCATCAACAAACGGACAAAACACCCATGCTGGGGAGTGGAGATGACAGTCGTCAAAGACATGTATCGGTTGGCTGTCACCAATGGCATTGGCATAAGCAATATCCTTGCTTACTGTCTCGTAGTTGTGTTTGCCATCGTGGAACACAAGATCGGGGGCGCCACTATTCCACTCTTCGAGGACTATGGAAGAGTCATTAGTGTGAAACTCTATTGGCACTGTCTCTGAATCGGGGTCGTGGAAACGACTGACGAGATTGCGCATAGAGGTCTTCGTATCGACCAGAGGGTCAGACTCTGCGTGATTCGTATGCCAGTTCCGACATTCGTCGGGATGAATAATGTCGATAGTGTGGACTATGCCGGAGCGCCCTGTCTTTCGCAACGCCTTGGCAGCACAAATTGCAGAATGACCTCGAGCAGTCCCGATATTAATCACTGTCGATATCGAGGGATTGTCGCGGATTAGATTATAGAGGTAGAGTCCAAATAACCCTTCGTCCTTGTTTCCACGCAGATACGACACGGCTTCGGGATACCAGTCTGGGCGGCCGATAGTATCGAAAACATCGTCGGCTTCTGTGTACAGTGTAATTTCCATGGCCGCAATTCGGTGGCAAGAATAAAAGGAGTCTGCTTTACTTGATATTCTGACGGCCAGCGATCTGGTCAGGCGTGAGGTATTCATATGTCGCAATCGAACGGGGAGTATGTCAAACATTGAAAACGGTCGCGTGCTCGTCACCGGAGGTGCGTCATTTATCGGTTCTCACCTTGTGGAACGACTTGTCGAAGTGGGGTCACAGGTCCGGGTTGCCGACGACTTCTCAAGTGGGACTAAAGCGAACCTCGCGGGTGTCATCGACGACATTGAAATACTGGAAGGTGACCTTAGGCGTATGTCGTTCGCCGAGAAAGCGACAACTGATGTCACGTCTGTCTTCCATCTTGCAGCGGACCATGGCGGACGGGGCTACATCTCCAATTACCCTGCGAACTGTGCGACAAATATGGCACTCGACAATATAGTCTTTGAGACGGCTGTCAAGAATGGCGTCGAATCAATCACGTTCGCTTCCAGTGCCTGTGTCTATCCGACGGACATCCAACAGGAGAAAGAGAGACTTCGCGAGGAAATGGTCAGCTTCGACGAACGTGGCGGTGCCTACGCCGACGAAACGTATGGGTGGGCAAAACTTATGGGTGAACGTTCTCTGCGTGCGTTCAACACACAGTATGGTGTTGATGCCAGTATCGTACGCATATTTACTGCATACGGTCCGCGAGAGAACGAGACCCACGCAATAATCGCGCTTATAGCGAAAGTACTCGCCCAACAAGAGCCCTACCAAATCTGGGGTGACGGAGCCCAGACACGGAACTTCACCTATGTTTCGGACATCGTGAATGCACTCCTGCTCGCGAACGAGCATATCACAGACGCGACGCCAGTCAACGCCGGGATCAGAGAGTATATTTCGATTAATACTGTTGTGGAGGAAATATTTGACCACATGGACTGGGAACCCTCAGATATCAACTATCAGGCAGAAAAGCCGGTAGGCGTCAAACACCGCGCAGCGAATACCTCACGGGCAAAAGAACTGCTTGGCTGGGAGCCGGAGTGGTCTCTCTCGGAAGGTTTGGCTGAGACCATCAACTGGTATGTAGAACAGAAGGGACAAGAATATGTCTCAGAGAACCTTGAGAAGTTGCTCCACGAACGGTAGCTCGATTAGAGAAAGCGCTGATTTATTTTCTCTGTGAATGTCTCAATCCGCGTCTCCCAAGTGTGGTTTTCCATGATGTGGTCGTGGCCTTGCTGTGCAATCTTTCGGCGCTCTTCGTCGTGTGACACCCAGTACTTGAATTTGGCATCGAAGTTCGAAAGATCCTCGCTGAACGTGATACAGTGCTCTCCGGGTTCGAACAGATTGTACTCAGAGTAGATGCTGGACTCCTGGCAGAAGGTCAGCGAGTTTGAGGCCATCGACTCGTAGTATCTTGTTCCGACGAGGCCGATCGGTGAGAGGGTATTAAACGACAGTTTACTCCGGTTGTACAGTTTCTTGTAAGCGTTCTCGGAGAGTCGTTTCTCGCGGTGGAGAATCCTGTTCGCGAGGCGGTAGGCCGGGGCTGTAGGCTCGGCTCGCCAAAAAATGTCGTAGTTTCTGTATTGTGGCTTCTTGAATAGTTTGAACTCTCCAAGGGAGTAGAAGAGGTGGTTCTGAACTCGAATCCGAAGGTCAGTCTGCGGGACTGATCGATCTGGGTTCCGAAGAATACCGGAGAAGGTAAGGTCGAATTTATCTGGTTCACCGTAGTCCTGGAAGCGTGTGTCGTCGACCGCAAACGGCCAGAACACGAACTCGGCATTGTGTTCCTCCTCCCACTTTGAGGCGTTGTGGTGGTGAGTAAAGACAAGTTCAATGTCATTGTTTTCGATGAAAGCGAGTTTTTGATCAATATTCCTGTACTCTTTGTTCAGTATCATCGTGGCCGGAATATCTGTCTGACTCAAGTCGAGTCGCGGATGGGGGTCGACCGGAGCCTTCGGATCGTCACCGAGCCACTGGTGTCCGATGCATACGACATCAGGAATGAACGGGCATTTCGAGAATATATCTGTCACAGTGTCCGTTCTGTCGTACTCGTTGAGGCCTGGTCCGTATTGGAACAAGTCATGATGTTTTTGGAGTGAGTTGATAACGTCCTGCTGATAGAAAGCACCGCCGTAGTCGAAGACATTCTTGCTGAGGTAGAGAATCTTCATCCACTCCACGTTGATAGGGTATCGATATAAATATCATGACAAAGAGATTCCGAGTCCGTCACACTGGGATATCTAATTAATGTACCCAACTCTCAGAGCCTGACCTAAAATATATTCATAAGATATATTGTCATAGGGGCCAATCAATCTAACAAAATCAATGAATATATGCTTTCTGACACGCAGTGACTCTGCACACCGGGGTGGAGAGCAGGCATTCCACCATAATAAACTTGGGCGTGCCTTATCGAAGCGCGGCCACGATATCGTTGTTATTACGACGAGCAGGCAGGATGGTACTGAAATTAGTATTGATGAAGGAATTAAAACTTATTATTTACCAAACACTCCTGCAGATACATATTCAAATGAATATAATAAAGAAAGTCACAAAAAAATAAAACAGATAAATAAAATTAATAAAATAGATATAATTGTTAACGAATCAGCGGCTGGAGCTGGCTACGCCAAATATTCAAAGAGCCATGAGATACCGATGGTTTCTGTTATGCATAATACACCATTGTCAATATTAAATTATGAGTTCAATAATCTGGATTTATCATCTCCCAGATCGGTATTAAAATTTGGCTACAACATATCAAAAAATGCCAAATTTTATATCACAAATATAAGACATTGTTACAAAATATCCGAAGCGCACATCGCTGTTTCAGATCACATTGCTCAGTTTGCACAATTGCAACCATATATTCAAGATGAATCATTATGTGTGATTGAAAATGGAATTGACACTGATGTATTCCATCCAGAGGTTGATTATTCAGACATATTGCCCCAAGTTAATGTGAATGAAGACGATTTTGTCCTTTTATACTTAGGTAGAATATCGAAGCAGAAGGGAATTAAATATTTGATCAATTGTATCCCAGAACTATTAGACGAGGGCGTACCTGTTAAATTAATTGTTTCGGGACCGGGTGATTATAAAATGGAGTTAAAAAAGATTTGCAAAGAACTGGATGTCGGTGAAAAAGTAATTTTCACGGACGGTATTGAACATAGAAAAACTCCAATGTATTATAATTTGTGTGATTTATATATACTGCCATCGCTGATAGAAGCATTTGGGTTTACCTTGGTAGAAGCACAATCTTGCGGAACCCCTGTAATTGCCTCTGAGGTAGGAGGTATCCCCTCAGCAATCGAGAATGGAAAGACCGGGTTTTTGTTCGAACCAACAGATGTCGCAGCGCTATCGGAACATATTCTTAAATTGTACTTTGATGATTCTTTGAGGGAGAAATTGGGGAGACAAGCTCGTAACCACGTTTTGAATAAGTTCAGTGTTGAAGTTATGGGGGGAAAATATGAAGACAAAATCAGGGAAATTATAGAAGGAACGCTCTTGTGAAGCACGTTGTTGATTTTCAGAGAGCAGCGTCGAGAGCATGTTTGAGTGCTTCGTCACCTGGTTTTCTGTAGAGTTCGCAGCGGAGCTGACAGGCTCTGAGATACGGTGTTAGCTTGTCTTTCGAGATCCCTCGATGGGGCGAGAGCCACCGTCGCGTCAGCGACGCGTGGCTCTCGCAGCTGTTGACGTGGATGTCGCCGTCGGCGTATTCGCCGTCGCCGTGGACGACGTGTCTGCGGGTGAATGCGTCGTCTTCTTCAAGCGGCTCGTAGGCCCGAAATCCGTCCGTATAGACGGTCAGCGACTCCTGTTCGTGGTCGGCGAGCAGGAGTCGAATGGTCGATTCGTTGGCGGATTTCGCTGGGACGACGTACCGATCGTCCGAGCCACGATCAACCAGCGTGAACACCGGCGGTTTGTCACCGTCGTACGAACCACGCCCGCGCGTGGACAGGCCACGCGAGCGCGACTCCTGGTCGCGCTCGCGGCCTTTGAGACCGGCAGACACATACACTTCGTCGATTTCGACCGGTCCAGACAGCGTGATCGAAGGAGCGTCGAGCGCTCTGGCGAAGCGCTCGACGCGCCGTCTCACCGTTCTGTACGAAAGATCGAGTTCCGCCTCAATCTGCCGAATACTCGTGTTAAACCGTAAGAACACGTAGATCGTGAAGAACCACTCTTTCAGCGAGAGCTTCGAGTGAGCGAAGATCGTGCCGGTCTTGTCGTTGAACGTCCGACCGCAATTCTTACACAAATACCGCTGATACACCCGATAGCTGCCGTTTCTGACCGTCAGGTCAGAACGGCAGCGGGGGCACTCAACGCCGTCACGCCAGCGAACCTGTTCCAGCAGGTCCGCTGCAGCCGATTCCGACACAAATCGGCTCACTGGGAACATATCGGGCACCGCTGGCGCGGTGCCCTTGCCCTCTTCGACTTTCAGCCGCAGCTCTCGCAATCAACAATCTACTTCCCAAGAGCGTAGAAGGAAATCAAGTCTGACTATCTGTCTGTGAGTAACTGAAGCTACACTTAGTACAGGTTGATCGATCAGGCCGCTTTTTTAAGGATTGAAATCATCAACCGAAGCACTCCTTAAAACGAATGAGACTTTACGGTTTCTGTCCACTCTATTTGGGGGTAGTGATAGTTCCTGTATTTCTGATACGATAGTAGTCAGCTATAGGAAGTAGAAAGCAGTAGTCCACATCCCTCGACAGGAGAGTACTAACAACTATTTCGCTAACCCCGTGAAATGACCTTTTTGATATGCAATAGGCTATACGATGTTTTCAGGGAGAGGTTAAGATCCAAGTTTGACCGCAAGCCAATAAACAGTCTCGAATAGTTGTTGGGTTACCTAAATAAAAATATAATAGCCATCCTGTCCTTATCAGGGTATGTCGATATCTAAGCGGATAATAAGTATCCTACTATCGGAAGGACCGGGACCATTATTATACAAAACTCTCAGAAAACTGAGAAAAAGAAGATTCGGTGCCAGGTATATTGAGAAAGCAATATATACTCAATTCGGTCGATACAAATATAATACAGATGGAATCAATGTATTTTCCGAGGACTGGGACAATTTGATAATCTTAGATGCGACTCGATATGACACTTTTAATGATAGAAGAAATGGATATGGATATTTAGACAAGAAAACATCTAAAGGAGGCGCCAGCCCAGAATGGGTTCGTGCAAATTTCGATCAGGAACTCCACGATGTTGTATATGTAACTTCAAACGGGTGGTACTATAAAATGAAGGATGATTTAGATGGTGAGTTACATGCAATTGATTTTATTCGCAGTCCAGAAACTCCAGACGGCCGTATTAATAAGCAACGGACACATATAGAATTAGTGTCAAAACATGCGAAAGAAGCAATCAAAAAGTATCCCAACAAGCGAATATTAGTTCATTATCCGTCACCTCATACACCATTTATCGGGGAAACTGCTAGAAAATACTTTTCGGATCTGGATGTTGGTGAATATAGGCCACAAGGCGTAAACCGGGATATTGTTAAACAAGCATACACGGAAAGCTTTGATATTGTATTTGAAGAAGCGAAATCAGTGGTGGAAAAAATGGAAGGAAAGACAGTAATTTCATCAGATCATGGTGAAATGATTGGTGAAAGGCATACATATACGAATATACGAGATTATGGTCACTTTGACGGAATTTACAATAATAGTTTAGTTGAAGTACCCTGGTGTATAATGAACCAAGGTGATAGAAAAACCATCATTGATGAACGACCTACAAATCAGGAGGATAATGAACAGGAATCTGTAGATGAAACATTGCGCCATTTAGGATATAAAGTATAATCACATGGCTCTGGTGAATCGCTGGAAGGCATCGTCTTCGACCGTCAGAACTAGTGGCATGAAGCGGGAAACCGCCGATGTCCATGTCGAAGATCTCTCACTTCACAAAGAAAGCGGTGCAGTTAGCTAAAAATGCTGTCGGTGGCCGAGGCGAAGTCGCCGCCCCCGAAGGGGATGGAGGCTTCGCCGATTATGCCGTCGTATCGCTCCATTGTCTTCGGGTTTACTTGGAGAAGTCCTATCGAGAGGAGTTGGATCTGCTGAGCGAGATGCCACATATTCTCGGGGAAATCGGCTTGAACCGGCCGATCTCCCGCACCACTCGACGCTAGTGAAGTGGTTTGACAGAATCAAGACGGCACTCTGGCGAGTGCTGCTGCGTCTCTCGGCGCAGCTGCACGACCCGAGCAGTCACGCCGCGATCGACGCGACGTTCTTCGACCGCGAAAACGCTAGCAAGCATTACTGCCGTCGGACGAATTACCGCGCTCAGACGCTCAAAACAACTGCTCTCGTCGATATAGAAAGCCAAGCAATTCTGGACGTTCACTGTACGACCGAGAAACGTCACGACACACAGCTCGGCTGGCAGGTCGCCCTCCGCAACGCGGGCGACCTTGCCAGCCTCGTCGCCGACAAGGCTACGATTGGATGGAGTTACGTGAAAAACTCCGCAAAGAAGGCGTAAGACCGCTGATCAAACACCGAGAGTTCCGGCCCATCGATCACGCGCACAACGCGCGGATCGATGGGCCTCGATACCGCCTGAGAGCGATGTGTGAAACCGTCTTCTCCACGATCAAGCGCACGCACGACACCGCCGAGCGTGCGCGAAGCTGGTGGCTTGAATTCCGTGAAATTATCCTCAAAGCGACCGTCTACAACCTTCGCCGGAGCGTCCGATATCCGCGAAATCCAGCGCAGTGTATCGAAACCACAGAGCCGAAGGATCTTATGTGCTATTGTTCCCGGCAGCTGGTACATATTCGTTGTTCACGTTACGTCTGCGTCGTGTACAAGTCGGCGTAGATTCCGTCCCGCTTGACGAGTTCACTATGGGACCCAGTCTCGGCAATTTCGCCGTCCTCCACAGCGTAAATCCGGTCTGCGTTGACCACTGTCGACAGTCGGTGGGCAATCACTAGTATCGCGTAATTTCGCTCCATCGCCTCGATTGCCCGGTGGACCGTCTCCTCGATGTTCGAGTCTAAGTCGCTCGTGGCCTCGTCAAGCACGAGGAAGTCAGCCTCCTTCAGCAGGGCCCGCGCTAGCGCGACACGCTGTTTCTGGCCGCCCGAGAGGCGAATGCCGTCATCTCCCAGTACTGTGTCGTAGCCGTTGGGCAAGTCCTCCAGAAACTCCGTCACCTGGGCGATCTCGCAGACCCGCTCAACGTCGTCATCTGATGCCTCACGGTCGGAGATGGTGATGTTGCGGCGGAGCGTCTCGTTGAAAATGAACGGGTTCTGTCGTACGATGGATACCCGCGAGCGCCACTCATCGATGTCCATCTCGTTGATCGGGAGCTCGTCGGCGAGGATCCGGCCGTCGTCGGGTTCGTACATCCGGGTCAGCAGTGAGACGATCGTCGACTTCCCGGCTCCCGAAGGGCCAACGAAGGCCACAAACTCGCCACGCTTAACGGAAAACGAGAGACCGTCGAAGATTTTCTCGCCGGTGTCGTAAGCAAACGAGACGTCGTCGAACACGACCCGTTTAACAGGGATCGGGACCTCGGCATTCCCTGGAGAATCCTCATTTCGTATGCGCATTTCTTGGATGAACTCCTGAGTCCGTACAAGGTGTGGAAGGTCGCTCTCGATCTGATAAACGATATTATTGAGTGTACTTACACGTGGAGCAAGCCGAAACATAGCGAAGAGGAAGACACCTAATGACGCCAGCGAGAGAGAGGCGAAAGTCAATGCTACGTAGATGAGTAGAAAAACTGTAATCGCAGTCAACATCTGGTAAAAATTGTCTAGTGCCGCCTCGTTCCGGCGGAGTTTAATTTTGGAAGCAGCGACTTGGTCGGCCGCATCGATAAAATTCGAGAACAGTTCTCCAGTCATTCCGAACAGTTTCACGTCACGAATCCCTTGAGTGCCGGCCTGGACTGACTCCTGTAGCCGTTCGTTCGCGTTCGCTACGCGATCACCTATCGTGTAACCCGACTCAAGAACACTACGGAGAATATAAGTGATCCCCCCAAGGAGCACCGCCGCACCAATGGTAAGCAGCGGTGCAAGGTACAGCGCTATGGAGAGATACATCAAGCTGAGGAAGCCCTGTTGGACGAACTTGACGACTCGTTGGATCGCCTGACCGGCGTACCCAGCCTGCGTGACGATGGCGTTCAGTATCTCGTCAGAGCCCTGCTGGTCGAAGTACCTGATCTCTGCATTGAGAGCATGATCGAACGCCTTCGTCTGGAGATGCCGGACGTAGTCAGTGCGGAGCGCCGCTTGGAGCCAGTTAACCAGAAAACTCGACGTGTACCGCGCGATCATCACGATGGTCACCCCAGCGATGACGGTTTCCATCGTGAACGGCACGCCAACGGACCGGTAGACAGAGATAAACGCTTGCCCGACACTACTCGTTGTCTCCAAATCTGTGTTGCCCTGGGCAATTTCGACGACAGGAATCAAAAAACCCAGTCCGACTCCTTCAAGGATGGCAGCAAAGATACTCAAGACAGTGATACCCAGGGCGAACGCGGGGCGATACGCGGCTACGTGATAGAGTGCAGTCAGTTGCTCGCTTAGAGAAAGACTGGGCGCCTTGTCGCTCACTGAGTACACTTTCGCGGAGAGGAATAAAAACAGTGTGGTTCCTTGAGCTACCCCCAATCACGCGTCGCGAACAGAGCCAGATAGATGGTTCTAGGGGAACATGGTTGGGACCTGTATCTCTTTGAAACTGTACCCTTCGCTGGCGTTGGGATACCTGTCTTGTCGGTCGTCGGTGAAGGTGACGAGGTCGCGAAGACAGTCGCCGAATGTGAGTGTGGTGAACACGTCAGCCTTGGCGTGGCCGAACAGGCCACTGCTGTTCTCAAATCTTGGGCCGAGGACCCCGAACGGGCGTCGTCACTTGGGGCGAACGCCCGCTAGTGTTTCGAATAGCACTACAGAATGGATCACGCCGTGGACGCGTATCGTGATATCTTCTCGGCTATTGTCTTGTCGGGATGAGGCTGCACACAATCAGTCTACGACCGGCTGATCAGAAGAGGTATTTTACCTCCCGCTGCAGAATCGGGATTATGGCCACTGAGTCGGACGCCAACCAACTCCTCGAACGACTCGACCTGACAGAGTACGAGGCCACCGCACTGGAGGCGTTGCTTACCCACGGTCGGTCGACGGCGCCGAACCTCGTCGACGCCACCGGGATTCCAAACGCCCGCATCTACGGCGTCCTCGAGAACCTGGGCAACAAGGGCTTCATCAAGGTGATTTCAGGGCGGCCCAAAGAGTACCAGCCCAAGCCACCCGAAGAGGTTCTCGACCGGGCAGTCGAACACCGCCGACAGTCCTTCGAAGAGTACCGGGCGGACATCGACGCGATGTCCGAGGAGTTCTTGGCGACGTTCGAGCCGCGCTACCGAGAGGCTGCGAAGGATGTCACGCCGACCGAGGAACTGTTCTACGTCGTCGACGTGGGCGAGCCCAGCGAGACAGAGACACGGGCAGTGTACCGGGACGCAGACCACTCGGTCAGCGTCCTGACCAAGAGCTTCGAGTATTTTGACGCCGTCGAGACGGCGCTCGCAGATGCACTCGACCGGGATGTCGACATCGACGTTCTCTTTCTCCATCCGGACCACCTCTCTCCAGAGAACCGAGCCATCCAAGAACGGATCGTCGAGCGAATCCGGTCGTCGTACCCTGCCGTCGGAATCCGATTCAGCGAGGAACAACTCCCCTGGCGCGGGACGCTCGCGGACCCGAGTATGGACTACGAGACGGGGACGGCGATCCTCCTCGTCGAAGAAAAAGATATTCCGCTCCACATGCGCCAGGCCGCAGTCACCGAGAACGGTTCGTTCGTCGCCGGTCTACAGCGGTACTTCGACCTCATCTGGGAGTACGAGAGTACCGAACAGGCTCAGTGAGGCGTCCAGAATCTCAGTAATCCGTTCGGCTCTCACTTGTCATTGAGCCGAATCCACATGTCGGTGGGAGAAGATATTTAACTGAGGAATGTTACTCACAAACTGAGTAACCGATGTCAATTCTCGTCACTGGTGCCGACGGCTACCTCGGGTGGCCGGCGGCCCTGCGGATCGCAGACCGGACCGACGACCGAGTCATCCTCGTCGACAACTTCGCTCGCCGCGAGTGGGTCGAGGAAGTCGGCGCAACGAGCGCGACTCCCGTCTCCAGCATCGATCGGCGTCTCGACGCCGCGCGCGAGGTCCACGGGCTCTCGAACCTCTCGTTCGTCGAGGGCGACCTCGTCGAGAAGTCGTTCGTCGACGAACTACTGGCGGTCCACGAACCAGACGTCGTCGTCCACGCTGCGGCCCAGCCCTCCGCGCCGTACTCCCAGATCAACGGCGAGCGGGCCAACTACACCCAGCACAACAACATGCAGGCCACACGGAACCTCCTGTGGGGCCTGGAGGAACACGACCTCACCGACACACACTTCGTCGAGACGACGACGACGGGCGTCTACGGCGCGCCGGAGTTCCCCATCCCCGAGGGCGGTGCGACGATGGAGAACCAGGGCGAAGCCGACGACGTGCCGTTCCCGGCGATGGCAGGTAGCTGGTACCACCTCACGAAATCGCACGACGCGGCGAACCTCCGACTGGCACACAAACAGTTCGATATCCCGATCTCGGACGTCCGGACCGCCATCGTCTACGGGACCGAGACTGTCGAGACCCGCGAGGACGACCGGTTGAAGACCCGATTCGACTTCGACTACTACTTCGGGACCGTGGGGCACCGTTTCTGTGCACAGGCGGTCGCGGGCTACCCGGTCACCGTCTACGGCAAGGGCGAGCAGCGCAAGCCGTTCATCTCGCTGGAGGACGCCGTCGAGGGCCTGGCACAGGTCGCGCTCGAAGACCCCGACGACCGGCCCGAAGGACTGACCGTCTACAACCAGGTCACCCGCGCGATTAGTATCGTCGAGATCGCCGAAACTATCGCCGACGTGGGTTCGGAGTTCGATCTCGACGTGGCCGTCGAGCACTTCGAGAATCCGCGCGATGAGGACGAGACCCACAAGATGGAGATCGAGAACGACCGCTATGCCGACCTCATCGGCGGGCAGGACCAGACCTTCGAGGAGGGAGTTCGGGACATCTTCGAGACGTTGACCCGCTACGACGAGACCATCGCATCCTACGAAGACCGGTTCCTGCCCGGCGTCCTCGTCGACGACGAATGACGACCGACGTCCTGGTCACGGGCGGCTGTGGGTACATCGGGAGCGATCTGATCCCACGCTTGCAAGCCGACGACCGGGTCGGCGACGTGGTCGTCCTCGATAGCCTCACGTCGGGGTCGCCCCGCGTCCTGATGGGTGCCGTCGACGACAGCCTCACGTTCCGGCGCGGCGACGTCCGCGAGTATGGTGACGTCGAGAGCGCGATGCGCGGGACTGACACCGTCGTCCACCTCGCAGCCATCACCGGCGCTGATAGTACTCATGACCGCCGCGAGGAGACGTTCGCGGTCAACTACGACGGCACCGAGAACGTCCTCAACGCCGCCGGGAAACTCGGCGTCGAGAACGTGGTCTTTGCCTCCTCGTGTAACGTCTACGGGCGGGCGACGAGCACGCACATCGACGAGACGGTCGATCCGGACCCGATCAACCCCTACGCCGAGACGAAACTCGATTCGGAGACGCTGCTTACCGAATACTGCGCGGAGTTCGGGATGGACGGGACCGCACTGCGGATGGCGACGAACTTCGGCTACTCCCCCGGCGTCCGGTTCAACCTCGTCGTGAATTACTTCGTCTTCAGGGCGCTGACTGGTCGGACGCTGACCGTCTACGGCGACGGCTCGAACTGGCGGCCATTCATCCACGTCTCGGATGCCGCTCGCGCCTACAAGCACGCCGCACTCGCCCCAGACGACTGGGACGAACGCGTCTACAACGTCGGAAGCACGGACGAGAACTACCGGATCTCGGAGATCGCCGAGATCGTCGACGAGGAGGTCGGCGCGGTCGACATCACCTATCTCGAAGACGAACACCCCGGCCCGTCCTACCACGTCGAGTTCGACAGATTGGCGACGACCGGGTTCGAACCGGAGACGACTCTCCGCGAGGGCGTCCGCGACATCGCAGCGAGGTTCACCGATGACTGAGACACCACACATCGCGATCACGGGTGCGGCCGGCTACATCGGCAGCCGCATCCTCGGCGAACTGCAAGCACAGCATCCAGACTGGGAAATAACCGCTATCGACAACTTCTACGCGGCGAAGGCCCGCTCTGTCGGCGACATCGACATCGATCACGTCGACATCCGGAACCGCGACAGGCTGGAAGCAGCGCTCTCGGGCGCCGACGTCGTCCTCCATCTGGCCGCAGTCTCGGGCGTCGACGACTGCACCCAGCACCAGGACCTCGCCTACGAGGTGAACGTCCAGGGGACAGAGAACGTCGCCTGGTTCTGTCGGAAGACCGGCGCCGGCATGACCTTTCCCTTCTCGATGGCGGTACTCGGCGACCCCCAGGAGTTCCCCATCACCGTCGAGCAGCCGCGTGGCCCGCTGAACTGGTACGGACGGACAAAACTGCTCGGCGAACGCGCCATTGACGGGTTCGCCGTTGATGCGTTCCCCGCCCACCAGTTCATGATATCGAACCTATACGGGAGTCACGAGGTCAACGGTGAGACCATCTCGAAGGGCACCGTCATCAACTTCTTCGTTCAGCGCGCGCTGGCAGAGGAGCCATTGACTGTGTACGAACCGGGGACACAGTCTCGCAACTTCGTCCACGTGAAAGACATCGCACAGGCCTACGTCCGGAGCGCCGAACGGCTGCTCGAACAGCGAGCAGCCGACGAGACCGGCGTCGAGAAGTTCGAACTCGCAAGCGATGAGGATCCGAGCGTCCACTCGGTGGCGAACCTCGTCCGGGACATCGCCATCGAGCAGGCCGGGATCGACGTTCCGGTCGAACTCGTCGAGAACCCCCGTGGCGACGACGAGACGCTCGTCGAGTCGTTCACAGTCGACACAAGCAGGGCTCGTGACCTGCTCGACTGGGAAGCTGAGCGAACGATCGAAGAAACAGTCAGAGAAGCGTTCCAGTAGCGTTCAAGAGTTCCGCACCAGCGGTTCGTACCACTCGCGGTTCTCCCGGTACCAGTCGATGAACTTCGAGACGCCCTCCCGAATCGTGTGCGAAGCCTCGTAGCCCAGCAGTTCGCTCGCACGCTCCGTACTAGCGTGGGTATGCTCAGCGTCGGCGTCGTGGCGTTCCTCGTAGACCAGGTCGAGGTCGGGCGCCAGCTGGTCGCGAATCTCCTCGGCCAGCGTCTTGATCTCGATGTTGTCCGTCGAGCCGATGTTGATTGCCTGGCCGTCGGCGGCGTCCTCCTCCAGCAGCGCGGTGTTGGCTTCCAAGACGTCCTCGATGTACGTAAAGTCCCGTGTCTGTGTGCCGTCACCGTAGATGATCGGCGGTTCGTCGTTCATACACCGCGAGACGAAATTCGAGATGGCCATGTTCGGGCGCATTCGCGGGCCGTAGACGGTGAAGTACCGCAGTGCGACTGCCGGGAAGTCGTACACCTCGCTGTACGCACAGGCGTACCGTTCGGCCGCCAGTTTCGAGGCGCCGTAGGGTGAGACGGGCGTCGTCGGATGTTCTTCGTCGTAGGGGAGGTACTGCGGGACGCCGTAGACCGACGAGGACGAAGCCATGACGAACCGCTCGATGCCCTCGTCGCGACAGGCGTCCAGCAGGTTCAGTGTCCCGTCGACGTTGACTGCGTCGTACTTCCGGGGGTTCTGGACGCTCGGGCGGACGCCGGCCTGGGCCGCCTGGTGGTAGACGTAGTCGGCGTCGGCGACGAGGTCCGTAACGAGGTCGGCGTCGCGGACGTCGCCCTCGACGAACTCGTAGCTCCCGTCGCCGGCGTCGGCGGCTGCCCGTCCGGTCTCGATGTTGTGGGACTTGATGTCCAGGTCGTAGAACGGGTCCCTGTTGTCCAGGACGACGACGTCGTGGCCGTCACCTGCGAACCGCTCGGCGAGGTGGCCGCCGATGAAGCCCGCACCGCCAGTCACGAGGATTCTCATTACCCCAAGCGGGTCGGGGAAGCGACAAAAAGCCGTCGGGTTCGGCTGTTGGGTCAGCCATGTTGAAATTGAACTGCTTGATGTAGCCACTAAAACGAACCGCGAGGTTTCCGGTATATGAGGCCGCCTGTGAATCGTCAGAGCATGTCGACCAAACCACAGGCGATATCCGAGATAACGGCGCACTGCTTCTGATACTTATAAAACGCCGAATTTTCGAGAGTTCCTGGCTCGGAACTGATTAAGTATCCGTACGGTCGGTGTTAGTATGGGATGCCGACAGATCCACCAGCGCCTTCTGAGAGAGAGTTGCCCGCCGACCCAGCCGATCTATTGCCAGACAGCAGCATCCTCTCACTGGACGAGTATCTCGGTATGCACGCTGCTGTCGGCCACCGTACCCGATACGAGATCCTCTACCGACTCGTCCGCAGTGGCGAGATGAACCCAGCTGAACTCGAAGACGCGATGGAGGTCGACGACAGTACGCTCCACTACCACCTGAACAAGCTCGTCGATGTCGGTCTCGTCGAGAAGCGCCAGCAGACAGAGCGGGGACAGGATGGACTGTACACGTACTATCAGGCGACTGTATCCGGAACAGTGACGCTCACTGAGGGTGTCGACGAGTTGATCCGCGGCGAACAGAAGTTCGACCAAATGTACGACAGCACAGCGGAATGATCCGAGTCAGTACAGATGATACACTGAGTGGCTATTTCGGCGCAACTGTTGGTGAAAGCACTTCCCGTGAACGATTCTCTGATTCACTGTCTTCTGGACGAGTCTTTTGGACGGGCTGTCAACTACCCCACCCTACTTCGCTCAGTCTGACGACTTCGCTCGTTGAGGGTGGGGCTTGTCCGTGTCCTCGACCTCGAACCCGTCCGGGTGGGCGGTAAATCCGCCACTCGGCGTCACCGTTCCAGACTGTAGGGCAAGCTGACTGTTGCCCGTCCGCCGAGACGACTGTTGGCCCCGACGGACGTACCGCATTCCGATGTTCTTCGCCGTCGCAAAGTCGTCACGCGACTTTGCTGCCCGTCGGATGTAATCCGACGACCGCGTTGTAGTCTGCGTTCGCTTCCGATTCGCACTTCTGACAGCAGAAATCGTTTCGAGTCGGACGGTTCTCGTCTGCCGTGAATCCACACTCGGCGCACCGCTTGGACGTGTACGCCGAACCCACCTGCTTCACCGAGATGCCGACCGCTTCGGCTTTGTACTCGACTTGTTCGTACAGCGTTCGGAACGCCCACTTGTGGCCCCACGACGCGCCCGTTCGGTCGCGGATGTCCGTCAGGTCCTCGAACGCGATCACGTCGCACTCGTATCGGAGTGCTTCGTCGACGATCACGTTCGACGCTTGGTGGTGGACGTCACGGACGTAGCGAAGTTCCCGGCCACTCGATTGTTCCAGCGTTCGGTGGGCACTTCTCGTCCCGGTCTGTTGGAGTCCGGCGCGTACCTTCTCGAACTCGCGGAGGTCGTGGGTTAGCTCCCGCCCGCTGACGAAGGAGGCGGTACTGGTGACGGCGAGGTTTTCGATACCGAGGTCAACCCCGAGAACCGTTCCGTCCTCGGCGGTATTCCGTTCGGTGTCGGTCTTGTGTCGGCGGAAGCCGATGTGTAAATAGTAGTTGCCGTCGCGGGCGGTGAGGGTACTTTCCGTAACGCTCCATTCGTCAGAGTCGAGGTACTGTCGTTGGTAGCCGCCGTCGGCGTCAGGGAGAGCAAGGTCACACCGGACGCGACTCTCCGTTGTGGAGAGCGACACCGTATCATCATCAAACAGCGTCATGGTCCGGGTATCGTATTTCACCGTGGGTGCAGTGAAGGTGGGCTTGCTCACCTTCTTGCCTTTGGCGCGGCGTTCGATACAGCCGGTGATGGCTTGGGCGGCTTGGTGCGTGGCGAGAATCGCGTGCTGACTCCCGAGGTCGGTGTGTTCGCGCACGTCGTCGTAGGCGAGGGGTTGCACATCGCTCTTGGCGTTGCACTTGCCCCACGCCATGTCCGTGGCAATCTGGCAACCATACTTCCACTCAGCAATGGTTTTCTCAAGCAACTCGCGTTGCTCGCTATCTACCGAGAGGCGGGTGATTGCTGTCCGGCGCACGTAGTCGTCTGCCACATCTTCAATGTAATTTTGTGGCTACTTATAAATTAGTTTCTGTGGCCTATACGAACGCGCTCCTCTCCTCCCTACTCGCACCCTTCGGTCGCTCCTTGAGGAAGGGGACTCCGCGCTACCGCTTCAGTTGAATCGGGCGTCTCCTGAGCCTCACGCCCATTCGTGCTGGTCCCATCCTTCGTAGTGCTTCAGACGACTCCGGATCTCGAACGGTTCCCACTCACACTCGTCGTAGAGCACATCAGCGAGCGCTCCAAACTCGCTGTTGTTCAGCATAATCCCACGGCTCCCCTTCGATGTGATATAGTCCTTGCTGCGGAGTCCATCGAAGAGTTCGCTCGCGGTCGGATAGTCGCCCGGCTCGATAGCGGAGATGGAGAGGAGGTTTTCCTCGACGATCGGCGATCCCCACCGGTGCTCGGCTATCATGGCCGCGAGGAGAGCGCATTTCACCGACGGCTTACGCATATGCCTCTCTTTTCACCCCTCGCTTATAAGGCTACGTTAACGGCTGTTTACGGTAGAAGAAACAATTATATACGCTGATCGGCACACTAGACGTATGAGTGAGTCAACGCCAACGCACCCCGCGGAGGAGAAAGACACCAAGGAGGCCCGTCTTGAGAACCCGAGCGGCGTCCTTCACCTCTTCCAGCACGAGAGCGTCCCGATCCTCATCGATGCTGTCCTCACCCTTCCTCCGGGCCGGGAGTTCAACAAGACCGAGTTCGCCGATCACGCCGGTGTCACCCGGCAAACGGTGAGCAACTACATAGACCTCCTGCTGGAAACCGAGATCGTCGAGGAAGTTCCAAACACCTCGCCCCGCCGGTATCGCGTCGCCAAGAGCGACGTCGTCCAGGAACTCTTCGAACTCAACAGCGCGCTCAACGTCGCCGGCGAATAGGTTTATGTCCTATAGGCTTGTATCCTATAATATCGAAGGCGGATGGCGACGTCCTTGTTTATACTGACCCACGGCGCAGGCCACCACCACCGCCACGAGTGGACTGACGGCGAGGAACAGTGAAAGCCGACGGACGCATCTCACTGGCCGATGCGTACGCAGTCGCGCTTGCCGACGAACGTGACGCAACACTGGTTGCGGGAACGGACGATGACTTCGACGAGTTATCTCTGAATATCGACCTGCTCAGGTTCCGCGAAGAAGGGGTGTAGAGTCGATACGCGCTTGACTCTCAGAGTAAACTATCAAATCCGCAACGGTGTGGTTTCACACAACGAAAATCAAGACGTTTCGAGCTGCCTGATCGCCTCCTCGTATCGTTCGGCATACGGGCCGACGGCCGCGGAGCGACGTGCCGAGAGTGCTTCGATGGCGTCACGACGGTGCTCTTCAGCTACCCCGTCCTGCTGTATGCACCTAACCCACCCATCGAGCGCCCGCTGGAACGCCTGCGCATAGTGGTCGTATGCCGCGTCGATGACCCCTTCGTTGGTTTCGATTCCCTCGGCGATTGCCCGGTAGACCGTCGCCGCCGCACGGTATCGCTCGCGCGAGCGGTACTGTTCGGCCTGCTCGAAGACGTCAGAGAAGTCGATCGCCTCTGTGACCACGGGGTAGTCGGCCGTGTGCTCGTCGAACAGTTCGTCGATCTCGGCGCGGTACTCCTCGACGGAGGGTGCTGTGTCATCGAACCGTACCTGAAACCGATCGCGGAGTTCGGGGCTGCGGGCGAGTTCTTCTCGGAGGAAGCTCCGGCGTTCGTCGTCCGACGTCTCGTCGAGCAGTTCGTCGATCCGGTCGCGTTCGTCCGTCGGTGGGTCCTCGATGGCTTCTAGCAGTACAGCGACGACGTGCTTGCATACGCCCGGCCCGGTGTATGGGCACGTACAGGTCGCCTCGAACGCCTCGGTCGATAGGTCGATCGTCACGTCGTAGGATTTCGACCCGCGGACGTCGGCAGTCACCCGGTCCTCGAATCGAGAGAGCCGACTTACCCGTCCCTCACGCCGGTAGTTCTGTCCGCGCTCGAAGACGGCCTCGGTACAGCGCTCACGGATTCCCGACTCGTCGATTCGCATGACTGATCGCGGACAAGGAGTTCGCTTACTAGTTGTTGGAAATGTGGGTGATATTATAAAAAAGCCGCGCTCAGGCGTCGGAGTCGTTGGGGTCGTCGGTTTCCTGCTCCACCAGGTCGCGTACCCGGTCGAAGTGGCTGCTGATGCGCTCGGGCATCGACTCGAACTCTTCGTCGCTCACAGGTCGCTCCTGTCTTTCACTCCGTGCCATTTCTCAAACCTCTTGATGACTCTTTTGACGTTCTCGCGTAAATCTTCTTCGGCGGCATCGAACCCCTCGTTCGCTGGAATCGGGGACGAGACATCTTCCGACGGGATTTTCTTGCCGTCGCGGTAGATATCTCGATGCAGGCCTTCCTCGGTGATGTCGTGGCCACCGGGTGCGTCGCGGTCGTGATTGTAGCGGACGACCTCACCCCAGTCGCCCTCCAGCCAGTATTCCAACTGGATCATGAAGCGCGTCACCTCGCCGCGCTCCGTTGAGAACGCGGTACGAAGCTGCACGCGGTCGGCCAGCCGATCCGGCGGCGGCGTCACCTCGTGGTCCGTCATTCGTCACACACGGCCTCTCGCAGCTCCTCGTACAGATCGCTCCTTTCCTCAAGCAGCTGTGAAAACCCCGCGGCGTGAACCCACGAGTGACATTTTGAGCACAGAGTAACGAGATTCTCCGCTTTGTCAGGGCCTCCTGCTGACCGTGGTATGAGGTGATGAACTTCGATGTCGGTGTCTTCGCCACACCTCTGACACTCGTGATTGTCGCGTTCGAGTGCTTCATCTCTCCCGTCTTCGCTGTGTGCCGACCAGTCTCCGTCGGCCCTTCGCCACTCTGCACTGCACTCTTGAGAGCAAAAGCGGGCACCATCTGCTTGAGTATCAGTGCGCTCGAACTCCTCTCCACACCATTCGCACACGAATGTGAGCGTCTGAGCCAGACTCTTGTCATGCACTTGCGCACGGTGTTGTCGCATCGAAGCTTCGGAATCGAACCAGTCTTTGTTGCAAGATGGGCACTCTATTTCACTCATCTTCCTCCTCCCGAGGGTCTTCGACCAGTTCGTAGAGTCCACCTCGATTCAGTTGCTCCACCCATCCGGCATTCTTCAGGTTCCGGAGTGCGTACTCCACCTGTCCTTTGTCCAACTCAGAGTGTTCTCGCAAGTAGAGAGGGTTAACACGGCCCCACGGGTCGCCAGAATCACGCCCTTCTTTGAACTGCTTGAGGACGTCTTCCTCCCGATCATTCGGTTCGTAGTTTTCGTTGACCATCGTGTGTTCTACCATTCTACTTCACAGGACATAATTCTCAGCCATACGCCTAATGATTTTCTCAACATATGGCCAAGCATTTTGCTAAGCATAAAGACTAAGTAGTACCCGGTTGTAGGTGTAGTTGAGAACACGAGGCACGCCGCAGAAGGCGGCCGGTGTTCAAGGCACCGACGCCTCGGGTTCTCGGAAATGGCCAGAGAACCCATGTCGATAAAGAAATCTGCCGGACTTCAGCGTTCCGGCACGACGGACGAATCGGACGACGAACCGACCATCGAAGGCCCCATCCCGGAGTTTGACCGCTACGACGACTACACCGGCCACGACTATTTCCGGTGCACCGGCTGTGGCGTCGAAGCGATGCGCCGCCACGATCTCCGCGACGGCAGGTGCAAGTGCAACGGTGGGTGGGAGTGATGCAGCGCCGCACGTTCCTCGGCGCTGCGGCGGCGCTCACGACGCTCCCGACGGTCGAAGCGGCAGCCCCGACCGACGACGAAGCTCCGGACACGCAGGTGTGCGACATCTGTGGCGCCGAGAAGCCCGCTGAGATGGTCGAACGGACGATCGTCGAAACCATTGCGCCGCTCGAAGCCGACATCTGCCGGGCGTGCCAGCACGTCCAAGACCACGACAACGGCGACGGGCAGTGCATGCAGTGTGGCGACGACGTCTCGCCCGGCTACTACTTCGAGGTGGCGTTCCCACTCGGCGCGGCTGAACTCCCGGGGATGCTCGCGGGCCAGCTCTGTAGCGACTGCGCCGGGTGGGTCGCCTGCGACATCAACTACAACGGCATCGACGCCGACGAAGATGCCAGCAACCAGCTGACCACCATCATCGACGAGGAGACGCGGCGGATGAACGAACTGGAGGAGTCGGAATGACGCTCCCCGACCCGACCGACGTAATCGCGCCGCGTGGCGACGATCTGCCCTACGAGACCTCGGACTTCCTCCAGGAGATGATGGAAGGCGCATACCCGGACGGCGTTGTTCTGGACTACCACGGGCTGAAGCTGTACAGTCGGTGCCAGTACGAGAACGGCGTCCGCGTCTACGACGTCTACATCGCAGACAAGAACTACGTCAAGACGGTCAATCTCAACGCCTTTCGGACGATCCCCGAGGTCGAACAGTTCCTTGACGAGATTGTGGCCTACCACCCGACCGACCGCGACGAGTGGGTGAGTAGCCGATGAGCAGCACGCCACTCCCGGCGACGGTCGGCCAGCGCCGCCCGCTTGGGTTCACGTCCGTTGGCGTGGACGTCGGCGTGAAGAACCTCATCGCGGCAGCCCCGGAGGACGGCGACGTGGAGTCGGCGTTCACCATCGAGGGCAGCCACATCCGGACGCGCCACGAGGCGCTCGTAGAAGCGATGCGAGCGCTCCAGGGCGCGAAGTTCGACAGTACCGAGGGGCAGATCCAACTGTTCGCGGCTCTCTGGCACCAGATCCGCCCGCAGGTCTACGACGCGGCTGTCCGCGTGGTTCGCTACGCTCAGGAGTTCGCTGGCCCGGTGCTGGTGCTCGAAGACCTGTCGTTCTGTGGGGCTTCGTTGTGGGAGCGGCGGACGGCCTCGGACGTGGGGACGTGGTTGGTCCCGGCGCTTCAGCACGCCATCGCGGTGAAGGCCCGCGATGCGGGAATCCCGGTGATGTACATCGATCCGAAGTACACAACTCAGCAGTGCCACGTCTGCGGCGACCTCGGCTCTGTCGGCCAGGATGCTGTGGAATGCACCACTGAAGACTGTCCTGTCGGCACGGTCTCCAGAGACGGGAGCGCCGCCCTCAGTATCGCACAGCGAGCCGATCTCGCTGAAAAACCGAACTAACCTAACATGCAGATGATTGAAGACATCGACCGCGACGTGTTCGTACGGATTCAGACCGACCTACTGGTGGTCGGGGACAGCATCATGACCGACCGGCATCACGCCTCGAACGGCAACTACGAGGACGACGACCCGCAGAACCAGATCGGCGGCATCATCCCCGCCTTTCCGCTCTCGGGCTGGCTCCGCCACGGGATGGAGCGCGTCGTCTCCGAGAACGACGGCACCGCCTGCCACCCCGGCGAGGCCAATGCGAACTTCATGAAGGAAGACATCTACGAGCGCGACCTCGAAGACGGCTACCATGAGAAGGGTGCGTGCGTCGAATACCCGAAAGAAGACCACGGCTGCGTGATTTTCGACCTCTTCGGCGGCTTCGGCAACCAGCCGGGAAAGGTGATGCGTCGCCCGATCAAGTTCAATCCCGTCCGCTCCAGCGTGGACTACACACGCGGACAGGCCGAAGGCCACTACCGCCGGCTCAACCGGAACATCGTCTCCCGGAATCGGGAGGACAACCGCGAACCGCTGCGGAACGCCGAGGTGGACGCCGTCGCCAATCTTGACGGTTGCTGGCATCTCTCCTTCCGGGAGACAAAGCCCGAGTTCATCGGCCTGCTCGCGGAGGGGATCGACTTCCTCGATGGGCACAAGACGGACTTCATGCACCAGCTCGGTGGCGCGCGGAACTTCGGCGCGGGGATCGTCGATTGCCACCTCATCAATCCGCTCTACGAGGAACGCGAACTGAAGCGCGTCTTCGACCGCGGGAAGGGCAACACGAACAAGATGGACGAGAAAGACGACCAGTGGGCCGAGGAGTACCGCCCGGCGTTCGTGGAGGCGCTGGAAGAGCGCATCGAGGAGGGCCCGTAGATGGGAGAGAACGTCACTCTCAGCGACTCCCAGGGCGACGCCGGACAGGACGTGATGGTCGCGGCCTACCGCCACGACGCCCACAAGCTGAACGGCGAGACGCACGACTACGCCCCGGACACCTTCCACGGCGTCCCGGTGAACCAGACCGTCCCGCACGGCGCGGACGGCGACGCGTCGGCGCTCTCGCGGCCCGACGGGAAGCCCGAGCAGACTGTGGACAACCACGAGACGCATTACCGGCTGTCGCTGCTGACAGGCGACTCCCACTACGACCCGGAGGAGTTCTCACGCCCGCGCCTCTCTGAGGCCATCAACGACCTGCTGACGGGCTCCGACCCTGAGGCGATGCATCGGGCGTGGCTCACGTCGGACGTAGCGAGCGGGTTCAACGAGAGCATCTACTACGCGTACACGAGCCTGAAGTACCACACGCTACTCGTGGCGGCGCTCTTGGACAACTACCTCGCCGGTCACGAGTTCTCCGATCTCCTCCTGGTCGTGGACGACGCCGGGGAGGTCGTGCCCCATCGGACGGTCTACGCGGGCGACCGCTTTGCGCTCCGAATCGACGAGAACACGAACGGGCAGCCGTGGGCGCGCCTTGGAAGCCGCCCGTGGCGGTCGTGGGCGTCGGCGTGGAAGCGCCTCACCGCGCACCCGCTCGATGTCAATCACGACAAGCACGACATGACCCTCGATGCCAACCTCCGGCGGATCTGGAGTTGGAGTACCGCGCTACAGTACATCGAAGATCTCGAAACTCGGAGGGAGAACGCGTGACGCACATCCAGCAGGTTCATTGGGAACTCGATATGGACTACCTCGGGCACCCGTACTACGTCTCGGGGAACGCGATCTACCACGCGCTCGGGATGCAGCTGGAGCACGATGTCCACCAGCAGATCAACGCCAGCCACGGGATGTTTGTCCCTGGCCAGTTCGGGACGTTCCCCGAAGAGCACTCGCAGAGCGGGATTCGCCCGTACATGGGGTCGTTGCTCCCCGACGTGGAGAGCTACGACGACCTGTTCCTCTTCCGGCATTCCGACCACCCGTGGCTCCTCGATACCCGACCCCGCGACGGGCTGAACGCCCACGACATCCGGTTCCAGAGCGGGATGCCGGCGCTGGCTCACGAGACCATCATGGGCCGGCCGGACGACGCTCGGAAACAGCAGCAGACCACGCGCTGGTACGTGAACGCCTACCTGCACGCCGATGACCCCGATCTCCTGCCGCTGAGCGAGGATGTGCTTGACGGCCTCCAGTTCGGAGGCAAACGGAACTACGGATACGGGACGACCACGCTGAAAGACACGCAGGTCGTTGACCTGGAGGTACTGGACTACTCGCGTCTTGAAGACGGCGATGCGTTCATACTCGAACTCGTGACGCCGTTCGTCCTCCGGTCGGAGTACCCGAGGGCGAACAACGTGGGCGTGCCGTGGTGGTGGAGCGTAGACGATGAAGCGCAGCTACGCCACCGGCTGGAGAAGGTCATCGAGGGCGGCGACACGTACGAGTTGGAGGCCGTCGATCACGGCGTGGTCGTCGGCTACGATGGCGACCGTCCGGTGGAGACCGCCATCTCCGGGCTCACCCGCGTCGGGAACCACTCGAAGTACGGCTTCGGAGAGCTTCGAGTGAAACCAGTCACTCCAGATGAAACCAACGTCAAGAAACAGATAGAAAAGCCGAAGTCGGAGCACTGACAAACGAACAATGACCGGCAAGGATTCCGCAGTGTCCGCGTCGGTCTGACTGAATAAAGTAGATCACATTTCCAACAACTGTTACTCGCTGGCTGCCAGGTTCTCGGCAGCCAGTTCGGGGTCGACCTCGCCCTGGAGGCGCTCCTCGGCCTGGTCACGGTCCTCGGGGTAGCCGATGTCGTTGCGCCAGCCGTTCATCCGGATGGCGTCGATGGTCCGTCCCGAGTGCAACAGGAGGTCGACGGCGTCGCTGATCTCGTACTCGCCGCGATTCGAGGGCTGGACGAGATGACAGGCGTGGAAGATCGCCGGCGTGAACGTGTAGAAGCCGGTCATCACGAGGTTCGACGGCGGGTCCTCGGGCTTCTCGACGACCTCGGTGATCTCGCCGTACTTGTTGGTGTCACAGACGCCGTACCGGGAGGCCTCCTCCCAGGGAACCTCCTCGACGAGGAAGGCCGCGTCGGCGCGGTCCTCGCGCTGTCGGTTGACGACGTCCTGGAGGTTCGCCTCGAAGATGTTGTCCCCCAGCATCAGCATGAAGTCCTCGTCGATCTCGTCCTCGACGGTCAGCAGCGCGTGGGCCAGTCCCTTCTGCTCGCGCTGGTGGGTGTAGGTGATCGGGACACCCTCGAACTCGTCTTCGAAGTGGTTGATGATGACCTGTTTCTTGTAGCCGACGACGACGAGCAACTCGTCGGCGCCGAGGTCGATGAGCTTCTCGAAACAGTGGGCGAGGATCGGTTTGCCGGCGACCTCGACCATCCCCTTCGGTTTGTCCTCTGTGAGTGGGCGGAGTCGAGTGCCTTCGCCAGCGGCGAGTACGACAGCTTTCATACTACCGCTCTACTTGACGGGTGTACAAAGTTATTGTGCGTTCAGAATTCGCGGTGCTGTCTGTGTCGAGGGTTGTCCTGCTGTCGCTATGGCTGATTTCGCAAGTTCTACCGCCCTAACTGACTCGACTCCTTCCGCAGTACTCTCTTGCGCCTGGGACCGCGTGAACAGAAGAGCGTATATATCGCCACGGTACAATCCCTTCGCGTGACTGGCACCGAGACTGACCGCGGGCGATTTGCCGTCCTCGTGCTCGTCGGCGTCACTCTCTCCCTGTTACTCGTCGGGACAGTCGTTGGTGCCGTTCTTCCTGGGGCAGCGATCGGAGTCACCACCGAGGACAATACCTCACATACTGATCCTGATGGAGTCGAGAGCAACCGGGATCTGAGCGCGACCGAACGCCGAATGGCCGAGCAGTTGGCAGAGCGGGCTCGGAGTGGCTCGCTGAACATCAGCCGGGACCAGGCCAGACAGGCTCGTGAGTCGCTGAACGGTTCAGAATACGAGGCATTGCTAGACCGATACGCGGACGTCGCCGAAGAGACCGGCCAGACAGAGAAGGCAATGGCGTTCCGTGCGGTCAAAGCAGACCAGGTGGTGCTTGCGGCTGCTATCGAGCGGTACTGGACTACCTACGACTGGTACCGTGCCCTCGCAGACGGGACAGCAACGCGCCAGCAACGTGTTCGGATGGCGAGTCAGGGAGATGGCTTGCCGACGAGCGAACTAGCGACTGCACGCGTTCTGGAACGAGAATGGCAGCGTGTTGACCGCCGACACGAGGCGGTCGTCGACTCGAACCGGCAGCTCGCAAACGTAACCAGCCAGAACGCGACTGAACTCGGGTCGATCAACCAGTCGGTTCGGGAGATCAACATGACACAGCAGACTGTGCGTGACGAACAGTTCACACCGACTCGATTGTCCGTTTCGACAACCGACAGTGAGATCTCCTTCATAGATCCACTTCGGATCGACGGCACAGTCTCCCTCGACACCGGTGACCCGGTCGCGAACCGACAGCACCGATTCGCTGTCGGTAACCAGACCCTCGAGACGACGACAGACCGCAACGGCCGATTCAACCTAACGTACAGGCCGACGACGATACCCGCCAACACGACGACCGTCACGGTCCGTTATCTCCCGTCCAACGAGTCGGTCTACCTCGGCTCGGCTGCAACCATCGATACCGATATCCAGCCGGTCAGACCGTCGGTCTCCGTCGACGTGCAGCCGCAACGTCGTGCATACAACGAGACAGTCACCGTCTCCGGTCGCGTCGGGGGGCAGGCAGGCGCTGCGAACGTCTCGTATCTCGTACTGGTCGACGGACAACCGACCGTGCGGAACGAAACCGACGCGCAAGGCCGGTATCAGGAGAACATCACCATCTCGGCATCGGTCCCTGACGGAGAACGCACGGTCCGCGTCTTCGTCCCCTTCGAGGACCAGGCCCTGCGGTCTGCCAACGGGTCAGCACCACTGACCGTTACGGAGACACGAACAGCGCTGTCGTCGTCGGCCACCCACGTTTCCGATCGGACGATTCGAGTCAGCGGCACTCTCACCACGGAGGACGGTGAACCAGTCCCGGCGCAACAGGTCAGTATCGGCGTGAACGAAACGGCGCTGGGGACGGCCTCGACGGGTCGGAACGGCGGGTTCGAACAGACGTTCACGCTCCCAGCAGATGTCGGGAGTAGCGGCCCGTTCGAGTCGCTCGCTGGGCTCACAATCACCATCGAGTACAGCGGGGCGACGACAAATCTTGGTGAGGCCACCACTACGGATAGTGTGACGATTCCGACGACACCTGTCGGCTTGTGGGCCGCTGGCGGGGTCGGTGTACTTCTCCTGCTCGGCCTCGGAGTCGTTGTCGGCCGTCGACTTCTCGCACGACGGCGTTCGGCTGTCTCGGACGGGCCGTCTGGGAGTGAGACGCCTTCGTTCGGTACCGAACCAGATTCGACTGTGCAGTCGGAGACACTCCTCGAATCAGCCCGCGACCGACTCGCGGCAGACGCGCCGGAAACAGCAGCGAGTCTCGGTTATCTGGCGCTCCGGCAGCAGTTCGCACAGCGTGTCGGACACGACACCAGTGCCACGCCGTGGGAATTCTACAGCCACTGTCAGGAGATCGCTGAGTTGGATGAGACGGATGTCGCCATGCTTCGGCGGGTCACGGAACTGTACGAACAGGTGCAGTTCGCGTCGACATCACAGCGAGAGGCGACCGAGGCCGTGCAGGAACTCATCGAGTCGGTCGAACAGGCGGGCGACGCATCTGGGTCATCGCCAGCGGGGGACTGAGACGTCACCTCGTATCCGTACGCCATACTCGATCACGAATCGCGGTCCGGAACGCAGCCAGCATCGGGTACCCGTCGAGTGCCCACAGGATCGCCGCGAGTACAACTAACCCGAACTCGATTGCGAGTGACGAATCCAGCGCCAGGTTTCGGAAGTGTGCGAGGAAGCTCTGTGCTGTCTCGTATTCGGGCAACGGGAGCACCGGCCACAACAGGTAGGTCAGATCTGCGAACTCTCCTTTAACCGCCGAATACAGACCATCTGAGAGAGTATGCGAGAGATACCCGACCAGAAAGGCGACGCCGAGTGGTCGCTGGCGATATCGACGGGCGATGTACAACACGGCGGCTCCGACAACGGCGAACGTCAGTAGTGAGTGAGCGAGTGTTCGGCCGCCCGGCAGGACACCGAGTGTCCACCCGAGGGGCTTGTCGACGAGGTCCGGGAACTGCGTTCCGATCGCGAGGGCAACCACTGCCACCGCGGTCGGTCGCCGACCGTGGCTACGGACGTACAACGAGTATGCGATGTACCCGACCGCTGCGTGTCCCCAGGGCCACATACGAGTCGAGTTCGTCGGGGGCCGCTTGTGTCTGTCGCTTCCCGTATGTCGACACCTTCTAAGGGTTCGGTCGGCAACCTCGCCACGATGACTACCAGGCGCCGCCAGCAGTTCGTCCACGGGCAAGCCCTCTGGATGCTCGGGACAGTGCTGGTGCTGGCGGCGCTGAACTCGCTGACACTCGATCTGTTCTTCGTCGTCTCGCTCATCGGCTTCCTCGTCGTCGTCGAACTCACGGCACCGATCAACGTCACCCCGCGCTGGCGTGCCCGTCTGAAGTGGCTGATTCTCGTCGGATTGCTCGGGTTTGCATATATCGTCATCAGGCGCATCCTCGAGATCCTCCCTTCGGGGCTGATATAGATGGACTGGACGGACTACCCACGAGTCGTCCTCGTCGTCTTGCTGGTGTTGACCAACCTGGGGCTGGTCGTCGCGATGAGTACCTCCGGCGTCGCCTACGGCCCCTACAACAGCGACTGGAACGGCGGTGCAGAGTTGCGGGAGACGACGCAAACGGCCGGCGCGGCCCCACAGTTGACCCGGACGACCGACCCGTACGTCGAAGCACGGGGTGAGGGTGTCGCGTTTATCCTCGCTCCGACGAGCGAGTACAGCGCGCGGGACGCCGCTCGCGTGCGACAGTTCGCGTCGAGCGGCGGGACTGTCGTCGTCGCCGGCGAGAACGGATCGCCGAACGCGACGAATCGACTGCTCGCCGAGTTGGACGTCGAGACGCGAGTGAACGGGACACTCGTCCTGGACGAACAGAACAGCTACCGGAACGCGTCGCTCCCGGTGGCGACGAACGTCTCCGACCACCCGCTCGTCGCCGGAACCGACGGACTCACGCTGAACCGAGGGACTGTCCTCGATGTCCCAGACAGGGAGTTCGGGACGGACCAGCGCGACGTGCAGGTGCTCGTCCGGACAACCGAGGCGTCCTATCTCGACCGCAACCGCAACTATACGCTCGACGACGAGGAACCGATCGGCTCGTATCCCGTCGCCACGGTCGAATCTGTCGGCCAGGGCCGTGTCGTCGTCGTCAGCGACGCGAGCGTCTTCACGAACTCGATGCTCGATCGTGAGGGGAACGTAGCGTTCGTCCGCGGCGTGAGTCAGAACGCGTCGGTGGCGCTGCTCGATTACTCGCACCGACCACCGCTGCCGCCGCTGACATACGCGTTGCTCGTCGTCCGTGGAACCCCGGTACTGCAAGCCCTCATCGCGACGGCTGCGCTAGCTACAATCGCACTGTGGGCACGCAGGCCGTCGATACCGATCCCTGCGACGCTAAGTCGACTCCGGGGTTCGGAGCCACCTGAGACGACAACCGGGCTCAGTGAGTCCGATATCGTCGCGTACGTCCGCGACCGCCACCCCGAGTGGGATACCGATCGTGTCGAGCGCGTGTCGCAACACATTATACGCCGGCGAGACGAATCAGAGTAGATGACCGACCCTGCCGCCCTCTACGCTGATATCCGCGACGAGATGCGCCAGGTCCTCATCGGCAAAGAGGAGCTGGTCAAGGGGTTGACAATCGCTATCCTGACCGACGGCCACATTCTCCTGGAAGGCGTCCCCGGTGTCGCCAAGACGACCGTTGCCAACCTGTTTGCCGAGGTCACGGGGTTCGACTACAACCGTATCCAGATGACTCCCGACATCCTCCCCGCGGACATCACCGGGACGTCGATCTACCGTGAGCAGACCGGCGAGTTCGAACTCCAGAAAGGGCCGGTGTTCGCCAACGTCGTCGTCGCCGACGAGATCAACCGCGCGACGCCGAAGACCCAGTCCGCGCTCCTGGAGGCGATGCAGGAACGGACCGTCTCCATCGAGGGCGAGACGCTCGACCTCCCCGACCCGTTCATGGTCGTCGCGACACAGAACCCCATCGAGATGGAGGGAACCTACGAACTGCCGGAGGCCCAGCGCGACCGCTTCCAGTTGAAACTCACCGCGGATATTCCCGAGCGCGACGAGGAAGCGGAACTGCTCGATCGGTTCGACCGACAGCCGGATCTCGATCCCTCGAAAGTCACGCAGGTCGTCGACAGCGAGTCGGTGGCCGAAGCACAGGAGATCGCCTCGAACGTGTACATCGACCAGACGGTGAAGGAGTACATCCTCGATATCGTTGCCGAAACGCGCGAGAGTCCGGATCTCAGCCACGGTGCCTCGCCACGTGCGTCGCTTGCCTTCCTCGATACCAGCAAGGCCCGCGCGGCGATCGAGGGCCGAGACTACGTCATCCCCGACGACGTGAAGTCGCTGGCTGTCGCGATCCTTGCCCACCGGGTCGGACTAAGTACCGATGCCGAACTGAGTGACCGGACGGCCCGCGAGGTCATCACGGATATCGTCGGCCGTGTCGAACCGCCCGGCAGTAGCTTCGATGCCACAGATGAAACCGAGCCAGCGACAGCCGACGGCGGACAGTTAGAAGACGAGTTTGCTGAGGAGTAATCAGCCAGCCGGCGCTGCCGCGTCGGTCTCTTCGTCGCTCTCGCCGTTCTCGTCCCATCGTAGCGTCACCCGATAGTCGTACTGTCCGTCGGGTGTTGCTTCGACATCGGCGGTGACAGACGTGTCCAGTCGTCTCGCCAGCGAGCACGCGAGGAACGAGACGACCGGGTGGTCGAACCGATCCGGACGGCCCATGGTACTTCCCGAGAGTGCGACCGTGACGCGACCGCCAGCCGGATCGACGTCCGCCGTGGCCGTTTCGACCAGTTCGAACTGCTCGACCAGCGCATCGGTCGTCTGTGTTGCTAGCCTTTCCGGGTTATCGTCGGGGACGCCAGTGACGGCCCGCTCGAACTCGTCGGCGAGACCGTCTCCAGTCGGATCCAGCGCAACGCCTCGGGTCCCTGTGGCACTGGTCACGACGAACGCGTCTTCGAGGTCGTCCGTGCTGGGCACCTCGTACTCCTCGTGCTGCGGGACGAACAGTCGGACGCTCTGGGACGTGGGCACGTACACGCGAGTCTCACGGAGTCCGAGTTCGGCGACCAGACTGCTCTCGTTGTCGGCGAGCGCGGAGTACACTGTCTCCCCCAGCGAGGCCGGAAGGAACTGTTCTGGTGCGAGATAGTAGATCAACAGCCCGAGGAACGCACCTGTCCCGGCGAGCGCGAACAGGACGGTCCGTGCCGCTGGAAACAGGAGCCCACCGAGTGCTGCGACGGCACCCAGGCCCGCGAGCGAGAGGGCCGTCCGACGGTAGCGTGTCCGCCGTGCACGGGCGTACTCCTCGCGGAGGCGCTGGTTCTCCTCTTCGAGGAGTTCGAGTCGAGTCCGGAGTGCCTCCGGCTCGGTCTTGTCGTCGCGCTGGCTGTCGCCAGTCGTCGAGTACTCTCGCTGTGCTTCGGCCGAGTCACTGCTACTCATCGGCTGCCTCCACGAGACCGAGCATGACCAGTTCGTAGCGGTGCAGCCCGTAGCTTACGAGCGCAAGTGCTGAACCGATGACGGCGGTGGCGACCAGTAGGTCTGTCCCAAGGACGATCAGCGCAACCGTGCCACCCGTCACGACCGCGTACAGCACGGCACTGACAGCGAGCGGACGGCCGATACCCTCACTCAGGACGGTAGTGCCGACCACGGCCAACAGACCAAGTCCCTCGATGAGCGCAACGATCTGGAGGGGCGGAAATTCGGGGAGAACGGCCAGCGAACCGACGTGGACGGCAGCGACTGCTCCGACAGCGAGAACGGGCGGAGCGAACCCGCCGATCGAATCGGTCTCTCTCGTCTCTGCCATTGTCGGTTGTGGTGTCGCTCGGCGTGTTACGTCTTCTGTTTCTCGATGCGGTCGGTTCTTCGAATATACCTTGTTCTGAGTCTCTGCCGCTGGTCATGCTCAGAGACGTGGACAGTTCCCGATCAGCGACTGGCAGACAGCACGGCATCGAGTCGGTCACCGGGACCGACCTCGAAGGCGGTGACTCGATCCAGCGCCGCCAACTCCTTCCGGAACGTCTCGAACTCGACGTAGCGCTCGTAGGCGTCGCCGAGGTCTGCCAGTCCACCCGGTTCGAACAGAATGTCTGGCGTGAGGAAGACGACGACGTGGTCGCCGTCGCTTCGGGCCAACTTGACCGTCTCACGCAGCGCAGTCTTGTCTCGGTCGTCGGAAAACAGCAGTATCCACGATGTCCCATCCAACCGAGAGAGGTACGTCTCGACCGTCTTGAACATGCTGTCGCCCTCGATGCGTTTGACGTGCCCGCCAGTGTCTCGGAAGAACGGGCGGAGCGTCTGTCCGAACGCGGAGCCGTCTCCTGATAACTGTGCTTCCGCTCGCTGTACGTCACCCGGTCCTCGAGTGACTGTCCGCTCGCTGGTTGGTTCGTCCGTCTTCGCACGCAGGTCGTATAGGGTATCTTGGATTGTTCGATACTGGTTCGTGTCCATCGACGGCGCGAACTCCGTGTTCAATCCTGCGCCGTCGACGGTGTAGAGTCCGAGTGGGTCACCGTACTCGTTGGCCTGTGCCGCGAGCGCCAGAGCCACCTCCCTGAGATAATCGAGTTTTGTCTCACCCGGTGGCCCCTCGCCGAACCGCTCGCGGTGGTCAATCAGCAGCACTGTCTGCCGGTCGGTCTCGACCTCGTGTTCCCGGACGTACGGTTCGTTGAGCCGGGCCGTTGCTTTCCAGTCGATGTCTCCAGCAGAGTCGCCGGCGACGTACTGGCGGAGTTCGGCTGGGTCCAGTCCCTCGCCGAGTTCGCCGGTCGCGTGTTCGCCGAACGTCGCGACCGCCTGTTCGCCGCCCTGCCCGACGTGGAGCGTCCGCGTGACGTGTGGTTCGATGCGGATCTCGGGAGCCGGGCCTCGCGTGAACGATTCGCTAAACAGGCCGTACGGGTCGGCCACACGCACTGTCGGTTCGTCGAACCGTGCCCGGCCGACGACCGGCCACTTGGTATCGAAGGTCGTCGTGGTTGGCTCGAGGCCGTCAATTTCGATTTGCAGAGCGTTCTCGTCGGGACCCTCAGCGCTGGCCGGCACCGTCGCCGTTACAGTAACTCCTAACAGTGTCTCGGCCCCCGCACCGCTGAGCGTGACTGAGGTCGTCTCATTGGCTGTTAGGGTCGTCCGTGGCACCGAGAGGTTGACGGCGAGACTCGCTTCGAGCTGTCGAAGCCGACCGACGAACAGCAGCTTGGCAGCCAGCAGGATAGCACCGATACCGGCCGATCCGACGAGCAACACCGGACGTTCGAACAATAGCGCCAGCGCTGCCAGCGTGAGTCCGGTCCCCGCGAGCGCGGTGAATCGCCGCGTGATCTCCATTGCTCGTTGCCAACAGCGGTCCGCAATTGAAGGTAGCGGTCTGACTTTTGATGGAAGAAAATAGGGTCTATACCGCTCCGGCCGATTTCCTGTCGTGAGAGGAACTGACCCTGGCGGCAGCCGTGTCCTGTTTGGCTTTGTCGCTGTGAGTATCCTCCTCGTCGTCACCGGCACGGTGTTCGGGACGGTCGTGCTTGGTGCCGCTGTCGGTAGAGTCGACGGCGATTCGGGCGCCCACGCTGAGCCCGACAGCGTCGACGATGGGCGCGACCTGAGCGCGCTCAAATGAAAGCTGGCCGAGCGGCTGGCTTCGCGAGCTAGAGGTGGTTCGCTGAACATCAGCCGCGAGAACGCCCAGCAGACCCGTGAGACATTCAACAACTCCGAGTACTCGCCGCTGCTGGACGAATACGGCGAAGCCGCCGAGACGGGCAATTGCGAACGGGCGCTTGCGTTCCAGCGTGTACGCACGACCAGATAGCGCTTTTGCCCGCTGTCGAGGCTTACTGGGAGACATACGAGCTATTCAGGTTTGCTGTTGCCGAAACGTACTTGCAGACACACATGCTCCAAGCGGACCTCCACAACGACAGTATCACGCCTGAACTGCTGAACACCAGACTCAATTTGACGGACCCGGACGAACGGGCACTGGCACGCGATCTCGAACGGGAGTGGGAGACGGTCAACGAAAGTCATGTGTCTTTCGTCCGCTCCCAGCGCGAGCTTGCCAACAGGACAGACAAGAACGTCACGGCGTCACTGCCCAGCGTCAACTCGTCAGTCGGGAGATCGAAGCGGCGCAGCAGGACATGCGTGACGGCCAGTTCGTCGGCAAGAATCTTACTATCGAGGCCAACGGGACACGGGCCTCGTTCCAGCCCCCGCTCGGTATCGAGGAGCGGTTGACGACGGCGTCGGGCGGTACCGTGTTCACCGCTCCGTTCGGTTCATAGTCGGCAACCAGACGATTCGAACCAACTGTCCGATACCGGGCACTTCGACCTAAACTACCGGGCGACGACGGTCGCCGCGAACATGTTGAACCTCACGGTCAGGTATCGCCCCGAAAACGAATCAGTCTACCTCGGTGCCCAGCGGACCGTCCCGACCTGTATCGAACCCGTCCGACCGAACATGAGCGTCGACGCGACACCGATGCCGGTCCGATACAGTGACACGATGGCGGTTTCGGGGCGCATCGGGGCTGAACAGGCGGTGCGGCCGGGATTCCCTATCCCATCTCGCTCGACGGGCGGGTACTGGCGACCGGAACCACCGACAGGAACGGGACGTACAACTCGACTGTGGCAGTCCCCGCATCCGTTTCGGAGGGGACCGACCGGTCCGCGTCGACGTGTCCCTCGACGGGTAGGCACTTCTGAGCGCGAACCGGACCAAGACAATCGACCTGCAGGAGACGGCAAAGACGCTCAATGTGAACGCAGTCCCGTAACAGACCGGTCCATCAGGGTATTCGGATCGCTCCTGACCGACAGCGGCCAGTCGGTCATCGATCAGGACATCTCCACGGCGGCCAACTGTACGACCCTATAGATGGTTTCGACGGGCCCCAACGGAACCTTCGAGACGACGTTGACTGCCCCCTGAGCGTCGGGTCAACTGGTGTGTTCGAGTCTTCACTCCCGATAGGAATCGAGTTCCGCTACGACGGGAGTGCGACGAACCCCCAGAGCGCACGGACTGGGGCGACTGTTATTCTCCCGACGCTCCACTGGGGGCTCGTCTGTGGGTTGTGCCGGGGTTAGTCGTGGTACTCGCCGGTATCGCCGTCATCGGCAGGAAACTGCCTTCTGGGTGCTGGGAATGTGTCCCCGAACCGGCCGTCTACATCGACTCGCGTGGGAACAGAGTCTCGCTGCTCGAACACTGCCCGCGGCTATCTCGACGTACAGCAGTCTGCGGCAGCCGCGAGAGTTGGTTATGTTGTCCTCCGGTAGCAGCTCAGTGCCGATATCGGGCGGACTCCGGGCCAGACTACGTGGTAGTTCTATCAGGAGTATGCCGACGATGATATCGACCAGACGACCCGGGAGACACTCCAGTGGGCGACGGAACTATACGAGCAGGCACGATTATCCGGAGATGGGTCGGTGTCAGCTGTTGTCGTTGAAACGACCCTCGCCGAGATCGATTCGGTGTTATCACCGCCCCATACCGTGAACAATGTTAGTCATGACCAGTTCATATCAACCGAGCAATTTTGAGATAGTAAATCAATTTTGTAGCAAATATTCCGTTCCATCTCTGATTGCTGTATAATTACTAGTCTACCCATTTATTATAAAATATTAATTTTAATATGTAGGCAATATTATTAAAATAAATATCACAATTTAAAATAGAAGATATCGCTGTAGGCAGAAACCCATACTAACCATGGACCAATAGAATCAAAAAGAGGGTGTCATAGAACTCTTGTCACACCGTGATGATCGTGCTTCCCGGATTGTCTCCGCGTTCGTAGTTGGTGATTGCGACAACGAGGCGAAGGCACAGAGCGAGGAAGACCTGTGCTCGTGCATGGACGCGGCCTCGGGCGTGCGTTCGCCCGAGGCCGCAGTCCTTCACTGATTCGTTGGTTCGTTCGACTCCAGTACGGCGGTTGTACGTCTCATCCAACGTGGACTGCTTCAGCTGAACGTCCTCGCTGTGTTGTTCGATGCGGTCTTCGACCCTGTACTCGATGTCTTTCGGGTCGTCAGTGTTTCGTGCGTTGTACGGGGCGACTGGCACGACCCCTGCGGCCAGCAGGTGGTCGTGCCAGTCGAGCGTGTCGTAGGCGCTGTCACCGACCATCCAGATCGGCTTGGCGACGGCGAGCGCGTCACGTGTGACGCGCATCGCCGTCTCCTCTGGTGCTTGCTTACTCTCTGTGAACTCGGCTGCAATCGGGATCTTTTGCCCGGTCGAGACGATCGTGCAACCGTAGCCGTAGTAGTACTCGTCGTCGGTTGGATCGTAGCACTTCGACGCGTCTTGATCGGCGGGCATCGCTCTCACGTCAGTTGAATCGATACAGTAGGTCACATCGAGCAGGCCGCGCCGGGCGGCCTGCTCGACGAGTCGGTCGAAGACCTCGTCGACGACGTGTTCGAGGTCGGTGAGAAAGCGATCGACCGCGTCTCTCGACGGCGGTCGATCGAACCCACAGCTCAGCCAAACGACCGTGTTCCGAAGCTCTCGCTCAACGGGACGAATGCCGTAGATGTCGTGGTAGTAGCAATGGAGGAAGCCACGCATCAGCTCTGGTGGTTCGTGATCTCGTGTTCGCCCCGTCTGCGCCGGGGCGAACACGTCGAACTCTTCGAGAAACTCAAAGGAGAGATGCTCAAACAACGCTAGCGTCTCGGTTTCCGCGACATTGAAGAACGACTCTACCGAAGGATCATCTTGCAGGGTCGCTGAACTCATCCACCTCAGCGTTCACCCTGCTCTTTGGTGTGCTACTCGTTCTATGACACCCTCTCAAAAAGATAGAATTATAACCCCTTAACCGAATCAGTCAAACAACTCGCAATTCATGCTATCAAGTATGGACTTAACATTTTCGGGATTGATATTACTTGTTGCCGCTGGTGTGCTACTCTGGGGATTTGAGCGGTACCGGACCCGGTTCGCCAAAGTTGATCTAGTGTTTTCGTTTCTGATTGCAGGCGGACTCTTACTGATAGTCCTTGCCCCGGTAGTGTACGATTCTCTAGGGAGTTTTTTCAATATCCAGCGGCGTCCCATCGCGATATCGCTGTTTGCGAACATCGGACTTCTTGTTATCATCCTCTATCTCATAACTTCTATTCGAAACAATAAGAAGATGATATCTAGACTAACTAGAACGTTGTCGGTTGACCAAGCAACGGTGACTGATGGTGGTCATAAGAGCATCAATATCGTCATTCCGGCATACAACGAAGCAGACACTATCAAGTCCGTAATCAAATCGCTACCAAAAAGGGTATCAGGATATGAAATCTGTGCAATCGTAGTCTCTGACGGCTCAGCGGATGATACGGCGACTCAAGCACAGGTTGGGAACACCGTTGTTGTTGAGCATGCAATCAATCAGGGTCAGGGCGGTGCCCTCCAGACCGGGTTCAAGATTGCACAGGAGAACGGAGCAGACATTGTGGTTACTATGGACGCTGATGGACAACACCCGGCAAAAGAGCTAGAACGCTTGGTTGAACCAATCATACGTGGTGACGCTGATTATGTGATGGGATCTCGCCACAAGGGTGTGGATGATACGGATAATGGGTTCGCCCGTCAGTCCGGCATACATGCTTTTACTTTCCTAATCAATATATTGACAAAGTCTGAAATAACCGATTGTACAAACGGCTATAGGGCAATTCGTGGGTCAGAGCTATCGAAGCTTCGTCTGACGGAGGAACGGTTCAGTGCACCAGAACTGATTATTGAGGCACGGAAGAACGATCTTCGTGTTAAAGAAATACCAATTACTATTGAGGAGCGACAGGCAGGTGAAACAAAGAAGCCACAAGTTGGATACGCTCTTGGACTGTTACGGACCATCGTTGTAACATGGATACGCTAACTTCTACATTTCAGATATATCTATGAATATAATTTATACAATCAAGGCGTCACCACTTGCGGGGGGCGGTGGCGGGGAGGAGCGCGCCGATGCCGTCACGAAACGGTTGGCCGACCGGGGTCATGATGTTATCGTCATCACAGGTAAGACTGCACCAGAGCTATCAAAATGGTCCGACAGGGATAGTCGCCAGATTCGGCATGTTTCCATTATTCCTGAGGCTGCCTTTCGGTTCGAGACTCTATCGTTTTTCCTGACACGCTACCTCTTTCCGTTCTTTAGCTTCCCAATTTTGCTTTCGCTTGTTGTCCGCCACGATGTCGACATCATTGTTGAAAATATGGCCCCATACCCAACACTGGCGATTGCTGTTGCCAAACTCTGTTCAGTCCCGATTGTCGCCGTACAACACGAGTTTTTCGACAGAAAGTCATATAAAATGTACGACCCGTTGACTGCTACTATCTTGCTGGGTCTCCAGACGTTCGTGCGTAACTTTGATTATCGGGCTATTGTTGTCCCATCTAGCCACATCAAACAACAGTTCGTCAACTCGGGATTCGATTCCAACCGGCTGTGTGTCATACCGAACGGTGTTAGGTACGATGACTACCAGATTGAGACAACCAACCGCACACCCGGCCGTCTGTTCACACTAGGCCGATTAACGAAACGGAAAAATCAGGGTCTGCTCCTCAGGGCCGTGGCGACACTTCGGGACCGGGGCGAAGCTGTCCATCTTGATTTAGCAGGTAAAGGGCCCATGGAGAGTGATCTCCGTGAACTATCCTCAGACCTCGGTATTGAAGATGCTGTCACTTTCCATGGATATGTCAGCGAACACCGGAAGATTGAGCTGTTAAATGAGGCCGACCTGTTCGTCTTCGCTTCGAAACAGGAAGGATTCGGAATCGTCCTGCTGGAGGCGATGTCTGCAGGGCTCCCCGTAGTCGCTCGAGAACTGCCGGTGTATGCTGACTTCTTCGACAGTCCGGAGAACGGGAAGCTCGTCTCCGACAGCCCCTCGGCTTTCGCTGACGCAATTAAGACCCTCCTTGCCGACCGGGACACCATTGAGTCAATTCGATCACGCAACCGGGCGGACGCGAAAGAATTCTCGTGGGCAGTAGTCGCAGAAGAAACCGAATTGCTTCTGGAGTCAACTGTCGCTGCTTCAACATAGATATACTTGACAGCCCCTCTTCTGCTCTTGATGGTCTTGAAATAATTCGAGAACGCTGATGAATAGGTGCTGATTTTCAATACAACCGGACAAGACATATTTCAGTGACGATACTTTTTTGTAGTCCGCTATCTCCGCATACGAATATGGATGACGCACGCGAGAATGTCGAAGAACTCCTTACGGAGTACCCCGGTCTCGAAGACCATCTTCTGGAACTTCTCTCTCTGGACGAGCAGGGGCCGTGGGATTTCAGCGACACCTCGCTTGACTCCGGCCGGTTTGGTGAACTTGTCGCCCGAGGAGTCGCAGAGAAAGATGGGGAATCGTACCGGCTGACCGACCCCGAAGCGGTCAGGCGCGCCGTCACCGACACTGAGCCTACCCGGACTACAAACGGGTCGCTTACCGTCCGAGAGTACGTGGCATCGTACCGGGTGAAACTCGACGTTCTCTCGCGGAGACATATTGGCGTCCTTGTCGGACTCTCTCTCTTTGTAGTACTAATGCGGGCGCTCACGTATGGAAGCGTGTTCAGGGACCAAGCCGTTGTACTGCTGGGAAACGATTCCTACTTTTATTTGTACTGGATCGAGCAACTGCTTGGGACATATCCTGCGTTCGATATCGGGGGGCTGTCCGAATTACCAGCCCCGGTTCGCCGACGCGATCCGTTACTCATCATAGGGATCTGGTGGATAACGTCGCTTCTGGGTGGGGCAACACAGACTGCTCGATTGCTGTTGGCGTGGTATCCAGTTCTAGCTGCCTTGGTGACCGCGTTGTTCGTTTACCGGGCCGCGATCCTGCTCACAGACGACCGCCGCACTGGGTACGTCGCAATAGCTCTTCTAGCGGTAATTCCGTACCACGCATACCGGTCCAGTGTGGGATTTACAGACCACCACGCGTTGGATTACGCCATCCTTTCCGCACTCATCTTTTGCTTGGTCAAACTTGCCATCCACTTTCATACATCCGAAACAGGCGACATTTCTGAGTTCCCGCTTGGGTACTCAGTTCTACTTGCAATCACTATCGTCGCACAGCTGCTCTCTTGGCGGGGTGCGCCACTAATGTTGTTGCCGTTGGTTCCCTATCTCACCCTCCTTACTCTCACTGCTGTTCAACGCGACCGGTCGCCTCTCAAATCAACCGCTCCCTTGCTTGTCGGATTCGCGCTTGCGGCTGCCATGATCGCTGGATTTAGAACTCAGTTTGGACTCGTACAACCGTTGCGGACGGTCACTCCTGCTCTTCTGCTTGGTGGTGGCCTGTCGGTGGCACTACTGTCCGAAGGGGCCACCCGGTACGGTGTCTCTGCTCGCGCCACCGGGGCTGGATTACTGGTGGTAGGGTTTGCAGGGGCAACTGCTCTCTATAATCTAGTCCCCCCGATTGCTAACGGCGTAAGCCAAGCTCTTCTGCTGCTAGAATCGAAGGGTATCGCAGAGAACGCGAGTGTCTTCTCACACGGCTTAGGTAGCATCTTCGGGCCCATTCTACTCGTCGGGCTCGTCTTTTTTCTGGCCCTGCCAATTCTTGGTTATATCACTGCTAGACTCCCCAAGTGGGCTGACGCCCGCTGGCTTGCCCCTGTCGTGTTCGGATGGTACTTTTTCTTCTTCTCGCTGGTTCGGATTCGATTTCTCGGCCAGCTCTCCATATTCATGACGCTCTTCGGGAGCCTCGGGTTCCTGATTCTCGCCAATAGGGTTGATCTCGCAGAACCGGTGACGTTCATCGGCGGCACGAACGTGGAGCGTCGAGCACCTACACTGGTCCTCCCTGAGCCGCGTGTCGCACTCTCTTGGATACTACTGTTTCTTTTAGTGTCAGGGATAGGTATCGTTCAGACACCGGTCAAGCAGAGCCAGATATCTGTCGGCAATGACGCCTATCATGCGGGGGTCCAGATGGAACAGTACGCCGTCGAACACGGGCTGGAGTATCCGGAGAACTATGTCCTCAGCCAGTGGGGGCAGAACCGTATGTACAATTATCTGGTCCACGACGAGTACCAACGCTACAGGTTCGCCCGTGAGAGATATAGTGCCGTTATCACCAGCCGTGACCCCGCTGGTACCTACGATGAGCTGGCGGGTCGCGTCGGATTTGTGGTATTGACAGTGGAGATGGGTATTAACGACTCAGAAGCACTGTACAACCGACTGTTTCGGAACTACGGCAGCGCAACTGACGAGACAGATAATGTCGGACACTACCGAGCCATCTCGGGTGCAGAGCGGGATTCGGTACGGACGTTTGCTCTGGTACCAGGCGCCCGAATCGTGGGCCGCGCCCCGGCCAACCACACGGTGAACTACACGACGCAGGTATCGCATCCCGACCAGATGTTCAAGTTTGAGGCCCGCAGTCGCCCGACTGAGAACGGCTTTTATTCCGTGACGGTCCCATATCCGGGATCATACACCGGCCCAAAGGATGTTTCCGTTACAGAGCGTGACGTTCAGGAGGGGTACTTTGTCACGGACCACCGGCCACAGGCCAACTGGCCGTTCAATGCCGGCACCGGAGATGTTGCGTTCGACACAGAGGGTGGGAACCATGGTGTCATCACCGGCGCGGAGTGGACGACCCACGATACTGGGTCCGGCCTCCGATTCGACGAGGGTGATTCTGTCGAGGTTCACCGGGCGGGCGCATTAAACGGCACCGACGGATTCGAACTTGCTATTCGGTTCAGAGCCAACGAGTCTGTGGATTACAGTTCGTTCACGCCCCGGCTAGTGTCTCACGCCCCGAAGGCACCGTTGAACGAGAAACGCGGCTACGAACTGGCCATTGTTGACGGGGAAATCAGGGCTGTCGTCGGGACGGACCAGGAGACTGAGATCCTCCGGGGACCGCCAGTGACGGACGGCACGTGGTATCGCGTTTCGGTTGTCTGGGACGGGTCCCGGGCCGAGTTGACAGTCGACGGCGAGACTGTCGACTCCGCATCTATTGCCGGAGATCCGGCCGTGGACTCGTCACTTGTCATCGGGGCAGAACGGATAGGCGACAACTCCTTCACTGGCACCGTCGATTCAGTCAGCTTTGGGAGCCCGAAAGGTGAAAACGAAACCACAAAGAGCGAGTAAGCCACTCTATAAAAGTATATTACGTCTGTATGAAAGCTATCGTCTTCGTCTTCGACAGTCTGCGAGCGGATCACGTCTCTTCGTTCGGCCACACGAGACAGACAACCCCAAACATCGACGCTGTCGCTTCGGAAGGCGTCGTCTTCGAGCAGGCATTCTCGCAGGCGATCTGGACGACGCCGTCTTCGGGCGCTATCCTCACTGGCCGATACCCCGAGAGCCACGGGCGGCTGTCTTGGCAGGACCGCCTGGCGGATGGTGCGGAGACGATGGCGACACCGTTCCAGGACGCGGGCATCCACACCTGTGCGATTTCGACGATGGCCACCGTCAGCCAACAGGGCGGCTACGACGAGGGGTTCGACGAGTTCATCACCCTGTTCGAGACGGAGTCGCCCACTGACTCGCGGGCGCCGGAAGTGGTGACTGACCAGGTCGTTGAGTGGCTCGACACCAACGCGGACCGGGATTTCTTCCTGTTTGTCTGGTCGAGCGGGACACACACCCCGTACCAGACGCCGGCACATAACAGATTCGCCGACCCGGATGAGCAAGAACTTGGTTCGATTCCCTCACTGAAGGACGCCGACTCGGCCCAGGCCCAGGCAGTTCGTGATCTCTACGACAACACAATTCACTACAACGACGCACAGTTCGGCCGTATCCTCCAAGTGCTGCGGGAGAACGACATCTACGACGAAACGCTCTTGGCCCTCTTGTCGGATCACGGGGAACTGTTCGACGAACACGCGCGACTCGAACACGTCGATGGGATCACCCGTCGCCTACTGGAGACGGTGGTCCCGGGTTCGATTCGGAAACAGCGCCGTCTGTTTGAGCCACAGGGCTGGCTCGGACACCAGGCAGTACTGCCCTACGACGAACTCCTGCACGTGCCCCTCGTGCTGAAGCTTCCGGAGCAGGCCCACGCGGGCGAACGCGTCGACGCGCTCGCACAGAACGTCGACGTGGGCCCGACAGTCGTCGACGTGGCTCTAGATGAGACGTGGGGGAGCGCCCAGGGACAGTCGCTACTCCCCACACTTGACGGCGAGACTGTCAACGACTATGTCTACTCCACGAGTTCTGTCATCGGCGGAGATGTCCGATATCACTCCGTACGAGACGAGAACCACAAGTACGTGCGACTGACCGGCGACCGGCCGTCGTGGCAGAACCTCCGGTTGTTTCCGACCCGGGCGATGGCGTTACAATTGGTACGGTTGCTCAACGGTGGTGAGAAACTGTTTGACGTACAGGCTGAAGATACAGACATCGGGGACACAAACGAGGCTCTTAAAGATCGCTTCCGTGAACTGTTCCAGAACTGGTATCGTTCGACAGATGCTGTCGCACCCCGTTCGGAGCAGGGGGTCGACGAGGAAACTGAGGAACGTCTGAGCGAATTGGGATATCTATAACTCGCACCGTCTGCGCTATTGCTCTGTCACTCTCCCGTACCGGTATCGTCACTGGATACCGACATATATGCCTACGGAATCTCTTCTACTGTTATCCGTTCTAACCACAGTATTCACCGACAGCTGGCCGAACTGACGTCAGTACACCGGTTTCTCCTCACCGGCGAGAATCTGTCTTATCATCCCGGTCATTATTCCAAGTGACTTCGTCCAATGATAGTAGAACCGCTTATTAACGAGCGGAACCGCAAATTGGAGCAATATCACGCCGAACATCGCCCACAAGAACAGTGGCCATCTGTACCTCTCGCCGTATGTCCTGAAATACCGAACGCGGTTTCGGCCGTTTTTCACACCGACACCGAAGCCGGACTCGTTGATGACAGATTCGTTATGCTCAATCGGCAAGTCTGGGTCGATAATACAGTACTTTCCATCCTGCTTGAGCTCCCAGCCGACAGCGATGTCTTCCAGCGATTCGCGACCACCATTGTACTGCGGAAACGGATGCTCGCGGATTACATCCCGCCGATGTGAAAAATTGTATCCTGGCATCCAGTGTCCCTTCACTGGCTCGTCGTTGGCCACGTACGACTGCATACCGACTCCGTTAATCGTCCAGTGACCGGTTCCCAGATTGAATATTCGTCGAAACAACAGTTCTACCCGTGACGGGTCCCGCTGGCTGTCGTCGTATCCAGCAACCCCGATGAAGTCAGAGTCGTCGATGTCCCGATACCACGAGACAAGTTGTTCAAGATACGTTGGCCCGATTTTCGTGTCATCGTCCAGAACAAGGGTTATTGCTGACACAGCCCGCCGTATCCCGGTATTTCGCGCGACAGAAAGACCGGGTGACCCATCCGATTCCGTGTGCACGAGGTCCGTTTGCCTATCCAACTTCTGACGGAGTGATTGTATGTACTCCTCCGATAACTCCCCATCGTCGACGATAATTACCTCTGCTGGAGCAGTTGTCTGTGCCCCGATTGAGTCAATACACTCCCGGAGATCCGCTTCCCTGTCTTTCGTCGCAATAATGATTGAAACGTCATCTCCTGCCATCATTCAGTAAATGTTGCTTCTGATACTGACCGGCTTGTAACTAACGCTATCCGCCGAGAGCGGTTGATTCGCCGTAACATCACTTCTACCATTTTTATACCACTACGCTCAAACCCTTTTCCATAATCCATGGCACGCAGCGTTATTCAGGGGGTCATCGCCGTTGCGGGTTCAAAAATAGGTGCCATCCTCGTTACGTTGATTGCCACGCCAATAATCGTGAATCAGATTGGGAGTGCGCAATACGGTGATTACGCAGTCGTTACGTCTCTCATCGGTCTCGTCTTTATTTTCATAGATGGCGGTATATTCGACGGACTACGGAAGTTCATTGCGGAGAATCCCGACTCCGTTCAGTGGCGGTCAGAGGTTTTTGGTCTGTATTTCCGTTATGGTGTCTCTCTTGGTCTCATCGGCTCGATACTCGTTGGGCTGTTTGCACTCAGTCCGATTCTACCACGAGTTTACGGCGGGGAGTTTCGGGTGTATTTCCTCTTGGGGAGTGTGATTATTTTCGGGCGACAACTGTTCTCTCTTTGCCGAAGCGCCCTCCATGGTTTAAACCTCGAGCATTACGCAGACCCGCTTCGGCCCCTTTCTCAAGTTATTTTTGGAGTTTTAGCCATCGGAGCGGTTTTCCAGGGGTTCGGAGTGAGTAGCTTGCTTGCCGCTCGCCTGGCTGGTCTACTCATGATGGTACTCGCTTCGTTTTATATCGTACGTGAGTATATAAATTTCAAAACTTCGATTAAATCAGAAAAAACCGAGATATCCCGAAGCAAGATGATGTCTTTCAATATTAAATCAATAATCCTCGCAGCACTTTTGGAGTCTATGTACCACGCCGATATCTTACTACTCCAACCTATTCAGGGGAGTGAAATCACCGGATACTACAAGGCTGCCTTGGTCGTGAGTGAGTTTCTTTGGTTCGTTCCATTAGCGATTCAAACTGTCTTTCTTCAAGAGTCGTCACAGCTCTGGGCTGAGGGGGACACAGAACAAATTACGCGCCTATCGAGCTTGTCCACGAGATACACTAGCTTAGTGTTATCCTTGCTTATTATCGGGCTCGCTGCTCTCGCCGAACCATTCTTGACACTGTATTATGGCCCTGAATTTCAGGCCAGCGTTGTGCCACTTTTGATACTCCTTCCCGGAGTGTTTGGGTTTGCACTCATCCGGCAGATCTACCCAATCGGGCAGGGGAAGGGGGATTTACGTGTATTGATTGTCGCGACTGGTGCGTCAGCAATCCTAAATCTCGGCTTGAACGTACTCCTGATTCCGAGATTCGGAATGGTTGGGGCTGCCGTAGCTACCAGTATCGGTTACGGATCGATGTTGCTGTTCCATATTATCGCGGCTCGCAAAATCGGATTTAACCCACTGCTTGACCTTCGGCCCGGTCGTATCTTCGCGACGGCTCTCGGTTCGGCAATACCAATATTCGGACTCGCATCGTATCTCCAGTCAGATATCCTCTCGCTATTGATTGTCCCGCCGGTTGGATTTTTGATATTTGTCAGTCTCGCCTCTATCACGGGAGCGGTTACCTTCTCGGAACTGGGGAATATCGTAGCGAGCTATCGGAGCGATTAGCGCTCGAATAACAGGTTTTCGTAATTTTTCGCAGCAGTTTCAGCGGAAAAGTCCTTCCCGCGCCGCCTGAGTATCTCTGTATCGTGCTCTCTTTTTAGCGCCTCGATAATTCCCTCTGCAAGAGCCGATTCGTTACCGACCGGGACGAGTGTCCCGAGCTCTCCACCGTTGAGGATTTCGTCCGGTCCACTCGGACAGTCTGTCGAGACAATTGGGCAACCGCATGCGAGTGCTTCGACCAGTACGGTGGGTAACCCTTCCCATCCAGATGAGAGTGCGAACACATCCGCTTCAGACATATACTTGAACGGGTTCGAGACCTGGCCCGGAAGCTCAACCTTGTCTTCGAGTCCTTGTGATTCCACTTCTCTTTCAATTCGCTCACGGTCTCCACCTTCGCCGAGGATTAGAAGCCGCGCGTTTCTCTCGGCCGCAACGCGGTCGAATGCCCGAACGAGAGTCGGATACATTTTTTGCCTCCGAAGATTCCCTACGCTCAGTACCACTTCGATGTCGTCATCAGCGAACCAGGTATGGTCCACCGACTCCCCCGCTAAGTCGTAGACCTGCTGTGAAACGATAGGGCTGTAGATGGTTGTTATACTGTCGCGAGGAAGGTTCGCAGCGGTGGATAAATCGTCGGAGACGCCGTCCGATACACCGACTCGCTCGTCCGCATACGGGTAGAGAAATTTGGCCATTTGGAGCGCTATTTTGGTTTTATATGCCTGCTGCGCACTGATGGTATTCTGCTCCACGACCACAAGGTCCATTGAGCTCCTCGCAATTCGATGCGCTATAATAGAAATGAGGTTCACATGCGAGAGGTTTGATATTAACACGTCAAGTTCGTCTTTCCGGAGATACCGGGTCAGGTCGCCGAGCGCCCCTACCGTTGGGATGAGTGGAAATTCGTAGGAATCCAGGTTCACCAGTTCCACCCCGCTATCGACATCGGAAATAAGGTCCCCCTCCATCCGTGCCAAGATGAATTTTACCTCATGTCCACGGGAAGACAGTTCGTTAGCGAGATTGATCATCACTCGCTCGGCCCCGCCTGTAACTAATGCGGGAAGAAAAATGCCAATCCGCTTAGACTCTACATTAGTCATTTAAGCAGTGTTTTAATTCGGAAGATAAAGTTGTGTCGCTTCAACCGGTCCTCACGGAAATCGCACTACATAATCCTACTGGCACAGCGGTATCTGTTCCGACGAACATCGTGGCCGTAGTCTCTCGTTCGAGGGTTGCCGTCCGCATCTTCGGAGACAAGTTAACTCCCCTACTCCCTGTCGGCAAGGACATCGAAGGTCTCGAACCGCTGTCACCGACTCACGCCGGTTTTAAGTACTTCAAACGCAAGTGAGTGCGTATAATGGACGGACCAATCCTAGTCACTGGTTCCAGTGGGACAATTGGAACATTGCTGTCTGAGAAACTTCTCGAGCAAAACGAAAAAGTAACTGGTATCGACAGTAGACCGAACCAGTGGTCGAGAGAAGTCGAGGATGTAAGTATAACCGCGGACCTCACCGACGAGTCCTTCTTCGGGGAAATTCCGGACTCAATCAACACTATCGTCCATCTCGCCGCAAACGCCAGAGTGCACGACCTCGTAAAGGACCCGAAGGACGCTCACGAGAACGTCCAGTCTACATTCAACGTTCTCGAATATGCGCGCCAGCACGGCGTCGAAAACGTCCTCTTCAGCAGTAGTCGTGAGGTGTACGGTAACTACAGCGGAAAGTTGGTGTATAACGAAGAAGACACGTACATCGACAAGTGCGAGAGTCCGTACACTGCCAGCAAAGTCGCTGGCGAAGCTATGCTGAAATCCTACAGTGAGTGCTACGGTATCGATATGGCAATTATGCGGTTCTCGAACGTCTACGGAAAGTACGACGTATCGGACCGTGTGATACCACTGTTCCTCGCTCTAGCGTCGCAGGACCGAGATCTTACCGTCTACGGCGAAGACAAAGTCCTCGACTTCACTCATATCTCGGACTGTGTCTCTGGGATACTCAAAATACTGGACAACTTCCACAAAGCGAAGGGTACTACGTTCAATATCGCCTCCGGGGAGGGAAAATCCCTCATCGAACTCGCGGAAATCATCACCGACTCCCTCGATAGCGACTCCTCTATTCACGTGGAAGAAAACCGGACTGGCGAAGTAAGCCGCTACGTTGCAGATATCTCCAAAGCCCGACAGATATTGGGATACGAACCCAAGTACGACTTACGCGACGGTATCGATGACACCAAGAAGTGGTATCAGAATAACGTAGATTTGGAGACGGATATCCCGATTTAATCTACATATCCAAGTGACTTGAGACGAGTTTGTACGTCATCCTCTATCTGTTGTTCGGCCTTCTTAATCTCTGATTGGACCGTATTTTCGTCTGATGCAGAAGCACGACACCAAGGGACCTCCCGTATCTCCCTGACTGGATATCCTCCATGACCGTAAAACCCCTTCTCGCCGACTGCATTACCGTGGTCCGCGGTAATTACCGTCTCGTCTGCCTCAAAATTCGTTAGGAGTGTCTCAAGACTGTCCATTACGTATTCAGTGTTTGCAACGTAAGCATCCCAGATATCCGATTCCGAAACCTCTCCGTAAATTGCTTGCTCCCAAATTGAGTCCGGCCAGGTATTTCCGACTTTTTCTATATCAATTTTTGAGCCGAGACTTGGACGCGGAACTGAAGGGAAGTGTGGTTGCATATAGTGAACGATAACTCGTGAGGCATCGGTAGAGCGCCCTACATCTATCGCTCGATCTGTGATGGTCTCAGCCAACACTGTCCCAATGTCATCGTCCCACCCGTATTTCCAGACTTCGTCAAGAAGTTTGAAGTCGTCTTTTGACGCTGTCGCTTTCTCCGAGAAGACAATATCAGTATGTGGGTTCGCGGTCACATAAGCCGTATCGTTGACCTCAGAGAGATTTTCTGAATCAAACATTACTCGCATCCATTCTGCCGATTTTCCACCAACTGAAAGAACCGTGTCAGTGTCATCAACGTATGCATACACATTATCGTTTACAACATCGTTGAATAGGTCCGCACGACATGCATCCAGAACGACAAGAAGGTCCCAGTCTCTATCGTAAGGGAGTCGTCCAGTGAACACGTCTCTGCCGAAAATTTGACGCTGTAACAGATTGTATCTGAGATGTACTGCTGCAAACTCAGTAGCAGTACGAGGACCATGGTGTTTCAACCGAGTCCCTGTCTGTGACAACAACTTTTTAGTACGTCGGATAAATTCCATTGTAGGGTCAAGGAGTAGCCGGATATAGTATTTTACCATATCTCCTCGGTCGCGTTAAGTTAGAGAATGAGGCGGACGAGTTCTGAGTGATTATGTCCGAATTCGACCGTCTCAGTGGATGTATCGAGTGGATCGACTTGTCGTTTGTGGAGCGACAGCGGACTCCCGAGTGGGCGATTGAAGTGGGCATCCGATGTCATCTGGCGGGTATGTCACTTCGGGATGCCAGTCAGTTTCTTGAGGAGTTGGGAGTCCAACGCAGTCATGCCTCGATCCACGAATGGGTTCACAAACCTGATTTACAGCCAATCTTGACGGTGACTGCGGATCAGCTTGCAGTCGACGAAAAGATGATCGGCTTCCATGGGCAGCAATTTTGGCTGTACGGCGCTGTCGATCCTAAAACGAACGAAATCCTGCATTTTAGCCTCTTTCCGACGACGACGAAACAGACGACGCGGTGGTTTCTGACCGAGCTTCATCGCCGGTATCAGCTTGACGACGTTGTATTTCTCGTCGACGATGCTGATTATCTTGGACCGGTTTTGGCTGAAGATGGCTACCGATTTCAGACGCTTGCACATGGAAATCGGAATGCTATCGAACGTGTCTTTTGGGAAATAAAACGACGAACATCCTAGTTTGCAACTAGTCTT